>JAUWGH010000007.1 GCA_030606485.1 Promethearchaeota archaeon | reverse complement strand
ACAGTCGAAGATGTTTTACGAATGGATGGTAAACCTATCACAAGAACAGAAAATTATTGTGCTTCAGGTATGGACGCCTTTCGTAATGCTTGCTTTGCTGTAGCATCAGGAGCTTATGATGTAACACTTGCCTGCGGTGTTGAGAAATTAATGGATGAGGGGTCCAGCGGATTACCAGGATTCAAGATCTTCGGACATCCTGTATTACCTATTCCTTCTGCTCCAGCGATGTTTTCCATGGCTGCTACAAGAAGTTTCCATGAATTCGGTTGGACAAGAGAAGATTTAGCTCGTGTTGCTGTCAAGAATCATAGTAATGGAGCTCACCATCCTAAAGCTCATTTCCGTAGTGAAATCACAATTGAACAAGCATTAAGAGCCCCCATGATTGCCGATCCTCTAGGAAGATTTGACTGTTGTGCCATGAGTGATGGAGCTGCAGCTTTACTTTTAACACGAGTGGAAGATGCTCCTAGCTACGCTCATGGTGATGATTATATCATAGTAAAAGCAAATGCAATTAGTTGCTATACAAATACTCCTTGGTACTGGCCGGGGTTTGAATTCACAAGTTTTCCAGCCACAGTTAAAGCAGCTAATATGGCCTATAAGGAAGCTGGTATTACCGATCCAAGGAAGGAAATAGATTGTGCCGAAGTTCACGATTGTTTTACAATTACTGAATTGTTAAATTGCCAAGATTTGGGATTTTGCGAAAGAGGTCAAGCGGCTGAAGAATTGAAAAATGGTACGTTTAACTGGGACGGAGAAACTGCGGTTAATCCATCTGGTGGTCTTAAAAGTTTTGGTCATCCGATTGGTTCTACAGGTTGCCGTATGCTCTATGAAGTAACCAAACAAGTTCAGGGAAGAGCAGATGGAAGACAGGTTCCAGATGCAAAGATTGGGCTAGCCCATAATTTGGGTGGGGCCTACACTGTATGTTCCGTTACAATCTTAAGTCAAAATAAATAGAATAATATTTTCATCATACATTATCTTTTAAGGTAATTCAAAATAGTGTTTTTTATATTGAAGTCATAAAGAAAAGGCAAATAAAAATGAAAAATATTAATATAGGTTTTGATGAATCTCATAATAATAAATTAAAAATTGAAGATACAGCATTTACTGACTTTTTGGAGTATTTGGTTAATTCAAATTTTAAGATAGGAAAAATAGAGGCGGGTTTAACCGAAAAAAAATTATCAACATATGATATCTTTATTATTGGAGTTCCTACAGAATCTTTAATCGAAATGGATGAAATTACTGATTTAGTTAAATATGTTCATGATGGAGGAAGTTTATTAATTCTAAATGACCAAGGCGGTGATTATGAGAATCAAAATAATTTATCAGAACTAACCAAAAATTTTGGTATAACATTTAATAATGATACTTTATATGATGGTCGATATTTCTCTATTGAAAATTCTCGGCCAGTAATAAAGGATTTTATACCTCATTTTATCACACGAGATATTTCAAGTATTATTCATTCTAATGGCTGCACATTATCAATTGATAAATCAGTTGAAAAAGACAATGTAGATGTTGATTATATTGCCTATTCTTCCAAAGATACTTCATGGCACGAATATTTCAATGGAAGTGATTGGGTTGAGGAACCAGTAAGTGAATTACCAGTAATTGCAGTAGGACATTATGGTTCAGGTAAGATTGTAGCTTTAGCAAATATGTCTTTGTTTTCAAGTTTACATGATTCTTATGGAATAAATGCTGAAGATAATTTTAAATTGATCTCAAATATTGTTTCTTGGCTATTAAATAAGGCCGAATCGGAAGATATAAGGGAAATGCAACCTATTTATTTAACTGCACCTATAGACCAGGATATGTTCTATTGGGTGAAAGAGCAAGTTAGAAAGAAAAAATGGAGCAATATTGGAGATGTAATTAATTTTGCTTTAAGAGTACTTAAAATAAGGTTGAAACGAGAGATTGAGGAAGAAGAAGAATAGAAGAATATAAATTCAACTGTTTAAATAAAATAAAACCCAAAAATCGTTATTTTTAAATCAAATTAAGATGTAATCAAGTTAAATTTGAGTCATTTTTAAAAATGATAAAAAAAATACTACAATCACCTTTTTCTGTAAAAGAGATTAGCTTTAATGATTTTATTGATATTATTGAAAAGAGCAAGATTATTTTTGAAAAGGAACCTTATGTATTAAAATTGAATGCATCATCTCCCCAAGAAAAAATACTTATCATAGGAGATATCCATGGAAACCTACATTCATTGGTTAAAATCAAGGAAAAAATAGATGAAATAAAACCTGAAATGATTCTCTTTTTGGGAGATATTGTTGATCGAGGACCGTACCAATTAGAATGTCTATGCTATATTTTATCCTTGAAGATTTCAGAACCAGCTCGTTATTTTTTATTAAAGGGAAACCATGAGACTATAGAAATTAATCGATATTATGGGTTTTTGGATATTTTTTTGAAAAAATTTGGTGATGCAGAACGCATTAAATATCTTTCAGAATTATACAACTCTCTCTCTCTTTGTGCGATTATCAATAAGAAGATTTTTTGTGTGCACGGCGGTATTCCTCAAAACATCGAAATTATTAATAAATTAAAAAAATTGGATAAAAATACAAATTTAATGAGTGACCCCGAAATCTCTAATGAAGTTTTTCAAATGATATGGAATGATCCTATAGAACATGAAGCAGCTCCTTATTTTGTAGATAATTTCAGAGGTGAGGGTATAAAACGATTTGGTTATAAAGCATTTGAAGAATTTATGGTGCATTATGGTTTTAAATCTTTAATTAGATCACATGAAATATTTCCTCCTCAAGGTTATCAATACTTCTTTAATGGTAGATTATTGACGATTTTTTCTTCAAATAATTATCGAGGTCAATTTGCACCTAATCCAGCAACGATCGCTTTAATTGAAGACTCGAACGTCGAGTTAATCATAATACAATGATTTTTTAACTATAAAATTCTTTAATCCAACATAATTAATTAGGTTAATTTGAAAATGAAAGTAATTAAATGCCAAGTAATATCAGACTATAAATCTGCTTTTTCTGATCCGTTAATAATTGTTAAAGATGAGATTTTAACAATTAGTGTGAAAAAAACCGAGTGGAAAGAATGGTTATGGTGTATTAACCAATTTGATAAAGGAGGATGGGTCCCAGAAAATTATATTAAGAGATTAAATGATAAAAAATGTAAAGCTCTTAGAGATTATGATGCAACTGAACTTACTGTGGAAATTGGAGAAGAAATAATAATTAGCAATGAAGTAAGCGGTTGGGCTTGGGTTACCAACAAGAAAGGTAAAAGTGGTTGGGTACCATTAGAAAATATACAAATAATTCAAAATTAATTTTATGAAAAATTAAAGAATTAATTCTGGAAATTTTTCAATTAGTTCTGGGTATTTCTTTATTTCATTTTTCCATCTATCTTCTGCATCAATATCTAATATTATATTATATTGCTTAATTGTTTTCTCTGTTGGAACATAAATATCGGCGCTTATTTCTTCATCATTTTTAAGAAAAACCTTAGTTGCAATTCGAGAATAAAGCCCTAATTTTACTCCTTCAAAAGTGTCAAGTCGAATTAATTGATCAAAATTAACATCAAATTTCAAACCCCAAAATTGTGCATTTTTATCTGGCAAAACGTATGGAAACCAATTCCCTGGGGGTAATATTCTTCGATAATTTTTTACTAAACACACTTCAACATTTTTATAATTTTTCCAAAGATTATTAGTGATAAATGTTCCATATGCTACTAATGTAGTCAACGGTTGAGAGTGTGAATTGTTTTTCATATTGTTCCAAATAAAAGTAAACTTTAAAATTTTCTAAATTTATTAAAAATGAGTTAAAATTTTTAGAGAAATTATTTAAATCTATAATATTTCAGACGCATCTGGTTTAATGAACAATAGATTATTGCCTCTTATGAAGATCTCAGAATATTTGGCTACAGCTGCTCCATCCATAAATTCTGTGGCATCTTCTATTATCATATTCATATAAGAGTCAATTTCTTTCATTTTACCTCGGTATTCCGTTCCGTCTTTTAATCTCAGTAGAATAACGGAATTTACTGCCTTTTCTAGAATTTTAAGTGGGTCTCGTTCCATTTTATTAATTTACCTGATAATTTTTCTCTTTAATTAAAAATAATATTAAATATAATTTATATACTCTTAAAAAATACTCTTAAATTAAAATCTTTTTAATTTTTTTACGTTATTAATTTGAATTAGAATGAGAAATTTGAATGCAAAAAAATTGGATAAGAAGATAAAGATTATTGAGGATTATAATTCCTCTGCCAAAATTTATGATAACCGATATAAAATAATTCAAAATTATAAATTCAAGTTAATAATTGAAAGTCTTGTTTTCAAAAGCGGAATTTATCTAGATGCGGGTTCTGGAACAAATTTGTTTTTAGATTACCTCAATAAAGAAAGGATTAAAAGAAATATTAGGTTAATTGGTTTAGACATATCTTTTAATATGCTAAAGATTGCAAAAGAAAAACAAAAAAACTCTTATTTAATCTTGGGAGATATTGAAAATCTTCCATTCAAAAGTAATCTTTTTGCGGGTTTTATTTCCATTACCTCATTTCAGAATCTTCCTGATATTAGGAAGGGAATAGAAGAAGTAAATCGAGTTTTTAAGAGAAGTGGATTATTAGCCATTACAATTTTAAAAAAAAGCTTCAATTTAAATGAAATTAAAAAATTATTTCAACCGCATTTTCAAGATTTAAATTATATATATGATAATAAATGCGAAGATTGGATTATTTTTAAAAATATCAAAGATGATTAAGATCTTGAATAAATATTTTAAGAAATAATAGATTTCAAAATTTCTTCGGTATTACTCTCTACTTTAAATCTCTTTTTAAAAAATAAACATATATTTTCAATATCTCTTTTCAAAATTGATAATCCATTGGGATGGTTCTTGGGGATCCACTGTGGCCAATCAATGATCAGAATATCCCCTACAGAATTGATTAAAACATTAAATTCTCCGAGATCTCCGTGAATTATACCCACATTTTTATAAATAAGACTTATTTGATTAATTATATCTTCAAAAATAAATACCGGATCTTCTATTTCGATGAGATTATTAAGTTCTGTTCCTTCAATAAATTCCATTATTATAATATGACGATTGATTCCAATTGGTTTTGGAATATTTAATCCTAATGGAGCAATTTTTGAAAGGGCTTCATATTCTCGCATAGCAGCAAGTCGATTAATGTAAAGCCAGGAAAAATGGCGTCTTTCACCGACAAATATTCTTAATTGTTTTACCTTTCGGAAACTTGTCCGACCAATTCTAAAGATTTTCATAGTCATTTCTTCATTATCATCGTTTATGCACTTATATACATCTGCTTCTTTTCCTTTCCCGATCTCTACCCCGAGTTGAGAGATTATTCCTTGTCCAACTAAAATATGAAAAGCGAGCATATCATACCCAATTGAATTTAATTTATAACTAGTCTCACCTGTAGAATCACGAATTATTAAATTATTTTTATGAATTTTATTGAGACGGAATAAAACTTCCTCCATTTTCAATTTAGAAAAAAAGCAGATATTACTCATTTTTACGGTGGCAGCTCTTCTCATACCCCGTTCAATCGCTCTTAATACGCGGAAATCTTCCTTTTCCATTGATTTTATAATTTTAGCTACTTCCAAACCTTAGTTTCTCTTTAATTTATATTGTAAATATACTCAATTTAACTAATACAATTGAAATAATTTATTATTAAGGTAAATTCATGATTGAATATTTAAGGTATTATTTTTCATCAAGCTTTTGAATGTTTAAATATCCAAAAAATAGAGTATATAGTAGGGAAAACCAAGATTATAATTCCAATAAAATTTATAAGTAAAAATATTCCTAAATCACTTTTAGAAATTAAATATATTATTGTCGTCGAGCCAGATTGAAATAAGAAAAGAAAAATTCCTTGGGAGATATATAGTAGAAAACCTATTGACATAATAACCCCAATCATTGCGATTATAATTGATATAACGCGATTTATTATGAAGGATAGGGTTTGATTTCCAATAAAAATAAGGAGAAATATGATAATTAAAATTTGAGAAGTTAAAATCCACCTATCATATATTTGTGCATTAATTTGTAAGCTTCCATTTGTTTGAACCCATGATAATGACGATAATAGGTTAAGATAATATATAAATGAGAAAATAGTTCCAATTAGTCCGAATATCAGATAAAGTTTTAAATAAATGGTTCTATTCAAGATTATTTTCTCTTTTTTACCAAATTTTTTCAATAAGTTCATTAATTGTGTATGAATTTCTGGTGGAATGTTATCTTTTAAAATTTTAAGTTTAAAATTTTGATACTTCTCTTGTATTAATGATAGTAATTTAAAACCAAGCTCCTTCTTTTTCTTTTTTGATTTTGGACCTTGCCATAAATATACAATTTTATTCTTCTCATCTAAAAATATTGCAAGATCATGAAGTAAAAGGCTGGTTTCTTCTTCAACCCAGTTTTCTAAATTTTCATCAAAAATAAATATTTTCATGTGTAGGATTTGTAATTAAATTGTTATTATTAAAATTTTAAAGAAGTTGTGTAGTTAAATTTTTACTTTTAATATATTCCCATGACTGATTAATATAGCGTTTATATTCTTCTATATCTTCATTGCTTAATCTATTAAATCTCTTTTGAGTGGACAAATACTCTTCAATTGGTTTTCGCTTTGCTGGATCTAAAAGCCTTTTACTTGGAGTAGATAATGAGAACTTTCCATTTTCAATCTCATATAATGGCCAAAATCCCGTTTCAACAGCTAATTTTCCCATTTTAATCGTATCTTTTGTGGAAAATCCCCAACCTGGTGGGCAAGGAGATAAAATATGAATATATTTTGTTCCCTTAATTTTCTTAGCTCTTTTGAATTTTGCATAAATATCTAATGGATAAGCTGCGCAAGAAGTTGCTACGTAAGGAATATCATGAGCTTCTAAAATTTTTGGCATATTTTTTTTATGTTCTGTTTTTCCATATATTGGAGTTGTTGTAGTAAATGAACCATAAGGAGTTGATCCGGAACGCTGAACGCCTGTATTCATATAAGCTTCATTATCATAGCAAGCATAAATAAAATTGGTTCTTCTTTCTGCCGCTCCGCTTAAACCTTGAATTCCAATATCCGTAGTCCCTCCATCACCTGCGAATGCAACACAGGTAACCTCATCATCTTTTCCCATAGCTTCCAAGGCTGCCTCGATTCCACTTGCGCTTGCTGCTACAGTAGCAAATGGTGTATTAAGAACTGATATTTTATCAACACTTGTAAATCCTTGCATCCCATGCAACACAGTAAGACATGAAGCAGGAACTGTAATAATTGTATTGGGACCTAGAGCTTTTAAAGCTGTGCGATATATAAGTGATAATCCACAACCAGCGCACATACGATTCCCGGGTAATAAAAATTCCTCTTCAGGAATGTCATATAATTTAACTTTATCAGCCATTTTTTATTTTACCTCCTTTTGTAAGAAATCCAGTTCATCAAGTTTTAATCCAATAAATTCTGTTTGTTCAGAATATTCATTTTTTTTCTCTAAGTCAATCGATCTATAAACTCCATTGATTAGATCCTCAGCATTTACATCTCTACCACCTAGTCCTACAATATATCCTTTGATAAACGGTCTATTTATCGATTGGTACAATGCACTCTTCAATTCATAACAGAGAATTCCTTCATAACCATAACCGATGTCTCTATCGAACACTACTATTAATTTTGCATCTTTAAAAAGTTCCCGAAGATATTTAGTGGGAAAAGGTCTGAATAATTTTAAACTTATAAGCCCAATTTTTACGCCTTTTTCTCTCAATTTGTCGATAGCTAAACGTGATTCTGAAGCAACAGAACCAACTGCAAAAATATACATCTCGGCATCTTCTGCTCTATACGTTTTATAAATTCCATTTCCATAGGAACGGCCGAATTTTTCTGCAAATAAATCATGAACTTCTTTAACTTTATTTATAGAATTTTCTATAGAGCGTTGAAGTGAATATCGAAACTCATAATACCCAGGTGCAGTTCCCTCCGCTCTTTTAACTATATTTGGAGTTGTAACAGGACAAACTCCCATTACAACATTCATATCTCCTAAGTTAAGATGATGCTTCAATGGGGGTAAAAATTCATCAATTTTTTTTTGGGGTTCCAATTTAACTAACATGGAAGTATGGGATAATATATATCCGTCATAATTTACAAAAGTTGGGACATAAACACTGGGATCTTCTGCAATTCTATATGCTTGCAAGTTAGTATCATAAATTTCTTGATTATCTTCACAAAACATTTGTATCCATCCAGTATCTCTAACTGTGAATGCATCTTGGTGATCAGTCCACACAGACCATGGTGCTCCAACAGATCTCATAGCAATATTCATAACAATAGGTAAACGATTTCCTGCTGCCCAACATAAAATCTCATACATTAATAATAATCCATGAGAAGATGTTGCAGTATACACTCGAACACCTGTGGCAGATGCCGCCACACATGCGGTGAGAGCAGATTGTTCTGATTCTACTCTAACCATACGCGCATTTAACTCCCCATTTTCTATAAAAAATGAAATTTTTTCAACGACTGGACTCTGTGGTGTGATGGGATATGCTGCTACAACTTGAACTCTAGCGCCCTTACATGCATTAGCTGCTGCATGATTTCCGGTCATAACTTGATATTCTTCCACGTTTGTCATAATTCACTCTCCTCAACCATTTTTATTGCTTTTGGCGGACACACTTCCGCACAAATTCCACAACCTTTACAATATTCATAATTTATTTTTGGAGGGATTGTTCGGCTTATAATAGGCTCGGGACAATATAACCAACAAAAGTGACAAACATCTTTATTCATTTTCACAACAGTACATTTATCAAGATCTATTTTTGGCTTGAATCTACTCCAAGAACCAGTTTTTCCAGCCTCTCCCACAACTGGCTTTTGAATGGATGCTAATATTATTTCATGAACTTTTTGATCAACCATTTTTCTTCCTTTTTATTTTTTTTATGATTTTTTTCTTAATAATTGAAATACAGACTTAAATTAGAATCAGTATAAAGAATTTATTTCAAAAATTGAGGAGCAATGTAAGTTTTACTGCCTCTTCAGCAAGAGAACTGTTAGATTCTCCCTTTTTTTCCCCCATTACTTTTATTATAGCTTTTTTCATGGATTCCAAATCAATAGAATCTAAAGCCTTTGTTAATACCCCTAAAATCGGAGTATTAACTATGGGAATATCTTCTAAATACAGATCTCTTTCAATACAAAATTTATTAATATTCGCAGATGCAATTTTCATTTTGTTAGCGAGATTATAAAAATTCTTTAATGCTTCAGGTGTTTTTTCAGAATTAATTATTAATATTCCATTTTCTTTAATATTTTTAATAATATCCGGAGTTATAACCGTCTCATCTAAAACAATAGCAATATCTGGACGTTTAATTTGCGCTCGAGTCCAAATTTTTTTATTTTTTGAAATACGGGCAAATGCTTGAACTGGAGCTCCTCTCCGTTCAGCTCCAAATGATGGAAATGCAACAACATCTTTATAGTTACCGCTTATGTAGGCTGCTTCTACAATTATTTGGGATGCTAATACACATCCTTGACCTCCTCGGCCATAAAAAACAATCTCAGTTATTTCTTCTGCATCCGACATTTTTTGTTACTAACTTTTTATGTTGAAAATTAAATTTTTTATAGGAGGTTCTTAAAAAATAATAAAAAAATGAATTAAAAATTTACTGATAATAATACATAAGTTTATTAGAAATTTTCTAAAATTCACTACGCTTTTTTAGTTCTATATCAGAATTTATTCAACATGTTTTTCTAACCAATCGCTAAGATCTTTTAAAACTTTTTTCCTATCTTCTTCTACTTCATTATATACTTCGTGATACAAACCATCGTAAATTTTAATAGTTTTGTCTTCCATTGTAAACATATCTTTAAGAACTTCGGCTCCTGCCAGTAGCTTATCTTCAGATCCACATTGAATTAATAATGGAAGTTTAAAATTATCAATAATAGTTGGAATATCTTTAAAAAATTTCAACATTTCATATCCAAGTTTTGCAGTAATTTTTTTTGCATGTACTAAAGGGTCTTGTTCATAAGCGATTACTACTTTAGGGTCGTGACTGAGAAATTTTGCATCAAGTTTTGGATCAATTTTCATGTGCGGGGCAATTTTGGAGAATAATTTAGCCATAAATTTTAATAATCCACTTACTTCTCCACCTGTACTTATACCAGTCCCGGATAGAATAAGTCCTGCTAAAAAATTTTCATATTTTTTTGTAAAATACATGGCAATTAATGAGCCCATAGAGTGACCCAGCATAAAAATTGGTAAATTTGGATATCGTTCTTTTATATTATTATATAATAATTTTTGATCTTCTATATATTGATCAAAAGTGTCTACATAATTTATTTCTCCATCGGATTTGCCATGACCACGGTGATCATTGGCATAAATTGCATAGCCTCGTGGCACTAATTCATTAACTACGTTTAAATATCTTCCAGAATGTTCAAAACCCCCATGAGCAATCTGAACAACTGCTTTAGGAGATTCTGGAAGCCATGCTTGATAATAAATTTTTAAGTCTTTTATACCTATAAATTCACTCTCTACATGTTCCATATAATAACCTCAATTTTTTTATATTAAATTTTAAATAATTAGAATCGATATCAAAAAATAAAGTTTTATATTAGTTATTAAATTCCATTTTTAATTTTCATTTTTTATTCTGATAAAATTATTTAAATATGATTTTCTAACCAATCGCTAAGATCTTTTAAGACCTTTTCCCGATCTTCTTCTACTTCATTATATACCTCGTGATATAAACCATCGTAAATAATAATGGTTTTATCTTCCATTTTAAATATGTCTTTAAGAATTTCTGTTCCTGCGGTTAATTTATCTTCTGAGCCACATTGAACTAATAATGGAAGTTTAAAAGTATTCACAAATGTTTGAACTTCATTGAAATATTTTAACACCTCATAGCTAAGTCTCATAGGAATTTTATCGGTATGAACTAGGGGGTCTTGTTCGTAATTTCTTACTACTTCAGGGTCGTGGCTGAGTAATTTTGCATCAAGTCCTGTACTCATTTTCATATGTGGCGCAATTTTTGAGAAGAGTTTAGCCATAAATTTTAAAAATCTACTTACTTTTCTGCCAGCTTTTGTACCTGTGCCCGAAAGGATAAGACCATTTAACAAATTTTCATATTTCTTTGTGAAATATAACGCAATAAATGAACCCATAGAGTGACCCAGCATAAAAATTGGTAAATTAGGATGTTGTTTTTTTATTATTTCATATAACAATTTTTCATCTTCTACATACTGATCAAGAAAATCTGCATAATTTCTTTTTCCTTCGGATTTACCGTGACCTCTATGATCATCGGCATAAATTGCATAATCAAGTGGAACTAATTTATTTACAATATTTAAATATCTGCCAGAATGACTCCCAAATCCATGTACAATCTGAATAACAGCCTTAGGAGTTTCTGGAAACCATGCTTGATAATATATTTTTAATCCTTTAATACCCTCAAATTCACTTTCTAGATGCTTCATAAAACAACTTTCTTCTATTAATCATTTTTCAATTAAAAAGAATTAAAATCTAAAAAAAAGCTTTGTATTATGTTATCATCTTAATAAAAATCATTAAAATTTAACGGAGATATTTTATTTAAATTAAGAGAATAAAATTAGAATAAAACACTCATATAGAAATCAGGTTTAATATTTTCAATGGAGTCGTTTAGAGACTTAAAGTCAAGTAAATTAACGCCAATGATGAAACATTGGTATTCAGTAAAGAAGCGGTATCCTGATAATCTTATCGCTTACCGAATGGGAGACTTCTTTGAGTTTTTTTACGACGACGCCGTTCGGATTTCTAAATTGTTGGGTATTACTTTAACTAGAAGAACATTTGGAGGAAAAGACTCGTATCCATTAGCAGGCATTCCACATCATTCTGGAAATTATTTTAAAAATCTTGTTAATTTAGGAGAAACTGTTGTAATCGTAGAACAGCTGGAGGACCCAGCAGATGCTAGAGGACGAATTGTTAAACGAGGTATCGTGAGGATAATGTCACCTGGAACAATTATCGAATCGGATATGTTAAAAACAAATGAGAATAATTATATTTCTTCAATCGTTAAAGGTAAAAAAGGCTATGGTATTGCATTTGCCGACTTATCAACGGGAGAATTTTCAACCACTCAATTCGAATCTAAAGAAGGTATTGCTGAAGAAGATCTTTTCGCGATTTTTTCTCGTTATTGTCCTGTTGAGCTTATATTACCATTAAACCTCTATCAGGATGACGATTTCATAATTAAAATCAAAGATATTAGTAAATGCATTATAAAGGAATTTCAGGATTATGTTTTTGAATATGAAAATGGATATTCGATAATTATTAAGCATTTCAATTTGAGTAATCTAGAATCTTTTGATTTAGAAAATTTACAAATGGCAATACAAGCCTCTGGTGGTTTATTAGCATTTTTAAAGGAAACTCAAAGAGATGTTATACCAAATATTTTTCAAATTAAGGTTATTAAACAAAAGGAAGTATTAAATTTAGATTATTCAACTCAGAGAAATTTAGAACTATTAAGGAATATTAGGGACCGAGGAAAAGATGCAACACTTTTTTCCATTTTTAATCATACTCAAACGCCTATGGGTGGCCGTTTATTAGCCAAAATTATTGTAGAACCACTTATAAATAAAGATCAAATTAACCAACGATTAGAAATCGTTCAAAAATTTAAGGATGATGTTTTTTTAAGGTCAGATCTTCGGGATAAACTCGAAAAAATGGGGGATCTTGAGCGAATTATTAATAAACTCAATTTTTCTCGTTCTGCAAATGCGAGAGATTTATTAAATTTGAAAAATTCGCTTGAAGTAATTCCAGAAATTATAGATTTGCTAAAAAAAGGAAAAACTCCAGAGTTAGAAAGTTTTTTAAAAGAAATTAAAGATTTTTCGGTAATTCGAGACTTAATTAAGAATTCCATTGCAGAAAATCCTCCAACTACCATAAAAGAAGGCGGAATAATTAAAGAAGGTTATAATGAAACGGTTGATGAGTATCGAAACATAATCAATAATGGAAAAAGTTGGATGTTAAAATTCGAGAAATCGTTAAAACGACGTTTTGCTATACAAACTGGGATTAAAGTATCACATAACAACATTTTAGGATATTTTATAGAAATTACTAATACTACAAAATCCAAAATTAGAAATTTTCCCGAAGAGCTTATCTCAAGGCAATCTATTAAAAATGCTATAAGATATAAAAGCAAAGAACTCAATGAATGGGAGGAAAAAATACTAACGGCTGAGGAAAAAATTAATGATTTGGAGTATCAACTATTTTCAGAAATACGAGAGAAAGTAGTTATGCAAACGGTTGATATTGGAAATGTTTCTGAATCAATTGCAATGATTGATGTATTATGTACTTTTGCTGAAATTGCCGAAAAATATAACTACTGCAAACCTATTTTAAGAGATGATGATAGAATTATTATTAAAGAAGGGCGTCATCCCATTGTTGAGCAAATTAATTTTTCTGAACCCTTTATCCCTAATGATTGCTATATGGATACGGAGAAAGAACAAATTTTGATTATAACCGGACCTAACATGGCTGGTAAGTCAACTTTTTTAAGACAAATGGCATTAATTTGTTTGATTGCACAAATGGGGAGTTTTGTTCCAGCGAAATCGGCAGAAATTGGGATTATTGACAGAATTTTTACAAGAATTGGAGCCTCGGATGACCTTGCGAGACGATTAAGCACTTTCATGATAGAAATGAACGAAACTGCAAAAATCCTTAATTATTCTACTCCAAAAAGCCTTATAATCATTGATGAGTTAGGGAGAGGGACATCATCCTCAGATGGAGGCGCAATAGCAATAGCAACTTTAGAAAAATTACATTCTATGAAAGTAAAAACTCTATTTTCTACTCATTTCCACCAACTAACAGAAATTGAACTTCCTCGAGTAAAGAATTATCATTTAGATATAAAGGAAGATGAGGATGGTAACATAACATTTATTAGAAAAGTTCAAGAAGGAAGTACAGATAAATCGTATGGCATACATATTGCACGACTTGCCGGGATCCCAGAAGACACAATTATAAGAGCTTTTAAGGTCCTTGAACAGATAGAAAAAAATGATACTTTTAGAGAAACAATTAGAAATGGAAATAATTTAATGAAGTTGACTCCTAAAACTAGGAAAAAAGAAATAAAAAAAACCGGGAAAACTGTGCAAACATCATTCTTTAAACCAATTGTGAAAGTAAAACATGAGATAAATGAAGAATATATTAAATTATTTGAAATTATTAATAATATCGATATTAACAATATTACTCCACTAAAAGCAATAGAGAAATTAAGTGAAATAAAGAAAAAAATAGAAGATATTGAATCTAATGATTTATAGAGCTGATATTATATGCAGCGAATAAAAAAAATAAAAGATTTCGAAAAAATAGCAGCCGGAGAAGTTGTTGAACGGCCTGCTTCAGTTGTTAAAGAATTGGTGGAAAATTCGATTGATGCAGGGGCAAAGAACATCAAGATTATAATTAAAAATGCAGGAAAAAGTTTGATTCAAGTAATTGATGATGGCTACGGTATTGAAAAAGAGGATGTAGAAATCGCTTTTGATCGTTATACAAGCGGAAAAATAGAAAAATTTGAAGATTTAGATACTCTAACAACATTAGGATTTCGGGGAGAAGCTCTTAGTAGTATCGCGGTAGTTTCACAAGTAGAATTAATAACACGCACTAAAAACGATGATTTAGGTTCGACCATCGTAATTCATGGCGGAGGGGTTATTGAAAAAAAGGAAATTTCAGCTCCTGTCGGAACGAATATAAAAGTTAAAAATCTATTCTATAATATTCCCGCGAGACAAAAATTTTTAAAAACAAACAGGGTGGAACTTGGTCATATTACCGATATAATCACTAGATATGCCTTAGGTTATCCTCAAATTCATTTTATCTATCAACACAACGATTTAGATATTCTTAATTGTCCACCTTCAGATGATTTAAAAGATATGGTTTTCCATATATATGGAAAAGAAATTGCTAAAAAAATGTATCCAATCGATTATATCCATCCCGATGGGCTATTTGCATTGTCTGGCTTGCTAGGTGACCCAGAAATTTCGAAAAAAAAAAGAACTAGTTCCAGTTTATTTCTTAATAAGAGATATGTTATATCTGATAAATTTTTTGAAGTAATTAAGGATGCGTATAAAGGTTTCTTAATGGTTGGGAGGTTTCCTTTCTTTATTTTAAATTTGGATATAAATCCTGCGAATGTAGACTTTAATATCCATCCACAAAAGATGACTGTTCGATTTAATAATGAAAAAGTCTTATTCCCTTTTATAGAAAATGCATTGAGAAGACACCTAGAAGAATTATTCTTACCAAAAAAGGAGGAAATAATCACAAAACCGTTGGAAACATTTATTGAAGAAGAGAAAGAGGAAATTCTATCTGAATTTATGGATATTACTTCTCGTGTAGATGTATCATTAATTGCAAAAGAAAAAGCATCAAATATTCCCGCTAATTCAAGCCTTATCGACTCAGTAAAATCGAAGGAAATGATACAAACTAAACTAATAACCGAGGATATCCTTGATAAAAAATTTGAAAATGCCATAACAGAATCATTATCACGCGAGCAATATATTATTACTGATACCTTACCTAAAATGCGTCCTATTTCCAGAACAGGACAATTAAGTAATAATGTTTATATACTATTTGAAAGTAATGATGAGGATGGTAATCCAACGATATTAATTATTGATCAACATGCAGCTTCAGAAAGAATCATGAAAGAGCGATTTTTAAGTCAATATAGAGGTTCGAAAGTTCAAAAACAGCAATTAATTTATCCCTTAAAAATTAATATCTCTCCAGCTGAACGTTTTTTTTTGAAAGAACACTTAAGTGAGATTAATAAGTTTGGATTTGAATTAGAGGATTTCGGGGGGGCCACTTTTATTTTAAGGGCGATACCAGCAATTTTTGGAAAGCTCCCTAAATTAGATGTGCTTAAAGACATGATAGAAGAAATCGCAAACATTGGTAAGCAACAGAGTTTTTCCGATTCTGAGGAGGAGATTATCAATTATCTTGCATGTCATAAAAGTATTCGGGGAGGGGATTATCTAACATTAAAGGATATAAGAAAATTGGTATTAGATTTATCAAAATGCAAAGATCCATATCATTGCGCACATGGAAGGCCCACGTATAGAGTAATCAGTTTTAGAGATATTGATAAAATGTTTAAGAGAATAGTTTAAATATAAAAAAAGTGTTTGTAGAGAACGTTTAACTTTCACGCCTTTGAAATCAAAATAGTTTCTACACGTTGAATTCCTTCAATTTGAACCCAAGATTCTTCAATTGAGTCGGCTGAACCCATTTCTACTGGAAATTTTACCTGCACTCTCAATTTTTCTAATCCATAAGCGATTGGGATTTGTTCATATTTTACAAGTGAAGCACCTTCTGGAAGCCTTTTTTTTAATTCTTCCACGATACCATTAAAATCAGCATCAATACCTTCTGGAATAATTTCAACCAAACCAACATAATATTTTCCCATTTCCTAATAACCTTCTAAAAATTCTTTATAGTTAATTATGGGCCCAGAAAATCACACTTAATACAAGTATAACTGTTACCCGCTACTCTACATTTCTCACAACGCCAAATTGTTACGTCTCCACAATTTGGACATGGGAAGTGAACACTGTTTTCGAAAGGAGTAATTTTTCGACCACAACAAGAACATTGTTCCATAATCATTTAAAAAAATTATCTATAACTTTAATATTTTATTTTTTTGAATCTAAATACTTAAATCATTTAAAAAAATTGAAAAATAGGAGATAAAATTAATTTTAAATATAATTTGGATGATTTCCATTTAAGGTAGTTTATTAAATCTGTTTTTGTTATTGTTTTTTTCAATTTTATTAAATTATTTGGTTTTAGTGAAGAGATGAAATATAGGATTTAATATTTAAATTCTAAAGAAACTATTTTTAATATAATATCTGTGCTCTAAAAATGTAGTAATATTTATTTAATTTATATGATATATTGGTTTAATTATGCCTATAAATAAAGTAAAAAAATATTTTAAATTGATAGAGGCCTGGGTCTGGTGTGATATATGCCAAGAAATGGTCCCTTTGAAGATTGATAAAGAAGAAATTCACAATGGTCTTCAAACTGGAATTTATACGAAGCGCTATCGACATAGCCATTCAAAACCGGATCCCGATAATCCAGATGATAGATCTGGGGAAGAACATAATATCCACATTTATATAAATGATAAATATGAGATCACAGGTGCCAAGGCATTCTTTGGTGAAGCTCCAGCTACTGAAGCCTATGGTGGTGTAGGTGCTCGAATTCCAATAGTTGTTAAAGAAGTTTCAGAGATTTCAATACAATTTGGAATGCTCACTCAAGAAGAATATAAAGTTTTAAAGATTTGTGATGGAAATAATTCGTTAGAACAGGTTGCCGCGATTGCAGAAAAGTCTGTGGAAGAAATTGAAGAAATGATGGAAAAATTACGTAAAAAAGGTTTAGTAAAGGTAATCATACGCGCTTAATTTTATTTATCGCTGTTCTTCTAAGACATAAAGGCAAGATTTTTTTACTACATTGTTTTAAAAAGAATATTTTAATCCTTTCATTCTTTACTTTATTTAAATATGACCAACACCATCAAGGCTTTAATTTTTGATCTTGGCAACGTTATTGTTAATCTCAATATGAGAAAATTTTACAAAAAAATATTACCAAAATCAGACAATAAACAGATTAATATTTATAAAGATCTATGGGAACCAATCGAAAAATTGGATAAAGGCTTATTTTCTAAAGAAGAATTTTATCAAGAAGCGAAAAAAAGATTTCAATTTCAAGATGTAGGTAAAGAAGAATTTTTTAATATGTTCAATAGCATTTTCGATTCACTGAACTATAAGCTTCTTGATTTTATTAAAAAATTGAAAAAAGATAAGATGTATAAAGTTTTCGCTCTTTCGAATACCAACCCCTTGCATGTAGAATTTCTTGCAAAAAATATAATTGATTTCCGAGATTATTTTAACCAAGTTTTTTACTCTTTTGAACTAGGTATGATAAAACCAGATCCCAAAATATTTTTACATGTATTAGAGCATATTAATTATAAGCCGAGTGAATGCATTTTCATAGATGATAACAGAAAAAATGTGAAAGTGGCTGAACAAATTGGAATGATTGGAATCCAATTTCGAAATGAAACAAAAATTTTAGAAGAGATAAAGGAAGTTCTTTCAATTAATTAAGATAAATAAAAAATAAAAAATAACTTGGATTTTCTTCTAATTTTATTTTTTTTATAATTTTTATTTTTCTGGAGCAGGAGGTGTTTCTTTTTTGATTTCTTGCTTTTTCTTTGTAGGTTTCTTGGGTTTTTCCTTTTTAATCTCTTTAAATTTTACGCCCATTTTCTGGAAATTTTGATAAAAGATTAGTATTAAAACAAATACTGCCACTACTATAAGTAAAATATAACTTGATATCATGAAAGCTATGTCGCTTGAACCAGTAATAACAAAAATAGAACTATATAAAAATTTAATAACGAAATTGATACCTCCGAGTATAAAGCCTAAGATTAATGATACAAGAAGGAATCTAGGAAGTAGTATTTTTTTAGTTGGATCTCGAAAATCTGTGTCTGCTATATCAATTTTCATAAAGTTATATTTGAAATATAAAATATTCCATATAAAAATAAGAATCATAAATGTAGCAATAGTCAATGCGACATCAAATAAGAGTCGTTGTACTGTAGGATCTGTAATAGGGAATCCAATAGTTAAAATTATTCCAACGATATAGAGATAATTGAGAGCATTATAATATATCTTTTCATTGAGAGTCTCCTCATCTTTCTTTTCAATTGTTATCAATATTGCTAGAACAAGAGACACCACTCCCATTAATGAACCTATAGTGATAAAGAAAAAATCGCGATATATATTTCCTAAGATTAAAACAGTTCCACCCACAAACAAGCAAAGATTTTCGAAAAATGATTTTACACTCATATTTTATTCACTTGATTTTAATTTTTAATCACTTTATATAATTGAATTCAGATATTTAAATAATTTTTATTTATTAACAATTTAATTTTTTTTATGGATTGGATTATTAAAATTTAATTTAGATTGAAATATTGTTATTTCCGTTGTTTTAGATAACCCATGTTATTAATAAAATAATTAAAGAGGGGATTTTTATTTCCTAATATGGACGTTAAAGAAAAATTTAACTTAATTAAAAGAGGGACTGAAGAAGTACTTACTGATGACGATTTAAAACTTTATCTTGAGACAGGGATCCCCCTAAATCATTATATTGGCTTTGAGGTTTCGGGAAAGATTCATTTAGGGACTGGGATTATCTGTATGGGTAAAATTAAAGATTTTTTAGATGCTGGAATAAAATGCTCAATTTTCCTAGCTGATTGGCACAGCTATATCAACGACAAATTAAGCGGGAATATGGAAAAAATTAAGGAAGTTGCAGTTGGATATTTTAAAGAAGGGTTAAAGGCAAGCTTACTGTGCGTTGGGGCTGACCCAGATAAGGTTAATTTTACACTTGGCACAGAGTTATATCATTACAACGATAATTATTGGGAGACAGTCATTGATGTTTGTAAAAATACCACATTAAACAGAATGCAAAGGAGTATTACAATAATGGGGAGGAAAATGGGAGAAAATATCGATTTCGCAAAATTATTATACCCAGCTATGCAAGTTGCGGATATCTTTATCCAAAATATTAATTTTGCGCATGCCGGTTATGACCAAAGAAAAGCTCATGTGATTGCTCGAGATGTTGCAATGAAAATGAAGAAGAATAACCTAGTTAACACAACAGGCAAAAAAATTAAGCCTATTTGCGTCCATCATCATTTAATCTTAGGCTTACAAAAACCACCAATATGGCCAATATCAGATGAATCTCAACTGCAAGAATTATGGGCTAAAATGAAAATGAGCAAATCAATTCCAAAATCAGCTGTCTTCATTCATGATAACCCTCAAGAAATAAAAGATAAAATAAATTCTGCATTCTGTCCTGAAGGGAATATAACATTTAATCCAATTTTAGATTGGGCAAAATCAATTATCTTCAGAGAAAAAGACTCTCATTTTCTGATCGAGAGGTCTGCGCAATATGGTGGCGATATAGAATTTTTTTCCTACCAAGAATTGGATGATGCATTTTTAGACAAAAAAATTCATCCACTCGACCTAAAAAATGGCATTGCAAATAAGATAATTGATATTTTGAGTCCAGCTCGAGAGCATTTTGAGAAACCTAAAATTAAAAAAATGAGGGAAGAATTAGAGCAGTTGATGATTACTCGCTAAGCTTTTAATATTAAATACTAGGTCTCTTTCTCTTATTATAATTTAATTCCTATTCTAATCCGTATACCTGTCTTGGTGTAAGATACCTAGGGAACTTATCTATTAACGCTAAGCGAGCAAGATAACATAAATGACATTCATCAACATATTTATCTTCATGTTTAATATCATATTCCTTAACTAATTGGGCAGGACCTCCTCTAATTAAAGGTCCGCAGATTGGATGCGAATCCGCATCATAATTCTTAATCAACTTTGATAATGGTATTTCCCACATATTACCTAAACTCAAACCTTGGCATAGATGGACGTTTCCAAATGAATCAACGTGAATTCTCCCAGGATCTCTCAAATCTTCATATGGACATTGGTTAAATTCTTCCCACCATCTTAGAGGTAATCCTTCAATTAACTTTTCGACAGCCCTTCCCCTAAACATAACACCTCCACCGATAACTGGTGCTCCTTTTTCTTGTTCCTTAGTTATTTCAACTTCAACTGTAGGTTCCTCAATAGTTATCGAACTCATAGGTAAATTCAGTTTTTTCCCAGCCGTGAAAGCTATTTTAGCGAGATTTTCTTTTTCATCTTCGAAATGATATAAATCATCACTAACGCTGAAATCCGAAACTTCAAGATCTCGAATTGGCTTAAGCCAAAGTGATGCATCTTCAATAGCCGTTGCCCAATACGAATTAGTTACTATTCCAACCTTAAATCCTTTATTACGTGCAATTTTTATCCCCTCAAGCATCAGCGGATAGTAAAGAAATGGTTCCCCACCTTCAAAATAAATCCATTCTATCGTTTCAATTTTGGTTGCCTCATCAAGAACGTTCCTTATTTGCTTAAGGTTGAAAGTTCCCTCTGAAACCGGTGAACAATATAAAAAGCAGTGATTACATTCAAAATTACAGGCATATGTTAGAAGAAAATGAATTCCAGTTAACATAATATTCTTTCTTTTACAGTTAATTTTTCATTTTTTTCTCAATGCTATACACTGAGATATAATCATTAATATTTCTAGTTTTTATAATTATTAAAGCCAAATTTTTTTAAATGCTACATTTTATCCTCAAGATATTGAATTACAACTTCAATATCTCCTTCTTTCTCTAATTCTTGGATTTTATCATGAACATTTTGCTTTAATCTTTTGACCTCCCTTTCCTTAAATTCCTGTTCTTCAGAAAGAGAATCTAAAATGTTTTTCTGAATAGTTTGTGGAGTAATGCTATTCTATGTATTATGGTCCATCTATGTATTATATCTCAAAGTTAAACTTTGAATTTAACATCTATTTCTATGATCGCAAGATTTATATACAAATATTACTATTAGTAATATAATTACTGATAGTCAGAGTATTACTAATAGTAACTTATAATGGACTTATATTAATAAGAAAATAAAGTTAATTCCCATGACCACCGAAATCTATTATTTTTCAGGAACTGGAAACTCGTTATATGTTGCAAGAGAATTACAAAAACGGATTCCAGACTCGACGCTCGTCCCCATTGCGGCGCTTTTAAATGCATGTTCAAAGGTAAAGGTGGGGGAGGATGAGAGGGATAAAAAAATAGAAACCACCGCAGATACTATCGGGTTCGTCTTTCCTTGTCACGGTTTAACCATTCCCATTCCGGTAAAAAAGTTCTTGAGGAAACTCGACTTGACAGCTTCCGAGTATCTTTTTGCAATTGCAACCCGTGGAGGAACCATTTTTCGCGGATTTATGACCATCAATAATATTCTTAAAAAACAAGAAAAAGAAATACACGCAAGCTTCATTATCAATATGTATATGAATGACCCCAAATTGAAATCCTTTATCGTCCCGAAAAGCGAGGAATTAAAAGAAATTGAAAGGAACGTGCAGCAAAAACTAAATTTGATTCAAAAAACGATAATTAATCGAGAACTATATCAAGACGACGTTAGCGGAGTCACGTTTTCTCGCTTTCGCCCACTGAACTATATTTTAGAACGACTTATTCCTTTTGCAGTCCATCACGTAGCTACGAAAGTAAGAAAATACTTTTACGCTGATTCAAAATGTACCGGGTGTGGAACCTGTGAGAAAGTATGTCTTTCTAAGAAAATTACCATAGTGAATGATACACCTTCATGGCAGCGCAATATTGAATGTTATATGTGTTATGCCTGCTTGAATTATTGTCCTACCCAAGCGATTCAAGTATACTCGAAATTCTACATGAAATCCTTTACTGAAGAGAAAGGAAGATATCTACATCCTTACGCACGAGTACAAGAAATGGTTAAGCAAAAATCACATCCATCCACCCCCTAGATCACTATAGTAATTACCTTACTATTAGTAAAATAAATAACTTGTAGTAAGACAAAGTGATTAATAAATTAAAAGTGGTGAATTAAGATTTCAAAATTATCTAGAAGAGAACGCGAAAAATTACAACGATACAATAATATCCTCGAAGCCGCAAAAAAGAGATTCTTTGAAAAAGGTTATGATGAGGTCTCCATGGATGATATCGCTGGAGATTTAGAGCTTTCTAAAACGACGCTCTATTTGTATTTTAAAAATAAACTTTCGTTGTATTTTGCCGTAGTAATAAAAGGTATGGTTATCCTTAGGGATACGTTTAAAAATGCTGTAAAAAACGAGACTACAGGATTAGGAAAAATAATGAGCATAATTCTAGCTTACTTTGATTACATACAAATTCACTCAGATTATTATCGTCTTAATCTTTCAGCTAGAGCTCCTCGTTTTATGAAAATGCTTCAAATCGACGAGGATGATGATACAGAAATTGAAAACGCGGAAGAATATATCGGACTAAAAAAAGAATTACTTGGTATGTTAACGGACGCTGTCAGTTTGGGAATTAAAGATGGTACAATAAGAAAGGACATGGATCCAATAAAGACAGTAATGTTCTTGGTTTCTGCCATTGAGGGTATAGTACATCTATCTCCCGTAAATCAATTACTCTTAGAGACGTATGGCATCACCGCTGAGGGATATCTTCAACACTCGATTGACATGTTATTACAAGGGATAGCTAGAAAAAAAATAATTGGAGGAAGATAAAAAAATGAAAAAAAACAAAATTTTAATTGTATATGGTACCCGTTATGGAGCAACTACCGGTACCGCAGAGGAAATTGCTAAAGTTCTTCAAGATGAAGAATTAGATGTTAAGGTAGTTAATCTCAAAAAAGAGAAAGTTCGAGATATAGCAGAGTATGAGCTTATTATTATTGGCAGCGGAATTCAGATCAACAGATGGACTAGTAAAGCTGAAGGTTTTTTGAAACGATTTAGTCGAGAACTGGAAAACAAGAAAGTGGCTCTCTTTGTGTCCTCTGGTGCACAAGGTTTACCCGATCATGATGGAGACCCCGAAGAAATTGGGAGAGCGAGAAGAAAATACCTTGAAGAAAAAGCTTCTAAATATAATCTGCATCCAATCTCAATGGGTCTGTTTGGAGGTATATGGGATTATAATAATATGCCATTCTGGGCTAAAAAATTTATGGGGCCACTAAAATTAGAACTTAAAGCTGCAGGAATCAAGGAGACAAAACCAGGAGTCTATGATACGAGAAACTGGGATGCCATCCAGAATTGGGCAAAAGAATTGGCAAAAGAATTGGCAAATCCACCTATTATAAACGGAGAGATGAGTGAACTTGCGAAATGCAACTAAAACAACTGTATCTACTTCTGGCGGTCTTCCAAAAATGGAAGAAAATAGAACTCAATGGAATTTATTATTTAAAATAGGCGGAATTGTCGCGTTACTTGCCGTATTCATCTTCAGGAAAAATATTGGTTCAGAACTCAATGGAATTTTCCATATTGGTCCTGAGGTTATGCCCACAACTGCAATTGAATGGTTTACTCTTCTAGATGATAGTCCATTTTTGGGTTTAGTTTTTCTAGATATTTTTGACTTAGTCAATAATTTTTTAGTCGGGGTGATGCTTTTAGCTCTCTTTGGAGTTCTCCATAAAACCAATTATGGTGCAATGGTATATGCTTCTGTTCTAGGTTTAGTCGGAATAATATTATCTTTCGCATCCAACCAAGCTTTTGCATTGCTAAACCTCAGTAAACTTTACTTCAATACCACTTCCGAAGAACAACGATTGATACTTCTCGCTGCAGGTGAAGCATTATTAGCCATAAATAATCCCGGAATAGCTTTTCAAGGAACTGCAATGTATTTAAGTCATTTCTTTATAGTATCAGCGTGTTTAATTTCCTCAATCATTATGCTAAGGAATCCGATATTTAGTAAATTGAATGCACGTTCTGGGATCATTGCTAATTTATGTCTTCTTTCGTATTTTATTCCAACGATCTTTTTCCCTTCCTTATCTGCCATTCCAATTATCCTTGCCGCTCCCTTTATATTAGCCGCTCCCTTTATATTAGTTTGACAATTTCTCATTGGGAGGAAATTAATCCAAATCAGTAAAAAAGACGTTTCCCAACCATCTTAGTCCTCGATGGTAAAAAATATATGAATTATAGTAATTATCAGCGAGAATGCAATACTTTTCCATGAGAATAATGAAGTTTATTGGAAAAAAAGCATAGTAAGTTGGTCTTATTTTTACTCTCAATTGTTCTACTCCTTTTTGGAGGGGGTTTTGGTCCCCCATTAATTGGATTTATCATTAGCATCGCTGGAACTAAGATCAATTCACAATTTAATTGGTTCAATAATCATGTTTCTGTTAAAATGAGGAGTAAGTTTTTATATATATGGCAAATCTCATATCTTGCATGCATTATTGGCTGGTTTTCATTGTGGCCGGGCTTGATAATCTTAGTGTATTTTATTGGAGTTATAGATCCATCTATAGTTGGGTTTTTAGTTCTTTTGTTGCCATGAACATTTTATTTTCAAGATATTGAATTAGAATTTGAATTCCTGTTAACATAACTTACTTCCTTTTAATTAGTTAAAGTTTATTTTTTCTCAATGTCATATATTGAGAAATTATCATTAATATTTCTTGTATTTAGAAATTCATTAAATTTTAACATTTAAATTTTTTTTAGATTTTTTTATCTAATAATTGAGATATTTGTATTAATACAAATCGAAGAACTCTAAGAATTTTTTCAATATGTGGTAATAATTTCCTCATTTCTGAACCATTAAGCATTCATTTACTATCGAATCAGATAATAACATATAAATAGAAAAAAGAGCATATATAAATTAACTTTAAGTGTATTACATATAAAATGTGAAAATATCCACTTAAAAAATATAAAATTATAAAGCCAAAAATATATGTAATTTTATATTAACAATAAAAATAAATATTAAATTAAAACAAATTGGTAAAATACAATGACCGAAGAAGATTTTCTTTCCGCTAAAGCCTTGGTCGTAGATAATGGAACTGGTATTTCAAAGAATGGTTTTGCTGGAGAAGATCAGCCACGATCCGTGTTTCCAACGCTTATAGGATATCCTAAATACGAAAGTATAATGACGGATGTAGAGCACTATACTAGAGAGTATTATATTGGGGAAGAAGCATTACAACTCAAAGGTGTCCTCAAATTAATGTTTCCTGTCGAGCACGGTATTATAGAAGACTGGACCGCTATGGAAAAAATATGGCATTATACTTTTTATACAGATCTTCGTATCGATCCTAGCGAACATCCAGTGCTTTTAACCGAAGCACCATTAAACCCAAGACCAAATAGAGAAAAAATGGCTGAAATTATGTTTGAAACCTTTAATGTTCCTGCGTTATATGTTGCTATGCAAGCAGTACTATCTCTATACGCCTCTGGTCGTACAACTGGATGCGTTATAGATATTGGAGATGGTGTTTCACACGTTGTCCCAATATTCGAGGGATTCGCATTAAGCCATGCAATTCAAAGAATTGATCTTGCAGGTAGAGATATTACGAATTACCTACAAAGATTACTAAGACAAAAAGGTTATGCATTTACTACTTCAGCTGAAAAAGAAATTGTACGAGACATTAAAGAGAAATTATGCTATGTAGCTGTCGATCCGGAAAAGGAAATGATGCTTTCCAAGAAAGTAGCAGGTATGGAAAAATCCTATATGTTACCAGATGGTGAAACAATTAATGTTGGAGTTGAGAGATTCCTTGCACCTGAATGCATGTTTAACCCATCTGTAATTGGTAAAGAATTGGAGCCCATGGATGATATTATTGTAAGTTCAATTTCTGAATGTGATGTCGATTTAAGAAGAGATCTCTATGGGAATATCGTTCTTTCTGGCGGTTCCACAATGTACCCTGGTTTAAAAGAACGATTGACCAAGGAGATAAAAGAACAAATTCCTGAAAGCGTTGACGTTAAAATTATAGCTCCTCCAGAGCGGATGTACAGTGTATGGATTGGTGGTTCCATTCTCGCATCTCTAAAAACATTCCATAGAATGTGGGTGACTAGGCGTGAATATAAAGAGATGGGACCTCAGGTAATACATCGTTGTTTCTAAAAAATTGAAAATAACTCTTTTTTTTCTACCTTTTTTTATTTTAAAATTCATACTTCAAAATCATAGATTTTAGAGTTATTATACTCGCTTATCTTAATAATTCAGTCATTGTAGTATTGGGAGCCATTCTAACTCCGCTTAACAGAACTCTAAAAGCAGAATTATCAATTATTAAATATTTTTTTAAGTTTATAGATTGTTCATTAAAAATGAATATTTTTTCAGGACAAATCTCATCAATGTAATCACTAATTCTTAATTTGGATTTAAATAATTTATTCATACTTATTCTACATAATTTAATTTTTCATAATATAATTAAATGTTTTTTTTATGATTCAAATACAAAGGATAGCATTAAATTAAAAAAATAATCATATCTCTTAAGAATGTAGAGCTAAAATTTAATCAAAAATGTTATAAAAAAAGATTGAGGATATAAATGTCAACTGATGAAACTGAGATTAGAAAAGAATTTAGAGCACTATTTGATAATTCCTTAGATTTAATCTATGCTCATGATCTAAGGGGAAATTTTTTTGATGCAAATGATATTGCATTAGAAACACTTGGATATAAAAGAGATGATATTCCAAATCTATCCTTTAAAAATTTAATTGATAAAAATCAAATAGTTAATGCATTAAATATTATCAAAGATCTTAAAGAAAAGAGAAAGCAATCTAAACGTAGTGAATTTAAACTTAAAACAAAAGATGGTAATTCCATATATGTTGAGACCTATGGAATTCCACTTAAAAAAAAAGGAAAAATCTACGGAATTTTAGGCATTGCAAATAACATCACCGAAAGAAAGAATGCGGAGAAAAAGCTTAAAGAATCAATATCAAAATTCAGGACAATTACTGAACAATTATTAATGGGTATAGTTATCCTCCAAGATAATGTTTTGAAATATGTAAATGAAGCTGTAGCAAAAATTGGTAACTATACGCCTCAAGAAATAATAGGATGGTCATTGAACGATTTTGTTAAATTAATCCATCCAGATGATTTACTATTTATAATGGAACAAGCAAAAAAGAAACAAGCTGGAGAAACAGACGTTGCAACACAGTATTCTTGTAGAATATTCACAAAGTCCGGAGAGTTAAAATGGGTCGATGTATATTCTAAATCAATTTTGTATGAAGGAAAACCTGCAGATTTCATTACTCTAGTAGACATTACTGATAAAAAGAAAGCAGAACAAGCATTAAAAGAATCTGAAAAAAGGTTAAAAGAATTAAATATTGAATTAGAGCAAATAGTTGATGAAAGAACACAGAATTTGAAACAATCCGAAGAAAAATATCGATTGATTTCAGAAAATGCAAATGACTTATTTATTATTATCAATGAAAATTTTGATATTGAATATATGAATGAGCAAATCACTCAAAAATTATTAGGATACAAAAAGGAAGAATTAATCGGGAGAAATTCAATAGATTTACTCCATCATGATGATATTGAGCATACTATTAAATCTTTAAGGATGGGATTTAAAACTGGGGAAGGAACGGAAATAGTTAGAGTTAAACACAAAAAAGGATATTGGATTTGGCTTGAAGTTAAAGGGAGTACATTTATAGATAATAATGGGAATAAAAAAGGATTATTAATTGCTAGAGACATCACTGAACGCAAAAATATAGAAGAAAAACTACGTAAAAGTGAAGAGATGCTCCGAGCAGTTTTCGAGACAGCTAAAGATAGTATATTCATTAAGAATCGCTCATTGCAATATATTCAAGTAAACCCAGCGATGGAGGAGATGTTTGGTGTACCAGCTGAAGAGTTAAAAAACAAGACAGATATCGACTTATTTGGTAAAGAAGCAGGGAAACATGTGATGGAAGTAGATAAACGTGTTCTCAATGGAGAAATCATTGAAGAAGAACCAACGAAACCTATTCATGGAATCCCTCATACTTTTCATACTATCAAGGTGCCGCTTAAGGATGCTAATGGTAATATCTTTGGTCTTTGTGGTATTGCCAGAGATATCAGCGAGCGCAAGCAGGCGGAGCAAAAGTTAAAAGAATCTGAAAAAAAATTTAAAGCACTCTACAAGGGAATTCCTATCCCTACTTACACATGGCAAAAAGAAAATGATGATCTCGTATTAATTGATTATAATATTGCTTCGGAGCGAATAACTGATGGTAAAATCAAAAATTATTTAGGAATTAAAGCCTCTGAATTATATAGTGATCAACCAACAATTTTAGAAGAATTATATCGATGTTTTGAAGAGAAATTAAACTTTTCTCGAGAGTTATACTATTATTATAAAAGTACAAATAAAAGGAAATATCTTTTTGTGAATTACGCTTTTGTTCCACCCGATTTAGTGTTAGTTCATACAGAAGATATCACAGAAAAAAAAAGAGCTGAACAACAATTAAAAGAATCTGAGGAAAAATATAGACATTTGTTTGAAAATTCACCTTTTTCAATTTTATTAACGGATACAAAAGGAAACATTATGGAATGTAATTCTACTATTGAGAAATTATATGGAATTAAAAAAGAAGAGATGGTTGGTAAAAATTATAAAGAAATTTTACCAGTATTTAAGGTATCTGAACTTGAAACCTTTTTCGAAGACAGAAATAAGAGGATCCTTGAAGGTATAAATCCGCCTCCTATCGAAATTCCTTGTTATATTAAAGATGGTTCTTTAGTATGGATGAATTTACATAGTTCTTTAGTGAATTTAGGTAGTAAAAAGTATATCCAAGTTATTCTTCAGGATATCACAGAAAGGAAAGTAGCTGAGAAGGAATTAAAAAAATTAAATAGAGAATTGGAGTATAAGGTAATTGAAAGGACTAAAGAATTGGAAAAGTCTGAAAAAAAATTCAGGCAAATTTTTGAATCAATTCCAGACTTATTCTTTCTTGTTGATGAGAAAACCACCATAATAGATTATCGTGGAAAAAGGGAAGAATTTTTTATTCCTCCTGAACAGTTTCTTAGTGAAAAACTGAGTGATATATTACCTTTTGAACTTGGAAAAATGGCTAAAGAATATGTATCAAAGACAATAAGCTCGAAACAACCACAAATTCTAGAATATAATCTTCCCATGAAAGGTAAAGTTCAGTATTACGAAGCACGACTTCTCTTTTTTACTGAAAATCGCGTAGCAATTTTTATACGAAATATTACTGAGCGGAAACAAGCTGAAGAAGAATTGCTTAAAACTAAAGATGAACAAGCCCTTATTTTAAATAGTGTTTCTGAGCTTATCTCCTATCAAGATAGAGAATTAAAAATTGTATGGGCAAATAATGCAGCAGGAGAATCAGTTGGTTTATCCCATGAACAATTAATTGGACGCCATTGTTATGAGATATGGGCTCAAAGAGATAGTCCATGTATTGACTGTCCCGTCCTAAATTCAATTGAAACTAAAGAATTTCAGAAACAAGAAAGAACTACACCCGATGGAAGATCTTGGATTATAAGAGCTACTCCAGTGAAGGATCCAAATGGAAATGTTATTGGTGCCGTTGAAACTACTCTAGAAATCACCGAACGTAAGAAAGCAGAACAAAAATTAAAAGAATCCGAAATAAAATTCAGGCGAATTTGTGAATCAATTCCCGATTTATTCTTTTTGGTTTCTGAAGATTCTACAATATTGGAATATCGGGGTAAAGTGGAACATCTATATGCCCCCCCAAAAGAATTTATGGGTAAAAGAATGGCAGACGTTGTGCCTTCAAATCTTGGACAAGAAATTCTTAAAAAGATTAGAGAGACAATTGCTACAAAAAAACCTCAAATTTTAGAATATATATTACCGATAAGAGGAAAAGAGCAATATTATGAAGCACGCCATCTCTTTTTTTCTAAGGAACAAGTTGCAATTTTCATACGAGAAATTACTGAGCGTAAATTAACAGAAGAAGAATTAAAAGAATCAGAAGAAAAATATAGAACACTTTTTGATGAAGCACCTATAGGAATCTTGACTTGTGATGTCAATGGAAATATTCTTAATGTCAATACAAGTGCCCTTAAACTCCTTGGGTCTCCTTCTAAAGAAGCTACTAAAAAGATTAATCTTTTAACTTTTCCTCTTTTAATGAAGGCAGGAATTTCCGCTGATTATAAAAAGTGCATAATGGAAAATCGAAAGATCAGTTCTGAGCGACCTTACATTTCGAAATGGGGGAAGTCTGTGTTCTTTAGATCTAAATTGGTCCCAACATTAGATCAAGAAGGAAAAACCATCAGGGTATTAGGAACTTTTGATGATATTAGCAACTTGAAGTTGGCAGAGCAGAAATTAAGAAAATCTGAAGAAAAATTAAGAAAGCAGAATATTGAATTAAGGAGATTAGATGAGTTAAAAAATGATTTTATTATAATTGCAGCTCATGAATTAAAAACACCTATGGTTTCTATCACGGGGTATACAGATTATATTCTCACTCACTATAAAGATTTGGATTTTGAAATCAGGAAAGATCTCTTACTTATCCAAAAAAATTCTCAGCGATTAAATCTTTTAATCGAGAAATTATTAGATGTAATGAAAATTGACGCAAAAAAAATGGATATAATCCGAGAGGAAAAAAATATCTACGATATAATTGAAAATTGCGTTGAAGAACTAAGTTTTCAAATAAACGATAAAAAACTTAATGTTATTGTAGATGTTCAAAAAGATTTATATCTGAGAGTTGACCCCAATAGAATTTATGAAGTCTTTTCTAATTTATTCTCAAATGCTGTAAAATTCACTTTGAATGGTGGTAACATTGAGATCTCAGCCAAAAAGATTAAAAATCAATTTCTGTTTAAAGTTAGAAATGAGGGTAAAGGGTTGAATATTCGTGATATTAGAAAATTATTCAAAAAATTTGAAGTAATAGAGAAAGAGAGTGCTGATCATATTAATAGAAAAAAGGGGTTAGGACTTGGGCTTTATATTTCAAAAGGAGTTGTGGAAGCACATGGTGGAAAAATATGGGGAACTTCAAAAGGAAAAGACAAAGGGGCTGAATTTTATTTTACTCTACCGATAATAGAAACCTAAAAAAACTTAATTCTATTATTTCTTTAATCATTTTTGAATAATGAGTTCAAAAAGATGAATTGTATCTATTTAATGGTTTTTTTCTTTACCCTTTAAATAATCTTCAATAAAAATTTCCATTAAAACCTCATCATAAAATTGATCATTCATATAGAATTGTTTTTTTCTAATCCCTATTTTTTCAAAACCAAATTTTTTATAAAGAGATAATGCGATTTTATTAGTTGAAAAACAAGATAAAATAATTTTAGTTTTATTTTTTAATTTTTTTGACTCAAGTATTGCATAATCAATTAATATCTCTCCAAGCCCTAATCCTCTAAAATCCTCTCTTACAATAATTCCAAGAATTCCCACATGTTTTGCCGCATCCCATTCGGGATCTGTTATTTCACATTGCCCTGCGATATTATCTGGAGGTTTTACATTAGGAATTTGAGCTACAATACATATTTCTCTTCCCAATTTTATATCTTCATACCACGATTCCTTTTCAATACCGCACACCTTTTCGAATATTGGTAAATAGATTCCTTCATCTACAACAGTATTATAATTTTTCCAAACACCGTCGACATCTTCACGGTTTGCATGTTTTATAATAATGGAACATCTATTTGGCAATGTTATTTTTTTTTTCATATTATTTCATTAGAGATATTTTTAATTTTAAAAATTAAGATAATTTTAATATAATAAAAATTAAAATTTTATAATTGTTATTAAAAGGTTTGAAAAATTTGCATTTTTTTAAAAAAGATGAAAAAGAGAATGATAAAGAGAAATTAAAGAAACATGGATTTATGGATAATACAATAAGGAAAGAGAAGGAAAATCAAGAAATAAAGAAAAAGATTCCAGTCGCCAAAGATCTAGTTAAATTATCTCATGTTGAAACTAAAAAACAAGAAGTTGGGGAACATGTTCAAGATTTATCTAAAGTATTAAAAGATCGACTTTTAGAACATGATCAATTTGAAAAGTTATCTAACGAAGAATTGACGATACTTGAATCAATTATGGATAAAAGAATGTTTTTGAGACGCATAGCAATAATTGCAAATCAGAGTAGAATTCCTTTAGGAATTGAACCATTTAGAAAAGATGATCTTTTAAAAATTTTAAATGGTTTAATAAAGAAAGGTTATGTAATCAAGGAAAAGATTGCAGGAAATGATGTTTATTACTTAACAGAGAGAGGAAAATACAGAGTTCAGTAATTTTGTTTTAAATAATCAATTTAAAAGAAATGATTAACTTTTCTTAATAACTAGCCAGTTTATGGGAATATCTTGATATTCTTTATTTGGAAGTTTTCTACGTAAAGTCAAGGGGAGGATACCGGATTCTAGCTCTAACTGAGCAATTTTGATTGGATCTATAACTTCCTTGGGCCGAATAATAAGAATTGGCGCTCCAAACGATATCTGTAAAGCTCTAGCTCCTACTATTCTTGCTTTTTCAAATCTTGTAAGAAAAATTGAACCTATTTTGATTTTTTTTTGTACCTCTTTATATTTTTTACGTAATTTTCTTGCTTCATTAGGGGTGGACAAAAAATGAGACCTCAAATAGGTTAATATTAAATTTAAAAATTAATCAAATTTATCTTTTTTGTTTTATTTGTTTTTTATATATTTAATTTTTAATTTATAGGCGAGTAGCATAGCCCGGTTAGTGCGCTACGCTCACAATTATCTTAATTTTAGATTAATGGGCAGACCGTAGAGATCGGGGATTCGAATTCCCCCTCGCCTATCATTATTAGTGAGTTATTATGATATATTTTTTAGATCCTCATTCTTTTTATATTAATCGAGTAGAGTGTAATTTTTTTTATTTATTAAATAAGTAATTATCATTAGCAAAATAGCAAAAAGAGTCGGCTATGTAATATGGAGTAAATCAAATGAATGATAATGGAATCTATATAAACCATCCACTTTTAAAAGAAAATAAAGTTATTAGAAGAGCGTATCAAGAAAATGTATTTATAAGTTGTATTAATTCTAATTGTTTAGTAATTATTCCTACCGGATTAGGGAAAACAATTATAGCTTTAATTCTTGCTATTTATAAGTTATCTAAATTTGAAGATTTAAAAGTGATATTTCTTGCACCGACTAAACCGCTGGTAAATCAGCATAGGAAACTGTTTATAGAATCGACAAGAATTCCTGAAGAACAATTGGTAATGTTTACAGGTGCGATATCTCCTGCTCATAGGAAAGAGGAATGGGATAACACGCGAGTATTATTTGCCACACCACAAGTTCTTCAAAATGATATAATCTCAAATAACTATTCTCTCAGTAATGTTTCTTTAATCATTTTTGACGAATGTCATAGGGCAGTAGGGAATTATGCATATACGTTTATTGCTCAAAAATATATGAGTCTTGATGGAAGTAGACAAATCTTAGGAATAACGGCAAGTCCAGGGGCGACTGAAGAGAAAATTAATATAATAAAAGAGAATTTATTTATCGATAAGATCGAGATTAGGACAGAGAAGGATGAAGATGTTAAACCTTATATTCAAAAAGTTGATATTATATGGATTAAAATTGATTTACCTGAAGATTTTTTAGAGATTTTAAAAATTTTAGAAAAAAAGTTAAAAGAAATTTATAAATTCTTAAAACATCAGAACTTTATTGATAGCGAAGTAATCAGAAACATATCCCGTTTAAAAATACTGGGATTAAATAAAGAAATTGATTTAAAAATTTCTCAAACTACTGATGATAATGAGAAATTCGCTATGTTTAATGCAAAAAAGATGGTTGCAAATGCCTTACGCTTATCCCATATGATTGAACTATTGGAGACGCAGGGTCTTAAAGCTCTAGAGCAATATTTTACCAAAAATGAGGAAAATATTCAAAATAATAAGAGTTCAAAATCACTTAATGAGTTATTTCAAAATCGAGATTTCAAAAAAGCCATTAATTTAACACGAAATCTAATCTCAGAAGGATTAATTCATCCAAAGATGAAGAAATTAAAGGAATCATTATCTGAACAAATTTCTTTAAATGAAAATTCGAGGATTTTAGTTTTTTCACAATATCGAGATTCAGTTAATAATATAATTAATTATTTCGGTAAAGATGACGTTATTCAAATTCATAAATTTATAGGTCAACAAACGAAAGGACGAGATAAGGGTATGTCTCAGAAAAATCAATTAGAAATACTTGATAAGTTTAAGGAAGGAATTTATAATGTATTAGTCTCGACTAATGTTGGTGAAGAAGGACTTGACATACCAGATTGTGATTTAGTAATTTTTTATGATATGACTCCAAGTGTCGTTCGATCAATTCAAAGACGTGGACGTACGGGAAGACAAAAGGCAGGAAAAATAATAATATTGATCGCAAAGGGCACCCGAGATGAAGGTTATTATTGGGCGGAATTAGCAAAAGAAAAAAAAATGAAAGAGAGTTTGATAAGAATGAAAAATTCAAAGTATGAAAAGAAAAAGAATTTAATGGATTTTATCAAAGATATTGAGCAAAAAGATAATGCTGGTTCAGAAAATACCTTAGATTCAGAATCGGTTACTCCAATAAGAGGAGCAGAAGATTATACTATTTATGTGGATAACCGTGAAACAGCCTCTTCAGTAGTTAGAACATTATCTTTGTATGGAGTTCAAATAAAGCTCCAGAATTTAGAAGTGGCCGATTATATTATTTCAAAAAAGGTTGGGGTTGAAAGAAAAAGCACTAAAGATTTTTCAGATTCAATAAAAGATGGACGTTTTTTTAAAGAATTAAAAGACTTATCACAAAATTTTTATCGGCCAATCTTAATTCTCGAAGGTGAAAACCCAATTATTTCTTCAAATCTAAGCGAAAATGCGATATATGGTGCTATTTTTTCTGTTATGATTAATATGGGTATTTATATCTATCAAACAATGGATTCTCGAGAAACCGCTAAAACATTATACCATTTAGCTAAGAAAGAACAATCTGAAAAAAAGCAAGAATTTAAATTAAGATTTGAAAAAGCACCAAAAAAAATATCTCGTTTATTAGAATTTATTATTGCCGGAGTTCCGGGGATTAATTATTTAAGAGCAAAAAGTTTGTTATCAAAATTCCATAAAATAAAGGACATTTTCAATGCTGATATTGGAGACCTAATGGAAACTCCAAAAATTGGAAAAAAATTGGGGCAGAAATTATATAAAATCGCAAATTTTAAATATCAAAATGATAAATTTGAATCAAAATAGAAATAATTCAAATTATGGAAATTTTTCTCAAATTCATCAATTTTAATAAAAAATAATAAATTGGTTAATTATATTTATTTATAACGAAATTGTATTAAAAAAAGAAAATCAAAGCACATCGAAGACGTGGAGGTTGGGTTCGTGATAAAATTCAAAATTATCGTTGCTGGGGCCAGAGGGGTGGGAAAAACAAGCTTAATCAGAAGATTCTGTACTGGGAAATTCGATATCTCCACTCTTTCTACAATAGGAGTTGATTTCGAGACGAAGAAAGTTGTAGTTGAAGATAGTATTATCTTATTAAATATATGGGATTTTGCAGGTGAAGAGAAATTCCGGACCCTTTTTCCGTCATATGTTAGCGGTGCATCGGGAGCTTTAATTTTGTATGATATTACCAACAGAAAATCATTAGAAGATTTAGAAAACTGGCTTGAGATTATTAATAATAGTCCTAATCCTCCCAATACTAAATTATTAATTGGATCCAAACTTGATTTAGAAGAAATTAGACAGCTTTCTAAGGAAGATGTTTCGGAATTTTTTATTAGATATGATTTTCATGGAAAAGTAATTGAATGCAGCTCTAAAACGGGATTCAATGTCGAGTCAATCTTTGTAAAGCTGGGTAAAGAGATTTTAAAAAATTCTCTAATAAAATGCAAATCTTGTGGAAATTATTATCCAAAAGAGCTAATTTATTGCCAATTTTGCGGAGAAAAAGAGGATAATTCAATTTAATTTTTTAGCCTAAAGCTTTTTTTATTTCAAAACATTTTTATTAACAATTTAAGGGAAAATTTCGGGACTTTCTATGTATGATCATGAAAAAGAAATTCAAGAGATAATTAAACGCTTAGAAAAAGAAAGTATTAAATTTAATGAAAAAATTATTTTGGTAACAGGAGGTGCCGGTTTTTTAGGTTCTTGGATTTGTGATGTGCTTATAGAGCAAGGGGCATATTGTATTTGTTTAGATAATTTATCCTCAGGTAGTTTTGATAATATAAGTCATTTAATGGATAAAAAAAATTTTAGATTTTTAAATCATGATATTTCAAAACCTATATATTTCGGACTTACTAATCATCCAATGGGAATATGTGTAGGAGATATCGAAAAGATAGATATAGTAATGCATATGGCTTCGAGAGCATCGCCATTCGAATTTACTAAATTTCCCATATCAATTTTAAAAAGTAACACTTTGGGAACAATGAATGCTTTAGGTATAGCAAAAGCGCATAACGCATTATTTTTTTATACTAGCACAAGTGAGATCTATGGGAATCCTCCAGACAGTGCAGTGCCAACACCTGAGACTTACTTTGGACATGTAAATCCTGTCGGACCTCGCAGTTGTTATGATGAATCTAAAAGAGCAGGTGAGGCATTCATTAAAGCATATGAATTACAACATAAAATAAAAGCTAAAATAATTAGAATTTTTAATACTTATGGTCCAAGAATTCGCTATGGTGCTCTATTTGGGAGAGTTATACCTAATTTTATTCATCAAGCACTTAATGATAAAGATATAACCGTGTTTGGTGATGGATCTCAAACTAGGTCATTTACTTACGTTGTAGATGAAGTTGAAGGATTATTAAAAGCAGTCCATTTTAATGCTGCTAATGGTGAAGTTATCAATTTAGGGAATGATAATGAATTAACAATATTAGAACTTGCCGAACTAATTATTGAACTTACGAATTCTAATTCAAAAATTACTCATAATCCATTACCAATTGATGATCCCGTAAGGAGATGCCCTGTTTTAGAAAAAGCAAAAAGGCTTATAAAATGGAAACCGACTACTCCGTTAAAAGAAGGATTAAGGGTAACAATTGAATGGTTTAAAAGCATTGAAAATGAAGATTAAAGAAAATATGAAAGAAAAAAAGTCTCATAATAATTCAAATCAAGAACAGAAAAATCTGGCAAAGATCACCAGAATTATTTTATTAATTGGAATCATTCTAACTTCTTGTTTTATTATTTATGAAATAATTAAGGTTGAGCCGGGTTATTATACCTACGGTTTATTAAATTCAGAAGGATATGCCCAAGATTATCCAACGCAAATAAAAATCAATGAAAATGTAACATTGTTTACCACAGTAGGTAATTTCTTAAATGAAGACTTTTCTTTTTCAATTCATATCCTTAAAGGAAATCATAGTACATGGATTAACAGTGAATCAGGTTCGAACGGTACCTTAATTAGCAAACTTCAAATTATTACACTTCAACATGGGAATGAATGGATTTCTGATGCTCAAAACATTTCATTTTCTAATCCGGGTTCAAATAAAACAATAATTTTTGAATTGTGGAAAATTGAAAACAATTTGGAGAGCTTTCTTGATATTCTATTTATTAGACTTAATGTAACAGATATTTAGATACATAGGTCTAAATCATTTGGACCCAGAAATTTGAACATTACTTATTTTTACATAAGGAGCATTTTTTGAGCCATAAACTTCAAGTTTATTGGACACTTTCTCTATTCTATTAAAAAGATCTAAAAGATTAATTCCAATCATAGTTTCATTCAGTGATTCTTGAATTTCATCATTTCGGATAATATTTCCGTTTAAAATCAACCCGCTGAAATCCCCTGTTGCTATATTAGGAGAATCACCAGTATAATCTAAGAGAATTCCAATTTTTATATCTTCAAATAATTCTTGCATTTTACAATCTCCGGTATTGAAGAATAAATTAGTTGAACCGATATAAGGGGTTGAAGAAAAAGAATTTCTCTGTGCGTTTCCAGTGCTTTCCACATTATCTTTTCCAGCGGTGAAGCTATTATGAATTAAAGTTAAAAATGCTCCATTTGAAAAGATTTTTTTATTTTGACATGGGACACCTTCAGCATCAAATTCTGAAGACCCTATAGCTCCATTAATTAAACCATTATCTTCAATATTTAACAGATCTGAACCAATCTTTTGATTTAATTTTCCTACAAGAAAGCTTCTGTTATATTGAAATGTTTCAGCATTTATTGCTGAAGCAATTGGATTTAATATTAAACTAATTACTCCTTTTGGAGTTAATACAAGAGGGACGTTCATTGTTTCTATTTTAATCCTATTTAAATTCATTTTAGCCATTTGGAGTGTTTTATTGACAACTTCAATTGCATCTAAATCCTTGTATTTCCTTTCTATTTGCCAATGAAAGCCATTTCCAGTCTCATTTTTCCTATTATTTTTAACTACAATCGATGATGTTAAAGAAGCCGCTGTTTCTTCAGAGGATATTTCAATCCCATTTGAATTAAATACGTAATAATAAGTATAAAGAGAGGAAAAATCCCCAGATTGAGTTACAACTTGAGAATCTTCAGATGATATTTTTATCATATCTTTAATTAAATCGAATGGTGTTTCAAAATCAAGATCTTTAATGTTTTTGTCATAAATTCCTGTTATTTTAGAATTAGATTTTTTAGGAAATGGTAAATCCTTAAATTCATCATTTGGAGGTCCAGCTTTCATCATCTTTACAGCATTATTTATGGTTTTTTCGATTATTTTACTAGAAATATCATTAGCATATGCAAAACCTAATGAGCCCCGTTTATCAAAAACTCTTACCGAAAATCCACAACTTTCAGATTTATTGCAATCTTTGATGGAATTTTTTTCTAATCCTATTGCAAAACTTTCTGTTTTTTGAATATAAATTTCAGAACATTTTACTTTATCAAATTTCTCAGTAATTCTTAAACCAAATTTACCTCTATCAAAAAGAACATTATTGTCTTTTGGAAAATTATTATTTGTTATCATTTCTATTGCAAACCTCCCATAACCACATCTTCAACACGTAGGTAAGGTCCCCCATTACAATTTCTAATACGTTGTCCTCCTTTTCCACAAATGCCATCACTAAATTCTACTTTATTACCAATAGCTGAAACTCTATTTAAAATCTCGAGGATTAAACCAGATAAACCAACATCTCGCATTAATTCTGTTTTTTCTCCATTTTCAATTTTATAACAATTTCGAGTTTTAAATTGGAAATTTCCTGTTGCCGGGTTAGTGTATCCGTATTTCCAATTTTCACAAAACATACCATATTTAGTATCTTCGATCATTTCATTTAATTTCCAATCACTTTCCTTAAGGTAAGTAACCCCCATTCTTGCTTGTGGTTTAGATGAATATGATGATGCACGACCATGCCCGTTAGGGGGTTCATTCATTCTACTTGCACTCTCTAAATCATGAAGGTAGGTTTTTAAAACGCCATTTTCTACTAATTGAACTGGTTTTACAGCTATACCTTCATCATCAAATTTATAGGAACCAAATAGAGCCATATCATTTGGAGTTGGGTCATCGATAATTGATACTTTTTCAGACGCAACTTTTTCTCCTATTTTTTCTTCTAAAATACTTTCTTTGGCGATAACTAGGTCAGCTTCACATGCATGTCCAAAAGCTTCATGAATAAATACTCCAGTTAATTTTGGGTCCATTATAACTGTGAATTTTCCTCCTTTAACTGGTTTAGCCGATAATAATTGTACAGCTTTTTGTGCTGACATTATTCCAATTTTATCGGCTTTTTTAGTTAATTCGTAACCGCCGACACCACCCTTGGATTCATGATTCCTTTGCAAATTTCCATTTTCCTTAGCATGAACAATAGAGAAAATCCTCAAAATTGAGATAGATTGCTCAATTGAACTTCCAAATGAATTAATAAAAAGAGAATTAATTATACTATCAGTATATAAAGAATTTGTATTTATAATTCTTGGATCAAAATCACGTGCTTCTTTTTCAATTTTCATGGTGAGATTAATTTTTTGTTCAATATTCACATCATTAAGAGGCGTTTTCACTTTTGTTTGATATTTATCTCTAATTAAATCATATTCTCTTATTTTAAATTTGAATTTTGAATATCGTTCAGCGTAGTGAGCTAATTTTATAGCCTCATTTAATCCTTCTATTATTGAACTATCAGATATATTTTGTTTTACAGAAAACCCCCAACCTCCATTAACAAAAGCTCTGATACCAATACCTTTTATATTTGAATATGATACTTCTTTATTTTTTCCATTAGTAAATTCTAATAACGTTCCAGAACTAAATGCTACTCGAATATCCCAATATTCTATTCTTTTTTGAGTAGCTAATTTTGTTAATTTAGAAATTAAATTGCTTTCTAAAGGATTTGGAGTCTCCATGTTAAATTATCAATACAATTTCTGTTTTTAAAATTTTGTCTTTATTTATTTATGTTACATTTTAAATCTATAAATATTTAATAAAATATTTAGGAAGAAAATTATTTGAGAATAAAAATAAAAAAGTTAATTATAGGGGAAATTAAAAAATGACAAAAGTTACAGCTTTAGGTGGAGTAGGTGCAGTGGGTAGTTATTCTACGAAAGTTTTTGCTAATTCTGATGTATTTGATGAAGTCGTTATAGCTGATATAAATATAGAAAAAGCAAAGAATATGGCTGCTACACTTGGAGGTAAAGTCTCTGCCGTTAAAGTTGATGCTGTGGATCCAGAGAGTATTAAAGCGGCAATTAAAGGGTCTGATGTTGTGCTCAATACAATCGGGCCATATTATAAATTTGAGAAGCTTATTCTTTCAACAGTGATCGAAATGGGTATCAATTATGTAGACATTTGTGATGATACAGGTGCTACCTACGATGCTTTAGCACTGGATAAAGAAGCAAAAAAATCTGGCGTCACAGCTTTAATTGGAATGGGATCAAGCCCAGGAGTTACAAATCTTCTCGCAGCATTCTGTTCCAAAACTTTATTGAAAGAAACAGATTCAATTGATTTATATCATGCTCATGGCGGTGAGCCAACTGAAGGAGCAGGTGTTATTGGGCATAGATTTTATTGTATGCGTCAAGATGTTCCAATATTTATAGATGGCAAATTAAAAAACCTAACCCAAAAAGAAGCCGAAGCCTTAAGGGAAAAAGTTGAATTTATTAATTTATCTTCGGAGGGTCCCCTATTAGTTTATCCATATCCTCATCCAGAACCTATAACATTACCTATGTACATCAAGGGAGTAAAGCGTGTTACGAATAAAGGAACGGTATTGCCTGAGGAATATTATAATTTAACTAGAAAGATTTTTCAAGCAGGTTTAGATAGCAAGGAATATATTAATGTAAATGGACATAAAATTGCTCCTTATAATTTTGCAATTTCTTACTTGATTAAAAGAAGAGATGAAATTCTAAAAGAAGTAAATTTTGGAGAGCCGCGTGGTTGTGTTAAGATTGTCGTTTCTGGTAGAAATGAGAGGGGATTAGCAAGAACTTATATATTTTCTTTGGTTTCAGAAGGTGCAGGTAAAGGAGAAGCAATGGGTGCAGGTACAGGAATACCAGCTGCAATGGGAACGATACTTATGGCACAAGGAAAAATAAAAGGTCAAGGAGTATTGCCACCCGAAGCATGTATGAATCCAATGGACTTTTTGAATTTAATGAAAAATGTTCTTAAAATTGATAAGAAGGATAAAAACAAGAGTTCTCCTATCATTATCCAAAAAATTGATGAAAAAGGAACAATAGAAAAGATAGAGATATAATAATTATAAAAATAATTTTTTAAAACCCAATTTAATACGTTTTCAAGGCTTACACCAGATCTGTATTAGTTTTATGAAAAATATAAAATTAAAAATAGTTTTCTGTTTTTAAAATTTTGTCTTTATTTAATTATGATACATTTACATTCTTTATATATTTAATAAATCGATTAAGAAGTGATTTTTTTAAGATTTAGAACAAGAAAATTAATGAAAATTTGTCACTGAATTTTTTATCCATGCAAAAAAGTTATGTGTTATAACAATATTGGATGAATAAAAACAGAAGTTGATGATTAATATTTACAAAAAAAGAACGGTTTCTTTAATTTAAATGTCTTTAATTAAAAAATTTAAGAGGATTGGATTAAATTTTTAAATTAAAAAGCTAATTTTAATAAGTGAGATTTAAATATTAATCTCAAATTTTCGAAGGTCGAAATAAAATGGAGATAGAAAAGTTAAAAGAAACCTATCAAGAATATAAAAATAGAAGTTATAATTTTGGAAGATACAGTACTGACCAAGATATTTCAAAAGCATTTTCTGAAGGAAAGATTTTTGTAATGAAAGGAGGGTTTGATACAACTGATTATTTTCTTTTAATTCTATGCTGGATAATAGCATTAATTATGCTTTGTGTATTCCTAATTTACCCATTGGAAAATCTTGGAATACTATCATTTTTTGGGATGGTATTATTTGTTATATTGGGATCTGCAACATTTATTAAATATTTAAGGTTTCTTATTGTTGGAACTCAAGGTGTATTTTTTAGAACTTTTAATAAAAAAAAAAATTTTTTCAAATGGGATGAGGTAATTAATATTCAAGATAATGGGAGAAGGTATAGAAGTATGGAACCTAGGACAGTTATATGTTATTTGTTAGAGCGTACAAAATACAAATTTACTGCACGTAATTATGTTAACAAAGAATTTACAAGGAAGAATTACAATAGTCTTTTTGTTAGGTTATTCGTAATCTATAAAGGTCTTGCTAAAAATTAAATCAAGAAAAAATCGATATGAGAATTCCTTTGGTTCATTAAAATAAAATGAATACTAATAAAAGAAAAAAGAAATGCCTAATCAATAAAGTTATAAAAAGTCTTATATAATATTTTTTTTATGATTATCTTTCTTAAATCTAAATAAATATTGATTCTTTTTTTTTTCCTTAATTATTAGTATAGCTTCTTTTATGGAACATTTTTGAGAAAATTTTGAAGCTTTTTCAAAGGAAAATGATTTATGACATTTAACGCATTTTTTTCTCTTAATAATTTTAGTAGTATAATAGTATTCGCCACAATTGATGCATCTAAAGAAGAAATATCTCGTTCTATAAACCATTCTATTACTAATAGAACAGAGATGTTTAATAATTTAAAAAGAGTAATGGATTTATAATTTTCCAGATTATTTTTTTGAAACTGTTAAAAGTAATATATAATCTGCGACTTCTTCAATCGAGTCTGATATTGCTTCTAAAATATTAAGTGTATCAGCAATCAAAAAACCAGTAAAAATGTTAATTTTAAAGTCGGTTTTTTGAAGGCTCTCGCTTAATTTAAGATTTAAAACATCAACTTCATGTTCCATTTTATTGATTTTGATTGCAATATCTTTTACTTTTTCCCGGGATTTAATCAGAGCATCTAAAAGATCATCCAAAAGTTCTGCACATTCTACAGTTTTATCAATTATTTGAATTATATAATCTATGGATTCCTGACTACAATTCTCCCAAAATTCTTTTGATATTGTATTAATACGCCTACCAACCCCATTCGAACAATTTGCGATATCATCTATTCTTTTAACTAAATGAGAGAGATCCATACGGACATTAGGATTTAATTCACCTTTTGAAATATCTTCTAATATCTCTCTCCTAAGAACATCTGCATCACTTTCAATTTTATCTACATTTTTGAAAATCTTTTCTGCTTTATCATAATCTTTTTCGATTAAAAGAGCATTGAATCCTTTTTTTAATTCAAATACACATTGTTGAGCCGTTTTTGCATGAGTATTTGCTTTTTCTATTGCATTTTCAGCGGTTCGTTGCTTGAAATATTCAATTAAATAACCCATTTTTTTTCCCGTTTTTTTTTCCTTTTCACAATTTAAATTTAAATAAATTCATTCATAAATAATTTTCTCACTCAATTAAATCATTTTCCTTTTTATATTAAGCTTACTGATAAAAATCCCATATATATCATACCACCGAGAATACCGGCTATAAAAAAAGTTAAAACCCAGTAAATTGCCATTTTACCTAAACTTCTGTAATCTATTTCACGTTTTTGAGCTAGGTTTAAACCTAAAATACAAAATACAATAACATGACTGTGTGAAATAGGTAAAGACAATAAGGTACATATCATTAAAATAATCGATGATGATATTTGAATGATAAAACCCTCGCATGGTCGTGCATCAGTCATTTGGCTGGCTAAATTTTTTATTACATATCTTCCTGCGATAAAAATTCCCAGAAAGACAAAAATTCCACAAATTACAACGAAAAAATCTTTTTCTATTAAAGTTAATGAACCATTACTCCAAAGCGCATGAAAAATTCCAATACATTCTGCAGAATTAGCTCCAACCCAGATTTCAGCAAAAATAACTGCAATTAGTAATAACCATGAAAAACTTTTTTCTGATTTTTCAATTTGATTCATACCTTTTAAACGTGATAAAAAAAATTTGGAGATAATTTTGAATAAAAGATAAGTAAAGAGAAAACCAAATATTGGAGATAAAAACCAACTTATGACCACACTACTTAATATCTCATAATTGAGAGCAGTTGTTGGGTCAACGTCTCCCTGAAAAAGAGAAAAAACAAGTATTACACCAAATATACTTCCTATGGTACTATGTGTAGAGCTCAAAGGTATTCCAGAAAAACTCCCAATAATCAACCAAATTATACTGCTTATCAAAACGGATAATAACATAAAAGTAGTATATTCTATTCCCTCCCCTAGAATATTTTCTCCAACCATTTTACCCACACCTCCACTTAAGAAAATCATCCCAGCTCCTGTAGCAATTCCCCCTATAATTAATGCTATTTTAAATTTAGTAATATTTGCACCAACTAAAGCAGATAGAGTTTCGTCATTAGCGCCAATAGAAAATGCTAGGGTTATACCCATAATTACTAAAATTATGACTAATATTGAAGTTAATTCCAAAAAATAGATCCTCCAATTAGGCTAATTATTCAAAAATTAAGTATTTGGTTGCTAAAAATTGCAGATATCCTGCGAAATTTTCTGCCACATCTGCTAAAATTACGATACCTTCAATTAAATCCTTTAAATATAAAAATGTTCGGCTAAGAAAGTCCATTTCATAGTTATATAATTTACTTAAAAGTTCCCATGCTTTATTCCTAAGTTTTAAATGTTCATTTTTTATTTTTTGAGACACTTCATATGAATGTTCTAAATCTTTCCCAATCGATTTTACTGCTGAAGCTAAATCAAGAAGGACGGTTTTTAGTAATTCAAGAATTTCTTTAATATCATTTTTAAATTGCTCGTCAGGAAAAACAACTCGATAAAGCAACATTTTACGCGCTAAAATTTCACCAAAATCCCTAATTTTATTAATTCTATTAAAAACTAGCACTCTATCTGCTTTAGAGAACATCATCTTGCTTTTCCAGATTTTTGATTCAAATGCTCTCTTAATTTCTTCTTCTTTTTTGGTCTCAATAACGTATTTTAAATCTTTTTCAAACTCTTCAAAATCCTCAATGATAAGGTGACCTATTGCTCTAATAAGTTTCATATTTTGTTTTGTAGTTTTATTCATGAAATATTGAGTTATCTCGTCAATTTTCATTTTTTTAAGTTCTTTCTTAGGCAATACCCTTAACCATTTTCCTTTAATATTTTCATAACTTCTTATAAAATATAATCTAAATTCGAATTAAAATATTTATTAAGTTATTACGACGTAAATAAATATCATTTTTTTAAAAAGGTAATATTTAAATAAATTAAAAGAAAAATACAAGATTTTCGTGGAAATAAAATGGAGAGTCCGTTTATTCGGTATAATACACCAATATCCCAAATCTTTAATGAAGAAAGTAAATTGCAATATTGGTTAAAAGTGGAGGCTGCGTTAGCTAAAGCTCACGCAAAATTAGGAAATATTCCAGCTGATGCAGCAGAGGAAATTGAACGTAAAGCTAAGATTCAATTTGTAAAGGTTGAAAGAGTTAAAGAAATTGATAAAGAGATTCATCATGATCTAATGGCAATGGTTAAAGCACTTGAAGAGCAGTGTGAAGGGAATGCTGGAAATTATATTCATTTAGGTGCTACTAGTTATGATACAGAGGATACCGCAACAGCCCTTCAAATAAAAGACGCATTAAATTATTTAGAAGGATCAATTTTGAAAATTTTAAAAACTTTAACAAATCTTGCAGAACAGAAAAAAAAATTAATTTGTATTGGTCGAACTCACGGCCAACATGCTACACCAACTACATATGGTATGAGATTTGGAGTTTGGGCTTATGAATTTAGTAGACATTTAGATCGTCTTAAACAAGTGAGAGATAGAATTCAATATGGAAAAATGTCTGGTGCAGTTGGAACAATGGCAAGTTTTGGAGATAAAGGATTTAAAATACAACAAGAAGTTATGCAACAATTAAAACTAGAGCCGGTTTTAATTGCAAATCAAGTAATACAGAGAGATAGAATCGCTGAAACCATATTATTAACTGCATTAATAGCAGGTACTTGTAGTAAAATTGCAAGAGAATTTAGAATACTTCAGAGAACTGAAATTGGAGAAATGTATGAACCATTCAAGAAAGATACACAAGTTGGGAGCTCTACAATGCCACATAAGCGAAATCCTTATAAATCTGAAAGAATATGTAGTTTGGGAAGGGTAATTAAATCTAATACGATTGTTGCATTAGATAATATGGTATTAGAGGATGAGAGAGATATGACAAATTCTGCCTCAGAAAGAGTAATAATCTCTGAAAATTTCATCTTTTTAGATTTTATCCTTTCCCAATTGGAACAGAATTTAAGAAATTTGGAAATAAATGAACAAAATATTAAAAAAAACCTTCATTTAACAAGGGGTGCCATATTAGCTGAAAGGATAATGGTTGAACTTGTTAAAAGAGGAATTGGAAGGCAAGATGCTCATGAATTATTAAGAAAAATGATTATTAAAGCGAGAAAAGATGATAAATCACTTAAAGAAGTCTTCATGGAAATTCATGAAGTAAAATCAAAATTTTCAAATAAAGAATTGGATAAATTATTAACTCCAGAAAAATATTTAGGAACTGCCATAACCCAAGTTGAAAATCTCATAAAATATTTAAGAGAAAAGTATAAGATCACAAAATAAATTTAGGCAATATAACATTTGATGAATATGGACGATAAAGAGCCGAGTATTTATTCGAAATTGGGAGTTTCAGCTGAAAAAAAAGAACTGCACCAAGCAATAAAGGATATCGATAAGGGTTTATATCCCGGAGCTTTTTGCAAAATAGTAGAGGATATTGCTGGTAGAGAAGATTATTGTTCGATATTTCATTCAGATAGTGCTGGAACAAAAACAAATCTTGCATATCTTTATTATAAAGAAACAGGAGATATTTCTATTTTTAAGGATGTAGTCCAGGATGCAATAGTTATGAATATTGATGACTTATTATGCGTGGGAGTAAATGATAAAATCATTTTATCAAATACAATTGGGAGAAATAAAAAATTAATTACTGGTGAAATCCTCTCAATATTAATTAACGAGATAGAGAATTTTTCTCGAAAATTGACAACATTTGGACAACCCATTATTACATGTGGTGGAGAAACTGAAGATATTGGTGATATCATAAAAACCTTGGTTGTAGGTGTTTCCGTTTTTACTACTTTGAGAAAAAAGGACGTAATTGATGCAAGTAATATTCAACCCAATGATTTTATTGTTGGATTAGCCAGTTATGGAAAATGCAATTACGAAAAAGAATATAATAGTGGTATTGGTAGTAATGGATTGACCCTCGCAAGACATGGAACATTGAGTCATGAATATTATGAAAAATATCCTGAATGTTATGACGAGAATTTAGATGAAAGAAATATCTTTTTTGGTAAGCATAAAATTACAGATAGAGTAGAAAACTTACCCTTTTCAATCGGAAAATCTTTATTGTCTCCTACTAGAACTTATACTCCAGTTATAATTGAGATTTTCAAAAATTATCGAAAAAAAATTCATGGAATTATTCATAATACCGGCGGAGGGCAGACAAAATGTCTTAATTTTGGCAAGAAGATAAATTACGTTAAAGATAATTTGTTTGAGATCCCTCCGATTTTTAAGATAATTCAAGATTCATCTAAAACTCATTGGAAAGAAATGTTTCAAGTGTTCAACATGGGTCATCGTATGGAATTAATGACTGATGAAAGCACTGCAGAGGAAATAATTAAGATTTCTAAAAATTTTAACTTAGATGCAAAGATTATTGGCCATTGCGAAAAGGCAAAAGAACGTAATAATTTAGAGATAGTTACACCTTATGGAGACTTCCGTTATGAAAAGTTATAATTTTTAGATTATTATTCATAGTATCAATTTTTATTGTCGTTAATTTTTTTTCTAAAAGTGAATTTCAAAATTTAATGATGAAATATTAAATACCTATGAAGATAAATTATATTTAAAATATTTTAAGAAAAAGTGAAATATTATGGAAAAAATTGATAATTTTTTTAAAAAATTTCATGGAGGCTATTTTGTATTTATAGGTGTAGCAATATTTCTAATAGGGCTTATTATTGCAATATTAGTAGAACCTAATTTTAGCTTATTTATTCATCATATCAGCGATATGGGAGCCCCAACTAACAGTAATTACATAATATTTAATATTTGCTGGATTATTACAGGTTTTTTCGTGATTATTTTCTTCATAGATTTTACTAGTTATTTACAAAATAAAGGTGCAAATACTAAGGGGACTTGGCTATGTTTTATTTTAGGCTCCGTTTCAGCATTTAGCATGATTTTATTAGCAATATTCAACAAAATTGACTCTCCAGATATGCATTTAAACTCAGAATATATTTTCTTTTTTACGGGAATATTATATTTAATAATATATGCAATCTTAGAATTCAAAATTCCAGAATTTTCTAAACTACAAGCAATTTCGAACCTTATAGTAGCATTTCTTTTTGCTTTATATCTAATATTATTGATTTTAAACAAGATAAATCCTGGATTATGTCCTGAATTTCAAAGTTTTGCAGAATGGTTATTTCTCTTTGGAAACTTAGCGTGGTTTGTTGAGAATGGAATTTTAACTCTTAAAAGGTAAAAATAATTAGAACCAGATAAAAATATTAAATCCTCTTTTTTCTCTTATTGTATAACTCTATCTTTAAATACGAATCTAAATAGATAAAAAATACCTAATATATAATAGAGTTAATTAAAATTAATTTAAGAGAGAATCCACATTTACTGAAACCAATAGAAGAACTGAAATTCTAAATAATAGATTTTATTTTTTAATCGAATTATTCATTGTTTTTGTAGGAATTACAATCTTTAACTTTATTTTTAATGCAATGAGATCATTATTTCAAACATCCACATTAATTGACACCTATTTTTATTATTTATTCAAATTAGTTGCAGCTTTAATCGCAGTTCCAATATTTTTATTTGTAGTCAATATTATTTTCCAGCCAAAACAACAAAATTTAATTGTAGAATCTGATATGTCCTCCTCAAAACAACAATTATTATTGCTAAAAATTAAAAAAAGTAATTTTAAATATCAATTATTATGGGGGTTATTAATACTTTTTATTGTATATATTCCATTCAGTTTATTCAGTTATTTAATTCCCGGTTATTTAGAATTTGAATCGGATGTTATTTTTAATAATACATTTGGTTCATATTTAGGTGAAGAAGTATTTATTTTTCTCATTTCAGCAATAATTATACAATTTCTCTCATCTTTTAAAGAAGAGTGGATCTATCGTGGTTTTTTCATTAATCGTGGAGAACAATATCTTGGTAAATTTTCCCCTATTATAATTACCTCTATTTTTTTTGGCTTAAGTCACTTTGCGTATATATTTTCTCCTAATTTTCCTGGACATAACCCACTCTATCCGATTTTTTGGGGAATTATTGCAACAATTGTTGGTTTTATTTCTGCATCTTTTTTTACTCGTAAAAAATGGCTTTTTCCGTTAATTTTTGCTCATACTATATCAAATATTATTGCAGCCGTTACTTTATGGTATTTCATCCAAGGTGGATCTTTTTTTGATTTATTATTTCTTCTATATATGCCATTAATAGTTATTGGAATTATTTTTGTTATTTTTCAGTTTTCTCGTGTTAAAAAGGGAATTAATTATATTTTTGAAGATATTAAAAATTATTTTAATAAAAACCAAAAATTAGATGAGACAAAAACAGATAGAAATGTTAGAATTATTTTTGATATTATAATTATTTTAATAATCTGGTTGATGAGTTTCCTATTTATTATTTAGGATAAAAAAGAAATAGTTCAAAAAAAATGGTTAATTTTGGTAAAATTTGGAATTATCTCTGATACGCATGTAGAAGAAACATGGGATCCTAAAAAGATTGATAATTTTATTAGTGTATTGGGAAGATATTTATCAAACGTGGATGAGATTATTCATGCAGGAGATGTAGTTTCTGAAATATTTTTAAAGCGATTAAAAGAGATTGCCCCAGTTCATTGTGTAGCAAGTAATACGGATAAAATTAAAGGATTACCCAAGGAAAAATTGCTCGAGGTTGAAGGACAAAGGATTGGGATAATTCATGATGTCCCTATAAATGAATTAGATCAATATATTGAAAGTAGGAAACTTAACATATTAATAACCGGAAATACTCATATTCCTTCCATTAAAGGGTTGGAATCAAAATGTATGATATTAAATCCCGGTTCTATTGCTTATCCTCGAGCACCACCAAAAAAACCGGGATTTCAAGAACCAGTAGCTAAACCGACACTAATTATTTTAAATATTGAAAATGGGTTGGCATCTGCCTATTTAATTTCATTACCATTTAAGAAAAAGAAATAAAATTTACAGAATAAGTATAAAAATTTATATAATTGGAAAAAACATATAATTAATATCGTAAAATTTTTAACAAATTAAATTAGAATAGAGGTTTTAGAAATTCCGGGTCGCTTAGATCTTATATTAAAAGAATTAAATGAAAATGCTGGATTTAGAGCTTCTTTATTTAGCACATCAGCGGGTTTAGTCCTCACATCTCAGAGAGAACCCGATGTAGATGAAGCTGTTGTTGCAGCCATGGGAAGTCTTCTAAGTGATACTGCAAGTAAAGTAGGGGAAGAACTCTCACTCAATTCCGAGTTGATGTCAATTAAAGTTTTGTTTAGAAACTTTTTAATAATCTGCAGAAATATTGAAATAGAGAAAACACTATTTATTTTAGCAGTTCTTGCGCCCGTTCCTGAATCTCAAGAGATTGAGAAATATTATGACCAATTACTTGACTGGGCAGAAGAAAACTCCCTAGCAGAATTAAAAAGTCTTGCAAATATTTAATTATCTCTAAATTTACATTATATTTTTTCTTTCATTCTCTAATTTCTTTACAAAATCAAATGTATATTTAGAAACTTGATTTTCAAAGCCCCAAAAAAAGTGGTCTGCATTATTTATTATTTTGTATTCCTTGGGTGGTTTCATATCTTCGAAGTGTTTTAAAAAATTGCGAAAATTGGCAATATTATCCAGATCACCTTGAATGAATAATTTCGGTTTGGAAGTTTGAGCTAAATTTTTGAGCTTAATAAATAAATCAAACGGAAATGCAATGGCAATATATCCCATAATATTTTCAAGAGTATTAACTTGTGAACATCCAACAGCAGCTCCATAAGAATACCCAATAATGACTATTTTTTCAAATTCTTCATTTTCAATTAAAAATTCTATACATGTTCTAATATCTTCTTGCTCTCCTATATCATGACCATAAGATCCTGTAGATTTTCCCACTCCTCGAAAATTGAATCTTAATGTTGGTATGTTTTCATTAGACAACGTAGAGAAAAGGGAAGATATAACATTGTTTGACATGTTTCCTCCGTATAGGCTATGTGGATGAGCTAGAAGAACACATATATTTTTTTTATCATTATCTGGGTAAAAAACTTCAGCCTCAAGCTTAATATTTTTATTAAGTATGGGAATTTTTATTTCTTGAAGCATAAAATAAAATATCTCTGAATGTTTTTAAAAGATTAGTGATTAAAAAATCTACAATAAGATTCTTTATGTGGAATTATGATGAATAAAATAATAATTAGAAAAAAAATTCAAGAGTTTTTAGAAGAAGATTGTTTATTTCAAGATGTTTCTTCAGAAATTATTCCAGAAAATAAGGAAATTAAAGCCCAAATTATTGCAAAAAGTTCGGGTTATGTATCGGGATTAAAAGAGATTGATATATTATTTGAATTTTTAAATGTTAAGATTACATTATTTAAAAAAGACGGAGATAAAGTTGTTGAGAATGATATAATTTGTGTATTGTCTGGAAATGCTCATGATATTTTATTTGGCGAAAGAACGTCATTAAATCTTTTGACACGCATGAGTGCTATCACATCATCAACAAGAGATTTTGTAAATATTACCAAAAAATTAAATAAATACATAAAAATTGCTTGCACTAGAAAAACAACTCCATATTTTAGAATTTTTGAAAAGAGGGCTGTAAAATTGGGAGGTGGGGAGACTCATCGCTGGAATCTTGATGATATGATTTTGATTAAAGATACTCATTTAAAATATTTTTCAGGTGATGTTAAAAAAATTCTTAAAAAAACTCGCGAATTAGCAAGTTTTTCTAAAAAAATTGAAATTGAAGTAGAAAACATTGAAGATGTTTTGATTGCCGCAAGAAATAGAGCAGATATTATAATGTTAGATAACATGAAACCAGCAGAGATTGAAGAAGCGATAAAAGCATTAGAAATGGAGGGTTTAAGAGAGAAAGTTTTATTAGAAGCTTCTGGGTCGATCAATAAGGAAAATATTGAAGATTACGTTAAAACTGGAGTGGATATAATAAGTTTAGGATCTTTAACTCAGTTTCCTCATAAACAAGTAGATTTCTCTTTAAAACTTATTTAAAAGATTATTAGATTATTACTTCATGTATTGTTGAGGTTATATCTTTTATTCTTACTATTTCGTTATAAAAATCTTTAATTGTATTAACTTCTCCGACTGTTAAGATAATTTCAATTTTTTTTGAAGCTATCCTCCAGTCCATCATTGTTTTAATTAAACTTCTATATTTATCGCATATCTCAGACATTTCAGATAATAATCCGGCTTCAATTGGATAAATAAGATTTATGGTCATAATCTTATATCCCTCTAGATCGTCAAATTTTTCATAGTTTTCAATAAATTCAATAATGGAATCTCTTATTGCTTTACTCTTTGATGTATATCCACGTTTATTTTTAACCTTATTAAAACGATCCAATAAATCATCGTCTAATTGAAGTGATATTATTGGCATAATTATATAAAAACGATTATACTAATAAAAATAATAGGTGTTTTTTTTTGTATCAATTAGAAAAAATGGGTAAAAATTGTTTTTATATAAAAGCAATTGGGAAATTTCCGCCTGTTGAGGCTAAAATATTTGTGAATGATTTTAAGGAGCAAACAAAAAATTTAAAAAAATTTTGTGTTCTTGTAGATATTAGTGATGCCAGTCATTTAGATGGTAGATCAATAATTATAATTTTAGATTTATTAAAAGAAAATAATAAAAGATTGGAAAAATCGGCCTTTGTTATTATAAATAATCCGCCTTTAGATGTTGAAATTAAGTATTTATTAGAAAAGGCGATATCTCCGAAAAGGAAGATTGTTACGACTCTGGATGAAGCTAAAGAGTGGTTAGGAATTAGTGATATTGTAATTAAAAAAGATTAAATTTTTTTTAATATGATTTCTCCTCGAGGAGCAAGTTCTTCAAAAATAATTCCCTCAAATTTGTAAATTTTAGTATCTTTATTCATCCAGGAATCCGCTGGGAGCCATGCTTTCATACATGTATGTTCAAGAAATGTTTTTACATCCCAATTTCTTCCATCATCTACGGGAACTTGGGGTAAAAGCAATCCTCTTCGCATTCCATACTCAATAATCAAGCCATCTCTTCCTATTTTAATTTTATCCAAATATTCATTGGAATCATTAACTTCTATCAATTCGGGAGGAGTTAATACAGTTAATTCAATTACAATGTTATCCATTTCTTCAAGAGTAACATTAGGAAAACGAGGATCTTCAATTGCTGAAGAAATTGAAACATTATAAATTGCTTTTATAAGTGAAAAAGTAGGTTCTGGATACCCTATGCAACCTCTAAGCATTTTTCTATTACCATCTAGTTTATTCAGGGTAATAAAGACGCCATATTTCCCAGAATACTTTTTTTCAATTTCATCTGGAATAATTGCTTTTTTAGAAGTTTTTAAATATGTTTCAATATTCTCTCGAGCAAATTTAATTAAAGTAATTCCATCTTCAAAAGTTATTTTTTCATGGACCATTTTTACCATTTTAATTTTGATACTACTTAGTATTTAATACTATTTCTTTTATGAATAATTTGTCCAATTTTATTACTCAAAACATTTACTCCATCATATATTTTTTGACCTCTTAGATATACTCCGGAGATTTTAACCGTAGTTTTGAGGCCTTTAAATGGAGAAAATTTTGCTTTACTGTAAAACTTTTCAGGATTAATTGTATAAGGATTTGTTTTTTCCACCAGATAAAAATCAGCATCAAATCCTTCTTTTATAAAGCCTTTATTATTCAAACCGAATAATTTAGCTGGCATTTCAGAAGAGCACTTTATAAAAGTTTTCAATTGTAAATCAGAATTAAATATCTTTTCTAATAATAGAAGAGGATATGTTTCAAAACCTGGAAAACCGGATGGCGATTTAAAAAAAGATCTTGTTTTTTCTTCAATAGTATGAGGAGCATGATCCGTTCCAATCAAATCAATTTTTCCATTTTTAAAATTTTGATAAAGGTAATTTCTATCAAGTTCATCTCTAAGAGGTGGTAAAACTTTTCCAAAACTATCTTTCTCGAACTTCATATCGTTATTAAGAAGAAGGTGATGAGGTGTAACTTCAAAAGAAAAATTTAATAAACTCACTTCGAATCTTGCATTAAGAAGTATGTATAGAGCTTCTTTTGAACTCACATGACAAAAATGGATATGCGGATAGGCAGTAATGTTTTTGTTATTAATAATAAAACGTTCATAATGTTTTTGAAAATGATCAATAAAATTCTTTTCGATATCACTTGAATAAATTTCATTAAAAAGTTTCAAGGTGGCTCTTTTTTGATCTATGCCATTTTCGACTTTTCTATTGACCTCTGAATTTTTTATTGGCATTTGAGGGTGAATAAATAATGGAATATTATATTTTGAGATAAAATGCAATATTTGTTCAACATTTTGGGGATTTATCCAATCAATTTTAGAAATAGGTGAATGAGGATATATCTTAAAACCCATTACGCCTAAATTTACAATTTTTTCAAATTCTTCTTGATTTATTTTTTCAGGAACACCTGCAATAAAGCCTACATCAATAAAAATATTATTTCTTGCCGCATCCATCCATTTTTCTACATCATGAGAAGTGATTGCTGGAGGGATTGTATTTGGCATATCAAATACAGTTGTAATTCCTGATGCAGCCGCTGCTCTAGTTCCCGTAATAAAAGTTTCTTTCTCAGATTGACCTAAGTCTCTAAGATGAGAATGAACATCTATTATGCCAGGTAATAATATTTTCTCATTACAATTAATAATATCATCATCTGTGATATCTTCAAAATGGGCATTATTTTCTTGGCTATGGAAAATTATTTTCTTGAATTTCCCATCTGAAATATAAATGGAGCCCAGCTTCAATTCTTCATCTGAATATATTCTTGCATTTTTAAGTATCATAGTTTAATTTATCGAAATAATGGTTAATATATAAAATTTTATCGGAACAAAGCAGATTTTCAATTTTTTTACTTAATCCTTCTAATATATTGATTTTTGTTAAACACTTTAAATAGGGTAAATATTCATTAAATTTTCTTGGATCATAATTTAAAAAACATATAAATTTTGAATTTATATTATCTTCAATCCTCGTTGTATTAAATAAAACTTTGATATCTTTTAGTTGCTCTTCCTGAAATGAATTTATAATACTTATATTTTGAAAATCTTCTTGATTTTTGATAAAATCTTTAAATCTAACCTTCTTAATAAAGATACCAGGCGTAGATTTTATGAACATCATAGGAGAAATAGAATCTTTATAACAACTCATTTTTAATGCCTTTTCTAAGAGAAGAGATTGAGACCGCTCATCTGGACCAAGATATCTTAAAGTTTTTCCTTCAAATTTAATTAAAATTTCACTCTCTTCAATATAAATATAAAAATTTACGTATTTTCTAATTTTATACGCTAAGAAAAATGCTTCTTTCAAGCATAAGCAAAGTTGTATAACAATTTTAGGAGTATTTCCAAAATCTATATCATGTTTTGAATAGTCTGGAATAGTTTTAGTTATAATTAAAAAATTCGGCAAGTTATGTTGTTAATTAAGAATAATAATTTAATAATTTTTTATAAAACTTAATAAATTGATATTAAACAATTTAACTTTTGTTGTACTGTGAATTAAAATAAAAAGTTTGAAGATGCGTAGAAAAATCATAATTTAAATTCAGAAGGCAAATCAAAACCAGGAGGTAAGCCAGGTAAGCCTCCGCGTTTGCTTTTTTTTCTTAGTTTCATAAATTTTTTCATCATTGATTTCATTTGATTATATTGATCTAGCATTTTATTAATGGTTGTATATGAGGTGCCACTTCCAATTGCAATCCTGCGTTTTCTTGACTTTTTGATGATTTTGGGGGTCTCTTTCTCTTCTTTCGTCATCGAGTTTAATACAACTTCCCATTGATCTAAATTTTGCTCGGCCATCTCCTTTGCCTCATCAGGAATATTACCTATACCCATCATTCCTAAAAGTTTTCCCAATCTGCCCATCTTTTTTATCGCTTTTAGCTGGATATAAAGATCTTCTAATGTAAATTTCCCTCGCATCATTCGCTTAACCATTTCTGGATCTGGTTCAGCCATTGCGTCTTGAACTTTTTGAACTAAACCCTCTAAATCAGGTATTCCAAGTAGTGTCCCGGCAAATCGAGTGGGCTCAAATAGTTCAAATTGATCAATTTTTTCTCCTATTCCAATAAATTTTATAGGAGCGTTTGTAGCAGCAACTGCTGATAATACCCCTCCGCCTTTTGCTGTTCCATCTAATTTTGTGACTATTATAGAACCTACTCGAGTTGCCTTAGAGAATTCCAGAGCTTGATTATATGCTTGTTGTCCAAGTGTTCCATCAATAACTAAAATAACTTCATCCGGTTTAACTACCGCTGCGATTTTTTCAATTTCTTTCATAAGTTCCTTTTCTTCCTTATGGCGTCCTGCTGTATCAATAATTATTATGTTATAATCTTGTTTTAAAGCCAATTTCGTTTGTTTTACAACAAGCTTTACAGTATTTTTTTCATTTGGATTTCCATATACTTTTACATTAATTGGATCGCAAAGCTGTTGAAGTTGTTCAAAAGCTCCAGGCCGGAAATTATCTCCGCCAACTACAGCAATTTTGTATCCTTTGCTTTTATAGTAATTTGCAAGCTTTCCTACTGTGGTGGTTTTTCCACTTCCCTGAATGCCAACCAGGAGAATTATATTTAGCTTATTGGGCTTAATACGTATAGGAGTTGATTTCCCTCCAAGAGTGTTGACTAACTCATCGTGGACGATTTTAATTATGAAATCCCTTCTCCTTATAGAACTACTTAACTTCGTGTCCATTGCTTCCTTTTTGATTCTTTCCGTTGCTTCAAAAACGATTTCCACTTTTACATCAGCAGAAAGTAAAGCCCTTTGCAGCTCTTGAATTAAAGCATCGATTGCATCCTTATCGACCTTAGGGAGTCGACGAATCTTCCTTATCGCACTATCTAAAGATTTTCCAAGAGCCTCCAAAACCATATCTTATCGCACAAATTAAACTATTCTTTTATCGGGTTGCGACATTTCAGCAGTGGGAGTCCAGCACTTCGTTGCGCCACAACCGGATTATTTTATTTTAAATTTTATTTTAAATATTATTTTAGAATAAATATATTATTATGTTTATTTTTTTCCTAAACATAATTTTTTACTAAAGAATAAAGGAAAGAAAAAAAAATAAATTTAAATAAATGAGAATTAACAAAAGAGAATTTAATACTTTCTACATATTCACTTTAAATTTATTATGTAAATTTAATAGATGCGAATCTATTTTATAAAAAAAATTAAAAAGCGATATCACTATAGATATTTTATGAGTAAATCCAATAGAATTCAAAATCTTCTTACAACACTTGAGAAATCACCAAAAAATAAGACTGCAATGGATTTAGGTCGAGCGCTTCTAATGAGTAATGAATCTATAGAATACAAAAAAAAATTCTTTACAAAAGCTTTTAATTTAGTTCCTATAGATTCCGAATTAGAAGCAATTATTAATATGTGGGCAGTAGCATGCATGCTTGAAGATAAATTAACAGAAGTAAAAAAGATTACGGCATTTAGAGCGATGTTAAAGGATCCCTATGTAAAATTGGAATGGATAGAGAACTGGATTAGAATTGTTTGGGAAAGAAAGCAGGCACCTTATGATATGTTAAATTTTATTGCTATTGATTTACGAAATAGGGAAGGGATTCCCGAAGAACTTAAAGAAATGCTTTTTAAAGATTTTTAAAGAATAAGTAAGTTTAATTGATTAACAAAAACAAAAAAAAATATAAAATATGATAAATTAACGAAGAAAATAATCAAAAATTAAAAAGAAGTATTAAAGATGTCAATTAGAAAAACAGAAATTCAAAAATTAAAAAAAGGGTCTTACGTTATTGAGGATGGAGAGCCTTGTTTAATTAAATCTATAGAAAAAAGTAAATCCGGTAAACATGGACATGCAAAAATGAAGGTTGTATGTGTAGGGCTCTTTGATGGAAATAAACGTTCTTTAACAATTCCTTCTGGACATATGGTCGATACTCCAGAGATAATTAAAGGAATTGCTCATATAAATTTTATTGAAGATGCTACATTGCAGATTATGGATAATGAGAGTTATGAGTCATTTGATATTAAATGGCCTAAAGAACAAGACTTAATCAATAAACTCATGGAATTAAGACAAGATGAAGATAAAATGAGTCATTCAACAGTTGAGTATTGGGACTTACTTGGTAGAAAAATAATCAAGCGGATAACTATTGATTAACTTAAATACTCAGTCTATTTTGTTTTAAACTAAAATTTTACCTCCAAAAATATATTTTAAATAATTTTTATTCTTATATTATAATTATATCGAAAGTGATATTTTAAAAGTAAATACAAAGTAAATAGTCGGATTTCTGAAATATTTGTTTCATAAGAATTTTTTTTAATATATTTTGAATTATTATTACAAAAATTAATAGAGGCATATGTAGAAGTGGGTCAAGAAGAAAAAGCAATTGCGATCACATCTCGTATGGATTCAATTGAATCGATTAGATTAGCAAAAAGAATTATGAGTTTCTTAATTGAGAAGGGCGAAAGAGTCTTCTTAGAAAAACGGATATGCAATAGATTGGGCAGAGGAGAGTTAGGAATGGAACTTAATCAAATGACAGAAAACAAAATCAAGTTTGTCATTTCAGTAGGGGGTGATGGATCCATTTTACGGGTGTTTCATGAATTACCTAAAAAGGAAACGCCTCCAGTTTATGGTTGTGCAAAAATAGGAACTTCAATCGCCTTTTTAAGTGAAGGAAATGAAAAGACTGTATATAATGATCTAGAAAAAATTTTAAATGGAAAATATTTAATAGAAAAGTGCTCTCGATTATCTACTTTTTTGTCTACATCTCCTAATTCAAATATTCAATTGGATGAGGCAATAAATGAGGTGTTATTGATTTCTGCAAAGCAGTCTAAAGTGATGCAAATATCGGTTAAAGTGAATGGTGAATTTCTCTCAAATGCATATTTAGATGGATTGATATTATCAACACCCACAGGAAGTACTGCTTATGCATTCTCAGCTGGAGGAGCAATTTTAGCTCCAATCATTGAGGTTATCCAATTAGTTCCCATAAATCCATATGCACGCTCAGGATTAGTTCCGATAGTTTTTCCAAAAGATTCAGAATTTGAAATAACGTTGTTAAGAGCACATTTAAATGGAACCCTAATAATTGATGGACGCCGCGTAATAACAAAAATCTATCCAAAAAATAAAATTCGGGTTAAGATGTCAGAAGAAACTTTCAAGCTAATAAGACTCTCAAGTAATATTAGTAAAAGTTACTTTTCTAGGTTAAGAGAAAAGATATTACCCAGAATTCCGTTACCTTTAAAGTAATATTAAAATAGTGTGATTTAAAAGGTCCAAATGAATTATTACTTTAGAGAATTGATTTAAAAAAATTTTAACTGGGCGATAGGCATATGGGAGTTAAAATAAGGGAGCTAGTAAAGGACACGAAAAGGATTATCACTTTTGAGAATTTATTCAATAAGAAGATTGCAATTGATGCTTTCAATACTTTATACCAGTTCCTTGCTATAATTAGACAGCAAGATGGTACTCCCTTAAAGGATTATCAAGGAAATATTACTTCACATTTATCTGGGTTATTTTATAGAACAATTAATTTTCTTGAAGGAAATATTCACCCAATTTATGTTTTTGATGGAAAGCCTTCTAATTTAAAGTTGGAAATTATAAGAGAAAGAAAAGAGAGAAAATTAGAAGCAAAAGCAAAAATGGAAGAGGCGCAATTAAAGGGGGATTTAGTAGAAGCGAGAAAATTTGCACAAGCTACATCCAAATTAGATGAAAAGATGATTGAGGACAGTAAAAATTTACTTGATTTTATGGGAGTTCCAGTCGTTCAAGCTTCATCAGAGGGTGAAGCCCAAATTGCTTATATGGTAAATAAAGGAGATGTATGGGGTTCAGCATCTCAAGATTATGATACTCTTTTATTCGGGGCTAAGAGATTATTGAGAAATTTTGCTGTAACTCGGTCTCGTAAGGTGGGTGACACTTCCATTACTCTGGATATCGAATGGATACTATTGCCCAGACTTTTAGAAAATTTGGATATTACAAGAGAGCAGCTTATTGAGATGGGGATTTTGATTGGAACAGATTTTTTCCAGGGTGTAAAAGGAATTGGTGAAAAGACGGCTTATAGTTTAATAAAAAAACATAATTCAATAGAAGAGATAGTATCAAAAAAAGTAAAAGTTAGGGGTCAAATAATAGATTTAAATCTCGATTTAATTGAAATGGTTAAGGATTTATTTCTAAATCCCTCAATTGAGGAGAATTATCCATCATTAAATAAAGGAAAACCAAAGTTTGATAAAATTGAAGATTTTTTAATTAATAAACACAATTTTTCAGAATCTCGGGTTAAAAATGCCCTTGAAAGATTAAAAAAAATAGAATCTGCATCAAAACAAACATCTTTAGAACAATTTTTTAAATGAATTTATGTATGTAATAAATCAAAAAACTTTTCAATATTTGTTTATTCCTTATTCTTAAGGAGAAACTAATTAGGATTTTTTTTAAAAAAAAAGGATTTGAAAATTATGGCTGAATCTAAAGACGATGATTTTGAGGATGAAGAAGAAGAGACTGAGGACTCTTATGGAAAAGTACATTTAAGAATTCAAAAAGCCAAAAAGCGTGATATCGGAAGAAACATTATAAGAATTGACCATGAAATTATGGAACGGTTGAATATTAAAACAGGTGATGTTGTTGCAATTAAAGGTAAAACAGAAAGTGCAGGCATAGCATGGCCAAGTTATCCTCAAGATTCAGGTCTGAATATAGTTAGGATTGACTCAAGGCTTCGTAAAAATACTGGAGCAAGTATTGATGATTTAGTTGAGCTACGAAAAGTGAATGTTAAAATTGCAAAAAATGTAATATTAGCTCCTAGCGAAGTTAAGATCAGATCAAATCCTAGGTTTGAAAGTTTTGTAAAAAGAAAATTAGATAATTATCCGATTACCATAAATGATACAATATTCATCTCGATTGGAATCTCTCGAGAAATTACATTTAAAGTAATTAGAACAAATCCTAAAGGAATCTGTATCATAAATAATGAGCAGACGATTCTTCATATAAGCGAAAAAATTAGCGAAGAGGAAAAAATGGGGATTTCTTACGTAACTTATGAAGATGTTGGTGGTTTAGATAAAGAAATTACCCGTGTGAGAGAAATGGTTGAGCTACCTCTTCGACATCCATCATTATTTAAAAGATTAGGGATTGATCCACCAAAAGGTGTATTACTTCGTGGCCCTCCCGGTTGTGGGAAGACATTATTGGCGAAAGCAGTAGCCAATGAAAGTGAAGCACATTTTATATCAATTAATGGACCTGAAATTATGAGTAAATTTTATGGTGAATCTGAGAAAAGATTAAGGAAACTATTTCAAGAAGCGGAAGAAAAAGCTCCTGGTATTATATTTATTGATGAGATTGATGCAATAGCTCCAAAAAGAGAGACAGTTACAGGTGAAGTAGAACGAAGAGTTGTTGCTCAAATGTTAGCTTGTATGGATGGATTACATTCTAGAGGGAAAGTAATTGTCATTGGGGCTACAAACCGTCCCAATAGTTTAGATCCCGCTTTAAGAAGACCGGGACGATTTGATAGAGAAATTGAGATTAAAGTCCCTGATGAGAAAGGACGTTATGAAATATTTTTAATACATACAAGAAATATGCCACTTGCAAAAGGAATCAATTTAAAAGAATTTTCTAGACATACTCATGGATTTGTGGGAGCTGATATATCTGCAGTATGTCGTGAAGCGGCAATGGCAGCATTGCGAAGATATTTACCTCATATAGATTTAGAATCTGAAGAGATTGACCCAGAATTACTAGAACAAATAGAAGTGATTGAAGAAGATTTTGAAAGTGCTTTAAAAGAGGTCACACCTTCAGGAATTAGAGAGGTATTCATTGAAGTACCACGAGTTAAATGGGATGAAGTTGGTGGTCTAGATGATGTAAAACAACGATTAATAGAAGCTATAGATTGGCCATTATCTAACCCAAAAGTTTTTGAGAGAATGGGTATTAAACCACCCCGTGGTATATTATTATTTGGACCTCCAGGTTGTGGAAAAACTCTTTTAGCAAGAGCAGTAGCTACTGAAACTAAAGCCAATTTTATTTCTATTAAGGGGCCAGAATTATTATCAAAATGGGTTGGAGAAAGTGAGAAAGCAATAAGGGAAATCTTTAGAAAAGCCAAATTAGCTGCACCATGTATCATATTTTTCGATGAATTAGATTCAATAGCCCCTAGACGGGGGGGCCATTATGGTGATTCGGGAGTCACTGAACGTGTTATTTCTCAATTTCTGACTGAATTAGATGGATTAGAACAAACGAAAGATCTTATTGTAATTGCTGCAACAAACAGGCCAGATATCTTAGATCCCGCCTTAATTCGTCCTGGGAGAATTGATAGATTATTATTTATTCCAGCACCAACAAAAGAAGATAGAAGATTAATCTTTAAAATTTTTCTCAAAGATATTCCTCTTGCGTCTGATGTAAAAATTGATGAGTTATTAGAAATAACCGATAATTTTTCAGGAGCAGATATAGAATCCTTTTGCAGAGAAGCAGCAATGGTTGCACTTAGAGAAAACATTAATAAAAGGAAAGTATCCAAAAATCATTTCAAAGAAGCATTAAAATCCGTACATCCTACAATTACGGATGAGATCGTTAAATTTTACCAAGAATTTGAGAAGATTCTAAGAAGAGGTAGTATTCGTAAAAAGCCAGAAGAGCAATTTTTTGTGTAATTTCCAAATGGATATTTTTTATAAAAATTTATAATAATTAATTAAAAAGATATTTTAAAAAGTGTGATATATAAGAATGAAATCAGAAATTTGGAGCGCTAAACCAGTAATCAACGAGATAATCGACATTATTGTATCTCAAAAAGGAGAAATCTTGGATCAAAGGCTTTTAGAGTTGTTAAAAAAAAGTTATTCATATTTAAATATGGTCATTCTGAATGAATATTTGTTGAAGTTAGAAACGATGGGAGCAATATACCTACAGAAAATTACAAAAACGAAAAGAATGATTACGTTACAGAAAAACAAAAAAGTATTAAATAAAGAAGTGTTAGAAAATCTATCTTAATTAATTTCTCTCTTTCTCATGAATATTCCACCAGTGACTACACATTTCTAATAATGAGCGCGATTTTGTTTGATCGCAAATACGTTGGCGTACTTCAATAAATGCAGGATAATTTACTGCATTTCCAACAATCAATAATTCTCCGACTGCTAAGCTGGAAATCATATCAGTGTATGATTTTGTAATGGATTCATCTGATTCCTGAATATGTTTTAAATCATAGGGATTAGAGATTTTCAATATTAATTTAGAATTACATTGGGATAAAGCAGTAGAACTCAATCGTTTTGGACGCTGGGAGATCAAATTCAAACATGCCATAAATTTCCTTCCTTCTCGAGCGATCGTTTCAATTATCCATTTAGAAATTGCCTTTGATTGTGCCGCTTCAGGACAAAATTGATGAGATTCTTCTATAATTAACAGAAAAGGAGGAATTTTATTTTTCTTTCGGAAATAAAAGAGTTGGCTTGCAATGTAATCAACTATAATCTGTTTTTTGCGAATAGAGGTCTCAGATTGTAAATTGAAGATTGTTAAATTTCCAGTTTTTAATAAATGCTTAATTGGAGGATTTTCTTGGGAGCCAAAGAGTTGTAGGTAATCTAATTCGTCTAACCATCCAATTAAGGCTTGTTGAGTGCTTTTATTAATCTCTTCATCGTTTTCAATATTATCAATAATGTCTTTGATTGTATATGATTTACTTTGTTTTTGATTTCTAATTTTTGTTAAAATTTTATTTAATTCTCTTACTTGGGCAGCTGAAATATTTTCTTGATACTTTTTAAAAGATTTAGCAAATAATTTTGGCACAGAAATCTGAAAATAAGAAGAATCTTGAATGCTTACTCGATTTTTGAATTTCTTAATATTATGAAAATAAACATATTCACCATGGACGTCAATTAAGACAATTGCTGGAACCCCGCTCTCTTTATCCCTTAAAAGCAACTCTTCTAACAGAACAGATGTTAAATAACTTTTACCAGCTCCCGAAATTGCTAAAGTTGCAAAATGTTTATTCAAAAGTCTATTGATATCGATTTTTGCATCAAAATCTGCAATTTTAACTTTACCTAAATTTAAACCATTTTTATTATTGAATCCTAAGAATTCACTCAGAATTTCCTCACTGCACAGATGAACTTCAGCTCCCGGTTTAGCAGGAAATAACATCCGTTTAATGTTGGATATTTTTGTTTTAGTCTCATCCTTAAAGGAAATGATTCCCAGACACTTAATTATAGCAATTCCGTATTCAAAATTTTCAGATGGAAACATTCCTTTAATTACATTTAGATTATTTTCATTATAGTCCTTTACAGTTTGAACATTTGAAAAATACTCATTTTCTAAAATTATTTTTTCAACAATTCCAATCAGCCACCCCTCAGAAGTTTGAGTTATGCAGAATAAACCCTTTTTAACAACAGAATTTTGCTTCCCCTTAGATAAAACAAAAGCGTACTTTGATACATTTGGTAAATCCATCTGGGGTATAGAAAATACTGTTCCAATTTTATTTAACAAGTTAAATCTTTAAATCTCTTTTTTTAAAAACATATTACAATGAGATTTATTTAAATAGTAATAGTGTGAAAGTTTTTAAGATCACAGAAAATAGTTTTTAAAAAAAAATATAAAAAATCTATTCATTTTCTTCGATAGTATATAATAACTTAAGAATAAGGTAATATCCATGGTCAATAAGGTATTTAAATAATATAATAAGCGCAATCAATGACAAAGAAGTGAATCCAATCAATAAAATTAGTTGTCCTTGGGAAAGTGAGCTTAATAAGGCTATTAAACCTTGGTATTCACTACTACTAAGAAGAAGCATTTCAAGAAGACTATAAAGAATACCAACAATAACAACGCAAATACTTATTAGAGCACCAAATGCAATAATTTTTACGCCCACTTTTCCACTATATTTGTCTAATATCTGTCTTTTTTCTTTAAATAAAATTTTAAGAATTTTTTTATTGCCCTTTTTATATAATGCATAAAATGATACTAATAAAAAAAACAAACCTGCGAATAATCCACCTAGAATTACGATTTGCAATCCAAACCCCATTGCTAGGAATTCTTGCAGTTTTCCAGTTGGTACAAATATATCTGCTAAAGTATATACTGCACCACCAATGCATATTATTAGTGATATTGTTAGAGATACGAAAAATATTTTCCCTATGGTTATTTGACGCTTTATATATTTATCAATTTCTTCTGAATCTTGAACTTTTTCGTTATTTGATACTTCCATTTTAATCTTAACCATATTTAATTAAATATCTAACAGAAAAATAATGAAATAATTATTTATAATTATTTGATTAAACATTATATTTTATTCTTGATTTTCTTCCTCTTTTTTTTTATATAAATTTAAATCGAAAAATTTTCGATATATATTGGAATTCTCCAAATTACTATAAAAAATATTATAAAAATTAAATATTGATTCGTATATTCGATTATTTTCTTTATTTGGATACCATTTATCACTAATTTTACAAATATCATTTGCTGCTTTAGCAATATCAGGAAAAATTCCAGCACCAGAAGCAGCTAGTATTGCTGCACCCAAAGCCGTAGCCTCCTCCAATTCTGGTCTAAATACTGGTATTCCAACAATATCGGCCATAATACTATTCCATAAATTCGATCGGGAACCACCACCAGTAACTCTTAATTCTTTTGATGAAAAGTTCAGTTCATTAAAAACTTGAATGTTCTTCTTAACTTCAAAGGAAACACTTTCCATAATTGCACGATAAATATCAGCCCGCGTATGCCCTAATGTTAATCCAAAAAAGATCCCTCTAGCATAAGGATTCCAGTAAGGAGCTCCTGCTCCTGTAAAGTGAGGAATCATTATTAACCCATTTGCCCCTACAGGACTTCCTTCTGCCATTTTTGTCATTAAATCATATGTATTTTTTCCAGATTCAGTTTTTTCACGCTCTTCAAAACCAATTTGATCTCTAGCCCAACGAAAGACAGCTCCTGTAGTAAATATACTTGATTCTTGAACCCATGAACCTGGAACTGCGTGACAACTGCACAATACTCGCTTTTTGGTGTCAAATTGAGGTTCTTCTAAATAAGCAAGAATAAAAGAGCCAGTTCCGGTAGTACATTTAATTCGCCCAGGTTCAACTACTCCAACACCTAATGCAGCTGCTTGTTGATCGCCTGCTCCGGTAATTACGAGCGTTTTTTTATCAAAACTAGTATCATTTGCTGTTAATTCACCTATATCAATACCGCTTTCTACAGGTATAGGCATTTTATCAAGATCAATTCCAAGTAAGGATGCAATCTCATCTGACCATTTTAAGGTATTTACGTCAAATAGCATCGTTCTTGAAGCATTAGAAAAATCAGTATAAAACTGTCCGGTTAATTTATATAAAATATAATCATGAACCAATAGAAATTTATGTGTTTTATTATAAATTTCTTGTTTATTGTTCTTAAACCATAGAATTTTTGAGGCAGAAAAATATGGATCTATTGTCAAACCAGTTATTTTATAGATTTTATCTATTCCAACCTTTTTTTTAATTATCTCACATTCATTTGTTGTTCTTCTATCTTGCCACACTATTGCATTATATAAAGAATTTCCTTCTGAATCAATGGGAACTATGGTTTCACGCTGATTGGTAATAGAAATACTTACAATTTCTTGTGGGTTTATTGAAACCTTTTCAATTGCATTTTTTATTGTAATTTTTAATTTTTCATACCATTGATCTGCCGATTGCTCAACCATTAATGGTGATGGGAAATAGCTCTCCCATTCTTCATAATGGCTTGAAACTATGGAACCTGTAATATCAAAAATAATTGTTCGGCATCCAGATGTTCCTAAATCTAAAGCAGCAACATACATAATTCTTAAGTTCTAAATATTGTTGTTTTATGAATATTATTTGTATAAATCTTATAATATAAAAAAATTTTTAAGATTCCTATAAGATTTTTAAATAATTTAATCATTCAAACTTAAAATTAGAAATTATTATTAATTTTTTAAGTGTTTTATTATTGAATCGAACTTTTATATGGGGACATCGAGGGGCAGGGATTCATTCTGTTGAAAATACAATCGATTCCTTTCGAAAAGCCATTGAGATGGGAGTTGATGGAATTGAAACGGATGCTCATCTTTCTAAAGATGGACAAATAGTTCTCTTTCACGATTATATTGTGGAAAAAGATGGTAAAAAGATTGAGATAAATAAATTGACCTTAAGAGAAATTAAAGAAATTCGCCTTGAAGAAAATAAAAAGATTCCTACCCTAGGTGAAGTATTTGATGTATTTAAAAGTAAAAATATTAAGTATAGTATCGATTTAAAAGACAATAATGTTGGTTTTAAAATAATTAGACTTGCCAGAGAATATAATATACTTGAGAAAGTAGAGTTAGTAGGAAATAATTTTTACTTTTTTTCTAAAATAAGAAAAATGGAGAAAGAAGCCAAATTAATTTATACAATATCAGAAAGACACCCAATTATTGCGGAAAAAGATTTAAAATTCAATAAGATGAATAAATTAAAAATCTACGGTTTCAATATCAGAAATAGTCAAGCTAAATTGAACTTTTTTAAGCAAATCAAAAATGCTGGATTTAGTTTTTATGTTTGGGGTGTAGATACTCAATTTTTTATGAAAAGATTTTTAAAAATGAATTATAATGGTAAAAACGTGGATGCGATTTATACCAATTATCCAGATATACTTCTTGAATTAAGGAATAAAATTCAAAGAGAATAGAATTTAAGAGTTTGAAAAATATTAACTCTTTTTTTTAATCTCATATCCGCATTTAGGACAAATTAATGGAGCAAAACCAATCTCATAACTGTGCAAACCTTCTATAAAACTACCGCATATAGGACATCTAGGTTTAAATGTTGGAAACCATTGACCATCAACATTTTTTAAAGTTTTCCAATAATCTATTACTTGCTGGATTTTTCCCTTTTCAATGCCTTTCATCTCTAATCCTTTAATAATTAAATCTCCTCTAGGTTTTAAAAAAACTACAAATTTCATCTTATCTGTTGAATTTATTAAAGATAGAGTTGGTAATATACTATTCAATTTCATCCGATCGAAAAAGGATGCCAATTCCATTGGCCCAATCGCTGCTAATATTCCCTTTCCTTCTTTATCAATTTGAATTAACAATTGATACCCACGTTTCTTAAAGTCAAAACCCCATAAAAAAAACCAATTAGATATATCATATTCTTCCTTTTCTGGTCCAACAACTCTTTTTATGGAATCCTGTGAAAAATAATTCGGTTTTTTCTTAATGTTTTCCTTAAGATCCTCAAAAAACTTGTTTTCGATCTTTGGAAATTTTCCAAGTATATACTTCAAAGAAAGTAAATTCACGTCTGATGATATTTTTACATCTCGTGGATTCCAAGTATTAAACAGTGATACTTTGAAGTAATACATATTATTAAATAAAAATAAATTTACATTTAAATTACTCTAATAAAAAAATATATTTCAATTATAATTACTTAATGTGAAATTTTATGGCTATAAAAAAAGTTGGAATTCTGACGGGTGGAGGAGACGCCCCTGGCCTCAATTCCGTTTTATATGGAATATTACTGAAAGCATTTGATTCTGGAATTGAATGTATTGGAATTAAAAAGGGATGGAAGGGTTTTATGGAAAATATTAAGGAACCTCTTAATATTGCTGAGTTAGACGATTTACACACTATTGGAGGAACATTAATTTATACATCAAGATATAATCCTTATAAAGCAGTACATAAACTATCGGACCAGAAGGAAAAAGAAGAATTAGCAAAAAAAATTGCTACTGAGATGGCATCGAAATTTAAGGATTTAGATATCGATGCTCTAATTGCTATAGGTGGTGATGATACATTAGGAGTTGCTGCTGCAATGTTTAAATATTCCAATGCAAAAATTATTGGAGTTCCTAAAACAATAGATAATGATTTATTAGGAACACATTATACATTTGGATTCTGGAGTGCAGTTCAACTAGCTTCAAATGTAATGGACAATCTTACAACCACTGCCAGATCCCACCAGAGAGTGTTTATTGTCGAAGTTATGGGAAGAGATGCTGGTTTTTTAACTATGTATAGTGGAATTTCAACTGGTGCTGATATTATTTTAATTCCTGAAACTCCTTTTGATTTAGAATCGGATGTAATCGATGTGCTTAAAAATAGAGTAAGAAGTGGCTATAAATATCATCTTATTGCTTGTTCTGAAGGAGCTTATCCAAGTAAAGAATCATTATTAAGAGATTTCAAGACAATTACAAAAAAAACAATAGATAATTTACCCAAAGATGAATATGGCAATCCTTTATTATTATCGTTAAAAATAAGTAAAATATTAGTTCAAGAATTAAACTTGCGAGACGATTTAAAAGAAGAATTTAAGAAAAACGGTGTGGATTTTGAATGTAGAAGTGTTGTGTTAGGACATACTATGAGAGCAGGAACTCCCAATGCATTTGATCGAATTTTAGGATTAAGGTTTGGTTTAGCTGCCATGAAACAGGTGATTAAAGAAGATTTTGGTAAAATGGTGTCACTTCAAGGGAATAAAGTTCTAACCATGCCTCTTGAAGAGGGTGCTCGAAAAAAATATATAACAAAAGATAGTGATAAAATAGAATTAAGGGATTTATTAGTTAAAGTTCGCTATAAATCAAAACAGTAAAAAGTTTAATATTTTTTTAAAAATATTCAATTTTTAATGACTTTTCATTAAAGGGCACGATATAACTCCCACCTAATTCATCAGTTATTATTAATGTGAATTTAAATTCCCCATTAATGGCCCTATCTATATTCTCAAGGATTTTGTTCACTTTTTGATTTTCTTCAGATAAACCTTTTTTAAAAAACGAAACAGCATCTTTCATTCTAAATAATACACCCTCAATATTTGTAATATAAAAGTCTGCTGCAGGACCTGGCTCAATTTCCATTTCTAATTCAGGGATTTCTAATACACCTGAAGATGACCTAAAAACTTTTGATTTTAAGTCTTCTTTCTCATTAACATTTAAAATAAATTTACCTGGCTTAATGGGTGTTTCTACTGGAATAAGATCATTTTTCGTAAAATCACATTTATCACATTCGAATTTCATGATGAGATATTTATCTCCATCTGGAAGTTCATGAATATGCTTACTTAAAACGAGTCGTCCTTTCTTACAGATCGGACAATCAAACCAATTAAAACCTAAATCTTCTCCAGAGTCATCTTTTTTATTCTTTACCATATATAATTATAAATATAATTTGATTATGAAATATTTTATTAAAAATAAAAACAAATATTTTGAACACTTTAAAATTATATATTATAAAGGAGCATTGAAAAATGATAGAGAAAAAAATTATTGAAATAGCATTTCATGGCCGGGGAGGTCAAACAGCAATTACCGCTTCAAAATTATTGGCGGAAATGGCATATGAATGTGGCTTTAAAGATGCGATAGCTATACCAATAATTGGTGCTGAACGAAGGGGTGCTCCAATACAAGCTTTTTCTAAAATATCTAGGGATGCTCAAATTAGATCATATTGTAGTGTAACAGACCCGGATTTTATGCTTATTTTTGATACTACTCTATTAAAGATTCCCAGAGTGTTTGCTACCATTAAAGAGGGAGTGATTTTAATCATTAATAGCAATCATAAAATTGATTTTAATAATAATTTGCAAAAGAGTGTTAAAATTTATATAGTCGATGCTACTGGGATTTCATTAAAGTATGGGTTAGCAATAGAGGGGTTTCCAATTTTAAACATCCCAATGTTGGGAGCATTTGCTAAGATATCTGGGTTTTATGGCCTAGATATTATGGAAAAAGTTATTAAAAAAAAATTTGGTTCAAGGGCTGAGAAAAATATGAAAACAGCCAGAGATGCATTTGAAACGGTTAAGGAGATGATTTAATTATGTGGAAAATAATAGCGGAAAGTAAAGATAAAAGACCTAAACTTCAAAATTATAAAAATTGGAATGAATTACCTCCAATTCCAATATCATTTCCTTGTTATGGAAGTATGGGAGAGACAGGAGATTGGAGGGTTTTTAGACCTGTAATAGACAAAAAAAAATGCACTAAATGTGGATTTTGCTGGATGTACTGTCCTGAAGGAGTGATTCAAAAAAGTGAGGATGGATTTTTCACAATAGATTATGTATATTGTAAAGGCTGTGGGATTTGTGCAAAAGAATGTCCTGTTAAAGCAATAGAAATGAAAAGGGAGAGTGAATTTGAATAATGAGTCAAAAAGAACAGGAAATTAAGTTTATTTCAGGCAATGTTGCAGCAGCTTATGCAGCACGCTCAGCAAAGGTTCAAGTTATAAGTGCGTATCCAATTACTCCGCAAACAACTGTTGTTGAAAAACTTTCAGATTTTGTCGATTCTGGAGATATGCCAGCCCAATATATTAAAGTTGAATCGGAACACTCAGTTATGGCTGCTCTAGTAGGTGCAAGCATTGCTGGAACTAGAACTTTTTCCGCAACAGCAGGACAAGGTCTTTTATATATGAGTGAGATGGTTCATTGGGCAGCTGGTGCGAGATTACCTATAGTAATGACTATTGCATCGCGTGGAATCGCTCCTCCGTGGAATATTTGGGCGGATTTTACTGATGTGATTTCACAGAGAGACGCTGGATGGTTAATTTCATTCGCATCTTCACATCAAGAGATTTATGATAGTGTTTTAATGGCCTATAAAATTTGTGAAAATGAGGAAGTTTTACTCCCAATGTTTATCGCATATGGTGGTTTCGTATTATCACACACATCTAAACCGGTAATTATTGAGCCTGATGATAAATTAGAAAAGTTTCTGCCGCCTTTACCCGATGAAAAAGGCTGGCCACATATTTTTATTGATCCAGAAAGACCAATGATGCATGGAAATCTAATTATGCCTTCTGGTTTTTATTATGAATTCAGAATGAAAATTCATGATGAAATGATGAAATCGACGCATATAATTAAACAAGTTGCTTTAGAATTTGAAAAGATCTTTGGAAGAAGTTATGGAAATGGACTTATTCAAGAATATAAGATGGATGATGCGGATGTAGTATTGATTAATATTGGAGGGCTTGCACTACAGGCAGAGCAGGCTGTAGATGAACTAAGACAGGAGGGTTATAAAGTGGGTTCAGTAAAATTAAGACATTTTAGACCATTTCCTATAGATGAAATTATAAATATAGCAAAAAGGGTTGATGTTATTGGAGTAGTTGATCGAGATACAGCTTTTGGATCCCCAACTGGAGGTGCAGTTAGTTCTGAATGCAAAAGTGCACTTCATAATACAGGAATTGATACAATTATTTTACCAATTATTACTGGGATTGGAGGGAGAGAAGTTTCAGTAGAACAACAGAAGGAAGAATTCAAGATATTAATGAAATTAAAAGAGACAGGTGAGCTTCCAAAGGACATGATACATGGAACTCTCTGGGATGGCGTTTTGGAGGTGAAATAATAATGGTTAGTTTAAAAGAATTACAAGAAACAACTGCAGAAGAATTATTCCTACCAGGGAACTCAACATGCGCTGGTTGTGGATTGGAGTTGGCACTTAGATGGGCGATGAAAGCGCTCGGTCCTAAGACAGCTCTGGTTGCTCCGGCAAGCTGCCTTAATGTGGTTGTTGGATTATGGCCTAAAACCGCTCCAAATTTCCCCTTTATTAATATGGCATTTGCTGCAGCTGCAGCAGCAGCATCTGGTATATCTGCAGCCTTTAAAGCGAAAGAATATAAATTTCCTGGAAAAGTGTGGGGGAAAATGACTTCCTTAGTCTTCGCGGGAGATGGTGGTACAACGGATATTGGAATTCAAGGTTTAAGTGGTGCAGCAGAAAGAAACTCCGATATCCTTTATGTTTGTTACGATAATGAGGCTTATATGAATACCGGTATTCAAAGAAGCTCGTCTACACCTCATGGGGCTAGAACTACAACTACACCCTTTGGAAAACAACGATTTAAAAAGAATTTACCTGCAATAGTGGCGGCTCATAACGTCCCATATGTAGCTACATGTTGTATTTCTTATCCAATTGATCTTTATGAGAAATTTAAGAAAGCGAAAGAAATTAAAGGATTTAGATATATTCATATTCTTGCTCCTTGTCCACCCGGTTGGGGTTTTGCTTCTGAAGATACCGTAAAAATGGGAAAACTGGCGGTGGAAACTGGATTTTGGATATTATATGAAGTTGAAAATGGTGAATTTAAATTATCTAAGCCGAGTAAAAAATATTTGGATCCCTCGAAACGCAGACCAATTCAAGAATATTTAGGGATTCAAAAAAGATTTAACACACTTTCTGAGGTTGGATTAGTTAAATGGCAAGAAAATATAAAAAATGCATGGAAATATATTGAGTTAGAATTAGAATTAAAGGAAAAAAGTGAATAATTGAATAAAACTTGAAATAATCATTTATTGACAATTAAAATTTTAATTATCAACTAAATTTTTCATTTTTTTCTTGATATTTGAGTGTGAAATAATTTAGGCTTGGACTTTTAATTAAAAATTCAGATCGATGAAGAGCAATCTACTTTTTAGATACCTTTAGATTTGGTTTATTTTTTAAATATGAAAAGCTTAATATATTAATAAAAGCAAACAGTGAAAAGATGTTTAATAACAAAAAAGTCAGAAAGCCCAGATGGGTAAAAACAGCTCGATTCGTCGGAAGACAGATGTCTCGACTCAAGATGGGGCAGTCATATTATCAAATAGCAATGTCTACAATCAGTGCAGTTTCTCTTATTTTTATTGCATTTGAACTTACAATTTGGATATTGATTATAGCATTTCCTCTAATCTTCCTTGGAGCATTTTTAGTCGGTTATTTTATGGATATTTACAACATTAATTCTATGGAAATTTTTAAGACCAATGAAATAACGCACCGATTTCTTACAACCAGCGATGAAAAAAATCAAGAATTTCAATTACTACAATTAGAAATCATGTTAGAGGCATTTAAGGCAATGAACGAGAACAGAAAGATAGAACCAAAGGTGCTCCTAAAAAAGTTTGAGGCATATTATAAAAAATGGAAAGCACCAGAGGAATAAAGATTTTTTAAAAAGAAATTAAGCTGATTTTTATAATGGGATTATTATTAAAATTGAGCGGAGATAATAAACTGGACCAAATTTTTTTGGAGAAAGCAGCTGATGCAGTAATTGAAGGTAAAATAATTGCATATCCAACAAATACCGTTTATGGTCTCGGTGGTGATCCACAAAATTTTAAAGTGATTAATAGGATTTTTGAAATGAAATTTAGAGAAAGGGATAAGGGGCTTCCTGTTTTAATAAACGATTTAAACGAAGCTTTAAAAATTGGAAAATTTAATGAATTTGCTCAAAAAATAGCTGAAAAATTTTGGCCTGGTCAAGTTACTATTGTTGTTGAAAAAAAACTGGGGTTTATTCCGGACGAATTAACAGGTGGTAAGGAGACCATTGCTCTCAGGGTCCCAGAAAATGAGGCTATTCTAAGTGTTGTAAATATTCTTAGAGAGAAAGGACATTTCGGTGGAATCATTGGAACATCTGCAAATATTTCTGATCAAGAGAACATTATAGAAGGAGAATATATACCAAAATTATTATTTGATCAAATAGATGTAATATTAGACAGTGGAAAGACATTAACACAAATTCCCAGCACAATTGTTGATTGTTCTTCAGCAAAAAAGAAGTCAGAATTGAAATTTTTAAGAATCGGCTCAATTTCTAAGGAAGAAATTTTAAAAATTTTTAATGATGGAGGAATTTAATGAGAAATTTTAATCTGTTAATATCCACATCAAGACATAATGAAATAAATGCCAAAGCAGAACTTTGGTTTTTGTTATTTATGATGGGCGATGAATTTCCCTTAATTTTTAGAGTGGAGTTTCCAGGATTATTTATTGCACTTACAAATTTAAATCCCAAAAAATGTATAGAGAAATTAAGGAAAATGGCACTAAAAAATCCAAATTTTTTTCAATATATCTTGAAAATTACTCCTATTGAATATGCTTGCGAGACCGATTTAAATATAATAAAAAAGATCGTAACTGAGAATTTTCATAAAGTTGTAAAAAAGAATGAAACATTTAAAATCCAAATTAATAAAAGAAATTTTAAGACATCAAAATTAGAAATAATCGAACACGTTGCAGAAGGTCTTAATAATAAAGTAAATTTGAGAAAGCCAGATAAAATCGTAAATATTGAAATATTAGGTAATTTTACTGGTATTTCATTTATAACAAAAGACGATATTTTGAGTGTGGTTAAAGAACAAGTTCGTATTATTCAGGCTTAGGTGTTTTCTCTAAAGATAAAAATGCCATTTTTTCATAAATTATCTCTTGACATGCTTCATATAAATCATTTAAATTATTATTTCTAAACGCATCATCTTCATTAAATTTTTTTCCATTAGAATGAAATATAATTTCCAATTGATTCATACTGATTTTAAAATAGTCAATAATTTTTTGAAGTTTTGCTATAGATTTTTCCGTAATAATAGTTGGGTCATTAATAATGTTAAGTGATTGATTGATAGATTCTTTTATTGTTTCAACGTTATTTTCATAACTAGCTATTAAATATGTAAGTTCTAATGGGGTTTTTAACTCTTTTTCATCAATTTTTATGCCGAAATATTTGATTGCTTCGGAAATCTGCCTTTTAGTTGAGAGATATAATAAAAATTCGAGTTTTTTTTGATTAGATATGTTTTTTTTATCATTAAAAGCCTTATGCGTATTATAAAATGCTGTGATTATATGTTCTGGAGAAATAACGAATTCTGGATTAAATATTTGTACTGTAGATCGATTATATTGACTTTCTAACTTAGATATGAGATTAACAAAATAATCAATAATATCAACATTATCTTGTAACTTATATTTATCTTTCAAATTTTTGATATTTACTCTTATACCATCGAATCCTAAATAAATTTCAATGTTTTCACCTTGAGTTTTTACTGAAATTGTTTTTTTAATCATCTTTAATCGTAAGAATTATTTTATTCCATTTATTAGACTGGAAATCTCCAATAAAACCAATTAGGTAATAGATCTGGGAATATTTTTACAATAATTCCAAAGATAAAGAATATGATTAGAATTACTGTTATTAACCAATCTTTTTTTGTATATGAAATTGAATAATAATAGGTTCTATTTTTAGTGCTTCCGAAAGCTCTGGAGTCTAAAGCTTCCGCAATGTGAAATGCCCTTTTCATGGAACAAACAATTAATGGAATTAATAAAGGTATTAAATTCTTTGCTTGAGATATTAAGCCTCCTTGTTCCATTTCATATCCCCTACTTTTTTGTGCATCAATAATATTTTGGGCTTCAATTGCAATTGTTGGAACAAATCTAAAAGATAATGAAAATGAAAACGCAATATTGTAAGGTACTTTAAGAGAAAGAAGAGAAAGCATGAGATCGTCAGGATGAACTGTTAAAAAGAATAATGAAAATGAACTTACCATAATCATTATACGTAATATCATTGATATGGATTTAGAAAATGTGCTAAAAAGTGTATTGAAAATAATTAGTAATAAAAATAAGAATGTCATTCCCCGAATACTTTTAATCCATTTTTTGAATAATTGTCCAGCGAGAATGAATGGAAATAATGAAAGAAAAACAAAAAAGAGAATGAAAATTTCTTCAAATATAATTGCAAGAATACTATAAATGATTGCTAGTAGAAGCTTAGTTCTAGGGTCTAAACTATGAATAATTGTCTTCATTTGAATAAATTTGAAAGCTTCCATGAATTCAAAGGATATTATGGTTTCCCTCCTTCAGTAATTCCCATTTTATCTTTAAAATATGAACCTAAGAATTGGACCATGTTTTCTTTTATATATACGTCCTCAGGGACCTTTAGCTTTAAATCTATTAAAAATTTTGATAGTTTAATTAATTGGGGTGAAATTAAAGAACCAATATTTAGAATTTGATCTTGACTTAGAATTTTGTTTGTTGGGCCATCAGCTACAATAAGACCATCAGCCATCAGAATTGTTCTTGGTATATTATCTATAGCAAATTCTATATCATGGGTAACAATTATTATTGTTTTTCCTTCAGCATGTTTTTCTTTTATCAAATTTTTTATGAATTCTACTCCCTCTGCATCTTGACCAATTGTGGGCTCATCAAACACAATAATTTCGGGATTTCTACACATTATTGAGGCAATAGCCAATCTTTTTTTTTCCCCACCAGATAAAGTAAAAGGAGTCCGGTTTTGAAATTTTTTTAGTTTAAATTTTTCTAGAGTTAAATAAATTTGGTTTTCAAGCTCAGTTTTTGAAAAATTTAGATTTTTTAGTGAAAATTTAATCTCATCTTCAACGGTATTAGCAAACAATTGAAGATCGGGATTTTGAAATACGATACCTACTTTTCTCGTTAATTTTGACATTAAAACATTATTAACTTCATCATTTTCTATATAAACAGTCCCAGTTGTGGGTTTCAATAAACCATTGAATGTTTTTATTAAGGTAGATTTACCTGCTCCATTTTTACCCATTATTCCTACAATTTCTCCTGAGTAAATATTAAGGTTGATTCCTTTTAATGCAATAGTCCCATCGGGATAATGATAAGTCAAATGATTGACTAAGATTTGAAGGTTTTCAAGTTTTTTTTCCATATTATCATTCTCCATCCAGTCTATTTTATAGAATTTATCAAATTTTTAGTTTCTTCGATTGAAATTGGCAATTTACCGGTAAATATATTCTGATTCATTAATTTTTGAAAAACTGAAACACATTTTGGAATATTAACTCCTGAATTTAAAAATTTTTCTCCATTTATCACATAATGGGCTTCACCATGCTCAATAATTCGTCCTTTGTCAATCAATATAACTTCATCGGCTAAAGGAAGTACAATATCCAGTCTATGTTCAATAACTATTATTGTAGATATTTTTTTTTCAAGAAGGATCTTTTTCAATAAATTAAGAATTTGAATTGCACTTTTTGGGTCTAGAAGTGAAGTTGGTTCATCAAAAATTATAATCTCTGGCTGTAATGCGAGTATTGAAGCAATCGCAACCCTCTGTTGTTCTCCACCACTTATTTCAAATGGTGCTTTTTTTCTAAGATGTTCAATATCTGTAATTTTAATACATTCTTTAATTCTCGAATCCATTTCATCCCAAGGAATACCAATATTTTCAGGCCCAAACGCAATTTCTCGTTCTACATTCATAGCTATTAATTGATTCTCAGGATTTTGAAATACTAAACCTACATCTCTTGATAATGTTGATGTGGGAACATTTTTAGTATTTTTTCCTTTTACAAATACATCCCCTTTTATTTCACCGTGATAAAATTGTGGAATCAAACCATTCATTGCTCGGACTAAACTTGTTTTTCCCGAGCCTGTAATTCCACACAATAAAATGAATTTACCTGACTCTATGTTTAATTTAATATCTTTCAATACGAAATCTTGTGCTTGGTCGTATTTAAAACTGAAATCTTCAAATTTAATTAAATTCAAGGTAAAAACTTTTATTGTGAGTTATGATAAATATTTCTAAGATTATTTTTCTATTAATTTTTTCTCAAAATAACTAAAAATTTTTTCTATAGTAGATTCAAGTTTTATTTTTCCAACGTGGGATGCAGCTCCATTATGTCCTCCTCCGTTGCCTTGGCTAATTTCGGAAATTTCGTTAAAGAGTTCTCCAAGATGAATCCCAGTTTCATTTATTACTTTTTGATTTGCCCTTGAAGTTATTCTAAACGCATCGCTTTTTTTTGAAGGAGAAATTACTAATACGATATCATATCCTAAATTTATTAGCGATGTAGCCACACTTGATTCATAATTACTAACTTGAGTTTTGCATACTAACCAGTCTCCATACCGAATTAATTTACTTCTTTGACTCCCCTTAATTATTGCGATTTTTTCAGAAACATCAACTTCCATCTTAAGGATACCTAGGATTATTTTATAATCTAATCCTTTTTGAAGAAGAAAGTTAAATCGACTAAAGGTTTCATTAGTTGCATATTTAAAATTACCTGTATCTGTAAGAATAGCCGCTGCAAATAAATGTAAAATGCATTTATTCAATTTGATATTAAAAAGTCTGAGAATGTCAAGAATTATCTCACTGGCAGAAGTGTAATTATCCATGATGATATTGTATTTGTCAAGAGGTTTATTTTTTAAATTATTTCCTTTTCTGTGATGATCAATGTATATTAAATTTGATTTAATGTCCCGATATTTAAGATTTAATTCTTTAAATCTAATTTGATTATAATTATTTGTATCAGTAATGAGTAAAATATCTGGTTTGAAATCAATATTAGAAGATGTATTTAAAATTTTACATTCACATATAGATTCAATTATTTTAATTATTTGTTTATTATACTTGGTGCATTTTGGAAATCTTAAATCTATAAGTGAATGTTTCAATATTTTACTTAAAAAAAGTTTTAAACCAAATGCAGAGGCTATGCCGTCTACATCTGCCAAACTATGGGTGGATATGATTATATTTTTTCCTTCGATAAATGAAATTATATTCGTTATTTTTTTTTTTAAGTTAGAATTCATAATTGTTAATTTAAGATTGGCTTATTCCTTGGTCCTTAAAATCTTTTTCTAGTGCTATTCTTAATGTTTCTAATTGGGTTTTTGTTCGTTCTTCTCGTTGGGTTATGGTTTTTAATTTCAACTCAATTGAAGCTTTTTGACTTTTTTTTTCATCCAAAAGTCTGTCTCTCTCACTTTTTACCATTATGCCCCCAATAGACTTATAAACTTCTTTATCAGATTCTGTTTTATCTAATTCTCCGATTGCAAGTTCAGCATCCCTCAATCCACGTTCTAATTCAAATCTTTGTTGAGTAAGAAATTCGAGAGTTCGAACCAGATTATTATAATTTTGCAATTTATTTTTTAGATCATCAGATAAATTCTCATAGGGTATGCTCATAAAAATTTCCTCTTTCTTTTAATATAACTTAACTATTTTAATAACTTTTTAGATTTTTCTAATATTTTTCCAAAATTTATAATATCTGAAACGGCTGCTCGAAAAGCAGTAATATCAGTTGCTGTTACATTAAAAATTATGGAATTTTTACCTTTTTCAATATTTAGTGATGTTCTTTTTCGTGATAATTGAGAGAGTTCAGGAATAAAAGAGTTATAAGAAATATCACGTATTTCTTCATCTTTAAATTCTATTTCAATTCTAGAAATAATTTTTTCCATTATTATTCTTCAATTTCTAATTCTCGTTGTTTTCTTTTTGTAATTCGCTTTGATTCAATCGCCCTTTGTGTCTCCATTTGGTAAGAACCTCCTGTGAATTCACAGCCGCATTTTTTACAGTACCATATTCCTGTAGATTTTCTCTTGATTGCTGGAGTAAAGCATTTAGGACATTTAGGATTAGAGTGTAATAGGTCTTCTATTTTTTTGACTCGTTTTCGAATGGTTGTACCATATCTGGCTCCATATCTTCCTGTAATACCAACTTTTTTCGTTTTTGACATAATTTTGTACGTAGTTAAGTAATTAAAATAAAAAAAGAACAATTAAAAAAAAACTTATTTATTTTTTAAATTCTGATATTGCCATAGATTCAAATCCTTTCTCATTTTATCTCCAAGTTCTTTAGCTTTTCGGGCAAGAGATTTTACCTCATCAATAGAAAACGTCGCTAATCCACCTTTTTGTAATGAAACTAAATTTCCGTCATCATCAAATGCATAAGTTATTCTTCCATCCATTACTAATTCCTCTGTTAAGTTAGGATCTACGAATACTACATCATCTATTTTTCCAAATGTTATAGATATTGGAAGGTTTTTTAGTAATTTCTTTGTATTAAAATAACCTCCATCCCATTCGACTTTAACTTTCTCCTCATCCAATATTTTAGCTGTTGGAATTTTTGATGAAACTAGAGCGGTTAATGCACTGATAGCTCCACTATCGATTAAATTTCCTGAATAATTAATTAAATATACATCAATAAAAATAATGTAGACTAATTTATTAGGAATTAGACATAACATCTCATTTTGTATAGTTTTTGCGCTTCTAATTGGTCTATCTATTAATCTTGCCAATTCTATTGCTTGTTTACCTGGTGGACCTCCTTCAAATGCGCCCCAACTCATAGGAACTAATTCAGCCATTACAGTAAAAACCCCTTTATCAGGCATGTCCGGAAATGGAGGTCCTAATTCATATTTAACACCAGTAATGACACATGTTTTACCTAATTGAACTTTTGCAGAACCTTCAGCAGCTTTTACTATATTAGCATCAATATTTATATCACGATATTGGAACAAGTCTCTTCCGTCAATTCTTTTATCCTGTTTTAAATTTTTCAGTATATATTTTCTCTCAGTCGACACAAGTATTTTTGATAAACTCATTATGTTTGATCTCCTCCATTTTGATTTTTTTGGTTATTTGAATCAATTTTTTCTTCAATATTATTTGTTGTAACTACTTTAGGGTTATAATTTTTTAAATGGTCTCGAACATCAATATATCTCTTTTTTAAAGCTTCTTCTTGCAATTTACGTATCTTTTCTAAGGCTTCTAATATTTGATCAATTGATTTATCAAATTCTTTGAGATCCATGATTCCATCAAATTGTAATAAGGCAATTTGATTATTATACCATGAAATTGCACATGGTAAATCAGCTTCTCCCGATTTATCCTCATCTCCACTGCAGTCTATAATAATTTTTCCATCTACTTTACCAGCAGCCACTGCGGTTATTAAACCCTTCATTGGAATTCCAGCATCAGCTAATGCGAGTATAGCTACTGCAGTACAGGCACATCTTGTTCCTCCATCCGCTGATATTACTTCAATAAATACTTCTACTACTGAGTCTGGGTATAATTCTAAAAACAATACTGGTTCGATTGCATTTTTTATTACCATTGAGATTTCTTTTTCCCTTCTTCCTGGAGCCGGTCTTTTTCTTTCAGAAACACTAAAAGTTGTCATCCTATAAAAAGTCCTTAAGATACCCCTATCTGGTCGAGCATCATGTCTAGGGTGAACTTCTCTTGGTCCATACACAGCAGCATAAATCTTATTACCACCCCATTCAATATAAGCACTTCCATCTGCATTTGGAATTACTCCGACTTCCATCTTAATAGATCTTAATTCATTTAAATCTCTCCCATCTAACCTTTTTCCATCTTCTCCAATCAACTTTTCTGGAGATTCATCCTTAATTAATAAACTCATTAATTTATACCTCTTATTGTTTTTTCATTTATAATAAAGTCCTTAATTCTATCAGTTAAACCAGAAGTATGTGCTTCAGTCTCAATTTTATGGATTGTATCAATTAATAACATTTCCTTCTCAAAATTATCCCCCTGTATCCAGATCCTTCCATTTTGAGTTACAAAAATATTACAATTAGTCATTTCTTTTAATAGATTAATCATTGATCCTTTTCGTCCTATAATTCTTGGTATTTTGGGAGGAGGGATTTCAATAAGTTTTCCTGAATGTCGCTTGCCTAAATATTTACCTTGAGTTGTTAACTCTGGATGATGTAATCTATCCGCTTGTGTGATTTTTACTATTAGAACATCACCAACACTGAATTTTTCAGTAGTTTCATAAACTCTTTCAGGTCTTCCTTTTCTGAATTTTTGAGTTCTCGCAACAGTATTACTTGGTTTTAAAATTCCAAAATTTCTTGCGTTGATGTCTAATTTCCATTTTACAGGATTTTTATCTATTATTACGCCAATAACCTTATCTCCCTCAGTAGGAGTATATATTCCACGTAATGGAATAACATTAATATAATTCTTTCTAATAACTTTAAGCCCTACAAATAAAGAGATAATTTTATTGCCTTGTTTTGTAGTACCTCTTCCTGGAGTAAAATTAGTTAAATCTTCGGATAAAACTTCTCCTGGAATAACTATTTCTTTATCTTTCATTTGATTAAGGTCAATTTCGTCAATGTCTTCAACTTCCACAGTTAAATCACCTTCTATTTTTTTAATTAATTATTTTCTAAGAAAAAGTAATAATAAATTCTACATAAAGATCCATTGCTGATTTTAGATCAGATTATTTCAATGTTTTTATTTGTACTCGTCCATGGGTTAATTTATTCAATTTATCTAAAAATTCAGCTTGCAACCCTGCAGGAAGATCAATAATGGTTACCCAAGCTCCATCAGATTGCCATTCTTCTTTTTTTATAGTGCCATATCTAGCGACCATATTATAACCTTTTGCGGCAAAGGATGAAGGTATTTTTATTGCCAATTGTACTTGTTCGATTCGAATTGGGATGATTGACCGAATTGCTTTTACAATATCTTCAACTTGCTCTTCAGCATTCTTCATGATATCAAGTTTTACTTTAGCTTGTTCAATTGCCTTTTCAATTCTTTCGGGAGGATGAGGTTTCTTATTTTGGGGATTAATTGCATTTTTTGCTATTAAATTTATTATTTGTTTCATTTTCTTTTGAGATTCCTCTTCTCTTTGCTTCTGAGTCCATTGAATTTGACCATTTAACAGAATTTCAGCTCCTATTCTCATGGAATCTGTTGTTTGAAGTAAATCTTGCATATCTGAATCAAGGGCTTTCTTCCCTCTTTTTAAATCTTCAAAAACAGCAAAACTCTCAAAAATTAAATCTAGATTAATACCTTGAAATTTCAATAGATCATCAACAGTCAACCGTGTTTTACTATCCCCTTTTTTTAATTTTTTTTCAATTTCTTCTCTGATTTTCTTTTTAGCAGCCCATGCTTTTTCAGGATCTAAAAGCATTTCAAATTTTTTATTGCCTTTTTCAATTCTTCCAATGACATGATTTCCTAATTCGATTCTAGCTCGGTCTCTAATCATTTTCTTTCTTTAAATTAATAAAATTATACCTTTAAAACTTCTAGATATTGTTAATCAAAACTTTGAACAAAATTACTATGATTTTATTTAGACTTTATCTAATAATTCCTTCTTTTCTTTCTCATTTATCATCCTAAATAAACGATCATCCCTCATAATTACTCCAATATCACATGTATTAGGGTTTAAATCATCACCCATCATATCACGTAGAGCTTTTAATGGAAGGAGTAATAATTCTTCATCACTCAAATTATCTTTATAATTATCTTCTAAAAAAGCTCGAGTTTCTGTAGCTCCACTACCAATTGCTTGAGCTTTATAACCCCAAGACGCCCCCGAAGGGTCGGTTAAATAAATTGAGGGACCATTCGAATCAACACCACCGATTAGAAAAGATACTCCAAATGGTCTTACGCCGGCATTTTGGGTATATGCTTGTTTAAATTCACAAATATGTAATGTTACATCTTTTACAGAAATTTTTTCATCATAACTCAAAATATTTACTTGACTTTGAATTCGTGCTTTATCAATTAAAACACGAGCGTCAGCGGTTAAACCACTAATCGCAATTCCAATATGATCATCAATCTTGAAAATTTTTTCAGAACCCCACGGTTCTTGAAGTTTAGAAAACTTTTTCTCCACAGCAAATACTACTGACTCATCATTTTTACAAACAATTGTAGTAGTACCTCTGCGTACAGCCTCTATTGCATATTCTACTTGGAATAATCTCCCTTCAGGAGAAAATTGTGTTATTGCCATATCATACCCTTTTCCCGGCTGAGCAAACATATATAATTTTCCTCCAAATTCTAATTTTTAAAATTATTATTAATTTTTCTCAGATTTTTTTATTACTTTTTCTTTATTAAGGGATTATATAAATTAAAAAATTTAAAATTTGTTAAAATAAAATATAAAAACATTTTTGATTTTGAAGTTGGGATAAATGTGGATTAATTCTTTCTGGAAATTACTTTTTTATTAATATTTAGAAAAAAAATTAATTAACAAAACTGTATTACTAAAAATATGGAATCTAATCGGAAAAAATTTTTGGTAATTTATATTGTTGGGCTTTTAATTTCCTTATTTTTAATGATTTGGATATTGTTTTGGGGAGAATTATCATTATACGGAACTTTATTAATTTTCTTTATCTCAATTAAGTTTTTAAGTGGTTTTGGGTTAATTTTGAGTATTAGCAAAGGGACAATATTTATTCTTGAAAAATTAAGTGAAAAACTAAAAAGAAAACAAAAAACATCTCGAAATATTACAATATTTACATCTATATTTCCTTTTATATTGATAGGTTATGGATTTTATTTGGTAATATCCAGCGCAATTGGAGGAGGAAGCCTTTCACAAACAGGAATTATGGCTTGGATTGAAAACATTCTTTTCTTATATGGAATCTTATCTCTACTTATTTCTTTATACATAAAGCCAATCATTATTGAGGAATTTGATAAAGCAGCTGAGTTGGGGAAATTAACATGGTGGAAAAAAAGATTCAAAAAAACGGGAAGATCTTTAAAAAAGAAATATTTCCAACTTAGAAAAGACTTTGCATTAGCCCAAGTTCAAGATCAGATGGAGATTAATGAAGTATTAGATCTTTGGCACAGAAAATTTGCATTAAATATGTTATTGATATTATCAATTGGATCTTTAATTTTTACTCCAGTTTTATTTATTTGCATTATGTATTGGGTGAGAATTTATATCTTATTTAGAAATGAACCTGCAAGGTATGAAAAAATTATGCTTCTAGTAGCAATAATATTTATTGGAGTGTTCGCAATACTAATTCCTTTTTGGGATATATTTAATCCATTTTATCAACTTATATCAAATTATTACTGGATCGTGAATCTAGGTTATTTAATTGGTATTATAACAGGCACATTTATTTTTACAAAGAAACTTCTAAATATTCATGGAATCACTTTAATTTCTATAAAAATGAAAAGAAAAGATAGAAAGATTAAAAAATTAAAGGGAGAAAAGGAAGAATTAGAAATGCTTTTAAAAGAAAAAAGCAAGCCCCCTTAAATAATCAATTTTGCCAAACAAGTTTATTGATTATTATTGACCATTCGATTAGAAGTAATTCTTTACTTTCTTGAATGTGAGCGATAAAATACTCATTATCAGGAGTGATTGACCCACATATACTACCTTCTCCATACATATTTTTTGCAGCTAACTGAATTTTAGCCCATTTTACAATTGCAAAACGATTTCCCATAAAATTTAAAAAGGATTTTTTGTTTTTCCAAGCATATAATATCTCTTTTGCCTCGTTTTCATTTAAACTAAAATTTTCTGATTTAAAAATAATATTTCCTAAGGAATCTAAGAGAAAGATTTCTTTTATTTCATCGTATTCTTCCTTTAATTTATCAACGAGTTCAATAAACTTAAATTCGTTCAAATTAATTCCTCAAAATTATTATTAATTTTATACAAAAATTTCTTTAAAAATGTAGGTTTATTTTACTTAAAGATGGTTCAAAAACTTATTTTGGCCGAGAAAATTTATAGTTATAATCCAAATTTTGATTTTAACCCCCTCTTTCAGAAATATTTACAAATGTTATCTAATGAAATTAGGGAACTAGATGTACATATTGAAATAGTAAGCTTTAGAAAACAAGATAACCGTCTTGAAATAAAAATTGAAGGACCTGATGAGGAATTCGTCAAAAATTTAATAAAACAAAAGATTGGTTCAACAATTAGATTTAATGAAATTCACAAAGGAGATGTATTAAGAGGATATTTAGTTGATGTAGGAAAGGTTGGTTTTGGTATTTTTATTGATTGTAGCATTAGATATCCAACTATCGATGTTTTAATTAATCTTCACACTCTTAGAAATCAATTATGCAGAGGTAAAAAAATTCCACTCAGAAAAATAATAGACTCGTTTGGTTTCATTGAAAACTTTCCAATCCATGTAAAAGTTGAAGAAATTTCTCAAAGTAAGAAAGAGATTAAGGGATTAATTGCAAAAAATACCTTAGAAATAATAAATGATTGTTTTCTAGATAAATTAGAGAGAGTTTTTGTATCAGGTTCTACTAGAGCTCAAATTAAAAAAGCAATAGCAATAACAGGACATTCGCAAGATATAATCACAATAAAAAAATTGGGATTTTTAGAAAATATTATTATACTTAAAGAAGACACAAATGCCCCTGGTATCATCGCCCATATTGGAAAAAAATTGCAACACTCCAAATTAAGTGCCATTCGTCCTAAAAAGATAAATGGTATTAGATAATAGGTGAAATAGTGAGCTTGGGGAGGATCGAACTCCCGAACCTCCGCGGTGTAAGCGCGGCGTCATTTGTAGCGTATAAAATTATAACACGTAACCACTAGACCACAAGCTCTTTTGAACTGAATATAAGATTATATAGGAAAAATAATAATAAATCTTTATTATTATTTAATAAAATACAATTAAAATAAATTAACTTTATTTTGAACTAATGTTAAAAAGCAGAGATAGCCTAGCCTGGTACGGCGCTGGACTGCTAATCCAGTGGGGAAACCTACGGGGGTTCAAATCCCCCTCTCTGCGTTTAAATCAAGGGAAATTCAATTATTATTTCTGAATTCTATTGAATCATCAAAAAATAATAAAGTCTAAAATTTAAAAGAAAATAAATGAAATAATCTAGCGTTTATTCAGAAATTATTTCGAATACCATTTTTTCAATGATGGGTTTTTTTGTTGTCCTTTTATCGTAATACCAACCTAATAATGAACCTTTATTATCATTTAATTCGAGTTTTGGGCAAACTATAATCATGACACCCATAGAAAGATAGTTGAGAATTTGTTTATCGATCTGATGAAGTTTCTCATTTCCTGAAGGATGTGAATGCCACTCCCAAGCTATGTCGATTCCTTCTTCTTGTTTAAACTTACGCATGTTATAGATCTTCGCTTTTTTGTACCTCATCCAGCTTCTCGGCCGTTTATGTGCTTTCGACCTCATTTTCTCATTTTCAACGTGAATTCTATTAATAATCCCGAAATTTCCTCGTCTATCAGCAAAAACCCAACCACGTAACATGTATGGCAATGCATCAGAGACTTTTTGTATGATATCATCATAAATCTTTTCGGGAATTAAATATCTAAAATTATCTGCCATTGTAATCCTCCATTTTCACATTAAACAATGAAAGATAGAATAAATAATTTTTGAGAAAATTTTGGAATTTGGAAAGTTTAAGCAATTTATATCTTAAATGGTTAAATCCGCTCTAGTCAATATCGTTTTTCTAAAAATATTATTTCTATGTAAAAGGTATTTTATGATTATTTTCTGCTTATATCTTTATCAAAGAGTTAAAAAAACAAAAATAAATTTAAGTTATTATTAATTTTAAGTAAATGCAGATGTAGCCTAGTGGTAAGACGCTGGCCTTGAGAGCCAGTGCGCGCAAGCGCTCGGGGGTTCAAATCCCTCCATCTGCGTTCAATTGGAAATAAATGGGCTATTAGCGCAGTCAGGTAGCGCAGCGGACTCTTAATCCGTCGGTCGGGGGTTCGAACAAAAAGGGCATCTCGCTCTTTTTAGAAATTCCCCCATAGCCCTAAATTAATAATTAATAAAACTATCATCTAAAATTTGCTTAAAGGTTAATAATATGGATCCGTTAAAAGAATTGCGTAAACATTTTACTGAAATTTTACGTTTAAAATATATTGTTTGCTTATTAGAATGGGATATGCAAGTATATATGCCTTCAGGTGCAAGTCAAGGTCGAGGTGAACAAAGTGCCCTGCTTGAGGGAATTATTCACCAGAAGTTGGTTTCTGATAAGACAGCAGAAATAATAAAGAAGGCTGAGGGAGTATCTAACCCAAATTTAATTGATGCTGCCATACTCAGAGAAGCAAAAAGAGATTATGATAGAGCAGTAAGAGTTCCTCTTGAATTGGTCAAGGAAATCGCTAAAACAACTACTCTAGGGTATAAGACTTGGGAAAAAGCAAGAGCTAAAAGTGATTTTAAAATGTTTAAACCAGTATTAGAAAAATTGGTTTCATTAAAACAGCAAGAGGCTGACAAAATTGACATCGGACCAACGCGTTATGATACAATGCTTGATCAATTTGAACCGGGTGCTAAATCTGATTGGGTTTTAAAAATTTTTAAGGATTTAAAGCCACATTTGATAAGAATAATTAAAAAGCTTGATTCTTCAAGTAATAAACCTAACCAAGAAATTCTTAAAAAATTTTATGATCCAGAAAAACAATGGGATTTTAGCGTTGAAGTACTTAAAAAGTTAAATTATAGTTTTGAGTTCGGTCGCCAGGATAAATCAACCCATCCTTTTACGACTTCTTTATCATCGACAGATACAAGAATTACCACTCGTATTTGGGAAAACTTCCTACCAGCATGTCTTTTTGGAACTATTCATGAATGTGGACACGCATTATATGAGATGGGTTTTGATAATGAAATTCATGATACTATACTTGCTGATGGAACTTCACTTGGGATTCATGAATCTCAATCAAGATTATGGGAGAATATGGTGGGACGCAGCCGTGAATTTTGGAGGTATTGGTATCCAATTTTACAAAAATATTTTCCGGAAAACCTTAAGAAATTTCCCGAAGAGGAATTTTACCGCTCGATTAATTCAGTTCAACCCTCATTAATTCGAGTTGAGGCTGATGAGGTAACCTATTCCTTACATATAATTCTTCGTTATGAAATAGAAAAAGATCTAATAGGAGAAAGTATTATGGTTTCAGAATTGCCACAATTATGGAATGAAAAAATGGAGACACTTTTGGGCATTATTCCACCTGATGATGCGAAAGGGGTTTTGCAGGATGTTCATTGGTCAGGAGGGGGTTTTGGTTACTTTCCCACGTATGTTTTGGGAAATCTTTATGGTGCCCAAATCTATTCAAAAGTGTTAGAAAAACTTCCAAATCTTCTTGAGGAATTTGAAAAAGGAGAATTTTCAACATTGCTTTCTTATTTACGAGAAAATATTCATCAATATGGAAAGATTTATGAGCCACGTGATTTATTAAAAAAAGTAACTGGAGAAGATTTAAACTTCAAATATTTCATAGAATATTTAGAGAAAAAATTTTATCCAATTTATAAAATCTAATTTTTTCTTTATTTTTTGTAAAAAATAGAAATTAATAGTTAATTTAAAATTCCTTTAGACTATCTCTCTTTTTCATATGTTTAATTGCTTGAATTGAATAAATTATACTTGTGATAATTGCATGGATACAAAATGAAAATATTATATATTCAAAATGACCCAGAATTCCAAAAATTAAGATATGTAGAGTATAAATATTTCTCCTTCCATCAAATCTTCGAAATAATTGATCAAATCTACTACTATCCGCCAAAGTTATCTTCATTACTTCTTTATATTGCATTGAACAATGACGATTAAATGAATCTGCAAGTAACATAACTATTAATATAATAATAACATAAAATTGGTTTATAATAAAGTAAGAGCCAAGACCTATTCCTACGTAAATTGCTTGTTCGTATAATTGATCAAAAGAATGTTCAATATGTCCAACAAGACTCTCTTTATTTTTTATACGAGCAAGTTTTCCATCTACACCATCAAAAATATTTATAAATATCATCAAAATAAGTCCAATCCACCAGTTTTGTGTTAAGAACAAAAAAACAGTTATATATCCTAAAAAATTTACGAAATATGTTATATGATTAGCGGTAATCTTGGATTCAGCAAATAAATAAACAAAAAGATTTTCGAAATATCTATTGAAGTACCAGGCAACTAAATCTAATGTGCCTTTTTGAGTTCTTTTAACAAGTAGCTTTTTAGCGGACTTAAAATCTTCTTTATTTCGAAATAAATTGATATAAAGAGGAAGATTTCTTCTCATATCTGGCTGATATGTAGCAATTTCATCCGAAGAATGATATATCGCTTTATTTAATGATAGGGAATTGAAAAAATTCTCAAAAGAATTTATATTATCTTGAAAAATATTATCAAAATGTTCAAGTTTTATTTTACCAGTTAAAATTTTCCATTGATTCTCGTTATTAAAATTTGAATGAATGTTATCTCCTTTAGTATAAATAATCTCTTCATGAGATAATAAAGAAGAAACTATTCTATTATCTATTAAAACTCCACCATCTAAAATAATTGCATATTTTAAGTCCAAATTAATTAATTTTTCTTTATTTGCGTATTCTTTAAGCTCACGAACCGATTTAGTTATTATTACATCTTTAAATTTCAATTTATTAAATTCAAATGTATCATTCAAATTTTTTAAATCATTAGAAAGAATAAAAATAGATTTTATTCCATTTTTTTTAAGTACACTAAGATTTCTATCCAAAATTGTCATGCCACATAATTTTTTTAGATAAAACGGCTGATCCTCAAAATAAAATGGATTATTAGGTAGAAAAATTAATCCTATTAAATTACCATAATTTCGGGCAGTTGATTTAATTTGAATTAAATCTTGTTGTATTTTATTTTTCCTCATATCTCTTTTTCTTTCTTAATTAGGAAATAAAATCTGTATGATCTAAACCAAACGGATATAAACTAGAAGAATTATTAAATAGTCTTTTTAATCGTGAATAATTCGCATAATTATCTACATCCAACCAAATCATACGGGGAAAATCAAAATAGCCTACATTTGAATCTGATTCAATTGCTGAAAGAATCACATCCGTAACACCAAATTTTTGAAAATTTGATTCTATAGTTTGGGAGATGTTCCGAATAATTTTTGTCTTTAATGTAAATACTCCCATATCAAGTCGATTATAATTGATTACCTCTTTTCCAATATCAACAATAAGAGAATTAATTCCATATACCTTAGTAGCATCATCTAAATCATAATATCCCTCTCTTACCATAGGATCTGTAGCTAAAAGAACATCATATCCTTTATAGTGATTTATTAAACGAGAAAAAATATTTTTCGAAAATATATGATCCGCCATTGATAATAGAACGTATTCAGAGGATATATTATCTAGACCTAATAGAAGGCTATAACCGTTTTCCCTTTCTGAAAATTTATTCTCAATTAAATTTAATTTAAAATTTTTTAACTCTATTCCAGATTTTTTTATTGATTTTAATATAAAATGTTTGTAATTTGATTTATTTGAGATTTTATTTGTTACAATATTGATTTTTTTAATTCCAGTTTTAATCATTCCAGTAATAATATAACTCAAAATATTTGAATTATTTAACTTTAAAAAATATTTTTTGAATGCCTTATTCATCGAATTAAATCGACTAGAATAACCTGCTGCGAGGATTAAACCATCCATTTTTCAACTTATCCTTTTTAAATTTGTTGGGAGATTCTAAAATTTTCTTTAATTAATTATTTGCTCTAAAAAATTTTTAAATTCTTAGAAAGTAATTTTTATTAAATTTTTGACCCATTAAGTTAATTAATTAAATATCATAGCCAATTTTAAAATCATGAACGAAGGTATTGGAGATTTTTAAAAAATTCTTATAACTTTTTGGGGTATTATATTTCTTAATAATGAAGTATAAATCTTCTTTAATTAAATGTTTTTTCATAAAATAAGTATTTATTTATATAAATGAAAGGAAAAAAAATTAATTACTAATTTTAGAAAAGGGAAAATTTTTAAAAATCAGAACAATGATTAGTTAAATTTCAAATCTTAAGCCGATAAATTATTTAGAATTTAAGATATTTTTCTTCTGAAAATACTATTAAATAATAAAAATGCAATTTAATTAATTGCCAAGTATTTAAATTCTAATTCATTTTTTCAATTTTTAATTACTTAAAGAATGATTTTAAATATTCATAAAACATCTATTTTATTTATTACAAAAAATCAATTATTTTGGTGAATTTAAATTCCATCCGTATATGACGAGAAGATTTGGATTAAAAGTTATGATCCAAATGTAAAGCCAAGTTTAGAATATTCAAGTGAAGACCTTGGCAAGATTTTTGATGAGGGAATGACAAAATTCCCAGATCAGCCTGCATGTTGGTTCATGAAGAGAGAAATTACTTTTAAAGAACTTCGAGAGTGTGTTCATAAATTTGCTACGTTTTTGCAACAAAATGGATTGGAGAAAGGTGATGTTGTTGCTATTAATTTACCAAATTGTCCTCAATATCTAATTGCACACTTTGGAACGTTATTAGCTGGTGGAGTTGCTTCAGGTTGTTCGTTCCTTTTAAGTGAGGAAGAAATCGCATATCAATTAAATGACAGTAAGGCAAAGGTTATTGTAACTTTAGATGCAATTTATGAAAAAGTGCTAGAAAAAATCCTAAATAAAGTACCAAACCTCGAGATTATAATACCTATGAATATTTCAGAATATATGGGTCTTTCAAAATTTGTGGTATTCCTTGGTAAATTATTAAAAAAGATTCCAAAAGGCAAAGTGAAACCTTTTCCAGGAAAGAAAGTTATCCTATTTCAAGATGTAATGAATACAATTATTGATGTGAAGGAAGTCTCGATTGACGTAAATAATGATTTAGCACTTTTACAATACACCGGAGGGACAACTGGATATCCAAAGGGTACAGAACTTACACATGCTAATATAATTTCGAATATAACTCAAATAATAAATTGGGTAACGGTAGAAGTTGGTAAGGATATATTTTTATCTGCATTCCCTTATTTTCATTTAGCGGGATTAGCATTTTGTATGGTTTCCGTATGGGTCTCAGATCCCCAAGTATTAATTGCAAATCCAAGAGACACTAATCATTTAATCGAAGAAATGATTGATAAAAAACCTACAATTATTTGCAATGTGCCAACATTATATCTGATGATAATGAATAATCCAAAACTAAAAACGGTCCCCAAATCAGTATTAGACAATGTTAAGATTTATGTATCAGGAGCAGCTCCATTTCCGGCAGAAGCCATCATCGACTATGAAAAAAATATGGCAGCTAGAAATAAAGTTTTAGAAGTATATGGCATGACAGAAACTTCACCCATTCTTACAATGAATCCTTATCTTGGGAAGAAAAAAATTGGCACTGTTGGATTGCCAGTGTCTGATACTGATATCCGGCTTGTGGATATAGAAACAGGTGAACAAGTTGGGATCGGGGAACCTGGGGAAATAATCTGCAGAGGTCCTCAAGTAACTAGGGGGTATTATGAAAAACCCGAAGCAAATGCGCAAACAATTATCGATGGTTGGTTTCACACAGGTGATGTTGGGGTAATGGATGAAGAAGGATATCTTACTATTGTAGACCGCACAAAAGATATGTTAATAGTAAGTGGTTATAAAGTCTATAGCGTTCGCCTTGAAGATATTCTAGTTAAACATCCAAATATTGAACTTACTGCTATTATTGGTATTAAAGATCCAAACCGACCAGGTAGTGAAATAGTGAAGGCTGTTATTAAACTTAAAGAAGGGATTCAATTAACCGATTCAATAAAAGAAGATATAAAGGAATATGCAAATAAAAATTTCTCGAAATACGAAAATCCGAAAATATGGGAATTTCGAGACGAACTTCCGCTAACTACCGTCGGTAAAGTATTAAAGAGGGTGCTTCGGAAAGAAGCACAATAATTTTTTAAATTATTAATAAATTTAAAATTTTTTAAATTTTTTTTTTTAATCAGTAAAATTCCTAAAGAGTAATTAAGGAAATTTTAACTTATATACATTTTAAGAATTAAATTTTTTATTTCCTACGACCAGATCTTCTTGCTGCAATTAATCCAACTTTCCTTCCTGGAGGAGCATTACGAGAAATTGTGGTTGAACCTCCAGGTCCTTGCTTACTTCCTCCACCATGAGGGTGTGAACAAGCAGCCATAGCAACGCCTCGATTAATTGGCCACTTTTTAGCTTTAGGTTTGATATAGTGGTATTTATTTCCAGCTTTCACAAATGGTTTTTCAGTTCTACCACCACCCGCAACGATTCCTATCGTACATAAGCAATTATTATTAAATAAGCGCTTTTTCTTTGAAGGGAATTGTACTTCCGTTGAATTTTTCGAGCGTCCTACAACATTTCCAGTAGTTCCTGAAGATCTAACAAATTTTCCTCCATCAAAAGGTGTAGATTCTATGTTGAATATGTAAGTTCCAAGAGGGGCATCTATAATTGGCAGAACATTTCCAATTTCAATTTTTCCTCCAGCTCCATGGGTAAATTCGTCACCCACAAAAATACCTTCTGGAGGAAGAAACAAATGAACTTTTCCATCATTATATCTCACTCTTGCAACAGGAGCTCCTCTTCCAGGAGAATGAAGTAATTCAATAATTTTGAATTTCTTTACATCATTTCTATCTATGATATTGCGATAATGGACCGCTCCAATATGTTTATGGCTAGGGCTTCGAAAATTTAAGCCTCCACGTCCTTTACGCTGAACTAAAATTCGTTTTCCCATCCAAATTCACATGGCTTACTTATTCTTAATAATATCTTGAAAAGTTAAAAAAGTTAAATAGTGCAAAATTTTTATGTTTTATGTTTTATGTCAATTTTTTTTATAATTCATCGGCATTATAATTAAAGGCGATTGGAATCTCTCTTTCTAAAAATTCTCCGGCAATGTTTTTTAACAATAAACTTTTAATTTCATCAGGATTTTGAGTTTGTCCTAATACCCATCCGAGTTTTACGTAAGCAACTTCAGGTAACAAGTTTTTACCAGGAATTACTCCTAATTGTGTTAAATTTCTTCCTGTAGAATAAACATCCATTCCTACAAAACCATTAAGACATTGAGTTACCATTAAAATTATTATTCCTTCTTCAATTGCTCTTTTAATTGAGTCAAATATATATGTTGACGTATGACCTAAACCAGTTCCAGCAAGCACTATTCCTCTATATTCTTTATCTATATAAAAATTAATGATATCATTTGTCATTCCTGGATAGGAATAGACTAATCCAATTTTTTCTTCAAATTTTAAAAGTGTTTTAGTTTCCGATTTTTTTCTTTTATGATAATCGGTTTGAAACATGGTTATTTTACCATTTTCCACCTTTCCTAGAGGGATATTTCCAATCGTCCTGAAGGTGTGTCTATAGGAAGTGTGCATTTTTCTTACAAGTGTACCTCTATGTATAAGTCCGTATTTATGAGATGAGGAACCCAACATACATACAACTACTTCTGCTAAGTCAGATTTAGCTGCGACAGTTACAGCATTAATTAAATTTAATGCAGAATCTGAAGATGGACGATCGCTACTTCTTTGACTTCCAACTAATACGACAGGTATGGATAAATCCTTTAGCATAAATGATAAAGCTGCAGATGTGAAACTCATAGTATCCGTTCCGTGTCCAATAATAATTCCATCGATGCCGGAATTTGCTTCCTTTTCTACCTTTTCTGCTAATTTTTGCCAAGAACTTGGTTTCATATTTTCAGAGAGAATTTCAAAGACAATTTCAGTGTCTAAATTACAGATATCAGCTAATTCCGGAACTGCACTGAATAATTCTCCTGGTGTGAAGGCAGGAATAACAGCACCTGTGGTATAATCAAGTCTACAAGCGACAGTTCCACCGGTGCCAAAAAGTTTGATATTTGGTAATTTTTTATTTATTGGAAAGCTTTTTTCAGGTACATTATATTTTCCTTCACGTTTTCCAAGAATCTTGATTTCAATATCTTTTGATAATTGAACTCCAATATTATAACCATTATCCAATTTAATTTCAATAAATCCTGGTTCTGAAAACTTGGACCGGGGGAGTAAAATTCCTTTATATTCAGTAGTTCTGGTTTTAATTTCTATAATCGACCATATTTTTACCCCAAATTTTTCTAAAATATCAATTACGTCTTTAGAATATCCTGGGTATTTTTCATTATTTTGATTTCTACTCATTTTTTTAACTCCTCCAATTTATTTGTAATTGCTTTTTTTAATTTTTCAGCTACAATTTTCCCATCGATTTTTCCTTTTACCTCTTTCATCACTTCTCCCATTAAAGGGCTAAAAGATCTCATTTCACTTTTTCTAATAAGTTCTACTTCTTTATTGACGATTTTTTGAATTAATTTGATTAAATCAACTTCTGAAAGCTTGATTATTTTTAATTGTTCTTTCACTTCTTTAAAGTTTGTATTTGGATAGTTAGAAAGTTTAATTAGAATGTCCTCAATAGCCTCTTTGCTAATCTCATTCTTTTTTAATGAAGTGAATAGATCAGAAAAATGAGTATTAGTAAGATTACTCACGTTTATTCCATCCCTTCTCAATGCTTTTGTCGTCTCTAATAAGGTGGTAATTATTAGAGTAGGATTTTCTTTATAGATATTAATTAATTCTTCAAATAATTTCAACTTACCTTCAAAAATAAGGTCTTTTATGGATTGTTCTTTAATTTTAAATTGTTCAGAATATTTTTTCATCAAATCCCATGGATATTTTGGTAGATTTTGCTGGATCCTTTTAATTTTATCCTCAGTGATAATAATTGCTTTAGAATCCGTGTCAGGGTAGAGACGAGCACCCCCATGTAATTCTCTAAGAAATTCTGTATTACCATCTTCTAAAGCTCTTCGTGTCTCACCAGGAACTCCTTTAAATGCCAATTTAGTTCTTTTTATTATTACATCCATTGCCTTTTTTACGGTTTTTTCTATTCCTAAAACTAATACAAAACAATCAGAATCTTTTGTGTTTAATTTATTTTTAATGAGATCAATTTCTTTTTCTGAGAATCCATATTCCTTTAAATCTTCATCAGAATGAATTAATCCTTTAAGTCCAGAGATTTCTTGAACCTTATTTGCAACTTCAGTTCCAAATCGTCTATTTGGTTGGAGTTCAAGACCAAAAATCCCATTAAATCCAGGTAAATTTATTCCGAATAGTTTTTTACCTGATTTTATACCTTTATTAACAAAACTACACTTAGTATCTCTTAATTCTTTAGAGAGATCAACAATATCTTCTTTAATATATTCTTGTTTTATTCCTTTTTCCTTTAATTTATTCGTTATTTCGATTAATTTAATTTGTCGTGAAATTTCATTATTAATAAGTGGTGTAAACCAATCTAATTTTTGAACTCCTTTAATTTCAATACGGCTTCCATTTTCAATACTAATATTTAAGTCTTGTCTTATGGAGCCTAAGATAGTTTTTACCTTTCCTGTTCCCCAAAGAAGTAATCCAATACGTTCTGCACAGTCCCGAGCTTCTTGTGGAGTATAAATATCAGGTTTAGTAGTAATTTCAACGAGAGGAATACCTAATCTATCTAATCGAAAATATTGATTTTTATTTTCTGTTTTGATCTTCCTTGCAGCATCTTCTTCTAAACAAACAAATTCTAATCCAATCGTTTTTCCACTTGCCAACGTTATTTCTCCATCGGTTGCAACTACTGTTGTTCTTTGAAAACCACATGGAACGCTTCCATCAAGATAATTTTTGCGTGAGATATGTAATTCATTGATTACAGTCATTTTTAAAAGAGAGGCTATCATTAGGGCAATATCAATAGCTTCTGGATTACATTCAAATGGAGGGGTTTCATCTAGCTCATAAGTACAAATCAAATCATTATAGCCTTCATATATAATTGTCATTCCCTTTGAATATTCTGTAAGCATAGCTTCATCATATTCACCCATCTCTCCTAGAACTGGTCTCATATATCTAAGAGTAGTAAAATCAGGAGATCTACTACCTTGTAATTTACTCGGACATCTACAAAATAACTTAGTTGTTGAATTTAATTGCTGATGAATTTCTATTCCGCATTTTAATCCAAGTTCTTTATAATTATATTCTGTCATCTTCAATCTTTTAACAGTTATTTTGGAGGTTTATAACTTTTTTAAATTCTATTTATTCATTAAATTTTAACTTTTTATTTTATTATAACTTAATTGAAACATATAGTCCGTCTTTATTATAACCCATTTTCTTAAACCATCGTTTCACTCCAAGACCGCTTATTACAGCTAATTTTTTGGCATCAAACTCCTCCCTTGATATTTTTTCAGCATGTTCCATCAATTCTTTTCCAAATCCTCGGTGTTGTATTTGAGATTCCTTAACCGGTTTGGAGCCTTTTGGAACTAATTCTCCTACAACTTTTATTTCTCTTACAATCATTGTATTTCCATCATTTAATTCAGCTCTATGAGCAAACTCAGAGGGTTTTCTTAAGCGTAAATATCCAATCAAATAATTTTTTGGTTTATTCTCATAGGAAAGAAAAATTTCAGAACCTTTAGATGCTTTATAATCCAATCTATATAATTTGATATTTTCAAATGAGTTTGTATCAATCACGTCATCTCTATTTGATATACCATATTCACGACATCGAATGCAATTACAACTACTATTTAATTGATTTAACCTGTCTTTAACAAGTTGTCTCAAATTACTCTTTTTACAACCAGCCTCTATTAACTGAGCTGGTATATCTCGCATTATTCTTTGTATCCTAACATATGGTGGAAGGTTTCTTTTTACATTTGCAATTAAATCAATAAGTCTCTCCAAATCATATGGTTGATATTTTCCTTCCCTCCACCAATTATATAATTCGGTTCCCTTTACTACTAAACAAGGATAAATTTTTAGTAGATCAGGTTTATATTCTGGATCAGAAAAAAGGATATCAAACAATTCCAAGTCTTTAGAATAATTTGAACCAGGTAAATTTGGCATTATGTGAGTATTTACTTTTAAACCTGCATCTTTTGCCCATCTAATTGCCTCAATACTCTCTTTAGTGGTATGTCCGCGATTTACTAATTTAAAAATGTCATCAAAAACTGTTTGAACTCCAATTTCTACTCTAGTGGCACTATAATTTAACATATAATCAATAAATTTTGGAGTACAATAATCAGGGCGAGTTTCAATAGTCAGTCCAACTAATGTCCTGGAGGATTTTTCAGCTATTTTTTTTGCTTTATTAAGAGAAGAAACTCTTTTATCTATAACTCCTTCTAATGCTCCTTGAATAAAGAAATTTTGATATTCAATATTTGTTGAAAGAAAAGTTCCACCCATAACAATTAATTCAATTTTATCTACACTATGACCAATTGCTTCTAAATCTTCTATACGACTTTTGACTTGTAGGTAAGGATCATAATTGTTGTGAATGGACCTCATTGCAGCAGGTTCTAATCCCGTGTATGATTGTGCTACTGGTTTATCAGGTTGTGAATTTGGACCTGGACAATAGATACATGTTCCAGGACACGGAAGGGGCTTGGTCATAATTGCAACAATAGTCACACCAGATATAGTTCGTGTTATTCTTCTCTTTAATAGATTAGTTAAAAATTCATATTCTGAATCTTTTGCATGTTTTAAAATTGTTGCATTCTTTATAACCTTAAAATATCTATATTTTTTGCCAATTTTACCTTTAAGTTGAGTTATTTTTGTTTTATTGAAATTTGGATGTTTAAACAAAAATTCAATTATTTCTCGAGCAACTTTTTTTTCAGTTACAGATGAAGTATCCAAATTTTGTGATTGCATTAAAAAATGACTCTAACTTCTATATCGTATTTTTTTTGCCGCTAAAATCTCTATTATATTTACCAAAATCAGTACAAGTTCTTAAAATTTTTGAATCAAGAATTGGACCTTCCCGACAAACTCTAATACCCGAGGGATCTAATACACATAATCCACACATACCAAATCCACATCGCATCATTCTTTCAAGACTTCCTTGAAAGGAAATATTGAATTTTTCGCAAATATGAAATAATTCATACATCATTTGTTCTGGTCCGCAACTATACACTTGATTTATTTTATTTCCTTTTTCTATTTCCTTTTCTATAATTGAATTAAAAAGATCTGTTGCAAATCCTTTATACCCATAACTCCCATCATCGGTTGAGATATAGAAGGTTTCATTTTCTATTAAATAATTTTTTAAATACTTTTTAAAGATAATTTCTTCCTTACTTTTTACACCTTCTATTACAATTATCTTTATTTTTAGTTTTATTAATTCAGAAATTAATGGTATTAATGGAGCCATTCCAATGCCACCACCAACGACAATGTTTAATTGGTTATTGAAGTTAAATTCAGGAATTTGAAATCCATTACCAAATGGTCCTCGTATTCCTACTAAATCGCTCTTTTCTAAATTGAAGAGCATTTCGGTACATTCTCCTACTTCTTTAACGGTTATACTCCAATCTTTATTATTGTTAAATCCAGATAGGGACATTGGAATTTCATCTATTCCGGGTACCCACACCATTAAAAACTCACCAGGAGTGGGATCTTGATATTGAATAGAGTAATTACTGAGGATTGATTTGATATTAAAAGTAAAAGTTTTAACATCCTTTGACTCTTGGACAATCTCCGATATTTGAACCATTCGTGGTTTTTTAATCATTAAAAATCTGGAGCCTCCTGAGTTTCAAATTTATGTGCATTTCCAACTATATCTGAGAATGATTTATAATTATGAACTTCTAAATATTTTTTAGCGCTATTAATAATATTCGTTATTGCATTGTAATCTTGATATAAAGCGGAACCAATTTGAACAGCAGAAGCGCCAGCCAAGAAAAATTCAATTGCGTCTTCCCCTGTAAATACTCCACCACATCCAAATATAGGAATTCTTACAATTTTATAAAGATCAAACATTTTTTTTACAGCTATAGGATGGATTGCTTTCCCAGAAAGACCACCGCTTCCATGTGATAAAATTGGTCTCTGAGTTTCAATATCAATTACCATTGCATTTACTGTATTAATTGCGGTGATAGCGTCTGCCCCCGCTTTCTCAGCACTTAATGCAATCTCGCCTATATCTGTTACATTTGGAGATAACTTTACAATTAATGGTATTTTTAACTCTTTTTTAACAGCTACAACATATTCATATGTTAATTGTTTATTTTGACAAATAATCGATATTTCAGCATGAGGGCAAGAAATATTTAATTCTATAGCATCTGCACCCGCATCTTGGGCCTTTACTGCTACCTGGGTATAGGTTTCTATTGAATCCCCAAAAACTGAGACAATAGTTGTTATATTATTCTGTTTTAATTCTTTAATCTCTGAAATAAAATTATCTATACCTGGATTTGCAAGACCAACGCTATTAATGAAAGTTCCAGGCAGTATTTCTATAATTGAAGGATTTTTATATCCCTTTCTTAGAATTGGTCCAATTGATTTTGTGACTACTGCTCCTGCTCCCCCTTCAAATATCCGTTTCATACTAGAATAAGAAACACCAAGAATACCAGAAGCCAATATGAATGGTTTCTCGGCAATTTTTTTAAAAAATTCACTCATTATTATTTTTAAAATTTTTCAAGTGTTGATATGTTTATTTTTAATAGGGAACTCATTATTATAATAATAAGTATTTTTATATTATTTAAAGATAGTATAAGGGGACTAAATTATTAAGTGTTATATTGCAGATACTGTAGTTGGGATTTTTGTAATTGATGAATTAGAGAATCCAATTAATTTTCGAGATTTTAATGGAGAAATTAATAAAATAATTGAATTCTATGGACTCATAGGAGAAAATAATCTACCTCAAGAATTTATATATTTATTAGAGGAGTTATCAGAAAATGGGTATAATGAATTTATTGTTGATAATTCAAATTTAAGTAATTTAATTAATCAGAATTCTAATTTTAATGCAAAACATGAGGTTCCGTGTCCTCTTATTCAATCGTTTAAATTAAATTTGATAAATAGTGTTAATAAATATGGAGTTCAAATAACGGAGGAACAAATAAGAGAACGATCGAAAAAATTAGGGGAAAGTCTTGCAAAAAAATCAATAAGTCGGGCTTCAGGAAAAGATGATATATTAATTATTCAAATGATAAATACTCTTGATTTACTAAAGAAAACTATAAATTTATTTAGCACACGTATTAGAGAGTGGTATGGATTACATTTCCCGGAATTAACTGACAAAATTATTGAGGATCATGTGTTATTTAGTAAATTAATTTCAATTATTGGAAACCGAGAGAATTTTACTAAAGAGAACCTTCAAGAAAAATTTTCTTTTAAAGATTATACATTGAACGAGATCATCACTCAATCTCAAAATTCAATGGGTGCGGAGATTGACCTTGATAATATTCAGAAATATGCCGATTTAATTCTATCTATTGAGTTATATCGAACGCGATTGGAAAATGATTTAGATGAATTAATGAATGGAGCAACCCCTAATTTGACAACGCTTGTAGGAGCATTAATAGGAGCTAAATTAGTGGCTTCTGCCGGGAGTATTAAAAAGTTAGCCATGCTACCAGCCTCAACTATTCAGTTATTGGGAGCAGAAAGGGCATTATTTAGATCCTTAAAATCAAGTGCAAAATCTCCAAAGCATGGTATTATATTTCAATGGCATGGAATTCGTTCTGCAAAACCTTGGCATAGGGGGAAAATTTCTCGATTATTATCTGGTAAAATATCATTAGCTGCAAAATTAGATTATTTTTCCGATAAACTATTAGGAGATCAATTATTAAATGAAGTTAATCAAAAGATTGAAGAAATCAAACGAAAATTTCCAAATCCACCAAAAAAGAGTCAAAAAAAGTCTCAGAATTTATCAAAAAAGAAAAGAAGTAAAAAGAGATGATAATTTCTTCAATCTCTAGAGAGATGAATTTAATTTGATTCAACCAAATATCCGCCCTCATCCTAAATTTGTAAATGTATTTATATCGGGTCCTTCTGAAAAATTAAAATTATATACCAAAAATCTGGATAAAGGTAATGTAATTTATGGAGAAAAAATAATTCTAAAAATGGATGAAGAATTTCGATTATGGGATCCATATCGAAGTAAATTAGCAGCTTTAATTTTAAAAGGGAGTCAAAAGATATATTTAGAAAGAAAAACAACCTGTTTATATCTAGGAACATCTACTGGAACTACGATTTCTCACATTTCTGATATAGTTTCTAATGGATTAATATTTGGTGTTGAAATTTCTGAAAGAAGCTTACGCCAATTAATTCAAAATACTTCATCTCGAAAGAATATAATACCTATTCTTGGAAATGCATTAAATCCACAGGAATATTCAATGTTAATTTATAAGCCAGTGGATTTAATTTATCAAGATGTTTCACACCCTGATCAGGCAAATATTGCAATAAGAAATGCTAACTTATACTTAAAAGAAGGCGGAAAGATAATATTATTTATTAAATCGCAATCCATCAAAAGTACAGAAAAACCAAAAGAGATTTTTCAAAATGAATTAAATACTCTAAAAAGTGCCAATTTAAAGGTCTTAGAAAAAATTCATATAGATTCTTACGCTGGCGGACATCTAGGAGTCATCTTGGAAAAATAAATAAATTTCTAGAGAAATTCACTTATTTTTTTATTATATAATTCTTCTTCCAAAAGTCTCTTTGTAGTATCCCAGCTTTTTCTAATAAAGGGAGGAATAGATTTCTTTTCTTTAATCCAATTTCTAACAAATTCAATAGTTTTTACGTCACTTGTATAACCAGATCCAAGATCACCATATTTAATTTTTAATTCCGAAATTTTTTTATCTCTAATTGTTTTAGCTACAATTGAAGCTGCAGAGACTATTGGAAAAAGATCGTCAGCTTTATGCTTAGAAACAATTTTAAGCCCTTTATAATTTACTCTTTTCTTACAAGAAATTTTAAATCGTTCTTCATTTACATCTACTGCATCAAGAAATGCCTCATCTGGCTTTAGAGAATTAATAATTTCAACAAATTTTTCCAACTCCAATTCATTCAGAGTTATGTTTTTATTGAGTCTATCATCAATCTCTTTTACCGAAACATCAATAACTTTATATTTTACACAGTTTTCTACAATTAACTTGCATAATTCTGTTCTTCTTCTTGGAGATAATTTTTTAGAATCTTTTACACCAATTTCTTCTAAATATTTATGTTTGTTTTCATCAAAAAGGACACCACAAATAATCATTGAGCCGATTAAACAACCTCTACCAGCCTCATCTATACCTAAAATTAATTTAGCCATTTTATAATTTTAATTCCTTTACAAACTCTTTGAATTCTTCTTCGTCATCTATTTTTTCAAGATCTTTTATTTGAATAACTGGCATCTTATTAACTGGCAAATTTGATGTTTTGTAAGATTCAACAATATGAAGATATTTTTTCTGTAAAATTTGAGACATTTTTATTAAATCCACTATTTTTGGTTTATTAACTTTCTGAGTTTGATTAATTGAAAAACAAACAGGATAAAAATCATCAATTTTTTCAAATGATTTTAAATTTTTAGATGTGATAAAAAGATCATATGGAATAATCTTATCTTTGGCCCAGAAAGTAAAAAAACCAATATCTTTTAAAATACCCTCTAATTGCTCTTGGAATTCAGTCCTATCTTGATCCAGGTCAAGAAATTCGTTAATGTCAACCTGAAATTTCCAATTAAATATATTAATTTTCCTTATAATTGTATCGTCAAAAATTTTTTGAATTTTATTTGCTGTTTCAATTGAAGTTCTCATTACTCCTCTTTCATAGGAACATAATGACCTTTTGGTGATTCCAATCATGTCAGAAAAGTTTTTTCGAGAAACTTCCTTTTCCTCTCGCATTAGTCTTAATCTATTTCCATCTAAGAAAATTGTTCCTCCGCCTTTTTTTGCAAGGATATAGGGGAAAACTTTATTGTGTATTATTAACTTGAAAGTTTCAACATTTATGATTGGTAGATTTTTTCTTATATAAATAGTATTATTCTCTAGTTTTGAACGTCGATTTTTTTCTCCGATAATAATAGGAATTGCTTGTACAATTTTAGAAAAAAACTTTAATTCATCCAGCAAATCTTCGCTAATATTATCAATATTAGAAATAATTTTTATAACTATTAGAGAAGCATCATTTTTCGCAAGAATGTCAAAACAAAATTTTTCTTTAAGTGATTTTAGTAAATAAGTTGTGAAACCATTATTTTCTAATAATAATTTTAATTGAGTTATTACATTTGAATAAAAATTTGGAACATTCATTTAAATAAAAGTTACTCTCTTTTTTCTATCTGTATATTTAATATAAAGCACTTATTTATTTTATTTTATTTATAGTATTTTAAACACTATATATAATATTTAAAAATTTTTAATATCTCCTTGCCTTCATCAGTAAGAAATATTTTTTTATTTCGTTTGTCATCAGATATTTTTATAAATTTCCAAGCTTTTTCTAATGGATTTAAATATCTTTGATTAAGAGCCATATATTCACTTGATTTATTTTTTTTCAAATCAGGGTTTTCTGTGATTAATTGCAACAATCCCTCATCTTTTAAAACATTCAATAAATATTTTTTATATATAAATTTTTTACCTCCAACCATCATTTTTTCTATTACTTTCAATACTTTAATTAAATCTTCTCTGGGTTTTTGTATTGGGAACCCTTTTATCGGTAGGAATTCCATCTTGCCAGAATGCTTAGGACCTCCACCAAAACTTATTTTTTGAGAATAGAGATAGTAGGTTTCTAAATCCCATATCCTTGCCGCTTCTATTGAAGCAATTGCAGTTAATTTAGAACCAGCAGAAATATTAATATAAATTTTACAGTTAGGATTTTGCTCCCTTTCGTTGCTGACTACTTTTGATATTTCTTGAATTATTTGAAAATAATCTGTATAATCGATTAGATTTGTTATTATTTCTAATGTTGGAATTTCCTTTTTTAAAACTTCAGAATTTTTTCTGTAAAAGGATTCATACATATCAGCAGCATTTAATTTTGATGGATCAGCCTTAAAATAGTATAACTTATTAGGTTTTGAAGTTATTATCGGGAAAGTTATTCTTTCTCCCTCGTCAGCATTAAATACAATATGAATTTGTGTTTCGAATATAGCTTTCACCAAGGTAATTTTATTATTTTTTTAAAATTAAGCTAGGTAATTTATTAAGTTTAATAACTTAATAGAATCTTTTGTTTTTAAATTTAATGTGTTTTTGTTTATTAAAAACGGATTTAATAATTTCAGAAAAGAATTTATTTTATGGATTAAATTGCTTTATATATAAAAAAATACTATTAGAAATGGTTTAACATATGTTAAAGATTGATTTATCAAAGTTAGATACTATTGAGAAATCGGAGTTTCCAGAAATCGTAGAGAGAAAGGGAGTGGGACATCCTGATACAGTTTGCGATGCAGCTGCAGAAGCTTCATCAAGAGCATTATGTAAATATTATTTAGATAATTTTGATCGGTATTATCATCATAATGTGGATAAAGCTGCACTGGTTGGAGGAATTACTAAGCCCACTTTTGGTGGTGGTTTAATAATAGAACCACAATATTTTTTGATTGTTGGAAGAGCTATAAATCAAATTATGGTTGGAAATAAAATGAATTATATTCCGATAGGACCCCTCTGCTTAGATGCTTCTAGACAAGTTATTATAGATACGTTTAGAAATTTAGATTTTACTAAAGATATCCAGTTTGATCATGCTGTTCGACCAGGTTCTTTAGATTTAACTGGGCTTTTTGATGAAAGTGATTCTATGAACCATATACCGATGGCTAATGACACTAGTTTTGGTGTAGGTTATGCACCTTTAAGTGATTGTGAGAGAATAACACTTGAAGTGGAAAGGTTAATTAATTCTGACGCGTTTAAAGACAAATGCAAAGCATCTGGGGAAGATATCAAAGTTATGAGTCATCGAATTGAAAATAAAATTGGTATTACTTTAGCTTGTGCTATGGTTTCTAAATATATAAACGATGCAAATGAATACATTAATTATTGTGAGCAAATTAAGGATGCAGTTCTGGATTTAGCAGCCAAAATTATTCCAGAGAAAGAAGCAACTTGTCAAGTAAATGTGGCTGATATTTTAGAAAAGAAGATATTATATTTAACTATCACAGGAACTAGTGCAGAATCGGGCGATGATGGTGAAGTAGGGCGGGGGAACCGCTGTAATGGCTTAATAACTCCATGTAGAACTATGTCATTAGAGGCTGTGGCAGGAAAAAACCCAATTAATCATGTGGGTAAGATATATAATGTTCTTGCAAATCACGTTGCGAGAGACATTATCGAAACCGGTCAAGGGGATGTTATTGAGGCACATGTAAAGTTATTAAGTCAAATTGGAAGACCAATTAATGACCCTTGGGTAAATAGTGTTTCTATCATACCTGCAGCAAATGTGGCTTTTTCTCGTATAGAAAATGTAGTAAAAGAAGTTATAGATAAGAGATTTTCTAAAGAAGCCTTTTTTGAATTACGAGATAGTTTTGTAGCAGGAAAAGAACAAATTTTCTAATTTGGAAATATTAGAGCATTAAGAATTTTTTTAATTTTTTTATATTATTTTTTATAAATTAATTGATACTTTAAAATTAACATGGAAATTTTTATCAGTTATTCTTGTCAAGTTAATTAAGGTAAATATGAATAAACATAAGGAATAATATCAGTAAAGACTAAACAGAATATCATATGAGGAAAAAAAAGTTAATCTATAGTTGAGTGATTTTTTGAGAATAGGCGGAATTATTGATGTATCCACTAAAGATTGGCCTAAAAAGGTTGTTTCTGTAATTTTTACTATAGGATGTAATTACAAATGTAAATTTTGCCATAATAAACCGTTATTAGACCCTACTGCTGGAGAGGATTGGAATATTAATTCAATACGAAATAGAATAGAAAAAAATTTTTTAATTGATGGAGTCTCTATAACAGGAGGAGAACCAACTCTACAAATAGATATTATACCCCTCTGTAAAATATTAAAAGAAATAAAGAAATTGGTTAGTGTAGATACAAACGGATCACATCCAGAAATAATTAAATTGTTATTGCCTTACGTTAATCGAATTGCATTAGATTTAAAAGCTCCACTAGAATTAAATGGCAATAGGTTAAAACAAATAATTATTACAAATTTAGATCCTCAAAAAATAAAAGATACAATAAAAATCGTTCAAAGTTCAAAAAACATTCAATTTGAAATAAGAACAACTTATATAAAGAAATTACATACTCCAGATGATTTAAAAAGTATTATGAATTATTTAAAAAAAATTAATTTCACTGGGGATTATGTTATTCAACAATATCAATATTCAGATGGTGTTGGAGAAAATTATAGGGAGCTATTTGAGGAGCCTTCATTTGAAGAAATTAAAGATATATTGAACAATTATGAAAATTTACCATATAAAATATATGTAAGAGCCAGAGAAATTGGATATAAACAAATAATTTGATAAAATTTTAGGTGTTTAAAATTAGCTTGGATAAGTGGTTAAAAGAACAATCTAAAAAGAAACTGCCAAAAATTAAAGAAGTAAAAATAGATTCGGCGGATGAGGAGCCAAAATCTAATGAAAAGAAAATATTGATTAAAAAAAGTCCTTTGGGTAAGCTTCAAAAATTCAAATTAAAATGCCAGAATAAAAAATGTGGATATCAGAAAACTATTGTTAAAGTAAGATTAACTGAAAAGGACGAAATATGCCCAAAATGTTCCAAAACTATGAAAATAGAGAAATTATGATTTTTTTAAAAACTGATAAAATTAATCTTCCTTTTTCTTCTTAGTTAATTTAGTCAATATATCCCAGCTTGCCTTACTTTTATCCTCTAAATCAAGTTCCTTTAATTTTTCTCGCTCTTTATCAACTTCTTCTTTACTTGTACCTTTTTCCTCATTTTTACTCATATTAGACACATTGATTTTATTGTATTCTTATGAAAGTATTTGATCTTTTAAATTAATAAAGCTTTTTAATAATTTGAATTTGTTTAAATAGTAAAAAGAGACATATCTAATTAATAGGTTGAATTCCTAAGTTTTAGCAAAAAATTTCAGTTCAAATTTTTTCTTATTTGATTTTTTAAATATATAATCAAAAATTACTAAACCATCTAACTGATATAAAATTTTAAGATTATATCTAAAGATATTACAACATGACTGAAAGTGTTTACGATTGGGATATTTTCTTTAGAAAAGATCAATTTTTTAAATCCAAACTCGTATTTCAATCAAAAAAATCAATTAAATATAATAAAAAGTTAGGATTATCTCAAAATACTGTAGATAAGGCTATTTCTTTTTGGAAAAAACAAAATCTGGAGAAATAAAACCTCGGATTTTTAGATATATTTCTAGTTTTAAAATTTTCACAATTAAAAACATAAAATTTTTTATGTTAAAGGACTAAATATTCTAAATAAAATTTAATACTTTTAATTATTTTAGAATTATATAATTATATCCTTGAATTATTTAATAGTATTTAAGTACATGATTTAATATGCCCAATTGTGACTTTTGTGGTCTTGATTTTCTAGAAGTTTTTGAATGTGAAAAATGCCATAATAAGTACTGTTCCTATCATTTAGAACCTCGAATGCACGATTGTACTTCAATAATTGGGGTTCACACGACCTCAGTGGCACCCCCAGTTTCATATAGTACGCCTCAACAACCGTCTCAGCCTCAACCTGTTTATAGTTCCTCTGTCACTGATTCAAGTATTCATGATAGGGGCAGAACAGACGGAAGTTTCACTTGGTATCATCAAGAGAGTCAAATACCAGAAAATGCTTTTGATCCTGATTCCGGTATAACATTTTCGGGAATTTTATGGCAAAAAAAGTCGGAATTTACTCATTTTGCCATCGGAGCGGCATTAATTTATGTAATTGGTTTTATTAGCTTTTTCCGTCGCGAACTAGCTGAATCGGGTTTACTCTGGACCATATTTATTTTAGCATTTTTTTATACTACAGCCTTTCTATTTCATGAATTAGGTCATCGGCAAGTTGCAAAACATTATAAAATGCAAACAAAGTTTAGATTATTAACATTTGGAATGGTAATAACATCATTTGGTTTAATCATGGGTATTTTTACATTAATGGGAGGGATAAATTTTCCCAGTTTAGCTTTACCCGGCGCTGTAGTTGTATTGGGATTAGAAGAAATAAGTGACAGAACAGGAAAATGTAAAATGGCTGGTCCGCTTGTTAACTTGATCTATGGCTTAATTTTATTTATATCATCATTATTTATTCCAATATATCCTTTAAATATGCTCGTTGCCTTAGCTGCATTTTTCAATGCACAATTGGGGCTTTTTAATTTAATTCCAATAGGTATTTTAGATGGAGCAAATATATTTAAGTGGAAAAAGGAAGTCTGGATATTTTTAGTTGTTGCTCTCGGGATACTAGCAATTGTTGTGTTTAGTATAATTTATACCCCGGAACTTCATTTTGCATATTTTGGTAGTTAATAATATAATATATTAATGAGTACTTTAAATGGTGGAAAAAAATTGGTAAAATGCTCATATTGCGACGAGAATATTTCTTTCCTTCCATTTAAATGTAGATATTGCGGAAATTACTTTTGTAAAAATCATCGCTTACCCGAGAATCATGAATGTACTTTTGAGTTAAAACATATACCAAAATTTAGTGAAGTTCCAATTACTTCCAGAGAATTTTCATTAAAAAAAGAGATTTCTCCAAAAAGACTATATAAGGAAGGTGAATATCTAAGTGAGAAGGAGATAAGAAAGATTTTCAAAAAAAGAGAAAAAGAACACAAGAAAAGAATGAAAACAACACCTATTTCCTTTTTGAGATCAAGCCAAATGAATGGAACTAATTTTATCGTAATAGCACTTGTTATAATGTCCATTATAGCACTTTTTTTACCACAATATCTAAATTTAAGTGGATATGGTGTTTTAAATTATTATTATCATACATTTTTTACGGCTCTCTTTATTATTTATGCTGAGGGATTTTTTGGGATATTTTTTTTATTTATTATGATTTTTTTTCTATATAATATGGCTAGAACTATTGAACAAATGTACGGAACCAAATTATTATTGGGATTATATATTTTTTCTGGGCTTTTAGCTGGTTTGATTTTTCTTTTATTTAGATTTCTATTAGTGCCCCTTTATCCTTTAAATGAAATTGATTCCATTTATTATTCTATCGGATTAGGATGGAGCGCAATTTTAGGAATAATATCATTTCTTGTATTTCCCAATTTGAACAGGCAATTTACATTATTAGTTTTCTTTTTTCCAGTAAAAATGTCAGGAAAAATACTATTAATATTCTTAGTCTTAATAAGATTAATTCCTGGTTTAATATTTGGATTTTTATATGGTCCAATATACATAGTTATCTATTGCAGTGAGTTGGGGGGAATTTTAGCATCATATTTGATATACTATTCTAAATTTCGTTTTCGACAATTCGATTAAATTTTTAGAAATTCACTGTATTTGAAGGAATTTTGGGAGGCTACCTTTCCTTTCGATATATGATAAAGTAGAAAAGAATAAATTGTAATAAAACTTAGAATAAATTGTTATGATGCTTAGAAATTATAATCAAGAACTTGGTAATCTATTGGATGGACTTGTAAAAATTCATATAACTGATGATAAATTTTTCGTGGGAACTCTTAAAGGCGTTTCCGATTCTGGTGATATTATAATTGAGAATGCTAAAACCGAGAAAGGAGCAGTAATACCTAAGGTTATTATTCACTCAGGTGTATGGAGAATGATTACAGTGGAAGAAGAGCCGTTTCCTATGGAAGCATTGGCAGATAGAATCGCTAAAATATTCCCTAAAGGACATGTTGATTATCAAAGTGAATTATCGATAATAAGTATTTTAAATGGAAAAATAAAGGTTAAGGAACAAGATGGAGAAATCGAAGTGATTGGGGAAGGACCCTCAGCAGAAAGAATACAGAAAATTTCTGAACAATTTGTTCTTGATCTTAAGGAAGGTAAGAGTATTTAATTTGTCTTTTCAAAAAGTTCTAAAATTTTTTTTAAATTAATTTCAGAAATTATGTTTTTTAAAACACCTTTACCTATAGGAGTAATTTTAATTAGATGATAATCTCTACTCTTTATTTGAGCTAAATAATTATTTTTTATTAAATATTCAACATTTTCCCATACATCTTTTAGAATATTCTTTAACTCGAAATAATTTAAATTTTCACCTATTTCATTATTTAAAGCAATAATTATTGCGAGAATTCCATAATGAATAGGGGATAAGGCTTTTTCTTTACCTTCAGTTGTCAAGATGTAATATTTTTCTTCTAGGTACGAGGTTTTCACTAATTCAAATCCAATATTTTTTAGATTATTGTGTACTTTTTTGATAATATCATTAAAATTTTCTAGATTTGAGCACATTTCAATAAGATCTCTTTCCCTTATCATTTTTTTTTCATTAATGAGAATAATTTTGGAAATTTTTTTCACTAAATTATCATTTTTGTTTGTATTTGTATTATTCATTGTTCTCTTTCTCAATTAAGTATTATTTATGTTATATAATTGAACATTTTTGATATCTTTCGATAGTTTAAATCCAGAAATTAGAAAAGTTAATGATTTCTCCTTTAAATCTGGACTTTCATTAAAAACGGGCATAATTTTTGTTAAAGTTCTAAAAATAGAACCTTTTTTGTTATAATCCTTAGGTATTGAAAGATTTGTGAAAATGATGTTTCTCTTATTTTTAAGGCTTTCAATGGTTAAATAAAAACATATAATAAAAAATACCTTCTCAGGAGTAGTCAAATTATCATATTTGACAGCTTCTTCCTTAACACGTTTGAAATTTATAATAATCTGACTATTTTTAGCAAAATTTGGTGTCAAATTAAAAAAAAAATCAATAGAGATTTTTAAATTAATCGTTTCCAAAAAAATATTTAGTAATTTTTGGAACTTATATAGCCAAATACCTAATTTATTTAAAGATTTTATTTTGCTTTTAAGCTCATTAATATCGAATTCTTTCAACTCTTTCGAAAAAAAGTCGTCTAAATTGGATTTAAACTGCTCTAAATCCTTTATTAAGAGATCATTTTCATTTTTAAAATACTTATGATTGAAACTTTCAATTTTTTTTATTTCTTTAGTGATGTTATTAATACTTGATTTGATTAAGCTTATCGGCCTTATATAAGATAGTTCTTTTAAACCATATTCTGTTTCTTCATCCAATTTATCTAAATCAATAACTTCTTCTAATTCCATTTGAAGATTTTTCATTTTTTTTTTATCAATTTCAAGATTTTCTTTTAAGTTATGATAAATTTTATCAAATTCTTTAAATTTTGGCATATTTTGATTTAATTTATATTGGGAATTTTCAATTTTTTGCTTGAGATTGTTAATTTTATCTCTTAAAATTTTTGCATTTTTCCTTAAAGTTTCAATTTTTTTATTTTGATTATCACTCTGGTTTTCTTCTTCTCGTGTAAGAATATTAATTTGATTAAAAATGTCCTTTTGTTCTTTTTTCAATATAATTTGTGTTTTTTTTAAATTCTCGAGATTTAATTCAAGCATTTTTTTTTGATTTTTGATGGATAAAAAATCCTCTTCAAAAAGTTTTAATCTAGTATGATATTCATTAATCGATTCATTTAATTTATTTAATAGAGTTATTTTAGCAGCAATTTCTGCTGATTTATTTCTTTCTTGGGCAATTTTTAGTTCGGTTTTTAATTTTTTCTTTTCAAGATTGAGCTGGTTTAATTTTAAGAGTGAAATACAACTTTCTAAAAAAGAGAGATATTTATCTAAAAATTCAATATCTTTTTGAGTTATTTGAGTATATTTTGCTATAATTTCAATAAAATTAATATTGTCAATCAGATTTTTCTGTCCTTTTGAATTTTTTTTATATAAAATTTGTAACTTTTCTAAGTTAATTTTTGGAATATCATCAAGAAGGGAGATATAATTTCCTAATTGAAGTTGATTTAAATCCTGAGAAAGAAATTTGCCTTGAATAATATTAAATTTATTTTTTATCTCCACTGAAAAATCTTTAATTGTTATTATAGATGAATTAGAATTAATTAGTCTGAACCTCTTTTAGTTTTTTTCTGAATTTTATTTAAATATTTTTCAAATTCTTCTTCCTTTTTTTGCTTTCTTTTTTTAATCACTTCTATAGGATCGATGTCATCTTCAATATTTTCTTTTATTTCTCTGCTAAATATATCTTGTTTTGGAGTTTGGGTTGATTCTTTTTTTTTATCTATCTCCTTTTTTTTATCAGGAGAGGCATGCTCTTTTTTTTCTAATTTTGATGAAGAATCTAATTTTTTTCTTTTTTTTTTACGTTTTAATCTTTGAAATTCGTCTTCAGAAAGAGTAAATAATTTATCATAAGATTTGAATCGTGTATCTTGTTTTTCTTTTAATCTATCAAATTCATTCTTTTTCTTTTTAGTTTCTAAAGTAATCTTTTCTCGGGCAAATTTCTTTTTAGGAAATCTGGATTTTGAAGTTATCATGAATTCTTTAAAAGAAATATTTTTTTTTTTGAATTCTTTTTTAAACTCATTAATAATTTTATAGTCAATGTTTTTAGGAATTTTATTTAGTTCAATATTTAATAGTCGTTCCATCTCATTTTGACAAAATTTTTTTATTTTATTTATGGTTTTTAAAAAATCAGGATTATTTTTTAATGCATTAACTATTAATTCCCAAAAATCAATATCGAGTGAAAAAATAAAACTTATTTTTTCTAAAAAAGATGATACTCTCTTGTTTTTAATTAATGAAATACCAACTTTTTTTAGAGATTCTTGAGAAAATTTTTTTTCTGTTAAAATGTTTTTTATTGTAAGTATATGCTGAGATAATAGTAAATCTTTAAATAATAACCAATTTTCTAAGTTAAATTCAGAGTTTTTGGATAATTTTGAATAGATTGCTTCTAATAAGTTATCTAAGTCATTAAAAAATTTTATTCTGTCATTCTCCATTAGATTTGGTTTTTTGAGTAAATTTTTTAGTGCTTCTTTATAAATGAGATATAACTTATTAATTAAATTTAATTTTCCTTGAATTGTATCTATAGAATTAGTTAATTCTTTTATTCTTTCTACAGAAAAGATTATATTCTCTGATTCCATCGTTCGATTTTTTAATTATTATTTTTATATAATCAACAGGAAATTTTTGGATATATTAATTATTAAATTTCACGAGGACCTTCAAGATTATTACGGTTTATTCTTAATATTTTTTTATCCCCGGAATATTTTCTTTCAGAAGCACTCAAAAAATATTGTTGTTCAACATGGATTCTAGTACCTCCTACTAATTCTAAGGAATGGACGAAATTTTCATAAGTTAAAATGTCAGATTTTAATGCTTTAAACAGAGCAACTCTCACTCCACGCTCTAAATCTGCACCTGTGTATCCACGCGTTGAAAATAAAATTCCTCTATTTTCGATAATTTTTTTGTCATCCCATAATGCATTCGAATCTAGTATGGATTTCTCTTTACTCATTAAAGATTTTAATTTTTCTTCCTTAGTTTTTAATAACTCATACTCTTTGTTTAAACTACCAAGAATTACATCATCTACTCCAATTTTTGCGCTACTAATTTTATTAATAAAGGACTCAATTATTTTTTTCCTGAGATGAAATGAAGGAAAATCAAATTTCAAATGAAAAGTGAATCTTCTCCATATTGCAGAATCTAATTGGTCTTGATGGTTAGTAGCACCTATAATTGCTAATGGTGTTCCAAAGTAATTTATTTTATCAATTATTTGTAAGAAAGATATTACAGCTCTTTTAATTTCGCCTACTTCGTGAATATTCGATCTTTCGGATGCAATCGCGTCAATTTCATCAAAAAATAATATAAAAGCTCCATTTTCTTCCGCAATCTGAGCTGATAATTCCACTACTTTTCTAATATTTTTAACGGTATCACCTAATAGTGCAGAAACTAATCTGTCAGACTCCACTACACACAATGGGATATCAAATTCCTTTGCAAATGCTCGAGTTAATGAAGTTTTTCCAGTTCCAGGTGGCCCATATAGGAGGACAGTTAAATTTGGAACTAATTTCGTCTTTTTCAATTTTTCAACAACTTCACTATATCTTTTTAGCGAACTGAAAAAATCTTCAAGCCTTTCCTTTAGAACCTCATTTCCCAATATATCATCAACATTCTCTAATATTTCATTTGGTAAATAAACCGTTCCATACTTGTCAAGCCTTTCTTTAATTTCATCATCTGAATATGTAATTTTTTCTTACACCCCTTCTTTATTTTTTTTTTATTATTTCATTTAAATATTCACTTAAATCTAAAATTAGTTGTTTAATACAATCTATGCTAGAACCTGCAAAATTAAAAATCTCTTTTCTGTATTGGACAGAATCCCGGATTTTCATCCTATCTAATTTTAAATAATTATTAAAGCATAGAAGTTTCATCATATAAGGTATTACTTTTTCTTGAGTTTTTAAACTAGTAAAAATCGGGTAGAAAATATTATGATCACTTAATTGAGATTTTAAAATAGTTGAAAAAATAATAAATGCAAATGTCATAGAAATCCAATTAATTAATTCTTTAGATAAAAAACCTCGACGGAAAGAAACGAAGGTAAGATAACTTAAAATTAGAGTCTCATTACTGAATTGAGGTATCAACCTAATCTTGCCATCAGATTGTTTATTCTCTCTTATGAAATCATGTTTAATTAACACATCTATAAAATCATACTTGGGAGCAAGAAAAATCCCATCTAGAACTCTTAATCCTAAGCGTTCACAAATTTTTTCAATTGCTTCTTGCTCTTCATGAGCAATATTATCAATAAATGCTTCAAAAACATCATTAATCAAGACTACTGGAATTTCTTTGTTAGAATCTTCAGGACAAGGATAATAATTAGGATCCAAGTTGTATAAAGAGGTTATATTATTAATTATTTGGTATAACTTTGGAGAAATACCAGGAATTTCGAAAAAATCAGGGTTATCCACAGTTTCTCGATAATATGTCTGAGGGATCATCATATACCTATGACATTCATACCAATTTTCTGATGTCTTAATCAACTTTGTATAGATTTCTTGAAAATTTTTACCAATGGGTAATAATCGATCTTCTAAATATTTGTAAAGAAGATATAAATATGTGGAATCTAACTTTTCTTGATCGGGATTTGTAATATTCGTTAATATTTCTAAAGCATTTATGCATTCATCAAAAAATTCAATTAGATAATCTTTAATATCTATAGATTCTAAATCCTCAGAATATTTGTAGATAAAATTTTTGATATATTCAAATATTTCTCCTCTATAATATGCCGAGAATTCGGATAAAGCCCTCACTTTCTTCACTAATCTTTTTTCTTCTTCCATTTTAATCTTATCAAAAATTTTTACGGTCATCATCACTTCCAAACTCATATCTTGGACGGTTTTTTTTGTTTCTTTGAGGATTGGAATCAGATGACTTAAATATGTTAAGTATCTTGCTAAAATGTCTGTCCATTTTTCTCTAACCATAAAAATCTTCCTCTAAATTCTTAATTTAATCTTCACTGGAAGTATCTACTATTACTTCGGCGAATATTGAGCCTATACTCACGAATATATCAATTTCGACACGACACAACTCCCCGAGAATCCAGCGGTTTATATCCTTCAATAGAAAGCGAGTTTGGTTGTGGATCTTTCTTCTAGCTTCTGTTGTGTCAATTGATTTCAACCACTCTCCACCACCCAATCGATAGGCGAAAATCTTCATGAGCGGCTCCAATAAGTCTAACAACACCTCTTTCATCATCCAAGATTTGGGAATAACGCTCATCCTATCGGAATCGTATGAAGGGTCTCTAAGAATTGGATGGGTCTCAATTACATCCACTTTGGGCAAAAGTGAGATCAAAAAAATCAAACTAAATATGTTACAGATGCCGTTTACAGTATAGACCCCACCTATTTTCTTTAAATTATCTCTGTGAACTGAGATATTGGCTAAAAACAAAGATATGAAAACTGTTTTATCGAATTTTTCTGAAACCCTTTTTTCTCCGAGTACTTCATCAGTATCAACATATTCACCTTCTAAGATTTCTAATATTTTTTCGGGAAACGTGTAAAAAGTATAAACTTTTCGCTCGCTTTTCCTTTTATCTTTTTCAACAATTAATTCTTTTGCTTCTAAACCGAATAAATCCACAAGATCTTGCAAACTCTCTTTTACATATTTACGTGCTTTATTCGGATCAGAAAACATTGCGTAAAATTGATGATCTACAATTTGAAAATCGGGACCTTTACTAAACGCCTCAACCAATCTATCAATAATAGTTCCTTGAACATTTAAAGCGATTGTTTTACTTCTTGATGATATAAAACCGTTAATTAATTCATTTATTATAAAATCTTGATCATGAGAGCGAGATTTTATGATAAGCTCAAATGCTTCAGCCAGATCTTTAGTTTTTGGGAAAAAAGCATTTTGAATTTTCTCATTAATTAATTTTATAAAGAGATCTCCATTATTTTGTGGAAAATAATCTCTCATTACTTTCAATCGTTCGATCAAGGCTTGCTTAGCACCAGGAATATTATCAATATCTCTTTCTTCTAGTTTCTTAATAGATCTATCAACATTTTTAGAGAATTCAGTAAGTAATTTTTCCCATTCAAGATTATCGATCCCACTCATTTATTTAATCACCTTAATCTTTTGCATAAAATTTTATCTTATTTAGCCCAACCTATTTCTTTTTGTAATTTTTTTAAAGCATCAATTAAAATAGGGACTTCTGATTTATCGTTAATATTTGGTGAGCCTGTTCCTTTTTTTGTAGTCCAAGATAGTTGTCCTCCATCACCAGCTTCATAATATCCGTATTTTAATAGTTGTTGTAAATTTCTTTCCCAAGAATAAAATCTTAGCCATTTCCTATTGGGATTGTCATTTGAATATATTACAACAACAGATTTCCATTCTCCCATTAACCATTTAATAGTGATGCCAGCTATGGGGAGGTAAAAGTTGATAGGAAAATTTGTGGAGAATTCTAATGGGAGATCTTTAGGATCAATATTAAAAATTGGTTCATTATGAGATTCCAAGATGATGATCTCACCACAATGTTCACATTCATAATGTGTTTTTCTTTTGGTAAATTTTAATTTTTTATTACAATTCGGGCAAATTTTTTTTTCGAGAATTCTATATTTTAGAATTTTTAAGCGTTTATTTTGAATTGCTTTTTCTTTTGTTTCTTTTTTTTTTTTTTCAAATCCTTTAAAATTACCCCAATATTCGTCAAATGAATAATTTATTTTTTCTAAGGTTTTGATTAAATTATTCAATACTGCAGATTCAGTTATTTTGAAAAAGCCTGCATGCGTATTTATTTCTTTTTTCCACCAACTAAGTCTAATATATTTAGAACTGCTTAAATAGGAGCTATGACAGAGTAATGCTGCCACCCACCTATTTGGGGATTTAGAAATGGTAATTCCTTTTTCACAAATTTCATATTTCTTATTTAAACTAGCATTGTTATGAAAATAATCTCCCTCTTGAATTTTTCCAATAGCAACTTCTTTCTTTTTTTCAATTTCTTTAATCCGTCCTTTAATTATTTTTTTACACTTTGGACATTGAAATATTTCTTGAACGAGTTGTTCCATCTCAACGTTACAAACAGGGCATTTAATAATCGAGCACCTTTCTTATTTACTCATTTATAATTCTATATCGTTCATAATCTAAATTAAGCAGCTTTATTTCATTTTTTTCAAATTTAGATACTTCTTTTTTGATATTTACTAATTCTTCTCTTAATATTATTAATTTATCTTTAATTTGGTTTAAGATATTATCTTCATTGTATGATATTTTAGTAATAAATTCTAAATAGGTATATTTTTTTCCCTTTCCAGAATAGTAATTTTTAATTTTACTTAATTCTTCATCAATTTCATTTAATCTATTCCGTTTTTTAAGTAAATTTATAAGTATTAAATGCCATTTTTTAAAAATTTCATTTTCTTTATCTGTAACTTCCTCCAGATCAAATTTAGCAGGCAATTTTTTTACGTTTTCTTGCATATATTCAAGAATGACTTTATTATTGTCTATTGCCTTTTTGATAATTCTGATATGTGATTTTTTATTTAATAAAGGATCATATAGTTCTATGAAACTGGAGACTTTTTCTAATAATTCTTTAAATCTGTTATAAAATTCACTAATTGTGGTTTCGACCTTTATCGTTTGATATGGATTTCCTAAATCATCTAAAATTTCATACAGATCGTCTGCTAATAAATAATTTTCCTTACCAATTTCAAATAGAAAAGGATGAATTACATCACTATTTTCGCACATAATACCCTTTAACCTTGAGATGGCATAGTGAAAATTTCGTTTTGTTAAAAATGTAAAGTTTTTTGAGATAATTGGAAATAATGTATTTTCTGGAACAATTATTTTATTCTCTTCAATTCTTATTGGTTCCAAAATTTTAATTAAAAAATCATCTTCTTTCTTTTCAAGTTCTTTCAAAGATCTTAAATTTTTAATTATTCTTAAATCTATTAAAATTTCGGTCAATTCTTTATTTGAATATAATTCCAAATCGCTTTTGAGAATTTCATCCAAATTCATTAATCGTTTAAATGAATTGAGCCAAGATTCATCTGATAAATTTTTTAACATATCATTTCGAAGTATGTAAAGATATAATAGAATATAGCGCATCTCTACATTTTCAAACACTTTATTAATAAGATTTTTATCTACTTCAATGGATAATTGCTTATGCTGTTCCATTTCTTCCAACCTACTTTAATCTATATGGTATTAAATAATATGATCTAATCAATGTAATCTATTCCAATAAGATAATTAAAAAGAGATAATAAAATTATTATACCATAACATAAAAATTTTTCTGTTTTAAGGGAAATGGGTAAATTAAAAAGAGAAAAATTTTTTACTCTTAAAAATTATTAAAAATTAAAAGAAAAATAACAAATATTACAAAGACGGGAAATTTTATGGGTCGAAGGAAGAAAAGGAAAAAAGTTTACCGGAAAATAAAAAAACTTCCTAAAATTTTTACATGTCCTGAGTGCGGGGCTAAATCAGTTAAAATAGAGAAGAAGATCAAATTAATTGCATATTCTATAAAATGTATTGATTGTGGGCTAGAATGGGATGCAAATTTACGCTCAGCAAATGATTTATATGATATAAACGGAGAAAATGTAAAAAACTGCTCTATTTGTGGCGGAAAATTAAAAAAAACAGAATTAAAGGATAAAATTGTCAATTTGGTTGAAGTTAAATGTGGAACTTGCGGATTACAAAAAGAGGTTTTAGCCCGTTCTATTGAAGCTGCTGTAGATTTTTATGGGTCATTTATTGATTTATATTTTAAAGATCAAGAATATCATCGTTTAAAAGGAAATATAAAAGAACATGAAAAAGAGAAAAATTGGAGTGAATTAGCTTTAACTTATTCGCTTCTATCAGATATTACAAAAATGAAAGCCTCAGAATTATCTAAAGAATATATTTCAACAGGAGAAGAAGAATTACTAGAAGAATCTAATAAATGGAGAGATGAAGCAGCAAACTATAAATTATTAGAAAGAGAATTACGTGAAAAAATAAAACAAGAAGATATTGGCGTTGATCTTGAGGAAGAAATAGAAGTAGAAGAAAAATTAGCAAAAGATAAAACGCTTGAAGAGGTTTTTGATGACCCAGGATTCCTAGAGTGGTAATCTTTTAAAATTTCTCTTTTAATTTGGAAACTCTATTTCTTATTGATTGTTTTGGGTTTTTGACGAAAATAATCTTTTCATTTGGATAAGATTTAAAACAATTCATAATTTCATCTGGGATATTTTCCCAAATTGGTAATTTTATAAAATAATCGAAATAATGATTAAATTTTATATTTTTCTTTTTGAAAAAATAAGCCCATCTATGGTATGCTATTCGATTGAAGGTTTTAATTAAGCTAACACCCATTGGATTATACTTAGAACTTAAGAATGTTGCGAGATAAGACCACATTTTTTGAGTTTGTGGTATAGATTCTGGATAAACAGAATCTGATAAAGGTCGTATAAAAATCTCATGAATTGTTATAATTGGTATCAATTCATCTACTAATTTTAATATTTTTTCTCTATAATTAGGATCATTAACAGACATTGTAGTAATTTTCATCATTTTTCTTTTTGCATAATTAAGATGTCTTTCTTTAAAATATAACCACATCTTTGCCATATCATCTCTTAATTCCTCAAGCTTTTTGATGATTTTTTCTTCATTGAACTCGATTTTATATTTTTTTCCATATTTCCTTACTAATTTTAACAAGATTGAATCAGATTCTTCTTGTCCTAATTCATCTAAATCATTTTCCTCTTGAGTATAACTGAGCTTATATTGTTTAGGTGAATGAACTGTATGAGTATATAATGGAGTAGTCCATAATTTTTGTCTAATTTTATCTAAGATATTTTTTTTAAACTCAATATCTTTAACTTTTTGTAAGTCTTTAGATAAAGGAATAACTTTACCTTTCCTTAATCTAAATCTTATTTTATCAATAAGTGAAAATTCCTTTAATTTTTGTGTGATTTCCTTTCTTAATTCTTTAATTCTTTGAGTAATAGCGTTATTAGTCGAGATTAATTTTTTAATATAAGAGTAAAAATCAATATCATATTTTTTTTTAATAAAATGATTATCGATAAGGGGGATTTCCTTAAATCTTTGCCCTTTATATTTCAAAATACTCATTGCATGATCTCCTATTGAATAAGAAAATACAATATCTTCTAAGGCTTGATTTAAATTATCATAATTTCCGATTAATTTTGGTTTTTTTATTTTATATCCATGTAAAAGTGTGTCAACTCCTTTAAATCCATCTTTAAATTCTGAAATTATAACAAATTCAAATTCTCCAGGATGATGTCTATTTAAATTAAAACGTCTTTCAACAAGAGAATTCGCTTGATTTACTTTGTGAAAAACAGTATAGCCCCATTTTAATAATGGATTAAGAAATCTCAATAAACCAATATCATGTTCATAAAATGTGGGATTAAAAATGATTGGAAAACCAAATCCACGAGAAAAATTATAAATAAACTGAAATACAGACCTTTTTTTTTCATTTGGTAATACACCTGGAAAATCAAAGTTAAATGCAACTCGTGGAAAAACAGCATCCATCCCAAGATTCATCCATGCCTCAAATAAATGTATTGCATCGGGAAATCGAAAAGCATCATTTTTTTTCATAAATTCTAAATTTAAAGAGTCCAGTGTGCTCGGAACAGAAAATAACCAATCGGAATTTTCTTCTAATTCTTTTATACTCTTTTTAAATCTTTTTAAAACAATTGGTTTCATTTTCTTTTGAATATCCTTCTTTTTCCCATAGTAATTATTCATCACTCGTAATAAGGATATAATTTCTAGAACTTTCCTCTGAGAATCATGTATTACTTTTACTGTTTTTGTATTTTCAGTCATATTCTGCATAATAAATTTAGTTAAAATATTAATGAAAATCTAATTTAAAACATTAATGATAACAAAAATCATATTTAAGATATTAAAACTATTTTAAATTAATCATTTTTTAATGTTTAAACAAAATACTATGAAATAAGTAATTAATTCGCAATTTGAAGGAGAGAAAATTATATTTTTAATTTTATTTTATTAAAAAAACGAGAGAGAAATAAATATTAAATTTTATTAATTGAAAATCAAATTGAATGAATTAGGTATTTTGTTGAGGTTGAAACATATAAAATTATTATATCTTTTTTCTTTTTGAGAATAATTCCTTCAATTCGCCCATGATGGCCCCTCTTAAAGAAACTGGATTAGCTGCACTCGCTGGTTCAGGACCAGCGGGTGGACGTCCCGGAGGTGGTGGAGGCGCTCCTGGCGGAGGTGGTGGAGCTCCTGGGGAGCGAGGCAGACTTCCAGCTCCTGCTGATACAGCCGTAGCTCCTTGAGCAGTTCTTGTTTCCAGTGAAGTGAGCCTTCCTTCAATTGAAGAAATTCTTGAATTTATAATAGTTAAGCTTTGATCTACCAAATTAGGAATTTTTAACACAATTTGCATTATACTTTCAATGATATCTGCAAGTCCTTTGAGTTTTTCATCTAGTGGTGCTTTCCGGGTTGCAGCTAACATTGAATTAAATTCTTCGGCTATTTTTATCATCCCCTAGGAAAAAAATTTTTTCTATGTAATTATAATCGATTAAATATTTATTTTTAATTATTTACCTTTTTATTTTTCAATGATTCTAAACCAATATTTCAAATTTTTTTAAATTCAGTCAAATCCCATAGTAGAATCTTTTAATTTATTCCATAAAGAATTAACTTCATTCCTCGTAGATTCAATATGTTCAACTTTTTTCAAATAACGTCCTTTAGATCTGTCAAACTCCTTTTGTATGTTTTTAAATTCTTGGTCCAACATTTCTAGTTTCTCTCCTTCAATTAATTTATTCTTTGATATTTCGATTTTTAAAGCTTTATGAACAACTGCTTTTCTTTTTGAAGATACATCCTTTAATGCTTCAGTTAATTCTTGAAATTCTTTATGTAGATATTCTCTTTGTAATCCTAGATCTTTTATGGCGTTAAGAAATTTTTTATTATTTTCATATATTGTTTCATTATCATGAATTATTTTTTGAATTATTTTCCCATCGTTCTCATCGATATTAGACATTTTTTCTCTTGCTAGTACTTTCATCTGTTTATACACATCTCTAGCAGTTCTTAAAAAAACTTCTCTTGCAGAATTTTCTTTGATTATAAGGTCAGATAATTTCATATGCGTTGCTGTGACACTCTTTTGAGAACCAATCATTTTATTCCAATTCTTTACGAGTTCTACTTCAAATTTTGCTAAATCTATCTCATCCTCTGGTGTTAATATCGGCAATTTGATTTACCTTTTTTTTATTATTTTATTTTATATATGTTTATAATATTTTTTAAAAATTTACTAATATTAGGCTAATTTTCAATAATTCCCGTTAGTAAATTTTCTTTTTGTTTTGATTTAATGATCTTTACATTAATTTTCTTTCCAATTAGTGGAATATTTTTTTGGGTTTTATTTAGTAGAATTTTAATACCCCAATCATCATCGATTTTTGCAATGCATTCAGAATCCCATCTACCTATAGAAATTATTTGGCTTTTAACAAAATTTCCCTTCTGAATTGAAAGAGATAAGCTTTTTCGTTTATGAATTCCAAAATCTCTAGGTCCTAATTTTAATTTCATGTTATACTTCTTTTCTAAAGTATTCAACTGTTTATAAAAAAACCCCCAACTTTTAGGTCTAATTTTTTTTATTCTCCTTCCAGTTTTATAAATTAAGTATTTTTGAATGCCAATTCGAATTTTATTTGGAGTATCTACTTTATCCTGGTAATTCTTTACAAACCGAATTAATTCTTCGATATCTTGATCATTTACCTTAGGAATCCAAACGGGGGCAATAACAAGATCAATTTTGGATTCCATAAGAAAATCAATCATGGCCAAAAGGTGTTGGAGTTGATATCCTTTATAATCACTTAAATATTCTGCTTTATCTTGATCAAGTGTATTTAGACTGATATTAATTTGAGATAATCCAGCTTTTTCAAGCTCAATGATACTTTCTTTACTCAGTAATAGTCCATTAGTTTGCATAGAAATTTTGTATATTCCATCTATTAATTTTAATTTTTTAATTAGCTTAATTAAATCCTTATATAGTAAAATTTCTCCGTATGGGGCGATATGTATTTCTATATCGTGTTTTCCCTTGATTTCGATTAGAGGGACAATATTTTCAATTAAATAATTAACATCGACTATAAAATTAGTGATATAATCTCCAGCACTTACAAAACAATATTTGCAGATTAGATTACACTGAGTTAGAGGTTTGATTTCTAAAATATTTGTCCCACGATCTATTATTCCAATAAAATCTAAACCATATAGGGGAATTTCAGAGTTCCTATCTACATAAATTATCTCAGAAGGCATAATAAATAATTTTATTTCTAAACTGAATTTAAATCTTATATCTTAATATAGCAGCAATACTTCCGAAACTGATTAATTGTTCTCCAGCAGAATGCTCACTACTAAAAATTTCTATTTTCCCGTTTTTTTTTTCAATTATATTTAATGTATCTTCAAGTTCTGATCGTTTATCAAATGAAAGGCCTCTTAATAATTTGTCAGAAATTAGTAGTGTATCAATCGCCCCCATTTTCGCTGCATTTTTTATCTGATCCCAACCATAGGATACCAATCTAGTATCTTTCCCTAATTGTTCGATAAATTTTTCCATTAGATTAGTTTCATAAACTATCCGTGAAGTTTTTTTAATTTTTTCTAATTTTTTTGATTTTATAACTTCTTTTATTGCGCTGGAGGTTGCGGAACTAGAATTAATGATTTTAATTTTTTGAGCCAAATTTGGACGACTTTTTTTTAATATATCTGCATATTTTTCTTTAAAGCCTCCAGAACCAGTAATAATAATTAAGTTTATATCAATCCGCTCTAAATTATCTGCAATAATTGTGTCAATTTTTCCAAAAAAATCCCCAATTTCTTTATTTCTTTGTGTTTTTTCATATCTTTTTCCGGGGATATTATGCCTAATGCTGGTTATTATTTTTTGACTATAATCCGAAATAATTGCAACCGTTGCTAATCCTGATTCAATTGCGATAACAAGGATTCGAAAACTTTGAACCTTTGAACTTTTTTCTATTCGACTTAAATCCTGTTTCATCCATTTCTTTTTAATAATAGTGATTATGGAGCCAACAGAAACATTGAAAGTGTGATAAGAGCCAAAAGAAATTAAATCTTCAGGTCCAGATAAAATAATTCCTTTAATCCTCAGACGATTTGAATATTCATGAAATGCTACATCTTTTACTTCAAGGGTTAAGATCATAGGTTTGCGATCTCCAGAATCACCTTCCCTAAAGACAATACGTCTTGTAGTTCTCGATATAGCTTTATCATCCTTGTAAATTACATTAAATAAGACCCAAAGATCATTTAAACATTCTATTAGAACTTTTAATTCTCCTTTCTTATCGTCGAAATACTTAATTTTCAAAAGAATTTCTCAAGCTCATAAAGGTTTAATTTATTCATCTAGGAATAAATATAGTGAATATTTTAAAAAAAAAGTAAGGAAAAAATAATTATTGCTTTTCTAAAGCCTCTTTTACTTTTTCCAATTCTTCCTTTCTTTTTTCACGTTCGGCTTTTATTCTGTCTACTTCTGTTTGGTCAACAGGACTTAAAGTTTTACCATCTTTAATAGCTTTCTTTAACTCATCATCAAGTTGTGGCATTTTCCTTATCCCTATATCTATTTTTTATATATTATGATAATACAAAATCGGTATATTTATAATTATCTAGGTATTTTTAAATCAACTACAACTTGAGTTTCATCAAATTTGCTGAGGCTCCAGATTCATAATAGTTCTCAATTATTTTGATTACTTTAAAACCATACTTTTGATATAAATGAATTGCGATATCATTGTCAGTTTTTACATTTAGAATAATTGATTTAAATTTATTTTTATTTTTTATTTCTTTTAATGTCCTTTTTAATAGAAAGGAGCCTAATCCTTGATGTTGGTACTCTTCTCTTATTAAAAGATTTATAATATTTGCCCTATTTTTTACACCCTCAATTGAAATAGAAAATCCAAGGATTTTTTCAGTTTCATCTACTAATTTTATGAACAATAATTTATTTTTAAGTATTTTTTTTAGAAGATCCGTAGAAAAAGCATCTATTCCGAATATTTTTTCTTCTAAAGAAGAGATCTCCTCTATATCTTTATTTGTAACATCTTTTATAATCATTGATAATGGCAATTTCATGAGTAACTTTACTAATAAATATATCATTCTTTAATAATATTAATTAAGTTTATTGGTGTTTTCTCAGTTATTTGAAAATATTTATCGCGAAATGGTATTCCTTCAATAATATAGCACTCTAATTCGTATTTTTTTAATTCTTCAACAAATTTTTGGTAAACTGGAATATACCATGGTAAATTAATTTTAAATTCTTTAAAAGAATAGAAACCCTTAGGTAAGTTTAATTTTGATATGACATTATCGCGAAACTTCCTCAGAGATACGGCTGTACCTTCAATTTGTGCATAAATAAGAAGACCTGCATTATTAACTACTTCATAGGGCGCCTTAATACTTCTTGCTCTTCGTTTATATCGATTTTTTAATTGATAATGATCCTTTAAAATAATGGGACAATAGTGAAGATTTAACTTTGTTTTTTTTGCTACACTTTTAATTAGTTTGAGAGCTGATTCTTCGCTGTTTTTAACAGATGCAATTGTTCCTTCTTTCAATAAAAATCCTTTAGATTTAAGAGATTCACTATTTGGAAAACACATTTCAAATTCATCTAAATTGATAAAATCACAATTAATTTTATCTAAATAAAAGATAAATTCTTTTAGAGTTTTCAAATTCTTTTTATCAGGAATTACCGGAACTTCTGCACCCACAGACATACTTTTATTTAACGCATATTTAATTTTAATCCAATTCTCCTTAGAAGGATGAAATCTTATCTCATCTAATCCTGCCAAGGATAATTTTTGCGCTAATTGTTCATTAAAATTAACTCCATTCGTATATAGATGTATATGAAAATCAGATCCCATTTCTTTTTTTAAAAAAATTATGTAATCCAAGGTCTTATTTGTATTATTAGGGGCAAGAGGTTCTCCACCAGTTATTGAAACACCCTTGGCTTTTACAAGACTAATTTCTTTTAATATTTCTTTATAATCTTTAACCTGAATTTCATCAGCGTATGTTATTTCTTTATTTTTCCTTTCTTTTGAGATAGGACAATACCAAGAACAATGATCAGGTTTCTGACAAATTCCATTAAGGAATAGAACGACTTTTTGTCCCTTTATACAATATTTACATCCTTTAGGAATCCCACGAATAGAATAAGATTCACCTTTAGTTTTTAATAATTCTGCTCGTGTCAATCTTATTTAACCTCAGCCCTTCATAAGTATCCTTCTCACAAAAGAATTTCGATCACTAATATCCTTTAACACTTTTTCAAAATTATCCTCTAAATTTAGATTTTTATGCAGGAAAACTCCAGTTCTGCCAACTTTATCCCTTCTAGTTAAAACGCGTATTCTTTGAAGTATAAATTCTAGATCAATATTCAACAATTTCGAAGCATATAATTCATTATTTTTAAGTTCAAGCTCATTATGACCGTATTTAGTTGGTATCTTTAATATTAAATTTTTATCTGTGCCTGGAACCCTTTCATTTTTTGAAAGCTTATCTAAATCAAGACAACCGCCAAATTGATAGAATTGAAAAGACTTTTTCATAAACTTCGTTAAAGGAACTGTTAAACATTCTTGCTCGGATAAGTAAATATTTGCCTTAATTGTATCTCCCGGAGTTGCCTGAATTATATCCTTTGCAAAAAGATATTCTCCATTCTTATCAATAATAACCTCTAATTTGTATGTAGGAATTTTATCGGGAAAAATTATATCAATATCACTACTCTTTTTCACATCTCCTCGTGCTAAACTCCCAAACACTAAAGGGTTTAAACCTTCTTTATAAAACATATGTAAAATCTTTTTTGCTCTATCTCGTTTATGAGCTAATATACCCCAGTGGTTTTTATCATAAATAACCTTATTTGAATATTCTATGGAAATTTTATCTCTTGTCATTGAACGCTTTTCAGTTAATATTTATTATTTTTTATTAAAAATATTATTTAAAATAAAGCCAATAATAATTGTTTCAAAATTCTTTAACGATTTAAAAGATTTTTCAAGAATTAATATATTTTTTTCATGTATTTTATAATTATCTTTTAATCTATTGATTTTATTCAATTGATCTTCATCAAGTTTTAATAATCTCTTTAATGGGATAATAAAATAAAGTTTCTTTATGTCAATTATGTCTTGATTTAAAAAGTTCTTTAAAATCTCATAATTTTCTGAAAAATTACTTAATATTAGAAAAAATTTGTCAAAAAAATTTGTTAGTGTAGAGATTTTTAAAAATTGAATAGTAAGATTAGGAAAGAGAAAGACAATTTTTTGGTACTCGGGACCATCTCCTATATCAATAAAATGAATATAAATCGCTTTTGAAATTTTATCAATTAATCCTCCACTAATTTTTATCTTAACTAGTTTTTTACCTTCAACTTTCCTAACTTTTTTGAAATCTATAAAAACAACCTTAAGATCGATTGAAGCAAGAGCTTCTGCATATGGATATGTATTATATCTCCTCTTTTTGAAAATGATCAGAAGATTTGAAGTCTTGTTGTTATTATTTTCAGCGATATCGTTGATTTTAGATTCGAACAATGTGAAGGAAATTCTAAAAATTTCTTTTTCCCCACATTGAATTTCAAAATTCTTGGTTTTATTTTCCATAATTAAAGGATTCGATAAAAAATTTCTCCAACGATGTGTATTCTTAAAAATTTTAACTGAGATTAGGAAAATAATTAATAAGAAAATAATAATCGTATCCCAAAAAATCCAATCAATTTGAAAAATCCAAGGAACTTGCATAAGATATATTAAATCTTTATTATTTTATCCATCCAATCTAAATATTTCTTTGATCCTTCTGTAATATCAAAACCTATACATTCAGAAACTTCATAGCTATGTATGCTATTTATAATCTCAATTAATTTTTTACTGTTTTCTTTTTTGGTTTTAATGATTAATAAAAGTTCATTGTCTTCCTCAATTTTTTCCTCCCATTCATATATTGAAATCACATTAGGAATGATATTACAGCATGCAATAATTTTTTGTTCTACTAGAAGACGTGCAATTTTCTTTCCTTCTTCAAGATTAGGCACGGTTGAGATGAAAATCATATATGTCATTTTTATAATCTCTTCTTAATATAAGTTTTAAATAATTTAAGAAGAATGAAGTTTAAAAATTTTAGGATAAAAATAGATCTATTTTAAAATTTGAAAATCTATTAATAATTACTGAATTGTTATAAATTCAAGCAATCCAAGCTCATCTAATTCATCAATAATTATTCCTATATTGCTTTCTGGAATACCCACTTCTTCTGCAATTTTTTCTAAAGTATGAAATCCGTCACAAAGATGGGAAATCTCATATTCCTGTTCTGAAAGCATTCCTTGACTTACAACTTGTTTAGGTAATCTCTTTAAGGTCCATTCAGGTTTTTGAGTTTCTTCAATATTTGATCTAAAATCTATTTCTTCAAGAATCAACCCTTTTTTGGCTATCTTTTTTTGTGACTTCTCAAAGTCCTTTTTATAGATTTTCAAGATAGGTATCCTTATAGGTACTTCCGATGCTTTCCCATATTCGAGAATCCTATCAATAATTGTTTCAAATCCTTGAAATATACGAATATCTCCTGTCCAATTATCTTCACCAATGTATTCAGAATATTTTTCCATAAAAACATCCACTATGTCTCCAAGTCTCGCTTGGGCGATTTCTCTAGAATCGTTTTTATCAGCTGCAACCACCACTAAAACGCCCGCTTTAAAAACAAGGATTAAATTGAAGAGTCGCATATCTACAATCTTGAGTTGGCCTTTACCTTTGCTTATTTCGCTCGCGAAGTCCTTTAGGGCAGTTAGAAATCCCGAAACTAGATCTTGATTTAATTCAATCACTCCATATTTTCTATAAATCATGCAAATTCCTGTAAGTTGATGGATTAAATAGAAACTATGAATTATGTTAGATGCACCTATAAATTAGAAAATAACTTCATTTAGTTTTAAATAATTAGTAAAAAATTGTATTTATAATTGTATTTAAAAAAATTTTAAAAAGAATTTTTTTATGTTTTTTAATCTTATAAACTTATTATGGACATAAAAAAAATTTCAGAGAATATATGGGAAATATCTCCGCAAACAAAATTTCAGAGAATTTATGGAGAGACAAAGAAATTTCAAATGAAAGTGCCAGCGATAGTTTATGCAAATGATTTTTTAATGGAAAGTATAAGAAGAGATAAAACTCTTGATCAAATAACTAATGTCGCCTGTTTAGATGGAATAGTAAAACATGTTATTGCTCTAAGTGATGCACATCAAGGTTATGGCTTCTGTATCGGTGGTGTTGCTGGAACAGACGCAGAAACGGGGGCGGTTTCACCTGGTGGCGTTGGGTATGACATTAATTGCGGGGTCAGACTCCTCCGCACAGGTCTAAAAGGGGAGGAAATAAAACATGCATTATCACGTTTGGTTAAATCCCTTTTCAAAAATGTTCCGAGTGGATTGGGTTCTAAAGGTAAGTTAAATATCAATTATAATGATCTGGATAAAGCTTTAGAAAATGGTGTGAACTGGGCGATAGAAAATGGATATGGATATCCAGAGGATGAAAAATTTTGTGAAGAAAATGGATGTATGAAGGGAGCCGATTCTAGCAAGGTTTCAAGAAGAGCTAAGGAGAGAGGAATCCGCCAAATCGGCTCATTGGGATCTGGAAATCATTTTATAGAAATTCAGGAAGTAAATGAAATCTATGATGAATCTATAGCAAAAACTTTAGGCATAGAAGAAAAAGGGCAAGTCACAGTGATGGTGCATACTGGTTCTAGAGCAATGGGGCATCAAATTGCAACAGATTATTTAAGAATATTTGATAAGGCTATGCAGAAATATGGAATTGTAGTTCCTGATAGGGAGCTTGCTTATCTTAAGGCAGACACACCAGAAGCAAAAGATTATTTAAGTGCGATGGCTTGTGCTGCCAATTTTGCGTGGAATAATCGTCAATTAATTACACATTGGGTTAGGGAATCGTTTAAGGAAATTTTAAAAAAAGACTCAATAGAACTTGGCTTAAATCTAGTATACGATGTTTGTCATAATATTTTAAAAATTGAAGAACATATGGTGGATGGAAAAAGGATGAAACTTAATATTCACCGAAAAGGTGCAACAAGAGCCTTTCCTCCCGGTCATCCCCAAATTCCCGAAAAATATAAAGCAGTTGGGCAACCAGTTTTGATACCAGGCACTATGGGTTCAGCAAGTTATTTATGTGTTGGAGGACCAAAGGCTATGGAATTATCTTTTGGATCAACTGCACATGGAGCTGGTCGGAAATTATCTAGAACAAAAGCGAAGAAAAAATTCTGGGGCGGAAAAATCAAGGATGATCTGGCTAGGCATGGAATTACAGTTGAAGCAGCTTCAATGAAAGTTTTAGCAGAAGAAGCACCCGGAGCTTATAAGAATATCGATCAGGTTGTTCAAGTTAGCCATGATCTTGGAATAGTCAAAAAGATTGTGCGATTAATTCCTAAAGGCGTAGTTAAAGGTTAGATATCAAAAATTACTTCAATTATTACTTTATTTTTTTTTTCTTCAATTTTCATATATGAATAAGTGATTGCTTTTACTTCTATTCCACCTGAATGCTTTTCCGAATCGAAAAAATCTCCTATTACTTGGGCATTTAGCATATATCCATCTTGACTTTCATCAATATTATTCACTTTAATCTCAGAAAAAATCAGATTTTTAGTATCAAAAATATATAAAAATTCACTTAAGAAATCAAATAGTAGGGATTCTTTATCCTCTGCTGCAATTTGAATCGATTTTGAGATTTTCTTATCAATTTTTCTGATGTCTGTAATCGTATCAAACAAACTTAGTGCTGCTTGTGAAAACGCTTCTTTAAGATTTAAACCCCAGCATCTAGCTTGGACGTCTGAGATATGGTCGAGAAATTCATAACCTTTTTCACTCATAATTAACCCTATATTATCAATCTTTTATAAGAAAATTATAATATAATTTCCTAAAATAATTAATATTACGGCAATTAAAAATCTCTTACGAAATTTTTCTTTTAATATTAAAACAGAGGCAAGTTGTTGAATTAAAGGTGTGCTTGCAGTTATTGTAGAAGTAAATATTAATCCATTTATTTCAGCTGCTTTATAGAATAATGAATCTGCAAAACCCAAGGACAAGGAACCAGCAATACCAATATAAATGTAATATTTTAAGTGGATTCTATTTTCTTTTTTAAATCCTTTATAATATTTATGTTTAAACATTCCAAATATGGAAATGAATATTGTTGCGCTTATGATTCGAATAAAATTTGTAACAAAAACTTCTCCATTTGCGAGAATTCTGGCTTGATTGAATGAAACAATTGCTAAAGCCCAGAAGAATGCCGTACCTAGAGCTAGTATTACTCCTATGAATACATCTTCAGATGATTTTTGCTTAACTTTAATTTTTTTTTCTTGGTTATTAGAGTTTTCATTTACATTATTTGAGCTTGATATTTCATTCTTAGGTTTATCTTTTGAACTTAAAAAAAAACCACCTATTAAAATAATAGTGCCTCCTATCAAAATTGAAAAAGTGATTATTTCTCCAAAAAAGATTGCTGCGAATGGATAAACAAAAATTAAAGATAATGAACTTAGGGGATAGGCTCGAGAAGCATCAATTTTTTTTAATGAATGAAAATATAGAAGATCTCCAATTGTAACAGTAACTCCAGAAATAATACAAGCGATATCATAATCGATCAATTGTTGAAAATTCAATCCAGTGAATATTAAATAATTTCCAAAGAATAAGGATATAACAAAAGTAAAGAGGGTAACTAATAATAACCTAGGTAAAAGAGCTTGTGGAGCTTCTATTTTTTGTAAGCCGAATTTATATACTAAACTGGCAAAAGCCCATGTAAAAATTGCGTCGATTGTTAATAAAATGCCAATAAAATCAGCCATTTAAATAATAAAATATATATCATTATTTATTTCATTATACTTAATTGTATTATAAAAACATATTATGAATAATTCGAGATGTTCTAAAAAATGGTGCAACAAAGTGATTTAAAGGTATATAAGATCATTCTTTCGGGTCTAGATAATGCAGGAAAGTCCAGTTATTTAATTGCGATAAGAAAAAAATATAATTTTTGGGAGAAGGTTGAAGATTTAAAACCAACCATTAAGATAGATTATTCTACTTGCACAATTTTAAGAAAACATCAATTAAATTTGTGGGATATGGGAGGCCAAGAAAAATTTAGAAATATTTACGTAAATCGTCCTATATATTTCGAGGATACTGATGCAATATTATATTTGATTGATATTCAAGATGAAATACGATTTGAGGAATCAATTGATTATTTACATGAGTTATTGGACATTTATCGAGATTTGGAGTATAATAATGAGATAAATATTTGTTTTCATAAGTTTGATCCTGAATATAAAAATCTTGAGGAATTTAACGAGAGGAAGAGAATGTTGGTAGATTTAATTCAAAAATCAAATCCCAAGATGACTTTTCGATTTTTCGATACATCTATTTATAATATTTACTCGCTCACAAGAGCATTATCCTCTTCTTTGAATAAGATTCTTTTTTTAGAAAGTGCGGATAATAAATTAAAAGAATTCGCAGAAAATTTCTCTTGTGATTATATTTTATTATTCTCCAATAAAGGGTTGATTATTTCCGATTATTTTAAGGATGTAATTGATTTAAAAGAGTATGATACAAAAATTATACCAAAACTAAATGAAGATCTCGAATTTTTTCAAGCGTTAATAGATAATAAGGTTAAAATTGATGAGAAGTTAGATTTTTTCGAGGGCAATTTCACATATGTTAAAACCTTGTTAATTCTTACGACAGAAGGTGAGAAAAAACCAATACGTTTATTTTTAAGTTTAAAATCAACTAGGGAAGAAGGAAATGTCGATTTAATTAAATCTAATGTATCAACTCTTTTAGAAGAGGTAAAAGAGATAATCTTTTAATCTAATTATTTAAAGATGTTTTCAGCCGAATTTTTCCCATTTTTTAAGTTTTAATACTTTAGATAAAGTGGAACCTCGCTGAATTTCTTCTCTTATTCTGTTTTCTTTTTCTAATACATCAATAGCTCTATTTGCAATTTCCTTTGCTTTATATTTTGGAACTACTACAACTCCGGATTGATCACCAATTATCCAATCTCCAGCCTCAATTTTTTGGTTTCCACATTCAATTGGTGTGTTAATTTCTCCCATACCTCGTGGTTCTCCAGCGGTCGGTGTTATAAATCTGGCAAATGCGGGGAATCTTATTTCTCTTATATCATCAACATCTCTTATTGCACCATCAATAACTACTGCAGCGATTCCTTTTTGTATACAACTCCATGATGCAAGTTCACCCCAAACTGCATCTTTTCCTTCACAAGCATCAATAACAATAACTTCTCCTTCTTGTGCAACATCAATAGATTCCACGGGTTTGGACCAATCTCCATTATATGCTCGAACTGTAACAGCCTTACCAGCAAATTTTAATGGTTCTTTATCAGTTCCAATCCAAATAGGGTATAAGCCTTGCATTTCTCCTTCTCTATGCATCGCATCTGAAATATTTGGTGTGGATACTTTCATAAAAACGTCATATAATTCTTCTTCACTATATTTTTTAAATAAATCAGTTTTGATAGATTTTGCTTCATTGATTGATTTCCAAATTGTTTTTGCGGATTCTTCGGGATTTTTTGCTTTATATAAAGCACCTCCAACAATTATTATATCCGCTCCAGCTTCTCTTGCTTTATAAGCAGTTTCACTATTTAATCCTCCAGCTGTTGCAATAAGAGTTGTTGGTTTTAATCTTTCCGCAACTTTTCTTGTTAATTCTACCGTTTTTTCGCCACCATAGATCATTTGCTGGTCAACGCCCACATGCACACAAATAATATCCACGCCCATTTCTTCTAATTCTAACGCTCTTTCTATAAATTTTTCTTCAACTACATCGATTAAATCACATCCAAGTTTAACGCCATATTTCTTAGCGGCAAGTATTGCTTCACGTATTGATGTATTATCACTTACTCCCAACATGAGGACAACTCCAGCTCCTGCCTTTGCAGCTATTTCTATTTCTGCAGAGCCTCCATCTACCGTTTTCATATCTGCTACAATTGTATGGTTAGGAAACTTCTCTTTTAATTTTCTTACAGCATTCATGCCTTCGGATTTGATAAGTGGAGTTCCAGCTTCAATCCAATTTACTCCTCCTTTGATAGCTTCTTCTGCTATTTGTAAAGCTCTATGTAAATTTACTAAGTCAAGAGCTATTTGTAATACTGGTGCATTATTTTTTTTTATCATTTTTAATAAAAAACCATTTCATTCCAATTAAAAAATAAAGTTGACAATAAAATTTTATCATTTCTAATTAATAGTTTTATCATTTTCAATTTTATGATTTTTAAAAAATCAAATATTTTGATTTTAGTAATTTAATCCCAACTTTAAAATACTTTTATTTTGGAAAATAACCAAAAAGAATTAAAAATTAAGGAGGGGGTAGAAAAGAAAAAATTTTATTAAATCAAATAAAAGGAGTATTTTTTTCTTTGGTTTTATTAAAATTAAAATTTAATATAAAGAGATATGAGTTGTGTATAACATTTCTTTTTTTTTTGTAATAAAAAGAATATTAAAATATAAATTCATACACGTGATAAGTAACATAGTAAATAATTTTATCGTTAGATTGATTTAAATATCTTATAAATTACAAAATTTTGATTATAACTTAGAGTAAGAATATATATGTCTAATAAAAATTACGATAAGGTTTTCGAAATTGTCGTTTTTAATGATGATAATTTATGTAAGATTAAAATAATGATTTGTTTTATAAAGAATATTATATTTTTTTAGAGGTAGAATAATAAAATGTCAGTTACTGAATATGACTTTCTTTTCAAGGCTATCGTCTGCGGAGATGGAGGCGTAGGAAAAACTGCACTTACAATCCGTTTTACTAAAGGTTTCTTTGAACAGGATTATAAATTGACGATAGGCGTCGACTTTCACATAAAAACTATAGATATTCAGACTTTAGAGGGTATTAAAAAATGTAAACTTCAATTATGGGATACTGGAGGTCAGGAACGTTTTTCTTCTGTACGACCAATGTATTATCGAGGAGCATTAGGTGCGTTATTAGTTTTTGATCTAACCAATTTTGAAAGTTTCGAACATTTACCAAATTGGATTGAAGAGATTAAATCAAATTCTAAAGCCGATATTCCCATGTTACTTATTGGTAATAAAAGTGATTTAATTAATGAAAGAACAGTTAGTGAAAGCGATATAGAATTATTTTCAAAAAAGTTTAAGTTTTATTATTTAGAGACAAGTGCAAAATCGGGAGAAAATGTTAGTGATTGTTTTGCTATTTTAGGTTATTTAATGATGGGACTTGAAGTTCCACAAGAATTGCTAGGAAAAAAAGAATTATTAAAACCAGGGATGGTACCAATGCACCCAAGCTCTATTCCTGAACCCACACCAGAACCTGAGCCAGCATTTTCTGCACCCCCTGTTCCTGAACCCGAACCTGAGTCAGCATTTTCTGCACCCCCTGTTCCTGAACCCGAACCTGAACCTGCAATCGAGATGCCTCCAACTCAAGAAGTACCAAAAGATGGTATTACTCCAGCTGTTTCTGGACAAGAAACTTTTACTCCCAAAGGTGTACTGTTTTCAGAAAAAACTCCAAAACCTGTTCCACCACCTCTTGGTTTCCAACCAATATCTCCTGCACCAAAACCACCTAAGCAAGTATTTCCTAAGTCAGAACCACCAAAAGCAGAAAGTCCTACAGAAGATTCTCAACCAATTTTATTTTCAGAATTAGAAAAATCTAAAAGTCCTTCCTTAACACAGTATTTACCTCAAGAAAATTCTTCTAAAGGGAATTTTTTTCAGTCGATAAGTGAAGCTAGCAAAAAGAGAGGGGAAACAGAGAAAGTTCCTGAGTCAATTAAGAGTTTTATTCCATTTGTATCTAAAAAAACCGAACCATCTTCACCTGTTTCAGAATCATCATTAAGAATAATTCCCAATGCAGAAGAAATTAAGAAAAAACAGGAAAAGAAAAAATCTAAAGTGAAACAAAAAAAGAGTGAAAAGAAAAAAAAAGATATGATCATTTGTAGGCATTGTGGGGTCATTTTATCTAAAGAATATAAATTTTGCAATCGTTGCGGAGCAAAACTTTAATCAATTGGCTCATAACGGCGTTAAATCGGCCTTCGCGATAAACAAGATTATATTAGACTCTTTTCTCCATATTTAACTAGTTTCTCTATATCCACATATTGGACATGAAGTCCAAACAGATTTTATCTTACTTTGGCAATTCGGACACACTTTAAGATTTTCATCAATTTTTCGTTGAGGTTTCCCGAATATAGTTAATTCATTATCTTGAATCTTTGGTTGTTGTGACTCTTGTACTTTTTGTTTTGTGATTTTTTGTCGAGGTTGAGTTAGAACCGAATTACTTTTTTGAGGAATCTTTACAGGTTGAACTTGGCTTTTTTTTATGGGACTACCTTTTTGTGGAACCTTTACGGGATGAAGGGGGCTTCCTTTTTTTACAGGTTGAGGTTGAGATTTATCTTGAAAAATCACTTCTTCTTGAGGTGGTTTGCTTTGTGTTTGTATTTGTGAAACTATTTGTTGAGTTTTTTTTTCGAGTTCATTAACAGTTTTCTTAAAATTTTGACTTTCATAGAGAAATGGTTTATCCGAGACATCCCCTTCGCGTTGTTGTTGTCTAGTTTTTTTCTGAGCTTTAATTGCGCTTTGTTTCACTGTTGGTTGAGTTTCAACATAATAAGCAAAATATTTTCCGTCATTATTTTCAATGTAAATTTCACCTGAAGCATCTTCTGCTTCAATATAATAAATTACTTTTGATCCTAAAGGCATTTCTTCGATTTCTGAAAGATAAAAATCTTGGTGTTTTTCCATAGGTACTTGAAACCAAGAATTTCCCCCATCAGCTGTAAATCTAAGTCTTACATCAATAATAGGATTTTCTGGAGATTCATCAGTAATTTTTACTACAATTTTAATTGTTTTTTTAGAGGGAATTTTGTCCATTTTATCAAAAACTGCGGATGTTGATTGGGTCCATGATGTATGGCATTTTGGACAGCTAGTAAACCAATTAGGGTATTCAAAATTACATTTTGGATTAGAACATGTCTTTGTCCAATACCGTGAAGTTTTTATCTTTGCAGTAAGTTTTTCTTTTTTTTTAGCCATTTTTAATTTTTCATTGGTAGTTCAATGAAAATAAATTTGTAATTCTTATAAATAAAATTTTGTATTTATATATGATAAATTTCAAAAAGATATTATTAAAAAAATAATTTAAATTGGAATAAGTAAGATTAAATATTTGTTTTTGAAAAAGAAAATAAATCAGATCATCTTATTTTTAAAAAGATTAAATATAATTTCTGAAGTATCTGGAAAGTAAGAAAGAAAATACTCATATTGACTCTTGAAAAGAATTAAGTTAATTGAATAATTTTTTCGTGATTAGTTCTAAATCAATGCAAAATTTATCGATATGCTCTTTTTTTACATGTGGCATAATTACTGCTCGCAATATTTTTAAATTATTAAATAATCCCAGCTTCCATTTTTTCTTCCTTAATTCTTCATCGATAATTTCAACTTTCTCACCATTTTCAGTAGTTATTCCAACAATATTCATAATTGGTTTAACAACAACCTTGATTCCGGGGATTTTATTGATTCTTTTCTCAAAATAAGATGTAATTTCCATACATTCTTTCACAATATTTTTATATCCTTCCTTACCTAAATAGTTCCATAAAGCCCAAAATGCGATTGTTGAAGCTCCTATTCGAGTTCCAAGAATATTAAAATGTTTAAAGCCCCCACCAGCAAGATAAGGGATTTCATATCCAAATTCTTCATATAATGATGATGGTTTTAATAAAAAGCCTCCACTGGGAATAGGAGCTAAGCCCATTTTATGAGGATCTGCAGTTATTGATAATACATTTTTTATAGAAAAATCCCATCTCGGGATATTATATCCCAATTCTTTTAAAAAAGGAAGGATAAAGCCACCAAATGCGGCATCCACATGTAGAAATAGACTATTTTCTTCTGATATTTTTGCGAGTTTTTCGATAGGATCAATTAAACCTAATGAAGTTGTTCCAGCTACACCTACAAGACCAATCGTATTTTTGGATATAAGAGATGAAAGATGATTTAAATCCAAGTAAAAATCTTTCGTTAATTTTGCTTTTTTTAGGGTAATTCCTAATAATTCTGCACCTTTATCAAATGAAATATGTGCCGATGCAGGAACAATGAATTCTGGATTTTTTTTATTTTTGAACAAGTTTCTTGCGATTCTCATAGCAATAATATTAGATTCAGTTCCCCCAGTAGTAATAGTTCCTACAACATTTCGACATCCGAACAAACCTCCCAATTCTTGAATTATTTCATTTTCAAGTTCCATTGTTCCTGGAAATAAACCCGGATCTCCAAGATTTTTGGAAATATATTTTGAATAAATTTCAGTTGCAAATTTCAGTGGTTCTGAGCACATAGAGCCTAATATGAATCCAGAATCATAAGTTAAATCTTTAGACAGTCTTTTTTCTAGTTCTTCGATAATTTTTTCTTTTAATTTTTCTATATCTTTCATGTATGTCAATGTCTAATAATAAAGATTTAAATAAAATTAATGAAATTTGTTTAAACGTCTGTACATTTTCTTATTATTCTTATAAATAGTAATAAATTCTTGGAATAGCTCATCGTAGATTTTTCTGTTTGCAGGATTGGGTTCATAGATGTTTGAATATTTAATATATTTTGGAATGTCATCAAAAGTTATGTACCCTAGTCCAACTGCTCCAATAAAAGCAGCTCCTCGTGCATTTGCTTCAATTGGGTTCTCAACCTGTCTAATATTTCTGTTAAGAATGTCAGCATAAATTTGACACCATATATTGCTGTTTGCGCCTCCTCCAATTAAATTTATTGGATTTAAGGGGCGTTTAATATTTTTCTCGACATATTGAGATATCCATCTGGAATTATAAGCAACTCCTTCAAATATTGCTCTTATCATATGCTCTCTATGCGTTTCTAATGAGAGATTATAAAGTCCCCCTCTAATTGTATGATCATCAACGGGAGCACGCTCTCCATATAACCATGGAGTAAAAATTAGTTTATTACTTCCAGGTTCCACCTTCTCTACAATTCTATCAAATATTTTATAAACATCGGGAACTTTCTCTTCAAGAAGTAACTCATCTTGATGATATAATATATTATCTCTCATAAATGAAAGGCATCCTCCAGCAATTTCTTGCTCGTTTGTAAACAAATATCTTCCTGGAATTGCGGAGACTAAGCTGGCCATACCATGAAATAGATCTGTCTTTTTAAATGGCACATGACATACACACCATGATGATGTTCCAAGGTAGATATGTCCCTCATAGTCTCTAACTGCTCCCGAACCTACTGCTGCTGAAGGGATGTCTGGGGCACCCATAATAACTTTTACATCTTTATTTAAACCAAACTCATCCGCTACTTCTTTAGTAATAGTACCTAAAATATCTGTTGTTAATTTAAGATCTGGATATTGGTCTCTATTTAGTTTTAATTTTTTTATGAGTCCATCATGATAAACAACATTATTAATATCCCTTATATCTGTAATCCAATGAACTTGGATAGAACAAGTAGAAGCGGCGATTTTACCTGTAAGTTTTAAATTAATGTAATCTTGAGGTTCTAGGAATTTAAAGGTTTTATTATAAATATCGGGGTGCTCATTTTTTAAAAACAAAATATGAGCAGTGGGATCCTTCCCAGTTGTACTTAGCGCACCTGCAGTTATTTTAATCCATTTTAATGCTTTTATTATATTCATCCCGCCCACTTTTAAAATTCCTTTATAGAATTTTTCTACATAAGGCGCTCCTCTTGTATCCATCCATATAATTGCGTTCATTAAATGATTTCCATCTTTATCAACTGGAATAGTTCCACTCCATTGACTTGTATTACAGAAACCAATAATATCATCAATAGAGACTAAATTTTTATCTAACACCCTTGTAATAGATTTCTTCATTGCATTCCACCAATCATCTGGATTCTGTTCAGCAGCTCCTGCACTAGGAAGAAATAATGGAACTTCTTCGAATTCAAAACCAAGAACTTCTCCATGGGTTGATACTATTGCAGCTTTACTCCCAGAAGTCCCATGATCATGAGCAAGGATATATTTTTCTTCATTCATTCTTAGCACATTTTAAGTTCTTATTAAAAATGTTTTTTGCTTAAATTAATATTTTGTTTTAATTTTTTAAATATTATTAAATAAAAAAGCACATTGTCAAAGACTTTTCAAAATTAGTGAAAGTGATTAATGAAATATGAATTATAATGAAATAATGGAAGGAATAAAAGGTATAGTTAATAATCCTTTAAGGAAATTTAAGCCAGATGAATTAAAAAAAATTGTTAAAAAATATACGGAAACACATAAGAAATCAAAGGAATTATATGATAGAGCCCGAAAGATCATTCCGGGTGGTGTGGAGCATAATCTTGCATTTAATTTTCCATTTCCTTTAGCATCCAAAAGGGTTGATGGGTGTTATATGTGGACCGTTGATGATATTAAATTAGTAGATTTCCTCATGAATGGAGGTCCAACCATTTTAGGACATAATTATCCACCTCATACAGAGAAAGTAATAGAAGTTATAAAGGAAATTGGGTCTTGTCATGGAATTACAAATGAATATGAGATTTTAGCTGCAGAAGAACTACAAAAACACTTTCCTTCCTGTGAAAACATACGATGGCTTCAGTCAGGTACTGAGGCAGATATGTTAGCAATAAGAGTAGCTCGAATTTTTACTGGTAGGAAATGGATTATTAAGATAGGAGGAGGTTATCATGGATGGAGTGATCAATTAGTTTATGATTTGCACATTCCTGGTACAAAAACTTTAGAATCACATGGAATTCCAAAACCGGTGTTTAAATTTATAGAGTCAGTCAAGCCAAATGATATTGAAGCGTTAAGACAATTATTTAAAGAGAAGAAGAAAATTGCGGCAGTGTTACTCGAACCTATGGGGCCAGAGAGTGGAGCAAATCCCGTAAGACCCGGATTTAATAAAGAAGTAGAAGAACTTTGTCATAAAAATGGGGCGTTAATGATAAGTGACGAAGTTGTTTGCGCTTTTAGATTACATATGGGTGGGGGACAAGCTTATTTTGGATATAAACCTGATATTTCGATATTTGGTAAAATTGTAGGTCATGGATACCCATCTGCTGCCGCAATTGGTGGTCGAGCGGAAATTATGCAATATATTGCTGCAGGAGTAGGCGGTGGTAGAAAGAGAGCATATTGTGGTGGAACTCTTGCTGCAAACCCATTAACGTGTGCAGCAGCATACTGGGCAATAAAATTTGTTGAGGAAACTAATGCTTCTGAGAAGGCAGGAAAAATAGGATCCCGGTTGGCAAATGGATTAAATGAAATATTTAAAAAATATAATTTACCATGGATTTCTTATAATTTCAATGCCACCGTTCATATGCATACATCTGCTGTAATGAGCTTAGATATGGATAACCCTAAACATTTTGGTCAAATAAGGGAACGTAAGGAATTTATGGAGCATTTAGGTGCGGCGTTAGTTTGTGAAAATATAATTTCAGTTGCGGGGAGTAGATTTTATACTTGTATGCAACATACAAATGAAATAGTTGATGAGACTGTAGCGAAAATAGAAAATATCTGCAAAATGATTGAATAAATTAATCAATTATTTTTTTATAATTTAATAAATCTATTTTTATCTCTAATTTTTATTTGCTTAATTTTTTCGATCAGTTTTTGAGTTAGATCAATTTTATAATAATTAGCAGTACATATTATTGAGATAACTAGATCTGCTAATTCCATGCCAAGATCTCCCTTAACCTGATCAGATTTGGGGGGTTTAATTTTTTCTATAATATTAATTTCACGCGAAACCTCACCCAACTCTTCAAGAATGGCAGCCAACATTGAGAGAGGTGGCCAATATCCGCCACCTTCATTGATAATCCAATTATCAATTTCTTTTTGAAGGTTTAAAATAGTTAAATCTTTGGAAAATGAGCTCATATATAATTAAGTTATTGGAATTTTAAAAAAATTAGCTAAGTTTTTAATTTTTTATTAAGAATATAAATAGAATTGGAGAAAAAAGATAAAAAAAATTAAATAAAGCCATAGCGTTTTCTATCTTTAAATTCTTGTGCCTTACCTTTATTCCAACGGTCTACACGAGAATAATACCCGGTAACCCTTGAATAAATTTCAATATCTCTCCCCTTCCCATCACATCTTGGATTACTGCATTCATCATGAACTCCTTGAATAAAAAGTCCGCATTTTGTGCAATAAGAAAAATCAAAAGTATAAGCAAAATAAGCTGTATTGGTGTTAAAAGCGATTTTTTTCGTCATTTGCCATAAACCCTCTGGATCTGGTTTTTGCTCGCCCATCCATAAATGAGTAATTACTCCACCTTTAATAATAGGGTGAAATTCTGCTTGTTTTAATATTCTTTCGAAAAGTGGAATGTCAGCATCATAATTTAGATGACCACTATTAGTATAATAAGGAGAATCTTTTGTTCCTCTATAGTTAACTTTACTTTTATAATGTTTTAGGTCTAACTTTGCAAATCTCTCACAGGAGCTTTCCGCAGGTTGTTCCCAGAGGCTAAACTTAATCTTTTGAGTGTTATCGGGATGGTATTTAAATTCTTCCGTTCTGTCTGACAGAAATTGTAGAACTTTTTTTCCAAAATTATAAGCATTGTTTGATTCATGTAATTCTTGTCCGGTATGATATTGGACCATTTCGTTCAATCCAGTGAAACCAATTGAGAGGCTTTGTTTTCTCATATCAAGTAATTGGTTTCCATCAACCACGCTTGCACAAAGCGGTAATTGCCCATCCTTTAATCTTTGTTTAAGAATATTAAGTTTAATAAGATTTATGTCTTTCATCATGTTAAGACGATCACCCAATATTTCGAATAATTTATCATCATCGCCATTTGCTTGATATGCAACTCTGGGTAAATTAACGGAAATACTTTGAAGCGAGCCCATATTCATGTATGATTTTGTCCAATCAAAAGCATCAGGGTCATCACATGTTTTTCTCATACCATCGGGAGTTAATATTATTCTACAACATTGGCTGTGTACTTCATCGGGAAGCCAATCGGCGCAGGTATTTAGAAAGTATGGCGTTCCAAATTTAGCAGTTTCCTCCATTAATTTTAAATAGGCATCTTCATATTTTATCATCCATTCTTTTTTCAATTTAATTTCATGCTTTGGAAATGCAAAGAGTTTTCCAAACCCATCTCCTTCGTAATAGATTTCAGTTAAAGCATTGAATAATTTTAGGGTTTCATCTTTGAAGTCACCATATTTACCAACAACCTTTCCACCTTTACCAATGGCATCTATTTCTTCTAATATTTTAGGTACTGTGGGTGTGCATGATATAGAGGTAAATGGAACTTGACCTCCTCGTGCAGCAAATATTTGATTTGTTTCAAAAATAAAACATTGGGCTGCTTGTTTTATATCTTTTTCATTTAAACCTGAAATATATGGTGAAATCATTGTAGTAAAGTTGTCATAGCCTTGACCTCCACTAAATTCTCCCTGTACTATTCCTAACCATTTTGCTGCATGTAGCATTGCTACCATAGCAGATTTTGCGGGTCCTGAGCATGCTGAGTGGCTCCATGTTTTTGTTGGGGGAAGTCCATACTTTAATATTAATCTTAGGTCCCATTCCTGGCAGAACGGACGTAAATCGAAGTATCTCAGCATATGAACGTGGATATCCCCAGATAAATGTGCATGGGATTGTTCTGTGGTAAGTAATCTTAAGAGTGCGTATTCTTCGGCTAAACTATCAGCACTCCAATTATGAATTGATTCTGGATTAGAAAATTGATTTGCATTTTCTTTAGTTCCTTTATATAAGAGTCGCTCATAATCCATTAGAGGCATACCGATTCTTGTATAAAGTTTTCTTTCATTTTCAAAACCTTGTTCAGACAAGACGGAACATACTAATTCTCTAATATGTGGTCCCGAGAGAAACTTTATATTTGATGATATGATTCTTCTAACTACTTTTTCGGTTATTATTTTCGCTTCTTCTATGTCCATGTTAGTTTCTTTGATAATACTTTCTTCAATCTTAATGGGATCAAAATTAACTACATCTCCTTTAGATTGAAAGACTTTTGGAAGAAGATTTTTGATATACCACATGTGATGTTGATTTTGTTTAGCATTTTTTTCTTTCGAATCTTTTAAATCTTTATCTTGTATTGTAATGACCATAATTATTCATTTTTTTAAAATTATTTTTAATACTTGTATTTAAGGGTTGGATATTTTTTTCCTAAAAGAAAAGAGTTTTATTCGAAATAAGTGATTCTTTTTGTCGTATTTTGTCGGCACCTCTCCGTTTCCCTCTGTTAGAATAATTTGATACAATTGAATTAATAATTTATTTTTTAGATATAAAAAACTAATGTTTTTTTTATTTTTTAAAAAAATTATTACCACCATAAGAAAATTTATTAATGTGCGCTTAGATATTTATTGATTGATTATATTATGATTTGATATATTAAATTGAGATTTTTTTAAATATTTTAAATTTTTATTTATTATTTTTTTATGTCGTTTATTTTGAGAGAGTTTGCTAACTTTCTAATTTTTAAATTTTTTTAAAGAATTGATTTTGAAATTCAGAAAATTATAATAATAGAAAAAATAAAACTGTCATATTTAAAGAAATAAATTTCTAATTTAATTGTAAAAAAAGTATGTATTGTTTAGGTGCTTTATATTTTGAATGAGAAGTTTAAAATTGGATTAGAAGAGATAAAATTTGTTAAAATGTTAGATGGAATATATAGAAAGACATTAGTTTTTAATGAAAATTTAATGCTTTGTCAATTTTTATTAGAGAAAAATGCTACTATTCCTATTCATACTCATATATCGAGTCAAGCAGGTTTTGTTTTAAGAGGAAAGATAAGGTTTGAGATAGAAGTAGGGGGGAAAATGGAAACATTTATAACAAAAAAGGGAGATTCCTACATTTTTAATTCTAATCAAAAACATGGGGCATTCATATTAGAAGAGGCCGAAGTAATTGAAGCATTTGTGCCTTATAGGGAAGAATATATCTAAAATAGAAATTTAGATTAAGAACTCGGAGTTACCATTGATATACTGCTAAAGAAAAGACTCCAAACATAGCTAATAGGAATTCTCCAATTAACCAAGACATAAAATATTGTTTCTTTTTTGAGAGATCCTTTTTTATTAAATCAACCATGCCAAAACAAAAAATCGTTGTTGTAATGCTAAAGATCATTGTAATAACAGATGTTCTAGTAATCCCTATCTCTATGTCCCCTATTGTTATTATATGGTTTTCATCTATAAAAGCGAGATATAGATTTAAAACAAGCAGAGCTCCACCAATTAGAAGTGAGATCCAACCTGTAAATTGAATTATACTTAAAAATTCTTTATCTAAATCGGGTATCTCAGGTAACGCAGATGGTTTCTTTTTTTCTTTTTTAGACATTTTCAACAATTAATATGTTTTATTGAAAATTTATATCATAAAAAATATATTATCTTACTTTAATTTTTGGTAATTAATTACGGTCTATTTTTTAAAAAAATAATTGCTTGAGCGATATTACCATTAGAATCTTTTAATGCTGCTTCAGCTTCTTTTAATGAAACAGTTGCTTGGGCGGCGACGAGTTGTATGTCATTTTCTGTAATTTCTGGCTTTAATTCTTCATTAATAATTTCTTCCATTTCAGTTGAATCTGCAATTTGACCTGATTCTACGCTTGAAATACCAATTGTTTTTTCTTCTGCCGTTCCAATAACTTGATATATTTCCTGCCCCATCTGTTTCATTAAGAAGACTTCTGGTTGCTCTATTACCATAGTTTTATCTTCAGTCTCAAAGATTACTCTATTCACATCAATTGGATCCATGGAGATTCCTTGTTGCTGCATTTTTCTTCTCATGGCCCTTGACCCAAAAGATTGTTCACCTTTTCTTGCAACTTTAGGTTGTGGTCGTTTCGGGACATCTTTTTTTTTTTTCTGAAGATCTTTTGGAACTTTAACCAAAAAAATTCACCAAAAATTCATTATGATATTAATTAATACATTTAATGAGAAATATTATTTTATTTATTTCCTTTTCTAATTTTTATTCCGACACCTTTATCAAATGATAAGAGATAATCAACTGGCAGCTTTAACTTTCCAATTCCTAATAATTCATCATTTTCATTAACAACAATAACCTCATCATTCGGTCTTAAATTTTCATCGATTTTTATTATATGTTTGCAAAAAACACTCCTCCCCTTTTTAATAAATTCCGAAACATCATTTTGTACAATCGCTCTTAATTTAGGAGGAGGTATATGATCAATTATTTTTTGAGCGGAATATAAAGTTAAAGCAAAATACCCGGAAGTTGGTCTTAAAATAAATGAAAGATTATTGTTGTGATAAATAAATTTAATTTTTTTTGTTTTCTTGGATCTTTCTATTTTACAATTACTTTTATCATTAAAAAAAAGATTGGTAATTTCATTACCGAAAATAAAATCTGATAATGACTTAATTTTTCGAAATGCAATTATGTTTGTATTAGATGAAATATCTTCTAAACGCATTATAATAAAATAGAAATGAATAACAAAATAAAATTTATCATAAAAAAGAAATAATTTTTAAGTTAAGAGTAAAGTTTTGATTCTATACTTTTTTCTTTCATTTTTGCTAGAACTTTAGATGCAGCTTCTAAAAAGTCCTTAAAGGAGATATTTTCTGCTTCTCTCCTAATCGCAAACATACCCGCTTCAGTACATATTCCTTTTATATCCGCTCCTGTGGCTCCTTTTGTCATATCCACTAATCTATTTAAATTAAAGTTTGATTTGTCAATATTCATGCCTCTCATATGAATCTTAAAAATACTCTCTCTTTCTTGCCATCCAGGAATTGGAAAATCTATTAATCTATCAAACCTACCAGGTCTTAATAGAGCAGGATCTAGTATATCAGGTCTATTAGTGGCGCCAATGATTTTAACATCCCCTCTTTGGTCAAACCCATCCATCTCACTGAGAAGTTGCATTAATGTTCGTTGAACCTCTCTATCTCCTGAAGTGGCAATTTGTAATCGTCTTGATCCGATTGCATCTAATTCATCAATAAATATAATTGATGGTGCCTTTTCTTTAGCCAACTGAAATATCTCTCTAACTAAACGTGCACCTTCCCCAATAAACTTTTGAACTAACTCAGAACCAATAATTCTGATAAATCTGGCTTGTGTTTCATGAGCTACAGCTTTTGCAACCAATGTTTTACCTGTACCAGGAGCTCCAAATAATAATACCCCTCTTGGAGGCTCAATTCCAATTCTTTCAAATAATTCTGGCTTCTTTAATGGTAATTCTACGGTTTCTCGAATTTCTTGTATTTGTTCTTCTAAACCTCCAACATCATCATATGAAATATCTGGAATAGAATCAATTACTTCCATACCCTTAACAAATGGATCTAATTTTGTGGGCAAAATCTCCATAATTGCAAATGTTCGTTGATTCAGCGCAACCCTCACACCCGATTCTATTTTTTGCCCTTTAACTTTTCGACTTGAATTAACTACAAAACTTGGACCTGTTGAACTTTTTACTATCGCTCTTCCCTTTTTTTCATCAAGTACATCAATAACAGTAGCGGTAACTAAAGGAGGTTCTCTAAGTCTATCTATTTCATTTCTTAAACTATGGAGTTCTTGTTCTAATCTTAATCTTTCTGCGTCTAATAATTGCTTTTCAGTCTCTAGGCTTCTAAGTCGTTTTTCAAGATGTCGTGTATAAGTGACTAAATACTCTCCTTCTTTAAGATCCTCTTTTTTTTCTTTTTCTTTAATAGCGGGCATTAATGTTTATCATTCTTTTTTATTATAACTAAATATATATTTAAAAAATTTAAATTTGATGATAATATAAAATATTTTTTCAGATATAAGAAAATGATAATAATGTTATATAAAATTTATTTACTTGTAATTATTGGATGATAAGAAATTCAATATCTTGAAATATTATTATAATGAAAATATTTTTAGCAGATTTATACATAAATTTTTTTTATGTCTAATATATAAAAAAATTGAGATGTTTAACAAAAATTCAAATTATATCGATGACTGCCCAATATGTGGCGGAAAAATTTGGAACCCTAGTCATATTATTGTTGAGGGCGTTAGAGTAACAGTATGTCAATCATGTTCAAAGTTAGGACAAAAAACTTCAATAACTTCCTCTTCAAAAACTCAATCAAAAATCTTTTTTAAAAAACCAATAAGACGTAAATCAGTATCTACTCCTCATATAGCAAGACCAAAAGTAAAAAAAGATGATGAATCAGATCTACAAATTGTCAGTGATTTCGCGGTTAAAATTAAAAAAGCAAGAGAAAAAAATAAATTAACTCAAGAAAAGTTCGCTTTAAAATTACATGAGAAAGAATCATTAATCCGAAGCCTTGAAAACGGAAAAAGAATCCCAACAATATCATTAGCCAAGAAGATTGAAAAAACGTACAATGTAAAGCTCATTGAAATAAAAAAAGATGATGAGAGTGACTATAGAAGATATATTCAACAAAAAAAGGCTCCTACGACATTGGGAGATATGATTGTTATAAGGAAGAAAAAGAAATCTGATAATTGAGATGAGTTAAAAATTTTTAATCGTATCTTGAAGCGAAACTATTTTTTCCTTTAAGAAATCAATTAATTTTTTGTTTTCATCTGCAATTAAATTACCTCCGCAACCATCAACAGGGCATTTGAAATTTAAATCTACAGCATCATCGAAAATAAATCTAGTTTCAGGTTTTCTACAATTCTCACAAATAAAAAAATAATTATTTAACTCATATTTTAATCGATCCCTTAATTTATTTATTATTTTTTGCTCTTTTTCAAGTAAAATCTCATTTAACTTATCAAAATCATGCCACCAATAATAGATAAACCAGCCAGTATTTTTATCCCTCACTCTTCTAAATTGAGCTAATTTTGCTGAATATAATTTATATAATGTTTTTCGAACTGTATTTAATTTTAATTTTTCTTCATCATTTGGCTCAAAATCAATATTTAAATCTTGAATTCTTTTCTTTATGTTTTCCGTTATTACATCATCGGTTATTTCTTTATTTGTTGAATTCAATAACTCTTTTGCAACTTCAATGCAAATATTGCCTCCGATCACAAATAAAAATGATTTTAATACGGAATCAAGTTCAGATATAAGAAATCACTAACTTCTAGGAAATAAATAATATATTTGAAAATATTTGCTAAAATTAAAATTTTTTTAAAATAAACAATCTATAATTAATTTCAATATTGATCGAGAGCTTTTTAAAAAATTTTTTATAATGAGAAAGTTAATGAATTCGCATATTCCATATCATTGTTAATTTCAATAGTTCTCACTAATTTTCCTTCTCTTATAGCTTTAAGTCTTATCAAGCTGGTGTTTTTTAAGCCTTTAGGAATGATTATATTATTGATTTTATATATATTAATTAATTTAAATATTTTAATTGTATCAGGAATTTTATCTTCAAAATCTGGAATTAATTTTTCATATAAAATCTTTTGATTTTTTTTTGTTTTTTTTACTGTACCAACACAAAATTTGGTTAATTTTTCAAATTCTGCATGGGTTAGTTTTTTTTTAGACGGTTGTGGTGGTTTTGTTTTGGATTTTACAGAAAAACCTTGTTGATCATTAAAATTGATAAAATAATAACTATATTTATTTAGTTCTTTTATTACCTCAAGGAATCTTGATTTAGAGAATTTTTCTTGAAATGTACCCTTAAAATTTTTAATTTTTCCTGTTGATTTTTTCAATTGCCAATCTAAACCTAACTTTGGAAAAACTATTTTTAAATCTAACCCAGCAATGATGTCTAATTTCACTTCAATTTCATTATCGGACATTACAGAAACTACATATTCTTGGATAAAATCCTCATATTCAAAACTCCCAGATAATGTTATTTTATTAGCTGTGAATCTAACTTTTATTACTGGTCCGGTAAACTCTCCTTTAGAATATCTTGTGAAATGTTTGTGGATTTCTTGATAATCTTCTGCTGGATTTTTCAGCATTGAATTTTGAAGTAAATAAGTAAGAAAATGCATATAAATTAATCCTCAAATTTTCCTTATGAAATAATATAAAATAAAAATTTAAAATATTTGATTTTTATCTTTATAGAACTTTTTAAGAATAAAAAAAAATTAATATATTGATAAATTTAAAATAGATATAATATTTATTTCATATCTTTTTTAATCAATGATGATATAATGATAATTCAAATTTACGTATGGGCTTGGATTTTAATTATAATTGGTTTTGGTTTTGTGGGTGTTCTGGTTTTATATGTTAAATATAGTACAGAAGTCTCTATTAAATTTTATATTATTACAATAGTTGTTTCTTCAATTAGTTTGGGTTTTGGGATTCACTTCTTCCTAGCTAATTTTGGTATATAAAGTGAAATTTATTTTTATATAGAAATAATAAATCAAAATTTATTTTAATTTATTAAAAATAGTATAAAATTTAAAGATTCCATGGATAGTATGTATATATAAATATTCAATAAAAAATAGTGAACTTAAATGCTGTTTCAATTTGGTGAAGCTACTATATGGTATATTATTTGGCTTGTGTTGGCAACAATTATTGTCGCTTTGATTTTGTATATCGCTGTAAGATTAGTAGATTCTAAGTTGCGTGCGTCAGATAAAAAGTGGATGATTTTATTAATCGCATTTATTATGGTTTTGATTATTCCACTTATCGTTGGGGCGATTACTGCGGTCTTAGGCGTGATTGGAGATTTATTGGCAGGGCTCAGAACCTTATTATATCCATCAGGACAAAATTTTCTAGTACAATTAGCACCTGTTATAGCTTTTCTCTTTTTATTTTTATTAGTGAAATTCTTGATCACTGATTCCTGGGAACATTCAATATGGATCTCTCTAATAACATTCTTCTTCTTGTTTTTAATATACTGCGTACTCCCAGAATTATATAACTATACTGGTGTCGGATTGTAATATATTACTTCAAAATTTCCTTTTTTTTTTCTATATTGTGATTCATAATAGAATTTAATTTGGAAAAAAGTCCTAGAATGAAACTTAATTCCTTTTTTGACATGACTGCTCTTTCAAATACGTTTTTAAATGCATAATAGACCTTTTCTTTTTTATGAGTTCTGATTCTAAGTTGCTTTATTAGATTTCTTATGATTTTATAAATAATAAGGCGATCTTGCTTATTAGCTAATAATACTGGTTTATTTCCTCTTCCAATATTAATAATATTAATTTTTCTATATAATTCATATAAGATAATACCTACAGCATGAGAAATATTTAAAGTAGAATAAGTATTACTGGCTGGAATTCTTAAAAGAATATCAGCTAAACTGATCTCATCATTTGTCAGACCCCTTGATTCTTTTCCAAATAAAATTGCAATATTGAGAGGGGTCTTTGATAGAGGAAGTGAAAAGTCTTCAGGGAATATTGTTAATCTTCTAAGATTTGTATAGCGCATACCACTTGCAGTTGTCGCAATAATTAAATCAAATTTTTTTAAATAATTTTTTAATTCAGATGTATGAGATTTTGATGGCTCAATTTCAACAATTTCAGAATTTAAAAGAATTTCTTTACCATGCATGGCAAAGCCCCGTGTTTCATAACTAAAGATATGTTCTTTACGCTCAATGGGATTAAAAACAACTAAATTAAAAAATTCAAAATTACGCATAACCCTTGCAACGCTTCCAATATTACCAGAATGTTCCGGTTGCACCAAAATTATTGTAAAAAAAAGATTCTTATAATTTTCATTTACTCTTGTTTCTTGAAAAGAATCATGTTGCCTAAATATTTTTTTTTTATTAATTTATATCACAACTCATTCTCATTTTATATTATTAAAAAAATAACCTCAATACTTAAAATTAAAAAAAAACAGTCTTCTATCTTCATTTTTTTAGATTAGATATTAAGAAAAATAAAGTAAAGATAAAATTATTAGACTTTATCCCTTAACTTTAATCGCGGAGCTAATCCAAGACTCATCATTTCCTGCATTAATAATTTAAAAGCATAACTACATACTACTTTTGAAATTTTAGTACCTTGCCCGCAAATAGGACAAGAAGCTATGTCACGATTCCGGTCATATGTAGCAAGCAATCCACAGCGTTCACATATTAATACAACTGTTTTATCTGATTCATCTAATAATCTCTCTTTAAGAAGTAGAGCACTTCCATGTCCAATAAGACAATCCCTCTCCATTTCGCCAAATCTTAGCCCTCCTTCTCTTGCACGACCTTCTGTTGGCTGTCTGGTCAAAATTTGCACGGGTCCTCGAGCTCTTGCGTGAATTTTATCAGCAACAAGATGATACAATTTTTGATAATAAATAGGTGCGCAATAAATTCCTACATCATATTTTTCACCTGTGATACCGTTATATAATGTCTCCCGTCCATTAAACTCAAATCCAGCTTTTAATAATAACTCTTGCAACTCGGTAATATTTTTCCACTCAAATGCTGTCGCATCACCGATTTCACCAGTATTACATGCGATTTTCCCACTAATACCTTCAAAAAGTTGCCCTAATGTCATTCTACTTGGCATTGCATGAGGGTTAATTATCATGTCAGGGATTATACCATCTGCTGAAAATGGTAAATCTTCTTGAGCTGCAACTAACCCTATAACACCTTTCTGACCGTGCCTTGATGAGAATTTATCTCCCAATTCGGGAATCCGTAGATCCCTAACCTTAATTTTTACGAGTTTATTTCCATCAACTGTTTCAGAAATAACGATGGTGTCCACAATTCCCTTCTCACTGTGCCGCATATTAATTGACGTTTCTCTGCGATTAGGTTGAGACAAATCAAACTCTCCATAAGACTTTATGAATCTTGGTGGAGAGGTCCTCCCAACTAATACATCGCCTCCATCAACTTGAGTCTCTGGTTCGATAATTCCATCTAATTCTGAAAGAAATCTATATGATTCTGTGGATTTAAAGCCCCTAACTCCCCTCTCAGGTATTTCAAATTTATCCACTTCTCCTCCTGGGTATTTTCTCTCTTCTGACGCGTAAGTGCGAAAGAAATGACTGCGTGCGAGCCCTCTCTCAATAGAGGCTTTATTGATTATTAAAGCGTCTTCAATATTGAATCCTTCATATGACATCATTGCAATTAGAAAGTTTTGACCAGCAGGACGTTTATCAAAACCTATAATATCCATAGGATGAGTTTTAACTAATGGCATCTGGGGGTAATGTAGAGTATGGCCTCTAGTGTCAAGCCTTAAGTGAAGATTAGCTGAGAATAAGCCTAATGCTTGTTTTACCATTCCTGCTTCATAAGTGTTTCTTGGTGATTGATTATGTTCTGGAAATGGAATAATTGAAGCACATATACCTAAGATTGCAGCAGGGGAAATTTCTAAATGGGTGTGTTCTAAAGTTAGATCATCTTGAAACATTGCAATAAATGCATTTTCCTCTTCTTCAGCATCTAAATACTCAATTATACCTTTCTCAATAAAATCGGACCATTGATATTTTCCATTCTTCAATTTTTCTATGTCTTCGTCAATTATCAATACTTTACCATTTTTTGCTACAAATAATGGTCGGGTAGCTCTACCGCCATCACAATTTATTTGGATTTCATTTGAATCTGAATAATAAGCAATATTAACGTTTTGGTCAATTTCTCCCCTTCGTCTCTTTTCTCGTATTTGTCTTGTTAATGGATTATGTTTTTGATGAATTCCAATTAATCTTCCATTTAAAAATATTTTAGTTTTATTTCCTTTTATGTTTTTTACCTCATTAATCGGGATAACGCCTAAATCAATTAAAATATGTTCTATAATCTCCTCATCTGAGCCTACGGAAATTATTGATGCTAGTGCTAAATTTTTAACTAAGCCACAATTAGGACCTTCTGGTGTTTCGCTGGGACATATTTTTCCCCATTGTGTAGGATGTAAATCTCGTGCTTCAAAATGGGGTTGACTTCGACTTAAAGGTGAAACAACTCTTCTAAGATGGCTAAGAGAAGCGACATGATTAGTTCGATTCAGTAATTGGCTAACTCCGGCTTTTCCACCAACCCAATTTCCTGTAGCGAGCGCATGTCTAATTCTTTCAGAAATCACATCTGCTCTTACAGCAGTTTTAATATTGGGTGCTCTTCCTCGAACAGCAATTCTTTCTAATTGATATTTAATATCTTTAACTAAGTTTAAAAACGCAACCCTAAATAAAGAAGTAAATAATTCTCCCGCTAGTTTAAGGCGTTTATTTGCATAATGATCTTTATCATCAGATTCTCTCAATCCTAGTGATAGTTCCATAACTTTTTGACTCATTTGTCCAAGGTAATAGGCCTTTTTAATTCGATCACTTTCATCATTACCAATATGTGGCAGTAAATATCTATCTAATACTTGACAAGCTCGTTTAATACGATAATCTTTTGTTTGTCCTACCGCAACTCTTTTTCCTATATAATCTAGTGCATTTTGAAGAGATTTTTCTGGATCTTGATGAACTTGTATTTCTGATGCAACATCTATTACTGGAATTAATTCTTTTTGTATTTCTGGATTATCAGAAATAGCTTCAAAAATTTCACGATCCGATTTAAGTCCTAAAGCACGCATAAGAATTGCTAGTGGGATTTTTCCCGGAACAGAAGGGAAAGAAACTCTTAAATTTCCATCTTTTTTACGTTCAATTGTTACAGGTGCTCTAAAACCATTTTTAGTAGAGAAAACTTTTGCTTGGTGAGTTGCGCTTGAACTTTTACTTGATTCTTCTGCTAAAATTCTGTTTGGAGCAAGATCTTCTTGAGTAACTAATACTCTTTCAGTACCATTTATAATAAAATAACCTCCTGGATCAAGTGGATCTTCACCTCTGTTTATAAGTTCTTGAGCCGTTAGATCTCGAAGAGGACATCGACAACTTTTTAACATAATAGGAAGCTTACCTATATAAATTTTAATCGTTTCTTGAGCTTCTTCTCTTTGAGTTCTCTCATCAATAGTAATTGGAATCATATCAAGATGAATATCACCAGCATAACTTAATTCTCTAGTTCTAGCTTCCAAAGGAGTTATTTCTTTTGTAGCACCGTCAGCTTCCCTAATCATAGGGAGATTAATAATTATTTTATTGAATTTAATTTTATATCCAGGGATATCTGGTATCACTTGAGCGCTCTCTTCTACAATCTCTTGCATTTGATGCTCAATAAAATCATTATAAGAATCTAAATGCTGACGGACTAACCCTTTTTCTTCAAATAATTTTTTTAAAACTAACCAAGCATCTTCATTGGTTACCAAATAATTTTCTTCCAAACTCAATATTACTTCACGCGGTTTATTTTATAATAATCTTAATTTAAGATTTTTAATTTCTATTTTAACTAGCTTTTTCTTTTGTCACATACCTATAATATTTAATTTCATCTAAGGTTGTGTGAGATTTTCTTAAAATTTTGACCACATCGCCCTCTTTAGCTCCGATTGAAAATATAACAGGATCTGTGTTTAAAATGCGAGGTAAGTCAATAACTTTAATTTTATACTTATTTAATAAATCAATAGTTTGCTCTTTTGTTAAAATAATGTGTTTAGGAACTAGGTTGTGCCTTAGGACGTCTAGCTTTTTTTTAGTCAAAAAATATCACTCAATTTAATAGAGAAATAGTCTTATAATTTATGAAATAATCCTTATCTAAAAAAATTATCCATTCCCTAACCTTTTTTTTAAAAAAAAGATCCAATAACCACTTCTTTTAAATTTTATTTCTATTTCCATGTTAGAAAGTGTATCTGAAAGAATTTCAAATATATTACTTGCGCCTAATGTTCTCCTTATAACAAATTGAAAAGTACCTCCTTTTTTTAAATAATTAGGGACTAAATAACAAAAATTTAAAAACTCTTTTTTGCCTTTTTTTAAAGGAGGATTTGAATAAATCCCATCAAATTTTAAATTTTCAGATTTTATAAGGTCAAAATAAGAATTATTAAAGATTTTGACATTTTTAACACGATTAATTTTAACATTTTCTCTAGCACACCAAATTGCCCTACTGTTTATATCGATCATGTATATGGTACTATCTGGGTTTTCTTTCGCTAATACAATGCCTATTGGTCCATATCCACAACCCATATCTAAAAGTAAGGCATTTTTAGGTGGTATTTGCATGTATCTTATAAATGTTTTCGTTCCAAGATCAATTTTTCGATGGCTAAAAATTCCCGAGGATGTTTTAAATATATACAAATGTCCTCGTAAACTTTCTGAAATTGAATAAGTTTTTAAGATTGAATGAGGGGATTTAGAGAAATAATGAGAATTATTTTTATCTTTCATTTAAATTCCGTCCATCGTGGGTAAGTTCTTCTTTGCATAAAGACTCTATTGATTTTTACCATAATTCCTGAATTTGCTTTATACATTTTCATACCACTTTTTAAGGCTGTTCCAAAAGCAATCAATTCTTTTTTTTGGGTCATGATAGCAACTACAGTACCTTTTTGAATTGAGGCATCAACATATAGGATACCCGGAGATGTTAAATTTGCTCCATGACATAGTGCATCAACAGCACTATCTCTAATGATTGTTTTTGGAAAAGATTCAGTGATTATCTCGAGAGGTTGAATAACTTTTCGTAAATAATATTCATCTCCTTCCTCTCTAAAAATTGTCACTGCATCCTTTAAATTCTGTAGAGTAATTAATGTTTTATTTTCTTCGAAAACACTAGATTTGGTCCTTCTTAACTCAACCATATGGGCTCCGCTACATAATGCTTCTCCAAGATCAAAACATAATTTTCTAATATAGGTGCCAGCTTGGCAACCAACTCTAAATATAACATATTGACCTTGAATATCTAAAATATTATTATAATAAATCTCCCTAATCCGTAATTTTCTCGCAACAGAAGACTTTAAGGGAGGTCTTTGATATAATTTTCCTGTGAATAATGAAAATAAACTTCCTATTTGTCTTTCTGAAACGGGAGAATGAAAAAAAATGACACAAACATATTCTTTTTTTGAATTTAATAAGTAAGAAACTGCTTTTGTTGATTTATTTATGGCACAAGGCAATATCCCGGTTACTTTTGGGTCTAAAGTCCCACCATGCCCAGTTTTTTGTACTCCTAAAATTTTTCGTACCCAAGTTACCACTTCATGACTTGTGGGTCCTTTTGGTTTATCAAGATTGATAATTCCATAATTTATATATGTTTCAATATCCCGATCTTCAGGTCTACAACCATAATCTTCGTTTATTGGTGATTCCGATTTAATTAAGAGCTGATCTTGAAATTTCATGCCTTATTATTGTTTAAATTATACACATTTAATTATTTTATGAACCTAGTAAAAACCTTTCATTAAATTAGAAGAATGATTTTAAACGGGCTTGAGGGGAGTTGAACCCCCGACCTGCGGGTTAAAAGCCCGTTGCGCTACCTGACTGCGCCACAAGCCCTTATATTATTTTTTTCTTTAAAAATTATAGATTTGATTTCAATATAATATTAAATAAAATAAAAATTTTATTAATTCTTTTACTTATCATGCACCGTTATAAAGTGCTCATATCCAAAATCTTTTAGGACATTTCTTTTATCATCTTTTATAATATAAATTTTATTTTCTGCTATTACTTTTCCTATTGGAATAAGATAACCATTTTTTTCTTTAATTAATTTTGCGGCTTTGTTAAAATTATTGGGATCAATAGTGAAAAGGTGGATAAATTCTTCCCCACCATTAAAAATTAATTTTTCAAATGGGATATTAAATTTTTCAGAATATTCTTTAACAAAGTTTTCTGTTGGAACATCATTGAGGTTAATTTCAAAACCAAAATTATTATTTGCTTTAGTAAGTTCTTTTAGAGATTTTGCTAATCCATCAGAAGAGTCAATACTTGACGTTGCTAATTTGTTTTCTGCCAGAATTTTACCTTCTATTTTGCTAACCGAAGGATTAAGAACAGAATCGATTGCTTTTTTATACTTTAGATTAGAAAAATCTCCAAATTTATTTAAAATAATATTAAAACCAACTCCAGTAAGACCAAAACACCCATTTATGCATAAAAGATCCTCAACTTTCATTCCTTTTCTGTAGATTATTTTGTTTTTTTGTCCGAATCCAAATACAGTCGGGTTTATAATTATCTCCTCTTTAGTTTCATTAAGATCTCCTCCTAGATACTTCAAATTAAATTTTTTACAAGTCTCAATTATTCCCTTCATAAGTTCTTTGAAATCGGTTAGTAGCATATCATTTGGAAGTCCTAAAGAGATAATTACTGCCACCGGTGTGATTCCCTTTACTAGTAGATCACTAATATTCATAATAATTGATTTTCGTCCGATATGAAAGGGGGTCATTTGTTGGGGAATATCTGAAGTAGAAACGAGCATATCGGTATTAATAACAACGTAATTTTGATTTAAATTACCTTTAATTTTCAAATTCATAAAAAAAGCATCATCATTTTGTATTTTTTCACCGGTCTTTTCAAAAATTAATTGTTCGATAATCTCAATGATTTTTGATTCCCCAAGTTCTTTGAGAGTTAATCTTTTCATTGCTTTTCTTGAGTATGCTTTTCTGAAAAAAAATTTATAACTACTTTAAAATTATTATTATTTAATTTTTAAAGGTATTTATAAAAATGCCTCTGTAGCCTAGTGGTATAGCGTCTGATATGTATATGTATTAAAGCACAGAAGTCGTAATCAGAAGGTCGAGGGTTCAATTCCCTCCAGAGGCTTTATTGTTATATTTCTTTAACGGTAAGAAATTTATCAATCATTTGGAATGCAAGCATTTCAAATGCATCATTTATTCCTGTTCCATCTTTCGCAGAAGTTTCAAAATATGAGAGACATAATTCTTTTGCGAGTGCTTCTGCTTCTTCTTTTGTTACATCCCTCTGGTCTATCAAATCAATTTTATTTCCCACTAAAATTAAAGATGTTTTCTTCGAATCTTTTAATATTTCTTCATGCCATTTCTTTATTTTATCAAAAGTATCTCTTCTCGTTACATCAAATACTAGTAATCCTGCTTCAGAATTTCGTAGATAGGTTTGGCGAACTCGAGCGAATTGAGCTTGTCCTGCAAGATCCCATACGACGAAACGAACTTTTGTATTCAAATCTTTAAATTCACATTCTTTTTTCATAATGTTTGTGCCTATTGTTGCTTTATAACTTTCTTGGAAATTATCATGAACAAATCTCATTACCATAGAAGTCTTACCAACACCGCCTTCTCCGCCAAGAATTAATTTGTAAGCATACTCTTCCGATTTTACGCCAATCTGTTGAAGTTTTCCTTCTTTTTTTGTAATTATTTCTGACCCAACCTTTTTATAAAGATTTGGTATAACGGGACTTACCTCTCGGCCATCAAATATTCTTGCAATTTTTTCTGCAGCTAAATAAGCATAGGGAAAAATGGGATCAATCATTGCAATACCATCCAAGATTGAGATAAAAACAGCATCCTCTCCGGCTTCGCAAAAAATTAGTCTATATTCCTCAGTATCAAATGTTCCTGTCCCAAAATTCCCTGAACTAAATTCTTGTGTAATTCTTTTCAATACAGGCTCGATTAGTGAAGATAAACCACCAATTATTTCCTCATCAATTTTATCTTCTCGAGATTGTGAGGCTAGGACCAATCCTTCTCTATCTACAATTATTGCGGCTAAAAGATCTTCTCCAACAGTATTAAAATACCATCTTAATAAAGCTTCTAATTTTTTTCTATCTATTGACATGACATGGAATTAATATAATTATAGTTATAATTGTAAATAATATAAGAATTAAGTAAAATATAATAGACTTTAATAAAAATTTTTTAGATAAAATTAATAACTTATTCGGATGATAATCTAAATATTTGTTTTTCTAATTAAATTGGAAAAATTTTTAATTTTTTATTAAAATAATTAATTGGACTTTATTTCTTTAAAAAATTCTAAATCGAGAAGGAGTCGCCAAGCATGGTCAAATCTTGATATAGATCAAGAGATTAGAGGTGATGGACTGAGGTTCCATTGGCGTAGGCCTTCGGGGGTTCAAATCCCCCCTCCTTCACCAATTAAATTTTTTAATTTTAGATAAAAATAATTAAGAAACAAAATTTCGTGTTTTCTTAATTTAAGTTTGATTAAAAAATATTTTCTAACCTGTTAATTATGTCATTTTGAATTGGTGTTCCAAGATCAATAAATGTTGCATTATATCCACCTACTTTTACGATTAAATCAATGTATTTTTCAGGATGTTTCTGAGCATCTTTAAGAGTTTCTGTTGAAACTACATTTAGTTGAATTTGCATACCCCCTGAATCAAAGTAGGATTTTAATAAGAAATAAAATTTGTCTACGTTTTCCTCCTTTTCAAGATTTTGCGGATGAATTCTAATGTTAACTGCAACTCCATTTGTAGCGTAATCATAATTTAATTTTGCTACAGAATTTAAAATTGCTGTAATTCCATTTTTTTCAACTTTATTTACGGGAGATAAACTATTTGATATCGGTTCCATTGCTTTTCTTCCATCAGCAGTAGGTCTGGTAAAAAAACCTTCCATAACATGTATACCCATTGAATATGCTCCGGCATTATATCTACCTCCTCTGAGTGATACATATTTAGCAACTTCAGAACTATATAAATCCCATAACTCTATTGCAAGGGAATCAATATTTTTTTTATCATTTCCCCATTTATCATAGTTGTTAATCAATTTTTGTCGAAATAATTCTTTATCTTTAAAATTAGAATTCATAATTTGAATGAATTCAGGAAGCGATATTAGGTTTTCTTCATATACTACTTTTTTAATGTTAAATAATGAATCAACTAATGTTGCAAAACCATACCCGGTTATGGAAGAAAAGTTATATTTTGCACCTCCACAAACATAATCCTTACCACTCTCCATACATCCTTTTAATGTAGCTGAAATGAATGGATCTTGAAAGTATTTCATTACTTCAATATCACCCACTTCTGCTATTTTTACTGACTTATTTATATTAAATTTTAATTGATGAATAAATGCTACTAAAAGATCTTCAAAAGTCTTAAAGATTGTTGGATCTCCAGTCTGTAATCCATCAACAATTTTTGACATATTACTATACCCATTATTCAAAGTTAATTCTAAAACACCAGGTAAATTCAGAAACATTCGAGCAGTTGCTTCAAAACTGTTACCTTGCCCAGTAGGTTCAACGCATCCAATTAAAACATAATCTCGAGCATCTTCTAAAGAATATCCTGCTTTAACCAATGATGGGATTATTATATCATCATTATAAAATGCTATTCCTGAGGTGTATTTGAAAACTTTTATTGTTTCTTTAAAAAATTCTTTTGGTGTATTTTTGTGTATTCTTACCGATAAGTCCGTAGTAAAAATCTTTAGATTTCTATAAGCTTCAAGAAAGAGATAAGAAAGATCATTTGTGGCATCAACTCCATTTTTATCCATCCCAGAAATAGTTATTGTTTGAGTGTTTTGACCTAGTGCATTGGCAATCATTGTATAATCTGTTGGTAATATTGTAACATTCCAAGTTAATTTTAAATTTAATTCTTCTATTAATTCTAAAGCAAATTCGTGAGTAATCTTATTTTGTTTTAAATCTTTTTGATAATAGGGCCATAAGATTTGATCTAATCTTCCTAAAGCGACAACACTTCTATTATAAATGATGTTTATTATATTTTGAGTAAACCATATATACTGAATCGCTTCATAGAAGGAATCAGGAGGCTTTTGACCAAATTTTTTCATCATTTCTGCAATGGTTTCGAGTTCATTTTTTCGCTGGTCATTTTTTTCATTATATGCTTTTACATAAGCAAGATCTGAATAACGTAATAAAAAATCAATGGCTGCTTTATAATATATCTTTACAGCTTCATAAAAATCTTTTTTTTCCTGATATTTATGATCATTCTTATCTAGTAGTTTTTGATATGATTCAGCTTCTTTAATTATTCCAGCATAACCTAGTTTTAGTAATTTTTCATAACCAGCAGATAAATGACCTTCAGAAGTTCCTATTTGGATAGCGATATTAGGAACAACAGCAGCTAACTTTCTAGAGCTACTGATAAGCTTTTCATCAACCAATCGTTGATATATAATTTCACTATATAAAGCTTTTCCCTTCCAAAATGGAACAATCTCTAATAAATCATCAATTTCATGATCTTCAATTTGGAAAGGTTGAAGTTTTCTTTTTCCGAATTTTAAAATACTACTACGTTTACTAAAATTATCATCATAGGAAAGTAAATCAAAATTGATTTTCTCACCTAAATTTTTACTCGTTTCATTTCCGACAAGCAATTCATCATTTCTAATAAAAATAGTCATGTTCTTTAAAGTGTGTGCAAGTGCCTTAGCTCTTTTCAAAATTTCAGGGTCTTCTTTGTTTTCTTTATATATTTCGGTAAAGAATTTAATACGTTCTATGCATAAATCATAATCACTTGAAAGAAGATCCATTTTTAACTTGATGGTTCTTTGCAGTGGGTTTTCAGTACTCAATCTAAAACCAATACCTTTCTTTAAACACTATTTTTTTTGTGGATTCTTAAGTAAAATATTAATTACATTTACTGTTTCTTATAATTTTAACATAATTTTGCTTATTTAAAAAATCAATTGTAATATTAATTTAGATTTTTTATAATCGCGTTTTAATAGAAGTGAGTAAAAAATTTGATTTAGGATAGGATTAGAAAAAGTCTGATAAATGATGTTGCCTTATTTTTGGATTGTTAGCTACGGATTTTACGTATGACTCAATTAATTCCATTCTTTGTTTAGTATAATTATCTAAATCAAATTCTTTTATTATCTTTAATGACCGGGGTATATATTTTTCGATCCCACCACGATTCACTGTTAAGATGATTTTTCCACCACACTTACATATTCCTCCTGTGTATAAAGGTGGGGTTCTATATTTTTCATTACATTTAACACACCTAAAGTTTTGATTGGTGAATGAACGCAGGTTTCCAAGAATGTCAGGAGTAAAATGAGTTTTTAAAATTCTTCTGGCAACATCTTGGACATTTACAGACTTTATGATTTTTGCCAAATATAATTGAGCATGTATTTTTTCATCTATTGTTTCATATAATTTATAAGCCGTAGTAAGAGGGCCAGCATTAATTGATTCAGTGGGATGAGTGAATCCAAGTTGTTCAAATTGGAGTTCAGATCCGAGACGTGTGCTTTCCAATTCCATTTTATCTATTATTTCAATAGGATCCAAATATTTCTCTGTACTTTCATAAAATTCTAAGGGATATTGATAAAGAGTATCAATGTTATGGGCCTCTGAATCAATTTCATTTGGGTCAAGCCTTACTGATATAACAAGTGGTTCATCCATTTTTCCTCCAATTTTACTTGGAAGATAATGCAGTGAAAAATTAAGTAAACAATCCATTAATAGCATCAATCCATCTTCATCCCCATCACAATTTCGACGTTTCGCAGCATGCCAGAAAGGGTGTGCGTAAATAGCTCTAGCTGATGAAAAGCCAATAGCTCTCCCAATTATTCCTGCGGAAGTATGGGGTGCTAAGCCTATAAAGATTTGGCCTATTAAATCAGATGTATTCTTAATATTATAAAATGGATTTATATTATAGAAAGTTTTCAATTCATCATCAAGAAAATTGGCAACTTTTACAAAATATTTTGCACTATGTTCAGATAAAAGAATATCTTGTACTTTTAATTCAAGAATTTGTTCATTGTTTTCAAGAGGTTTCCCATAAATGTCATATAAATAACCAAATTCAATTAGTTTCTTTATAGAAGTACCAATTTCATTTGGTTTGAAGTGTGTCAATGGGAGATCAGTTGCATCATAACGAATTGTGCCATCTTTATATACAAAAACTCCGTGTAATGCTCTCAAGATTCCTTTTTGGAGTGGTTCTGCAACTTTCATTAAATTTGTAAGCCCATATACACCCTTGACATTGGGAAGAGAATGATTTATCTCTTTCATAATTGAATTAACATATTTTTTAAAATTGAATAATGCTGGAGTTGAGTTTTTCAGCATTCCGTTACAATATGGACAAGATACATTTTTTGCATCAACGAATTTCTTGCAATTAGGGCAAAATTTTTGGAAATTTGTGTGAGTTCCACATGTGTTGCATTTATTAAAAATAGTAATCGTATTGCAATTAGGGCATTTTTTTCTGCAAATATCAATTTTGATCTTACCCAATTCAATTGCTTTTTGAATAGTACGAGAGCTGCCTACTTTTTTACTTAAGGGAAATAATACATGAATTGGAGGTTTCATTTTCTTTTCTTCAGATTTTTCTGGTCGCCCCATCCGGGATCCTATATAATGGTAACACATATTTTTGATTTTCATGGCAGATAATGAATTGAATAAGTCAAAGATATTTGATATTTTAGAGAGATCAATATCTTTTTTAGATTTTAAACCGAAAATTTCCTCATAGATTTTATTTTTTGCCTTGCTAAATACAATTTTATTGTCAATAATTCTATGCGGGATAAAAGCTTTCTCTAGGATAGATTTAATTTCTGGAATTATATCCAAAGTTAAAATCCCATTTTTATAATTATCTATAAAGAACTTTCTTAATGAGATGATTTCTTTTAATGTTAAGTTATTCCAAAAATCAGTATAAACCGGATGAAGTGGAATATTTAGAATTTTACTAATAGCAATTGCTTCTTCCGCAGAAGGTATCTTTTTAAAGAAGTCCGTATGATAAGATTTTAATCTCTCTTCCTCAATGGGAAATTTTTTAATTTTTTCTTTATTCTTTTCCAATGAATTCTTTAAATCTAGAGCCCACCATTCTTCACAATATCCAGATGGGACTAAAATATGATTATTTTCAACAAATTCTCCAAAACTAATAAGAATATCTCCCAAAAAGAGAATTTTTTCAATATCTTTGTATAATTTATTAGCCATAGATTTGGTTTTTATCTTTACTACGTTTCCATTTTTTAACAGAACAATTGGTGTTTCAATACTAGAAACTGGAACAATAGAGGCACTTTTTCCGGGTCTTTCTATTTTAACTTGAGTGCCAATGGCTACAAAATTATCTAAAAGAGTCATTGTTACTGGATGCATCCCGCATGCAGCCAATCCACTATTGCGTGACCTACCGTAGCGAATTCGATGACCTCCAGTTTCTGAAGGATAACTAAAGACTGGTCTTCCAGCGATAATATCAGCAATGAATTTTTCATTTTTCACAATTTTTTGATGCTTAGATATTATATTCTCTTTATTTAATTTCGATTCACCTGATTCAGATACTTTTATTAACTCATCCAGCCATTCCCATCCACTTAAATTCATTTCCTTGGTAATCTTTTGAAGTTTGCTTTTTTTTAAAAGGATTCCGTCATTTAAAACTAAACATGCACCACCCCTAATTCTATTAGTATCTATTCGAGGGAGATCCCGAAAAGCTGATACCTCTTCTTTTTCTGTTGGGTCTCCATTAATTTCTACAGGTAAATTTTTAACTGCAAATCTAATTTCCTCATTAGATGCAGGATATTGCAAATTTAAAATACGATTATAAAGTTTTATTTCTTCCACCATTCGCCCAATTTCTCCCTCAGTAGCCTTATATTTAGCTAAATTTATTTTTTTTCTTACCATATCAGCAAGTAATATGCATAATGCAGTCGTTGTTCCACCAGCGGCTCGTATAGGTCCAGCAAAGTACAAAGATAAATAAGAGTTACCTAAATTGTCTTTTCGGATAAGAATTCTTGAAATTCCTTCCAATGGAGCTGAAACAACACCTTGTGTTTTAATCGCTAATGCTGCTCTAATTGCTCTATCAACTCTTTCATCCTTTGATTCAATGTTACCTAATTTTTTATCTAATATTTCTGTTGCAATTTCAAATACAATTTCATCTTCATTTAATCCATTCGCTTTTAACTCTCTAATGCGTTTAGCAATTCCTTTTGGTCCAATTAAAGTTTCTACTCTCCCAGCAAGATCCTTAGCAATAGGAGACTCTACATCTGTTGATGGATCTAACCCCCTACTTTTCGCTTCTTTTGCAATATCATAAATTTGATTTATTCGTTGTTCTAGCTCATTAAAATATTCTTCTTGCCGTTTACTTAATACTACCATACTAAACCAAATATTCTTTTTTATAGTTGTAAAATCTGTAATGTAAAACTATATAGTACCATATTATATTTTATTCCTATTATTAAGGAGATATTCAATATCTGTTAAAGCGATATACAGTGCTATTATTTTTTATAAAAATATAAAAAATTTATTATATTACTTTGATTAATTGTAAAAATTAATAAAGTAAAATGGAGTTTTCATTTATTATTTTCTTTTGTTTATATCTTAAGAGGTTATTAAAAAAATATAAAAAATATTCAAATAGAATTAAAATTGTTGGATTTTATAAGTTAATATTTAAAAAATTTATGGAATTTGCTAATAGGGCATGGAAAGAAATCACTCACGTTATAATCAAATAGAGATCAGAAAGTTTTTAATTAAGAAATTATTAAAATCTGGTATTAACATATCACCAGAACTATTTACTTTAATTTTGGAGTCAGATGATCCAAATATAAATATTGATATATTAATAAAAGAAACAAGTTTCTTACCTTCTTTTAACAATCATATTACAGTAGATGAGATACTAAAGATTCCAAATAATAAAAGACCAAACATTTTTACGAATTATCTTAATCAATATCAAAAATTTAAAAATATCATAAAAACTAAAAATGTAGTTGTTGAAATTGAGAAAATTTCAGACATTTCAGAAGGTTTAATTAAAAAACAAGAAAGTGACGACATTAAAGCTGAATCTGAAACCATTCGTGAGCAAGAAGATAATGAAATTAACGAGAAAATTTCACCTCCCGAAATTTATCAAGACGATTTATTTTCTGAAAATTATGATGTTGAATCAGCTTACGAGACGAAAATTCAAAATTCTTCCAAAATTGATAATAGCCAAGATAGTAAGGTTGAAATTGATAAAATAAAAATAAATCAAATTTCTTCTAGTATAAAAAGATATTGTCCGTTAGCTAAAGAATATAATGCAAACTATGAGATATTAAAAGATCCAACCGGAAAGATGCATACTTCGGGATCATACGAAGATTTTATGGAACTTTTTAAAGACAGATTTTATTCATTTAAAAAATTAATGAGAAAACGAGAAAATATTTCAGCGGCAAATAATATTGCAAATATATTAAGGTTAAATCAAGTAGGCGAGGTAAAAGTAATAGGATTAATCATAAGCATTAAAACAACATCATCTGACAATAAAATGATACAAATTGAGGATTTAACTGGACGAATAAATCTTTTAGTAAAAAATGACTCAATTAATTATGAGTTGTTCCAAAAAACGAATTATTTAGTAAATGATATAATGATTTACGTCGAAGGTTTTTATAGACCTGGGGAAAATAATAGACCTGGAATAATTTTTGTTCGAAATCTTACAGAAATAGATATACCAGTTTCTTTTAACCCAGCATATTCTGATACTCCTTTATCTATTGCATTAATTTCCGATTTGCATATTGGAAGTAAAAAATTTATTCCAAAATTATGGAAAAGATTCATTAAATTTTTGAATGGAAAGTTTGGAAACCAAAAAACAAGAGATTTTGCAGGTAAAATTAAATATATTATGATAGCAGGAGATTTAATTGATGGAATTGGGATATATCCCAATCAAAAAGAAAATTTAGAAATTTCAGATATTTATAAACAATATGAGAAAGCAGCAGAGTTATTAAGAGAGATCCCATCTTATATAAAGATATTTTATTCACCTGGATCTCATGAGCCCGTGCATAAGGCATTGCCTCAACCCGCTGTTCCAAAAAAATATATTGATGGTTTGTTTGATTTGGGTGTTATTTGTGTGGGAGATCCAGTTTTAATTCAAACTGAAGGCGTAAAAACATTATCATTTCATGGTGACAGTTTAATTGATCTTAATATGTCAATTCCAGGTTTATCTCACGAACAACCCACAAAATCAATGAAAGAAATATTGAGATTTAGACATTTAGCGCCCTCATACGGAGGAAAAAATCTAATTGCTCCAATGAGAAAAGACTGGTTAGTAATTGATACTATTCCTGATATTTTTCATACCGGTCATATTCATATAAGTGGTTTTGGGAATTATCGTAATATTTTATTAGTAAATAGTGGATGCTTTCAAAATAAAACTAAATATATGGAATCTTTCGGAATCAATCCAACTCCAGGTAGGATTGGTATTGTTGAACTAGATAAAAGGAAAATAACAGAAATCAATTTAAATAGTTAATCTATTAAATAATAACTAATTTTTGTAAAAAAAATGATTAATAAAACACCTTCAAATCATAAGGAATTGATAATATATATTTGGAGGAGCTTAGATCTTCCTTCAATTGGGAGGGAAGAGCTAATTTATTATATTTCTTTTGAATTATTTCTTTTAAAACCAAATAAATCAGTTCAATTAGTCAATGAATTAATAAAAAAAGGTTTTTTAGTTGAAAAAAGTGGTAAAATTTTACTTTCTAAAGAATTACGAGAAGATTTCATTACTTTGCAAAAAAAAGAGAATGAAAAAGTGAAAAATGCGCTAGAAGATATTAGTTTAAAAGCAATTAGTCTGAATGATCTTTCTAAAGAAAGAAAAGGTTCTTTTAATATGCTTTTAAAAGAATTATCAGATGAAAGTACTCTAAATAGGTCAGTATCAGTTTCTAAAAATTCTTTTACATTTCACGAACTTAATATTGATCAAGGAATAATAAGAGGAGAGGTTAGTGGTACTAAAGAAAAGCGTTATAAATTTGAAGTTGAATTAAATAAAAAAAAAATCATTCATGATTGCCATGATTATTTAACTCGCAAGAGTAGACAAAAAAAGTTATGTAAACATTTAGTAAAATTATTTATAATTTTAAAATCAGAAAATGAATCAAAAACTGAAAAGATATTAACGAATATTATTGAAGAACTTGATAATTGGGAATTTATTTAAAATAATTTTTTAAAAGTATTTTTATTTAATTTTGCTTTTCCTTTTTGTGCAATAATGGGTTTATAATTAAGGATGTGTTTTATATTTTCAATTTTTTCTAAAATTTTAAATAATTGATCTAATGGCATATCTAATTTTACGATTTTTGAACGACCATAGTAACCCATCGATACTACTTCAGCTTTTATGATACCTGCTAATGCCAGCTCATTTATTAAATCACTTACTCTCCTTCGTGTTAATTTCTTAACACCAGGAATTTTATCATAAATTTCAAGATAAACATCATAAATATCACCAGTAATTATTTTTAAGTTAGGAAGATGTTTTGTAATTAGAAAAATAGAACATAAAACTAATTGAATTTGCTTTGGTAAGCTCTCTATGAATTGTTCCGTATTATCTTGTTCTAAAGATTTTTGAGCTTTATAAACAAATTTTGATGACACCTTTTTATTATGACTTCTTTCTGCTAATTCACCTGCTTTTCTAAGTAATTGTAGAGCTTTTCTAGCATCTCCATGTTCTTTTGCCGCAAGCGCTGCACATAATGGAATTGTCTCTTCCAATATCACGTTTTTAAAAAAAGCAATTTCAGCTCTTTCTTGTAAAATATCTGTCAATTCCTCAGCATTATAAGCGGGAAAAACTAATTCTTCTCCACCAAAACTACTCAAAACTCGAGGATCAAGAAAACTTTTAAATTTTAAGATATTTGATATTCCAATTAAACAAACCCTACATTTTTTTAATTGATATTTCTCATTTAATCTAGTTAAATCATATAATATTTCATTTCCACCTTTTTTTTTAATCAAAATATCGATCTCATCCAAAACTATAAAACATACAGAGTTGCCAACAACATCATCTAACAAATTTAAAAGCTTTTGAAAAATTATATCTTTTGGCAAACCTGTTGGCGGGATTTTTTCCTCTATGGAAAGAGTATTAAAAATATTTGCTAAAATTCTATACGGAGTATTAACTTGCTGACAATTGTTATAAATCCACCAAGGTCTATTTCTTTGAATTTCGTTACATTTTTCATCAAGTTTCCTGCTAACAAACCTTATGACTGAAGTTTTTCCTGTTCCTGTCTTTCCATAACTTAAAAGATTAAAAGGAACTCCATCTTTTAACAGGCAAGCTGTAATTTCAGCAATTTTTTTTATCTGTATATCACGATGAGGTAGGTTATTTGGAATGTAAGTTGGATTTAACGCATCCCTATTTTTAAATATTTTAGGACTTTTCAAAAAATCTGTATAAAATTGTGAAATATCAAATTTATAATTCAATTCATTATTTTCTTTCAAAACTTTTTCCCTAGCTAATATAAATTCTAAGATTGTTTTCCAGTTGAAATTAACCTCAATAAAAAATTTCATCTGGAGAGAATATTTAAATCTTCCTATTAATCAAAAGAAAATTAAGAACTCATTAATATCTTTTATTAGGTTTTTAATATTTTTTATTAATTAATTATTATTTTCCAAAATCGAAAAATCTTAATAAATTTTTATTTTTGTTTTTTACTCCAAAGGAAATATTTTATAAGTAAGAATTATCAATAAACAATAATTATATTTTTGTCGGCAATTAGTTATAAAGAGATATTATTAAACAACGATTGTGTAATTAATAAAAAAAATATTAAATCGAAAATTATTTGATATTTTTTAATATAGACAATTTATTAATTTATGTTAATTAAAACATTTATTAATATTAAATTAAAGTTAATCAATCATCTCATAGAAGTAATTTTATGCGAAATATAAGAAATGAACTAAATGAGAAGGAAAATATAAACAAGAAAATCGCATTTATACTTGCCTTAGTGTGCATTTTTTTAATTTTTATCGATTTTTTAATAATTTCATTAATTTTTTCATGGACTGATTGGGTTGCATTATTAATTTTTTCATTATTATTTATAGTTCCCGCTTATTTAGCAAATGCAGGTATGGTTTTAATAGGCGGAGGAAAGCCAGTTGATGGAGGAAAAAATTTTATTGATGGAAGACGAATTTTTGGACCTGGAAAAACTTGGAAGGGATTAATTAGAGGTCCATTATTAATAGGAATTCCAATTTCTGCAGCAATTTCTCTTCTTTTTATTTTTTTATGGGGCGTTATTGAGCCAATTCCTTCTGAAGGAATTATGAATGGTGTATATAAATATTATAATAGTATGATTTATTTTAGATATTATTTTATTGGTGGCAGACCTGATGATAATTTAATTTTTGGTTATTTAACAATAATTATAAGAATTTTTTTGTGTGCTTACGGTGCAGCTTTTGGAGATTTAATCGGTTCTTTTATTAAAAGACGATTAAATGTCAGTAGAGGAAATCCATTGTGGATTATAGACCAACTTGACTTCGCGATGTTTGCTATGATTATGGCATCTATTCCTTCGTTTATTTTGCCAGAAATTTTTTTGCCGTTAGATATTTTAATAATAAGTTTTTTATTTATCTTAACTCCATCTGTAGCTATATTAGCCAATACAATAGCTTATTTAATTGGTTTAAAAAATGTTCCTTGGTAAGCGCTTTGTAAAAAAATTTCTAGTCCCTTAAATATAAACAAGAGATTTTAACCGGGTATATAAATTCTTCAAATATCTCATTAACAATTTTTATATAATTTCCTGCTTTGCCGACAGCAATACCTCTCTCTTTAAAGTGGGGGATAAATATGAGCAATTCTAAATCTCCAGTATTGTTTTTTATTAATAATTCTAGTTTTCGAATATTTACATTTGGAAAGAAAGTATAAATTAAATCAATAATTCGTCTCTTTTGTTTAATAATAAGAATCTTTTTTCCGATCAGGGCATATCTTAATTGTGCTAAATATTTATTTGCTTTCTGAAAAAGAGAAGGCTTAACAAAAAAAAAGATGTAATTTTTATAATGAATTATATTTTCGCAACATATATTAGTTTTAGACATAAAAAATTTCATATACTTTATTTCTTCATTTCTAATAATACTTCTAACGTTTACTTTTTGATTAAAAAAAACAGCCTCAACCCAATTTGAATTATCCGATATTGTCAAAATTATTATCAAATCTACAGTTACAATTATAAACTCCTTTTTTTTTTAATAGATGGTTGTTGAAACATACTTTAAAAAAATAAGAAATAAATATTTCCTTTATTTAAGGTCGATTTGGTTTAAAATCTGGCTCATTCTCTAATTTTTCTAAAAGATTTGAAATTTCTTCTATTATACTTTCACTTCCTTCAATTAATAAAGTGATTGCGCCTTCCATTCCTCCTACTCCGCCACTCCCTATATGATAAACATTAATATCAAAAATTGACTCTAAAATAGTGACTTCATTCATTATTGTGCCAGATATTGGCATCATACCAATTTTTAGACTGTTTTTTCCTGGATCATCAATCTCGCATATACCCATAATTTCAGATAATTCAACAACATCACCATCTATTAATTTTTCAAGTGTTATTGGAATTAAAAGTTTGAGTCCGAGTGCTTTTATTGATCCTAATAGGCTTCCAATTGTTCCTCCAGTTTTACTTCCTAAAAACACACCAACTTGTCCATTATAATCTAATGCATTACCACCTTTGATGATAATATCTCCTTTTTTGAATCGTTGAACACATTTTACACGATCTATAACTTCTTTGATTTCCCCATCTTTAAAATAAATTTCTGGCCATGATATCGTATTTACAGTAAGTGATCCAATGCCATTATGATCTTGAGCTGGAATTATTTGTCCTGCAACAAAGTTAGGTTTTTTAAATGAATATTCACTTTTTGAAATTTTTATTAACTCCTCTAGAATGTATCCTTGAGTTGTTCCTCTTGTTATAAAAATATTTCCCTTTTGCATTTTTTCTTGAATCATTGGAAGGCGTGCTATTAATATCGCAATTAATCTTTTACTTTGAGAAGGTTTGAGACAAACTAATTTCTTCATAAATAAAGTATTGCTAATTTTAAAAAAAAAGATTTTGATTTACGTATTATAAAATATGATTTTTTTCAAGAATCCAACTATCTAGAAGGAACTCCTGTTGATATGAATTTTGTTTGGGATCGAACTCACAGTGAATTGTACTTTTAGGAAACCAAACTTCAGAACCATTCCCAAATATAAGAAGGACTGCTTTATCTGTCAATTTTTTAATTCTTGCTTTTATTATTTGTTTAGAATTATTTTTTATTTTATTATTTTGAACATTATTTGTGTATCGTTCGATAATATCCTTCTTGTCTTTGATATTACTAAAATTATTAATATTTTCAAAAAAAGATTCGCTTTCAAAAGATTCAAGATAATTTTCAGAATTCTTAGCTGATGATTCTTTTTTGTTAAAAGTTGTATTTCCAGAAGTTGCAAATGAAATTTTTTCTTTTATTAAATGTTCAATTAATAACTTTAAAAATTCGGTTTGTGGAAATTTTAAACTTTTTGCATATTCATCAACTCTAATCCATAATAATTCATTCTTTTCATCCCAATTCAGGTTTATTGAAGTTTTCTCTTCTTTAAATGAATGAAAACCACTCCATTTAGGAAGTTTCCTATAAAGTACGCTTAGAATTGTAATCATTTCTTCGATTGAGATTTTTATTGTCTTTCCTTCTCCCCTTGATGGTTTTTCCCATTCATTATTAGCCTTTTTCTTCAGAAACTTAAGAAATATAAATGGATCTGTTTTTGATCTACTAGATAATATCATTCCAACTTTTTGACCAAAAAAACTTTTATTGTGAATATCCGTCATAAAATAAAATCCTCATTTATTTCTTATTTTTATTATTATATTATTAAAAAGTCCCCAAAAGATTAGTGTAAAAGTATTTTGTCGGTTTGTATTTATGATATTACTTAAAAATTTTTGACGTTTTCCTGAAATTTATTATTTAGAAAATTTATTTTAGGATTTTAATTAAATTTCTCGGAAAATTGATAATAATTGAATTAAAAAAATAGAAATAAAAAAAAAATTTAGGAATATATTCTCCCAACAGAAACGTCTTTAAACCATTTCCAATCCTAAATATTCTAAGCCTAAATCTATAATCCACTTTTCATATCCACACACTCGAGCGTTTGAGAACGGCGGGCTGAAAGGGTCGCCCGTAAGCTTCCCTCTTACACCCCCAGTCTCACCAACCCTGTCTTTTACAGGAGCTCTCGTCCCCCTTCCGCGGTGCACGTCACCGCACCCCGCTCATCATCGATATGATATCTGCGAAGAGGGAATGGGAGATTATTTTCTGGTTGGGCTTCGCGCTTAGATGCTTTCAGCGCTTATCTCTTGGCGCGTGGCTGCCCGGCGATGCCTTGTCAGACAACCGGTAAACTAGAGGCGCCGGCCTCATGTTCCTCTCGTACTGGTGAGACCTTACCATCAATCTCCCAACATACCTGTCAGATAGAATCCGACCTGTCTCACGACGGTCTAAACCCAGCTCACGTTCCCTTTTAATGGGCGAACAGCCCCACCCTTGGAGGTTATGTGCGCCTCCAGGATAGGAAGAGCCGACATCGAGGAAGCAAGCCGCGAGGTCGATAGGGACTCTTACTCGCGACAACTCTGTTACCCCCGGGGTAACTTTTCTATCACCTCAGCTAGCCACAAAAACCTATACTGAGGATCGCTAGACCAGGCGTTAGCCTCAGGATTCCTCGCTTTGCAGAATCCTGTCAGGCCAGCTTTTGCTCTTATACTCTACAACGGATTTCTGTCCCGTTTGAGCTGACCTTTGGATACTCTAGATATCTTTTCTAGAGTGAGCCGCCCCAGCCAAACTGCCCGCCTGCGGTTGTTCAACGCCTAAAGCGCCGTTAGTGTTTTAAAATAAAAAAGTCGGTGTTCCATTGTTGCATTCCCACCAACCGAAATTGATGGTTCGACGCTCCCGACTACACTCTGTATCTTATTCCAAAACACAACAACAGGTTGCAGTAAAGCTCCACGGGGTCTTCTCGTCCCGACAGGTATCTCTGGACTGTTCTCCAGAGTGTGATTTCATTCGTCAGAAGGCTGGGACAGTGGGGAGAACGTTGGACCCTTCATGCACGTCTAAACTTACTAGACAAGGCGTTTGGCTACCTTAAGAGAGTTATAGTTACTCCCGGCGTTTAGCAGGACTTACTCGCGTTGGACCGCGGATTGATCTACTGCCACTGGCCAGGTTTCAGTTTCTGTAAACACGCTTTCGCGATATCAGAAACCTATGTTTTTATTAAACAGTCGTCCCCCCCTAGTCACTGCGACTTAAAGATCCCTACACACTAATGCATGCAGAAATTTTCAAGCAAGCCTTATCCCAAAGTTACGGCTCTAATTTGCCGATTTCCCTAGCCTCCTTTACTCGAACACGCCTTAGGCTACTCACCTTGGGGCACCTATCGACAGTGCTCCAAAATTTGATACACTTGTGTCGGTTCTGGGTACGGACACGGCGTTCCTTGAATTTTGCCTTTTCATTGAATCCCAGGATCAGCAGAACCCTCCACATTTGGAAGGCTATTCATGCTTTCTGGTGGGTCTCAAATTTACTCTACTCGCCACCATTATACATTTAAATAGAGAGATGTACGACAACTCTACTCCACCTACCTAAAACTGTCAACAAAATTCCGTGCGTTACCGCAAAATGTAGCGCCGTGGTACAGGAATATAAACCTGTTTCTCTTTCGCGCAGAACATTTAAGAATGCACTTAGGACCGACTAACTCTTCGCTGACGACGCATTGCGAAGAAACCCTTGCCCTTTCGGCGGATGGGATTCTAACCCATCTATGCTATTACTATCGCCAGGATCTGCACTCCGGAACGGTCCACTGGAAGTCACCCCCCAGCTTCCGCCCGAACCGGACGCTCCCCTACCGGATCACGAATTCTTCTATTCGTGCCCCTGGGTCTCGGCAGCAGATTTAAGCCCCGTCCATTTTCGGGGCTATTTTTCTCGGCAAATGAGCTGTTACGCACTCGTTAAAGATTGACTGCTTCTATATCCATCTTTTTGCTGTCTTCGAAAAATAACGCCCTTTAGTTTAACACTTAACCTGCATTTTGGGGCCTTAACCCAGGTCTAGGTTGTTCCCTTCTCGGCGATGACCCTTACGGCCACCAACCCGTTTCCCAGTGTCTACAGTGCCGGCAAATTCGGAGTTTAAGAGAAAAGGGGGGAATCTCTTCCCCTTACTTTCCAATTAGTGCTCTACCTCACCGGCTACCTCGACTGAGACCTGGCTGAGACCAGCTTCGGGGAGAACCAGCTAAACCCAGTCTAGATTAGCCTTTTGCTCCTATTCTCAGCTCATGAATACGAATTGCACGTCAGTTATCCTGCAGACCTCCATCACCCTTTCGAGTGACTTCATCTTGGCCAAGAATAGATCGACTGGCTTCGGGTTTTACAGCAGAAACTTTAGGCCCTTTCAGACCATTTTTCTGGATGCATCCCTTAGAAGATAATACAAAATATCCGAAGATTTTTATATTAATCTAATGTGATAATACATTTGCAAAAATATCGGTTTCCCTATGCCTACAGAGGTTATCTCCTTAAGCTCGCTTCTACTATAAACTCCCTGGCCCATGTTTCCAGACGGATGATGCAACTCTGGTCCTCTAGTCTCGAATGTACTGTTACCAGCTTATCTTCGACTAGAATCTATCCTTTCGAGCCGCATCCTTAACAAACTATTTGGTTTCAAGCACTTTTCACTACCCTTCCGGGTTACTTTTCATCGTTTGCTCACGCTACTAATTCGCTATCGGTCTTGGAGAATATTTAGATTTGCCAGTTTGTGTCTGGCATATTCATACGAGAAAACCATCCCGCACTACTCTGGGTATCCAGTATCAACCTTGTAATTTACAGTTACGCGGCTATCACGCTCTATAGCTCTTCATTCCAGAAGTATTCACCTTCATTACCGAGGTCGTGCTGGACCCGTACTCCACATCTCCCCAACGTTTCCCTTGGGGATTCGGTTTGATCATTTCCGCTTTCGCTCGCCGTTACTTACGGAATCACTATTGTTTTCTTTTCCTCCACCTACTAAAATGTTTTACTTCGGTGGGTTCCCCACCCCTAACGGAGTTTTCATGGATTATTAGGCCATGAAAGGATGTCCCATTCGAGAATCTCAGGATCAGAGTCTACCTGCGACTACCCTGAGCTTATCGCAGCTTGTCACGCTCTTCATCGGTTTCCAAGCCGAGATATCCACCAAATAGTGTAGGCGTATTGGATACTACTCAGAGGAAGATTTAGAGTGCTTATATTTAGAATTAGTTTGTTTGTTTTAATTTTTTAGATATTTAAATACCTAAGACGTTTACCTGTTTGGAAAAATATATTCCTATGAGCACAAGATCAAGAGATACATGGAAAGCTTAAATGTAATGAAATTTGAAATTATTGAAATTCTGGATTGTGTTTCCAAGTTAATTATTATGTAATTATAAAAATTTTAAATTTCTTGTGCCTAGCTTAAACATCATTTCCCGAAAAATCAAATGCCCCAAAATTTTTGATTTTCTTCCATAATGTTTGTGCTAGTTATTAGGATATTGCATCCTGTTTTGGGGCGAGGATGAAATAATTTGCTCCCAATAACTTACAAATTTAATACCAACATAGTATTAAAAGATCATTGAAATTATAAATTTTATGTTTTTAATATTATTAAAAATAAAATAAATAGTTTTTAGGTTTTAATGATTATGGACAAAATATATGTTGGAACTTCAGGATGGGGTTACCCAGAATGGAAAGGGGTTTTTTATCCTCGTGTAATAGAACCAAATGAGTATTTATTATATTATTCTGAAATTTATTTTACAACTGAAATTAATACTACATTTTATCAAATCCCCCTTCAAAAAACAATCAAGAAATGGGTTGAAAATACACCCAAAGATTTTATTTTTTCTGCAAAAATACCCCAAGACATCACTCATCAATTTAAGTTAAATTTAGATAAATGTTCATCTATATTAAAAAAATTTTTAGACGTAATGGAACCTTTAATTGAATCAAATAAACTTTTGGCGCTTTTATTACAATTGCCTCCTTCATTTAATAAAAATGATAATTTTAAAGATTTAAAAGATTTTATTGAGTATTGGGATCGTTCAGAAAAATATGAACGAGTAATCGAATTTAGACATATATCTTGGATGGATGATGAAATTTTTTCATTTTTAAAAGAAAATCAAATAACATATTGTGGAGTGATAGAACCACTTTTACCTCCTAGAATGGACATAACGAATCCAAATTTGTCTTATATTAGATTTCATGGATATGGGGCCAAACCATGGTTTAATTATAATTTTTCGAATGCAGAGATTGAAAAATGGGCTAAAGAAATTAAGAAATTAGATGGAAAAGTTAAAAAAATTGGTATTTATTTTAATAACCATTTTTCAGGATATGCAGCTAAAAACTCATTAGTTCTTATGAAAGAGCTGAAAATTAATCCCAGAAATCCTCCTAGGAGTATTAAACTGACTAAAATTAAAAAAAAATCTGGAGCTATTCCTAAAAATCAAACAGACTTAAACAAATTTTTTAAAAAATAAATTATTAAAGTTGGTAAGACTGTTTTTTATGATAGATGTTATTAATATTGGAATTATTGGAGCTGGAGCAATTGGATGTCTTTTTGGAGGGAATATTTCCAAGGTAAAATATAATAATATCACAATAAATGTAACTTTATACACTCGAGAAAGACATAAAAAAGCAATTAGAGATAATGGTTTAATACTTGAACAAAACGGTAAAAAAGAGAACCTATTAAACCTAAATGTTTTTACTGAACCAAAATATCCAAATCGTCCAAATATTAATGATAAATTTCCATTTCAGTATCTCTTTTTAACAACTAAAACTTATGATCTTGAATCTGCAATAGATGAATATTGTGAGCTTATAAAAAATTCCAAATATTTTATAATACTTCAAAATGGGATAGGAAACGTCGAAATAGTTAAAAAAAAAATCTCACATTTTAAAATTTTGAGGGCAGTCACAAGTAATGGTGCATTAATGGAAAGAGATGGTTATATAATTCGTACGGGGGAAGGTATTACCAAAATTGGCTTCATAAAAACAGAGAATTCAGAAAAAGAAACGGTTAAAATAAATAAAGAAGACAAGAAAAATCTTGAAACCTTGAAAACAATTCTAAATTTAGCTAATTTAGAAACAGAAATTGTTGATAATATAGAAAGTGTCTGTTGGGAAAAGATTTTTATCAATGTTGGAATTAATTCATTTGGAGCTTTAACTGGTTTAAGAAATGGAGAATTGCTTAAAATTAAAGGGTTAAGGGATATTATGAAACGAGCCGTTATAGAAGCAGTGAAAGTCGCTAAGAAAAAGGGGATTGAGCTTAAGGCAAAAAATTATGTTAAAATTATGTTAGAGGTTGCTAAAAAAACATCAATGAATAAAAATTCTATGCTTCAGGATATTTTAAGTGGTAAGAATAAAACTGAAATCTCTTTTATTAATGAAAAAATAGTATCTTATGGAAAGCAATTAGGTGTAGATGTTAGTATTAATGAAGTTGTATCATATTTGATTCATGGATTAGAAAAAGCTAATAACTAGCTATTAATTTATTCCTCAATTAAATCTGCTTGAAGAGCCATAAAATATGCATTTTCCCCATCTTTGTAATAATTTTTTAATATTTTTTGTTTTTCAAAATGCAATTTACTCTGATAAAGATTTATGGCTTTAAAGTTAGATAATCTCACTTCAAGAACAAATTCTTGAACATTAAATTTTTTTACTTGAAGTAAACTTTTTGCTAATAATATCGTTCCGACTCCTCTTCTTTGAAATTTTTTGTTAACTGCTATAGAAACTAAATGCCCTTTACTTACAACCTTAAGCCCAAAATTAGAAATTCCCTTTTCGATACGCCACATAATATATCCAATAATTTTATTTGTTTCTCCTTTTAACTTAGCTACTAAAAAGGAATCAGAAAATGAGTCTAATATACTTTTATAGAAGAAATAAGGATAGTTTTCAGGTAATGTCTCCTTATTTATTTTTTCTACTTCATGTATATCATTTATTTGACATGGAACTACTTTAAAGAAGTTATCTTCTTTATCGTGATATAATGTGTGTAAATAAAATTTATTATCAATAACCATATTCTTAATATATTTAAAGATTTACTAGATATAAAATTTTTTTTTAATTTAAATAATTATTTTTTTTTTATTTACATAATATTAGGCAATAATTCTATTATCTAAAAGAGACTTCTTTTTGTGTTTCTATATATTCTTTTATTAAATTTAACATAGTGCAAATATTTTTTTTATTATTAAATTTCAATATTATTTCATTTAATCTTTTTTTGGTATATTCCTTTAATTTCTTGGCGATCTCAATCATTTTAGGTACTACTCGGATTATGTTATCTACAATGGTAATATCAGCATTAATGGATGTTCGACTTAATGGATTAAGATCAACTGCAATCACTTTTTTTCCTAATTTCTTCAATGCTTCTGTTCTATCACCATCTTCCAAGGGAACAAATACCACATCTGCTATTTTTATTCCATTAGGGGCAACTCTTCTACGATTACTGGTCAATTCTTCAATCTCAACCATTTCTATTTCGTTTATTCCTAAAATTTCTTCTGCACCTGCCTTTACTAACATATTTTTAATTGCTTCAACTCGTCCTTCTTTTCTATAAAATAAATTTATTTCTAATTTAGAATTGAGTATTTTGGATAATTTAACTAATTCTTTAGAAACCAAGGCAGCTGTATTTCCATTTACACTTATTATTGGATGTTTAGCAAGCATTAACATAGCTACAGCAGCATTCATTGCTTTTATCGCCGGTGGATTTGTTTTTTCTCCAAGAATGTAATCAAAAGCTTCACCTCTACCATGAGCAATTAATCCCGCTTCTGCAACTACTAAGTTTTTCATTCCTATTATTAATTTGTGTCTTTCTCTAAGAGATTTTGCACGCGGATGTGAGTCTGGGATGAGGTCAATATTTTCATTCGGTTGGTTCATCTTAAATATAAAAAAATATAAAAAAATATTAATTTTATTACAGATTTTTTTAGGTAAGAGAATTAAATGTCAGAAAGATCAAAAAAGAGTCAAGACTTAAAAAAATTTAAGACAAAAAAATTATTAGATTTTTTGCGTAAAAAGAAAGGATTTCATACCGAATTAATAAGTTTGTATATTCCTCATGATAAAAAACTTTCTGATGTTACTAATTATCTTAAAAATGAGGTTGCTGAAAGTCAAAATATCAAATCAAAATTAACTCGAAAGAATGTTTTAGATAGCATTGCAAGTTTGCAAGGGCAGTTAAAAAATTTTAAAGAAGTTCCTGAAAATGGATTAATTATATTTTCTGGAGCAATACCACAAGGAAATGCTCCAGGTACAGAAAAAAATGAAATTTATATATTAGAACCTCCTGAAAAAGTTACAATCTTCAAGTATCATTGTGCTAGTGAATTTTTTTTAGAACCATTAGAATATATGTTAGAGGAACATGATGTATATGGTTTGATTGTTATTGATAGAGGGGAGGCAGCCGTTGGATATTTGAAAGGAAGTTATATGAAGATACTAAAGGATTTTACCTCTGGAACGCATAGTAAACATAGAGCTGGAGGTCAATCATCGGTAAGATTCTCTCGGCTTATAGAAGAAGGAAAAATAAGATTTATTAGACGTGTTGCTAGTTATTGCAACGAAGTTTTTTTAAATGTAGATGAATTAAAAGGGATCTTTATAGGTGGTCCAGGTTTTACAAAAAATGAATTTGTAAAGGATGGGAGTTTAGATTATCGACTAAGAGAAAAAATCATAAATACCGTCGATCTCGGCTATGGTGGTAAGGAAGGAATAAGACCTTTAGTTTTAAAAATAAAAGATGATATTAAAAATGTAAAATATATACGCGAAAAAGAAATTGTTCAAAAATTTTTAGGGGAATTAGCAAGAGAAACAGGTAAGGCAGTTTATGGTGAAGAGGAAATTAGAAAAGCTTTAAATTATGGAGCGTTAGAATATTTAATATTTTCAGAGGATTTAGATCTTATTGCTGTAAAGATTGAATGCAAGGCATGTAAATATTCAGAAACAAGAACTGTGAAATTAGACGAGTTAGCAAAAGTAAGGGAAGAAATTCAAAATACATCATGTCCAAAATGCCAATCTAGTTTGTTTAATATTACTAAAGAAGAATCATTAATAGAAGAATTAGGCGAATTGGCCGAGGCTTCGGGAACAAATATTGAAATTATATCTACAAACACAGAAGATGGTGAAATGGTTTTACACACTTTTGGTGGAGTTGTAGGATTATTAAGATATATAATTGATTTTTAAAAAATATAATTTTTAAGTCAAATTATAGTAATTACTGATTTAAAATTACCGGTCCATTAGGACATATTTCTAAATTAAAAATTTTAACTTGTGGTTTGTAGGATTCATATACTTCAATAACATCATTAACCCTTTCAGGGAAACATATTGCAAATATTGACTTTCCTAATTGATTCATACTTGCTTTCACATTTGTCAGCTTATTGAGAGAATTCATTAAATCCTGACATTCTGAAAGGTTTAGACGGTTTAAGAGATTTGTTTGTTTTACAAAATTAATAGATTCGTCCAAAAAAATAAAAATATCGGGAGATTTTAATATCCTTATCATGGCTTTTTTTCCGGCATCTTTTATTTTTAAGCTTAATAAGGGATCTGATAAAATTGATTTTGTCTGTATTTCACCAAATGTACCAGAAATTATCTTTAAGTTTTTGGGATAGGGTATTTTATCTACAATAAATGGATATCCAGGCTTTAAAATTATACTAAGTCCTCCATGCCATAGACCTGCTATAGTACCTAATCCTGTTTTATTCTCTACTTCTGCAATATGGGCAATTTTTCCAAGTTCATCATAGGGTAAATTTAAATCCATAAGAAAATTAATCCCTAATGCTGTGCCAATAGCTCCTGAACCGCTTGCCCCATAACCACAGCCAACAGGAAGATCAAAATTATGATCGATTCTCATTTTCACTTTTTTCTTAAAAAATTCCTTTAGGTATAAGAAGATATAGTTTGTAGTCTTTGCATTCTTAGTTTGCTCTTGTCCATTAATTAAAATCTGAACTTTATTCTCCTTAGAAGTTTTAATATCTTGGATTGAGATTTTTGTATATCCAAATGCTGTAATACAAAAACCTGCTCCTCGAGAACCAATTTTCTCTGGGTTCCCAATTTTGATTCCGTTAATTTCATCAACGATTTGAAAGAATCCAGAAATTCTGTGAGGTACTTTAATTAAAATTTCTGAGGTATTTAATGACATAGAAAGCTTTTTTTATATATTATCTAATTAATATTACAAGGTTTTAATAATCTAAATAAGTTATTGTGAAATTTATGTCTCTTAAAAGAGTTATAAAAATTGGAGGTTCCCTTTTATTTGAAGGAGATCAGATTAATTCGACGAAAATCAAAAAATTTTGCGAGTTAATTAGGCCCAGAGATGATATTTTAGCTATTGTTTGCGGGGGGGGAATTATTGCTAGAAAATATATTCAAACACTTAGGGAATTTGGTGTAAATGAATCGAAATGCGATATGATGGGTATTTACATATCAAGATTAAATGCTAGATTGATAATTGAAGGTTTGGGAAATGCATCTTTTCCAATGGCATTAAAAACAATAGAAGATTTGGCAAAAAATATGTTATTTAAAAAAATTTTAGTGCTTGGCGGATTACAACCAGGTCAATCTACTACTTCAGTTGCATTAGAAGTCTCAGAATTTTTAAATGCAGATGAGATTTTAATTATGACCGATGTTGAAGGTATTTTTAATAAAGATCCAAAGAAATTCCCAGATGCTACAAAGTTTGATGAATTAACAGAAATTCAACTTCAAAATCTTATTCTTGAATCATCCAGCAATAATCAAGCAGCAGCAGGTGAATATCGTATATTTGATGCTGTATCCCTACAAATATTAAAGAGAAGTAATTTAAATGTAAGAATTTTTTCGGGAAAGGATTTAACTCAGTTAAAAAAAATTTTAGATGGAAATCCATCTGGAATTGGTACGGTTATTAAGTCAGATCAGAATTGAACAAAACTTTTTAATTTTATTTTATTATTTATTAATAATTATTATTAGGAGTCTAAGTTATTGTCAAGTTGGAAAGATAAAATACAAAAAAAATATGGTCCTCATGAACATTGTATTATCTGTGGAAGGGCTATACCAGAAGGTAAGCAATATTGTGGCCAAGATTGTAAGGATTCTGCAATATCTTACGAGAAAAAAAAGAAAAAAAAATCCAAAATTCAGATGTATTTTCTAATTGGTATGATGGTTGTAATGTTCATTGTCATGTTCCTAATGGGGGGAGGCTAATTTTTTATAAATAAAATAATTTCAGGAATGTAGGAGGAGGGATTTGAACCCCTGTAGGTCTACGCCACAGGATATCTTCTTTTTTCAATTGATCTTGATTTTAAAACTATGTTAAACTATTAATTATTTATAAGACTAAGTCTGGTTAAAGTGATTATAAAATGATTTTTATTTATTGAAATATTATTTTATTTAAAAATTCTTCAAGCAGGGATAACCAAGTTGGTCAACGGTGCCGGACTCTTTTGGGAAAAAAGCTTTCTCATTAGCTCGACTCAAGATCTAATTAATATGATTTCCGTTGATCTCACTAATTTCAGATGAGATATCCGGTGAGATAGCTCTTCGTGGGTTCGAATCCCACTCCCTGCATTTAAAAAATGAATATTTATTTAAAGGCTCGGATTTTCCGATAAAAAAAGATTAGCTCGTTAACGATTTTATTATCTAAATTTAATCGAATACTTCTTTTTGGATTTTTTGCATGAGTTTTAATGGGTAATTCATCGACAATATTAGATTCTACGAGTGAATCAATAACCCGTTTTGAAGATGAAGTAGAGATTCCAGCTTCTTTAGCAATTTTAGAGATATACTCCCATTCAACCTCTTTTTTCAAAATGTTATCAAGAAGAAGTTCAAGAATTTTTATTCGAACCGTATTACCAAAAATATTTGTAAGAATGAATTTTTTCAATTTAGGAAATCCTCGTAATGAAATAAAATTATTAATTTTTTATTTTCCTTTTGTATTCCTCTAAAATTTGATTCAATAATGTTATAATTGGCTTAATAAGCTTGTTCTCCATTTCTTTTCCCTTTAAAAAAAATAATAATATAACTGGTTCTTTTAAATAGCTCGCTGCTTTTTCAACAATCATTTTAGATAATAAGTTATGTTCCATTCCAAAAAGTTGATACGAAACAGATGTTGATTTTAGAACATCATTTAAAGGTGGTGTGCTTAAAGTAATAGAACCTAATCCAAAATTTACTTGATCAGATATAAAAAGAACATAGCCTCGATATAATTTTACTAAAGTAAGGTAAATAGTAATATTATCTATTTGTATATTCTTTTCAGCAATTATGTTCATTTTTTTTATTCTCTATTCATTTCGTTTCTATTTAAATTTATACTGAAAGATTTGTTTCTCTTACCGCTTCTTCCACCTCGTACCCTTGATGGACGATCAGGGCTAATGCTTTTACAACTGCCGTTGGATCATCTGCTTGAAAAACGTTCCTACCATAAGCAACACCTGAACCCCCCGCGTCTATTGATGCTTTAGTTATTTCTAAAATCCCCCAAAGTCCTCGCTTTTCACCCCCAGCAATAATCACGGGAGCCATACATCCTTTCACAACCTCTTTAAAAGAATCAATATCACCGGTCCAATTTGTTTTTACAATATCTACACCGAGTTCAGCAGCAACTCTTGCGGCAATTTTAACAACATCAACATCATATTCATCTTTTCCATCTTTTACTATTTTTTCACCTCTAGGATACATCATTGCTAAAAGTGGCATTCCCCATTCTCTACATTCTCTTGAGAGAGTCCCCAAAGTTTGAAGCATCTCTGGATCTGTATCTGTTCCCAAATTAATATGAATTGAAACACAATCAGCACCCATTTTCATGGCATCTTGAACATTATTGGTCAAAACCTTATAATTCGGATTAGGACTTAAATTAGTTGACCCTGATAAATGAAGTATTAGACCAATATCTTGACCATATTTTCTATGGGCATATAGTGGTATGCCGATATGACCTAAAACAGCATTAGCACCCCCCTCAGCAATTTTATTCACAATTTCTCCTAAATTACTCTCTAATCCTTTAATTGGTCCTACAGTTAAACCGTGATCTAAGGGTATAATAATTGTTTTTCTGGTATTTCTATCCATGATTCTTTCAAGTCTAATTGATTTACCAAAATAACCAGACATTATCAACAACTAAATTTTTTAAATAAAATATTTTATTCCAATAATATAAGTATTAATGTTTATTGGTTTTAATTAATATTCAATAAATTTAAGATTGTTATCATTGAAGAAAGAAGAAGATTTTAAAAAGACTCTTTGTTGGAATTGTAAATTAGAAATTATTGATAAGAGTATTCAGCGATGCCCAGAATGTAACGCAATCTTATATCCAAATAGTTTCATAAATTGGACCAAGAGTTGGTTATTATTTCTTCTTATTTTATGTATTGTACCGATTTCGATTGCATTAATATTTATTTACTTTTTATAGAGAAGGAATTATAAGGTATAATATATAATCCATAATTACTCCAATTCTTCAAATACAACATCAGAAACCCGCCGTCGTCTAATATCAAAATCATGATCAACATGAGCTGTTAAACAATGTCTTTCCTTTCCCTTTCCATGAATATATGAAATGGGAACAACAGGTAATTCTGATTTAAGAACTTTTTTCTTCGGAACAGGAAATGCAATTATTTTATTACATCTATCACATTTAACAAGCACATATTTTAGTTCTTTAGTTTCTCCTTTAGTTATTTTTTTTAAGAGTTCGGGAGAAACTTCGGGGGAATCGAGTTTGATTATCTGTTTTGGAGGAGCTACTGGAACTTCTGGGATCTTTAGGTCAGATTTTCCATCTTTAAGAGATTCTAATGATTTTTCTTTTTCTTTTTTTGTTTTTTCATTTTCATTTTTTTTTAATGGAGTAGTAGATTTAATTAAAGATCGAAGTTTTGACGATTCTTCTGATTTCTGCTCTGAAGGTAAGATAGGGATAGATGGTTTAAGAGGTTCTTTAATGACCTTTATTTCTTCAATTTTTCTTGTCTGGACTTCTTCCTCTTCATGTTCCTTATCTTCTAAATTAATTATTTTTTTTATAACTCCAGGAAATCTCATTGGAAATAAAACAAATATTAAGTTAACTATAGTTAAAGCTAATAAAAGAAAAATAATAAACAAAAAAGAAAGAGTTCCATCATACAATTGTAAAATTCCTATATTATAAATAAAGATTATGGTAATAAACATAATTAATATATTTGTAATTGACAATTTACTAATATTTTCTAAATTTAATAAGTCTCTACGCCATTTCCATGAACTATCAAATGTGCGAAATTCTCCAATTTTAGACCTAATTTTTTTAGATACAAATAAGGACGAAATCCTTCTTTTAATTTTCCAAAGGGTCTTATTAGGTAATCTTTTTAAGATTTCAATTTTTAAGATTTTGTTATTATTATCTTCTTCATTTTTTGGATCTAATGTATCGAAAATCCTAAAATCTAAGTCACCAAATTTCTTAATAATTTTTTCTATAATTTCCTTAGCAAAAATTTCATCAAATTCTTCAGCAAATTCACCTTTCCAAAAACCCCCAATTTTATTTTGAGCATCAAATATAAATATAAAATTATCATAAGACAATTTTTTAGAAGATATGATTTCTTTATCTTGAATTAAATATAGCTTTATTTGATTTCACCAATTAATTTGTTTTCATTACTATTTATTAATTTAAGAAACAATGAGATTAAAATAATTTTTTATTTTCATAGTTAAAATTTAAAATTAGAAATTGTTAAAAAAGAATTTTAAAGGAAAAAAGAAAATACAAGTATATTCATTTAAAAAATTGCGTTAAATACCAATTATTGACAAATATTGCGTAAATCGCTATAAATTTTTGCCAATTCGCTCATGATATTTGCATTATTTTGTTGAAGATAATAATTTAGATATCCCGAAAGGCCATCTTCGGCTTTTATCCAATCAAGAAAAGCCGTAATTTCACTTTTTAGTTGGGGATCGATAGCTACTCCTCCAGAAACGGGAGCTACTGGTTGGGAAGTTCCTAATTGGGCATTTTCATCCAAATAAGGGGTTTTTGAACTCATTTTATCTAAGATTCGAGCTGTATCCATATAAGCACCATTTATATCCGCTTCGGGTTCGACATATGCAATAATTTTATGCTCGTCATCCTTAGCCCCAACAATGTGTCCCTGCCCTTTTATGTTAGTACATACCATTCTTTCAATAGTACATTGTAACATTGAGTATTTTACACCAGAAATTATTACAAACTGAGCATTCATTGAACTCCATGCAGATGAAACCTTACTAATATCTGAGCTAATATCCCAATTATCTGTTGAATAAACAATATCTTGAGCTCCTGTTATAACCGCAACGGCAATTATAGATGGATCTCTTTGCATCAATTCAGATACAATTCCATCATAATCAATAGACATAAAAATCAATAATTATTTTTTTGTTTATATTAAAAATAAATTTGTTAAAATATATTAAATTTTTAATTTTTTAATATTATTATTTTTTCATTTACTTGATTTTTTATTGACAATTGTAATCTTACCAAAAGTCGGTTTGTAATGATTTTTATTCTCATTTTCACTTAAATTTTTATTTAAATCATAGTTGAGTATTTCTGAATCCGTCTTTAAATTAAGTTTATTATTATAGAAGTTATGATGAGCTTCATCACTTTTTTTTAACTGTTTTATGTGATCAACAAGTTGATTTTTTTTACTAAAAATTTTTCCACAAATTGGGCAACTAAAATTATCTTTTATTATAAATAATGGGATTTTTACCTTAATGTGGTTTTTTTTTTTTGAGTTTTCTTTAGTTGAGTGTTTTTTACATTTATGCCGAATTAATCGCCCATATATTGGATATTCAAAAAATACCTTAGATCCATGAGAGCATTCCCAATAGAACACATCATTTTTACATTTGGGACAAATAGTTTTAAAAGCTCTTAATAAACAATGCGGTCCATGAATACTCCTAAACATATTTAATGTCATTCAATATTAAAAAGCTATAAAAGTTATTTAAATTTTTTGTCGATATTAAATCATCAAAAGCTTTAAAGTAAATTATTATTCTACACATTAACAAAACCCAAACATTTAAAAGTGTTTATTTCTTTTTTTTGTAATAATAGATTGGTTTCTTGGTTTGAGGGTTAACTTTTTGTGACTACTCAAGATGAAAACGAGAAAAATTTAGAGAAATGCCCGGAATGTGGAAATTTCACGGTTATTTCAGATTTATCTAGAGGAGAAATCATTTGTAACACATGTGGATTAGTAATTAATCAAAGAATTATTGATTCCGGACCGGATTGGAGAGCATTTTCATCAGAAGAGAAAGCTAAAAAAATTCGAGTTGGAGCTCCTTCAACATTTACACTACACGATAAAGGTTTAAGCACAACAATCGATTGGAAAGATAAAGATGCACATGGTAAAAAAATTAGCCCAAAAATGAAAGCCGAAGTTCATAGATTGAGAAAATGGCATACTCGATCACGGATACATAAATCCATTGATAGAAATTTGGCAAATGCGATGAACGAATTAGATAGATATTGTTCTCAATTAAATCTACCAAGTTCTATTAAAGAATCGGCTGCAATAATATATAGAAAAATGGTATATAAGAATTTAATAAGAGGTCGATCGATTGAAGCTATGTTGGCAGCTTCATTATTCACAACTTGTAGATTAAAGGGATTACCTAAGACTTTAGACGATTTTATCGAATTTTCTTCCATTACAAAAAAAGAGTTGGGGCGTTGCTATAGATTAATATTAAAAGAATTAAAAATAAGAAATATAAGAGTATCATCACCAATCGACTTTATTCCAAGATTTTGTGCGGATTTGAGTTTATCAGGTAGAACTCAAAATAAAGCTGCAAAAATCCTACAGTTAGCTCAAAAACATTATATTACTGCAGGAAAAGCACCTACAGGTTTAGCTGCAGCTTCACTTTACATCGCCGCAATTCAAACTGATGAACGTCGCACACAAAAGGCAATTGCAGATATTGCTGGAATAACAGAAGCAACTGTAAGAACTCGGTATAAAGAGCTAATATCAAAATTAAATTTTAATATAGAACATTAAATTATCCTATTATTTTTATTTTCTTAAAAAAGCTTTGGAATTTTACAGTAGAGCGATGTGGTATCGATTAAAATTCCACTGACAGGCAAGATAAGTGAAAACCATCATTCATAAAACTCACAATTAAATTTAATAAATTCTGAAAGTAAAATTTTTTAACTATGAATCAATTATTAATTTGATTATGTATTATTGCGCTAGAAAAGGTTGCAATAAAGAAGTTACTCGTGATGAATTAAAGGCATTACCCGGAATTAAATGTAGTCATTGTGGGTATCGAATTCTCTATAAGAAGAGACCAGGTGTAATTAAACGAATCAAGGCTATATAAAAAAAAATAGAAAGACTAAGTGTTTTATTATAAATAGAACTTAAAAAATTGCTACTTCTATAAATATTTTAGATATAAAGCGATTTCCTTTTCTCTTCAGAATTTTTATCCATTAAGTGGAAATTGTCTAAATCGCGCTCCAATTTCTCTTTCTTGATTTGTAGATTTTTAGTAATTTCTTCAATTTTTTCTAAAGTATATTTTCTTTCAATTGGTAAATTAAAGTTTTCTTTTAATAAATTTATTAAGGATATTGATGCCTTTAGATCTGTGATTTCGTCATTAATTACCGCAATATTATCAGTTTCTGCTAAAAATACAATTCCATCAATATTAAATCTGGCTTTTACTAATGTGGGAATTAAACCATTAGCACCAACAATAACTCCTTTTTTAATCCTTTTACATTTTCCATCCTTGATAAATTGATCTATAAAATCTTTATTTGTTGTACTAAAAAATATCGAAGGAGATTTAGATGGATTATTAGTTGGAAAAGCTCCCAGAGAAATTATTAATTTTATTTTAAATTTATACATTAAACTTGCGATAAAATCTGATATTTTATAAATTCCCTTAGGATTAAGTGCCTGAGAATCTGCTGTTACTAAGAAAAAATCTCTTTTATTGTTTGGATCCTTCCAAAACATTACTTCTGCTTTAGGTGCAGACAATAAACAATCATCAACTATTGCTCCAGCTGGATAATCATTAAATATAATTTCTAAATATGGTTTTGCCTTTAGGAGACCAATAATTTGATCGATTGCGAACTTGCCTACATCGGCTATGCCGGGCATACCGAGGAGACAAATCGGATCATTTATCGAGTCAAGTGAAAGGTTGATATGTTGAATAATTCTAAAATCTCTCATATTTTTATTTTACCTTTAAAAAATCGATTTTATCTAAAATTAATGCTAAAAATATTCTTATTTAAATGATGTAATATCGAAGAGAGTATTCAGATAAGATTTAAAATATCTTTACAACAATACCAACATAATATTTAAGTATGCGAAATAATGTTTCTAAGATGATATTAATGAAAGAGTTAAAGTATAGATGCAAAAATTGCGGTACTTGTTGCTCAGAGGTGCCTGGGACAATCGAATATCCTACTTATAAAAGGATTCCACTTTATCCTAATGAAGCAGATAGATTAATTGAAATTGCAAAAAAGAGTAATGTTTCTTTTAAAATAATTGAAGATTTAGTTTTTCCAGATGAAAAAAATCAAAAAATTTTAGTTGTTACATGGCGAATTAGATTGGATAATAATAATAAGCAGTGCGCCTTTCATATTAAAAATGGTTGCCAAGTACATGATGTGAAACCACTTGCATGTAGAGCTTATCCATTGGCAATAAAGCAAGAGGATGCTTTTAATTTTAAAATTAGCATAGATCCTTTATGTAAATGGGTCATTGAAAACTATGATAATTTATACAATATTGATCTTGAGCAAATTAAAAAAATCTTTCCACGTGAATATATATATGCACAAGAACATCTAAATAGAAACAAGAGTATTATGTTAAAATTAAGAGAATTAGAGAAAGCAAACAAGATTAAAATATTTAGGAAAATTTCAAACATAAATTTCAATAAATATCTAAAACAATGGGAAAGGGTTGAAATTAGAGTATGAAGAAAATAATTAGTTTACTTTCTGAAGGATTTGATAGCCCTATTGCCACTTATTTGATGATAAAACAAGGTTTTCTCCCAGTTTGCGTCTCATTTATCACAAATAATGAAATTATTAATAAATTTAAAAGTAAAATAATAAAGATCGTAAAAATTCTCTCATCTTTTATTCAAAATGAAAAGATAAAGATACTCTTCATTAATCATACCAATAATTTAACATTTTTAAAAGAAAATTGTGAGAGGAAATTAACTTGTATTTTATGTAAGAGATTTATGATCAGAATTGCAAAAAAAATTGGGGAATCGGAAGGAACAAATTTAATTTTAACAGGTGATATATTAGGAGAACAAGCAAGTCAAACATTGGATAATCTATATACATATCAGCAAATTTCAGAGAATGCAACTATAATAAGACCACTAATAGGTTTCAATAAATTGGATGTTTTTAATATAAGCAGAAAAATTGGTCTATATGAGGTTTGCTCAGAGAAATCAGATTTTTGTACAAATTTTCCAGAATACCCCGAAACCCATGCTAAAGTTCCAATAATTGAGGAATCAGAAAAAAATATTCCAATTTTATCATTGATTGATCAATCAATAAAAGAAGCGGAGATAATTGAGATTTAAATTTTAATTTTAAATTGTTTTAAAAATTTACTGAAATCCTCGTCTTTTAAAGAAACCTCCTCAAAACTGTTCAAACTAGAAGAGATTAAATGTGCGATTAAATGTTTGCATAAAATACTCTTTCTATTTATCACAACACTCTTATAAAAATCCAAGCAACTACAGTATGTATAGGGATAAATGAGATGTAAATCATTTTTACTGCCAACTACTGCCCATATTTTTCTTCCCGAAGGGGAAAAAGTATATTGGATTATTCCTTTTTTCAAAATTTCTAAGGTTTTTTCGATTTTATCTGGAAAAAGTTCTTTTAGTTCCTCTATTATATCCTCCGTTAATTCACTCTTTTCTTCAATTTTTTTTAAAAGGGAATTAAAAACATTTTTTCTCATAAACATTAATCTCCTTCATAATCTTCATTATTTTCGGGCTTTGCCCATATCTCAAGAACGTGAGAATGTACCCCATATCCCTCTCCTTTCTCACATAAAGATAATTCGAATTCCTCTTCTTTTAATTCCTTATTTATCTCATCAATATCTGCCCTTGAAAAAGAATCCGGGTTAAAGAATGACACGAGCTCAAGATTAGGAACGTCCCTTATCGGTTGGATTCTGACGAATTTCCTCTTCTCTTTCTTTTTGCATTCTTTCATCTAATTTTTTTCTTATCTGCGACACATCCTTTATTTTCTAAAAAACTCGTTCTTAAAATGAAAATATGATATGTATTTGGAGGTTCTTTTACCTTATATCTTAATTTATAGTTACATATTTTTATAATTATTTATAAATAAAAAAGAAAATTTCATATTTATAACTTGGCAGACCTCCAATTTACTGTTTAGTACCAGTCCTAATTGACATTTTGAACGTTGGGAAAATATTTATGTAAAACTAAGAAATCGGAAACAAACCAAGGTTTTTCTCCTTTTTCAATATAATCACCATACCAATTTTAAATTTTGTGATCAATTCCCCCAACTATATTTCTTCTAATCTACGCAAATAACGTGGAAATGCCTTTACAACCTTTGATTCAAATTCTTTTAGAATAAGAAATTTGCATTCTTCCATAAATCGGCATTCTTCACATGACCTTTGGCAATCCGGAAGAATCTGAGCTAATTCAGAAAGAACCTCATTTTTATTTCTTAATCTTGGAATTGAAAGTGCAACCTGTTTGAGATACTTTATTGCTAAGTTTTCACGATTTAGTGCAAATGCCAATAGTCCAAAAAACTTCCACGAACTATATCGCTCTAAACTTTCACAATCAATCTGAAAAAAACTATTTAAAGTTTTTAAATGAGAAAGCAATAAGATGAATTCAGGAGTATCCAAAATTTTCAAATCATCCTTAGTAATATCAGAAAAGTTAGTTAATAATTTCTGTTTAAATTTCTCGAACTTAAAATTAGAATATTTAATCAATTGACCATAACCAACATTTAACTCTGGTATAAAAAGTTTTATGCAAGGAAAACCTAACCAGTTACAATCTTTCATGTAAATTCGATAATCCTTTTTACCTAGGAAATGAAAAATATAATTAATTTCATCCAGTAAATCAATTTTATAAAATTCTTCATATTCAGGGGATCCATAATCTTCCTTTAAGAATTCTACATATTCAGAAGGGAAAAAATTAGATTGTGCGTACGCTTCCACAAAATAATCCCTAAGAGGTAAAACCGTCTCTAAATGAAATGTTTTGTATAGATTAATAATTGAACGACAATATTGATGATTAAATATACTACGTGTTGTTAAACTATTTGCATCTTGTTCGGCTTCACCGAGACACCGTTCTACTGCAACATCCAATGAAGATGCTGCTCCAAAAGTAAGCAGAAATCTTTTTGTTTTTCCATTTTTAAAATTAAATAATACTCCAACACTAGGAATATTCAAATCGAGAGAAGCATCTTTAACTATAATCTGTATGCCTTCTTGTTCGAATTTCTTAATAATATTTTGAATTTGCGAAGAAAATTTATGGTTAGGAATTGTTGGCAATTTAATTTGATTTTTTAAAACCATAAATGAAGAATAACGTTCAACAATTTCACAAAAAGCTTGCACAAATGCTTCTTCGTAAGAATTTCCGCTTGCAAATCCAGTAGTGAATCTATTCACCCTAGTCATTATCCAGGTAATTTTTTTAGAGGTTAAATCTTGATAAGGGCAATAATATAATAATTCTTTTTCAGAAGAAGGTAGAAATTTTTCGACAAACGGATGGCATTTTTCTTTAAAAAGAGGTAAAAAATCTTGAAAATTGAGTTTTTTCATTTCATCTGTAATTATTTTAGAATTACTTGGTTCATAATAAGGGATGATCCGAGGTTTGTAAGGATTTTGGGAAAAAAAAAACCCTGCTTGAATTCTTTCAATAAATTCTCCGTAAAGACTAGCCATTGCTAATGCAATTGTTAGTCCTTTTCCAAAAGCTCTAAATATTATCCGGTTTTTATGGAAAATTTTGCCATGAATAATAAAAATGAAAGATGGGGTTTTAATAAAAGGAAATTGTATAATTTTAAATGAAGAATTTTTGAAGAAAGATAAAAGTGTAGAATAAATCGAGAGAATTGAATTATTCGGGTGATTTGATTTATCCTTAAATAATTTTGGTAATGATTTAAACTCTTGGAATGGGGAAACTCTCTTAGTATGATTTATTTGTTCTTGATTCATATTGTTCGATAAATATTTTGCAAACTTCAAACTTTCTGCTTGAATTATCTCATCTGATCCATTTTTTTTTGCTTGCATAACCTTTTATCATAATTAATTTTAAAAAGTCATAGTTTTTTTAAACTTGAAATTTTTAATAATTGTGAAAACAATTTTACATTTTTCTACAAAATTTTTTCCCTCAATATCAGGTGCAGAGCTTTATTTTCAAAGGATTTCTGAGATTTTATCAGAAATTAATCATTGCGAAATTGAAATATATTGTTCAAATGCTCTTGATTTTTCAGCTTTAACCACTCAAAAAGGAAAAAGAATTACCACGGAAAGTATGTATTTTAAGAAAGTGAATAATTTAACGATCAATCGCATTCCTATAAAATATAACCAAACCTTAGATGAACAGATATCTTTTATTAAAAAATTTCCAAGTTATGAAAGTTTAAGTATTTCTCGTGAGATTTTAGAGTTATTCCTTAAAAACGGTCCAAATATTTCTGAAATTTTAAATTATTTTGAAAAAGAAAATGAAATGAAATATGATTTAATTCATTCCACTTATCTACCTTATTTAAATAATTTAATCAGCTTAGTTTTAGGTAAAATGTATAATATTCCAACTGTTTGTACTCCTTTTTTCCATTTTGCAAATCAAAGGTATCAAAATCCGTTTTATATTGAACTGCTAAAGAAATTTGATATGATAATATGTTGTACATCTTTAGAGAAAAGATATTTAATTAAAAATGGGGTAAAATCGGAAAAAATTGAAATTGTTCCTATGGGTATAGATTTGGAATATTATGAAAAGTGTAATAAAATTAATTTTAAAAGGACTTTTTTTGGAAATAAACAGCAAAAATCTCCAATGATTTTGTTTTGCGGTAATAAAAATTTTGAAAAAGGAGCAATATCTCTTCTTAAAGCAATTCCATTAATTTTAAAGAATAAGAAGAATGTAATTTTTACATTTATAGGTCCCAGCACTGAGGCTTTTAATAGAGAGTTAAAAAAGGTTAAAAAACTCAAAAATAAATATATCGTTAATTTATCTCCTTCAAATTTGAAAGGTTATTTTGATACAAAAAAAATATCTGCATTTAGAGAATGTGATATCTATGTTATGCCTTCCCGCTCAGATGCTTTTGGCATATCATTCTTAGAAGCATGGGTATTCAAGAAGCCTGTTATAGGTGCTAATATTGGGAGCACTCCAGAGGTTATTGATAATGGAAAAAATGGGTTATTAGTAGAATTTGATAATACTGAAGATATTTGCAGTAAAATAGTTTATCTTTTGAAAAATAAAAAATATGCTAAACAAATTGGCAAAGCAGGATATCAGAAAATAAAAGACAAGAATTATTTATGGAGTCATATATCTGAAAAAATATTTAAAATCTATAATAAATTAATCGAAGGAAATAATTCTTAAAGTAAATAACATCATGAAAGTTATTGCAGGAAATCCGTATCTAAAGAAAGATCAAGGAAAATTTTATTTTGATGAATTAGAATACTCTATTTTGGAAAAGGATTTTAGTACGCCTTATTTTGTGTTTTTAGAAAACCGGATTAAAGATAATATAAATATTTTTAATAGTGTATTTTCTTCACATTTTGAAAGATATGAAGGATTTTATTCATTTAAAGCAAATTACTTGCATGAAATTTGTAGAATTATTAAAGAGGGAAATTTTGGTGCTGAAATTATTAGTCTGCCTGAATTAGAATTAGCATTAAAACTTAATTTTTCTCCCAATAAAATAATTGTAGGGGGTATTTATTTAACCGATCAGTTAATTTTAAAATGTCTAGACAATAATATAAAAGAAATTATAGCCTACAGTCTCTTAGATATAAAAAGAATCAATGATCTTGCAAAAAATTATAATAAAACTCAAAAAATATGTTTAAGAATTAATTCGGGGAAATATAATGCACGTTTAGGTGTTGAAATTAATGAAAGTACAATAGAAAAATTGCATCTAATTTTATCTGAGTGCAAAAATATAGAATTAACTACAATTCTTTCCCATTTTAGTACTCAGATGAATAGTATCGATCTCTTAAAAAAAAATTGTATTTCTTTATTAACAAGTTTAAAGAAATTACAAAAAAATTTGCATATTGATATAAAAAATATAAATTTTGGTGGAGGGTTTCCTGAAGCTGTCGTATTTAAAAAGGAAAGACTTGAAAATTTTGCACTAAGTGTAAAGAAATTACTACAAGAATATGATTTTTCTCATTTAAACGTTTATTTTGAGCCAGGACGCTTTCTAGTTGGTGATGCAGGTATTTTAATGTCAAAAATAATAAATATTACTGATAATAGATGGATATTTCTAAATATTGGAAATCATATTGTTCCTAAATTTGCGCGTTGTAATTTAAGGTTTTATAATTTGAATAATTTAAACGAATCTTATAATACTAAAACATCTATTGCGGGTATAATACCTTCTGATCAAGACGTTTTGGCAAAGGATTATTATTTTACTCCTACTTTAAAAATTGGAGATAGAGTTCTTATTTCCAATGTTGGTGCTTATTGTTTAACGTTTTCTAATAGATTTCCATATAAGCTACCAGCTATTTTGCTAGTTAAAAGTAAAGAATATAAAACAATATTTAATCCCACAAAACACCAAGATTTTTCACTTTAATTCTGGTATCATCCACGTAATATATTATTTCAAATTTTTGTTTTTTGATTTTTTTATAACCAGATATATAATATTAAGTGAATTTTTTATGGAAAGTTTCATCAAAGCAGCAAAAAAGAGAGAATTAGTTAGACCTAAAGCTCAAACATTATGTTCAGCCAATATAAAAATTATTGGGACTGGAGGAGCCGGAAATAATACAATACATCGTCTTATGAAAATAGGAATTAGAGGTGCAACTTGTATTGGAATAAATACAGATAAACAACATCTAGATGCAATAGATTCTCATCAAAAAATATTAATTGGCAGAAATTTAACGAGGGGGTTGGGTGCCGGTGGAAATCCATCAATAGGAAAAGCAGCAGCGGAGGAATCAAGAAAAGAATTAACTCATGCATTAAGAGATTCAGATCTCGTTTTTATTGCCTGTGGGGAAGGTGGTGGAACAGGAACTGGAAGTGCTCCTGTAATTGCAGAAATTGCAAAGTTAGAAGGAGCAATTGTAGTTAGTGTTGTCACTTTACCATTTAAATCTGAAAAAGGAAGAATGGCAAAAGCCCTAAAGGGGCTTAACATATTAAGACAATATGTAGATACTTTAATCGTTATTGATAATAATAATTTATTAGAAATCGCCCCAGATTTACCTTTATTAGAGGCATTTAGCGTTGCGGACGAGGTGTTGGCTACGATCGTGAAAGGAATTACGGAAACGATTTCATTACCGTCATTAATAAATTTAGATTTCGCAGATGTTAGAACTATATTATGTGCTGGTGGTGTTACCATAGTGGGCGTAGGAGAATCAAATAGTCCTGAAAACCGAGTTGATGAAGCGATTAATGATGCGTTGAATTCCCCCTTATTAGATTTGGATATTCAAGGTGCAAAAGGGGCATTAATACATGTAAGTGGTGGGCCTGATATGACATTAGGGGAAGTCAATAAGGTTGCTGAAATAATTTCAGAGAAAATGGATTCAAAAGATGCGCTAGTAATTTGGGGAGCGAGGATTGCAGACGATCTTGAAGGATATATTCGAGTTATGTTATTACTTACTGGCATTAAATCACCTCAAATAACAGGAACTGGTTATACTCCAAGACCAGCTATATTGAATCCTAAAATTCCTAGATCACGACCTACACTAAGTGATGCAATGTTTAAATTAAATGAAGTTTCTACTGAATAAATTCATCAATTTTTTATTTAATAACTCTTAAAAAGAAGAATTATTTTTTCTAAAATATTATTGTTGAGTTTAAATATTGTTCTTTTTATATTTCTAATGTATGGATATAGAAAGTAATGATGATATTCAAACTGAGATTGAATATATCATATTTAATCTAAGCATTTGGAATTATATTTTCAAAATAAAAAAAGAATACTTTCTAGAGGGATATACATTATTTTTAGAAGAGCAAGATAAAATTTATCCCCGTTTAATTGTTATTCACAAAAAATATGATAATAATAATTTCTCAATTTATTCTTATGAAAGAACATTTGATATTAAGGCGGGTAAAGAAAAATTTATTGAACTTTATTCAATCAAAGAAATTGAGAACAGAGAGGATTTGTTAAAAAATTTAAAGAAAGTATTCTGTGGTGTTGATATATTAAGTTATGCATCTAAAAAAGATTTAAAAGGATTTTTATAAAACTCACTAAAATTCGGGTTTATAGATTTTACGAAATTCTTCTTTTTTCATCTCCCTATATTTCTTTTCTAGAAAGCTTAACACTACATTTAGTGGAGCTCCAGAAAGTATCATTGAGAGAGCTTTTCTAGCAATTTTAATTTCTTCAAATCCTCCAACAAAGCTCACAGTTCTCCCGTAAACGGACATTGATACACCAGAAAATTTTTCAATTGATTTTCTCATTTCCCCATTTCGACCAATAATTCTACCTTTTATTCGTTTAATTTTTTTGTGAGATTTACCAATTTTATCCTCCAACTTTATTACTTCTAAAAATATATCTTCTTTTAGTAATTTTAAAGCCTTTTTAGGATTAAAACCTCGGCCTATTGCGGAGATTATTTTTTCAGTTAATAAAACATTAAAAGGATTATAATTTTCACTATTTGGTTCAAAATTTTGAACTATGTCAACTTCTCCTGTCTTACTATCAATATTTAATTTTGTACCTGTTAAATTTTCAATTTCCTTTTTAATTTCTCCATTATGTCCAATAAGGATGGGAATGCGAGCCTCAGGGATTTTCATATTATATCAAATTGTATAAACATTAAAAATAAATCTCTTTTTTTAAAAATTATTAATTTTTAATAATATCATAATATGCCTCTTTTACTGTTGGAGTTTCTATTCCAAATTTAGAGAAAAAATTTATTACATTTTTTATATCTCGAATTAAATACTGATCAGATTTAGGGTGATCGATAGAGACGGCTTGCGAAATATCAATTATTATAGGCTTTTGATCCAACATGAGGATATTAAATTCGCTTAAATCGCCATGGACTAATTTCGCTTTATATAAAACTTTTATAAATTGATACACCTCATCGAATAACTTCTCAGGATTTTCCAAACTCTTGGCTTTTTTTAATATTGGTGCTGGGGTAGGTCCATCTCCAATATATTCCATAATTAAAACATTATTTTTGACATGTATTGGCTGAGGGACAGATAAACCCGCACGATATGCTTGTTTTAAATTTTTAAATTCTTTTTTAGCCCATAGAAAAATAATCTGGGAAGGATTTTTACCCACCTTCTTAAAGCGCGGATCCCCAGTAATATAATTTCTCATCCACCGAGAAGTATTACTATCAATTTTGTAGATTTTTATTGCAATTTCATTTCCTTCTTTATCATAAGCTAAATAAACATTGGCTTCTTTACCTGCATTTATAATTCCAACAAATTCCCCGATTATTTGCTTATCTAATAATTTTCTTAATAAAAAGACTGTTCTTTCATCAAAAACACTGTCCACCGCCAATCTAATTGCTGATTGATCTTTCTTTTTAATTCGTCTTTTATCGATTTTTTTTATTTCCAAATCTCTCGAGTCTTCCAAATCATATTCTTCGATAAAATCTTCTTCTATTTCCTCAAAATCTGTATTATTTTCTTCCATCTCTAAAAATTTATAAATTCTTTTTTTGTATTTTAACTTTTTTGCTGAAAAAAAATTGATAGTTCTTTATTATTCTATTTCCATGGGTATCTATTAAATATACTTTATTCTTCCCAATTTTATCTACTATATATTTAATGTTTTTGGTAATTACCTCATCCTGCTTTTCGATTGGTAAAAATTTTATTAAAGTTTTTATTCTATATATGTTTTTACCGCGTTGAACATCTCTACTCATCAATTTTTTAGAAGATTTTATTAAAAAATTGTATTCTGGTTTTAATAATCGAATTATTTTATTGGTTTGATTTAGTGTGCTTAAAAAAATATCAACACCATTTTTAACATATTCGATTTTTGTAATATACTCAGTAGAATCTTTTTTTGATACATTATCTATAAAATTTTTTATCTTTTCTTTAACGATTTCAATTAAGTTATGTTGTTCGTCGAAAATAACTCTTAACTGAATAATTGCATTAATCTTTTTTTGTTTTAAACTAATACAGTTGTCACAGTGGCCATATTTTAATTTAACTTTGATCTCTTGGGTATAAATTAAATCTTCATCATATATATGAACTCCAGTAATCATAAGATAAATATCTTCAATAATTTTGGCATTTGGGGAAATTTTTTCTTCCAAGATTATTAATTTGAATTCAATATTTTCCTTTTTTCCATATGGTTCTAATAAATAATAATTAATAGCTGATTTAACAATCTCTAATATATTTTCTGTAGAAGGGGTTAGCCAAACTTTTACTTTAGAGTCCTTAGAAAAACTACCACATTCTAAACATATATTTAAATAAAATATATCCTGAAATTGAAATAATGGCTTATTTTTAAGAAAACATCTCAGACAAGTAAATTTATCGTAAATTTTTTCATTTGTAGAAAATTGTTTTCCACAAATAGAGCAAAAACGGGTTGGACGGTTTGGAGACATATTAAAATATCATCTTTAACGCCAAAGGTATATTATTAATTTTTTTAATAATTGATTCATTGATAATTCCACTTTTGATTGCTTTTCTAATGATATTATTACCGATAATATTAAAATTCGAAGATATTGCTAATAAATTTATCGCTTCATCTATATCAATTAATTTTCCTCCATAGAAATCATTAGAAATCTTCAATTTAAAATTATCTTCGCATAATTCTTTATTAAGAAGATCATTATCACAAACTGCAATAACCTCAGTACCTCCTTGAGAATGAATTTTAAGATAAACTTGCAATAATAGTACACCTTATTTTATTCAATAATTGGAGTTCGTGCTCCACATGCTTGGCAGATTAAATATAATTTCTTATCTTCTTTGGATATACTAGTATCAGGTTTATTACATATTTTACATAAAACATATTTATTAACATACTCATTTATATGACGATTTAGAACATCTTTTTTAGGTCGTCCTTTTAAAAACAATTGCCCTCCTCGATCTTCGCCCATCGTACCAATATTTTTTAAAAAAATTGGTAAAAAATGTTTTACATCTCTATTTATCTTTTGAATAATTTTTGAAAAATTTAAAATTATTATATTTTTTCCTTCAGGTCTTATTTCAACATCTGGAATGATAAATCGCTCTTTTTGTTTAGCCCCTTCGGGAATTTGATCCATTGCTTGTTTTAAATATTTTTTATATTGTTCAAACTCCAACTTTATATTTCCCTAATATCTTATTTTTTTTGTTTAATACTTTAAATACTCCTTAAATATTTTAATTCTCAGAAAAAAAAAAGTTTTTCGATTTGCTCTCAATCTTGTAGTTTTTACATCTTGATATAAAATATATCTAAAATATCCATTATATCAGTTGATAATAATTTTCTTCAACTTGATATATTCTTGATTCAATTTCCAATTCGTTAAGATATTTTTTTAAATCATTTTCATTAAAAGCTAATGATTTCTGTAATTCTTCAAACGGAATTCCTTTAATTTCACCGCCTAATTCTTTAATTTTTTCTAGAACTTGTTCTTTATCATCATCACTTTTAAATAAATGATTCATTTCATATTCTTCAGAAAGCTCATCAATAGGAAAATTATCTTCAATTTTCGTTGGAATTTCCATTAGAACAGTGGTTTTAAGTTTTTTGATTATTTCTGCATCTCTTAACAGCACAAAATTGGGATTTTCAATATGTTTAATCATTTCGGGAGAAATAGAAAAATAATTTTTCCACTGTCTTATAATGCCCATTACATCAACCAGATCTCCTTTCACAATATGGGAATACTGTTCAGCAACAACACCCCAAAGAATCGCCCTTATTATGCCAGTTCCATCATCCAAATCGAACTCTAACCTTGAATTAAAATCTGATTTTTCTTCAATTTTTTGACTAATAATTTCCTTTTTATCCAAAACCGTTGCGTAGATCCTAACTCGTTTATATTTTCCAAAAATAGTAAATAGTATTTTCTCGTCGGGTAAGTATGTTCCTTCAAGAATATGTTTTATCCAGCATCTTAATGCCGGGTACCTTATTAATCTTTGAGTATTATTACTCATCTTAATTCTTAAATTTAATAATTATTATTAATATTTAGGAAAAATCCTAATTTTTATTATTTTTTTTGGAAGTTTCAAATATAAATTTTCCCCATTAATATCATAATATTTTACTTTAAAATTACTAATTTGAAAATTTTTTTCTTAATTCGATTTATTTCAATCATAAAAAAAACAAAAAGATTTCGATTTAACATGGATTTAAAATATACATTACTCAATAGTGGGGTCTGCTTCAAGGAGATTATTTAAATAAAAAAGCGAATATTAAAATTAATATAATATTTATCTTTGTTAACATTTAATCATAAATTAATATAATTTTTAATAAAAATAAATACGAGAATATTAGTAAAGAGTTAAGAATAGAGGGGTGGGCTAGCCTGGTTTATGCTACAGGGCTCATAATTGGTATCTGCCATTAAGAAACCCTGAGATCGTTGGTTCAAATCCAACCCCCTCTACCATTATTTTCAATTTTTCATGAAAAAAGAGAGAATTAAAAAATATTAACAAAAGACTTTTTTTGAAATTAAAATTTAAATATACTAATTTAGTTTTTTCAACAGGCTTTAAAATAAATTTAAACTATGTCAATAAATTTAATTGAAATTTTATTAGAAATAGTGTTAAATCCTTTTTTTATAATATCCTCAATATTTTGGATAATTATGCTCATCATTATCATAGTATTCGGAAAAAAAAGAAAAGGATTGATAAATATTTTTATTCCATTATTTGCAATGGTTGGAACAAAACGGTTAAATAAATTTTTGAAGAGAGTATCTCAATGGCACCCAAAATTTTGGCGTATATTTTGGAGTTGTGGATTTTTTGTTTCTTTTTTTTTTATGATTTATGGAATTTGGTTCATATTTTATAATCTAGTATCATTAATAATTAGTCCATCGATTGAAAATGCTATTCTTCCTTTGGTACCTGGGTTAACAATTGATCTTCCAACATTTGCGTACTTAATAATTCCAATACTATTCGTTGTTACCATTCATGAATTTTCTCATGCAATTGCTGCAGGGTCAGATAATATTAATGTTTTATCAACAGGAGTTTTTGCAGGAGGGTTATTTTATTTGTTAGGTTTTGGAGCCTATGTTGAAGTTGATGAACACACGTTAAATTCAAAACCAAGTTTATGGAAAACGCGTCTGAGAATAGCAGCAGCAGGCACATATTCAAATGCAATAATGGCTGGTATTGGTATTTTACTCATATTAAATTTTACAACTCTAATTTTTCCTTTTTATGGACCTAGAGTGTTTCAAATTGATTATGTTTCTTATCCATATGAAGGTGGGTATAATTATTATAATTTAATCGAGGGAGATGTTGTGGTAGCGATAAACGAGACCTTAATTGATATTGACAATGAAGTGGATTTAAACAAAATATTAACAAATAAAACTCAAATTAAATGTTCAGTTGGAGATTCTCTTAATTTTACGATTTATAATGTAAATTCCAATTCATATTTATATAAGTCTGTTATTTTGGGGATCTACAATTTTATTGGAATTTCCTATGAAAATATTTCAAATGGAGAATTAAAAATAAACCAAGTATATTCCGCCCTTCAAGGAGGAAATAATTACGATAAAAATCTAACAGTTGGAACTCTCATTACTAAGATTAATGGAACTCAAGTTGATGTATCCAAAAACATAACAATAGATTATACTTTAACTCAAGTCCAACCGGGTGATTATCTAAATCTTACAGCAAATAACGGAGTATCCTATTTATTGGATGTTGATGCTGTACCTTTGGTTCCCGGGGCATTTATTTTTGAAAATTTGTATATGGGAATCCTTTATGAAGATCTAGGTAATAATGATATTCATATTTCAAAGGTTTTTAATAATTTAACTGAATCTGGTATAAATGAGGGGATATTTAAGGAAGGTGATCAAATCCTTGAGGTAGAAGGGATTGATATACAATCGAACGAACATAGTTTTAAGAATATAATTGATAATTTGACTTTAAATCCTAGTGAACCTATCAATTTTAAAATTAAACGAGACCAAGAAATTTTAGAAATTAATGCAAATACATTAGAAATTCCTACTAAATCAGTTAAAATTGGCATATTTAGTAATGAGAATTATTGGATACCAAAAAATTTTTTATCTATTTGGTTTTCAGGCACATTTCCTTTTTATTTATTAAGACAACTTTTATGGTTTTTTGTTGTTGCTTTTAGTGTCACATTATTTAATATGTTGCCTCTTCCAATTTTTGATGGAGATCGAATAGTTAAAGAGATTATTAATAAAATAATAGGTGAAAAATATGATTCTACAGAAAAGAAGACAGAAGAATTTTACTATAAAAGAGAGAAAAAAGAGTATCCATTAAATCAATATAGAATAAACAAAATAAATTCATTAAAATTAAAATCTGAAGAAGGAGAAATAATTATTGGCTTAGATAACTATCATTTAATTGATGGAACTGGAGATGGTTTTAAGGATGTTTTGGCTTTAACATTTCCAGAGACATCAAAAATTAAAGAAAAGTCAATTTTGGTAGTTAATTATGAATATCAATTTGATAGTAAGAGTCCAATCAAGAAAAAAATAATAAATTCGATCAGGTTGATTATTACATTAGCTTTTTTAGCTAATATTATTTTATCATTTATGAGATTTGGGAATATTTTAAGTATATTTAATTTTTAAGGCCAAAATAGAAAAATATGAAATGTAGTTATTGTAAAAATGACAGTATATATCACCTGAACTATTCTGGTGAAAATTTGTGCATCAATTGTTTTAATAAATCTATTGAGCACCAAATATACAAAACAATTTCTAAATTTAAAATGTTGAAACCACAAGATAAGATAATCTTAGGTTTATCTGGTGGGAAAGATTCGATGGTACTTTTATATAATTTAATTAAAATACAAAAAAAGATTTCTAATTCTCCTTCAATTATTGCATTAACCATTAATGAAGGTATTTCAGAATATAGAGGGAAGAGTATAAGAAAATCTAAAGAATTTTGTAAAAATAATAGCATCACACATAAAATTGTTTCATTTAAAGAGAAATTAGGAAAAAGTATGGATGAAATTTTGGAAATTTATAAAAATAATTATGGAGAAATTTATCCATGTAATATATGTGCAACAATTAGACGCCGTTTGCTCAATGATGAAGGAAAAAGATTAGGTGGAACCGTTTTAGTTCTAGGACATAACTTGGATGATGTTTCTCAAACATTCTTAATGAATTTTTTAAGAAAAGATTTTAACAAAATTTCAAGAATGAATCCATTTCTTGAAGAAAATAATAAAATATACATGAAAAAGATAAAACCTTTAATGAAAATTCCCGAAAAAGAAATTCTTCTGTATGCTCAAAACAAAGAGTTAAATTTTGTTAATGTTCCTTGCCCTTATAAAATAAAATACCCGATTTTACGTAAAAGAGTGCAATCATTTCTAAATAATTGTGAAGAATATAGTCCTGAAATAAAATTTAACCTCTTCAAAGGCTTTGTGGAATTATCTGATATTTTATGGGAATTTAATAAAAAATTAAGGGGAAAAAAAATTAACTTTAATACTTGTAAAATTTGTAATCAACTTTGCGGAAAAAATAGAGAAATCTGCCTTTTTTGTGAAATAAAGGAAAAAATAGCTCCTTATTGAAATAAATATTTACCCAACTTTTTTAGCTGTTCATAACCCCTTATCTCAGTATCAAATAGTGGAATTTCTATTAAATTAAAATCATCTTCGTAAAGATATCTAATTTCTTTTAAGTTCTTCAACTGCATATTGCGTCGAGATTGGCAAAATTTGCAATCAATAGATTCTGGGAAAATCTGGTTAACAATTATATTGGAAAAGGGGATTTCATATTGATAAAGGCCACTTCTTAATCGCTCAGTTTCATAAAGAGCCATAGCCTCCGAGATCATAACAATAACAAAGGATGTTTTTGAAGGATCCTTTAATTCATCCCTAGCATTTACTATTGAATTCTTTAATTTTTTAAACATTTCAAATGGATCTTCTCCTTCCACTTCTGTTTTTGAGAACATTTTTTTAAACACACCAAAAATTTTACCTAATTTCAAACGCAGAGAGATTAGTTTGCCAATCCAGCCAGATAAAAGATCCGGTAGTGCAAGAAGGCGTAAAGTATGTCCTGTTGGAGCTGTATCAAAAATTACCAAATCAAAATCTGATTCTGTCTCAATAAATTCTAAAACTTTTCCAAAAGCCATTGCCTCATCTATTCCTGGAGGATTCATGCTCGCAAAACTTCCTATATCTTCCATAAAAGGCAGAGAATTTCCAAAAGGCATAGATTCAAGCGGATTTACATTCATAGCTGATTGATATTCATCCAGATTGATTTTAGGATTAATTTCTAAGGCATATAAATTACTAACATTTTCTACTTGAACTGTTTCTCCTTTTGGTAATTTTTGATCTAAAGAATCCCCTAAGGAATGTGCTGGATCAGTACTTATTATTAATGTTTTTCTGCCATGCTCTGCAGCCCAAATTGCTGAAGCAGACGAGATGGAGGTTTTCCCCACTCCGCCTTTTCCACCAAAAAGAATGAATTTATTTTGACTTAATAATGATTTTAAATTTTTTTTCAAAAAAAGAAACACCTTCTAAAATTATTAATTTAGAAATGGATTTTATATCCATTTATACTATATTTCTCAAATTTTAAGTATTTAAAGAGTACATTTTTATTTATTATTTGGCTTTTCCTCTCAAATGCCTTAAATCTGAATTTTACAATAAAGATATTGTAGATAAATTTAATAATAATTTTCAAGAATTTATGAGCAGGAAAATCATAATAAAATTTAATTATTTTAAGAGAATTGATTAAATATATTATAAAAAAATAGATATGATAAACTCTTTTCAAATATTGAAATTTTATGCCAAGTTCAAAAGAATTCATTGAAATGGATTTAAAATATGGTGCTCATAATTATCATCCCATCCCTGTAGTAATATCAAAAGCAGAAGGGTGTTGGGTATATGATCCAGAAGGTAAAAAGTATCTTGACTGTTTATCAGCATATTCAAGTCAAAATACAGGTCATTGTCATCCTGAAATAATAAAAGCATTGAAAGAGCAAGCTGATAAAGTTACATTAACTTCTCGAGCATTCCATAATGACATGATGGGACCTTATTTAAAGCAATTATGTGATATTGTTGGACCACATGTGTATGATCCAAAAAAAACAGGGATAATGGCTCTACCGATGAATACAGGTGCAGAAGCAGTGGAGACTGGTTTGAAAGTCGCAAGAGCATGGGGTTATATAAAGAAAAAGATACCAAGAGGAGAGGCGAAAATTATAGTATGTGGTGATAATTTTCATGGTAGAACAATTACAATTGTAGGATTAAGTACGGATATTCAACATGCAAGATATTTTGGGAATTTTGGTCCTTTTACGCCAGGATTTATTATTATTCCTTACGGAGACGCACAAAAATTAGAAAATACAATCTTAGAAATTGGCCCCGAAAATGTAGCAGCATTTTTGGTTGAACCAATACAAGGAGAGGCGGGAGTAAAAATCCCTCCAGAGGGATATTTAAAAAAGATTAGAAGAATTTGCACTAAATATAATGTTTTATTAATGGTTGATGAAATACAGACGGGTTTATGTAGAACTGGTAAGCTTTTCGCGTGTGATCATGAAAATGTTAAACCAGATATGTTTCTACTAGGTAAAGCACTTGGAGGGGGAGTATATCCAGTTTCGGCAGTTGTAACAACAACTGAAATTATCGGTCCAGATGTAATAACTCCAGGAACTCATGGAAGTACTTTTGGTGGTAATCCTTTAGCAGCTGCAGTTGCTATGAAATCATTGGATATTCATATTAATGAAAATCTCGCAGAACGAGCAAGAGAGGTTGGAGCTTATTTTATTAAGGAATTACGAAAGATTACAAATAAAAAAACCAAAGTCCCAGTTAAAGAAGTAAGAGGGAGGGGATTATTAATCGCCATTGAGTTTAAGGGAGATGTAAGACATTTCATAGAGAACCTAAAAGAAAAGGGAATTCTAGCGAAGGATACTCACTCAACAACTATTCGTTTCGCTCCACCTTTAATAATTACCAAGGAAGAAATTGATTGGGCATTGAAGATAATTGAAGATGTAATTGTTGAATGAGTATTTCATAATCTAATTTTTTTTCCTAACTATTTTTTCTATTTTCAAGGAGGATAATAATTAAACTAAAAAATAAGTTATTTGTATATATGTGTTCCTGCTTTTCCCTCCAATGCTGTTTTAATATTTTCAATTGATGTTACAATTGCCCTTTCTCCACCAGATTCTATAAAACTAATAACAGCTTCTATTTTTGGGCCCATACTTCCAGCTGGGAATTGACCTTCCTTTAAATACTTTTTTGCTTCCGAAATTGAAAGCTTATGTAAATTCCTTTGATTTGATTTTTTATAATTTAAAGCAACATACTCAACATCAGTTGCAATTAATAGAATATCTGCTTCAACTTGTTCGCCCAGTTTTGCACTTGCAAGATCTTTATCAATAACGGCTTCTACTCCCTGCAATCGTTTACCCTCTTTTATAACTGGAATTCCTCCGCCACCACAAGCGATTACAATAAAATTTTCTTGCATCAATTTTTTTATTTCACGCCATTGATAAATCTTAATTGGTTTCGGTGAAGGAACAACCCGTCGCCATCCTTTTGGAGTTTTTATATACCCAGACCTTGGTTCTGAATAAGCAGGTCCGATTGGTTTCGTTGGATGCTTAAATGCTGGATCTTCAGGATCAACCTGTACATATGTTAAGACGGTAAGAAATAGTTTTTCAACATCAATATTAAGGTGCATAAGTTCCTCGTCTAAGGTTGATTCGATCATATAACCAATTTGTCCTTGGGTTTCAGCTACTAAAATTCCCAGGTGTCTTTTTATGACTTCACTGGCTCCCTCTTGTTGCAATAGAAGGTTTCCAACTTGAGGTCCATTTCCATGTGTGATAATGATATTATATTCCTTTGATAATTCTGCAATTTGTTTGATTGGAGTTCGTAGATTTCTAAACTGTTCTTCAGTAGTTCCTTCTTCTCCAAATCTTATTAGCGCATTTCCACCAAGCGCAACGATTAAAGTTTTCATAACAATTTTTCTCCAAAATGTATGCAATTCTTTTTTTAAAATTTGTCTAGTAAAAATAATATTATTGCTTTTTGCGCATGCAAGCGATTTTCTGCTTGATCAAATACTATAGATTGAGAACCGTCAATAACATCGGTAGTCTGTTCATATCCTCGCATTGCGGGTAGACAATTCATAAAAATTGCATCTAATTTTGCTGCTGACATAACATTGGAGGTTACTTGATAAGGCATAAAAATTTTCTTTCTTTCCTCTTCTTGCTCTTCTGGAATTCCATAAGACATCCATGAATCGGTATAAACAATATCAGATTCCTTTGCGGCTTCCATTGCATTATTAATTATACTTACTTCGGCTCCAGTATTCCTTGAAAGTTCTGCAACCTCATCCAGAACTTCTTGTTCAGGGGAATACTCCACACCCTTGGGACAAGCAACATCCATTCTTAAACCAAACATTGCAGTCATCCTCATAAGGTCATAGGTAACATTATTATGAGCATCTCCAAAATATGAGAGTTTCAAGTCTTTAAGACGATTTTTTTTCTCTTTAATAGTTTGAAAATCGCTGAGAATTTGACAAGGGTGGGCGAAATCATCCAACATATTTATAACGGGAACATTTGAATGTTTTGCCAGTTCACGAATATCCTCCCTTTTAAAAACCCGAGCAGCAATTAAATCAACAAATCTTGAGGCAACTTTTGCTGTATCATGTATATTCTCTTTCTTTCCAAGAGGAGAATCTTTTATTGAATAAAAAATTGCATGGCCACCAAGTTGTTCCATTCCCGTTTCAAAAGAAATACGAGTTCTTAAAGATGGTTTCTCAAAAAGCATTAAAAGGGTTTTGTTTTTTAAAATATTACTATATTTTTCCATATTTGCCTTGATTTCAATTGCTTTATTAATAATTTTCTCGGATTCCTCTTTTGTGAAATCAGAGATCTTTAATAAATGTCGTGTCATTTTTCTGCACCACTAATTTCATTAATTTTAATTATTTATTATCATAATTTTTCTACTTTAATTATTAACTTGAGTAATACCATAATTTTTTTATTTAAATTTTTACTTAAAATTTTCTACTTGATAAAAATTTCGATATAATGAAAGATCTTCAAGAATTTCATTATCTTGAGAATTAATTTTTCTAGTTAAAAGACGACTTAGAAGTTCCCCCACCCCGGGACCAAGCATAAAGCCTTGTCCACACATCCCAACTGCATTAATATATCCTTTAAGGCCATTAACAGGTCCAATAATAGGATTTCCATCAAGAGTCATTGGGTATAACCCACGCCATGTTCGTCTTATTTTTATATTGCGCAAACGAGGTAAAAGTTTAATCATCCTTTTTGAGATTTGCGGTAAGAAGGAACTTGTTTCTCTTCGATCTGTGCCAAATTTGCTTGGATCAGGAGTAAGGCAGAAAATAATTTGTCCTTCTTTATTCTGATAGAAATAATAATTTTTTGAATTTCCAAATTTAGGATCTATGAAGGGTTGTATATCAACAACCATGGGTGAAAAAAATTTTTTAATAGGTTCAGTAATTCCAGCTTCATGAGAATCAGGTTGCATGGGTATATCGATCCCAGCCATTTGACCAATCTTTTTTGCAAGAGCTCCAGCTGCATTAATAATATTTTTTGTTTTATAGGTGCCCTTTATAGTTTTAACAGCAGTTACTTTCTTATTATCTTTTAAAATATCAATAACTTCTTCTTTAAATTTATATTCTGCCCCCCAATTTATTGACTGCCGAAAAAAGGAATGTAAGGCTAATAAAGGGGAAGCATTTCCATCTTTAGGGCTAAAAGTTCCACCCAATAACCCTTGATCATTAATACCAGGTATAAGTTCCTTAATTTTTTCCGCACCAACATATTCAATATTTAAGCCATATTTTTTTTGAAGATCAACAGTGTCTTTTAGCAATTTCTCTTGTTCTTCTGTAAATGCTATAAAAACATAACCCCCTTCATCCCACCAAATATCATCCCCGTACTTCTTTTTCCAAGTAGAAAAGATTTCTATGGATCTTTGGCAAATCCAGATTTTACTTTTTTGTGAATGAGTTGCTCGAATTCCACCAATTGCATGTTTATTGTCTCCTTGAGCAACAGAAGGTAATACTTCAATAACGAGTGTTTTAAGTCCATCATGAGCTGTGGCTAATGCAGTTGGAACTCCAATACTTCCCGAACCTATTATAATTACATCATATTCTATATTTATCCTCCTCCTTTGTTCGAGCAAAAAGACCCATGGGGACTTCTATTAATAAAGGACGTAATGTTCCGGGGGTAATTTCATCAAGAGATACTCCTTCTTCACTGAAGATGCGATAAATAAGAGGAGTGCATGTTTTGCCTCCACATGCTCCCATTCCAACTTGAGTTAAAGCTTTAAGCTCATTAAAATCAGTTATTCCTTTATGTATCCATTTTCTGATTTCACCAACTGTTACTCGTTCACATCGACATACAATGGTATCATTAGCAAGAGGGTGTTTATAGTAAAGTTCTAAAGGTTCTCTAACAATTGATGGTTGTAATCTAATACCCACGGCATATTTAGCAATTTTAGATGTTAATTTGATGGATACAAGTTGAGTGAGTGGAAACTCTTTAATAATTCTAGACTTAATTACTTTAAATTGGCCTAATTCGCCATGATTTCCAACTACTGTGATTATTTGATCCACCTTTAACTTTTCAATTGTCATTTCAAATGGAAAAGTAACAATTGGATTGTTTTTATCCTTACGATAATCAATTAAAGTTACTGCTAAACCAGGGCATACAGCTACGCATCGTCCACAACCAGTGCATTCTTTCTCCCCTTTAAAATATGGTAATTGCATTATTGAATCATCAATCGTTTCAATCTGCTTTTGAGGGCATACAGAAGTGCAAGGATTGCATGGGATTTCTTGATTGCAATGGAAAACAGGAAAGATTCCTTCTTCTATATCTGGAACATCTATTTGAACTGGAGGAAGGGGTTTTAATTTCATAATACTTGCTTTTTCTTCAAGTTTATCAAGATTATCTATTGTATTAAGTCTCATTTCCTTTAATATTTTAATTCCTTCAATTTTACCAGTAAAAATTGCTGTAGATGCCTCTGCTATCTCTTGAGCATCACCAGCCACCCAAACTTTCAATCCATATTCCTTAGCTTTATGATAGAATTCATCTACTGGGTTTAAGCCAACTGCAATTAAAATAGCATCACAAGCGAAAGTTCTTTCAGTTCCAGAAATAATATTAAAATTTTTATCTATTTGTCCAATAGTAATAGATTCTACTTGATTATCTCCATTTGCAGATAATATTGTATGACTGGTATAAACCGGAACATCTAAGAATCTAAGTTTATCTTCATGAACTTTGTATCCACTACATTGAGGTAATGCTTCAATCAAGCCAATAACTTCAATTCCAGCTTGGAGTGCATGATATCCTGCAATTAATCCGACATTACCGCCACCTACGATGAAAATACGTTCTGCAGCTTTAATTAAATCCCGATTAACCAAGGTCTGAAATGCACCAGCACCATACACTCCTGGAAGGGTATTCCCTGGAAATACTAGCATTTGTTCTCTTGCCCCTGTAGCTACTAAGAGATATTTTGGCTTTACTATTATATATTCTTCATTATTTTTTAATATGCCAATCAAACCATCGCTAAAAACAGCTAAAGCAGTGCTGTTAAGCCAAACATCCACATTAGATAAGGAGTGAACTGCCTCGCTGAGAATTTCTGCAATATCAATGCCTCGTTTACCTGCATATACATCTTCTTGAGAGCCAAAAAATTTATGAGTTTGAAGGACTAATTTTCCACCAGGTCTGTCTTTATCATCAATTATAATTACTTGAACCCCTTTTTCTCCAAGGATTTGACAGGCTGAAAGACCAGCAGGTCCAGCACCTATTATTAACACTTGAGTTTCTATTATTGGTGGATCTCCCACTGAGACCAATTTATCATCATCAGGTAATTCCGGCAAACCTTCACAGCTTTCTATTATCATGCCGTCTGCAAGTGGAGTCATGCAAGATTTTACAGGTTTGCCATTGACAATAACTGTGCATTGAGCACACTGCCCATTAGAACAAAAAATACCTTGAGGGCTGTTATCTTTTACATGATGACCAAAAATTTTGATTTTATTCATAAAGAGAGCTGAGGAAATCACCATTCCTTCAAACCCCGTTAATTTTTTCCCATTAAAACTAAAATTAACTAATTTTCTTTTAGGTATCTTGAGGATGGGATGATTAGTTATATTTTCCATCAAAACTCAATTTTCTGATAAGATTTTTTATTCTATTTATTTTATTGATAGGGAAGAATCACAGAAATAACATCATCATATGCAATTCCTAATTCTTTGGCTTTTTCAATCGTTGGACAACCCTTATTATTCCAGCCACGTTGTTTATAAACAGCATCTTGGAGCATTTCATATTGTTTTTCTCGATACTCCCGTAGAATCCTAATTTTTTCTTCTGTTGTTTTTCCTTTAATATCAATTCCAATATCTTTAATTTGATCATCATATCTCTCTAAACGACTCTCATATTCAATAGGTGTTACAGGACCAACAGCTCTATAGGGTAAATTGGAATCATGTTCTCGAAGACCCTTACCTTGTCGGATATTAAAAATTCTCTGAAAGTTATACACTCGCTCAGACATTCTAATAAGATCCTTAGGAGTAGATTTGCGACCAGTTACAGCTGAAAAATATTCTGAATACCACTCAACATGGTTTGGAATCCTTGCACGGACAAGTTCTTTAGTTTTTGGGTCTCTAACAGGATATTCAACATTATTTGGTGGTTGAACATCATTCCATGGTAATTTACAAAGTCCATTTAATGAGAACCATGTTCTCCAGAAAGGAAACCAACATAATGCTTTAGCCTTGTCTTCAAATGTTGGAATAGATTTTCTAACCATATCTTCAAATATTAACCATGCCTCATCATGTTGCGGTCCTTTTAGAGTAAGTCCATATCCTCCTTGTTGAGCCAATGATTCTTTGGTAACATATTCAGAGAATTCTAAACCTTTATGTTCCATACCAATATCATGAAGAAATTTAGGATCTGCTCCATATTTCTCAGCAAAAATGTTTTTCATTATATGAATACCTTGTCCTACAATTAAACCAAACCCTTTCCCTTCAGCCATTTGATGGATTAGTTCTAAAGCAGCAAAAGCATTACCAAAATTAAGTTCTAGTCCATTAGTGATTTCTTTATTTAAAATTCCAGCTTCATAACATTCCATAACAAAAGCAATTCCTGTTCCTACAGAGATTGTATCGAGACCATATGTATCACAGTAGAAATTTGTTTCTAATAACCATTTGGGGTCCCACACACCCCAGTTTGGACCGCAACCTGCAATAGTTTCATAATCCGGACCATCTACAATAACTTTTTGATCTTTATAAGGACCAGTTATTACTTTATGCCCCCTACAATAGTGGGAACAACTGAGTGTACAACCAAACCAACAACCATCACTACCAGATTCCCCAGAAAAGATTTTACGCCATGTTTCTCGATTGAGAGGAATTTTATTATCTTTTATTACCTTATGAGACCCAAAACGAAAATTTTCAGTTGGGAGAAGATCATATACATTCATGATCCCTGGGAGATGTCCTGTTCCCACAGATCTCATTTCATTTTGTATTGGATCATATTTAATAATCTCTTGGTTATATTTTTTACCGATCTTACGAGCTGTATCAAAATCTGCTGGATTATTTATTTTTAAATCAACTTTTGGAGACCGACAAATTAAAGCTTTGATATTTTTATCAGCAAAGACAGTTCCAACTCCACCGCGTCCTGCTTGTTTACATGAAGCCCATTTACGCTTGCGACTATACCAAGAGAAATTTAACATTCCCCATTTGGTATGTTTAGAAGCTGGACCAGTACTTACAACAGAAATTTGAGTTTTTTCATTTTCATCTTTTGCATATTTTTCCGTTAATTGTTGCGTGAGTAAATGAGAGTCATTTGAAAGATTTTCAAAATCATTTATTTCTTCAATGCGAATAATTCCATTTATTCCATCAATAAAAATTATGATTTCTTGTTTTGCTTTTCCATGAATTTCCAGTGCATCAAATCCAGAAAATTTCAAATATGGCCCAAAATAACCACCAACATTACTATCAATTATTATACCTGTTAATGGAGATATTGTTGTGACTATTGATTTTCCAGAACCCGGGTAAAATGTGTTACCTCCAAGCGGACCAGATGAGATACAAATTTCATTTTCTGGATCATCCCATTTTACAATTCGGTCTTTAGGTAGAGCATTCCACATAAGCCAAAGATCGAATCCTTTGCCACCAATAAATCTATCTTTCATTTCATTGGTAATTGGTTTAATTACGATTTCATTTTTTGTTAAATTGATATAAAGGGTCCGATTTGTATAACCTCTTGCTATTTTTTTTAATTCATATTTTTTTTCTACTAAAATCAACATTTTCATTCTATTAATTTCTTCAAATTTGTCTTATAAAAAATAAAAAATAATAATTATTAATTAACAATAGGACTTCTATTTGAATTCTGTTCTTTCTCTTTTTTTTTAATTTTTACCGTTTTGTTTTTTTAAAAACTTTTGAATGAATTCATCAAGAACTTCCTCAATTGTAGGACTACTTACCGCTTCTATATCATAAGTGACTCTAACTATTGGTTTGTTACAATTAATTAACTTCGCAAGATCAATTGGACTCCCATTAACAATAAGATCACATTTTGATTTATTAAGCGTTTCTTCCATAGCTTTTATTTGTTGATCATTATATCCCATTGCAGGCACAATTTCTTTAATTTGGGGGAATTCTTTAAAAATTTCTATCAATGTACCCGTGAGATAAGGTTTTGGGTCAATAATAACAGCTCCTTTATTTTTTGCCGCGACATACCCTGCCCCATACGACATACCCCCATGGGTTAGAGTAGGACCGTCTTCAACTACAATTACTTTTTTACCATTCAAGTTATAAGAATTTTCTAAGCTAACAACAGAATTTGTAAAAATCTTTTTCGCATCAGGATTTAAATCTTGGAGATTTTTTTCAACTTTTAAAACATCTTCTATTTTTGCACTATTCATTTTGTTAATAACAAATGCATCTGCCATCCGTGCGTTTACTTCCCCTGGATAATATTTCGTTTCATGGCCGGGTCTTAGTGGATCTACAACAACAAAAAGTAAATCCGGAATATAGAAAGATATTTCGTTATTGCCTCCATCGAAAATAATTACATCTGCTTCTTTTTCTGCTTCCCGAATAATTTTTTCATAATCAACTCCAGAATAAATTACCAATCTTTGTTTAATATACGGTTCATATTCTTCTCGCTCTTCAATAGTGCATTTAAATTTATCCAAGTCCTCATAAGTTTCAAAACGCATTACATTTTGTTCAATTAAATTTCCATAAGGCATTGGTTCGCGGATCGCAACAACTTTATAACCTCTATTTTTTAAATAGCGATATACAGCCCTAGATACTTGACTTTTCCCACATCCAGTCCTTACAGCACAAATTGAAATAATTGGTTTATTAGCTTTAATCATAGTATTTCTACCTGAAATTAAACGATAATCTCCTCCTGAAGCAAGAGCTCGTGAAGCTTTATGCATGACTTCTTCATGTGAGACATCAGAATATGCAAAAACCACCTCATCTACTTTATATGTTTTAATTAATTCTTCCAATTTTACCTCTGTTACCATTAGAATTCCATTAGGATATAATTTCCCTGCAAGTTCAGCTGGATATTTTCTCTCTGCATCTTCAGTTGTTCCAATATTCTGTTCTCCTGCAATTGTAAATGCAATCACCTCATATTCCTCATTATCTTTAAAGACAGTGTTAAAAATATGAAAATCCATTCCAAGTGCTCCTATTATAATTATTTTTTTTTTAGGCATTTTTGTTTTCCTTGTTTTTCTTATTGTAAATTATTAAAATTTTAAATAGAGAGTTCTTTCATTAAAAAAACATTTTATAAAATATAATAATTCTTGAAATATTTCTAAATCTATTGATAACTTTTCCATTTTTCCTCTAAATTTAGATGTTGGAGAGTTTCCATTATATATTTTGCAAAAACTTCCCCAGTTGCGCCATTTGATCTTCCCGTTATTACTAATTTCTTCTCATATGTTGCGCATATATCAAGTGTCATTTCCAATTTCTTCGCCTTTTCTATGAAACCTATATGATTAAGTAATAATGCTGAAGCTTTTATTAGACTTGAGGGATTAGCATATTTTAAGCGACCTTCTTCAACCATACGTGGAGCTGATCCATGAATTGCTTCAAACATGGAGTATCTCTTACCTATATTAGCACTACCTGCCGTTCCAACGCCACCTTGGATTTGTGCAGCCTCATCGGTAATAATGTCCCCATATAGATTGGGAGCTACTAATACCTTAAATTGAGATTGACGAGCGGGGTCTATTAATTTTGCAGTCATAATGTCAATATACCAATCGTCCCATTCAACTTCGGGATATTCCTTAGCAATTTTTTCAGCCATGTCAAGAAATTTCCCGTCAGTTGCTTTTACTACATTAGCTTTAGTCACAACTGTGACTCTATTAATATTATTCTTTTTAGCATAATCAAAAGCTAGCCTGATTATACGATCTGCTCCTTGTGTTGTAATTACTTTAAAATCAAATGAGAGATCTTCAGTGATGTTTACCCCTTTGGATCCTAAAATATAAGCTCCTTCAGTATTTTCTCGGAAAAACATCCAATCAATACCAAGTTCGGGAACTTTCACGGGGCGTACATTTGCAAAAAGATCTAATTCACGGCGCATTGATACATTAGCGCTTTCAATGTTAGGCCATTTATCTCCCTTTCTAGGAGTCGTTGTAGGACCTTTTAACAGAACGTGACATTTTTTAATTTCTTCAAGAATATCATCTGGTATTGCCTTCATTACTTTTGCTCTATTTTCAATTGTTAATCCTTCAATTTCTCTCAATTCAACTTTGCCATCTTTTACCTCGTCTTGTAAAAGAAATTCAAATATTGTTTTAGCATGCTTTGAAATTTCAGGACCAATACCATCTCCTCCAACAATCCCTATAATAATGGGTTTTAACTTAGAATAATCAATCCAATCCTTTTCACTTTTTAACCTTTTTACTCTTTCTAACTGCTCTCTTACTATTATTTCGAAATGTTCTTTTGCTTTTTCTATAATTTCATCCATTATTTTTAAACCTCAGATATTATTTTATTTAACATTTCTTTTTTAATTTTTTATTTAAGTTATTTCTGATTTAAATGAAATTTTAATTACTTTACGCTAAATATGTGAAACTGTAACTTTAATCTATAAATAATATTTGGTCCCAAGGTTCCCTGAAAAGCCCAGCTCGCTGACGTTTCTGATCGAAAACATGTCCCATCATGCCAATAGATCTTCCAAGGACAAAAAGACCATTTAATGCCTCACTATATATTACATCCTCAATTTCTTCAGAAGTAAAATCTAAGTTTTCAAGAAGATCTAAGAAACAGATACCAATGCATCCATCAACATTTAAAATGAGATTATTTCTTTTTGAAGTAGTAATTTTTTCTACATTTAAAGCATAATCAAGATGGGGGTGTTTAGAGAAATTTTTAAACACAAATTCTTTGAGTAATTGAACTCGCACATCGGGATTTTGAACGGATTTAATTCTATGACCAATCCCTGGTATATTTATTTGAACCGTATTTTTCATATAATTAATGAATTCTAAGGGAGTCATTCTCTTTTGTAAAGCTTCTCTAAAATATTTCGCTGCGTTCGAAATAGCACCTCCAAATCGAGGTCCAATCGTTAATATACCAGAAGCAAGTGAGGACATAAGATCCTTACCCGCTCGAGCAGTGATAATCGCATTATGTGCCCCACTTACAGCTGGACCGTGATCTGCGGTTAATTTAATTACTATTTCAATAAATTGTTGGGCAAATTCTGGTAATTCTCGTTTAAACCATAAAAGACCAATTACATATCCAATTGATTTATTTTCTTTAATAATTTTATCTAATCCTACACCAGCAAAAGTGGGAACATCACCCCGATCATCCGAAATTGTAACAATAACGCTTGTAGGCCTTCTTACTAAGCCTAAACGCTGGGCTTCGGAATAGTCCATTGGAACTTTAGGTGGTTCAAATTCATCAATTGGCACGATTTTTCCTTCTTTTTTTAATTTTTCAAATGTTTCTTTAATTTTTTTATCTAAATCTTCATAAGAATCTGGAACAATTGCTCCAGCTTCTCTAAGAGCTTGGTTTTTCGCATCAGCAGTTTCTTTCTCGCTTCCAGCCATAGCACCAGCATGACCAAATTGTAATCCTTGAGGTAAAATTTTTGCAGCGGTACCAGTTACCCATATGACCAATGGTTTTTTGATAGATCCATTTTTCATTGCTTCTACAATTGCATACTCATCTGTTCCTCCTATTTCTCCTAGTACTACCAACATTTTAATTTCGGGATTTGCTTCATAACGTAGAAGGTGATCTATTAAACGAGAACCCGGATAACGGTCACCACCTATAGCTATACCTTCGTATATACCATTAGTGCATTGAGAAATCATAAAATTCATTTCATTACTCATACCGCCTGATTTTGAAACGAAACCAACTGAACCTGGACGATAGAGTTTTGAAAGAATTATATTTTCAAGAGTTCCAGCTGTATTTCCAATTTTGAAATTACCTGCTACTATTCCACCTACTGTTGCAGGACCTATAATAAATTTTCCTCTTTCACGTGCGATTCTAATCAAATCGCGGCTTAGTCTTTCTGGAATACCTTCAGCAATTATAACAACTGTTCTTATTGTATCTGACTCAAGAGCTTCCTTGCTAGTGGGATAAGATGATCTAAAAGACGAGAAATTAATCATCATATCGGCTTTTGGATGCTTTTTAGTTGCTAATGCTAGTGTTTTATAAATAGGAATAACAATTTCTTTATTGCCCCAAAAGACTTTATGATAGCCAATGGCTGCCGTCTGAGTTGGCCTAATTATTGCGGCAACTGATGGTTTTTTTCTTTTACAAACAAAATCAAAATCAAGCATTCGCTGGACGGGTCTTGTTTGAAAACCATAAATAATTGCTTGAGTATTTTTATCAAAAAGTTTATAACTTTCCATTTTATTACCTCTTCTAATTTTTATTAAGTGCAATTGACACAACTCGAGTCATATGTGTATATCGGTCGTAGACTTCAATCGGAACGCCAGTTTCTTTTCCCACTTGCTTCATGAGTTCTAGACCTTGTTTTTCATTAGGACCACCCCTACGAACAAATATTTTAACATTTGCATTTTTTAATTTGTAAGCAGATTTTCTTATTGCACTAACAATTCCGGTAAAGGTTGCCTTAACATCTGTAAAATTAGCAATTCCACCACCAATAATAAGATATTTCTCCCTTCCTTGGGGATCTGGGTTGGTTGAAATAAGATCAATTATATTTTGAGCATAAATTTCAGTGTGCTCACGAGAAGGATTGCCAGAATATTCACCATAATTGCCTAATTCATCTCCATATCCTAGATCAACTATTGTATCAGTATATACAACTGATGCACCCCCACCCGCCACCATCGTCCAAATTCGTCCATCTCTATTTAAAATCTGAAATTTAAGAGAAGCACCTGTTTTTTCATCTAAATCCTTAATAAGACCTTCTTCCTTTGCCATTTTTTGCCCAATACCAATTGGAAATTCAATTGGGTTATGTGGATTCCCCCAAGTATCAATATGTAAGAATGCAGCAGTATCATCTAATCTAGCTTTTAAATCTAGCGGAACAATTTTTTTATCCTCAGTAATTGCAAAAGGATTAATTTCTAAAAAAGCAAAATCTTGAGCACAATAAACTTGAAAAAGACCTTTAATGAAAGGAATTAATACATCATTAAATTTTCCTAAATTAGGAAGTTTTGTTTCCAAATCGAAAGATTCGATATTTGTCCCAAATGGAATTGGAATATGAATTACTTTATCCCAGTTTTCTTCTACAAAAATACCTCCTTCAAAACTAAAATGAATTAAATCATTATACCGATTAGATGTTATTGACATATAGTATTCAGTTTCATGGGGAATGTATGGTTCTATTAATAAACGATTGAGAACACCTTTAATATTTCCTATTTTTAATTCCTGATCTAGTTTTTCTTCGGCAAATTTCTTTAATTGTTCTAAATTAGCGTCTAGTAATATTAAATTAGCTTTACCTCTCTTTCCAAAAAGTTGATCTGGTTTTGCTACTAATTTATCTGTTTTTAACCATGGGTTTTCTGCTACAAATCTATCAAAATTAGCTAATTTCTCAGGAGTAATTACTGCTAATTTTCCATGATAATTAAATTCTGGAAAATAATTAGGTAATTGACTCGCAACAAATTTTTTTGCATCATATTCATATATATTTTTTTGTGCCATATCCAATTAACTCGCATACTTTTTTTTTATAAATGGCAGTTTTCCTCCTGCCTTTAATACTACTATTTCCATCTCACTAAGAGAATGGGTAAGAGGTATTTCTAAATTCTTTGTTAGATTTTTCATGATGATCTTTTTACTATCTAGGGTTTTTAACTCAATATCAAGGAGATCACCTTGATCAATCTTATTATAATCTTCCTTTTTTACAAAAGTAAGAGGTGCGATTCCGAAATTAACAAGGTTAGCTAGATGAATACGAGCAAATGATTTTGTTATCACAGCTTTGAGTCCTAGGTATTTCGGGGCGATGGCCGCATGTTCTCTACTTGAGCCTTGTCCATAATTATCACCTCCGATAATAAAGCCCCCTTCTTTTTGTAAGGATCTATCTGGAAATGTGGGATCTATAATATTGAAAACATATTTACTTATTTCAGGAATATTACTTCGTAATGGGAGTATTTTTGCACCTGCTGGCATAATATGATCGGTAGTTATGTCATCCTCTACTTTTAATAGAACTTCTCCTGTTAGTTTATCTTGTAAAGGTTCAAATGCAGGTAGAGGTTTGATATTAGGTCCTCGGATGATTTGAATTGAATCACCATCCTCTAAAGGCGAAATAATCATATTATCGTTAATAATAAATTTATCTGGCATTTCTATTTTGGGATACTTACCTAACTTTCTCGGATTTGTTATTTTTCCAAATATACTCGATACTGCAGCAGTTTCAGGACTGACTAAATATGCATTAGCACTTTTTGTTCCTGATCTTCCAAGGAAATTTCTATTAAAGGTTCTGAGAGATACTGCATCAGTAGAAGGTGCTTGTCCCATTCCTATACAAGGACCACATGTATTTTCAAGTATCCTTGCTCCTGCTTTTACTAAATAGGACATTTCGCCAGAGTTAATGAGATGATCTACAACTTGTCTAGATCCAGGTGAAATCGTTAGGCTAACATGTTTATCGATTATCTTTCCCTTTAATATATTAGCAACAATTTTTAGATCTCTTAACGTGGAATTCGTACAACTCCCTATACAAACTTGATCAATAGACTTACCCTCAACCTCTCTTACTAACTTTACATTTCCTGGACTATGCGGTAAAGCAATAAGTGGTTCAAGCTTATTCAAATTTATTTCAATAAATTCATCATAAACAGCATCATCGTCGGGTTCTAAAGGAATCCATTGATCTTCTCTCTCTTGGGCTTCTAAGAAATTTTTAGTCATTTCATCAGAAGGGAATATTGAAGTTGTCGCTCCTGTTTCAGTTCCCATATTTGTAATCGTTCCTCTTTCAGGAACAGTTAAAGTTTGTATTCCCGATCCTGTATATTCTAAGACTTTATTTACAGCCCCTTTAACACCAATTCTACGTAAAACTTCCAAAATAATATCTTTTGCTGATACAAAATCAGGGAGTTTCCCCGTAAGGTGCACATTTACGACCTTTGGCATCTTAAGGTAAAAGGGTTCTCCAGCCATTGCAGCAGCAACATCAAGACCACCTGCGCCAATTGCTATCATACCCACACCTCCACCAGTTGGCGTATGACTATCACTTCCTAATAAGGTTTTCCCAGGAATAGCAAAACGTTCGAGATGAAGCTGATGACATATACCATTTCCTGGACGGGAAAAGTAGATACCATATTTTGCTGCAATACTTTGTAGATATCTGTGATCATCTGCATTTCTATAGTCTGTTTGTAGAGTGTTGTGATCCACATAACTAACAGATAATTCGGTTAGAACGTGAGGTACTTCCATAGCTTCGAATTGCAAATAAGCCATGGTACCAGTAGCATCTTGAGTTAGAGTTTGGTCGATCCTTATACTAATATTACTACCTTTTTCTAATTTACCCTTAATAAGATGTTTTTTTAAAATTTTTTCGGTTAAAGTGCTTCCCATCACTATCAACCAAATATTTTAATTTTTCTTTTAAATTTATTTTTTACTTGCGCTAAGAAATTGAATTATTATCATTTCTGAACAAAATAAATAACAATATGATTAGACCAACAATCTTAATAAATTTTTCTTTTAGTATTTAGGAAGTGTCGCCCATCATTTTCCCGTTACTAATAAATTTTTAATCCATTTAATTTTGAGTTATTTTAATTTAATTCGGAAAAAAAAAGAATTTATGTAAAAATGTCAAAGAACTCTTGAGAACTTATACCTAGGTCATCCCAAATATTCTTTGTAAGAATAATTTTAGCAGCAGTAATTTTTATTTCTTGAAAACCAAATTTTTCAAAAAATTTCATTCCTTTTTTATTATTTTTAAAGAGTTCTGCAAATATTAAAGCAATATTATTTTTTTTTTGAATATTTACAAATTCATTTAGTAAATTATGACCTATTCTCTTACCTCTAAATGCTGGATTAACATATACAAAATGAATTTGCATAGCTGGTAAAATATCTTTGATAGATTTAATTACATTATTTTTTTCACTTACTAAAACTCCTGCAACATTATTTTCATAAGAGTCAATCAGAATAAAAAAGTCATTATTTTCAAATTTTTTTTTAAAATTCTTTATTAGATCAATACATTCTTTGGCACAAAGTTCTATAAAAAAATAGTCACTTGGTTCCGCTACTTTGATTTTTTTTTGTTTTGAGTTATTATACATCGTTATCTTCAGTAATTTAATTCTTTCCACAATTTTTCGATAAGTTCTTTTTTAATACTTCCATTATTACGATCATTATTAGTACACACAACTGAACGGACACCAATAATATCTGGTTTGATTTTCTTAATATTTTCAATATCTCTCATTTTTAGGTTTCCAGCTAAGGCAACAGATAATCTTTTCTTTTTTGCGTTATTTTTAAATTTAATTAATGATTTGATACTTAAAAAATCAAATAAGCCTTTTCCATCTTTTATGGCAGTATCAAGCATTGCAATATCACAACCTGCTCTTGTAGCAACTTCTGGAATTAACATGGGATCAAGAGATGTGTTTATTCTTTTTTGATCAGCATATCCGGCAGCCACTACTAAAATTCTCTTATCATAATTTTTTACTGCATCAACAACACTTTTCATTAATAAAATTGCTTTTTGTAGGTTATTAGGCCCCATTATTCCGACCTTAATTACATCTGCACCAGAATAAGAAGCACCTAATGCCGCTAAAGCAGCAGAACAAGGTAAATTTGGAAAATCACCAATTGTTGCACTTAATAATTTGTTACTATTTTTAGGAATTATGCTTTTCATACTCTGAATCATTTTTGGAGAGTTAGCTCCCAAAGATCCTTCAGATGGATTTTTGCAATCAATAAAATCTGCATTGGAATTAATAACTTCTAATGCTTCTTCAATATTTCGTGGACTCACGAGTAATAATATTCGATTGCTCTTCATTTTTTAATCTATTGGAGGAATCTATAATTTAATTTATAACTTTAGATTAAAATAACAGAAACCTTAAATTATTTTTTATTTTATTACTTAATTTTAAAATTTATTGAAAATAATATAAAATTTTTTTATTTCTTATTTGCTTCATTATTTTTAAAGCTCTTAAATAATATTAAAAAAAAATCTATAAGATTAATAAAATTTAAAAATAATTAAAAACCCAAATTTAGATTATCTTATTATAAAAAAGAAATGTGATTTAAATTTATGCCTGCAAAAGAAAAGTCAGTTATAGAAATATCAAAGGAAGTATTTAAAGAGCCATTAGAGGTAATAAAGCAAATGACTGAAAATTTTGATAGCGTGACGTTTACGAAGGTTATTCAAACCTATGTTATAGAAAATCAAAATATAAATTTAGCATTAGAACGAAATGGTAATATTTTCGCAAAAGGAAAGCTCGTGTGGTTGGGAAACCGAAAAGATTCCAGTGAGGGAAGTATATTCTGTTTTGATACAGGTAGTGAGATGAGAACAATTACTCCATCGCCTGATAATACAGAAAAAGTAATTTTAGATCCAAGAAAAGATTTAATAAAAATATCAACTGCATCTAGGATTAAATGCCCAGTTTGTGAAAAAAGTATAGAAATTTTCGATGAGCAGGTAATTTGTCCAGTTTGTGGTGCAAAAGCTCATAAAAATCATTTTTTCGAATGGGTTAAGATGAAAAAATCCTGTCCAGTTTGTAAAAAAGCACTAGAAATATCTGAAGATAACCAGATTTATATGACAGAATAATTATTTAATCACCCTAAGAGAAGATAATAGATAATTTTTGATTTGTTGAGGTTTAATTAATCCTTCATGAATTGCCGTAGCAAGTAAGACTCCTGAAAAATTATATTTTTCAATTTTAAGAATGTCATTAAAATCTTTAATACCACCTCCAATTAAGAGAGAAATTTCTGTGTTATTACGGATTTCGAGAAATTCTCTAGGGATATTTCCTGTTTTTTTACCTACTCTTGATAAATCTAAAAGAATAACTTCTGAAACTCCAAATTTTTGAATTTGCTTAATAAAGTGAAAAGGGCTAAGATTTTTAAGTTCTTGACTCTGTGTTAAAAGTTTATTTTTTTTTAAATCAATACTTACAATAATATCTCTCTGCTTGAAAATATCGAGAGCATTTTCAATAATTTTCATAGATAGAATTGTTTCCGTTCCAAGTATTAACTTATTTATTCCTAATTCATAGAATTTCCAAAGATCTTGCTCAGATTTTATTCCAGGATCTAATAATATATCTATATCAAAAATATTAATGATATTTTTTATTATATCAAGATTTGGAGTATTTTTAAGTATTGAATCCAAATCTGCAATGTAGATTTCGGACACTGATAATTTTTCAATATACGCTTCAATTAATTTAATGGGGTCTGAAGAATCCTTTATTAAAACTGAGAATAATGGAGAATAAGTTTCCCTTTTACCAGCAATGGCATGTACAACTATTGAATTTAGGAGATCAATGACTGGTATAATTCTCATTAGGAAATAAAAATCTCTTTTTAATTTAAAAAGATCAATAATTAAAAATTAATAAAATCATAGGAAAAATAAATTGTCAAGCATTTTTTTTTTAAAAAATTTTTTCAATTCATTTTTTTACTTATTTTGATAATAATAATAAATTATTAATTTACAGAAGTAATACTTTTTAAAAGATTTGTAATAATGAAATTTTATTAAAACCAATCATTTTATTAATGAAAATAATAATCAAAAGGATGTTTAAGAGATATGACCGAAAACGAAGAATATATAAATAAAATTATCCAAAAAACGGGTTTAAGTAAGAAAGATATACAAGAACGAATGGAAGAAAAAAAATTAGCCCTAAAAGGTTTAATTTCTGATGAAGGAGCTCTTTTTATTGTTGCCAAGGAATTGGGGGTGGAGATACAAAATAGAAATAAAATTACTTCAGAGAAAATAGAAATAAATATTAGTGATATATCGTTAAATATGAAAAATCTTTCATTGATCGGAAGAATAAGAGAAACTTATCCAGTAAATAATTTTACAAGAAAGGATGGAACTTTAGGCTTGGTTGGTTCTTTCTTACTTCATGACTCAACCGGAGATATACGTATTATTCTTTGGGATGAGAAAACAAAAATAATAGAAAATGATTATTTTCAGAAAAATGAATTAGTTAAAATTATTAATGCTAATATTAAAATAGGAAGATTTAATGAAAAAGAAGTCCACATAGGTAGAAATGGTAGAATTATTCTATCTCCTGATGATGTTGATTATAAGAAATATCCAGAAATTAAAGAACAAGTAATTTCTATTAAAGATATTAATTTAAATTTAAGATTAATTACGATCTCTGGAGAAATCTCGCAAATATATCCAAAACATGAATTTAAGAGGAATGATGGTGAAATTGGAAAAGTTCGTTCTCTAATCATTGGTGATTCTACAGGAATAATAACAGTTACTTTTTGGAATCTAGATGTGGAAAAATTATCTGATTATAATATGGGAGATTTTGTTAATATATCAAATTTATATCCTAAACAAAATAATAGAAATCCAGAAAAAATTGATTTATATTTTGGAAAAACTTCACAAATAAAAAAAGAAAAAATTAAAAAAAAGGAGAAAAAACTCTTAAAAATTGAACTGCTCCAAAAACATCAAGGTTTTGTCAATTTTCAAGGAATTATTACTCAAATCGATAATCTTAAAAAAGTCAAATTAAAAAATAATGAAGAAATTTCCCTTTTAAATTTTATCGTGAGTGATGACACTGACGCAATTAGAGTATCATTGTGGAGAGATGTCGCAGAAAGATTTTCAGATATTCTTAAATTGGGTGATGGTGTATCATTAAAAAATGTCTTAGTTAAATTTAATTCATTTTCTTCAAGAAATGAGGTTTCATTTTCTACAACATCAGAAATTAATAAAATCGATTTAGAAATTCAAGACGTTAAAAATATCTCCCAAGATTATTCAACTCAAGGAACAGATAAAACTAAATTTTCGGGAAAATATACAAATATTTCAGAAATAAATTCTTCTGGGAGATTCGAAGTAAAGGGCTTTATTGCAAAAGAAATTTCTAATATTACCATTTATAATTCTTGTCCTGATTGTTTCAAGAAGGTTGAGAATTGCACCTGTGATATAAAAAAAGATTCTATTCCCAGAATGATTTTGAATTTAACATTAGATGATGAATCCGGGACAATAAGAGGGAGTTTTATTGGAGATCTGGCAGAAAAAATTCTAGGAGTGAAAACATCTGATTTGATTTTAATAAAAGAAACTCCTGAGTTTGAAGATTTTTTAAAAAAAATCTCTGAAAAATTATTAGGTAAAGAAATTATTATCAAAGGTAAATGCAAGTTTAATGATTTTAGTAATAATTATGAAATAAACGTATATGATTTTAAAGAAGTAGATCCAATACTTGAATTGAAACATATCGTTAAAGAAATTGAAAGTTAATTCAATAGTTTATATTTTAATTCATTATTTGAATTTTTTTTTTTCCACAAATAATATAAATGAAAACATAATTAGATTAAAATAAAAATCTAATTAAGCTAATCAATTTAATTGTAATTCAATAGTTCATTAAATTGAATAATATGCCAAATTCACCAGAAATATTAGGATTAGGAGAAATTGTAGTAGATTGGGTAGCTCAGATCCCTCATTTTCCTAAGCCAGATGAAAAAATTGATTCTTTTCACCAAGAAATATTTGGTGGTGGAGTAACAGCAAACTTTTTAGTTGCTACAACAAGATTAGGAGTATCTTCTGGATTTATTGGAGCTGTAGGACAAGATGAGAATGGTGAGTTTTTAATTAAAGATCTTAAAAATGAAGGTGTAGATACAAAATATACTTTTAAAAGGGGAGATCTTAAAACACCAGTTAATTTCATTATTGTAGCGTCAAATAGTGGAGAAAAAATAATAATTCAATCTCCTTATATGCAATATTCTCTCTCAATAAAGGATTTAGATAATGATTATATAGCTTCCTCAAAATTATTACATACTACAGCAATTCATCATGATTTGACGGAGGAGACAATCAAAATTGCAAAGAAAAACAATGTTAAGGTTTCTCTTGATCTTGAATCACAAATTGCTATGAGGGGATGGAATAAATTAAAAAAAATAATTCAAAATGTAGATGTTTTATTACCTAATAAAGAAGGGGCAATGTCAATAACTAAAACAAATTCCCCCAAGGAAGCTGCGAGTTTTCTTACAAAAAAAGGAATACCTCTCGTGATAATTACTCTTGGGAGTCAAGGTGCATTAATTTCCACAGAGAATTTTCAAAAAGTAATTTCATCCTATAACATAGATAAAGTAGTAGATACTACTGGTGCTGGTGATACTTTTATTGGTGCATTTTCAGTTGCCTATTGGATTAAGGGATGGGATTTGGTTAAAGCATGTAAATATGCAAATGCAGCAGCGGGAATTAAAATTGGTAAGCTTGGGGCTCGAACAGGTATGCCAACACATAATGAAATTTTGGTTTTTTTAGAAGAGAGGAATGAAAATTTATTTTAAAAAAAAGGGGTAAAAAAAAATGGATTTTATTCAGAAAAGGTATGAATTAATCGAAGGATTAAAAAAAGGAAGGTATTTAAATAAAAAATCGGTAATAAACGCAATGTTAAATGTTCCTCGAGAGTTATTTCTTCCAGAGGATAAAAAAAAAATGGCTTATATTGATACCCCTTTAACAATTGGTTATGGACAAACAATAAGTGCCCCCCATATGAATGCTATGATGTGTGAATATTTGGATCTAAATGAAGGAAACAAGTTACTTGAAATTGGAACTGGTTCTGGATATCATGCAGCATTATGTGCTTATATTATTGCTCCTGAACATTCAAAAAACCCAGGTCATGTTTATACAGTTGAGAGAATTAAAGAGTTGGCTGATAATGCTAGAAAAAATATTGAAAAAGGAGGGTTTGGTAAGAAAATTGATGTTATTCATTCTGATGGAACCTTAGGATATGAAAAAGAAGCACCCTATGATAGAATTCTTGTAACAGCCGCCTCATCACTCCCTATACCTCAACCATTTAAAGATCAATTAAAAGTCGGAGGAATTATGTGTATCCCTGCGGGATCAAAGAATTTCTCCCAAGACTTGTACTTATATACCAAAATAAAGGAAGATAAATTTAAGGTCGACAAGGTATGTAGTGTTCGTTTCGTACCATTGCTAGGACATTATTCATTTTCTGAGTAGCTCGTTTATTAAGTTCATAATTTCACTCTATTATTTAATGCTAGTCGAGTTTCAAGTAATTTCGCCAAGGTAAATTTTTTTGGTTATTCTCATTTATTAAAATATCATCAAATTTTTTCATCAAAAGTCTTAGCTCAAATACCCACGTTTTGGAGCCATTAAAAACGACCCATTTTATTTTATCTATATAGCATTTTTGCTTTAGTAAAACGCCATAGGAGCAAATTTGAGAGTTCCCATATTGTGTTAAGGGTTGGGTTTGTAGTCAGCGAATATTACTTCACCTAGAGTAAAAAAAGAAAGAAGAAAGCAAAAAAAGAAGATATATTTTACTATTTTTAATAGAAAATTATAATCCCATAATTGAAAAAATGTTATAAAAAAAATTTCTGATAATATTATTACTTTTAAAAAAGAGCTTTAAATAGCTTTTTCAAAATAAAACAAAGACATTAATGATTTTTGAAGGATTTGATTTTTTCAAAAGTTTTATGGGTAATCCTAATGAATATTTTGATGAGATAATTACTAATATACTTGCATTTTTACCATACGTAAAATATATTGTTGGGACGATTTTTTTAATTTTTGGAATTTTGATGTTTTTAAATAAAGACAAACATTGGAATGAAAACAATGATTATTTTCAAGCAAAAGATAATTATAAGAATTTAAAACGCCCAATAAAATTAATAAGCGCAATAATTTGTGTAATAATTGCTTTAGGATTTTATTTTAATATTTTATTACTAATTGTCTATTTTTTATCTAGATTGGAGCCACCGATGTTAATTTTTAATATCATATCTATGAATGACATAGTGGAACTGCATACTATGGTCATGCCTTTAACTCCTGAATGGTCTAATTTGACTCAAATAGAGCAAATAATATTATTATTGATTGGAATTATTTCAATGATAGGATTTTTTTTATTCATTTATGGGGCTACGTTAATTATAGGACAAGGTTTTTATGGAAAACATAAAGGAATAAAAATAATTATTACAAGTGTAATAATTTTCTTTATTCTAGGAGTTTCTCCTGGAATTTCTCTATTGATTTTTTAATCTTCCAGAGTATGTTCTTTTGCCATTACTAGGTGCTAAATGTTTCTTACCGTAATTTTCTTAATTCTTTTTTACGTTAAATCTTAACTCCTTAATGTTTAATTAATCAAAGTTATATTTATGAAATCATCTGGATTATTAATAATATGATTTATTTCAGAGAGTAATTGTTTTAAATCAAAACTCTTTTTTAAATTGAATTCAATTGGCCAAATTCCAATAATAACATCTCCAATTGATTTTACATTACCTATTAAAATTCCCTTTCTCATACTATTTGATTTCAATGTATAGAGAAAAATATAATAATAAGGGCAATTATTAAATTGAAAGTCTTTTCCCAATTGGTGAACTTCCTTAATATTTTGAAAAAAGAAAATGTTTTCTCTCTTTATTGTTAATTCTTTTATTTTATTGATAAAGGCTGGCTCAATCTTTACTGGTTCTTTTAAAGATAACACTTCAAAAGTTAAATTTAAAATATTTTCCTCCGAATCTAAAAATCCTTTAAATAGAACTTTATAAAACTTTCTATCATCTTCTTTTTTTATATTTTTGTTTGACAACATTCCGAATTTCTATATTTTCTTCTGGAAAACCATTATCTATTAAAAATTTTTTTATTTTAAGTCGATGATCACCTTGGAGTTCTATTGTTTTGTTTTTAACTGTTCCACCGGAAGCACAAAACTTTTTTGCTTTTTTTGAGAAATCATTTAAATTTATATCAATATTTCCTAGAAAAGAAACAACAGTAACCCATCGACCCCATTTCCTTCTTTCAGTATAAATATCAACACGCTGTTCCTCTTGACCTAACGATTCACAAATACATAAATCCTTAGGAAAAGAGCATTTTGGGCAGATATTTTGGTCATTAGGTATTGTTCTATACACTACCTTACTTTTTTTTAAAAAAGTACTTTTAAAATATAATTATTATTAGAATTAAATCTTATAAAAATCTTTCACTCCAAATTAAGGATCTATTTATATGATGTCAAGTAAAAATAAATAAAATAAAATAAGTAGAATTTTTTTAAATTTATATAAAAAATTGATAAAAGTGATATCAAATGTCAATTTCATGGATATTTAAAGTGATAGTAGCTGGTTCTGGTGGTGTGGGAAAAACAGCACTGGTTACAAGATATTGTACTGGGAAATTTATAGAAGATCATAAGATGACAATCGGGGCTGCATTTTATACTAAAGAAGAGAAATTAGATACAGGTGAACAATGCAAAATGCAGCTATGGGATTTTGCAGGAGAGGAAAGGTTTAGAAGTTTATTATCTGATTATTGTAAGGGAGCAAGTGGTGCTTTTATTTGTTTTGATGTCACTGATTATGATACTTTTAGGCAGCTACCGGAATGGTTAACAATCATTAGAAAAACCGCTGGTTTTATTCCAATTATTTTATTAGGAATGAAATGGGATCTACCTAATCATGAAATTGATATTGAAACTGCTCAAAAATACGCTGAACAAGCCAAATGTAATCAATCTGTTTTTACTTCCTCAAAGATGGAATTAAATATTAATGAATCATTTCAAGCAATGGCAAAATGGTTGATTTACTATGCGTCTCTTGAAAAATAATTCAAGACTTATCTATTCATCTATTTAGACGTGGAAATTAAGCTTTAAAGTATAAAAATAAAATTTTAAAATTGAAGATGTATTTAAGATATCATTAAAAATAATAATTTCATACAGGCCTCAGTAGCTCAGTTTGGTAGGCACCGTTAAAAATGGTGTGCTAAAAGCACTCGGCTGTTAAACAATCAAATAGATTGTAAAGACACCGAGCGGTCACATGTTCGATCCATGTCTGGGGCGCTTTTTTTTATTTTGCTTTTTATTTTTTTTTGTTTTTAAAATCTTTAAAATGTTATCAATATCTCTATCTTTAAGAAATTGTTTTGCTTCTCTATAATTTTTTGGGCCATTTGGACCTAATATATCTTTTATTTTACTATTTATTGTTGGACCAGTGATGTTATATTTTTTTTCTAAATCCTTCTTTAGGATCAAATTTTTTATATCAGTTAGAAAATCTTTCATATTAGATATTTCTTTATCTTTCCACCTTTTTTTCGATGCTTTACGCATCTTTTCTTTAAATTCGGGAGATTCTCTTACTTTTTTCTGCTTTTTTTGATATTCTTTATCTTTCCACCTCTTTTCCACCCCTTTACTCACATTTTCTCGATGTTCTGGATCTTTCCACTTATTTACCATTGACATACTATGTTTTTCTTTAAATTCGGGAGATTCTCTTACTTTTCTCTGATCTTTTTGATATTTTTTATCTTTCCACTTCTTTTTCATTCCTTTACTCACTCCGTTGATTACTTTTTCTCGATGTTCTGGGTGTTTCCACTTCTTTTTCATTGCTTTACTCACTGCTTTACTTACTTTTCGTTGATGTTCTGGGTCTTTCCACTTCTCTTCCATAGATTTTTTTATTTTTTCTTTTACTTCTGGTCGTAATTTTCCGCCTTCTCCACCATCTCTCATATTATAACCTTTTTTGGGATTCATTGAATTATATTTCTTAATCCAATCCTTTTCTTTCCCATCTAATTCTTTTTGATTATTTGCAGTATCAATTTTTTTAATAGAAAATGCCTTTTCCCCATATTTTCTAATACTATTTTGCAAATGTGTAGAACTATAACTCTTATCTTTAGCCTCTTTTATGTGTTCTTTCCATCTTTTTTCCAATTTTTTTCTTGTAGTTTGTCCAATATATACTTTTCCATTTACTGTGTTTGTTGCTTTATAAATATATCCATAAGACTGTTCAAATTCTTTCTTTGGTTCTAAAAATTCATTTGAAACCTTATCTGTAAGGGTTTCTTTCTTGTTTTCCTCTTGCTTTATATTTACATCTCTCCTTTTTTCAATCGTTTCCGAAGTCATCTTATTCTCTATTTTTTCATTATTTTTTACCTTTTTAAAATCCGAGTTATCTTTATTTGATATGTTTTCGCTTCCATTCAATTCTTGCTTTTTTTGCTCTTGTTTCTCTTGGTTAGAAAGTAGGTTTTTTAATTCTTTAGCCTTTTCCTTTGAAATTTGCTCTTGTTCTTTCAATTCTTCGTTTTTTTGTTTTTGTTTCAGCTCAGTAATTTTCTTTTCTAATACCTCTCCTTTTTTCACTCTTAATTTTTCATTGTTTAATCTTTCAGAGTGTGAAGAATTATCGTTAAATTCTCTTAATTGTTTCTCAATTTGTGCGTTTTCTTTTGTTAATTCTCTGAATTTTTTTTCGTATCCTTCACGCGTTATAATTCCGTTAAAAATTCCCTCTTGTGATTTCTTTTTACTATGATCAATTAAATTGTTATTGTTGTTTCGTCGTTTTTCTAAATCATTAATTTTATTTGTAATATCTTTAATTTCTTTGTGCTTTTCTAAATGTTCCTTCGTCACTTTCTTTTTCTCAATCTCTTTCTCCTTCTCTTTCTTGGGTTCACTAATTTTCTTTTTTTCGCTTGAAATATCTCGCTTATTTTTTGTATCTATATTTTTTGATTTTTTTTCCTTTATTTCTTCACTTTTCTTACTTTCCTTTTCCTTAACTTTTTTTTGTTCTTTTCGTTCTCGGTTAATATCTTTGGATTTTTTCTTTTCTTCCAAAATTTCTTCTGAAGATTTTGAAGTCTCTTTTCTCTTCTCCTCTTCAACTTTTGATTTTTCCTCTTTTACTTTTACATCACTATTTTTAATAGGCTCTTTTTTTGTTTTATTTTCTACTTTTTCTGAGGTCTTATCAATTTTTTCTGAATCATTTTTAGATTTAAATACTAATAGATTTTTATTATCGCCTTTAACTTTCTTTTTAACACCAATACCATCTATAATGATTTGTTCTTGTAGTTTCATTTCAAAATTTGGCAAACTCTCTGTAGAGAGAGGTGTTATTGTGGTTTTTTTAACCCTTCTTAAAAAATCCTCATAAGAAACGTGTTTGTTACTTTCTTCAGCCTTATCTACATTAAGAACACCAGAGTGTATATCAAAAGTCTGCTCAGTTTCAATCTTAACTTTCTTTTTACCTGCTTCTATATCTTCTATTAGTTGTTCTGGAGATCTTTCATCAAAATGTGGAAACTTTTTATAAGAATACGGCAAAATTCTCGTTTTTTTAACGGTTTTCATAAATTCCTCATATGAAACATAGTTATCACTAACTTCTTTCGAAGTATCTGATTTCTTTTCACATTTTTTATCACTTTTAGTATCTCTAAATATATTTCCGCTAATTTCACTCATTTTACATCAATATGTCAATTTTTACAAATTTTATTTTATTGAATAACTTGAATTAAAAAAATTATAAATTGAAACTATTTAAATGAAAAAAGAGGGGTGGTAACAAAATTCAGTGATGGATATATCAATTAAGAAATTATTTTTTACTCTATTTTGGAACTTTTAATACCTTACAAATTAAGGTTGAAGGAATCATTTCTATTATTTCTTGATACCATTCCTCGTGAGGGATGACATCTCTTTCCAATGGTTTAGGCTCAAGTATGTTTTCTATATTGAAGCCAATCCTGATTAATCCATTGATGATATCACTAATTTTTGATGCGTGAACTCTAAGATCTATTCCTGTAGACTCTACAAATGTCACTTCTTTTTCAAAATAGCTTACCGATATTTTAAGCTCCTTAAGATCAAGATCCTCTGCACCAAGAAGGTTGTAAATCGGGTGTTGCATACTAAACACGAAAATACCATTCGGTTTTAAAATTCTATAAGCTTCCTTAAATGCCGCATTCAAATCTTGCATCCAATCTAATGCGAAAGTAGATATTGCTATATCAAATATATCATCATCGATCATTATTAAATTCTCTATATCACCTTCTATTAACTCAATTTTAACTTTATTTTCTATTATTAAATTTTTAGCATATTTCAATTGTTCTAAAGATATATCAACTCCTGTACAAATACCTCCTTTCTTTGCTAAAGTAATAGAGTTTTCAGCGGCTCCACATCCTAATTCTACAATTCTTTTTTCTTCAACATCCCCAAGCAGATTAAGTTCAGACTCCCTTGCATAACCTGGAGCGTATTCAATATCATCAAATGATAACTTTCTTTTCTTCTGATATTCTAATGCTATTAAATTCCAATGTTCTTTAATGTTGTTTTTACTCATACTGTAATGAATTTAAGGAATTTATTAAATTTTTATCTAAAGTTTAAGTTAAAATTCCAATCATCACTGAATTTTGCATCCACCCAAAAAGAGAGAGAGATTTGGTTATAAAATTCAATGATAGAAAATAATTTTTAAATTTAATTATAACTTTAAATAAAGAATCTTCATTGTTCTTTGATAAAATCAAAATTATATCACTAACATTTGTAAGTAACCAAAAGCTGCAATAATTTTCGATTTTTTTAAATAATAAGGATTAAAGAATAATATTTTTATGCTCTCGCCGGGATTCGAACCCGGGTCACCAGGGTGAAAGCCTAGCATGCTTAGCCTCAGTTTTAAAGTTTGGCCGAGCTACACTACGAGAGCAAAAAATTTTTTTTAATTAATTTATAGAAAAATATTAATAATGAAATTAAAATTTATTTATGAGGTTTTTTCTTAAAATAAAAAAAACAAATCAAAAATTATCATAATATTAATATTTTAATGAAAAAATTATTTTCTATATAATATCATAGGATTATAATTATAATTTGAAAAATGCAGGGATCGCCAAGCCTGGTCAAAAAATAGTGTTGATTAAAGGCGGTGGACTTAGGATTCACTCTCATAGGAGTACGGGGGTTCAAATCCCCCTCCCTGCAAATTAAGAAAAGATGTATATACAAAAATTTATCTAACAGCATTATTGAAATTAAAATAACTTTAAATTTTATAAAAATCAATATAATTTTAACAAAATAATCCACAAGAATTAAAAAAACAGAGAAATAGTTTATATGGTTATATAAATGAGTATTAGAGAGTCGTTAATTAAATATTTAACAGCTATTTTAAGATCTTCAAAAGAAACTTTGATGGTAATATTGTGTGATGAAAATGGATTATCAATCGCTCACATAGGCAGAAAAAGTGACCTTAATTTTGATGCTAATATAATTACTGGCCTTGCTTCAATAGCTTTTTCTGCAAGTGAAGAAAATTGGAATGATTTAGGAATTAAAGACCAGATAATTTCCTTTTCTTTTTTTGAAAAAGTTTGTATAATTACAATTAGAATAAATCAAACATTATTAACTATAGTGCATAACTATAAAGGCGAATGGCCCTTAGATCCTGATAATCTTGCAAGCAGTACATATCACTTAAAAAGAGAAATTGGTAATTTTTTTGGTGGATTTCCCAATTCAGAAAAGGATTTAGAAGAATTCTCTAATAAAGTTCGCAGTGCAATTTATTTATTTTCAATGGGAACAGAAATTTCTTTTACTTCATATAATAGTGATAATTACAAGAACTTAGAGAAGCTACAAGCAATAGGAAAGATTTTAGATTCAATTAAAAATCCGGTTTTTTCTAGATATAGTTTGGTTAATCTTTCTGGTTTAACTTTAGATGCAAGAGATGTATCTGACCAATCTTTACCCTTAACAATAGAAGCCTTCTCAGCAAATGCAAATGTTGGTTTCCAAAAAATGTTAGAGGAAGCTCAAGATATTGCTTTGGGAAGACTCTTATCATATATATGTATTTCTGGGCAAAATTCTGAATCCTTTTATGGAATTTTAGCATGTCATTCTGGAAAATTACAGTTTTCTGATGAAATTACAAAAGAATCAAATATACAAAATGTTTCTTTTGTTGCTTTATTTCCTTTAACATTTGGTGGAATTCCAGTAATGGGGGAAGCACGAAATATAATATTTTCGATATTAGAAATAATTGGAACTAATGATATCACAGAACAATTAATAAATTCTATAAATATCATTACAAGCTCAAAATTCGAATAAACTTAATTTTTAGTTAAGCCTTCGAAATTTAATTTTAAAAATTCAGTTCCCCAAGAAAATTTCGAGAGAAGTAATTTTGCGAATGGCTTAAACCCTATAATATACAAAGCTGCGGCTAATGCTTCAACCGAACTTAATTTCTCCCATTTACCATAATTTACTGGATTTGTTGCGATTAGTGGGGGTAATTTTCTTTTATTTTTAAATTTTAAAGTTGTAATATTTAAAATATTTTTCCAGGAGCAATCAATTACTGTAATTCCATACTTAATCACCAACATAATATCTTTTTCTGATAAAATTCTTTCTGCAAAGGGGTCTAAAAGAATAGAGTTTTTCATTTTATTAATTACTATATTAGAGATTGTTACTAAACCGAATTTTTTTAGTTTTAGTGAAGTACATTTTACGGGGTCGCATTCATTAAAATGTAATGCAAAGAGTTTGATTTTATTCATTTGTAAAAAGAAATTGAGAAATTTTTTATAAAAAAATTAAAAAAAATTAAAAAAAAATATTTAATCCATATCCGGGGGCATTTGTGGACCACCAGCTCCTGCTTTCATTCCACCTGAGGCAGCTATTACATCATCTATTTTTAATATCATCGATGAAACTTCTGTCGCAGATTGGATAGCTTGCATTAAAACCACTAAAGGCTCAATTACACCTTCTTCGATCATATTGCTCGGTTTTCCAGTTTGAATATTTACGCCTATTGCTTTACCATCAGGGCTATCATGTTTCGCCTTTAATTCAACTAATAAATCAACTGGATCAAGTCCTGCATTTTCTGCTAAAGTAGTTGGGACAACCTCTAAAGAATAAGCATATGCTTCTATTGCTAATTGCTCTCGACCACCGATAGTTGTGGCAAAATCTCTTAATTGTTTTGATAATTCTATTTCCGAAGATCCGCCACCTCCTAGAATATATGGATTATCAACTATATTTCTCACAACGCATAAAGCATCATTTAAAGTTCTTTCTGCTTCATCCACAACATGTGCAATACCACCTCGAATCAAGATGCTTACAGCTTTTGGATCTGAACATTCTGAAACAAAAATCATGTTGTCAGTACCGACTTTTTTTTCATCAACTAATCCAGATGCTCCAAGATCTTCGGGGGTAAGTTCAACAAGATTGGTTATAATCTTAGCTTTTGTAGCTCTTGATAATTTTTCCATATCTGAACGTTTTACTCTTCTAATTGCGATTATATTTTCTCTTGCCAAAAGACTCTGAGCTTTATCATCAATTCCTTTTTGACAAAAGATTACTTTTGCTCCTGAATTAATAATTGCAGATACTTTTCTTTTTAGCATATTTTCTTCTTCCTCAAGAAAACGTGTTATTTGATCTGGTGATTGAATTTTAATTTCAGCATCGAACTCAGTCTTTTCAATTTCTAAAGGAGTATCGATTAAAGCTATTTTTACATTTTTCAAGCTCTTAGGCATCATTGGATGTACTATTTCTTTATCTATAATTAATCCATTGATTAATTCAGTATCTGACAGACTTCCCCCTTCTTTTTTAATTATTTGAATTTGATCTATATCAATTATTTTTAAATCTCCTCTAAGATCAACAATTTGGAGTATAGATTTCACAGCGATTTCTGCAAAATGCTCTCTCACTCCCACTATTGATTTACTATTCATCGCTGTTATTGCAGCTTGTTTTAATATTTTTTTATCGGAACTATCTACTTTATCAGCAATTTTTTTTAATATATCTTTACTTTTTATAAGAGCTTTTCTATATCCTCTCAAAATAATTGTTGGATGAACGGATTGATCAATCAATTCTTGTGCTGATTTTAAAAGTGATCCTCCAATTATTACACTTGTTGTTGTTCCATCTCCGACTCTTTTATCTTGAGTTTTTGCAATTTCTATCATCATCTTAGCTGCTGGATGCTGTACATCTATTTCATCGAGTATTGTAGCCCCATCATTAGTGATTGTTACATCTCCTAAAGAATCAACTAACATTTTATCCATTCCTTTTGGACCTAATGTCGTTCTTATTGCTTCTGCAACAGCTATAGAAGCAGCTATATTATTCTTCTGTGCATTTCTTCCCTGTCTTCTTTCAGTACCTTCTTTCAAAACGATTACTGGAACTCCTGAGAATTGTACCATTTTTTTTCCCTTTAAAAGTATTAATTTTGATATTTTATATTTATAGAACTCTATGTCATAAAAATATTTCCTTTTTTTAAAGATTGTAAAATGTTAATAAGATTATTTAGAAAATTTTATAAAAGCAATGTTATAAAAATGTTTTAGTGGTAATTAATCAATATTTTTGATTAATTTATGATTAACTTGTCATTCTTTAGTCTTTTAAGACTGGTCTTAAAGAAGAATCAGTTCTGACGCATCTTTATTAATTAATGGAGTGGTATTTTTAAAAAAAAAGATTTATAATGATTAGTAATCCAGTTGTAAAAGTTCAAAAACGAAATAAAAATAGAAAATTATCGTTTTTCTAAGGCAAGGTTAAATTAAAAGATATTAGAATTTATGGTTTAGTATTTAAATGAAATATCCAAATTTTTTCTTGAAATGGTTAATATTTTTTGGCATTTACTTTATTACGGTTTTTTTTTTTTTCTAATTTTCATTAATTTTTTATTTTTCCTTTTAAGAAAAAAAGGATTTAAAATACCCAACCATAAGAAATCGATAATAATTCTTAATACAGCCAATGTATTCTTTTTAATTCTTTATTTTATATTTCAAAATAATATAAAATCTGAATCAATTCCGCTAAATATATTTATTTCTCTTATATTAATTGGTATAATTCTTTCATTTACATCACTAATTTTATCATCTTTTTATCCAGTTAATAGTAAAATTATAGATTTACCGATTCCTGCTAGAAAGGATTCAAAAAAAGGTAAAATAAAAATTGGGCGGTTGGTCAGGAAAAGGAGGAAAAAATTTAATTTTTATTTGACAAAAAAAGACTTAGAAAGACACGTATTTATTTGTGGATTTACGGGAACAGGTAAAAGCAATTTTGTACAAAATTTTTTAATAAATTTTAAAAAAAGAGAAAATATTCCCTTTTTATTAGTAGAATTTAAAGGAGAATATAAGTTTCTATGTAAAAGGTTAAAGAATATTTTACTTTTATCTCCTGGAGAAAATTTTTCAATTAATATTTTCAATCCAGAATTTATAAATCCATCTATTCATGCTGAAAGAATATTTGAGATCTTAAAAAGCTCTCAATTTCTCGGATCTAATGTTGAATATACACCACAAATGGAAAAAGTTTTAATAGATATCATGATAAATGTTTGTAATAAAGAAAATGCAAGAAATTGGAAAGGATTTCATAATTTTTGTGAAAAATATTTACTAAAATATGAAAATCAAATTCCCCAATTAAAACAAACTATTATAAGTATAAAGAACAGGATTCGAAGGTTTTCTGAAGGACCTTTAAAAAAAGTTTTTGAAAATAATACATCAATTTCTATAAAAGAGATTTTACAAAGAGATTGTATTTTAGATTTAAGTTCGATTATTCGTCTTGGGGGGGATAAAGAGGACATATTCTTCTTTTTAAACGTTATACTTAAATATTTATGGGATTATAACTTAGAATCTGGCGGATATCAAGGGATTAAACACATTACTATCATAGAAGACGCACAATATTTTGTACCAAAAAGTATAGTTAAAAAAAGTAAATTAAGTACATATTTAGAGGATATTGCCTTATTACAAAGGGGAACTGGTGAATGTCTTATATGTATTGCGACTAGACCTGATATAAGTGAAGAGATTTTAGCAAATTCGGGAATTATTGTAAGTTTTAAAAATTATTATGAAAAGGAAATATTAGGAGAATTATTGTCATTACCAAAAGATCATTATGATTATTTATCTTATTTGAATGAAGGTCAATGTATTGTAAGAGTAAATTCAATTAAAGACCCATTTGTTCTTCAAATTCCTTTTATGGCAGAAAAAAAAAGAAAATTAGAACCAAAGCTAGAAAATTATAATTCAATTTTACTGAAAAAGCCTATCAAAACGTTGAAAAAAGTATATAATTCGAGAAAACAAGGATTAAAATTCAAATTAATAGATTTTAAAAATTCATTTGGAAAAAATAAAAAAGATGATTTGAAACTCTTTAATGGGAATAATAAAAATTTAGTTGAGTTTAAAAAAGATACGGAGGATAAGTTTCCAAATAACGCTGAAAAAAATATTATGAAAAAATTTTATGAGAAAAAGAAAATAACAATTAAAAATTTAAAAGAGCGAATCAAGAATGCTCAAAAATATTATTTGAGTAAATCTTTTGAATATTGTGGGCTTGAATGCAAAAATATCATTGAGGAACTTTTAGAACAAATAGCATGTCGACTAAATTACAAATTCAGTAATATTAATGATTTTCTAGAGAATATTGAAAAAAATCAATTAAAAAAGAGTTTTATTATATATTCAGAATTGAAGAAACTCAGTAAAATTGTTGAAATAAGCGATTCTACAGGAGAGATTTCTGCCGAGGATGCTAATCTCCTTTTAAAATATACCAAAAGAGTATTTTTAAAATTAAATAATTTAGGAAAAAAATTTAATGGTAAAAATAGAAAATTTCAGAATGCGTATGAGTATTATTTTAAAGAATTAATAGAGGACATCGATTCAAAGGAACTTATCAACGTTGAGATGAAAGGAGAAACAGATAAAAAAAAAATTCCAAATTATAAATTATTATTATCAATTTTTGACATTACAAAAGGACCTATTCGGTTCTTAAAAATTTCAAATTTAGAATTATCAGATAAACTTCAGTCAATTATCTTTTCTTCTTTTTATGACAATGTTGAAAGTAAGATTCTTGTTCAAGAAGGATATAATATCTATAATCAATTATTTCAAATTTCATCTAAATGGAATAGAGAATTTAAAGAGAATATATTATTATCTTTAATTTTTAAAGAAACAGAAATCTCAAAAGAAATTGATGATACAAATATTTTTAATATATTAAATGCATCAATTAACGAGATTAAAAATAATAAAATGATTTTTAAAGGTTTTTATTTTCAAAAAAGAACGAACTATTATTCCAAATTATCAGTTAATCAAAAGGAAATACTTAAAAATTATAAAATTCTAAAAAAGATTTTTATTAAATTAAACAGAAAAATAAAATCCTATTTTATATCATTTAAAAATTTTGAATTTTCTCTCAAAAAAGAACAAGATTTTGAACTTTTAAAGCAATTAATTGAAAATTTAATTGACCCAAAAAAAGAAAATAATTTAACTAATAAAAAAATAGTCTCTGAAAATACTATTTTTTAATTTCTTTACTAATATTTCTTTAAACCGAAGAAAAAACGATTTCAAGAAATTTATTAACATTATCTACTAAGAACTGGATAGATTAAGATAAATGGTCTTAAAAATATAAATAATGATAGTCAAAAAAATTTAAATTATAAAGAATAAATTAATTTTAATAAATCCATTAGACTGTTATTATTAAACAATCTTATTAAAAAGATAAATAAAACTATAACTTAATTAAAAATATTCAAATTATTTATTGTGAAAATATTTTTAATAGACTTTAATAATTATATTTTTTTTAATTTAACTAAAATTCAATAAATTAAATATAAACAAATTTAATTATAAGTGAAAATATGTGCTAATCGGTGTGGTAGGGAAATTATATTAGAAAAGTTATATTAAGAAATATTCTAATTTAACCCTAAACCTTCTTCCGGTAAAAGTACATTCCTAAATAGTGCTTGTTTAACTCATGCTAAAGTTGGAGATTATCCCTTTACAACTATCGATCCTAATAAAGGAATAGGTTATGTTAAAAAGCTGTGCGTATGCAAAGAATTAAATGTTAAGGATAATCCTAAGAATTCAAAATGTATAGAACAATTTCGTTTTATTCCTATTCAATTATTGGATGTAGCTGGTTTAGTCCCAGGAGCTCATGAGGGGAAGGGGCTTGGGAATAGGTTTTTGAGTGATTTAAGTCAAGCAGATGTACTATTACATATTATAGATATTACTGGATCTTTGGATGCGAATGGAAATACAGTAGAGTTAGGATCCCATGATCCATATGAAGATATAATGTTTTTAGAAGATGAAATAAATTTATGGTTTAAAGGAATTATTGAAAGAGAGGATTGGAAAAAATTTTCAAATAGAGTTATTAAGGGGAGGAGTGAGCTTATTGAAGCATTATATCAAAGATTATCTGGATTATCAATTAAAAAGGATGATATAGAAAAATCAATTGAAAAATCTAATTTAGATGGAAAGTCAATATCTGAATGGGATAAAGCAGAACTAAATATTTTTTCAAAAAATCTAAGAGAAATCTCTAAACCGATAATAATAATTGCGAATAAAATTGATAAAGATATTGGTATAAAAAAACTGGATGAATTAAAGAAAAAATATAAGAAGAAAATTATTCCATGCAGTGCCTTAGCAGAATTTATTCTTAGGAGATATAATAAGGAAGGTATTATCAAATATATGCCTGGTGATACTGATTTTAATATAATAAAAAAAAATAATCTAAAAAAAAATGAATTGGAAACCCTAGAAAAGATTAGGAAAAAATTATTACAAGGAATTGGAGGTACAGGAGTTCAAAAAACATTAAATTACGCAGTATTTTCTATATTAAACCAAATTACTGTATATCCTGTTGCAAATCTAAATACTTTAACAGATAAAGATGGAAACATACTCCCTGATGTTTTTTTAGTTAGAAAGGGAATAAAAATACGGGAATTTATTAGAGAAAAAATCCATTCTGACTTAGCAAAACATTTCATTTACGGGATGGAGGTAAAATCGAAAATGAAATTAGGAGAGAATTATATTTTGAAAGATAATGATGTGATAAAAATTTTTTCAGCAATATGATTTGAATATTCATTCTGAACGAGATGTTAATGCAATATATATTAAAATAAAGATTAGTAAAATAACACCTATGAGATTTATAATGAATTCATAAGTATTTCCATCGATCCCAGGAACTTGAATTAACATAATAGACTACTAAATTCTAAAAAATTGATTATTTTTATAATTTTAATGTTAGATTTTATTAAAATTTTTTTAAGTGAAGTTTATATATTTCTATTCTAAATTAATAAAAATGAAAAATAACATTTTTCTAACAACTCTTATTTGGAAAAATGGGGTTTAATAAAAAATGTATAATAAAATCACAAATTATGATGAAATTCATAAAATTCTAGAACATTTATTTAACCCTCAAAGCACTAAACTTAAAATTATTTTAGGAACAGAGGAAGGTTTAATTTTTTTTTCAAACCTAAAAATGGGAGAAAAATTAATTGCATCTTTTAAAAAAATTTTTGATATTTTTTATTCTATTAACTACAAACAATTATATTTATTTAAAAAATTGATAATTCAAACAAATAATTTGTATTCAATAATACTTCCTTTAAACATTAATGTTGAAAAATATATTGTTTGGATTGAGTTTCCAAAAGGATTTTCAAGCAGAAAATGTATGATTAGAGCAGAGAATATAATCAAAAAAATAAAAGGTCTATTTAATATGAATTCAATAAGAAAAATGGACCTGACGGGAATTGAACCCGTGACCTCTTGAACTCTTGATCTCTTGAATGAAAATCAATCAAGTTGACGTGCAAGTCAAGCATAAATTTGGGTTCGAGGCCGAACCCAATGATCTTCCACTGATCTACAGGCCCATATACTTCATATTACATTAAAATTTTCTTATTATTTAAAATTAATTTAAAAAGTTTTTTTGATTTAACAAGAAAATTTGAGGTAAATTTTTCTAAAAAGATTTAAATAAAATTAAGATATAATAAAAAGGAGGTGATCCAGCCGCAGGTTCCCCTACGGCTACCTTGTTACGACTTCTCCCTCCTCGCGTACCAAAAATTCGATATAACCCAAAGGACTAAACCTCATTTTTGACACACTCGGATGGAGCGACGGGCGGTGTGTGCAAGGAGCAGAGACGTATTCACCGTGCGATGATGACACACGATTACTAGGGATTCCGCGTTCATGTCGGCGGGTTACAGCCGACAATTCCAACTGAGATATGATTTCGGGATTGGTTTCTCCTTTCGGAGTCACAGCCCATTGTTCATACCATTGCAGCCCGCGTGTAGCCCAGGGGTTTCGGGGCATACTGACCTGCCTTTGCCCGCTCCTTCCTCCGTCTTATCGACGGCGGTCCCTTTAGTGTTCCCAACGAAGTCGTGACTTCTTG
>JAUWGH010000005.1 GCA_030606485.1 Promethearchaeota archaeon | reverse complement strand
TAGGATCTCTGAATTTTACTAAAAGACCTCTTTCAGGTGTAATAATATCTTTAGCATAAATGAAAGGTGTAGAGATAATCGCTCTACCGCAGGCTATTGCGTACGCCAAAGTGCCACTAACAATCTGATTAGGATTCAGATTTGAAGAAATATAGATATCCGTTGCTAGTAGAAATTTTACTATTTCTTCTAGCGTCAAGTACCTATCATAGAATTTTACATTTTTTTCGAGATCAAACTCCTTCACTTTTTCCTTGAGAAAATTTCTATACTTTTCTCCTTCTTTTTTCCTTACTACGGGATGTGTTTCGCCAATTATTAAATATAAAATATTAGAATATTTTTTAACAACTTCAGTTAACGACTCAATTACATATTCATAACCTTTCCCGGAGTTAATAAGGCCAAAAGATGATAAAATAATTTTATCAGCAATACCCATTGCTGTTTTTTCTTTTATACTGTTATCAAATGACACTGTTGGCGTTCCATGAGGTATGTAGAAAATCTCTTTTTTAATATTATAATCTTTTCTTAAAATGTCGATCCCCTTGTTAGTCAGTACAACTAAATAAGTGGATTTTTTTGCTAGCTTGCGAACGATTTTCTTTAATTTATCCTCTGGATTTGGGATGACCGTATGGAAGGATATAACGACTGGTTTTTTCACAATTTCTAAAAATTTAATTAAATAATTTCCATATTCTCCACCAAAAATACCAAATTCGTGTTGTATATTTATCAGCTTTATAGAATTTATCTCATTTACTCTTTTCGCTGCCTTTTTATATGCTGAAATATCATTATCGGTAATGTCAAATAAAACATCTTCAATATTTTCATAATTAATATCATTATTATTATTCATGATGAGGATTTTTGATTTTATAGAAGGAGAAAATTTTTTATCCATTGCTGTTATTAAATCTTTTGTAAAAGTAGCAATCCCACACTCTCTTGGAGGATATGTGGCCATATAAAGGATCCAATTAGATATCATTCTAAAATACTCTTTAAAAATGTATATATGCGGCAAAATAAATCTATTTTGCTTTTTTCATTAGAAATAAAGTAATTATTTTATAATCTTACCACTTTTAAATTTTTAGATGTTATTTATCCCCAATTTTACTGGATAAGGTTCAGTTTTTTGATTACAATGACATTAAATGTCTGATCTTTAATAAAACCGAAAAGTAATCCCACAATATAAAATTCGAAAAATTATTTTTAAAAAAAGACAAAAACATTAAAAAATTTAAGATCTTAGGAATTTGAAATAATTTTTTGTTAATAGTTACCTTATAGATCTAACGATTAATTCATCTGAATCAATTCTACACAGAATCTTATTTTCCCTTGTTAACCAACCAATTGCCATCAATAAAACATACTCTTTTTGGTTCAATAAATTCTTAAGTTGAGTTAAGCTTTTTTCTTCTTTAATTGTGAGATGAAAAATCTGCCCTGCTAAAAACCCAATTCCAACCTCTAATTCAGACGCCAAGAGTTCGTGAATAAGTTTATGCAGATTTACCGATACTACGGCTATTCTTTTATCGGCGGCACCATAATAAATATAAAGTCTTTCTCCAAATATAGCAGTGCCTGTAGGGAAAACAACATTAGCTATATCTCCAATTTTTTCATAATCTTCAGTTGGCGAAAAGAGAGGGTGTTTAAGCCGTCCTATTACCCTATATGGATTATGTTTATCAAGGAGGGCGGCACTTGCGTAATATACCTTACCCCTATTAGAATCTTCTACAGAATGATATATCATAAGCCAACCTCTCTCAGTTTCTATTAATGGTGCTCCAGCACCGATATTTCTTGATTCAAATCCAAATTTTGGCTCCATTACAACATGATCGCCTAATTTTTTTAGATAATCCTTCCAGAAATCGATTGTCAAATCTTTAAAATCATCGAAACAAATAATTTGAATATCTGGTAATACTCTATGGAACATTGCAAACTGATTATTATATTTCTTTGGTAAAATGAATGCATCTTTTTCCCATAAAAGTACATCTTCAGCAACGACATCCTTATAATATGATATAAAGAAATGATACTTTTCTTTTAGCTTCGATAAATGAAAAAAATTCCCTGCTTCATCGTATTTCATTTTAGGTGAAATTATTCCATGCTTTTCCCAAGTTTTTAGGTCTTTACTAGTTGCGTATGCTATTAACGCATTTTTTCCATCATATGCCGTATAAAACATAAAATAAATACCATCAAGAAAAACTATTCTAGGATCTTCTGTACCATGTATTTCATAATCATATTCAGGAAACAAAATAGGACTATTTTTCCTTTCTACGATATTCAAGGGTCCTTCCAATTTACAATAACCAATACTTGAATAATTTCCTTCTTTTACTGCGCGATAGAATAAATGTAATGAACCTCCTTGCTGAACCACCGTAGGATTTAAGACAGCCTGATTTTCAAACTCGTTCTCAGTTGCTTCTAAGAGAACTCCTTCTCTTCGTACTATTACCATAATTAGGTATAACGATCTCTTTCTTATTAATTCATGGATATTATCTAAAATTCTTGATTATTAGGGAAAGAGTGTTTCTTAATAATTTATTAAAGAATAGCTAGGAAAATCTAATTGTAAGAATAGTTTTTTATCAATTATTAATGAAAGATATAATATTTGGTTAAAACACTCATAAAAGCTTTATAAATTAGTTTAAATATTTTTAATACAGATGAATTGTAGATTCGTGAAACAAATTTTAGCCTTATTATCAGATTATCTCTTAAAATGAGTGAAATGTAAAGAAGGATATATAACGGGGATGTATTCATTTTCATAATAAGGATTTAGACAAAAATCTTCTAATTCCTCCCATTCTTCCATGCTTTTATAAAGATCTACTAAAAGCAGAAATAATCTTACTTCGTGCGCGTCATACACGAACTATTCTTTTTAACTAAAAATATTTAAATCCTATAATAGTTATGGTTAATATGGTGAAAGAAGCAACATTAAATTGGTGGTTAAAATAATTAATGAAAATAATATCCAAAAAAATGAAGAATTATTATATAAAGAATGGATTCCAGTTGGAAAATTTGTAAAAGTTTTAGTGCTATTTGTATCTTTATTAATTATTTCTATCGGTATTATAATTACTGCTTTCAAACCCAAAGAATTGACATTTTTAGGCATAATATTTGGTGTTTTAAGTCTATTTATTCTTCTTTTATATTGGAACTATAGAGGGCTAAAAATCACCTTAACCAAAAATCAACTTGATGTTGAATATGGAATTTTTAACCATAAAAAAATTCCCATAAAAAAAATAACCAGATGTGAACTAACTAAAGCAAATTTTAGAAAATATGGTGGAGTAGGAATTCGATTCGGATTAGATGGTTCATTGGCCTATAACACAGATTTCGGAGAGGCTGTAAAACTAACCTTTCAATATGGTAGACCATTCGTTTTCTCTACAAGAAATCCACAGGAAATATGCAATTTAATAAACAAATTATCAAATTAAAAAAGATTTCTCCGAAATCATTAAATCAGAAAAAATATTTCATCTTATTAATAATTGATGAACCTAAATTATACTAACATCCTAATAGATCAAAATAAATAAAAGAAATTAACTTTTGAATTTTTTAAGAGAAATTTTAATTTATAAAATTTTATAATTTAATTAATAATTATCTAAAGAAATCATTCTTCTGAGTAATTTATTACAGATTAGCTAGCAAAATTGAGTCGTATAAGTAACTTATTATCAATTATTAATGAAAGAAGTAATTTTTGGTTAAAATACTTATAAAAGCTTTATAAATTAGTTTGAATATTTTAATTTAGATGAATTATAGATTCGTGAAACTAATATATCCGTATAAATCTAAAGATGGAAATTTAACGCGTATTTCATCATTAAAAGTTTATTTAAGAAATAAAAGCAATACCATTTATGATATTGTAGATCAGTATGAAAAAGGATTAGGTTCAAAAATAAAAGAGACAATCAAAGAAGTTAAAAAACTAGTTTTATTGAGAGAAATTATAAATCTCCATAATATTAATGGCATTAAAAGCATGAACCAGATAAGAACAATGGTTAAACAAATAAAATCTGGAAAAGATATCCTATCTCCACGTGGATTACCAAATATTAAATTAGTAAAGACAAAGCAATCGGAATGGATCTTATTTGATGGACACCATTCTTTACTTTCTTACATGATTGCTGGAAGGACATATTTACATGAGGTCCCTCATTTTGTTATTGAAGACGAGAATGGTCATGTAAATGAGAAAGAAATTCTTATATTTTTTGGAATTCATTCCAAAAAATTAAATGATTCTAATTGGAGAAAATATGTAATAAATTGGCAAGCACCGAAAGCGAGACAATTATGTAAACGAGAGCAAAAAAATATGGGTGAGCTCTTAGATTCAATTAGTGTTTTTTACAATAAAAACAGAAATTATAACATAGTTGATGTATGAAATAAATTTTGCATATTCAAAACTTCTTTGAATATTATTTCAAATTAGAGAAATAAGTATAAAAATATATTTTTTTAGCAAAATATCAAAAATTAAAGGAAAATTCACTTTATTTAAATTATTGAAGTGAACATGAATAATTTGGTTAAAATTTTGGACATTTATGGACAAGATTATTACGTGTGTTCTAAGTGTCTTGGAAGGCTTTTTGCTATTTTAGGCTCCGGACTTACAAATAAGATGAGAGGTGAGTCATTATTATTAGCCTCAACCTTAGAACTCCACAGAAAGATATTATCAAAAGAACAAGATATTTCAAATAAAGGTTTAGAGGGAATAAAAATCCTTGCCGAAAAAGCTAATTACATAATTGCTCAAAATATCTTACGGAACAAAGGTATTAAATTCCAACAATTTGATGATTCAAAAAAATGTTATTTATGTCTGGGTATTTTTGATAATTTAAATCAATATGCATCAAAAGCAATGGTAGAATCTCAAGAAATTGAGTTTGATAATTTTCTAGTTGGTTGTAGTTGTGATTTTATTATCAACAAAGAAGATAAATTTAAATCGGAATTTAACCTAACATATTCTGAATCCTTTAAAAATCATTTCAACCGAGAAGTAGGAAAACTTATTGAGAAAGGCATCACGAGACCAGTTGAATTTAAAAATCCTGAAATTTTATTTATTTTTAACCTCTCTTATGAGAAATTTAATTTATCTCTCCAAATTAACCCTCTTTTTATTTATGGCAGATATAGAAAATTTGAGCGAGGGATACCTCAAACTCATTGGTTCTGCAGAAATTGTAGGGGCCAAGGTTGTAAAGAGTGTAATGGAACAGGTAAACAATATCCAACGAGTGTAGAAGAGAAGATCTCTGATTTATTTGTAAAATATTCAAAAGCATCAGATTCAAAATTTCACGGAGCAGGACGGGAAGATATCGACGCTAGAATGTTAGGAAGTGGTAGACCCTTTGTTTTACAATTAATTCAGCCTAAGATAAGAAAACTTGACCTTCGAAAATTGGAAAAGAAAGTTAATAAAAAAAATAAAAAGAAAGTTGAGATTTTTAATTTAGAATTTAGCACTCGCAGAAAAATGATTAACTTAAAGGCTGGTGCAGAGTTCTCAAAAAAAATTTATCAAGCTTTTGTAGAGTTTGATAAAGATATTAATCAATTAATTTTTAATGAGAAATTAAATGAGTTAAAAGAGAAATTAGAGAATAATATAATCTTACAGAAAACACCACAAAGAGTATTGCATAGAAGGGCAGATTTAACTCGTAAAAAAAAAGTATTTGAAATTAATGGCTCTTTAATTAATTCGAAGCATGCTAATTTTACTATAAAAACTATTGGAGGAACGTACATAAAAGAGTTAATTAATGGCGATGGGGGAAGGACAACACCGTCTTTAACTGAAATATTTGGTTTCCAATGTATATGTAAAGAATTGGACGTATTAAATGTAGAATATTAAGCAAGAAAAAAGATCTAATAAAAGATAAAAGAATAAATTTGATTCTATATTTTAAACTATATTAAATTACTTCAGTTGATAACTTATTCGTGCAATCTGAAAAAAATTGGGAGCGATATACATATGATTTTAAGCCTATGATCCAGATTGTTATTCTTAATAGTTTAGGCTTCTTTTTTTTAGAATTTATTATTCAATATTTTGCAAGCCAACAATTAAATGCAACTGGTACGCAAATGGGATTAATATTTTCCGTTCATGTTATTGGTCAATTGATTAGTTCCTTTTTTACAAGTATTATTGCTGATCGAATTAAATCAAAAACGAAATTAATCTTACTCGGTTCATTTGGACGAGGTTTTGCGTATTTTGTATTCTATACGGCAATAGTTTTGAATTCTTTAATCGGTTTAGTTATCGGTGGTTTTACGTTGGGCTTTTTCGTAGGGTTTTTCTGGATTCCCTTTAATACATTAATTGCAGAAAAATCTAATAAAAATCATCGTTCCCAAGCATATGGTAAGCGTGATTCTGCGATTGGGAAAGGTTTATTAATTGGATCAATAATAGGCTTTACAATTTTTAGTTGGGGATTTCAAACTACCGATAACGCCTTTATTATTTATAGTCCAATCCTAATGTTTGGTATTGCAAACTTTATCGCAGGAATTCTATTTATTCTCAAAGTAGATGAATCGATTAAATTTATGGATAATCCAATAAAATCAAATAAATCTATAACAGAAGAAGTCTCTACAACGGTTTTTTCTAAACCATTATTAATTGGTTCAGTTTTTTTATTAGTCGTTCTACTCTTGAGTAATGTTAATGGCTCACTTGCAAAACCTTTTTTAAATATTTATTTATTAGAAGTGATAGAAAGCGATCCCACGATTGTAATCTGGGTATATATGCCAAGTGGGATTATTTCTATGTTGATCGCTCCAAAATTAGGTGAAGCGCTAGATAAAATTCATCCATTAATTGGAATAACCGTTAGTAGCGTAACTGGTTCAATTATTACATGGTTTTTGATTAATACAACGAATTTATGGATTTTTGCTATTCTTTTAATTTTTGACATTACCATTGTAGGAACAGCTAGTCTAGTATTGATAAATTTATTGAGCAGAATTACATTAAAGCATCGGGGAAAAATTATGGGGTTTCAATCAATATTTGCTAGTTTTGGATGCATTGTAGGTCCAATTTTAGGGGGTTTAGCATGGGATAATATATCTCTATCAGCTCCTTTTATTATATCTATATTTATCGAATTGTGCTTGATTCCATTTTACTGGATTGCAGTCTTTTTAATAAAGCCACATTTAACGGAAACTTATAACTTTAAATTAAAAATCGAAAGAAATACGATTTAATTATTCTGAGAGATAATTAAAGGAAAAAAGATCTTTAAACTTAAATTACTAATCTTCTGACCATATCTCTGATTGCTCTGCTGACCAAATGTAGTTGAATATTCCTTGCTCCGCCAATTATTTCTTGTACTTTACTTACTTCAAGAGCTTTATCTATTCTGAGATTGTCCGTAAAGGCAATCCCACCACATAGTTGTTGGGCTTCATAAGAAATTTTTTGAGCTAAATTAGATGCAAGAAATTTTGTCCCTGAACTAAAGGCAGCGCTGTATTTAATAAACTTTTGTTCATCAAAATATTTTAACATTTTTTTATATACAGTAGCACTTCTAATTCCAAATTCAGTGGCAGCCATTAATTCCGTAAATGATTGGGTAATTGGAAAACTAACTCCTTGAAAATCATATATGGGCCTTCCAAACTGTTTTCGAAAATTTGTATAAATAAGTGCAGTGATTGAAGTTAACCAACTTATTCCCAGGCTTGAGCCGATGATTGCATCTCGTTCTGCAACTAATCCAGAGAATAAATTTTTATATCCATTTCCTTTTGGTCCAATTATATTTCTTTTAGGTATTTTAACTGAATTGAAAAGTATTTGTCCGATTTGAACCCTTGGAATCGATTGAACGGCGATTCTGTGGGTTTCTAGACCTTCAAATCCGCGTTCTGCAATTACCTGATACATTGAGCCTCGGGGATCGGAGGGTTCTGAAACTCCATATACAATAAAATAATCAGCTACAGGTCCATTTGTAGTATATAATTTTTCTCCGTTAATTACTAAATGATCCGTTTCTTCTATTACTTGAGTTTCCATATTTACCGCATCGGACCCGTGAAGTCTTTCAGTTATACATATAGCCCCAATCTTCTTTCCGGACATAATTTGGTCTATAATTTCAGAATTATGGTCTCCCTTTCCATGTTGGAATAATGGATTTGCAAAAATAACACCTGATACTACTCTCGCTAAGTCCAGTTCTGGATCAATAATTGAAGTTGCCATAGCTAGAAGCATTTCATATCGCATGCCAAATTTTTGGTGATCATCATTCCCATATGGATTTAATCTTTGAATATAATTTCCTTTTCCTAAAATTGGAAATAGTTCATAGACGTCTTTGCTAAGATCTATCTTAGGCTCTATTTCTCTTATCAAAAAGTCTTCCAATTCTACAAGAAATTCCTGTTCTTCTTTTGTAATGAGAGGAAGAATAAAATTATTGAAGATCCTAAAAATATTTTCAATTGTTATTTTTTCCTTTATTTCTTCTTCTAAAATATCTAATAGCATATTTTAAACTAATAGATATAAATAATTAAAATTTATAGAAAATGAATGAGTAAAATAAATAAATAATCTTAATTTTATTAAAATATCAAATTAGATTTTTGAATTTGGATATTAATCAAAAGCCGTATTATGACATTACATAAAGGATATAGAAATAAAACTCGAAGCCTTCATAGAAAGAATGTGAGAAAACGGGGATTAGGCTCAATAGAAAAATATCTAATTGATTTTGAAATTGGAAATAAAGTTGATATTATAACAAATTCAGGTGCCCATAAACGGGGTATGCCACATCGCCGATTTCATGGGAAAACAGGAACAGTTATTGGGATACGTGGTCGCTGCTACGAGATTCAGCTAAAAATTGGAAATGCTAAAAAAATGATTATTGTTGGGAAAGAACATATACGTCTTAGCACTGGAGCTCTATCTTAAATTGAGTGAAACCGTAATTTATCCATAATTAGTAATTTTAAAGGGGTATTAAAAATTAGTCGAAAATTAATAGATGAAAAAATTCTATCAATTCCGGAAGTTAAAGAATTAATGGAAAAATTTAAAAAAACAGTTATTGATTCAGGAACAACGGAAGAAATGTCCCATTTCCAGCAAATAACATTAGATTATGTTTCTAAATTTTCTGAATTTTCTGAAAAGCAAGCTTTAGAGATAATAAAAATGCTTTCGGAGGATTATAATCTTGACTATGTTTTTGCTGTAAATGTTGCAAACATAAATCCGCAGACCGTACCGGAATTGAAAACTATTTTCGAAAAAAGCTCAGAAGGGAAAAATTTTGATTCAGATAAATTGCAAGAAATTTTATATAAAATAAATGAAATTAAAGCAAAATAATGTCTTAATGCATTCTAATTCTATTATTTCAAATCTTTCCAAATTAAGATTTAAATATTTAAATAGTTTATAGAAAATTATTGTAAAATTAATGAATTATAACTTAAAGAAATTTTAAAAAAAAATTTCCTTGATAAACTAATTTAGGCGAAATTTTAAAAGCGTTAAGTTGATTTATATTGAGCAATAGGGATTTGAGGTATTCAGGAAACAGAAGAGGTAAATCTCCTAGAGGGAGAGAAAAAGGGAAAACTCAATTTATAAAGAAAGATAGATTAATTCAAATTGTTGATATTCTTATGCATGGCCACTTCTCAAATGATGTACCAATGCATAAACAGAAACCCATTGTTCAATTAATAAGTCTCGAAGATTTCGTTCTTTATGAAGTAGAATATATCAGAGATTCGGATTTAAAAGTTCAAGACAAGGGAATTTATGGAGATTTCAGAGAATCTCACAAATTAGGAAAAGTAACAAAAAAAATTGATCATAATGATTTAACTCCTACATCTAAAGCTTTATTGCCTTCGGTTCTAGAAGAAAGGATTAAAGAACAAGCTGAAGAATATTTATATTTTTTTAATAATTCGGTTTCAATAACACCAAGGCTACACCAACTTCAACTAATTCCAGGAATAGGCAATAAATTAATGTGGGAGATAATTGAAGTAAGAAATAGAAAAAAATTTGAATCCTTTAAAGATATGTCTGAAAGAACAAGTATCTCAGACCCAGTTCACCTTTTGGTAAAATTAATTATTAAGGAATTAACTCGAGATGTGAAATATTATATATTCTCAAAAACCCAACGATATGAACAAGTTAGAACTGATTCTAGAAGGCAATTCTCACCAAGATATGAAAGACGTCGTTCTCAATTAAGACGAGAAAAATATCAAAAATAAATTTTTTAAAGTATTTTTAAAAAATTTAAGTAAAAGAAATCTCAAAACATAATCATTTTTCAATTTCTGCTAAAATTTTATCAGAAAAGGCAAAAAAAAATGTCGAATCATAACCCAGAAGATTTAGGCATATATCCGTTTAAACCTAATTTAATTTTAAAAAAATTGCATATCATACCAAAAAAGAGATTAGGGCAAAATTTTTTAACAGATAAAAATACTGCAAATCGATTAATTTCAGAGGCAAAATTATTCAGAAATCGTGATGAAGTTTTAGAAATAGGGGCAGGATTGGGAGCTTTAACTTTTCTTTTGGTTCAGAATGCTAAAAAAGTATATGCAATCGAATATGACATCAAACTCTATAACTTTTTAAAGGAATATACTTCAAACATTGAGAATTTGGATCTAATTTATGGAAATTTCTTAAAGATTGAAATTCCCCCCCATAACAAGGTAGTTTCAAATATTCCATATACGATGACAGGTCCAATTATTTCAAAATTTTTTTTAATGGAAGAAATTCCTGAAGTATATATAATTATTGAAGAAAGTTTAGCTAAGAGAATAGTCGCCAAACCAAATGATAAAAATTATAGCCGTTTGAGTGTATCCGTGAATACGTTTGTAAAACCTACAATAATTAAAGAAGTTCCACCACATTGTTTTTATCCAGTTCCAAAAATCAAATTATCTATGATTAAGCTTATACCTCATCAAAATATTGATATTTTTTTAAAAGATAAGAATAATAGAAAATTATATTTAGATTTATTAAGAGGGATTTTTCCTTATAAGAATAAAAACATTTCTAAAGCTTTATATTTATATCTGAGGATTTTTAAGGTTGGAAGAAATGAAATATATAATCTATTAGAAGGTAATCAGAAAGAGAAAAAAGTGAGAGCATTTTCAAAAGATGACCTCATAAAAATTGCAAAATTAATTAAGTTAAAAAAGTTGTGGGATAAGGATTAGAAAGGATAATTCCAATACAATTTCTTTGGATGACATATCTAAGGAATTAAACTTAGATTTTAATAAAAATGTATATAAACCTTTAGATGATACTTACTTATTTTTGAAATATTTCAAGCAATTCATTAACAAAGATAATATTGATGGAATAAAATTAAATAAAATTTCATATATTCTCGATATGGGCACGGGTACAGGAATAATTGCTATTTTTTTTGCAAAATATTTTAAATCCAATTTAGGTTTGAATATTAAGATTTACGCCTCTGATATCCTCCTAGATGCAATTAAACTTTCGAAAAAAAATGCCAAAAAAAATAGCTTAGAGAATGAAATTGTCTTTATTCACTCTAATCTTTTTAAAAATTTTCCAATTTCATTGAAACATAAATTTAAAATTATTTTTTTCAACCCACCTTATTTACCTTCCGAGTCAATTTTTAAAAAAAAAAATGAAAAAAGAAATTTTTATAGCTGGGACGGCGGGAAAAAAGGAATTGAAATATTTGAAAATTTTTTAATTCAATCAATAGAATTTTTATCTCCTATAGAAAAATCTTTTATCTATTTCTTATTTTCTACTAATTCAGCTCTTGATTTACTCTATGCGAAAATAGAAGAATTGGGGTTTGAGCTAAAAATTTTAATAAAAACTCATTTTTTTTTTGAGGATATTATCTTACATTGTATTACAAGGGTTTAATTTTAAAACGGTCGTCGGTTTCTTCTTTTTTCAAAAAAAGAGATACCATATTTGTGTAAGAGTGTTTTTAATGAATTAAAGATTAAATTTATCTCATCAGATTTAAAGACAGACCTTTGGTGGGCTTCAATCTGACAAACCGGCAATCCATAATTTTTATTAAGATTTGAAAGCGGGTATATTATGGATGCAATTAAATCTGCTTTTTTCGAAATATCTTTAATATCATGGCTCTCATCCATGAAAAATTCTATTCTTAATGGGTTATCATAAGGGACATTTTTTAAGTAAAATGCAAAAAAATCTACAGGAAAGTAATTTGGGATATTCTTCTTAATATTAGTATGTCTTATCTTATCAATATCAGTATTACATCTAAAAACACAACTTCTTTCTCCTACATTTAATACTCTCGAAAAGAGATCATAATCTGAAAAATATTTAATTATTTCACGATAATTAATTTTAAGGAACTCTTGAAGTATTTTTTTTTCAGAAATTAACATTTGGATAGTTTGAGTAAGTGTATTAGTTAAAGCTGCCGTTCGAGTATCTTTAATTGAGCCGACTAATGTGATACCCCTCTCTTGACATTTTTTATAGAGGTTTCTATATTCTCTAAGAACTCGGTCATATCTTTTAGAAATTTCATAATTTTTCGAAAATAATAAATTGATAGGAGTAACAAGGATTGAACCATCCAAAATTATTAAATCAATATATTCCTCATTATTTTTTAGCATAGAATTTAATTGATTTATTTCCATGAAAGTTTGCTCTAAAGACCCAGTTAGATCAATGCCATTTTCATTAATATTAAAATAATTAGTTTGAATAGAATAATTATTATAGCCACTAACATCAGGATAATATTTTATTTCTGCAGAATGTTGGCTTGTAAAGAAATATTTTACCACGATAGATTTCAAGAAGATTAAATCAATCCCTTGGAATTTTTTTGTAACAAGACTTCCATCAACTGCTGCAATCCTTAACCCTTTAATACTTGTAGGTTTCACTGGTTTTACCAAGGACATCTCTTTTATACGATAACTGTAAAATGTTATGTATTCAGAAAAATCAAGATTTGGTAGTTGATTTCGAATAAGTTGCGCAAAAGATTGCTTAGTCTTCTCAATACTTGAAAATTCTTTAGCAATTTTGGTTAAATCAACAGTTAAGCAACGTTCTTTGGTTGTGCCAATTGATCTTTCTTGTTTGGAGTAGCCTTTTGAATGATTCTTTTTAATCATACCTTGTTCTATCATTGATTATTTTAACATAAAACTATTTATAATTTAAAAGAATAGAGAGCGTTGATTTACGTTAATTTAAAAAATTTTAAATTAAAAAAAAATTATTAAATTCTTAATTACTTCGTAAAAACGAGATTCTGGTGTATTCCAATGTCGCTAAATTTAGGGCAAGAACCAATTATTTTGATTTTTTTAACATTATTTGAAATATTTTTCATTGTTATACCGGCTTTAATCGCAAAATTTTTAGATAAGTGTTCTTTCAAAGATGAATTATTGGAAATGGGTTTTTTTATTTTAATTAAACTCAAGTAAGAATAAATAAGAACATTTGAAAGCAAAAGGGAATTGAAATTTGTCAGAAATGCAGAACATCAGTATCATTATTCAAATAATAAAAAAAATTTATTAACTCGATATGTAATATAAATAATGTATAAAGAATATATTATCAAAATAATATTAATTGTAATTGCCATATTAAAAAAGAAATACGGAAAAATTAATGGAATCAGACTATACATTTAAAGTCCTTATGCTTGGGGATGCATCGGTCGGAAAAACTTCACTAACATTAAGATATATCTCAGGTTTTTTTGTAGAGGACCTAAGGCTCACCATTGGAGTGGATTTCTTTTCTAAAAAAGTTTTTTTTAACGGTGAACGGATAAAACTTCAACTTTGGGATTTTGGGGGTGAAGAAAGGTTCAGATTTCTACTCCCGCAGTACGTTAAAGGAGCTAGTGGAGCATTTATTCTGTACGACATAACACATTCTGCTAGTCTATCGCATTTACCGGACTGGAGTTATATTGTACGAGAAAATGCAGGAGATGTCCCTTTAATGTTGGTTGGTGCAAAAGCTGATTTGACTGAATATCGAGCTGTGAAAAGAGAGGAGGGTATAAATGCTGCAAAGAGATATAACATGAGATCATTTGTTGAGTTAAGTTCAAAGACGGGTCATAACGTAGAAAAAGCATTCGAAGTTTTGGCTCAAATTCTTCTTGAAGAAAGTATGAAAAAACATGCAAAAGTGGATTTTTAATTAAAGGACGTTTTAATTAATATTTTTTTAAATAAATCTCATCATTCTTATTCATTAATCAAATTAAATCTTTAATGACAAAAATGATTTAAAATAAAGATAATATAAAAAATAATCTTTATATTTTTTTAATACTTTTAGAATAGACTACCAATTCCCGCGGGCTCTTCCTCAACTTCTTCCTTCTCAGGTTCTTTCTTTTTCTTCGAAGGTTTTTTCTTGTCTTCTACTGGTGCAGTTGAGACTCCTACTGGCATCGTACTTGCGTTCTTGATTATCGCATCCAAATCTGTTGATTTTAGTCCTATAATTAGTTTTTTAATTTGTTCTGGATCTACATCTGCACCTGCGGCTTTTAAAACTTTATCAAGATTCGCTTCAGTTATTGCTTTATTTCCTTTTGCCTTGAAAATTAATAGGGCTGCATATATCGACTCCATAGTTATTTCCTCCTTTATTTTAATTTTTATTTTATTTTTTTTTATTTTTTTATTTCTCTTTTTTAATAAATTTTATAAAATTATCCAAATAAACTACCTAATCCTTCTGGTGGTTGGTCTTCATCTTTCAATTCTGGTTCTTCTTCCACTTCTTCAACTTTATCTTCTTCAATTTGAAATGTTTTTTCTTCAAATATTTGTGAATAAACTATGTTTGCATTTAAAGCTGCTTTTCTCGCACAATATTCAACTGCATCATCTATTAAAAACGGTAATTCACATGCAACATCTAAAGCTTGCAAGATGCCTAATGATAATTGACGTTTAATGTCTTCAACGTCTAAATTCAATATTGAGTCAGGAATGATTTCTCCATTATCCCATGCACAATAAAATTTAATATTTACTTCAATAGGCTTAATATTTAACTTTCTTAAAACAATTGCTTCTTTTAATGGAATTACATCACCTTGATAATGGGTTATTTTATCAGAAGTAATCCAAATTGTATCATTTTTAATTTTAGTTGGCAATTTTAAAACTAAATGGAGTTCTGTAATAGCTTGTCCAGTAGGTAGTCCCGTATCTCCTTCATATACGATTATATCTTCTTGTGCAATATCACCTTCTTTGGCAAATCTTCTCAGCCTATTTTCATCAAACAAACGTTTTAATGCGAATGGATCTTCATTTGTAAAGATAAGGCCAGATTGACCCAAAATTTTCTCTCCAAATTTAATAAGATTTTTCTTTTTTGATTTTTTTTCAGATTTTTCTAATGCCCTTAATATTAAAGATTTTTTAGACATCTTTATTAGCGCTTTATCTCTAAGCTTCATTCGAATTAATTGAATTAAGTTATCAGGCATATTTGATAAGTCAACTAATCCTAAAACTTTATATTTTTGTATAAGATCTGCTAAATCGTCAACTGCGTCTTTTTTCCATTGATGTATTTCTTTTTTCACTATCATTTTTTATCCACCTAATTTTACTGGTTTTCCCATTGACGTTTTAATATAAATTGATTTAACTCCATTCCATTTATTTGGTAATTGATCTGCAATGTGTTTAATTACAGACATTATGTTTTCAATAATTTTATCTTTATCCATAGATTTTTTTCCAACTTTTAATTGAATGAGAGGTTGCTTTCTCATCTTTAATCTAACAATTCTTCTATGTCTTTCTAGAATATCATTTATATCATCTTGTTCTCTTATTATACCATACCCTTTAGGAGATGGTTTAGGCATTTTTCCAAGAGGTCCCAAGAATCTCGCTAAATATCTAGCAACTAACTTCATCAACTTTTGCTCTGTTATGAAAAATGTATATTTTTTTACAAATTTTTTCTTTTCTTTTTTATCAGTCTTATCAAGTTGCTCGAGTGCTTCCTCATCAAAAACGTCATAACCTAACTTTTTTGCTTTTAATTGAATATCTCCACTTGCAATAAAACATACTGGAACTTTATCTTCATATAATATTTTGTGTGGAAGTATAAATTCTTCATCAATCCTATTTTTTGGATCATTTAAATTTAAATTTTTTAAAATCATTATTAAATCAATTGATTCATCAAATTTTCTCACTTTATCTTTAAATCCTTCTTTTTTCCTTATAGAATAGTCAATTACTTGGCTTACAGCGGATTTTATTAAGTTATTGTCAACTTTCATTTTCTTCACTCATTAAATTTATTATCATATTCTCCATTATCAATCTTATTTTGGATTTCTTTTGGATTTTGGCCATCTACTAATAATCCAACAGATAAACACGTTCCTAAAATTGATTTGAACATGCCTTTTAAGGATTTAGCAAGTAATTTTTCCTTTTTCATGTTGACCACATTCATAACTTGATCAAAAGTGATATCTCCAATATTTTCTGTACCTGCAGCGCCTGAACCTTTTTCTGCTCCGGCTTCTTTAAGTAATAAGCTAGATGTTGATGGAGTTTCAACAATCACCTCAAAACTTTTATCAGCAGTATTTAAAATAATTCTGACCGGAACATTGAGTCCCTTAAATGCCATCGTTTTTTCATTTATCATATCCACTACATCTTTAATATTAATTCCCGTGGGTCCAACTGTAGGTCCAATAGGAGGACCACCACTCGCTTTTCCTCCTGTTACAAGAGCTTTAAATTCTAATTTTTCCGACAATTTTAAAAAACACCAGAAGTATTCATCTGAATATATTTTATTGATTAAATATTTTTTTCTTTCTTTTATTTCTAATATTTATGCTATTAGAACCGATTACAATCGTCCTAAGTATAAGGTAAAACTTATTTTTTAACTTAGTGAGAGAAAAAATATCTCTTAACATAAAAAATTTTTGTTTTAAGAATATTTTTTGTAATTTGATCCAATTAGTAGTAGTACCTATTGCTATTGTGTCAATTAATTTTTGGTTTTCTGCTAATCCTTTTTTTTTCTATTGATACTAATTAATTACTTTTCCATTACTTCTTTATATAATTCTTCGAGAAATTTTAAATATTAACTAGTTCTTTAAAATAATTACCTAAAATAAAATTAAATGAATTATGACTGAGAAAAATAATAATCATCAAAAGGAAAAAATCATATTTGGTGTTTCTGCACCTATTTTGGTTTTAGGATTAGTGTCATTATTCACCGATATATCCTCTGAAATGATTACTTCTATCTTACCATTATTTATTTTTTCCGTTGGTGGAAATATGCTTATATTGGGGTTAATACAAGGAATTACAGAAGCAACATCAAATATTTTAAAAGGGTTTTCCGGTTGGTGGTCAGATAAAATTAGGAAAAAAAAGCCGTTTATTGTTGCAGGTTATTCTTTATCAAACCTTACAAAACCACTTATGGGGTTTTCAACTTCTTGGGAACCAATATTAGGATTAAAATTTGTTGAACGTATAGGTAAAGGGCTTAGAACATCTCCTCGAGATGCATTAATTTCATTCTATGGGGAAAAAGATAAAGGAAAAGCTTTTGGTATTCATCGTGCAATGGACACAGCCGGCGCGGTGATTGGTTCTTTATTAACTTCAATCTTTCTATTTATTGCACTTTCTTATAACCAAATTATACTTTTATCTATTATTCCAGGATTTATTGCAATAATTTTAGTCTTAACAATTAAGGAATTAAAAGACCAAACTATTCCTATAGGAAAGGAACAATTAAAAATAAGACAAGTTGAAAAAATTGACAAATCATTTCTTAAATTTATCATTATTTTAGGAGTTATGGAATTCGCTAGTTTAGATGTGGCTTTTCTCATCATTCGAGGATCAGAACTTATACCCGTTGATTTTGTCTTTTTAATTCCTATCTTTTATCTCTTATTTAACATTGTTTACGTCATTTTTTCCCCAGTTGCTGGAAAACTTTCAGATAAGATAGGAAGAAAGAAAGTAATAGTGATCGGATTAACTCTACTTGTCAGTGTTTGCATAGTCTCAGCATTTCCTATACAAGTTAGTATTTTTAGTATATTATTAGTCGCAATTTTGTTTGGAATCTATGGACTTTATCGTGGGTTTGTTGATCCTGTTGCTCGTGCATATGTTGGAGATTTAACAGGTAAAGACAAACGAGGGAGAGGCTATGGATATTATTATTTATCAATAGGATTAATTTCACTACCAGAGTCGCTATTATTTGGAATGATTTATGAAATATATGGATACTTCTGGGCTTTTTCTTATATTACGCTTCTACTAATAATATGCATTATAGTCTTCATAAAGACTGACTTCTCAAAAATAATTTCCAAATAAAAAATACTTAATGTTTGTTTTTGCCCTATAAAATTAAGATATTTTATACTTTTTTAGACAAAGTTATGTCATTTACGTGTTAGATATATTTAAAAATATAAATTTATATAAATGTTAATGAGGTTGAGTTTTTTCAACATGGAGAATACTTATATAAACAGAAACGAGCATTCAAAGGAACCGATAAAGGAACAAGTTGATGATGATAAAATAACAGTTCGTGCTCTTTTATCATGTGCAAATTGTGGTTATCAGAGATCCTTTACAAATACTTTTAAAAGAAGCTCTATAGAATTATTAACTGTGTCATTAAAAATTTTTGAGTGGCTTACTTGTGATTGTGGAGCTCTAATTGACTTAAATTTAGAATTCCTAATGTAGACATTTTTAAAGATTTATCCGTTTAGATTTTAATTTCACCGAATACTCCGCCTCCTCCAGTTAATACTTCAATATTCCCTTTTCTAAAAGAGTCAATTACAATCGCTATTTCATTATTGACTTCGCTTATCTTTTTAATAGGTAAATCGATTAAGATTGAAAACTCAACCCCTAGCTTATTTATTAAATCATTATAAATTTTCAATACAGTTTTAGATTTTGAGCTTTTAATATTTTGTACTTTTCTTATGATCTCTACTAAAGGTATTATGTCAATATAGGGTGGTCGATAAGATGGATGTTTTGGCTGCTCATAGTCTGAAATCATTTCAATTCGTTCAAATACACCTAATTTTATCTTATAATTTTTTTTAAATTCACTTTTACATGCCTGGCAAATTACTTTTCCTTTATCGACTTCTTTTTGATAATTTTTCCTTGCTGTTATTGGATCACTTACGAGATATGTAATAAAATTGGCATCTATTTTATAATTACTCAAAAAACCAAAAGAATTACTTTTTCCAAGTTTAAAAATTATCCTTCTTCTACACTTATTACAAAACATATTGTAATATTTTCCCAATCTTGGATCTAATCCAACATTTAGAATAATTTTACGACCACTTTGTCGCTTTAGGGCAAGACCAATTTCTTCGAAATTTGGCTTTTCAATTTCAAATCTATTAAATTCTCTCCCAAGTGAGGTTGGACCTTCCGAATGAGCATCGCTATTGCTCAGAAAGCTTATATCTTTAAGACATTTCATTCGATCTGCGATATAAGTATCTGCAGATAATCCCAATTCTAAAAATGATACTTTTTTTAGAGAATCTTGATAACATTCTTTTAAGGTAGAATACTTATTTTGCCTGAAAATCGCTTTAAATGGCGTGAAAGCATGAGCAGGGCCAATTAAACCTCCGACAGCATCAACTTCATAAACTAGTTCAGGAGGACTTAAATTAACTCTAGGACGACCACCCCATTCATTCATAAGATTTTTCGAAAAGGGCTTTAATTTTTTTTGAAGTTCTCTGACAGCTTCAAAATCTGGAAGTAAAACAACCTCATGAATATTCTCCTTATCTTCTATCTCTGTCTGCAAAATAAAATTAACATTTTTATATAAAAAAATTCCATCTTTCTCTTTTAGAAGGTTATTTTCCATATATTTTAACCAAGTTGGTTGGAGAATATCTCCAGTACCAATAATATCTAATCCTTTTTTTTTACAAGTTTCCACCATTGTATCTAAATTCAGATTTTTCGAAACTGAAATAGAATGAGGGCTATGGATATGCAGATCAACGTTAAAAGATTTCATTTAAATATTAGACTAGTTGGAAGTTTTTAATTTTTATTATTTAATTGGCAATCAGATTTATTTTAGATGATATCTACAATAATTAATTAACCATTTATTAAAGAAATATAATAATTTTAAGCTTATATCCGAAAATAGAAATTTCTTCGCTCAACTGATTTCTTTTTAAACTTATTAATTTGATAGTCATCAATATTATTATTCTTAAGATATAGCAAGATAAGATTTTTAAGTGTATCTAGCCCTTTAATTTCAGTAATTCGATTAGAAGTCAAATTTAGATTTTCTAGATTTATAAGAGGGTCTAATTCTTTAATTTCCGCAATTTGATTATAACTAAGTTCTAATTTTTGTAAATTTATGAGTGTTTCTAGACCTTTAATCTCTGAAATCTGGTTATTATCTAAAAAGAGCCAGTTCAAATTGATGAGATTTTCTAACCCTTTTATTTCGGAAATTTTATTCTTATCCAGTCTTAAATACTTTAAATTAGTAAAAGTCTCAAGTCCTTTAATCTCCGAAATTTCATTTCCATCTAGACGCAAAAATATTAATTTTGTAAGTTTTTCAAGTCCTTTAATCTCCGTTATATCATGGATACCTCTATTAGATAAATCTAATTTCTTTTCATTTACTTCAATTTCCTCTCCTTTGTAAATAATAACCTCTTTTTTTACTTCCACTAACTCCCTTATCTTTTTTCGTCTTAATTTTAATTGACAAAGTTCCACAAATTTTTGGGGGTTATTAGCATATCCCATATTATCTAATCCCCCTAAAGATTCTAATGTATTTAGAGATATATTATTATTAGATAATGTCAATTCTCTTAAATTTTCAAGATTTTCAAACCCTCTGATATCAATAATTCTATTATTTCTAAGATTGAGATTCTCTAATTTCTTGAGTGTTTCTAGACCTTTAATCTCTGAAATTTGATTATATTTAAGATCTAATATCCATAATTCCGTAAGAGATTCAAGTCCTTTTATTTCAGAAATTTGATTATCACCAAGGTATAGTTTTTTTAATTTTGAGAGGGATTCGAGCCCAGAAATCTCAAAAATTTGATTTTCTCTTAAATTTAGATAATCTAAGTTGGTGAGGACTTCAAACCCCTTAATTTCGGAAATTTCATTTCCTAAAATACTAAAATATCTTATTCTATTACAAGACTCGAGCTTTTTAATTTCTTTAATTTGATTGAAATCTAGATCTAATACCTCTAGATTAATAAGGGTGCTTAAACACTTAATTTCTGAGATTTGATTTGATTTAAATTCAAGCCTCCACAAATTCGTAAGTAGTTCCAATCCCTTAATATCCTTAATTTTATTATTATTTAAATTTAATATTTGCAAATTCAGGAGTGATTCAATCCCTTTAATTTCGGTAATTTGATTTGAACTTAGATCCAATTCTTTCAAATTAATTAGTTCCTCGAATCCTTTAATCTCGGCGATTTGATTGTTATAAAGAATTAATTTTTTCATATTTTTAAGTGATATTAACCCTTTTATTTCAGAAATTTCATTGGAGCTAAGATCAAGTTCTTCTAAATTTAAAAGCCAGTTAAGGCCCTTAAATTTAGAAATTTGATTATCGTGTAGAGTTAATTTTTTCAAATTTTTAATAGCATATATACCTATTATCTCAGTAATTTTATTGGAACTTAGATCTATATCTTCTAAATTAGTGAGACTCTCAATCCTTTTAACCTCGGAAATTTGATTACCCCATAGATATAATTTTTTGAGATTAATTAATGTTTCAAGCCCTTTAATTTCTGAAATTTTATTAGAATTAAGATCCAATTCTTCTAATTTAATGAATCTCTCAAGTCCTTCAATCTCAGTAATTTGATTAGAAGCAAGATTTAAAGTTTTTAATTGAATTAATGTTTCAAATCCAACAATTTTAGAAATTTGATTATTACTAAGAGAGAGATGTTCTAATTTTTTAGGTGATTTAAGCCCCTTAATCTCGGAAATTTGATTTCTATTTAAATTTAGATTTTCTAAATTAAGAAGAGTATCTAAACCACTAATTTGGGAAATCTTATTCGAGGATAAATTCAGTATTTTTAAATTAAGAAGCGTTTTAAGACCTTTAATCTCAGAGATTTCATTTCCGCTTAAATACAACTGTTCTAAATTCGTAAACATCTCTAATCCGGAAATATCCGAAATTCGATTAAATCTAAGGTCAAGCACCTTTAATCTTGTTAGTGTATATAATGGCTCAATATCCAAAATATTTTTAATACCTTTAGCAGATAGATCCAATTTTCCATCCTTTACTTCAATTCTTTCACCATTAAATTCAATAAACTCCATTAAACTCACATAATTTTGAAATTTATCTGAATAAATAAAATAAAATTTCTTTTATTGCTTAGATTTTTTGATTTTATTTTTATAAAATTTATGTTTAAATTAAATAAGAGAATTTATATCAACTTTGTTTTTAGAATATTTTCTTTTACAATCACATTATTGAAATAACTCTCTTGATTATCATATTCTTGGATTTTTTTCAAGATTTCTTTGAGATCTTCAAAAGCATACAATTTACTATTCTTATAAAAACGTTCATAATCTTCAAATCGGTTTTTTAATTGAAGAAAATGTTCTAAAAGCCAATCATCTTGCTCATCTTGGAGTAGTTTTAAACGTTTATTAATTCTTTTTTTAGAAATATGAAATGGAACCGTTCGAAGGTGATCTACAATAAGGAATTCATTTGGAGGTAAAAAAATTTGATTTTTTAAAATAAATCTATGAAATCCAGCGATTGTTTTTATTTTTTCATAGGTTTTTATATTGTGAGGAGTGAAATTGATGATATAATCTTTATAAAATGGATCCCCATAAAGTTTTTGGATATAACCTTTATATCTTCCTAGTCGAACATTTCTTAATATATAATTTAATTCTAAATTTTGATTTATCAGTTCAGGCGGAGGTTGCCAATCAATAAAGACTGTTCTAATTAAATCGTTATGACACTCTTTTAAGAACTTTTTTAGATTCTTATCGTTAGGAGCCCGAATAAATTCATCAATATCGGCAAAAATCCACCAACTATCTTCGTCCGATTGTATTTGATTATTGATTGCGTATTCTAATATATAATTACAGAAATTTGATGCATTAATATAACTTGTGTGTCTAAACCGCTTATCAGAAAGAGCGAGAATTATACCTTTATGCTTACTTTGCCAAGCGCTAATAATATTTAAGGTATTATCATAAGAACTACAATCAAAAATATGAATCTCATCTACTCCTAGACTCACGTAATATTCTAGAAAGGTGTTAATGAAATATTCTTCATTTAAAACCCTAGTGGCAAGTTTCAGTTTCATTTTTAAACTAATCTTAAAAATCCTTTATTATTTAACTGTATCAATCTAGAAGGGTAAAAAATTTGTATAAAACTTTATATTAATAAGAGTTAAACTAATATTTATAGAGTTGTTTTAAAATGAGTGAAATCAAAATTAATTGGAAGGGACACATAAAGAAGTATCTAAATGCTATGAATGAGCTTAATCTCGATTTTTGCGTGCTCACACGTGTAAAGTCCATAACATATCTTACTGGAGCATTCGTCCCATGGCGTAGTGCGATATTTCTACCTAAAGAGGGAGCTGGGGAGCCAATTCTCTTTACAGTACTCCTGGATGTAGAGCGATGTAAAGCTGAAGGTCAGTTGAAAGTAGAGGGAATTGGACCCATGAAGGGTTTCTACTTAGAAAAGAAAATTAAAACTGCTGCTAAAAAGGCAGGAGTATATAACCCAAAAGGTAGGCCCCCCAGAATTGGTGTTGAGCTTGGTCAAGATATTTGTATTAGTGGGGGAATGCTTCAGTACGGAGAGGCACAACTCCTAAAGAAAGCATTTCCAGGATGTGAATTTGTGGATTTTAATGATAAAACTGAGCGAATCCAGTTTATTAAGGAACCCGAAGAGATCGCAATGTTGCGGAAAGCAAGTGAGATCACAGATGTGGGGCAAGAGGCCGTTAAGAAAGCATTAATTGAACGTCCTTCGGAGAAAGTTTTTACAGAAAATGAGATTGCTGGAATTGGAACTCTTGCAATGAGAAAAGCGGGGAGTAATTTTGAATGGACCTTCACTGGAGGTGAAGAGATTGGCTCAGGATACCGAGCGAGTTATATTTGGGGTGGATGCACTCCAGCTACTAATAAGCTAGTTATGGAAGGTGAATCTTTATTAGTCGACCTCCATTCAGAGTACGGTTGTTATCTTGGGGATTTAAGCCATAATTATGTTCTTGGGAAATGTCCTCCAGAATTAAAAGCTTTCAACGATTTGTACGAACAACTATGCTATGCACTTATAGATAATTGGGTCCCAGGGAAAACATTTGGTGAATGCTATGAAGAAGTGAATAAAGTAGCTAAAGCTTCAGGACATGAAAAAGATCTATTCTTCGCGATGGGGCATGGTATAGGATGTATCGGAAATGAAAGTTGGCCGATTGTAACTTTTGGTAAAGAATGGGGTCACATGGTATTTGAAGAAGGAATGGTTGAAATAGCCGCTATTGTATTTAATAATCCAAAGATTGGAGGATTGCGATTAGAATCTCCTACCCTTGTTACAAGTAAAGGTGCAGAAGTCCTACCTAAAACACCTTTTGAAGTTGATTATATTTAATTTTTTTTTCCACTATTACTTACTATTTCTAATTACTACCTTTAAAAAAAGAAAGTATAAATAATTTAATCATTTTAATAGTATATTTATTTTTCACTATTAATTTTAGAAGATTTAATTAATATTCTATAATTAAAATCAATTTTAAATTTTTTAGATATACTTCCTATTGAAAAAAAAGGATGGAAAATTAGATGATTTAATTCTTTTTAGCGCAATGGATATTTTGGCTCTCGTTTTTCGAGAAAAGCGGTAGCACCTTCATTAAGGTCTTTTGAAGAGAAACATACAATTTGACTGCTATTCTCTAATTGGAGCATTGTTTCCAAACTAGGCGAATCAAGAGTTAAATTGAGTACTTGTTTTGTCATTCGTAATCCTAATGGACTTTTTCTTAATAGGTCTTTTGCTAATTCAAGTGCAGCATCTAATAATTTACCCTCCTCTACTAACTTAAGAATATAGCCAATTTTTTCAGCTTCTTTGGCATCTATTGTTCTTCCTGTATACAATATTTCTGCGGCTCTTGACATTCCAATAAGTCGTGGAAGGAAATAACTAGTCGCAACATCCCCACCAGAGAGTCCCAATTTGATAGCAGCGTTATTAAATCTTGCGCCTTCACTTGCAATTCGAATATCACATGCCATAGTAAATGCAAATCCACCGCCTGATGCTGGTCCATGAATTATTGCGATGATTGGTTGAGTTATTTTTCTCATTTTAACAACTATTTGAGTTATGCGCCATTGGTAATACATCTTTCCCTTGATCACTTCAGGGACGTCTAAATAATAAAATCTCTTATATTGTTCTGGTTTTCTTTTAGACCTTAAAATGTTTCCATCTTTTAAATCCGAACCTGCACAAAATACCCTACCTGCTGCTTTTAATATAACAACACGACAATCAAGATTTATCATAAGATGGTCATATAACTTGTGTAAATCTTCCACCATTTGAAAATTTATAGCATTTAGATTATCTGGTCTATTTAGTGTTAAAATACCAATTCCATCCTCTTGTAATTCAAATTTAATAGTCTCAAAATTCATTTTTTAAACACCTTTTTGTAAGAATATTATTAAAAATTATAATGAACCTTTTTAGTTAATATTCTACAAAATTCTAAAATCTTTTCATAAAAGAATGAAGATGTATTCGAATTGAATTTTTACGAAGGTAATCAACACTATAAGTGAGATGGAACATTTGCAAAATGTCTTTCAATTAATTCCTTTGCTGAAGTAAATTGATCAGTTTGATGGTTCCAATCACTTAAAACTGAATTATATTTTTTTTCAAATGAATCTGTGAAATTATTGATACAATTAGTCAAAAATTTTGATGTTTTATCAGCAATTAATCCAACTAAAACATTTTCCGATTTTTTAATAATTAAAACTCCTTCTGTTAATAAAATATGTTTTATTGAGCCCCTTTTTAGGATTTGTATTGCATTATTTAGTGCATGTAGAAGGCCTGAGTAAATAGCTTCATCCACTTTATATTCCACCCAATTGTAATTAAACAATGGAACACCCGATTTCCCGTGAAGAACGATTAATCTATAGGCTTTAAATGGTAATATATAAAGGATTTTTGGTTCTTTTACCCATGAAATTATTGAAACCAACATACCTGTCCCAGTAAAAAATATACCAATTGGAGCCATTAATAGATATTTAGCACTCCAAATAAAAAAACCACTTAATAAAAGTAGCGTACCACATAAAAAGATTAATGATGATTTTCTTAACTTTTTGGGTGCTTTTATTGAAATTCTTAAAGCCCAATAAAGATAGAACAACACATTTAACAATAAAACTAAATTTCCAACAACCGTAAATATTCCCGATGTTTTAATAGATGGATATCCGAATCCGTCATAGAATATAATGGAATTCTCTTGCCAAACTAAGATAAATACCATCCCACTTAAAAGACTTATTAATGCTATATTAATAGGACTTACTGATTCACGAGATGTAAAGTCGATAAATAAAAATAAAAAGATTGTACTAATTGTAGCTGCGAAACAACTCGCTCGATATAAATCTATACTTAAAAACAGGAATGAGAAACTTGTAAAAAAGTAGAAAATGGAAATACTTAATATTGAAAAAAAATAGTAAAAGTGGGTCTTATTTTTTTTTGAAAAGATATTCCATACAATTATGATAGTGGCTATTAAGCAAAATATTGCACCTATGAGATACCAATAAAATTCTGGCGAGTAATTTAGTGCCATACTATACTTCAATGGACCATAAATTTATAATTGTATAATTTTCAATACTTACAAAATGTCTTTTTCTTTCTATTATATATTAACAATAGTAAATATAAATTTTAATAAGAATTAAAAAAAGTTAATTTGTGTTATTGCAATACATCATTTTATCTTCCTTATATTCACCTAAAATGATTCGAAAATATTCATTTTTCTTCTTAGATAATACTTTCTCGAGTTTTCCCTCTATATATACCTTCTCTTGATCTATAGCTTGCTCACAAAAGCGACCTCTAAATGAACATATTTCATGAATTTGGCTTAATTCAATTTCATTCGAAAAGGGTACCAATTCTAATAATCTTAAAGGCTTAATTTTATAGGAACAAGGTGTAAAAATTGAATCAGAAGAATCCAAAATTTCAGCTTTGAGTTTTATTCTGCCATAATTTTTATAAAGGTAATCAGAAAATTTTCCCGGCCAATCTTGAGGACTCTTAATGTATCTAATAAAGAAATCAGTTTCTTGAAATTTACCTTGGTGTAATTTATGCTTTTCGCTTCTCATAAAATTTTCAAAAGAAATGCCAGAACTGCCCGCTCTAAATTCGTAATGCTTTTTGAATTCTTCTAAGTTATATTTTCGAACTGGAATCTTTTCATTTAAATAAATTTTTTTCAATTCTTCTTGTATCCTTTTACTGATATCAGTTTCATATATAACCACATCTATATCGGAATTCTCCCCATCTAGCCCAACCATAATGGAACCAGTGATGCCAATGTTATCATTAGTTATTTGTGTATTATTTATGAGTATATCACAAAAATTGAGAGCTTTTTGTTGATTCTGCGATAAATTATCAGCTTTTTTTAAGTTCTTATAGCAATTTTTAGGTTTGTAAATCTGTTTAATTTCTTTAATGTTTACTCCTTGTAATTCCATATCTGTTTGATTAGAATAAAAAATGAAATCAGGATAATTTTTTCTCAAAAATTCATATCTCTGTTCTAAATCATAAATTTTTGAATATCTTGTATCATTTCTTATTCTATCTCCATTTGAATCGGGATAATATCTCAAAAAGCAAATAATTTTATCTTTAGGATGAAGCAACCCTTTAACATCAAAGATCAAACCCTTTTTTTTAGTTTCAATGAAATCCCCTTCAATAGCAATAGATGTCATATTAACTTACACCACTTGAATAAAACTATTATATAGCTTAATCTCATATTTAATAAATAAATGATTTGTTAAGATTTTTTTTTTATTATTGATAAATAAAAAAGTGATAAAAATGACAGACCACGGAATAATTTACAATCCAATTAGCGCGGGTGGAAAATCAAAAGCAGATATTGATCAAGCTTGCCGATATCTCGATGATTTAGGTGTTTCATATAAATTATTTGAATCTGAATATGCTGGACACGCGATAGAATTGGCTACACAATTGGCAAAAGATGGCTACCGCGTTATAGGTGCAGGCGGTGATGGAACATGTAATGAAGTCTTCAACGGTGTCATTACTTCTAATACAGGATCTTTATGCGGATTTATTCCTATGGGAAGTGGAAATGATATTCCTGGAGCAATAGGAATCCCACCAGATATAAAAAGAGCATGTGAAATAATTGCTGAAGGCCATACTGGAAAATCCGATATCGGTTTGGCAATTACTGATGAGGGAGTTAAACGTTACTTTATAGGAATCGGAAGTCAGGGATTTGATGCTGAAGCTGCAAGGCGAGCTAATGAAAGTAAAAAAAAGAATTATGTAATTGCTGTGTTAAAGACACTTATTCGTTGGAAAAACAGAGAAATCAAAGTTATAATGGATAATGATAAATATGAAGGTGAATCTACCCTTATTGCAGTTGGAAACGGTCCATCCTATGGAGGAGGGATGTATATGTGTGCAAAGGCTCGGGTTAATGATGGTCTATTCTATATCAATGTTTGTAATCTTAGTAAACTAGTTCTATTAAGAAATTTCAAAAGGATGTATTCAGCCTCGCACATTCCGCGCCCTGATATATATGAGTTTGAGAGTAAGAAAGTTAGAATAGAGATGTTAAATCCTGAAGATGAACCCTTCATTTGTCAAGTAGATGGTGAAGTATTAGGAAACATTCCTGTTACATATGAAGCGTTAAAAGATGGGTATGAATTCATCCAACCCGAAATTGATGAAGTAGCAGAAGCATTTAAAGAGAAGCATGGTAGATATTTTTATGAATTTAAATAAACATTAATTTTTTTTAATTTTTTAATAATGACCCTAATTTTTTATATCTTTAATGATTTTTTTTAATTCTCCTATTGTTGTATTCAGTTCAGCAAAAACATCATAGGAGTGAATGCTTTCAAAACTAGTAATTTCAAATTTTACACTAAACTTATCCTTTAAATTTATAAAATCTTTTTTAATAAAATTTTTAGCCATTTCTCTTACGGCATCTTCTGCAAACAAAGGTTTAAGATGAGCGACTCGAACCAATTCCGCTTCTTCAGGTCGTTTTAAGACAGAACTTATCTTACCACTCATAGAGTTTTCAATTATATTTATCAAATCAATTATATCTATAGAGTTTATATCTACATCATCAATCTCAACCGTAATTGTTCCTTTCGCTCTTTGATTGTGTGATGAAACAGGAAGAATGTTCAGTAACTTTTTTAAATCAATTTCTGAAATCTTAATATCTCTTCTTGCTTTAATAAAATCTTCTACAAATTCTCTACTCATCTCCATACTACAGGGACATACATTAAGACCAACCGCGCTAACTCCAATGAAATATTTATACCTAACTTCTCCATTATCTTGTTTTATTCCATTAGCTACAGTTTTTATATAATAAGATTTTTGGACATTATTTTTCTCAGTCTCTCTTACTTGAATAACAATATCGCCCTCAAGCTCCACATGAACTTTTAAAGTGTATTTATGCTTTTTTAATAATTTTTTTATAATCCGATCAGCGACTACTTCTATAGTTGGAGTGGGCTTAAAAATAACTTCATTAATTACTTCTTCAATTGTTTCAGAAGTTCTACTCATATGAATACCTCTCTGTTTTGCCGGGAGACTAATTAAAGCTGATATCTTTGGGTAGAATGAGTATTTGTAATTGCCTTTTACTATATCTATTTTTTTTCTGAGTCCAATTATACCAACTTTATCAATAGCTACGTCTAAAGGAGAATAGGAATCTTGTAAATCTTTTCGAAATTCATTAGAAATAATTATCACTTAATTTTTTATTTTCCTTTTAAATATTTATAATTAAAAATAATTTAATAACATTAAATATGGTAAGTAAAAAGATATTTTCTGATTTTTGTTTAGTTGGTGAAGATTTAGATTTAAAAAAGAATGTTATTATCGAAATATCAAAAAATGGCATAATTAAAGGAATTAATGAATCAGAGAAAATCAATAATAAAAATCCTTTAGGAAAAGGTAAGACAATTTTACTTCCTGGCTTTATAAACAGTCATATTCATATTGCAGACAGTATTGGGAAAGAATTTGGTTTAAATAAACCAATTAAAGATGTTGTAAGTGGTCCTAATAGTCTAAAATACAAATTATTAAGAGATACTGATGAAAATTTTATAATTAAAGGTATTAGAGAAGCAGTTAATGAAATGTTATCTAATGGAATAACATTTTTTATCGATTTTCGAGAATTTGGAATTAAAGGCATTAAATTATTAAAAAAGGCATTAAAAGATTCCCCAATTAAATTCAAGATATTAGGTCGACAGCATGAAAATGATGATGTATTTGATATTTATAACATCGCAGATGGTATTGGTTTTCCATCAAGTTCAAAAATTGATGGAGATACCATTAAAAATATTTTAAATAAAAAACCACATACTAATAAAATTATTGCAACTCATATATCTGAGGTTAAAAGGGAGAATATTATACTCGAAAACATTTTATCTGAAGATTTTATTGATGTATTCATTCATGGGACACATTTTAATAAACAAGACTTATTAAAAATAAAAAAACATAATAAAAAAATTGTTATTTGCCCTCAAAGTAATGGTTATTTTGGGATGGGAATACCTCCATTAAAAGAAATGTTAGATATGAAATTAGAAATTTCTATTGGTACTGATAATATAATGGCAATTAGACCAGACTTATTTGAAGAAATGAGATATTTATATAAGGTTTCAAAAATAAGGAATCCTAATTACGTCTTAAAATCGAGAGATTTACTAAAAATGGTAACTATTAACGCTGCAAAAAATTTTAGATTAGATAAAGAGATAGGATCAATTTCAGTAGGAAAATTTGCTGATTTTTTTTTAATAAATCTTAAGGATTCAAACTTCTTTACAATAAACCATAAAAATTTATTAGATTTAACTGTTCATAGAACGACTAGTTTTAATATTAAGAAAGTATATATTAAAGGGAGAGTAGTTTTTGAAAAATAAACCATATGTTTTATTGAGTTGTGCTATGAGTATTGATGGAAAAATTGCCACATATACTGGTGATACTGAATTTTCTGATGGAGAGGATTGGAAACTAGTTCATAAACTTAGGACCGAATATGATGCAATAATGGTTGGAAAAAATACGATCTTAAAAGATGATCCAAAATTACACATAAAATTTTACGAACCAACAAAATTAATTCGGGTTATTGTTGATAGTTCCTTTTCTATTCCTTTAACTTCAAAAGTATTAAGTTATAAACTAGAGACTTATCCCACAATAATCGCAATAACAGATCATGCTCTAAAACCAAAAATGGAAAAGGCTAAACTGAGAAATATTAGATTTATCAACACAGGTTCTGGAAAACAGGTTAATTTAAAAAAATTAATGGAAGAATTATACAAGCATGGGATTAAAAAAATTTTACTCGAAGGAGGAGGATCTCTCAATTGGAGTATGATAAAAAATTGTTTAGTTGACGAGATTAGAATTTTCATTGCTCCTATAATAGTTGGAGGGAAAAACGCTGTTTCACTCGTTGATGGTCTAGGAGTAAAGCGAATAGTTGAAGGTTTTAAATTCAACCTGCAAAACGTTTTGAAAAGAGATAATTATGTAGTACTTCATTATTTAAAAGCGTAGGTGTGAATTTTATAGAGGCAATAAATGGATTAGCAAAATTATCTCTAAGAGAAATAAGAAAAAAAGTAAGAGAAATTAAAAATGAGTTGCCACATGATGAAAGAGATATTATAACATTTTCAAAAAATTTCACCATCCCATTATCAAATTATTGCATAAATAATTGCTCTTATTGCTACTTCAATCATAGAATGAAAACTCAAAATGAAATTATTACACTGTTTGATTTAAAAAAAATTAAAAAGTTAATGGCCAAAGCACATCAACTTAATTGTAAGGAAGCTTTAATAATGTCTGGAGAACATCCAGATCAATTCCAAATAGTTAAAAAAAGATTAAAATCCAGAGGATTTAAACAATTTTTCGATTATCTGTTATATATTTGCAAATTATTATTATCTAAAGAATTTTTACCCCACACGAATGTAGGATATCTTAGTTATGATAAATTAGAACAAATAAAAGATTATAACGCGAGTATGGGCCTTATGCTTGAAAGTTCCCAACCTAGGTTATTTAAAAAAGGTAATGTTCATGAAGAAAGTCCCGGTAAAAGACCAGATAAAAGGATTGAATTTATTAAAAATGCCGGGAAATTAAGAATACCTTTTACAACTGGTTTACTTTTAGGTATAGGGGAAAGTATGATTGATCGGATAAAGGATTTATTTCTTATAAAGGAATTGAATGATGAATATGAACACATCCAAGAAATAATAATACAAAATTTTATCTCAAAACCGAATATAAGATATAATCCTAAAACACCAATTGCAATAGGAAATATTATCAAGACAGCTGGAATTGCCAAAATCATAGTAGAGAATTCGATAAAAATTCAGATTCCACCAAACTTAATTACTGGTTATGAAAAACAATTTTTAAAAGTTGGAATAGATGATTTTGGAGGTATTTCTCCATTTACAAGAGACGAAATAAATCCTTATAAAACATGGCCAGAAATTGAACATTTAAAAAAGATTTGTAAAGCTGAAGGGTTCGAGTTGAAAGAGAGACTACCAATCTATGATAAATTTATTAGAAAAAAAAATTTCATGTCCTCACAAATTAATAATGTGATGGAGTTTTATTGTAATAATATCTCATAATTATCAATTCAATCATGGTAGAGTTAAACCAATTATCTAATTCAAAAATTGAAAGGATTCTCGATAAAGCATTAAATTCCAAGGAAATAACCAAGATTGAAGGACTAGAGTTATTAAAATGTTCCGGAAATGATTTTTTAGCGCTACAATTAGTTGCAAATTATCTATGTTCTCTGAAAAAAGAAAATATTGTAACTTTCGTAATTAACCGGAACATTAATTTCACAAATATATGTACTAGTAGCTGTAAATTCTGTTCATTTAATGTATCAAAAAATCATAAAGAAGCTTATCTATTATCACTTGAAGAAATTAAAGAAAAAATTCTTGAAGCAAAAGATAAAAATTGTACAGAAGTATGCATTCAAGGAGGGTTAAATCCAAAAGTTGACTTTCAATTTTATTTAGATATTTTAAAAGTGGTAAAAAGTACCGCCCCTGAGATTCATGCACATGCTTTTTCACCACAAGAAATTTTTTATATGACACAATTAAATGGTTTAACTCTCGAAGATACGCTGAAAGAATTAAAAAAAGCTGGTTTGGACTCAATACCAGGGACTGCAGCAGAAATATTAAATGATGAAATAAGAAAAATTATATGCCCTAAAAAAATAACCACAGAGCAATGGATTGAAATTATTTCTACCGCACATAAATTAGAAATTCCAACAACATCTACAATAATGTATGGTCATATAGAAAGCTTAGAAGATAGAATGATACATTTAGAAATAATAAGAAACATTCAAAAAGAGACTAGTGGAATAACAGAATTTGTTCTTTTGCCATATGTTAAAGAAAATCCAATGCTTTCAAAAATTAGGCAATATCCGTTAAAACCAACTTATGGTATGGACGATTTAAAGTTGTTTTGTGTTGCAAGAATATTTTTAAATAATAATATTGATAATATTCAATGTTCTTGGGTTAAACTGGGGCCAAGATTTGCTCAAATTTCATTAAATTATGGTGTAAATGATTTTTCTGGAACGTTATTGGAAGAAAATATTTCTAGAAGCGCAGGAGCCCATTATGGTGAATATTTAAAACCTGAGGAAATCATCAATATAATTAAATCCGCTGGAAAACGTCCAGCTCAAAGAGATACTGTTTATAATATAATAAAATATTATTGATTTCTTTCGATTAATTGTCTTGAATGTATAATTTATCAGATTTTTCTGAGAAAATTTAAATATAAAATTAGATTTAGGTATCAGCAATAAAACACTTTGTTTAATTTTAATATTCCTTAATTTAACTAAGCAAAAGAAAATTGGAGTATGAAGAGTTTTTCCCATATAAAAAAAATAACGAATTACTCATCTTGGATATAATATTTACCTGATTTTAAGCAAATTTCTGCTTTCTTCAACTCTCGCCCTAAATAATTAATATGAAATTTATCAGCAGTGAGATTTAACTTTATGATTTTTTTACTTATATCTTCAGCATTCTTGCCAACTATTGTATTTAAAAGATTATGACCATTTGAAATATGAAGCACGTATATTTCATTTGTATATTGGTTTGTATAAATTTTAAAATAACCATTCGAATCAGGTTGATAGTAATCATCTGAATCTTTTAATATTACTGCTTGATTTCTATTTATTTGTGGCAACTCAACTTTATTTTTACTTTTTGCACTAAAAATTTGTATTCCTTGATTAATAGGAGGCATTTTTTTATATTTAGATAAATATGCTAATTTAATTCCCTTCTTCAATTCATTAACTCCGTTAAATAATTTTGCACTATGTTCAACCGTAAAAATTACACCAATATCAAGCTCTGCGGCAATACATGCTAAAAGCCCGTTAATTCCTATAGAATCTATATCCATTAACTCAACAACATTAGAAATTCCAAAAAATAAGGGAAATTCTAATTCTTTATATTTCTCTTCTTTAACTTTCTTATTATATAACGAATATGCACTAATAGAGTTTATAAATCCCGGATTAATTGGTGTTTCTAAAAGAGGATCCAAAATGAGTTTTTGAAATCCTTTCTTCTTTAAAATTTCTGTTAAAGCAAATAAACGTTCAATTCTAACTTCTGGTATCTTTGGCATTATTGCCTTTGTTGTATCAGTTGGAAGAATTACAAAAGGCAGCTTTTTAGGTGCATCTAAGTGATTCTCATAATTTCCATAATCTAAACTCAATATTAAGTCGATATCTACATCAATAGCAGCGTTAATTTCTTCTGAATTTAGAGTATCTGCACTTAATAGAATATTGTATTTGCTTTTAATGTACTCAATAATTTCTTGAAGTCTTGAAGGATTCGGTTTATTCGATGTGCACCCGAGATCAATCACATCAGCTCCTGAAGAAATATAATGCTCTATTTTTCTATCTAATTGCTTAAAATTCTTTTGTGGTGCATTTATAATCTCGGCAATAATTAAAGGAGGTAAGTCTCTTCCGATAATTTTATCAGGAAATTTATCATTAATGATAAAAGTATGAGTAGAGATCGATTTTCGAGCAAATTCTATTCTATTTTTTACTATTTCTTCATATTGATCTTCACCTGAAAATTTTAACAAATCACAAGCAGGAATTGTATTAGATAGATTTAAATCTTCTACTTTTTTTAAGATTGAGTGTAAATCTGATAAAAATCTCGGACCTTTACGAATAGGAATTGAAAATTTTTTTTCTAAATTACTTGCATCCCATTGAATAAAACCTGGTAAAAGAACAATATCATATTGATTTAATTTTTCTTCTAAAAGAAGTTGGTTTGTTAAATCTTCGGTTAAAAATGCAGATACGGAGATAGGAGCTTTAAGAACATCTATAAAATGATTCTTTGTTTCATTTGCAATTCTTTGTGCAGTTTGAAGACTTTGTATTCCAGTAATTATTAAAATGTTTATATTAATCACTTTCTATTTGTGCAAGAATTATTCTTTTTATTTCATTCAAATCAGAAAAAAGTGTAATTCCATCCATCTTTTTTAATCTTTCAATGTTTTCTAACTCGACTTCTCGAATCTTTAATATAAGTTTTTCTCCACTTGGTCTATAAGTCTCAATTGGTTTATCTTCTTGGTCAGAAGGATTTAAATAAACTGGAACACCACCTTTAATTGTTTGTGCAACGCAATTCGTTATAAGCGTGTCAGCTATACCATAAGCAATCTTTGCTGCTGAATTAGCACTTAAAGGGCACACAATTAACATTTTATATTCACCGGTCTGTAGAGGTCCCGCAAGAAATGGATTATTTGGAGTTTTCTCAACTTGAACTTTTTGAATGGTTTCTTTTAAATATAACCATTGGCGATACCACTTTGCAACCACTACTCCTTGAGTCGAGAGTATTACCGTAAAATCGATTGAATATTTTTTTTGTAGTTCCTTCATTAAATCAATTGATTCTTTAATTAAATAGCCAGAACCTGTTATTCCCCATATAATTTTACTTCTTTTCTCCTTATCCATGGCTTTTATGCCTTTCTTTCATATGGTATATAGATATGATCCAAAACAGAGCCTGATGAATCTTTTAATTTTAAATTGTCAATTATTGGTTTAAATTTTCCGCCAAGAAGGCCATCCGCAATAAATGCTGCACCTTGAGCTGAACGCTTAGCAATCTGACTATAGGTTTTCATTTCTCTTACATTTGCAATCTTGTGCAAAGTATTTTTAAGATCATCTTTAATAACCTCTAAATCAATCCCTCTTCCCGCTAATAAGATATCTTTAATCTTATTCTTATCAGAAAATGCAGAAGTTATTGCAAAGGTTGCTTTTTTAATACTATCCATAAATGCGTTTATCGCTAATTTGGATTGAGCATCCTTTTTAGCTAACTGAACAACTTCTTGAAGACTTAAATTCGCATAGCCAGCAATTGAAGCTACACCGCCTTGATAATAATGCTTTTTTTTGATTTCCCCAATTAGATAAGCTAATTCTCCATCAACACTTCCACAAGCATGTATTCCCATGATATTTGAACCACCAATGCCATCAATAATTTGTCCATTTTCAATAGCTAAAACAGCTGTAAAACCAAATCCGATTTCAATAAGAATAAAATTTGTTTTTTCTGCTGTGATATTATAACTCTCAATTTGATCCCGAATACCAACAACAGCCGTGCAGACTTTATCAGCCGTTCCCAGATCTATTTTATTGACTTTTTTATATGTTGGCACTGTTGGTAAATGTTTAACGCTTGGGACAATTACACTTGGATAATTTTCAACCTTGATTCTTCTTAAAATCTCTCCTAATCCTACTATTTTTTTTTCTTTATCTCGTTTAAACTTTAATAAGATCTGAAACATATCCATTTCTGTTAAATCTTGAACCTTTTTTAATGGTAGGCCAAATCCACTTGGAGCGACCATTAAATCGAAAGGTTTTACTCCATCTATTACTTCAAAAAATTTATCTGGGTCTTCCATTAAATTTTTAGTTAATATTGAAGTATCTAAAAAAATTGAATTATTATCTAAACCAAAAAAATCCCAGCTTTTACTCCCAGGGTCTATTCCAATTACTTTCAAGATTCTAGATCATAAAAGAATTTAAACTAGATAATTATAATTTTTATAAATATAAAGTATTATGTCTTTTTCTAATAAGACATTCATTTTAATAAAGAGAAAAAAATTTTATTCTTCGTAGTAGCCTAGTATCTTAAGGTTTTTGTATTCGTTTTGAAGAAAATTTCTAATAGCAAGCCTTACGCCTTCTGATCTACTTGGTATCATTCCAAGTTTTTGAAGCTTTAAAAGATTTTTATCATAAATATCAGGTATATTAATAGTTATATTGCGCATGTGTCTTTTTTTTTCTTTTTTACTATCCATTTTTTAAGTTTCCTAAGTATTTTATATTTATTCAATTAATCATTTATATTTAGAAATATTAATTTATATAATTAGATATTAAACTAAATCCTCGATTAAATGCAATAGACCCTTAAATATATTATATTTGTATTAATCCTTGTATTAAATTTATGTTGGATTAATAATGATATATAAAACAAACTTATATTTAAATCTATTCTCAATTTAGAAAGGAAATAATAGATTTTCGCTTTAAACATAATTATTTCATGATTTTAAAAATTTTGTGTGCCAAAAATGAGTAATCCATTTATTTCCTTTAAGTTTAGTTTTTTCGTTTATTTTTTTCAATATACCTTCCCCTAGCTTCAATGGTTTCTATTCGATCAATAATTTCATCTGATTGACTTCCATATTCTAATTTATAGCCATTTATTAAACTTTCAAAACATTCTTCGAAGTATTGCCCGTGTGTGCTTAATAAAACCCTTTTAATTAAATGTAGGTCCACGCTTTTGTCTTCGGTTTTTGTAGATTTCGTCGAAAGTCCAAAATCAACAAAGAAAATTTTTTTATTTTTTGTAATAATGATATTAGATGTTGTAAGATCTCCATGGATAAAATCATTTTTATGCATAAATGCAATATATTTCCCAATTTGCTCAAAATACCATTTTCTCTTAGATTTATCGATTTTTCCTATAAGATCTTTAAGTTTTTGACCTTTAATATACTTCATAATAATCCAATTATTATTAAGATCCACTTCAAATACTTGGGGGACCGGAACATTACATTTCTTTATAGAAATAAGCATTTTTCCCTCTATAATTGTTCGAGTTCGCCTTAATTTTTTATCTAATTCTTCTATCCGATACTTTTTAGGGATACGATGTTTCACCAAAATCTCCTTATCAAACCACTTACCTTTATAAAGGGTCGCTTCCGCACCTTTATATATAATTCGACCAAGATCGATTACTGGATTATAATTCATATTTAACTCCTCCAAGGTATTTCTACATTATCCATTCTCCATTTAGGATTGATCATAGTATCTTCAATATCATCTGCTCCAACCTCTTTATATTTTAATATACCTGTCCAACCAATCATAGCACCATTATCTCCCGCATATTTCAGGGGTACAACTTTATATTTAGCATTGTGCTCATTACTTATATATGCAATCATTTCTTGTAATCTCTTATTTGCCGCGACCCCTCCTGTCAATAAAACCTCCGTTTTATTAGTATGCGCTAATGCTCTCTCAGTTACCTCCGTGAGCATTGCAAAGGCAGTTTCCTGCAAGGAGTAAGCAATATCACTTAAATTATATTTCCTATTGTAATCTTTTGATTTAAATAGGTTTTTTGCAGCTGTATATAATCCTGTAAAAGATAAATCCATACCTTTTACAACATATGGCAATGGAATATATTTCTTAGACTTCTGGGCAAGTTTCTCAATCTTGGGACCACCTGGATGTTGTAATCCTGCATCTCGAGCAAATGAATCAATAAAATTACCTACAGCAATATCTAATGTTTCCCCAAATATTTGATATCTCTCTGATTCGAATGCACTAATAATAGTATTCCCCCCAGATACGTATAAGGTTAATGGATCTTTTACCCCACATTTGAGTCTTCCGATTTCTATATGCCCAATACAATGATTAACCCCAACTAGAGGGATTTTTAACTTTTGACTCAGAAATCGAACGATAAGAGCACCTACTCTCAAAACAGGACCAAGACCGGGTCCTTGACTAAAAGCAATTAAATTAATATCCTTTATTGAAAGATTTGCTTGTGTAATTGCCATTATAATAGTTTTATCAAAACATTCAAGATGATGTTCTCTGACCTCTCGAGGATGCAAGCCACCGGTTTCTGGAATATACGTATCATTTACAATACTAAGCACATTCCCATCAAAGTCTAAAATACTAACACCGAATGTATGGGCTGTACATTCAATGCCTAAACAAATTTTCCTTTTTAATTTCACCAAAAAATCACAAAAGAAGTAAAAACAAAATCAAAAAAATTTATGCTGCTTTCTTTCTTTGTCGTGGAGCGCGTCTCCCTCCTCTAGCTGGAAGAACTGCCATACCTTTTTTTCCCTTTCTTTTAAATATGGTATATCCGCACTTTCCGCAGTGGAATCGATCGTAATGATTGGCAAGGAAAAAGCCAGGACCACATTTTGGACAAGTACGATGTGTGTGGCGTAATTCCGAACCATCGACTTCATAAAATTTTGACATAATTTCTCACGATCTTTTCAAATATATAATTTACTTTTTTTTCTTTACTGATGTTGAATCAAATAAATTTTTGTATGGCTCACCTTTTTTTTTGGCAAAATAAACAGCTTCTCTCTTCTCCTTTTCAATATTTCTAACTCTAATATGAAATGGCTCAAAAAATTTTAAAGTCTCTATATCCTCATAAATATGAGCAAGCCCAGATATTGAAGACGTCCCAAAATGAGTTTTTATATTCCTAATAATCGTTAAATTTTCATCTACTGTTTTTTGAGCCGCGATCTCCTTTTTGAAATCTATACGGTTTGGAGTTCCTTTTCCTTTATTATCTAATTTGAATTTTAATTCAAGTCGATTGACAAGCTCATTTTTCTTTTCTTCAATTATTTCAATACCGAGAACCATATCTAAAATCTAAATCTTTTTATCTACTCTATTAATATTAGTTAAAATAAAGAATAAAATAAAACATTTTTGGTCTATGAAATATATTTATAAAAAAAATCTAAAGAAGTTGATAATTTTTATTATTTGTGAAATCATCATCTTTATATTACTTTTTATCTTTTTCTTGAATATTAAAAATATATTAACTGGAGGATGGATGCTTCTATTTATCCTGGGTATAGTGATTCCTTATTTAATTGGAATTGAAATAACCATAAAATATGTATTTCGTATATACAGATGGAAGAAACAAGAATTAGAGTCTTTAATTCGGGAAGAATCACTCCTCTCTTAATATTTTTCCATTAGCTTGGTAAGCTCAGTTACTATTCTCTGAATTTGTTTAGTCACCTCAAGCATAACCAGACCTTCAGGAATAGGTTTTTCGGAATCTGTAACAGGAGGTTGTCCATAAAAAACATAGGATTTAATACTTTCAGAAAGTGAAAATCCGGAAATTAATGGGATTACTAATAAATCCTCTTCTCCATCAACAATTTTTACTAATACTCTTCGATTATTTTCGATTAACTCCTTTAATTTTGACCACATATCCTTAGAAATTGTTCCCGTGGGATTTTTTAATTCAATTATCTGCTCAAAAAATTCCTTGAAAGGGGTATCAATTCTTTGTCTTTTAGTCTTTTCATCAATAATACAAATCTTTATCATTTCCCTCAAATATGCATTTTCCAAAAAATCTTGAGTGACAATATCCCCTACACAATAAATCTTATAATCCAATCCTTCATTTAACTCCCTCTCTTGCTTAAAAAATGAAACAACCTCTGCAATTGTATCCTCCCGTCTTCCCGATATTAATTTACCTAAGGGTTGTGTGAATCTTCTACGTTGATTTAGAGGGAGCCGAAGATCTTTCATTATTATAAATATGACTTTAATTAAAAATAAATCTTTAAGAAAAATAAGGCATGAAAAACCAAATCTGTAAAGTCTTCAGAAGTTTGCCAAAAAGTGGAATTGAGTGCAGGAGGGATACTATACCTATCTTACGCGAAGAGCGTACTTTCCCTTTATGTTGATATTCATGTAACGAGCAATTTTTGAATTAGGAGGATCTAAAATAATTACTTCACCCGAAAAATCATCGCTAAGTGTGTGAGTTTTACATTTTGGACACATTGATTTATCTTTTCTGGTAATTAAATGGCAGTTTTTACACGCCTTCTCATCAGATACCATTTTTTAGCAATCAACTCAATTTTTAATATAGTTAATATAAATTTATCAATTTATTTCTTTTTTTTCTTTTTGGATGCTGGTTTCTTCTCCATTTTCTCCGCCTCTTCTTCGGGAGCCTCCGTCTCCTCCGCATCTTTATAATATTCTGCAAGATCTCGCTCAATCCAATCGTCTTTACCTAAAAATGGTTGTCTCATTGTTAATCCCAATTTTGCTGTGCGACCACCACCTAAAGAGACGGCTATTATACGTGCGCGCACTATATCATTTACCTCTAAGATCTTTCCGGTCTCTTTCCCTAAAAATCTATACGCACTTTCTTCATACACAATATAATCATCACATATCTGACTTACATGCACAAGCGCATCTAAAGGACCAAGCCGAATAAATGCACCAAAATCCACAATCTCAACGCATGCACCTCGCACAACCTCCGAGATTGAAGGCCTAAATGTTAATATTCTAAAACTTACTTTATGAAATGTATTAGCTGAACTAGGGATAACCATTCCTAACCCAACGTCTAATACATCAACAACTGCAATGATAAAACCAAATTCTTTGGTAACCGTGCCTTCATAATCATCGCTGAGAATTATTCTTGCTGAAATCTTTTTATCTTGCGAGTAAAGAAAGGGCGGGATTTCCAAGGTTGATTCAAGCGTTATGAGCTTAAACATGTTTTTATTTTCTCTTATTTTATAAGCTTAAAGCACAATAAAATAAATATTTTATTATATTAGAGAAATCATACATGCAAAATAATCATTTTACAAAATAATTACTTATAAGATTGCAATGTAAAACTTAATCCCCACACCTACTATAACACATCTAAATTTTGTTATTAGTTTAATAACAAAAAAATATATTTTTAAAATAATAAAACAATTATATATTAAAAGAATACTCACATTAATACTCTTAATTTCAATATATACCAAAAAAAATCAAGATTGAAATATGGACAGTATCGAAACATTAGATTCTATTCTGAGACAATTGCTTTCATCCATTCCTGAGATTAAAGCTGCAGCTATCGTTAGTGCGGAGGGACTTCCAATCGCTTCGGCTTTAGAGGCAGGGATTGATGAAACACGCATAGCCGCAATGACGGCAGCTATTATTTCACTTGGCGAGCGTGCCGCAATGGAGTTAAACAAGGGTATCCTTGAACATATCCTTGTAAGGGGGACAAATGGCATTTTATTAGTTATGTACTGTGGGGAAAACGCCGTTCTAACGGTCTCAACAACGGTTGATGTGAAACTCGGACTAATAATGTTAGATTGTAAACGATCTGCTCAGAAGATTGCCCTATTAATTTAAATTTCTCTTAGAAAAATCCACTTATTATGTAAACTAATATTCTTCTCCTTGAATTTTTAATATACCTACTTCTTTTAGTTTTGAATAATTTTATATTGACTATATATAGATTTTGGAGTAAACAAATAAAAATCAATAATTTTATTATGAGTTTATAGAAAAGTAAAAACTTAAAGTATTTTGCACGAATTAAATGATTTCATTCTCGGTTTATTCTTTGCAGATGAGAATAATATAATTTATGAAAATATTAAATTCTCTAAAGAACTTACTGAGTTAAAAAAACAAGAGTTAATGGTACTTCCATTAAAATTTTTTGGACCAGTTTTTTTAACTAAGGCATATTCAAGATCTTTTAATTGGGTAATTAAATTTATAGAATCCACACTATCTTTTAAAACGCAAGATACTGAAGACACTTCGATTATTCAATCAATGTTTAACCTTAACTCCTCAATTATTACGGATAAAGGGGTTACAAATCTTTTTGCAATTATTGCTTCTCCCTATACTGAAGATATTAATTTTATTTACAAAAAAATGATGAATTACATTCATCCTAGTTTGCTTCAAGTAAGATCTATGTATCGACAAGTAGTAGATTCGGAAATTAAAGTTCAACAATTATTAGAAAAAGAGTTAGAGCGTGGTATTAATTTAATTGAATATTCTCTTGGTTCCACACGAAAAATATATTGGAAAGAGCAATTAAAGTATTATTGTGTTGGTGTTATAGAAAGAAAGAGATCTCGGGATTTGAGTATAAAGGAATTGAACATTTATACATTTAGTAAAGATGATCCGTTAAGAAGGGAACATTTGGAAGATATTCCATCCTATTATGTTATGGTTATTTTAACAGAATACTATGAAAAGATGACAAACATTACACTGGATATTTTTGAGATGGTAAATGTGAATTCCAACATAAGACAAATCGAATTAGGGGCAAAAGATAAAAAGGTGCTCTATTTAGAAGAATATTCTGAAGATGATGATATTAAAAAGAGTTATGGCGTGATTTTAATTCCAATGGAAGATGAATCCGAACATGTAAAAAATAGATCCTTTTATAAGAAGAATTTAAGAAAAATGTTGGATGGAAATATTTCTTTTGAAAATTTTATAAAAATTATTAATCCACATTTTATCTTAAAAAATTGGGCAGCGACTTCAAACATCGAACTTGAAAAAATTCAAGAAATTCTTGATAAAAAAGATTAAGAGAAGTTAAAAAATGGAAAAAATGAATGATCTTTATAAAATTAACAGAGAGAGATTTTTGGATAATTATCGGGTTACTGAAAACATTTTAAAGAGTACAGAAAAAAATAAAGTTAAAATAATTGCACAATGGTTAGTTGATAATCAATCAGTAGGACCTTCTCAAGAAAGTAATGTAGAAATAATTAATTATTATAGTAAATATTTAAAGAAAGATAAAACTCTTTTAGATTTTGCTCTTGAATGGATTAGAGCGCAAAAGATTAGGAGTAGATATATGTTACATTTAATTAAAACGCATTTTCCTAGTAATAACTCAAATCTTGTAATTGACTATTTTATTTCTTCCTTCTTTCTCAAGTATAACAAAATTTTAAGGGATATATTTAAAGATACAATTCAAGAATATGAACTTAGCGCACTTTTAGATATTATATTTGCTTCGGAAAGAGAACAAAATTTTATTTTTGAAAATCACATGGAAAAACACAAAAATAATCCACAATGTCCTACACTTTTTAAAGGTTCAGAAAGAATAGATACGAGTATTCTCACTCTACGATCTGGACTTGCAAGCATAATCAAAAGAGATTATGAAAGTAGAGTCCAAATTCCTCCTTGAAAAATTACATATTCTGTTAAGAACTTAAGATAAGTAACTATAAGAATCATTTATCTTTATTGGAAAATATGATTAATCCTTTACATGAAAAATTGGCCAAATTGGTTATCGAGTATTCATTAGAGGTGGAAAAAGGTCAGAGAATTATTATAATGGGGCCAAGTAATGCAGAAGAGCTCTTACGTGCGATTTATATGGAGGTTGTTAAGGCGGGGGCTCATCCAATGCTTGAGGTAGAACTTGAAGGTGCTCAAGAACTTTTCTTAAAATATGCTTCTGAGGAGCAGTTGTTATATGTAGATAATCTTGAAAGATTGGTAAGGAAAGAATTTGATGGTTTCATTGTAATACGTTCAGATTATAATACCCGTAAATTGAGTACTATTGATCCAAAATTGATTGCGACATATAAAGGAGCACCAGCAAGAAAAGAATTAAGAGATATTTTTGAGTCTAGAGTAGCAAAAGGGGAGTTGAAGTGGACTTTAATTCCATTTCCATGTCATGCTTATGCTCAAGAGGCAAATATGGATTTATTTTCATATTCAGAATTTGTAGAAAAAGCATTATTATTAGACAAAGAAAACCCGGTTGAGGAGTGGAGAAAAGTAGAGAAGGAACAAGAGAAAATCGTGGATTATTTGAATAAAGTTGAGGAAATACATGTAATTGGCGAGGATACCGATTTAACTCTATCAGTTAAGGGAAGAACATGGATAAATTGTTGTGGGCGCCTTAATTTACCTGATGGGGAGGTTTTTACGGGTCCAGTAGAAGATTCTGTAAATGGGCACATCCGTTTTACTTTTCCCGGGATTTATGCTGGAAATGAGATTGAAAATATCTATTTTGAATTTAAAGATGGAGATGTAGTGCGCGCTACTGCTGATAAGGGAGAAGAATTGCTTAATGAATTACTTGATATTGAGAATGCTAGAAGATTAGGAGAATTCGCAGTAGGAACTAATTATGGAATAACACAATTTACTAAAAATATACTCTTTGATGAGAAGATAGGAGGCACATTGCATTGTGCGATTGGATTGGGATTTAAGCAAACAGGTTCGAAAAATATGTGTGCTTTGCACTGGGATATCTTAAAAGATATGCGAATTCCTGGTTCTCAAATCTTTGCTGATGATAAACTAATCTATGAAGAAGGAAAGTGGATGATTTAAGTAAGTGATGTAAGAGTTATTCCATAAAAACTGAATATTTTTGGACAAAATATTTTTTTACAAGATAGTTAGTTGGATTAAAAGGATTAATATGTCCTTTAAAATTTTTCAGTTCTTTCTCAAATTTTTGTTCAAATTCTTTTGAAAAATCATCGAGTTTTTTCAGTAAAATTGGTAAATCCATGCTTGAGATTAAAGCGGCGATATGATATTTTCCATAAGAAAAAAATAGATTTACTCCTTCTTTTTCAATTTTTCTAAGTTGTTTTTTACTCTTTGTTATTTCAGAGATTATGGTGATTACTCCAGTAAGACCGCCAGAAATTAGATCTTCGTCCAATTCAAATTTTTCAATTTTTATTTTGGATTTTTCATCCTTTTCTAAGTTATGAAAATAAAGACAAATGCCATCATAGTTGAATAAATAAAGATTTTTAATAGTGGAAGCCCATTGAAGTTCTTTAGAGACTAAGAATTCTTTCATTCCCATCATCCAAACGAGAAGAATAACTAGAAGAAATGAATTTATCCGGTCAGGGAACTCAGGTATTATCAGATTCAAATCGGGGTTGGCGTTATATAATCCATTTATCCATTTACTAAAAACATATCCAATGACAATGCCAATGAACATTAAAGATATTAGAAGTCCATTAATTCGCCCTCTATATTTTAAGTTCCCTCTTTCTGTTGAAAAATCTCCGGACACTGTAAAAATGGCAAGCAAAAGGGGTGTAATTGAGAAGCCATAATGTATTGAGAGATAGATTTTTTTTGGTATGCCATATATTACTTCTGCTTCAACAAATGAACCATAGGATATAAGGAAAAATGAAGTAACTAAAATTCCCAAGACAATTGCATATTTTCGACCAATGTTATCTAAAAACCAGCCAGCCGCCAGTAAATAAAAAAAAGAAGTGATTGAGAATGCTATGATATCCAAGTCAAAACCATAACGTGCGAGTAAATCACCTAAAATAAAACTTAATACAGTAAAACTTGAAGAATATCGAAAAAAATGTTTCTCAAAAATAATTTTCATATATTTTTCATCAGATATGAGTCTTTCTTCAGTTTCTATGTACTTATAAGATCTTGAATATAAGGCAATAATGATTAAAAGAACAGTTTCTACAATGAAAAGATAGGGATAAAGGAACTCAAAGAATATAAAAGCAATTCCAATCAAACCTAAAATGGAACATGATATTATCAGGAAAGCCGTTATTCTTCCTCTATTAAGGATATTTGTTTCATGAATTAATGTTGTAAACCATAGTACGACCAGTTGTGGTAATGAAAGAAGTATAATAAATAAACCAATATAATCAAAAATGGTTCCAGTAAAATTAGTTAAGAACAGTCCTATTATGCAAATTAGTAAGGTTATATTATAAAACCTTGTTTTATTCTTTATTTTATCAACAAGACAACCAGAAGCAAGAAAACTGAGAGAGACCACAATTAATATAGTGATTCTCTCAAGATCTAAAGCAAATTCCTCCCCAGTTAACACAACATATTTGAATAGAAGAACTTCGGTGATTATTATAATTGCAAAAAAAGAGAGCAATAAATAAATAAATGAATTCTTTGGCAAGTTTATGTCTCTTATAAATGTTTTTCTTAGCCAGTACTTGATGGAATCTTTATTCATTATTCTCATTTAAAATTAATTTGTATATATCTTTTTTGTATATCTTTTATTTAATATTTTTGTCAACAAAATGATTATTTCAAAAAGTAATTTTTAGAAAATGTAAAAATAAAGTTTTAACTTTTAGGTAAATCATTTTTTGCTTTTTTCGATTTTAATTAATAGATTTCCTACAAGTCGATGACTTATCACTTGCAGGAAAGACAATAACCACCACCAACGAGGTACAAACACCTCTCTCTTATATTTACGTGATGCCTTTAGAACACATTTTGCAATATCTTTAGTTTCAACATATTTGTATAAAAGACCTTGTTTTTGATATTTTTCGACCCACTCTTTCAATTCTGGAGATTGGTCCCAAAACTTCGTACTCGCCGGCGCGGGACAAATAGTGATTACTTGAATATTATGATTTTGCATTTTAAATTCTAATCGAATTGAATCTGCCATTCCAACGATTGCGTGTTTGCTCATTGAGTATGCTGCCATATTAGGAATACCTGTTTTTCCAGCTGAGCTTGATGTGAAAATTAGTTGTCCCTTCCGTCTCTCAGGAAACTCCTCAGTTGGAGAAGGACGCCCGATATATGGAAATGCTGCTTGAAGAACGAGCCAGATACCATCAACATTTACGGACATTATTCTTCGATATTCTTTAAATGTTCCACCATTTGTTATTGAACAAATATTACCAATTCCAGCATTATTATATAAAATATCTATATACTTTTCCTTTTCACCAATACTTTTTATAACCGATTCTATCTGCTCACGATTTGTAACATCAAATGCAAATGCTTCCACATACTCAGCTCCTAGTTCTTTTATTTCTTTCACTAATTCATCAAGCGCTGGACCTGGTAGATCTAACAAATAAATTCGCATTCCTAATGGTGCAAAAAGACGGCAGACCTCACTACCAATGTCTCCACTTGCTCCAGTTATTACAAATACCTTTCCTTTGTACCATTTCTTTTTCATAATCATAAACTTTTTTTAATTTTAAGATCTTATTTTTGTGTAAGAATCTCTATAGCATATTTTTTAGTGATTTTATTTAAACTTAAAAGTATTTAAAAATTTTGTCAAAAAGACATTTTTATTATTATTAATAACTTAGATGAGTGAATTAGTCAATAATACTAACAATTACAAAAGATTTTTTATAAATCAATGGCTTCAATGATCAATGGCTTCATTAATTGATTTATTCATAATTTTACCATTTATTGCTCTTTTAATTTACTTTCAAGTAAAAATTATAAAATATTCACTTGATAAAAACGCAAAATTTTATTGCAGAATACTATTAGGGCTCTATATTATTATAGTTTTTACCTTTTTCTTAAATGTAGATTACAAATTTCCAGCAGGTTTTGCAATATGGTTAGGTATGGGGATAATACTTGGTTATTTTGGTCTTTATAATTTGATAAATATTAAATTCCTTCATAGACAACAAGAAATAATCGAAATCGACAAGGAATTTCAAGAATTAAGAGCCAATACACATGAGTATATAAGAAAATTTTTTCATTTCTTCTTTTTTGGAGGGGTTTTATTAGAAGTTTTCATTTTTAACACAATAACTATTACTCTATTAGAAAATATTCCAGGTTTTGCAGAATTTTGCAAGATAAATCCATTTTGGCCAGGTTTTGATTACATAATTACACCAAAATATATCTCACCAACCCTAGTTGATATCAGTGTAATGGTATTTTTTATGATTGGTGTACCTTTTGCGATAATTTTAGAATTTTTTAGGTTAAGTCCAAATATGGGTATCCCATTTTATCGGTTATTTATCAAAAGTTTAAGACCTTCAGAACAACACAACGTTGGGCACTATTATTACTTCATATTTGGTATTTTTATGGCATCTATTTTTCTACCAATTGCTTGTACATTTGGAATACTCTGTCTCCTATGTTTTGGCGATACATTTGCCTCTATAATTGGTAAAAAGATTGGGAAGCATAAGATAAAATGGGAATCTGAAAAATCGTGGGAGGGAACTATAGGTGGCTCCATAATAACATTTATTACTTCTTACTTCTTCGTTGGCTGGGAATTAGCAATTATATTAACTCTAATTTTTGGTATTTTTGATATATTTACGCCCAATTTACTAAAGATATCTGATAATTTATTATATCCATTATTAGCTGGCATCATCTTGTACTTAATAGTTGTAATTTTTGGTTATCAAATTCAGGCACCTGTTGCAGATATTTTTGGGCAATTTAATGAGTGGTATGCAATGTTTTACCCGGAGTGGGCTTAATGTTTGAAGATTTAGATATTATTGAAGAATTAAATGATATTGCTTTATTTATTTTTGATTTAGATGGAGTCATTTATCGAGGAGATGTCTTGATAAACCATTCAAATTTAATCATAAAGATTCTACGTAATAAAGGTATTGATGTAGTTTTTAATACAAATAATTCCACAGCCACACGGGATATGTATGTTAAAAAACTTAAAAACTTTGGAATTCAAACCATGAGAGAAGATATTTATACAAGTGCTTATATTACTGCTCAAAAATTGTCTCAAATAAAACCTAATTCAAATATTTTCATTGTAGGTGAAATTGGGCTTAAACTAGAGTTAGAAGCTCAAGGACATAATGTTTTTACTGATAATTCTCTCTCAGATGAGATTGATTTTGTAGTTGTTGGTTTAGATAGACATTTAACTTATGAAAAAGTGAGTATTGCTCAAAAATGTATATTGAATTACGGAGCAAAATTTTATGCAACCAATTCAGATGCTACACTTCCAACAAAACAGGGAATCTTACCTGGAGCTGGAGTTATGGTTAAGGCAGTTGAGATCGCGACAGGTCATAAGCCTTTAGATATCTTTGGAAAACCCCAGATTACGGGAATTGAGTTGATATTAGAGAAGTATGATACGTCTCCGGATAAAGCAGTATTTGTAGGTGATAGATTAAATACGGATATTGTTGCTGGTAATCGAGCACAGTTAAAAACGATTTTAGTCCTTACTGGAGTGACTAACGAAGAAATGTTGAAAAACATTAGCGGCGAACTGAGTACTCCAGATATTGTAATCAATACATTGAACGAAATATTTATTAATAAAAAGCTCTAATTTCTAATTTTTTTCTTTAAAAAAAATATTGGAAATGATACGGAAATCTCCGATAATGATAGTTTTTATATAGTTAAAGGTAACAGTAATAATTATAAAAATAATTATGATTTAATCGGGTTGGGGATAATTGAATTTAATTTCTAAATTTGAAATTGAAAAAACTAATGAAAAAATTAGAAACAATGGAGTAAAATTAAACGTTTTAAGAGGATATGAAATTATTACTGAATCCTTAATTTTTAAAATGTATGATGTATTCGGGCGCAACGCTCTTCTTAGTTTATTATACCAAGTCGGAACAGTTCCAGGATTGACAATTGCAAAAAGATTAAAAGAGAAATATAACAAGGAAGTATTTGGTATACTGGAATCCTTTGAACTTCTACTTGGAGAATTGAAACAATTCTATTCTGTTCAAATCAAAGATATAGAAGAAGATGAGGAAAAAATTAGGTTTATTATCGAAAATAAATGCTTCCTTCGAGATTCCTATAAAATACGAAAGAGATTAAAGCCCGGGAAAGCCTTTTGCAGAGTAAATAAAGGATATTTTGAAAAGGCTTTGAAAGAAATGCTTGGTGAAACGATTAAACGCGTAGAAATTAATTTTTTAGATAATAATGTTGAAAAGGACGTTTGTGAAGAAGAAATAATTTTTTATAAATAAATTTTCTCCCAATATTTACTTCAATAATCTATTATAATTATTGAGAAAATTCAAATTAAATATTCTAGAATTTAAAATTGAAGAAACCTGAATGAACTCATTCGAAGTATGAGCAAAACCACCTATTCCTAAACCTCCTGCAATAAAATTCAAATTAAATTTAGATTTTATAATACTTAAAGGGGCTGCTGCGGGGCTTAAAGGCCAGATATCAGGTTCCAAATTCATATCTTTACAAGTCTTTAAAAATGTTTTGCTAATTATGGAATCTAATGGAACTCGAGAACCTGAATACCCCATATTGTATTTTAAATCGAATTTTGAAGCTGATTTTTTAATAAAATTTTGTAATTTCTTCTTAATTTCGTTAAAAATCTGTTCAGGGGATATATTATGGGCCCATCTAATATCGATATTTGCCAATGCAGAATTAGCGACCATATTTTTATAACCAGTTTCTAAATATCCGGATTTTAACGAGGAAATATTAAAAGTAGGCTGAAAAAGATATTTTAAAAAAGTTGATTTGATATCAGTATCAATAATTTGACTTATACCCGCTTTATTAATAATATCATCCACATTGATTTTTTTAATTAGATTTTCAAAAATAACCTTCTCTGAGTTGCTATACCTATAAGGTTCAGCTAATACTTTAATTTTAAAACCTGTCTCATCATATAATTTATTTAGAAATATATTCAAGTCCCTCGCTGGATTTGCAATTATATTACTAAACGCAGAGTGGGGTTCCTCATTTTCTGAATAAGCCTTTATTGATAAAGAAATAATACCTTTATATCCCATTTTAATCACTGGTGTCTTATCTAAATTTTGTTTTGCAGAAGGGTAATAACAATCAATACATTGCTTTAGGTTTTCTTTATTTTGATTCAGAAATTCACGAAATGTGGGAGAACCAATCTCTTCTTCTCCATCGAATACCAGTATTAATGAAATTGGCAATATATTTTCTCTTTTTAATATTTTTACAACGTTTAGAAATGCCATTAAAGATGTCTTCGAATTGTATGCGCCTCGCGCAATTATACAGTCACCTAATTTTTTTAAAGGAGGATTTAATTTTGAAATTTCGGCTCGAAAGGGGGGTGATATCCAATCCTTTTCCTTACTTACTGGTTGCGTGTCATACATCATAAAGATTAAAAGTTTTTCAGGACGATTTCCCTTTACTTCAGTAAAAATAGTAGGATTAATTTTATGCTCAAAAATATTTATCTCTTCACAAAACTCAGAAATATAATTAATGATGAATTTTTTTGCTTGCTCAATCCCATTTGAATTTAAAGAATAACTTGGAATTCGTAAAAATTCTTGTAAATCATTAGTTATGAATAGAGCGTTTTCTTCCTGAATTTGATTTCGAATATTTTTTAAATTAATACTATTAGACACGTTCTGATAACCTTAATTTTTAGATAAATACCTATTATTTTTATACAATTAAAAAATGATTCAAAATAAAATAAAAAAAATTTCTTGAATAATAAAATATTTGTATTTTGAAAAAGAAGATTAAGAATTAATAATTTACTTTCTTTCTTTTTTGAAATAATTCCTTTAATTCATTTAATACTGTCGTTCGAGTACTTTGGGAATCAGTTTCGGTGGCTTTGGGTTGTTCTGGTGGTGGAGCTGACAAACCCGCCTTGAATTGATTTTCTAGAGTTTCAAATCTCTTATATATTCCATCAAATTCAACCATTACATTTTCAGAGAGCCGAATAACTGCGGTTAGAGTGCTGTCCAGTATTTTCCCAAGACCTTCTACCTTTTCTAAGGTTGGATTTGTTAAAGATTGTTGGTCTCTTAGTACGTCTTTGAGAAATCTTGCAAATTTTGGTTCTGAACTAATAAGATCGTAAATTGAACTTGTAAAAACTTCATACTCCATATATCGCTCTTTAAATAGATCATTTATCCCTACCTTGGCTATACCAACATTTAATTGAAATTCAGGAGTTTCGCGTAAATCCGGGTCGCTTTTATGAATGAAAATCAAAAAATACGGTTTTTCCTCAAAAATCTTAAATATTTCTAAAATTTGGGAGAAATATTCAAAAGATTCGTCAAATTTATCCGGGTCTTGTACATCTATCACATATAATACAAGTTGTGTTTGGAAAAAATATTTCTCGGGTTCTTTTAAATACATCTTTCGATATATTTCCTGGCCTCCGAAATCCCATATGAGAAGGGTGAGATCTTTCGTCTCTACTACTCTTCTCTTCACTTTTTTTGTAGGTTTTAATTTACTTAATTCTTGGATTCCTAAACGTCCTCCAAATCTACTCAATATAGCCGTCTTACCTGCATTTTCTAGTCCCACGCAAATAATTTTAGTTTCTTTCTTCTTAATCGGTTCTTTCTTTTTCGCTACTCGAACAATAACATCACTTATTATTATCCCTTTCTTTAATTTTATATCAAGGTTAGGGATTTTTGCAGTAAGTATATCAATTTGTTTTCTCATTTTTTCAACGATTTTAGCTTGTTTAATTGGATCTTCGGTGGCATCAAGAGAAAAGAATTGGTCAAATGGTTTTTCTTTATCTAATTTACTTAAATCTTCAATAACATTAATGTCAAATAGTTTTGAAATGATTTTTGTATCATTTTTAGTGAAAAATTTATACGCAAATATTGGTAATTTTGCTAAATCCCCAATTGTTTTAATTTCTTTGAGATTAAGAAATTTTTTATCAAAATATTTTAAAAATGGTGCAATAGACTCTTTGGACACTTTACTCATAATATACAATCATTTTTTTAATATTTTTAATATTTTTTTAATGTTATTTAATTTTTATACTAATTTTAAAACTAAATTTTTTCTGATTATATTATATAATGATATTAATATATTTTAATCACTCTTTAAAAGATATTAATAATAATTGAGACAATTGATCAGTAAAAAAAGAAGTTCTTGGGATTAAAGATAAAAGATTAAACATAAAATTATTTTTATAATTAGTTTTTTAAGTAAATTATTAACATTTTTTTCTAAAATTATAAATATTTAAACTCTCATTTTATTTCTAGTGAAACCCCCAATAAAATTTAATATTTCTATGAGTAAAAAAGATTTCAAGCAAAATGACCAATATTTTAGCCAGGACGAAGAACCTTGTTGCGATTCAGTTAAATTAATTGAGGAGAATGGTTATGTTGTGTGTTTAAACTGTGGATGTGTGTATTATCAAATTTTTGATGATTCTCCTCGAAGAGCGTTTACTCAAGAAGAAGTAAGAAAACGTAAGAAGAATGAACCAGTTTATAGTCCCATTGGCCCACGTACAGTCATAAAAGGTCAGAGAGATGCACGAGGCATATTATTAACGCCTAAATACAAATCACAGTTTAATAGACTTGCTAAAATACATCGTTCTCTTACTACTAGCTTTGAAAGAAATTTATGGATAGCATTGCCTAATTTACAAAGACTCCAAAAAGTATTAGGCATTCCAGACACAGTAGCAGAGGACAGTCTTAGGATCTACACCTACACCGTTAAAGAAAAGCTTACTATGGGCCGTAGTATAGATACATTACTTACTGCTTCAATTTTTGCAGCGCTTCGTGTTCATGGGATTCCTAGAACGATTGATGAAATTGTAAAAATTGCACAATTGCCCAAGAAAAAGGTTGTGAAAGCTTATCGTCTCATATTTATGGAAGTACTGCCTAAATTAAATTTAAAAGTTCAATATTTCGATCCTGAGCGATATGTAGATAAATTCATTGAAGACCTACATTTATCCATGAAAGTAAGGAATTATGCAATTGATATAATTGAAAGGGCTAAAAAGAATGGATTTAGAATTGCTGGAAAAGATCCTAAAGGAATATCATGTGCAGCTATCTACCTTGGAGCAAAGAAATATAATGAGCCTCGCACTCAAAAAGAGATTGCAGACTTATCTAACATTACCGAAGTTACTTTGCGTATGAGATGCAAGGACCTGCTCAAATTTGCATTTTCGGTATTAAATTCAAAAAGTTGAGCAGTCTTACACATTAATTAGATATTATTATCTATAACCTAAGAAATGAGAATAATTTCCTCATCAAATAGAGGTAGGACATCTCTACTCAATATTTTTTTACCCAATTCATATAACTCATTTTCTCCTGCTAAATTTGCTTCAATTAAAAAAGATAGCATTAGATTATAGAATGTATCTTTTAATAACTCTTTCGAAATTCCTAATGTATCAAGAATTTCATCCAATTTTGTTTTGATTGATTGAAGAGATTGGTCTGTTTTAAATAAGCATAGTCCCCATAAGAGTATAATAAAACTTGCATTTTCAAAATCTTTTCGTTTAATCAGTATTGTAGCAACGTGGAGATACTTGTTTGCCGCTTCTCTAAAATCGTTTTTATTTAATAAATCTAAGATCTCATTATAGTATCTTCTTCTTAAAGCACTTCTTTTTTTAAGGACTTCTTTTACGGTTCTTCTTAAATCTATTTGTTTTTGTTTTAACTTTGCTAAATTTTGTTCTAATAGAATCTTCTTTTTGACTATTTCTGCTTTTTCTTTACGTATAATACCAGCTTTTATCTCTTTTCCCTCTTGAATAGAAGGTTGTCTAATTTTTCCCTCAGGAATTTCTATTATTTTTCTTTCTACTTTCATTTCTGGAGCTGCTATATCAATATCTTCTCCTAGATATAAACTTAATACTAATTTTTCTATTTCGAAGAGTGGGAGAGTTTTCATGAAACCAATAGCTTCTTTAACTCTTTTTTCATCTTCATATTTCCTCATTTCTATAATATATTCAATAATTTTCACAGGAAATGTTTCGAATAGTATTTTTGCATAGTCTTTCAATTCTTTTCTAATAGAATTTATAAAAATTGGAATTTTTTCAAATTGATTTTCTTTTAATAAAATTAAACATGCAACTGCGATGGATATAGCACTTAAATTATATTGGTTAATTTTCGTTAATCTAATAGCAACATCTTTATAAGCAGCAATTGAATCTTCATATTCTCTCTTATTAAGTAACATAAGAGGTGTTTGAAAATATGTTCTTTTTAATCCTTTTCTCGATTTGAATTGCCCCTCAAGTTCACTTAAAGCTTCTTTAGCTTTTTGTTTTAATATTGATAATTTTTCTTTTAAGAGCTCTCCTTTAACTGCTTTTTCAGCTTTTTCAGCTTTTAATGCACTTCTTTTTGATTCTAGTTTATGGATTTTTTTGCTAATGATTTTTGAATATCTTTTATTCTCAATTCTTTGATTGTAAGTATTTGCAAGACTTAAATCTTCTAAAAGAATATAAGTTTCAGCTATTTTTTTATATATCTCGTCAAAATTTATTATTTTATTATCCAAATATGATGATGAGATATATAATGCCTGTTGGATTAGAGCAAGCGATGATTTTATGCCTTTTATGTTTTCGTTATTTTCAATTATTTTTAATGCGTATTTTTTTATTAATTCGATACAAAATTCAGAAAATTTTGTTGAACCCTCATAAATCATTAGAGACCTATATATTCTTAGTAATTTATCAATATAATTCTCAATTTTTGAATATCCGTCCTTATTATAAATTGACTCTATTGAATTGATAATTTGAAGTAATTTTCCTTGGAAATATCTTTTCTTTGTGATTCTTTTTAAAAACTTAGAATGATAAATAAATTCGGGTAAAAAATTACCCTCAATTAAAATATTTAAAGCTTGCATATTAACATCATCAGATAAATCATCTTCTCCAAGATGCTTTAACAATTGAGATTGCTCTATTAATATACTAGCTCCTTGGATTATTTTTCCTTTAGAAACATGATGATTTGCTAAATCAATTGCTTCTTTACTAGTATTTAAAAAGATATTTTTTTCTGCTTTAATATATTCCTTTAGGATTTCAACTCCATGTTCAATAAATTCTTCTTGTTCCTTTTTTTTCCGTGCTCTATCACTATCTTCAACTTCAGAAACGAATTCCGTCAATTTTTTCTTCAAATCTAAAGAATTTAATTCATTAATTAAAAGACTAACCATATTGAAATTAAGAACTTCTGCAAATGAACGTATTATTTTTTCTAATTGATTATCTAAATTAACTCTTTCAACAATAAATGTATTCCAAATATTCACAATCTCATCATATGTCTCTTTAGCACTATAAATATCATTTTTTTTAATTTTATCTTTAAAGATTAGGATTAATACTTCTGCAAGTTTTTTTGCAATTTTCTTAAGATCTTCGAACAACCCTTCTTTTTGATACATATTTGTTGATAAGTATAATTGTTCTCTTGCAGTAATTAACTTATTTACCGAGATTAAATAGTCTATAGACGCATTAATTTTATCAGTTATTTCATGCAATATATCTTTTTTATCTATCCTATTCATTTTTTGGCAAATAATAAAGGCATTTTCGACTTTCGTTGCTGAAATCCATGAATGAATGGCATATTTATACGCTTGTTGAATAATTTCTTTATCCTCTAATTCTAGAGAAGCCCAATTTCCAGCAGTTTCATATTGTTTTGCAGCTTCATCGAAATTATTTTTATTAAAAAGTCGATTTCCATATGCAATCATATTATCAACGTAATATCTTTTAAATAAGAGATTTTTCTCTTTATCAATCTCTTGTAGAACATCTGACGCCTCTAAATATCTATATGCTTTTGAATATAAGAAAGATGCTTGCTCCCCGTATATAAAGAAATCATCCATATTATATATATTTGCAACTCTGGATGCACACTCTGTAGCTCTTGCAGATTCATAATATTTACCTTCTTGATAAAAAGTATTTGCTTGAGATATAAAAATAGAAAGCCGCATCCAAGCATTTTCCACATTGATTGGTATTTTACTTGTAATCATTGATTCTGTAAGTGTACTAAGCACCTTGTAAAATTGATTTGGGGGTAAATTAATAAAACTTTCATACGTGGGATAATTTTTCCAAACTCCTTCTAACAAGATATTAGAAGGGATTGATATAATTCGACCAGGACTATTAAAAAAAATAATTATGGGGATGCCTCTTCTTACATCTGAAATAATTTCTGATAAAAGTTCAAATAAATCCCACTCCCTTTTTTCCATCGGGTTAAGAAAATAAATTATTCCATCAACATTAGGAATAATTTCATCAAAATCCGCTGTAAGTTTTGCAACAACATCAATTTCTAAATTACATATATTATCAAAAACTTTAATTTCTTTATAACACTCATAAATATCTTCCTGGTCTTCTCCGTCTTCGACACCCGTATTCATTATATATGGTATTGAACTTTCTGGTTTACCTAGGACAAGAACGCGGAACATATATCGAATTTTTTATCACCTATTATCTGAGCAATATTAACAAGTAGAAAAATATTATGAGATCTTCAATACCTTTAATACTTTTTTTGATTTCTAAATTTTTAAATTTAATCATATATTTTATTTTTTAATTCGAGGATTGAATATTTTGATTAATTCTGAACCAAGCATAGAAAGCATTGAAAGAAATTACAAGATCATTAAACATCGAATGATTGCACAAATGGAAGATGCAATTCGTAGAGGGAAAAATTTAATTAATAAAGAGCTAAATATGGGAATATTTAATTTTATTACTAAACCATTTATCCAAATTTTTTATAAATATTGGTCCAACTATGAATTAAAAAAAGGAACTTTAAAACAAATTGAAATTACTTTAAATTCAGCTAAACTCTTGATTTTAAATGGAAATACTCCAGAATATTTTAACAAAATAATCGAGGAGAGTTTTCCAATTTATTTATCGGGAGATCAGACAGATCTACAATGCAAAAAGAATCATAAAAATTACTCTAAATTGAAAGAAATCAATAAAAAGGCTTATATTGCTCAAGTTAGAGGAGCAGTAGAGATGTTAAAAATAACAGGAAATGTTCAGAATTATGATGATTTGGTAAGATTTGCATTCAAGGATCGAGAGACGGCTTATAAATCTCTTTTTGAACAATTAGAATTTACTAATCAATGTATTAAAATAGTAGAGGGGGATTCCTCAATATTAACTGTCCCTACAGCTAAAAATTTAATCCTTAAAGTTTTAAGAAAAGGTTTTGAGCAAACAAAACTAAACCTAAATAGAGATTTAGATGAAACTTTTAAATAATTTAAGAGCAATTTTTTTATTTTTGTTTAGAGTATTTGTTTTTATAATTATTTATTATTACTGTTCTATTAATTTTAATTCTATATCCAGACCTTTTATTGAGAATCAAACCTTTTTTATTCAATTTAATTTATCATTGTTTATTTTCGCAATTTTTTCAAACCTTTTTGGATGGAAAATTGGTTTTATTAGTGGTTTTTTGGGAGAGTTTTTATATCAACTAAGCTTTTTTCCGGAGCATACAATTTATTTTGAATGGGTATTTCTTGTAGGAGTAATGGGAATATTATTTGGGATATATGAATATAAACCACTAAAATATCAAAAAGGGACAACTAAAATTTTTAACAATTTTCTTTTTTTCATTATTTCCTCCTTTATTATATTAATTTTATCCGTATTTTTTACTGCGCTTAATTCTGACCTCGAGTTAGAATTTATTTTATTAAATGTTGGTTTTAAATTATTTATGGAGATAATTATATCGGCTGTATTTTTAGTTCCAATTCTTATCTTCATAATTGACATGTTATTTTCTTCGACTGAGAGAGAAATTTATAATGTGTTATTAACTCATCATTCATATTTAGAAATTGATCATACATTTAAAATAAAATTTGGACGTACGAATGTATATTTCTGTTCCAGATGTAGTGGAATGATTGTTTCACTTGTTTTTTCATCATTTATGGTTTATTTGTATGAAAATATTACCAAACTTCCATTCAATCAGGAACTTGCTTTCTTTTTATGTATTTTACTTCCAATTATTCCATTAATTGATTGGGGAACTCAAAAATTGAGATATCGAAAATCTAATACAAATCTTAGATTACTGACCGGCTTTATTTTAGGGATATCTCTTTATTTATTAGCTTTCACTAGAGATTATCTAATGTTAATGTCTATTATTATAATAATATACTTTTCTATATTCTTCTTAATTTATTATGTCGGTTATAAAAAAGAATTAAAAGAATATAAAAGATCCATTGATCAACTGAAAGATTCTTCGCTTGAATAATTCTTCGCTTAAATAATTCAAAAATCAATTAAATATTCTGATAACAATTGGTCTAAAAATCAATTAAATATTATTTATCTAATATTCTAATCAAGAAAAAAAAATAAAAAAATGAGGAAAATGATATTAGATATAATAATTGGTTGGACTAATTGGTTTAACGGGCTAAGTATGGTTGAACAGATCATTTTTACTAGCTTAATAATAGCATTTGCTGTCAGTGTTATAGTGATTGTGTGTATTGGGGTCTATTATTTGATAAAATATCTTTGCTTGGGGATTTTCTACATATTAAAGGGAATTTTTAAGGGTTTTAAATTTGTTATAAATAAAATAGTTGATTTAATAGATAAAATATTAAATTCAGGAGACCATAAAGTTCCCTTGACAGATAAAATAACCGATAAAAGAGAGAATTCTCAAAAGTCCGTTGTAGAATTACCAAGAATGATTGATAAATCATTAAAAAATGAACAAGATCTTGAATATTGCTACTGTACTGAGTGTGGAATGAAATTTACTGATAAAATGCACGAACATTTGGATTCAAATGGTATGACTTTTTGTATTCATTGCGGACAATGCTTCAGAATAGATATGCTAAATAAATTAGATATACAACCAATAAATCAATCAATAACAGAATCATATACTTAAAAAAAATTTCCAAAATATTTTTTTATTATTTGTTATTAAAATATAACTCAGAGAGGAATATTAGAAATGAATGATGAACAAAAAAATGTTAAAAGTTCAAAATACTTTTGTCGGGAATGTGGCCATCAATTTCCCAAAGAATTAGTTAAAAGAATCGAGAAAGGAATCCAAATTTTTTGTGAAAATTGTGGATACAAGTTTCTTTTAGAGGGAGTTAAATTCCGTGAATTAAAAGAAAAAGATTTAAAGGTTAAAGAAAAAAAGGAGCTTAAAGAAATAAAAGAGCCAGTCCCTCGGAAACCAAAAGAACGAAAGATCTCACAACGGGGAATGGTTAATATTAATAATGTAATTCAAGATATCAATAAATTATCTTACATTATCTTAATCATTGTTTCTATACTTTCTTTACTAAGAATATTTCAATTAAATTGGATTGGAAATGATCTTCAATTTTTAATTATAATTTTTGAATCAGTAGCACTCTTTATTTTTGGGCTTAGAATTGCGCATTTTGATAAAAATTATCTAGCACCTTTAATTAAGAAGGGAGAATATAATAAAGTTAGTGTTTCAGCTATTGCTTTGGGAATTTTAGGATGCATAGTATATGGTGCAGGAGTTGTATTGTTAATAAAAGGTATTCTATTAATAATTTACATTTCACAAGATGAGAAGAATCAAGAATTTCAAGGCTATGACTGGGGATTGTTAATAAAAGACTCGTTAAATTCAATATCAAGTTATGCGGGTGCATCAATTATAATTTTAGGATTTGCATCTTTTGCATATATGGCTGTTTCAAGTATTTTAATTCCTTCCAATTTCCGTTTTTTTAGTCTTTTAATTTTTGGTTTTGTTTCGTTGATATTATCAATAATAGGTGTTTCTATTGACAAGAAGAGATCTCCTACAATATCATCCAAGAAAGTTTTTGAGGAAAATGACGCCGGGTCATTTCTCGTTGCAGGGATTATTGGATGCTTTTTTTATGCCTCTGGAGTTTTTATTTTGCTAAAAGCAATTACGATAATAATTTTAGCTCAAAAAGGACGACCAGATAGAATTTTTTATGATCCTTCTCGAAAATTATCAATTTCCGAAGAATTAATGCCTATACAACCATCAACTTATCGGCAAAAACCTCCAAAATCACCTTATGAAATAAAAAGCGATGAAAAAGGAAAAGATCAAAAATATATCTCGGTTCCTTTAGCCGCTAAAAAAGAACCACCTTTAAAACCTTTTCCAATAGAAGAGAAAAAGGATATTGAAAGTGAAGCTCAAAAAAAGGATAAAAGATTAGAGGAAATTCCTTTCTTTGAGACAGTAAAGAAACCTATTGAAAAAAGATCAGAAAAGCAATTAGAAAAGGAAGCCAAGAAACAAAGGAAGATGGATGGGAAAATCGAGAAAAAATTCAAAAAACAACCATTAAAATTAAAATTACACGATTCATTATTACCTATTTCTAAGGAATCTGATAGAGAGATTGTTGAAAGATATTTTTTAAAGATCTTTAATGTTTTATCAGAAAAAATTCGAAGGAAAATACTTGATTTGAATATTCCAGAGAAAGATAAAAAAGAAATTTTGAAAGAATTTGTGTATTTAACAGAAGAGGAACAGGAAAAATATCTTAATGAACTATTTGAACTTAATCGAGAATTATCAGAGAAACTGATTTTACGAGTTAAAAAGTTAAATTTAAATCCTAAATATCTACAACAAATCATTGAACAGTTGAGATATATGCCCGTTAGCGAACAAGAGACATACTTGAGATTTTTAGAGGAAGCAACTTAGATTTTCATAAGAATATGGTGAAAAAAATGTCGTTACAAGAAAGAAGAGATAAAGAAAAATCAGAAATAGAAGAAAAATCAACTAATAGAGTTCAAATAATTAAAGAAAAAGTTGATATTATTGAAAAGATTTCTGATTTTGAAGAATTATCTCAAATTGAGAAGGATGTTCTAAAGATTGCCAAAAAAACATTGAAATTAAAAAAATTTGATTCAAAAATCTCTGTTGAAAGAGTTGAGACTTTACCTCCATTGGTAGAAAAGCTATATGCAGATTGTATTGCAAAATTATCATATTCAAGGGGCTATAGTAAGGAAGAATTATTTTTAGCGATTCGGTCATTAGAACAGAAAAAATGGATTGTGACTAATGAGAGAAGAACAAAAGAAGAGATTTTGAATAATCCAAAATATCAAGAAATTATTAAATTTATAGAATCTAATCCAGGTATTCATGGTAGAAGTAAAAAGATAGAATCAGAACTCAAAATTACAAGAAATCCTTTTATAAAATATTTGATTGTTCTTGAAAAATTTGAAATTGTAAGATCAAGAAAATTTGGAAAAACATTATATTACTTTCTAAAGGACTTTCCTGAAGAATACGAAGTTTTAGTAATATTATTCCAGAATAATTTAATACCTGCGATTCTAAAAGCCTTTATCCAAGAACCTTCTAAAAAAATTACTGCAATTGCTAATGATTTAGAAGTTTTCCATGGGACAATTCAATATCATATTAAACGCTTGTTAAATTTCGATCTCCTCAAGTCGGTGGAAGGGAAGGGGAAAAATATATATAATGTAAACTTAAATCTTTTAAAACAATATAATCAAAATTTTCAAGAGCCAAAATTTATTGAAGCTTAAATTTTTTTTAAATTTTAGTTTAAATTAAAGAATATTTTTGATTTTTTTTAAAGAATTAATTACAATCTCAATAGTCCTATCGATTCCAGTGAATATTTCTGGATGTATATAATTTGATTTAAATATATCATATTTTTCATGTCCTACTACATCTGAGACTGAGATTACAGAAGCCGTTTTAATATTAAATAATTGACCCAGTAAAAACAATAAAGAGCTTTCCATATCAACTCCAATTATCCCCTCTTTTATCCAGGATTTTGCAACATCTTCCGTTTCCAAAAATAAAGCACCGGTAGTCCAGATTGGTCCGGTTAATATCTTATTTGAATATAAACTTCTAGCAGTATTTAATAAAATTTCATTCAGCTCATTTGATGGAGATATTTTATATATCCTCTCGTTTCCTGCTTTAATTTTACTTATTCCTTCAATAGGATTTTTTATAAATTCTAAATTCTTAAGTTCTTCATAATATTTCAGAATATAATAGGGGGACACACCATCTCCGCAGAACGCACTCTCAGGAATTATTATTTCTCCCGGCTCAATTGATCGGCTAGGAATATTTAACCCACCACAAAAATCTGTTCGAATAATCACCTTACATTTTGTAAATTTTAAACACTCCAATTTTTCAGCAATATAGGGTGTGCCAACTAAACTCTGAATTACACTGACTTCTATGTCACCTAATTTACCATTATAGACATTTCCATGTTTTATTTTATTTTTTAATCTTTTAACGACTTTTTCCATTACAAGCTTTACTGCGGGTAAAATAACAATTTCATTAACCTTAGTTGGTGAAGTCTCCAAAAACATTCGGAATAATTTCTCTTCAATAGAGATGAATTTTAATCCCAGATTAAGTAAGCCGGATTTGATTTTTTCAACCATTATAATCACATTTGATTAGATTTTAATTTTAAGGCTAGTATTAAATATTCATTTTTTCCTCTAAAATACTTAATTTATATTAATTAAAATACTTAAATTAAATTAGATGAGCACAGAAAAAAAGTGGAAAAATGAAATAACGGAGCAATTTATACAAGATTACCTAAAATCTAATTATCGTATTGTTGGGAAAAATAAACATTCGGCGATAAAACCATGTCACTGGTTAGAACAGCGGTTAATGACCGGAAGAGATAATCAAAATTGTTATAAAGGTATTTTTGGTGTAAAAAGTAATTTATGTCTGCAAAATACGCCATCTGTTCCTTTTTGTAATCATCAATGTGTATTTTGTTGGCGAGATCTTCAGAGTTCATTGGGTGCTACCTTTAATGTTGTACCAGATGAACCCAAGCAATTGGTTAATGAAATGATTCGACATCAAAAAAATCTTATTCAAAATCATTTACCATTAAAGAGATACATTGATAATTATCATATTATAATTAAAATTCTGAAATATATATTGAAAAATAATAAATCTGAATCAATTCAATCAATATCAAGAATAATAGATGCCAGTAAAACCAAAATAGATCGGGCTATAGTATTTCTAAAAAATATGGGGTTTTTGGATTATATTGAGGGTGATATTAACCATTATTTTATAAAGAAAAGCATCAAAAGACAAATAAAGTCTGACGTGGATATTGAACCTTTAGTAAATAAAAATATCACGACTTTAAGAGAAATTGAAAAGGTTCATGAAGAATCAATGAAACCAAAACATGCGGCAATATCACTTGATGGGGAACCTTTTTTATATCCTTTACTCTCTGATTTTGTTGCAGAATTTAAAAAGCGAAAAATGACGACTTTTATTGTTTCAAATGGCACATTCCCTGAGAGAATCGAATCAATAGAGTATTTTCCTTCTCAATTATATATTTCTCTATCAGCCTCTAATGAAAAAACTTATAAAAAAATTTGCAGACCTATGCTTAAAAATAGCTGGGAAAAATTAATGAAGACTATGGATTTATTAGGCTCATTATCATGTAGAACAGTTATCCGAATAACTGCAGTTAAAAATTTAAATCTAAAGGAAATATTTGTTAAAGAATATTTAGACATAATAAAACGGGCAAAACCTAACTTCTTAGATATTAAAGGATTTACACTTCAAGCTAAAGCATTATTAATTAAAGAACGCCTAAAATCTTCTGAAGATCTAGATTTCTATTTCCCAGAATTTGAAGATATAAAAGAATTCGCAGAAAAAATAAGTAATTTAGGAAATTTCCCTATTCTATATAAGAACGAGAGAAGTCGAGATGTACTTCTTGGAGTTAATTGGGATAAAAAAAAATTAGAAATAAGTAATTAATTTACTTTTACTTGTGATCAATTGGTTGATCAAATAAATGAAATTTTACTTATTTCTAATTAAATGATTTTTTCAAACAAAAGACTTATTATCACGACTATTATGGAGTTATTTTTTTAAACTGAGACTCAACTATTTCTTTCAATTCTTTAATGCCAATTTTTTTAAGAGCAGAAGTCATAAGAACTGGAAAAGCACTACTATCAAAACCTTTAAACTCATTAAATTTTACTAGTTTTAGACCAAATTTTGTAGCACTATCAAAAAAGAATGTTTCTATTTTTTTTCTATCAATTAAATTTAATTTATCAATTTTATTTAATACAACTAATACTGGTGTATTGAATTCTTTGAATAAATTAATGAATTCAAATGTAAGTGGTATGGTCTCCTCACTTTTATAAAACCACTTTTCCAACTCATCCCTAATCCTGAGGGCATTTACTACAACTATTCCTAAAAAGAATTCTTTAAAATGTTTTTCTATATGGATTATAATCATTTTCTTTATATGTTCTGTTCTTCTTCTACTCGACCTCTTCATAAACCCGAAACCTGGTAAATCCAAAATATCAAAGGGCATCAAGGGGTCTTGAATTTTTTTTAATAATAAAGTAGTGCCGGGGATTTTTCCAGTTTTCCCCTTAAATTTTTTGGGATTACTAACTAAATAACGTGTGATACTAGTCTTCCCAACATTAGAATTTCCAATAATTATCAAAACAGGCTTTAATTGTTCCTCAGAAGTCATAAATTATTTTCACATAAAAAGTGTTTGTTTTATTAATTAGATTTTTAATTAAATATCTTCAAAATCATCTTTTAAAAAATCTGAGATCATTTTATCTTGTTCATCTTTTGGTATAATTGGGCGTCGGCTTATAGGTTCTCCATTTTCTTCTAAAATTCTCTTTAAAGTATCTACATTAACATTTATTTTGAATTTTCCTCCTTTATATCTTATAATATCTTTATCATGTAATTTTAATCTAAGGAGATAACCTAACCCAAAATAAAATTGTTGTTGAGGTATATCATCAAATGGGCTTCTACTTGTAGTCTCCTTTAAGATATCATATAATCCTTCTTTTAAGGCACTGTGATCTTCCGTCCCGAACACCAGATGATATAAAGAATGATACCAAATTTTTTCACGTTTATCTTTAATATAGTTTTGAAAATCCTCAACTGTTACTTCCTTCTTTTTTTGAATTTCTTTCCTTTTTTCTAATTCTAATCGTATTTTTTGTTCTAATCCTTCTGAAATAGGATGTTCTGATTTCTCTATAGATTCTATATTTTCAGTCTCACTTTTTATCGTTGCTATTGCCTCTTTCATGTCCCTTAATTCATCTAAATCAAGTTCTTGAATATCTGTAAAGTCTTGGGATAATTGTTCTCTTTCATCTAAATATGCTATTAACTCTGAATCTTCAATGGATATTTCCTCAGAGACTGCTGCTTCCTCTGTTTGATCTTCTGAGATTTCTTCTTTCATTTTTCCTCTCCTAACTTCTTCAATGGCTTCTTTAATATCCTGTAATTCTTCAATATCGAAATCACTTAAATCTGAAAAATCCTCAGAAAGCATATCCATTTCTTTCATATAAGTTTCAAGAGCTATATTTTGATCTTCCTCATTTTCAGATTTGTCAATTTTCTCATCAATTTCCTCTTCTCGTTCGCCATCTTGCATATCTTTATTACCTTTATTTTTATTTAATAGAGAATTAATCTATATTTTGAATAATATAATTTTAAATTTATTTTCCTATTGAAATTTTCCTTATTGAGAATGAAAAATAGTAAAATCCTTATAAATAAGTAATCAATAGGAATAATTTATATTAATCGGTCAAATTTTGATAAATTACTGGAATTTAGAAATAAGATAAATTAAAAAATGATAAAAAAATTAAGTTCGTTTGTAGATAAAACGTTCCCATGGCTTAGGATTCGGTAATTCAACCTTCATACCTTTTCTCTTTCTAATATCCAAGATTAATTCTTCCTGCATTTTAGTTGGAACTCTTTCAAACGCTTTAAATTCATAACCAAAAAAGGCACGACCTTGTGTAGCACCTCTAAAATCGTCATCAATTCCTAGCGTTTCCGAAGCAGGAATTTCACCATGAACTGTCACATAATCGGCATCAGAACTAACATTCACAACTTTTCCTCGATGTTGGTTTAAAATCGAAATGATACCCGATTCCGTCCCTGCGGGAGTTTTAATATCGACCCTCTGAATAGGTTCATACATTTGTGGATCACCTTTTAGAAATGCTAAGGAAAAACCTGAAAAAACCATCCCAGCTATTTGATTATATTGAGTATGCCTTGGATCCTCGTGAATAACCATATCAGTAAAAATTATTTTTAAACCTAAAGCAGGTTCTTTAGCTAAAACGCAACTTTGAGTCCAATCGCGAAACGCCGCAACTAAATAAGATTTAACTCTGTTAAATCTTTGCAATCCCATCGTTCCATTGATTAGAACATTTCCTTTATATATATCTACAATCCTTCTAGCTTCTTTTGTATCCCAACCAGCCTCTTCTCTAAGAATTTTTGCTCTCTCTTTCTCAGGCATATATTGTCCAATTCTCCCCGACATGATTAGTTCTAAGGAAGTATCATCAAGAGATTCAATATGCATAAGAAATTTGTTGTGAACATTTGCAGATTTTGTATGAACGTTGGAGGTTGACTTTTCGATTTTCTCACGATATACAATAATCGGATCTCCAACTTCAATTGGTACTTGTTTATTAATACGTTTTGTTAAAATATCTATCTGAAGAGGGTCAATACCAGACAATATATATTCGCCAGATTCTTCATCTAATCTAAATTCGGCAGTAGTATCAGCCATTAACCATTTTTGCACAACCTCTCCTAATTTTGCTAAATCTTGATGATCCTTTGGTTTTATACTTCGTGATACTACAGGTTCACAAGCATATTTAATTTGCTCAAATGATGGGAAATATTCCCCCTTAGCTGGTGCCATATTTGCTGCAACGAAAGTTTCTCCAGTAGGACAAATAAAACCATATATTGCGAAAAGATTACCTGCGGGGATTTTTCCAGTATCTAAAATATCGGTTATTTCCATAACACCTAAACGTTTTATCCGTACTTTTTCTTTTTTGCCTAATAAATATATTGAATCTGAAGCATTTAGCGTCCCAGAAAATACTCTACCTATTAAAGTTGCACGAAAAGACTTAGGATCAATAAATATTTTCGTTATCATTCCATATAACGGCCCATTTGGATCACAATTTAATAATGCTTGGCCTAGTTCTGAATCTAAATCACCTTCAGACCAGATTTTTGGAATTCGATATTTTGATGCTGTTAATGGATCTGGAAGATGATCTACAACCATTCTTAATAGAGCCTCATCTAATCTGAGATTCTTTCTCAAATATGCAATATCTCCTTCGTTATATTTCTCAAAAACAAAGGTTGGTTTAATATTTTTTTCATTAAGAATTGCAAGGGTGAAGCCCCAACCATCCTTCGCGGAACCAATTGCAACACTATTATTTGGAAATGAAACTCTCCAATCAATTCCTTTCGGGGCGATCTTTTTTATTAATTCATTAACCTCATTTTGAATCTTATCTATTCTCTCATAAACCTGCTTGGGACTGAGTTTTAATTCGTTAATTAATCTGTCAACTTTATTAATGAATAAAACGGGCTTACATAATTCTTCTCCAACGCTTAATCTAATATTCGTTTCAGTTTGAGTCATTACTCCTTCCAAGGCATCTACCAAGATTATACAACCATCTGAAGCCCTTAATGCACGTGATACTTCACCAGTAAATGAAATATGTCCAGGAGTGTCATTAATCATAAATATATAAGGTTCCTCATCGTCTGAGGTTCTTGAATCAGTAAAAGCAAGTAATACAACGCTTGTAAATATCGTAATACCCCTTTCTTGTTCTTCTTCATCCGAGTCGGTCGCAAGGAGTAGACCTGCATCTTCTTCTCGCATAAGCCCCGCTCTTTCTAAAAGATAATCTGTAGTTGTTGTTTTCCCATGGTCGATATGCGCAACAATTGAGAAGATCCTTTTCTTCTCATAAGGTCCGCTAATCACTAGACTCCGGATTTCTTCGGGATTTTTTACTTTTACCATTGTAATTTTTTCAACTTATTTATTCGTTCATCTAATTACATTTTTAAATATGAAGAAAAATAAAAATTTTGCGATTTTTAAAAATAAGAACACTCAAATAATGCTATACTTTTATATCAACGCGAGTATTCCAAAATAACAATTAAAAAATTAAAGTAAAAATTATTTAGATATGATATTTAAACAATTTATAATTTGTAGGTAAAATCCATGTAAATTGATTACCAAGTAAGAATTCAAAAAAATATTTCTTAAATATTAGTTAGGTAAAAACTTTAGAAAAAACAAGTTAAATTAATTATTTGATGTAAGGAAGTACCATTTCCTTTAGAACATAAACACATCTCTTTCCAACATCAGTCTTTGCATGATAACAATTTGAAACGTTAATTATATCAAATTCTTTCGGTGCTTTATTTATTGAAATATCATTTAAAAAGTCTAAAAATTTAATGAATCTTCGCTTCTCTTCTATATAAAGAAAGTTTTCTTTTAGAAGATAATTAGGGTTTTTCTTTTTAAATTGCTTCGCATGTAATTTTTCCTTAACTGGTGGACCACGCCTAAGAAATTTCTCTGAAATTTTTGGATTTTCGCAAAAAAATGAGATTGCATAAAAACTTTTATCAGTTTCGAAATAAACTTCAAAAGTAATTTTTCCAAATCTAGGGTCTTTAGATTTTTCTATTTCGCCACTACTTTTTACCTTTTCTCCAAAAGAATATAATTTATCTCGTAATTCTGTATAATGAACCTCTAAATTTTCATTTTTGAATTCAATTAAAAAAAGATGGTCAAATATCGCTTCTTTCTTTACCAAATTAAAATCAACAATTGGTAAGGATTTAATTTGAAAATATGAAATGTCTGGATCTTTTAAAAATTGCTTAACTTTATCTTTACAATAATAATATGCTTTTTTTGATATTGCAGCTGCTACATTTCTGTTTTTGTCTGTGGGATCAATTATAATTAGAAAATCATTAATAAATCGAGGCTTTTTTTTTAATTCTTTAGTATTTCTACTAAAAAAATCGATGGATTGATATTCCAATTCATCAAAATACTCAAATAAATTTAATAAATTTCTGAAATGATAAATTAATAATTCTGAACTGTATCCTATGAACCCTATCCTTCCAACAGGACTTTTATCTCCATAGGAATAACAGCATTTAAAAAATTGTTTTAATAATCTTACTTCATTCTTTTGTTCCTTAGTTAAATTATCTCTAACAAATCGAGTATGCCAAGGAGTTCTATCAACAGCCGTTATTGGACCATTTTCCAATAAGTATTCCTTAGATAAAGCAAAGCAGAGAACAATATCAATTTCAGTTATTCCTTCTGAATCAATATATTCCGCAGAGACATAAGGATGTTCTGCATAAAGTAATATAATATTCTTAAAATCGTGCTTTTCTATAGCTTTAATTATCCAAGTTTCACAGAGTTCTCTAAATTTACTTTTCAATTTTTGTTTTAATTTAGTTTTACTTATTTTTTCTTCCATAAACGATTTAAAATCCATTCCAATAAACAAATCAATATCAGATGTGTTTCTCAATTGAGTTTGTTTAATTCCTGTTGAACCTTGAGGCTCAATAAATTTAAAGGTAATTCCCAATTCTTTTGCCTTTTGTGTTAGTAATTTGGTCAAAAAATCAATAATTTCTTTATGCTTTTCTATTTCTTGCTTTGTAGGAAGAATTTCATTGAGAGCACCTTTAAATATGTCATCAAATTGAGTCATGTGATCCGCCTTTTATAACTAATTCCTACATGCCCCACCAAGGGTTTTTTTCTTTTCGCATTAAGACAATATATTCTCGTAAAATATCTTTTTGTTCTGAGGTTAATTCATCCAGAAATTTTCCAATTAATTGTCTTACATGAGATTCAGGAACATTTATATATAGAATCTCATCTTTTTCAAGATCTCTACCAATTTCAACACCTTTCATTGAAACTGCTACCTGCATATCTTTAGTTGCTTTTTGAATATTTTGTCCTTTATCTTGAACTTTATTTATACGCCCTATGTATTTCCCATTATTTTTGATTATAGGAACTTTGGAAACCAGATCACCTCCAATTACCCTAACTCCAAAAACAGCAGGATTTGAGTTTCTAAAGATAAATTCCGGCATCATTTGAAGCTTTCCCGGTAAGACCAATTCACCTAATTCTTTTGCAGTATCTTCTGCTTTTCGAGTTTCCTTATATTCAATATAATCCTCTGTCAATCTATAAATGACATCATTGGTAAAAATTCTTACATTTTCATCGTATGCCATTTCTTTTGCTTCATCTAAGATATTTACATTAAAGCCAAGAACAACGGACGAATATAAATCAAAATCTCTCACTACAACTGCACTCAATATATCGGCTTTTTTTATTGGACCTACATCAGCCCTACTAATATTAATACCATTTTCGGATAAATGTTTCTCTAATGCCTCTAAAGATCCTAAAGTATCCGCTTTTAGAACGATCCCTGCCTTATCTGTCTGTATTCTTATACTATTAACTTCTTCTTCAACTATTTTATAAATTTCTTCTTCTTTCGATTCATTTTCGATTACATAAAGTGGAGCTCCTGCAACAGTACCTTCTAAATCTGATGCTAGGATTTTTATTCCAGCAGATGCGTGAATTTCATTTACTGAATCAAATTTTTGACGAGGATCTCTAATCTCATCAAGTGGTTTTGGTTGAAAAAGGGCTCGTATTTTTGTAACAATTGGTTTTTCTAATCCTCCAACAACCATTTTTTGCCCTTTTTTAATGATTCCATCATATATTAAAGCATCAATTGTAAATCCGTATCCAGCTTCCTTTTTAACCTCCAATACTACACCTTTTGCTGGACCTTCAGAATATAGTAATTTATCTTTTAAAAATTGTTGTGCTAATCCTAATAATACGATAAGCAGTGAAGATATCCCCTCCCCAGTAATGGCACTAGTGGGCACAATAGCTAAGCTTTTAGTAAAATCTTTTATTTTATCATATCTATCACACCCGGGAAACCCCTCTTCTAAGAAATCTCCAATAATCTTATATAATTTCTCATCAAAATTTTTTTGAACAAATTCACTTTGCTTATTATAGGTTTCAACAAAGTCAGCATTTTTATTAGGTTTCCAACTTGGAATTCTGTCTATTTTATTTGCTGCGATAATAAAAGGGACCTTTTTTTCTCGGAGTATATTTACAGATTCCCAAGTAATTGGCATTGGTCCATCCATTATATCAATTACTAAAATTGCGATATCTGCAACTGCTCCTCCCCTTTTCCTCAAGTTCATAAATGCTGCGTGCCCTGGAGTATCCACAATTAAAATACCAGGGAGGAAAATGTCCAATTTTGCAAATTTATCTCCACAAAAGTTTTTAATCGCTTCTACTGGGAAATAACTAGCTCCGATATGCTGTGTAATTCCCGCTGCTTCTCTTTTTTGAACTACCGTCCCTCTCACATAATCTAATAAGCTTGTCTTTCCATGGTCAATGTGACCGAGTATTGAGGCTATTAATTCCCTAGGTTTTTTATTTTCCTTGATAGATTGCATTATTAAAAATCCCACTTCATATCTATTAAACTTCTTAATTTATAATATTAAAAAAAATCTTATATTAATTATCATTACAAATAAGATATGAAAAACTAAAAAGAATTAGAAAAATCATTATTGCAAATATTTCTTTAAAAATTTTCCCGTATATGAATCCTTATTTCTAATAATCTCTTCTGGTGTGCCTTGAACGACTATTTCTCCTCCTTTTTCTCCTCCTTCTGGCCCTAAATCAATAATATAATCAGTTGATTTAATGATTTCCATATTATGTTCAATAATTATAACAGTATTTCCTTTATCAGTTAATTTTTGAAGTACATTTATTAATTTTTTAACATCATCAAAGTGTAATCCAGTTGTTGGTTCATCAAGTAGATATAGCGTGTTTCCTGTACTAACCTTTCTTAGTTCTCTGGCAATTTTTAATCGTTGTGCTTCACCCCCACTTAAAGTTGTAGATGATTGTCCTAATTCTAGATAACCTAGACCTACATCTATAACTGTTTTGATTGTTCTTTTTAGATTCGGGATATTTTTAAAAACTCTGTAAGCTTTACTGAATGACATCTTTAAGACGTCTGCAATAGAATATCCTTTAAATTTTATGTCTAAAGTTTCATCATTAAATCTTTTCCCTTTACATACATCACACCTTATATATACATCAGGAAGAAATAACATCTCTTTGAGAATATAACCAGTGCCTTGACATTTTCCACAACGACCTCCTTTTACATTAAAAGAGAAACGTCCTTTTAGATACCCTCTTTCTTTTGCTTCTGGTAAATTTGCGTATATTTCTCTAATATAATCTAATGCTTTTGTGTAAGTTGCTGGAATTGAACGTGGAGTTCGCCCTATAGGACTCTGATCAATATTAATGATTTTATCAATATTTTGAAAGCCAAAAATATCATCAAAATCTCCAACTTTATAAAATCTGTCTTCAGAACCCATTATTTTTTTAAGACCTTTATAAAGGCAATCTACAAAAAGACTCGTTTTTCCGGCTCCTGAAACACCAGTGACACAAACAATAACTCCTAAGGGTATTTTTAGATCAATGTTCTTTAAATTATTCTCTCGAGCACCTTTTATTCTTAAAAATTTATTATTTAGTTTCCTTCTTGAAACGGGAAGAGGAATTGTTAGTTGACCATTTAGATATTTTCCCGTAATTGATTTTTCATTGGAAATTATTGCCTGTAATGGTCCCTCTGCAACTAAATAGCCCCCATTTTCTCCTGCGAATGGTCCTAAGTCGATTATATGGTCCGCATTCCTTATAATACTCTCATCATGTTCAACAACTATAACTGTATTCCCTAAATCTCTTAGTTTCTTTAACATATTAATTAATTTTTTAATGTCTCGAGTATGAAGCCCTATAGTTGGTTCATCAAGTACATAAGTAACACCAACAAGATTAGAACCCAATTGTGTTGCTAGTCTTATTCTTTCGCTTTCTCCAACTGATAGCGTCTGAGCTTTTCTATTTAATGAAATGTAATCCAAACCAACATTAATCAAAAACGATAATCTATCTTTAGTCTCTTTTAAAACATCTTTAGAGATTTTTTTCTCAATTTCTGTTAATTTCAATTTATTTAAGAATTTAAATGTGTCTTTGACAGCCAAATCACAAATTTCCGTAATGTTTTTTCCTCCTATTAATACTGATAGACTAAAAGGATTTAATCGCTGTCCTTTACATTTTGGACATATCACTTCGATCATAAAGTGACTATAAGAAACTCGTTGCTCCTTAGAAGTAGTTTCGACATATCTTCGATATAATAATGGAATTAATCCTTCAAAGGCTCTTTTAAATCTCCATTGATAACTTGTATTATCATTTTTCTCTCTTTTATTAAATCTACTATCATATTCTTCTTTTCTTAAATCAAATTGTATTTCATCATATCCTGTACCATATAATATTTTTTCTAACAATTCAGGATCAAGATCTTTAATCGGAGTCTTCGTCTCTGCTTTATAATGTTTTAAGACTTGCTTTAAAATTTGCCAAGAATAACCATTTGTACTCTTAAATCCTGAAATTTTTCTGATATTGCTTTCTTCCAATGTTTTTGTTAAATCTTTTCCAATAATTAAACTTGGAAGGAATTGTAAAGCACTTCCTAATCCATTGCACTTCTGGCAAGAGCCATGAGGCGTATTAAAGGAAAACATTCGCGGCTTTAAATCGGAAAAGGATAATCCACATTCAATACACGCATAATGTTCAGATAATGTTTGTTCTGTGCTGCCATCCTCACCTAAAGTTTCTATTTTAACTATTCCTTCTCCAAGTTTTAGTGAAGTCTCAACTGAATCCGATAATCTTTTTCTAATATCATCCGAAATTACTAACCTATCAACAATTATATCAATATTATGTTTTTTATATTTATCAAGGATAATTTCTTCAGAAAGTGAATATTGAATACCATCAATTTCAACTCTTGCATAACCCTGACGCTTTAATTTTTCTAATAAATCTTGGTATAACCCTTTTCTTGCTCTTACAACAGGGGATTTGATAATAATTTTTGAGTCCTTTTTATGTTGCTTAATTATTTGAGACACTATCTCAGTAGCAGTTTGAGGTGATATTTCTCTTCCACAATTTGGACAATGAGCAATACCGATATTTGCATAAAGAACTCTTAAATGATCATAAATTTCAGTTACTGTCCCCACCGTACTTCTTGGATTTCTTGATATCGCTTTTTGCTCAATTGCGATAGAGGGGCTGAGCCCTTCAATGGAATCGACATCTGGCTTTTCTAATTCACCCAGAAATTGTCTCGCATAACTTGATAATGATTTTAAAAAACGTCTTTGGCCTTCTGCAAAAATAGTATCCATTGCTAAACTTGATTTTCCACTCCCAGAAACTCCCGTAATTACAATTAATTTATTATGAGGTATCTTTACATCTATATTTTTGAGATTGTTCTGACGAGCTCCTTTTACATGAATCATAGTATTTATCATTTACATCACCTAATTTATTTGATATTCTTATTAAGTTTTAAGTCTTTGATTTGATCTCTTAAGTATGCTGCATCTTCAAACCTTAAATCCTGAGCTGCACGATACATCTCACTTTCAAGATATCTTGATAAATCCTTTGTATTTATAGATGCTTCAATTCTTTCTTCAATTTTAAATCTTAATTTTTTAGATTCTTTTTCTTTCAGTTCTTGTACTTCAGCCAGAGAGTCCAAAATTTTCTTGTGAATGGTTTTGGGAGTAATATTATTTTTTTTATTGAAATCAATCTGTTTTTTCCTTCGACGATTAGTCTCGTCTATAGCAGCTTTTATTGATCGTGTTATTTTATCAGCGTATAAAATAGCCCTTCCATTTATATTTCTAGAGGCTCTTCCAATTGTTTGAATCAATGAACGAGTGTTTCTAAGAAATCCTTCCTTATCTGCATCAAGAATTGCAACGAGAGATACTTCTGGTAAATCTAACCCCTCTCTTAATAAATTAATACCAACTATAACATCAAAAACACCCTCTCTTAAGTTACGGAGTATTTCAAACCTTTCTACGGTGTCTATCTCTGAATGCAGGTAAGTTATTTTAAGACCTAATTCATTATAATAATCTGCAATATCTTCTGACATTCTTTTCGTTAGAGTAGTAACTAAAACACGTTCATTATTTTTAATTACTTCTCTAATTTCTCCTAAAAGATCATCAATCTGGTTTTTAGTTGATCTTACTTCAACGCGGGGGTCCACAAGACCCGTAGGTCTTATGATTTGTTCAGCTACTTTACCATTTGATTTCTCTATTTCATAATCCATTGGAGTAGCACTCATAAAAATAACTTTATTGATCTTATGTTCCCATTCGTCAAATTTCAAAGGTCTATTGTCATAAGCACTTGGGAGTCTAAAGCCATAATCAATTAGGTTTCTCTTCCGGGATAGGTCGCCTCTAAACATTCCATGTAGCTGAGGAACGGTTATGTGTGATTCATCTACAATCATCAAAAATTTTTTAGGGAAATAATCAATAATCGTCCTTGGAGGGATCCCAGGTTCCCTATTATCCAAATATCTTGAATAATTTTCAATTGCTTTACAAAATCCCATTTCTCTTAACATTTCAAGGTCAAATTTTGTCCGAGATTCAATTCTTTGTGCCTCCGCATATTTTTTTTCTTTTTTAAAATATGTAACCCTTTCTTGCATCTCTTTTTCAATTTTATCAATTGCGGTGATTTTATTTTCCTCCGGAATTACAAATTCACTCGCTGGAAATATTCTACAATTAGTTAATTTATTTATTGTGTTGACAGAGACAGGGTGAATTTCTTCAATTGATTCAATCTCATCACCGAATAGAGATATTCTTAGAGCCGTTTCTAAATAAGCTGGATATATGTCAATAATATCACCCTTGGCTCTAACAGTAGCTCTTTTAAATTCCATATCTTTGCGTTCATATCCCATTTCAATGAGCTTTCTGAGAATATTTCTCCTTTTAATTTCTTCTCCCACTTCCAGAACGATGGAAGCATCTTCCCAGTCCTCCGGTCGGCCCATTCCATAAATACAAGAAACCGTGGCAACAACTATTACATCCATCCTTGTTCTAAGTGCATGAGCTGTCGCCAATCGATGTCTTTTGATTTCTTCATTAACGCTAAAATCCTTTTCTATATATAACCCACTAACTGGAACGAAAGCCTCAGGCTGGTAATAATCATAATATGACACGAAATAACGTACTGCATTATTAGGGAATAACTCTTTTAACTCATTGTATAATTGTGCGGCCAATGTTTTATTCGGTGCCATTACAAGTGTTGGTAATTGAATTTCTTGTATAACGTTAGCTACTGTGAAACTCTTGCCAGTACCCGTAGCACCTAAAAGGGTTTGAAAATGATTTCCTCTTTTAATTCCCTCAACTAAGGCATTAATTGCAGTGGGCTGGTCTCCAGTGGGTGAATATTCACTTTTTAATTCAAATTTCAAGATATAAACTCACATATTGCTACTTCTATTTATGAAAAAAACATTATTAATAATTAATAAGCAGTGATTTATCGTAAAAATTAATAATTCTTAATTTCTTAAGATTTTTACTGTTTAAAATATAAAGGAATAAATGGTAATTATAAAAATAAGAGTTTTGAAGCTATTAAGCCACAACTGTAATTACGCGAGTATCCTCGGTTCCTTCTTCAGTTCTAACTAATATCTCAAGAGTATCATTAGGATTAATAGGTCCAATTAATGATACAAGATCTGTTAATGTAATTGTTAGTGTTATTTCCTCGTCTGTTTCAATAGTTAGATCTACATTATCTACAATTGTTATAGTACTCCACGAGATGTATGTGTTATTTACATACACTGCATCAATTATTAGATTGTCTTCACCTATATTTTTAAGATTGAGTGTTAATAGAACTTCACTATAATCTGCTGAGGATGTATTTAAAATGTCAATATTGTATTTGTCCGGATTCCATGTTGGGTTAACCTCGGCTATAAAAGATTGTTTTACTGAGATTCCAGATTCAGTAGTTATATTTATTTCTACTACATTTGATTGATTTATTTTAAATTGAGTCGAGCTGAAAGAGAATATTGCAATCTCTTGGAGATCCAATGTCTTATCGTTATAATTAAAAATTATATTATCAATAGATATGATTTCCGTCCCATTTATTATCACATCATCTAGTTTTATCGTTGCATTTCCTGTATTCTTAATTGCAATCTCAATTGTTTCATTAGCCCATACATGGGTAATGTTAAGATCAGACTTTGATACAAATGCCAAATTTGCAGAATCACTAATTGGATATAAATAACCAACGTCTGTAGCTACGATATATCCATCCAAACCAGATGTTGCGATAATTATTTCAATTTCTTCATTATTCTCAATATCCGGGTAATCAATTATTAGATCTTTGATCTCATCTATGGAGAGAAGATTATCATCGTCAACTGATATAAAGTCTTTAGATACTCCATCTATATATACAGAGTCTAATCCTATTACTTTAGTTCCAGTGTTTTTTACTTTAATAAAAATTGTTCCATTATCATAGGCACAAGCGCTATTTAAATCTATAGGAATTTGAGTTCGATTTTTACTAAATAAGATTTCTGTTTCATCAGATAGTACCCGGTCTTCAGAGATTATTGAAATTTTGTAATCTTTTTTATTATAAGAAAAAATTGTTTCATCGAATATTCCTTCAGATGTACCTACTCTTATCGTATCACTTAAGTTGTCCATTGAATCTCCTAATGTAGTTTTATTGACTGGAGATTCAGGAAGATAAATTGTTATTTTAGATCCTGATTTTAATAATGAATTATTTAGCTGATAATTGGTTTTGTTGAATTCAATTCCGTTTATGGATGTTGAATTTATATTAAGAATTCCTTCGCCTGTATTTTCTACTTCTAAATAAAAGCTAGCATTAGAATTATCTTCATTAATTAAAGCAATACTGTTTTCTCTATTGATTTTAATTCCATATGTAGGAGTTGGTTCAACTAAAATATTAGTAGAACTATTTTCAAAGGTATACTTTTGATTTTCTAGAGCTTCAGCCTCAATGCTAACTGATATTTCAACAATATCGTTTAATTCAAAACCTGCATTTTGGGCATCTATCCAAACGAGTTTTTCCTCTCCTGGTTCAATTTGACTGTTATTATCTTCAATAGTAAAATCATAAGAATCTCCTTTAATGAATACATTCTCTAAGGTTACCTCTTTAATTCCTGTATTTACTAATTTAAAATTGGCAAAGCCATTATCATAAACTTTCGGATTGTTAATTTCTATTGAGGAATCTAATGCAGTATAATCAACTCGAAATAATTTTACTAATCCCTGTGCAGAAAAGTATATTGGTTTAAACACTTTGAAGTCATAATAACCGTGGTAAGGAATAAGTTCAGACCATAATCTACCATCGTCGAGTTCACGTGGGGAAATACCCCGACTTGGATTACCAGCAATTTGCTCCGCGTAATTAAATTCTAATTTATTTGTATCTGCTTCTTCTAGCCTAGTTGGTAATCCAGCAAACATTAATCTAACTAATTGACTCTGAAGCCACTTTTCTTTATATTTACCCGTAGTTGAATTTTGATATTCTGATTCATCAAATACACTATTTTCTTTCCAATTATAAGCTTCCCAGCCAAAATTTTTATACGACTGATAATTATCATTACAGATTCTAACCATCCAAGGCCATTTTCCCTCATCGCCGCCAAGGCCTGTATATAGCATACCAAAATATACGAGAACATAATCAGCTTTCAAGTGACGTAGAATTTTAGCACTCTCTAGTTCATCTGTTTGCATAAATGCCATACCTGTGGCACCTATTCGTGTTTGGTTTATTGTTGCATTATCATTAACAGTAGTAGCATTACCAATTGGAGTTATCCAATATCCATAATCCCACCAGCTTACTACTACAGTCCCGGGAGGTAAATTAGTCCTAATCCAAGTCATACTTTCTTCCCAATCATGAAGATTACCCCCTGGAGTAATTTGTGAGTAAGCTAATGAACTAATCGAAATATCTGCTGCGTGAGAAACTTGAGCAAACATTAAAAAACCGACTATGGCATATACTCCAAAGGATTCCCAACTTCCAATAGTCGTTTTTATTTGTCTTTTCCTACGTCTAGTTATCATACTTTTTTCTTTACCAATAAAACTTCCAAACAATTTTAAAATACTCGATAACCCGTAAGAGCCAATTAAAGCTACTGCAGGAGCAAATAATAAAATAATTCTAATCATGCTGCCTGTAAAATAGAAAAGAGTGAGAACATAGATTATAATTAAAAAATCCTCTTCATTTCCTCTTTTAAGACAGAAATATATTCCTACGGGTACTAATAAACTCGGAATTAATGTATTATAATAAAATACACTCCACGGGCTTGGCATATGCTCAGCAACCGAAGCAACTAACTGTAAATCTTGCCTTAACATAGGAGAAAATACGCTTGTAAATCGTGCATCAAATCCAAATGGGATTAAATTAGGAAATAACCATAGAACTATTGCTCCAATTAAAATAATAGGAATTATTGCCCATCGCATGAAAGTTAATATACCATCATAAAATTTTGGGTTTATTGTTTTTTGTCGATAAAAAATATGAAATATAATTAATACTACTGAAAAGAGAAAAACTGCTAAAAATTCAAAATCGTTAAAAAAATTTTGGGGGGAAAAATTAATATATAAGGAATAAACAAGGATTCCAACCCCTTCAGTTCCCGCATAAGCAATTAATAATCTTGGTGAATATTTATCAACTAAAATTAATATCCCTGTTAATAAAGGAATTATTAATAACGTATAAACATAACCACCCCAACTTAGTGATAAATAACCTAGTGATAATCCAGCAAGGATTGCATGATGGATTTTTCCTGTTTTTACTGCTTTAACAAAAAACAAAAGAACTAATAATGTTCCAAGAATGCCAATTGTTTCATTATCAAAAAATCCAACTACTGTTCGTTGCATATGTCCAGGATTGAATGCTAAGAAAAATGCAGCAAGAAGACCAGTTCGTTTATCTAAAATTTCCTTACCTAAAAAGTACATAACAAAAACTGTTAAAGCTCCAGCAAATGCAGGAAAATAATAGCAAACATCATATAATTGAATAGGAATTCCCAGTCCATTTAAGACCCAATAAATAACACAGACTGTTAATTGTAGTCCGGGTCTCAGTCTAAAACGTTCAATTCCCCCAGGATACCAAGACTTATAATCGCGCCAATGAAAATATTCATAAATCCCATTTTGACTTAGATATTCTGCCGAATAATATTGTATCCAAGGATCAAACGCTTTAATCAAGGGGGGCCCAACAAACACTGGGCTGATTCTAATAAGAAATGCAATAAAGACAATTAAAATTATACAGATAATAAATACAAAGTTCTCTTTCTTTACTCTGATCTTTGTTCTTATCTTATCACGAAAATCTAGAAATCTTGATTTCAATTTTAATTTCATAGAACTTTACTATCTCTAAAATTTTTGTATATATTATATTTCAATAAATCTTTATTATCAATAATCGACTTAGATATATTCCATATCAAGTTCTAATACATCTATATATAATATAAATATGAAATTTATATTACTAAAAAACCTTTTCAAGAATTTTGATATCAAACTTAAAATCAAATATTACTTTATATAAACTATGAGTGATGAAATAAAACTATTAATTAATGAGAAAGAGATACCTATGAATCCTTTTGTTACAAAAATCATCAAAGATGTTAATTTAGCAATAATTAATAACCTACGAGAGATGCCAGATGTGGTTAAAAAAATAACTATTATTTTAGATTAGAAATAGTTTAACTAGTAAATCAGAGTTCGATGAAATCAGCACAACGATATTTTATTAAGATGTATTATTTGGCTGATCATTATCTTGGATCTCAACGTCAAAAGGAAGAAAATACCATTGAAGGTATTTTAATAAAGAAACTTATTGATAAATCCTATATTGAAAATGAAAGCAAATCTGGTTTTGAAGCAGCAAGTCGAACAGATCGTTTTGTTTCTGCAAGAGGATCTGTGTTTTCTTTTATAACTCAGAAAAGTTTTTATCCTGAGGAATTAAATAGTGCTCTCCCGAATGATATAGGGGTATGGGCAGTTGCAAGAGTTCCAATAGATTATAAGCCAAGGCGGAATGCAATTTGTCGGCATTATAAATATATTTTTGAGTATCCAATATCCTATCTCATAAAAAAATCAGAATTCGAAATCGATTTGATTAAACAGGGATGCAATCTATTAAAAGGTAGTCATGATTTTGTTAATTTTGCTAAAAAAGATAAAGATAAAAATACAGTCAGAGATCTGGAGTATATTAAATTATCAATTATAAATGATTTTCTAATTTTGGATTTTTATAGCCAGAGTTTTTTAAGGCAACAAATACGAAAGATAATTAGAAAATTAGTTGAACTAGGAACTAAAAAAATAACATTTGATGAGTTTAAGACTCTATTCGATCCAATAAAATCATTTTCTTACAAACCTTATTCTCCTAACGGTCTAGTTTTATGGGATATAATTTATCCAAAAGAGGTTAATTTTTTTGAAAATATAAAAGGCAAAGAGCGAATGTGCAATTTTTTCGAGCAAAAATATTATTATTCCCTATTTAGAACTAATTTTTTCAATATTCTAAAAGATGCAAAAGATTAAAATGCAATAACAATTAGAAATTAATCCAAAATATATCTTTTTTTCTCCAAAAAATTTTAATCATCTGTTTACAGATATATTATATGAATAATACGTCTTTCTCAGAGAAAATAGATTTTGAGAAATTATTTTTCCCAAGAGCTGTTGGAATTATAGGAGCTTCACAAAACCCAGCAGGTGGAGGTTATTTTGTAAGGATCTTAAAAAATAAATTTCGAGGTCCTATTTATTTATTTAATCCTCGATTAAAAGGGCAAAAATTATTTGGTATAAAAGTATATGGCTCAATTTTGGAAATTCCTGAATCAGAACCTATTGATTACGTAATCCTTGCAGTTCCAGCCAGATTATGTCCCAAATTACTAGAGGAAATTGGAAGAAAAGGAGTTCCATTTGTTACAATATTTTCGTCGGGTTTTTCAGAGATTGGCTTTTCAGATCTTGAGAAAAATGTATTGGATATAGCAAAAAAATACAAAATAAGAATCTTGGGACCAAATTGTTTGGGAGTATATAATCCAAGCAGCAACCTCTATATTAATGCTGTTCAATCAAAAAAGGCGGGAAATTTCTCAGCAATTTTTCAATCAGGTGGTCTTTCAGTAAATGTTAGTAATCTAGCTGTTTCTTATGGTTGCTTCATATCAAAATTAATTTCATTGGGGAATGCAATAGATTTAACTTATCCAGATTTTTTAGATTATTTTTTAACTGATCCTAAAACAGCAATTATTGGATTGTATCTTGAAAATCTTAAATCTCAAAAGATTGGTCGTAGATTCTTAAATAGTGTTAAAAATTTAAATTTAAACAGGAAGCCTGTGATATTATGGAAAGTTGGTTATGGTGAAGCAACACAAAAAGCAATCATGTCTCACACCGGTGGTTTAGCGGGAAATATTAAAATATTTGAAGCAGTTGCAAAACAAACTGGTTGTAGTTTAGTAAGTAGTTCAAAAGAACTTGCAGCATTGGCATCCGGATTTAAATTATTAAATTTACCAAAAACTCGTAATCTTGGTGTAATAGGAATAGGTGGTGGTTCTTGTATTGAATTGGTTGATATATTAGAAAAATTTAATCTTAAAATTCCTCAATTAACTCAAAAAACTACTGCAAAATTAGAAAGATTTCTTCCAGATGTAAATACTAATCTGACAAATCCAATAGACCTTGGAGCAATGGGAATAATGCCAAATATTTACTATCGGACCATAGTTTCACTCGAAAAAGATCCAAATATTTCAGCAATTATTTTTGTAAAGGATCCTGAGCGGTTTGGAGGTTTTGAAGAACAAGTTATGGAAGAACATGGTAAGCTTGATAAAATCGATTTAAATAAAGTATTCTTAAAGTATATGAGAAAAGTAAGAAAAGTTTGTAAAAAACCCATTATCTGTGTTATGTTAAAAATAAATGAAGGTTTTAAAGAATATAAAAGTAGATATAAATTTAAATTAAGCCTTTTAAATCGGGCTATTCCTGTTTATGAATCTATAGAATTAGCAGGGAAAGTGTTAAATTATCTGAATACTTATAGGGAATTCCTTCAAAATCACAATAGATTTCCAAAGTAATTTAATACAATTTCTATGTTTAAAAAGAAAAATAAAAAAAGTTAGATTAATTATTATTTAGATAATTTTAACCAATCTTTTCTAAAATATCACTTACTCTAGTTCTATGAAACTTAGTTCCCAACTCATCGGCAGGAATTCCCATTCCAAGAGCGATTAATTCAGAAATGTACAATATTGGAATTTTGAATTCCTCCTCGAATTTCTTTGATAAATCTCTCTGTTTTCCATCAAATTGTTGAAAACACGCAGGACAATTAACAACCAAGCAATCAGCACCTGCTTTTTTCACAGCATCCATCTTCTTCTTCAAGATTGCCATGCCATGATCCTCATACGCATTTGAAACTGATGAACCACAACATAATACTTCTTCTCCATAATCAACTACTGTTGCTCCGCATGCAGTAACAATCTCTTTTAGATCTATTGGATGCATAGGATCGTCAGTTTCCATAACCTCAGAAGGACGCATATAGTGACAGCCAGGATGGCACGCAACTTTTAAACCTGATAATGGTTTCACTGTGGAACTTTTTATCTTTTCTAATTCACCTTTAAGCACACTAACAAAGTGCTTTACATCAATAGTTCCTTTATATTCCTTCCCGATTTTAGCCAATTCTGCGTTAATTTTGTCTTTCTTAAAACTGTCATGTTTTAATGTATGATTAACTAGTTTTAATGTATTTGAACAGCCATTACAAAGAGAGATAATATCTTTTCCTTCAGATTCGGCTAATGCTAAATTACGAGCACCTACTGCTAACCATCCATCGTTATCAAAATTAGCAAAACCGGTTGGATCAGGACAACACGAGAATGGAGCCTGAGAAGTTGCTATACCTAATTTATCGAAAACTTTTCTACAAGAAGCTTCTATAAAAGGAATCCTATTACCAATCATACAACCTTCAAACATTTTAAACTCTGCCATTTTTCTTTACTCTCCTTTCAATTTCTTATCAATTCCCATATTTTTCAATAAGGTAGTAAGTTCATTTATATCAGGTGCAGCAACCGCTGGTAAACCAAGTTGTTCACGTCGTCTTTCTATAGCAGGTTGAGATGGAACTGCTTTAGCATTTTCAAAAATTGTTTTTGCCTGGAGATAATAAAAATCTGGCGCATCCCCAGATGCAACGCTATGATTCTTTAATAATTTGAAAATCTCTGTTAATTCGATATTCTGTGGGCATACTTCATCGCATGTATCACAAACTGTACAACCCCATATAGCAATTTTTTCTGCTGAAAATATTGCATCTTTAAAGCCAAGCAATGCATTTAAAATATTTTGTCTTGGATTGTATGCATTATCAGTAACTTCGGCAACGGGGCAATAATCTGTGCATCGATTGCATTGATAACAATATTTGATCACACCACTCATATGCATATCAAGAACTTGCTTTCTAAATTCAAAATCTGTTGCCATTTTTTTCACATATGTTTTTTTAATTTTTTTTCATTTATTTATTGTTTATTGGCCTTTAACCCATGCAAGGGCAGTTATATCCAATCTATTGTTTTTATTGGATATTCATCCTAAACCAACATTCAATTCACGAGAGTAAATTTCTTTACCGTCCTCATTCACAACTGTGATGTGGGCGGCACACGATAGTCAACAATCATAACATCGGACTATCATTTCTAAGAAATTTACTAGTCCTTCAGGAATATCTTCCATATTTTTTTTCACTTTTCTCCAATTTTTTAATTATTTAGAGTAAAAAAATCCTCTATAGTTTTTATTTTATCCAAGGGTCTGGCAATTTTAATCCATCTAATACTTTATCCTCAAACACCTGCTTAGCTACATGCATCAACGACTTCTCGATACCAGCAATATTATGATTTGTTGCGACTAACAGATTTAATTTCTTACAAATCCCATCTGCATCAGACCATATATGATATAATAATATTCCTCGTGGTGCTTCTGTGATTCCTATTCCTTCTGCCTCTTTTGGCTCAATATCTAATGTCTTACAATCTGGATTACATATATCTGAATCCTCAAGAAGTCCCGCAATTACTTCAATTGCCTCAACTGTCTCAATTATTCTGGCCCAATGATAGGCAAACGTATGATGAATGGGATCAGTTCCAATCTTTGCTTTCATAGCTTTCAAAGCCTCATCTGCTAGTGGAGTGGCCATTTTATCGGCGCAATTAGTCATTGCTAAACAATTAGTACGATATATTCCATCTGGATATCCAGCGGGCTTATAATATGTATGAGTTGCATATGAATGAGCTGGAACATGCTCTCCTATTACATCTAAATATTTATGAACATCGTAATCCATTTTCTTACCATCTGGAGCAACAACACGAATATCTCCTTCATAAATATCATGAACTCCTTTATTAGTCATCCCAAGATAATAAGTTGGAACCACTCCCACATTTGCTATTACTTCCCAATAATCTTCTATAACCTTTAAGGCAATATCTACAGTTTTTTTTGTAAACTCAACTTGTTCAGGCACCATTTTTAGGAATTTTTGTCTAGCGTCCTCATCCATTGGTTTTTTCATTCCTCCGACAATTGCTGCAATAGGATGTACAGATTTACCTCCTACTTCTGCACAGAGTTTTTGACCAAAATCCATCATTTTCAAAGCCATTGCTCCTACATCAGGCATTTTATTAATTACATAAACTATATTTCTTAATGCTGGATCAGCAAATGGACCTACCAAAAAGTCTGGTGCAGCTAAAGCGTAAAAATGTAGCAAATGCGAGGAATATTGTTTTGCATTTATCAACAATTTTCTCAATTTTAATGCAGGTGTTGGAATTGGAACATTCCAAGCGTCCTCAACAGCCTTAGTTGGAGTTAAATGATGAGGAATTGGACAAATACCGCAAATTCTAGTTGTAATTCTTGGAACATGCTCACAATAACGCCCTTCGCAAAACTTTTCAAAAAATCTAGTTGATGTAACATTAAATTGAGCGTCTTTAACTTTTCCATCATCTCCAATAACGATCCTGAGTCCTCCATGTCCCTCAAGGCGAGTTATTGGTTCTACTATTATTTCTTTTACCATTTATTATTCATCTCAATTAAAATCTCGATTTGATGCTAATGTAAATTTATTAAATGTTCCGATTGGGTCCTTTACTTGCGTAAAAAATTCTTCCTTACTTAAATCTACATTGAAACTCTCTTTAATAGTTTTATAAAATCTTGTAGCTTGATCAGTTACCCATTCTGTTTGTCCATAGCATCCTGTGCAAGTTGCATTTACTTTGATACATAAACCTCCACAACCGGCTTTAGTTATTGGACCAACACATATATATCCTTGCTCTATAAAGCAGTCTTCTTGATTTGGAAGACCTTCATAATCTCTTTTCACTTTTGTCATTGTTCCCTTTCCTACTATTCTAGGACATGTTTGACAAACATTTGAGATCTCATGGAATTCAGGATGCTTTGCTAAGAATGCGAGTAAATTCGTTGCGATTTCAGTGGTAATTGATGGCATATTTGTTATAGGTGTATCTGGTTTTCCTCTTTTTTTAATTTGCTTTAAAATATCACTTGAGAGGTCAAATCCAGCCATTAATGGTATATTTAAGAATAAAGATAAGAATTCGAATAAATTCTTTTTATCGCCACTACTAATATAATCAAGAGATTTTGTCATATCCAGTAGTTTTTGCACTTTCTCTGAAGTGTTTTTTGCTGGACCCATACATCCGACGCAAGGATCACCTTTATTCGGACATTTTAAAGAACAGCCGATACTAGTAACTGGTCCATAACATAAAATTCCTTTATCTAATAAACAATTACTCTCTTTTAATACACAATCTTCGCAGAAGGTCTTCTCATTCATCGGAAATCCTTTTTGTCCCAATAAAAATTGAACTGCTCCAACAATTTGCTCGGTTCTTGGAGGACAACCACTCAAGTAAGCATCTACCTTGATAATATCATCAACATTTACGACTTTATCTACAAAACCTGGAACGTGTTGATCAGGAATTCTTTTAGTTGTTGCTGATTCAACTTCCATGAATTTTCTATTTTGGACTTCTTCAATAGACCATTGATTTGCAAGTCCAGGAACACTACCGTAGCAAGCACATGTACCAAAAGCAATAATAATTTTACATTTTTCTCTAGTTAATTTAGTAAGTTCTAAATCTTGTTTTGTACGAACTAAACCTTCAATAAAACCAACGTCAACCTCTCCGTTTTCTCTAGCTTCTAATGAGGCAAGTTTAAAATCCACAACTGTAGGCCAATATACAATCTCCAATGCTGGGAGCACATCAAGAAGGCCAAGATGAGCATTAAGTAAACTCTGATGACAACCCCAACACGAACTCAATTGACTAAAACATACTTTTACGGCCATTTTTCATCTACTTTTTATATGTGTTTTAAAATAATTCTTTATTAATTGATAATTTTATTTATATTTAGTTTTATATAAGATTCAGCATTATTTTTTATTTATGGATATATATTCATAAATTTGTTTTAGACATTGATTAATTCGATTAAAAATCTCTAATTTTTAGATTAAATCTAGTAAAAAAAAGAGGATAAATTTTGAAAAATTAATAAAAATCCTTAAAAAAATTTTCACTGTTAAAAATTAAGAATCGAAAAAAATTAAAAAAAAAATAGTATTTATAATTATTTAATAGTCTAAAATCGATTACATATTTATAATAGAATCATATTCAAAGATTTTATCAATTACTTCTCCATAATCAAGTAATTTGACATTATCAGGGATTAAATTCTTTAATCCTCTTATTTCCACATCTTCTTTTAATGCAATCACAGTTTTATTTTGGTCAAGCGCTTTAGTTATTTGTTTATCAGCTTTATTTGCAAAAAATACTGCATTTTGGAGCAAACAGATTGTAACTTCGTCTTCTGTATTTTCTAGGGCCATTTCTATCCCAGATCTTTTTTCTGTTGTAATAAAATATAATGCTTTTTTTCCCATTATCATCAAACCTCCTAAAAAGGAATAAGTAAATCACATTCAGATATTAATTTTAATATTTCCTCATGTTCTTTAATTTCCACCTGCTCAATTAAATCTTCCTTAGTAAGACCGAGTTCCTCTAATGATCTTTTATCAACAAAAACATCTAGGTCAATTTCTTTTAAGAAATCTATATGCATTTGATATATTGTTTTATCTGAACCCTTAAGAAAAGTATATACAGCATCATCAATAGCAATGGTAATAGGGTCGTAATCACTACTAACTGCAACTGACATTCGTAACCCCTCAACAGGATGGAGAGAACCGTGAGGAGCCTCTCTTAATAGTATTATTAAATTTTTTTCTTCCGACACTTTTTATCACCTTAACAAATTGCTATTAACCTATCAGTTAATTCTATTATTTTTGCTAAGTCTGGAGTTCCAGCTCGTTTGATATCACCGCAATCACGCGTTAAGCAATTTTTTGTAGTACCTCTTACTAAAAGACATAAATTACATAATCTCACAACGGCTCCTTTACTAAGTATTTCTTTAAATCCTTCTTCGATGTTATAGATTCCATCGATTTTTTTTTGGTTTTGCAATACCGCATTGACGGCATCCATGTAGCAAAAAATACGCACTTCATGTCCTTTATCTAACGCAGCGTTAGCTAATTTGCAAACTGTTTCGCACGCTTGAGATTGATAAGGGCCTGTAAAAAAGAGAATACCCAGTTTTGCCATTTTTTATTCTACACTCCTTATATTATTATTCTTTCTCTCTCATGAAAAGCAAATAAGCCATCAACCAGCAACCTAATATTATAAATGCAGAGGTAACTATACTCCCAACTGAAAGCATTGGAACACCACTTAGAAGATTTCCAATATTACAACCAGCTGCTGTAACCGCTCCGAAACCCATAATAAGTCCTCCAGCAAATTGGATTAACAATGTTTTTCCCTGTTTTGGAATCCTTAATTTAAATTCTTTTGAAATAAGAGCAGCTATAAAAGCACCTAAGATAACACCTGCAACCATAAATAAAAGCCAGTTAAGAGCGGCTTCATCTGCCGTCACCGAAAAATTAAGCCAACCAAGCCAGCCCGAAGTAATACCCAACGGATAATTTCTACCTGCTGCTGCAGAAGATAACCATGCTACACAATTAAGTATACCAATTGCAGTGCCAGCAACCCACCAAGGATATGACTTTTTAAAGATTTTTGTTTTCATATCACTAAAATCTAAGATTGATTCTTTAGCCTCCTTTCTACTTTTTAAAGCCGGTAATAAATGAAAATATACAAAAACGCCAAGGATAACAATACCTATGATGAGCATTACGATTGGTGTAGCAACACCAGCAACGGTAAGGTTATTTCCATCACCATCGGTTATTGTTGTTTTCAAAGCTGTACTGGTACTTGATAAAATCCCTGATTTTGTCATATAAGCTCCAAGTCCTAGCCCAATTAATGCTACAAATGACCCCACCATTCCTTCTCCGACTCGGTATGTAGTTCCACTAGCACAACCTGCAGCAAGAACCATTCCTATTCCAAAAACAAAACCTCCAATAATATTTCCAAACACTGTAAAAGGTTTAGGATTCTGAGTAACCGCACCTGCAAGTATCAGTATTGAAAACCCAATCATTTGAACTCCAATTGCAAGCGCCACACCTTTTACTAGCTTGTATTCTTTTAGCAGAATAATATCTCTAAATGCAGAATTCATGCAGAATCGTCCACGTTGCAAAATAAAACCAAATATAAATCCCACTATAAGTCCAGGGATTAACATTAGTAAAAATAGTTCTAGTTCCATTTTTCTTCGTCTCCTTATTTTATTTTAACGAGAATCTCCCATTCAGCATCTCCTTTTTTTTCTACAGAGATTAGTTCATGTCCTAAAGATTTCATAGTTTCAGGAATTCTCTCCGCAGAAAGAGGATAGTCAACTAAAATTTGAAGAACTTCTCCCGAATTCATTTTCTTTACTTTTCTCTTGCTCTTTACATCTGGATAAGGGCAAACTTCTCCTCTCACATCCAATGTCTCTTTTATATCAACCATTTTTTTGCATCTCGTTGTTTTTTATTTTTTTTAAGATTGATAATTTTTGATTATTTATCGTTTTATAAAATGTTTACTATTAATTCTGATGATTTGAAAAAATATATATTTAACAAATTTTTGTTTTATTAAATCGGGTTAAAAATATCTGCTATTTTACTGAAATCTTAAAAATAATAGGAAATTATGTGAAAAAATTTGCAAAAATTTGAATTTAATTTATTATTTTGAAAATTATAAATTTAATAGAACTATTTTTGCTAAAAGAGCATTTAATTGAATAATTTCAGTTCCTCCCTGGCTTAGTCTATATTCAATTTCCGCTAAAATCTTTATAATTTCTATCTTCTGTTCTTCTGATATTTTTAAATTATAGATCTCCCGGTGCATTTGTCTAATTAAATTATTTCCAGACAATCCGTACTCTCTAATTAATTTGTCTAAAGTTAATTTAGCCAGTTGCAATTCCCCTTTTATTGAATAATTTAATATTTTTTTAATTTCTTCAGAGGGTACTTCTCCAGCTATTCTTAATATGATATCTTCATTAATGTCATCGGATAAAGTGCTGCTTGATTGCAGGTAATTAATTGCCCTTCTTAAATCGCCCCTACTTACATTTATAAGCGCATTTAAACCGCTTTCGTCAATTTTAATATTTTCCTTAGCTACAATAAATTTTAATCTTTCCTTGATATCATTATCAGACAATTTTGAGAATCTAAATACAACTGCTCTTGATTGGATAGGGAGAATTATTTTATTTGAGTAATTACAAATCAGAATCATTCGACAATTTCTTGTATATTTTTCCATAGTTCTTCTCAATGCCTGTTGAGCTGGTGCAGTCATATTATCCGCTTCATCTAAAATTAGAATTTTAAAAGGGATATCTAGTGGAGGCTTAGCTTTCGCAAAATCCTTAATTATTGTTCTAATTACATTGATACCTCTTTCATCACTTGCGTTCAGCTCTAAAAATGTAATATTAGGAGTCATTTTTCTGCCATATATTTCTCTAACCATCACTAAAGCACTTGTAGTTTTACCCGTTCCGGCAGGTCCAGCAAATATTAAATGCGGCATTGCTTTATCTTTAATGAATTGTTTAAGACGAGATATAATTTCTGTCTGATTTACAACATCGGCTAATTTCATAGGTCTATATTGTTCCACCCAAGGTTTTCGTAATTTTTCAGTCATAATGTATCAGATAAATAACTTAGAAAAATTTAATAATAATTATTAAAAATATTAGTTTCGTAGATTATATTTAATAAATCTTTAAAATTCATATAAAATTTTTTAATAACAATAAAAAAAAAATTTGAAAGAGAAAAAGATGCCAGAATTTACTATTACAAAAATTAAATCACGCTGGATTTTGGACAGTAGGGGGAACCCAACAGTAGAAACAGAAATCTATAGTGGTGATGTTTATTCTCGTGCTGCAGTTCCATCAGGAGCATCAACAGGCTCTTCAGAGGCGCTAGAATTAAGAGATGGAGGTAATACTTTCTTAGGAAAGGGAGTAAAAACCGCGGTTGCAAATGTTAATGACATTTTAGGGAAAAAAATGATTGGATTTGATGTTAGAGAGCAGAAAAAAATTGACGAAGAAATGATAAGACTGGATGGAACAGAAAATAAAAGCAAGTTAGGAGCGAATGCAATCTTATCTGTATCTTTAGCAACTGCTAAATTAGCAGCAACTTTACAAAAAATTCCATTATTCGCACATTTGTATCAAGTGAGTTATAATAAATCAACTAATTCTTACTTAATGCCCATTCCTTGTTCTAACATTCTTAATGGTGGAAAACACGCAGGAAATGCATTAGCAATCCAAGAGTTTATGATTTTACCAATCGGTGCGAAAACTTTTGATGAAAGCATACAGTTTTTAGTTGAAACTTACCATACTATGAAAGACCTTTTAATGAAGGAATATGGAAAAAATTCAATTAATGTGGGGGATGAGGGCGGGTTTGCTCCATCAATGCAAAAAACAACCGAAGCTTTAGATATTATCGTAGATGCGATAAATAGTAGTGGATTCACCCCTGGAATTGATTTTGTATTAGGGCTTGATGCAGCAGCAAGTGAATTCTATAAAGATGGTGTATATCATATTGATGGAAAAGTTTTAGATCCAAATGAAATGATTCAATATTATATTAATCTTGTAGAAGATTATCCAATAAAATTAATTGAGGATCCATTTGATGAGAAAGCTTTTGATTCATTTAGGAAATTAACGAAAAATGTAAATAAAAATGTAATAATTGTCGATGATGATATAACAGTTACAAATGTTAAAATATTAGAGAAAGCAATCAGTATGGAAGCGGGAAATGCGCTTTTATTAAAGGTTAATCAGATAGGAACATTAACAGAGGCTATACACGCCGCAAAAATGGCTTTTAATAACGATTTTAATGTTGTAGTCTCCCATCGCTCGGGTGAGACTGAGGATACGTTCATTGCTGATTTGGCTGTAGGTTTATGTACAGGTTTGATAAAAACAGGAGCTCCATGTAGAACAGATAGAAATGCGAAATATAATCAATTATTGAGGATTGAGGGAGGTAATCCTAATATAGTAAGCTATCCCTCATCATTTAATGACTGGAAAAAATATCAATAAATCTCAATCTTTTTTTATAATTCGGTATAAATCAACTAAAATCTCTTTCCTTTTTTGAGTATGAAATTGAAAAGTTTTCTCTAAAAACATATTGAAAGAAAATATATCATCAACCGTCCAATTTCTTTTTTCTATATAAGACATTAGAAATTCTCGAGTATTTTTATTTGATAAATGAACCGAATAAATAATATCTGAAATGTTTAATGCAGTATCTAAAAATAATCTGTCTGCCTTTCTTGTTTGAACTCCAAATGGTGGATTCATTATAGTTGTGATATTAATGTTTCCTCGTAAAAAGGCATCCCTCAAGGGTAAATGGTTAATATCTGATGCAATAGGATGATTAATATGATATAGATCTAATTTATCGCAATTATACTTTAATATAATTAACGCAGAAAGATCTATATCAATATTTAATACTAATACCGGTCTAATAAAGGTAGCGGCAATCGATAACCTTCCAGTACCGGCTCCTAAATCAAGAACTATTTTGTTTTCAATATCACTGTGTTCGAATCCAGCGTAGTACATTATATCCACTGCAGAAATTGCACTGATACAATATTGCTCTAAAGATAAATTAGGATTAGTAAAAGTTTTTGTTTTTTGGATAATGGTAACTAATTCTTTTTTTCTCATCTAATCCCAATAATATTTTTTTCCTTAATAAAAAATATTAGAAACCATTATTTATTATAGATCATTTTTATTTGTATATTTAAGCGAGTGTTACTAAGAAAATTAAAGAAATAATTAAAAAAAAATTGATTTGAATGACAAAGAATACAAAAGACGGAGAATACGCTTTCATTGGGCAGAGATTGGGTGTAGTTGAAGAATATTTACCTGATAAAAATTCTACTTATGCAGACAAAGGGGTTATTTATGCGACTCGTTCAGGAAGAATATATATTGATTCCCACAAAAAGAAGATCTCTGTTAAAAGATTTGACGAACGTAAGAGACAAAATATGATAATCGGTGATATTGTTATTGGTATGATAAATTTTGTAAGAAAGTATTCTGTAGGCGTAGAGGTATATATCATCAATAATAATGTAAAATTTTATTCGGGATATTTAGGAAATGTTCATGTATCTCAAATTTCTAGAAATTATATTGAAAAAATAGAAGATGCCCTTCAAAAAACAGATATTATTAGAGCAAGAGTATCAAAACTAAAGTATAATGAAGTAGATTTAGTTACAGATCAACCAAATTTAGGTGTAATATCAGCGGATTGCTCAAGATGTGGAGCTCCTTTATATAGAACCAAAAGGGATTTATTGAAATGTGAAATTTGTGAAAATGTAGAAAAAAGGAAATTAGCAAATGATTATGGTTCAGTAAAAACCCGATTAATATTTTAGAATTTTTTCATGTCTTTATAAATGTGAAGAGGGATCTCTTATTCCTAAAACTAAACGAAAAGTATTGTCTTTTACATATAATAATGTAAAACAAGCAGTTCAATTTATTGAAGCAATTAAAAAAAAAATCGTTAATTTAAATATTAATTTGACAATGGATAACGTAAGAATGAAAATAAATATTGAATTAAGTGGTCCAAGAGATTTACAACGTTTAGCGACTTTTTTAATTCAAGATTTATTTAAAGAGATCCTTAAAAAGGAGATTTCTTAACTTATTATTCAGAACTAATAGAAATAAGAGAAAAAAATAAATTATATTACGAATTTTAATCAAATAGGTGTTCCTTTAAATGGCAAAAAAAACAACTACAAGTAAAAAAAATAAGACAAAGAATAAAGAATTAGAAGATATAGATGAAGAACTTTTTTCTGCTGATATTGAGGAAGAATATCCGGATACGGAAACTAAAGAAGAAGAAAAACCACAAGAAGAAGTATCAGAAGAGGAAGAAGAAATTCAAAAAATACCAGTAAAAGAAGAAAAATTTTACAAATATTTAAATCTACAACTTAAGAAAATCAGAGAAAAAGATTATGAACTAAGTATTGAAGGTCAAACTCATGGATTTTGTAATATCTTAGTTAAGTACCTACTAGATATTGAAGGTGTTGAAATAGCTGCTTATAAGAGTACAACTATTGAGCCATCAAAAGTATTTATTAGATTAAAAAATGGATTTGATATTATAAAAATTATCTCTGAGGGAGTTTCTCTTCTCGAAGAAGAAGTAATTAAACTTCAAAAAGTTTTTATTAAAAACTTCTGATTCTTTTTGTGTCATATTATGGAAGAAAATAATAATAAAAATGAACTCACATTTCTAATTTCTGATTTAAAAGATAAACCAAAATTAATTGGAACTGATAAAGGTTTAGCGAAAATCGGAGATGGCATTATTAATTTAACATATTCTGTAGCAAAATCGAAATATTTAACACATTTTAAAAGCATTCCTGAATCTCCAATTAGAGAGGGAAAAAAAGTTGATAAACATATTCTTTCTAATGCTTTAAAAAATGCAGATATGAGGCAATATGCAAAAACTCGCCCAGATTCCCATGATTTAGCGAATACTTATGAGGGTCTAATTGCATATGTTTGGTTGTCTGGAGAAATAACTATTAAACAAATAATATCAATTCTTGCGAGTCAACTTGAAGATGATATCTCCAATTACAAAATTGAAAGAATTGAAGCTATTAAATCGTTTACTCACTTATTAAAAAACGTTAAAAAATTCATCCCTAGGATTGAGTGATTTAATTTGAAAGATTATCCAATAACTATTGGCTTTGATGATGCTAAATTTCGTTTTGATGGACAAAAACAAACTACTCCCTTAATTGGTGTTGTATGTCAAGGAACTAGAGTAGTAAAGGTTGTAAAAAAAGAAATATCCATTGATGGAGATGATTCTACGGATGCGATTATTGATCTGGTTAGATCATGCGAAAATAATGTTCAATATATCCTAACCCATACAATCACATTTGGTGGTTTCAACATTGCAGATATTGAGGAGATATACCAAAAACTTGAAATTCCGATAATTGCATTTACTGAACGTATGGTAAACCTTGATGATGTAAAAAAAGCTATCATTAAAAAATTTCCAAAAAAAAACACAGATAAAATCAATAAAATCATTAAAGCTGGTAATTTATATGAAATGAAAATAAAAACCCATGGTGGATATTCAACAGTTTATTTTCATTCAGTAGGAGTACCTCCTGAGAAAGTTAAGATTCTAATGGAAAAAGTTTCAATAGATTCAAAACTTCCCGAACCCGTTCGAATTGCTCATTTGATAGGAGCGTCTTTCGAGATTTAACTTTTTCACAATTAACAAAAATGATAATTACTAAAAGTTTTACTAAATTTCGGAAATCTCTTGCCTTAAAATTGCTTGAACTTCTTTTCTTTTAGCAGGATCTATTGCGCACATCCCATATGTTTTAACACCTAATCTATTAGCAACATTCTGGATATTAATTGCTCCGGGTAAGTCTTGTTTATTTGCAATTGCGATAACTTTACTCCCTTTAAACCTAGAAAACCTTTCATAAAATCCTTTAGTGAAGTTAATATTCTCTTCTGTAGAATCAGTAATTAATACTGTTAATCCAGCTCCTTTAACAAAATCTTCCCACATGAATTGAAAGCGTTCTTGTCCCCCCATATCCCATATGGTTATTTTTTCACTATTATTTAATTTTACTTGCTCAATAGCAACGCCAATTGTTGGATCACGACGTTCCGAAATTTCCTTACCTTGCATTAAAGAAAGAATAGTAGATTTGCCTACGCCACCTTTACCTATGAAAACAACTTTTTGTTTGAAATTACCAACCATTATTACTATATTAAAAATTTTTAAAAGGATGAATATTAATTTCCAAAAAAATTTCAAAAAATAAAGTATCATACAGATGTTATTAAGCCATAATTTTAAATTTGAAATTACACAAAATGGTGAAATACTTGTTTTAATTTAATGATTAGTCGAAAAAATGAATGGTTAATAATTCTAAGTGCTTTTTTTTTAAAAAAAAAAAGTTTATATATTTAACAATTAAACTTATTTTAATCCAATAAATAGTTCTAATTTCTAACTATAAATATGCATAAATAAAAAATTTTATCTGAAAATTTGAAGGTGAAATTATGTCTGGCAAAGAAGTTGTTGGAAGTATTTTAATTTCTTTAATCTTAATGAGTGCGATAGTTTTTTTTGCTTTACCGTTTATTTTTCCAGGTGTCAGTGAGAAAAATATTGTTGTTCAATCTAAATACGCAGAATGGAGAACTACCGCGATAATTTTTGATAGTGAAACTACAGCATATACAAAAATAAGCGACACTGAATTAAATATAACTATTCAAGAGAGCTCCTCACTAGCTATTATTTTTACTGCTGACGCAATTTTAACTCTAAGTGGTACCTTTAATGTAAAAAATAGCTATTTTTTTTCTGTAGTGGTAGAAGGAGTCGGTAATAAAACTTTTTTTATTTCTTACTATGATAGTAGCGGAGCAACGGGTGCTTATCGACAATTAACTTACAATCTCTATGTAAATTATGTAACAAACCCTTTACCAGCGGGAACATATAATGTTGCAGTGTACTGGCAGTCGAGATTTGATGCAAGTGGCACCAATTTTCTAAAATTAGCAGATTCTGGGTATAATTATTCGCGAAGCCTGTGGATACAAGAATTAAGAATGTAGTAAAGCTTAATAATATTAAATTTATTTTTCTTTTTTTTTTTTTTTATTTATTGTAATAAATTCAGAAAAATTCATGAAGATATAATTTTATGTTTTAATAGTATCTTTTATATCTATAATTTATAGGTCTGAAAATATGGAGAAACATAAAGAGCTTTATTCAATTAATGAAATAGATGGAGTAACTTCTATCAGTAGCCCCCATAAAAAAGAATTAAAGGAAATTGGGAGGAGAAAAGCTAATACCTTCAGAACACTCACTGAAGAACAACTTAAAAATGTGACAAAAAATATTATCGGGGGCACACTTGAAAACACAGGGTTGAATGAAGATTGGACAATAACTAAAACTTTTTTTCCTGATGTTAAAATTCACACAATCTATTTTTATTATGGAGATGAGTTTGGGTCAAATGAAACGGATCAATTAAAATTTTTCTTTTCAGGTGAGCGTATAAGGTGGATTCCCGGGGAAGACCTCGCAAATTTTATAGATATTATGATGAATTACGCCGAAAGAATAATTATAAATAAAGAACCATTTAAATCCGGTAAAGAAAAACAATCTGAAATGTTAAAAAATGCCATTGATGAAAGAAGCCCCTCGTTCTATTTTATAATTAATGAAGATATTCCGAATATAGCAGAATTTATTGGTGGGACCTTCATTAAATATAAAGACTTCTGGGAGTTAAATAAAGAAATCTTTCCTGGAATAACAATTAGGATAAAATATACCGAAAACCATGAATTAATACCCCTTATTTTGGGGGTTAAATCCGGTATGCTCGAGAATTACGGGAAAGATCTTCTTAGAATCCTCACTATCAATCACATCTTGCGATACATCACAATAAAATATGATGAGAGGGACCTCCCCGAAATCTGTAAAAAAATGTTTGCTCCCGGTTATCTTAAACAGAAATAAAACAGTAAAAAAATTAAAAATACCTCGAAATAATTAACTACAAAAAAAAAAGAGAAATGAAAAAAAGTAGTTAAAAAATGTTAAATTTCTTGAAATATTTGTAAAAATTTCCCCGAAAGCACTTCTATTTTTCTTAGTAAATTCTATCAACGAAAATGTATAAATATAGGAAAAATGAAATATTATACACTTCTAATAATATTTTTTAAAAATAGAGTTGAAGATGGGTAAAATCATGAGAAAAAAAATTTTAAAGGTTCATTATTAATACATTTATTCATAATTACAACACTTTTATTTATGATAAATACGTCTCTATTAATTTTTTGGTCATCAGCGAGTAATAATAACATAACTTCAACGAGTTCTATAAAAAATTTGCCTAATTTATCTTGGGGAATTGCTTGGGGAACTGAGAGTAAGCCCATATGTACTTCAGACGATCATCAAGTTATTCCTCAAATTTGCAGTGATGGGGCAGGCGGTGCAATTATTGTGTGGGCAGATTCAAGAGGAGCTACTTATGATATTTACGCTCAGCGAATTAATTCTAATGGAGATGTACAATGGACTTCCAATGGTAGGGCTATATGCGCGGAAAGCGATTTTCAATATTCTCCTCAAATTTGTAGTGACGATGCTGGGGGAGCTATCATTGTGTGGGAAGATGATAGAGGAACAGTAGATATGGATATTTACGCACAGCGAGTTAATTCAGCTGGAAGTATTCAATGGACACTTGACGGAATAGAAATATGTGGAGCTATCGACGATCAAAATTATCCTCAAATTATAACCGACGGATCTAATGGAGCTATTATCACATGGCAAGATCAAAGAGGGACTTCTAATGACATTTATGCACAGCGAGTTAATTCAGCTGGAAGTATTCAATGGACACTTGACGGAAGTGCTATATGTACAAAGGCTGCTACCCAAAAAGAACCTCAGGTTTGTAGTGATGGAGCAGGAGGTGCAATCATCACGTGGGCAGATTGGAGGTCTCTTTCTCATTGGGATATATATGCACAACGTATAAAAAATGAACTTCCAACATCATCTCATCCAGCAGATATTACAACTACTAAAACAGGTTCAGAAACAATAAATTGGACACTATATGATGATTGTGCAGGAGGTCTATATCGCGTGTTAGCTAATGATACTAGCGGCAATAATTATATGTGGAAAAATTGGACATCATGGACCAATAATATTACTCTTAATATCCCAATTAACCGAACCGTTTCAGGCTCTTTTAAATACACTATTGAATATTATGACGATCAAAATCAATATGGAATATCCGATACAGTTATAGTTGATATCTCTGGTCTAGAAATTAGCGGATATAATATCTTGATTCTTCTCATTTCTGCTTTTATATCGCTTGCCATTTTAAAAAGAAAAATAAAAACAAATCGAATTAAGCAAAGAAGCAATTGATAAATTCTTAAAAAAAGTTTTTTTTTTATAAAATTTTCATTATGTAAATATCAATTAAAAATTTTAAATTAATTTACTCTAAATTTTCATAAAATTTTAGGATTTATCTGACTCTTCTTTTAAATTGCGTATTAAAGTTGGTTATCCTGCCGAAAACCCATGATTTTATTTTCAATAGGTTCAAGAAAAAGACAAATTAGACCCAAAACAGTTAGAATTATTCCAGATAATATATTACTAAAAATGAGACTTGTATCCCCAGGTCTATCAACAAGAATTATTCCATATATTATCGAACCAACTCCTAGGATCAGCGGAATTATGCTAAAATACCTTAAATTTTTATAAATTTTTTGTTTATCCACCATACTTATCATTTTCTATTTTCATTTTTAATTCCTATATCTTCTATCTATATTTATTGATTTTTTTTTCTTTTCCTTTTTTCAATTAACATTTATTTATTTTATAATTGAAAAATTACTTTCTTTGATACATAAAAGAAGAAAAAACAAATTAAAAAGAAAATAAAAAAATATAGAAAAATTAAATTACAAAAAATATAAAGGAATAAAATATATTTAAAAAAAAATAAATTTTTACTCTGGCGTAATTTCTTTTATGATCCCAACTGCTACAGTTCTTCCCATATCACGTACGGCGAATCTACCTAACTCTGGGATCTCTGAGTATTTCTCAACACAGAGTCTCTTTAAAGGTTGCATCTCAATAAATGCAACCTCGTTTCGTTTTATAAATTTTGGGTTATCTTCAATGACAGCACCTGTCTTTTGGTCAATTTTTTTAACCAGATTAATAAACTTGCAAGCTGTCTGTGAAGTATGAGCATGAACTACCGGTGTATAACCTTGTGCTATTGCTGTAGGGTGCCATATAACCATCATTTGTCCCATAAATTTACCTGTTTTGGCAATAACTGTAGGAGGATCATTTGGATGACCTAAGACATCTCCACGATGGACATCATCCATAGTTATACCTCGAATGCTGAATCCAATATTATCACCTGGTTCCGCCTTATCATAGCCTTCATGATGCATTTCGATGCTCCGAACCTCCCCTTTGAAGCCTGTGGGCATTATAAGAATTTCTTCTCCAACCTTCATTACACCCGTCTCAACTCTGCCAACGGGTACAACGCCTGTGCCCTTTATTTTATACGCATCCTGTATCGGCAACCTCAATGGCTTATCCAATGGTTTTTCAGGGATTTTAAATTTGTCCATTGCATCGAAAAGTGTTGGCCCATCATACCAAGGAGTTTTATCACTTTTTTCAATGATATTATCACCTATAATTCCACTAACTGGTACAAATTCAATATCTTTAATGTTAAAGCCAATTCTTTTTAAGAGATTAGAGACTCCATCTTTTACTTCATTGAACCGATCTTCAGAATAGTTATATGTTGCGTCGTCCGCTTTATTAACTGCGACAACCAATTGTTTAATTCCCAAAGTTTGGGCAAGATATGCGTGTTCAGTGGTTTGACCATTAGCTGCAATTCCAGTTTCGAATTCTCCTTTTTTACCGGAAACTACGAGAACTGCTGCGTCTGCTTGAGAGGCGCCGGTTATCATATTTTTAACAAAATCCGCATGTCCTGGTGCATCAATTATAGTGAAGTAAAAGTTATTTGTATTGAATCTTCTGAACGCAAGGTCTATTGTAAGTCCACGTTCTCGCTCTTCTTTTAGTCTATCAAGTACATAGGCGAATTTCCAGGATTCACGGTCGAGTTCTTTCGCAAGTTTTTCAAGTTCCCTTGCTTCGCGGTCTGAGATAGCTCCTGCGAGTATTAGCATGTGTCCCATCATGGTTGATTTGCCATGGTCGACATGACCGATTATAATCAAATTTAAATGCGGTAATTCCTTAGGCATTTATTCTCACTTTTAGATATTTATTAAATATTGAACTTATAAAGATTTAATTAATAATTTTCCTTATTTTTTAAAGTTTTAAAATTTTTGGTTAAATTAATATTTTTTGCTCTTTTTTAATTTGGATTTCAACAAAAAAATTAATGTGATATGAGATAAAAAGCATTGAATTTTAATGAATTTATTGGCAAAAACAAATAGGAATGTTTTTAAATAATTTTATTTCATTATGAATTAAAAATTAAAAAATAATGTATAAGAAATCTATGAAAGATGTAACGAGTTCTGTTCCCCCAGATGAAATCAGATTCAGCGAGGTGCAATTAGAAACGGGTGTGAGGTTGCACTATGCGGAAAGAGGAAAAACGGATGGTGAAGTCATAATCTTCTTGCATGGATACACCGATTCTTGGTATTCGTTTAATGTTGTATTATCCTTACTATCTACCGAGTATCACGCCTATTCCCTGACTCAGCGTGGTCATGGTGACTCGGAAAAACCGGATCACTATGGCGTCAACGATTTTGCTGCTGATGTCGAAGCCTTCATGAACAAGCTCGGAATTGAAAAGGCTACCATTGTTGGACATTCGATGGGGAGTTTTATTGCACAGAGAGTGGCTATTGACTACGCTGATCGTGTTACGAGGCTTGTTCTCATAGGGTCTGCCCCCTCCGCAGCAAATAACGAGGGAATCATGCAGTTTCGGGAGATTGTTGATACGGTAGAAGACCCCATTGATAGAAAATTTGTGTACGAATTTCAGTCGAGCACTCTCCATAACCCCGTGCCCAATGAATTTCTGGAGACAGTTGTCTCGGAAAGCATGAAAGTTCCTGCACGTGTGTGGAAGGAGGTGCTGGCCGGGTTGAGTAAAATAGACCACAGCGATCAATTACGTCAAATTAGTGTGCCTACACTGATTGTTTGGGGAGATCACGATGATTTCTTTACGCTGGAAGAACAGGAAACCATTGCAAGCCGAATTCCCAATTCGATTTTCAATTTATACCGGGAAACCGGGCATGGCCTTCACTGGGAGAAGCCACAGGAATTCGTCAACGATTTAGAAAAGTTCATGCAATCAGAACAGGTTTAATTAATATATCTAATCTGAATGATATCTACTTTCCCTATATTTATTTCGAGAGATTTTTCGGTTGCAATAGTGGTAAAAATATCCATATCCATTGAGATTGATGTTTTTGCTTTAAGAATTTTTACTGAAGTAAGCTAACCATAAAAAAAGTACCTTGTTACCTCTTTACAAATTGCATTTAAGATTTTATCCAATGAAGCTAATTTTTCTCATCATAAAATTAAAGGTATAAGAATACCAAGGGTAGATAAAGCGGCTGCTATTATTAAAACAGGCATTGAAATTAAATCAGGGTTTTTTTTAATTTCTAAGGTTTGGGGAAGCATTAATTACAAGATTTAACATTTACAAGTTATTAGAGGCAAAAGGAAAGAATTAACTTCAAAATTCTATTGGGAAAAAACTTATATAGGTCTAAAGAATTTACAATCTAATTAATTTTGATAAGAAATAAGTGTTTTTAAAATCTTAATGAAAAATATGAATGAAGTTAATTTAATTAAAAGTGAGCCAGAAGATTTGGGACAGAGCAAGACTCATTATTTTCAAGTAGATGCAATGAAAGCGTTAATGATATTTTTAGTTATATTCGACCATACAATACCATGGACGATAAAAGGTGATATGGGGGTTGCGCTTTGGGAAAGAATTTCTATTCCGGTTTTTTTAGTGATTATGGGTTTCAATATGGGGAATTCATTTAAACAGAAGGGAGATGTCCCATTGAGGGAGTTATATTCGAAGAGTTACTTTAAAAATAAAATCCTACGTTACATAGTTCCTTTTCTAATACTATACATAATATCAACTGTTGTTGGTTTGATTCTTTATAGTTTTGATTTTAATGCGATGATTGAAACTCAATTATTACCTCATTTTGGAGTAGTTAATTTGATTATGGGAATTCTTCCATTTTGGGGTCCGGGCAATTGGTTTATTCCAATAATTTTCCAATCTATTTTAATCATGCCATTACTATATAAAGGTTTTTCAAGCAAACCAATTTGGAGTGTATTAACCCTAATTTCATGTTTTGTCATTGAAATTGCCGCTCAGTTGTTTATCTTTTTTTGTTTTGGTCCACCTCCATTTCCTTCGTGGGAAATATATTATAGCTTTCTTTTTATAATTTGTAGTGTTTTTATATATCTTTCTGCTATTGGGTTAGGTTTGTGGTTTTCTATGGGATACGGTATCACAGAGAAGAGGAATTTATTTATGTGGATTTTATTTCCACTTAGTGTCATTTATCTTATAATATATATGTTTTTCGATTTTCGATTTGACTTTATTAGGGGGGATTACAATTTATTTATATTTCCTTACTCAGCTTTCTTATTTCTGATTGGAATGAGATTATTACCTGAAAGAGCGGAGGGTAAATTCGCAAAAGCAATTGCTGTGATTGGGAAGGCGACATATCATATCTTATTAGCACAAATCTTATATTTCGGGGTTGTTGTTGCCATTTGGGGCGACCATTATTGTGCATCAATTATTGGGATTAACCCTTTTAACTATATTGTATGTTTTACTTACTTACCTATTAATTGGGTGATTTGCATCCCTCTTGGTGTTTTATGGTATTTAATAGAAACAAAAATACGGAAACGTCGAATATCGATAAAAATTAATTAAATTCCTTTTTTTTTATTTTAAATTTATAATTTAATACATCTAATGTTTTGGGAATTTGATTTATTCTTTTGAAGGATAGTGCTGCAATTCCTAATTTATATCCAATTTCTGAAGGGAAAATGTAACCATTTAATTTCTTAAACATAAAGGGATATTGTCGATATAATCCTTGGATTTTCATAATTACAGGAATATTAGAATTTGAATTAATTTCGAAGCCCTTTCCTTTTTGGATATTTTTAAAAAGGTAGATAATATCACTGAGATCTTTGTAATCTTTGATACTTAATGAAATTTTTTTGATGTGGTTTTCAGAATAAGTAAAATATATTGTATCTTTTAAAATTTTAATATTAATCTTGTTAAGATATTTATTGCTGTAATCACAGGCGTAAATAAAAATTGTAAATAAAAAGATTAATTCATTTTTTGTAAAATCTAGTTTTTTAGATAAAGCATTAAGATTAAAAGATTTTACTTCCTTATTTAGGAGATTTTCCTGTATAAAATCCATAAACTTATACCAATTTTTAAAACAAAACTCTGACATGATAGATAATCCAGATGAAAAAAATTGTTATAATTTCAGATCTTTATTATCTTCTGATTTATTGTTTTTTTTTATCTTCATTTTATTTTTTTTTTCAATTATTTCATCTTTTTTATGCTTTCTCTTTATCATAGTTGATGATACAGTTAAAACAATTGCAAATCCAAAAATACCTGATATAGTAGGTATATTATTAATTAGAAGATTAAAATTAGACGAGTCATCTGGCGAATCTGGAAGATTAGGGTCTTCATTGTCATTGTCTTCATTATCGTCTGTATCGTCAATTACGCTCACATTTAAATGATTAATTAGTAGAGTTAATTCTTTCTTTCCTATAGTAGGTGAATATATCGCAGGATTGAGATATGGATGACGTATATAGAATTCTAAAGTATATACACCCCCATCACTGAAATTATATAAAAATTCATGATATGCTGTGTTATCGATAAAATAATATTGAGAATTTCCTGATTCTTTTAATGAATCATTGAGAAATATATTAACATACATGGTGGAATTCTCAAGTATTTCAGACCCAAACGAAGTTTTGATTGTATAGTTAAATTGAACTTTTATAGCATCTGAAGAGAGATTATGGTAGGAATGTTTAGTAATTATATCAATATAGGTCTCTAAAGAGACAGGAACTTCGAGGACCTTTTCTAAACCTATATATACATTCAAGTATCCAACTATTCCTGAAATAAACATAGGATTGAGGGGTAAATAGATCTCCTTAGAGAAAATACCCTCTTGATGCTCTAATTCGAAGACCCCCAAATCTTCGCTTTCGAATTTTAAATTTGCTGTGGAACCAAAATCATCCAAAATTAAATTACAAATAATAGCATTAATTGAAAAATAATTACCCAACCCAATAGGATCTTCAATATTATAATTTAATCTAATTTCATCATTTGCAGCAATATCGCAAATCCAATATAGAACATCGGTATCAAATGTTTCCGAGTTATAAGATTCAAGAAATTCTTGATCTTCATTAATATATAAGTCCCTAATCAATGTTCGAACTGCATCTAAGTTATATTTAACAGAATAATTCAATAGTTTTGATAATTTAAAAAGATTATATATATCTCGAAAATTAGAATAATCAATATTATTAATTATATAATTCATAATTTTATCAGTTTCTAAGGAATATAAATCAAGAGTTTTTAAGATATATACCATAAAATAAGCATTTTCGATATTATCTCCAATTTCACTGGAATAATAAGGCTCATAATATAAATATTGTTCGGTCTCTCTTATTTGCTTAGAAATAAATGAAACTAAGGCGGTTGTATTAATCCCATTATCAGTAATATCCCCATCATCTAAGAATGTATCGAGAATCTCTATACTTCTGATGGTAAAGTAAGCATATCGCAGATAAATATAATTTTCATAGTTTTCTGGAGGGTATATTGTAAATTGATAATCTGGAATAAACCCTCCATATCTTTCATATCCTGTTTCTAAAAACTGGCAATCTACTAGATGTTCAAGTAATTCAGTAAGGTTATTTGCTGAAGAAAAGTCGTCTAGCTTAAAGATGTCATCTAAAGCAGAAAGAGCGTAAAAAATTTGCTCAGCGGAATGTAAAAATCCTATATTTTGGGAATAATTATGGCTCCTGGTTCCTTTATATTCCAATGGAGCCGTTCTGTAATTGACACTGGATAAGTTTGTAGCAACTGGTCCGTACCAAGTACCTTCACCTAGATCTCCAAACTCATAGTATTTATGAGCCGATTCTATAACATCATATAAATCTTGAATGTATGGATTTAAATCCCAAATTCTATTATTTAATTTAAAAGATTTAATCGTATTACTAATAACTTTCAACGAAGTGTGGTCTTTCGATAAAGATGAAAACCCATTGAATTGGTGAAATCGTAAAATGAAATGATAAATCTCTTCTTTTGTTAAATTATCTATATAGGAAAGTTTATTATTTCTTTTGAAATATCGAATAACCTCATACGTATCTATTAATTCATAATTCCCTAAATATTGTGTATTTTCCCAGCCTCCACCGCTCATTCTTATGTTTAATAAAAAATTCAATGAAAGTATATCATCATAATTATAACCGACCAGGTCGGCAAGTTCCATCCCTAAACCTGTAGAAAAAATATTATAGCTGATTTGGGACCCATTTCTAAAAAAATAATTATAATAGAAACATCCTGAATCTGAATTATATAATCCTCCAATATATTGCAAGAAATTATCAATATTTATTGCGCTTAACATATTCAATGAATTTAGTGTATTTATTGTAAAAAAAGCAGATCTTAAGTTTGGATCATATCTTAAAACGGTATCTACAGTATCTTCTAAATCGTTATTAAAACCTCCATGAGTAAATGGGTTATAAGGACTTTGAATTTGAAGTAAATTTAAGAAAGATATAATTTGAGTTTTTTGAATAACATAGAGGTCCCAGTCAATACTTAATTCATTTAAAACGATTACGGCGAAAAAAGTATTTTCGGCAGTTGTAATGTTCTGAGGTGATTTATCAGGAGTGGGAAAACCAAAGAACCCGCCTGAATTTGAATCGAAACAATTCCAGATATAATTCATAATATCTGCTGGGACTAAAGAATCTAATTGATCTAATAGTATTAATGAAAGAACTGCATAGCAGTAGGTTAATAGGGGGGAATTTTGGTAATATGCTTCGGAATTATCGAGATCAAAGAATCTAAGTGAATAATCATCTTGAAACTCATTATTTATTGCATTGTAATGATTCATAATGTAATTGGAAATAGCAACCTTGTCAGTTTGATTTAATTTTCCGATTGCATCCAAAATATATAAAGCAAAATAAGTATCTCTTATGGAGGGGACATAATATTCCTCAAAATGACCATACAGATTATATTTTGCTAATCTTCCATCTAATAAATCATTTATTTCGGATTGATTTAGACCTGATGCTGATGAGTTTATACGTTTCATATTTACTTGGGAAAAATCAGTCGATACTGTTTTATTAGATGATAATATAGAAATAAATCCAGCCATCCCAAAAATGAATATTATTAGACTTCCAACCAATATTTTGTGTTTAAGTTTAGTCAATTTAATCAAAAAAAGACTACAAATATAAATATATAAAGAAAAATTAACATAATTTCCAAATTAGAAAGAAATTCATGAAAATTTTTATATATAACTTTAAATAAATAAATCATATAAAAGCAAACTTGAAAAAAATCTAAAAGAGTTGTTTTTTTTGCCAAGAATGGATAAAAAACTAATAATTAAAGCGGCTGTGAATAAAGTTTATGATATAATGAAGGACTATTCAACTTTATCTAGATGGAATATTGTTGTAAATGAAGCTACTGAAATTGAACCAGGAAAATTCTTCTTTAAAACAAATGTTGGAGACATTTACAATACTGAAATAGAAAATATTCCAAATGAGAGATTGACATCGACACAAGAGGGAAGCCCAATGACTTCAATGGGATATATTTTTAAACCCGTGGATGAAGGTGTTGAAGTCACGCTTTGGTGCGAATTTGAATTGGAGGACCAAAGAAGTGTTATGGAAATAGCAGCAGATTTATTTTTAAAGAGTTTAAAAGTATATGTTGATTATATTGAAGCTGGTGGAAATCCAGAAGAATATAAGAAATCATTTTCAAAAATTAAATAAGCTTAAAAACTCAATAATATTCCTTAAATCATTAATATTTCATGTTTTTTAGAGATATAGAGTGATCTAAATTATAATATAATCATTTTCCTTTTTTTTTTAATTATTGGAAGTCTTAATTAAAGAAATATCGAGAAAAAATAATATAATAAAAAAAAAATTAAATGTTATTAATCTCTGCCTGCAAAACCTCCAATAAGACCTAAAAAGCCTCCTCCAATTAATACGTATGTCCCAATATCCACTGTGTTGAGTTCTAATATTTTAAGCGGAATTATTCCTTCTATTAATGGCTCGCTATCCCAAAACACAAATGAATATGCATTCAATTCCGTAGGAAGAACCCCAAAACCAAATAATAAAATATATATACCTATTAAAATTGGTAAGATTGAGCCTAGAATCACTAATACGCGACTTTTTACACCAATTAACTGAAAGATCCCTGAAATCAAGAAAAAAATAATAACGACTGCAAAAATATAAATTGCATAAGTCGGTAAACTTAATAAAGTGGCATATGCATCTGGATTCGTAAACATCTCTGGGATTTTTTTAATTGAACTTATTCCCCATACATACACGGTTACAAAAAAAAATTCAAATGAAAATAAAGATAGAACGTATGTTGCAACTATCGTTAAAATTCCAGCCAATATACAAAAAAATTTTCCAGCACTCATTATTTAACAAACCTCTTAAAAAAGATTTCGATTATAAATATTTTAATCATAATTATTTATAAATTATGTTATTTCTTTTACGAAATTGTCTTGTTTTTTATTCAAACAAAATAAATTATATATTTGAAACGATTTTTAAGTGAATAAATATTTTTTTTATTGTGATACCACCGATACCACCTTGGCTAAGCTTTCTTCTGATAATTGCATTAATTATTATTTTTTCTAAAAAAGAGTTAGGCATCGTTTTATTTATTGGGGCACTATTATTTGGATTATTAACTCAAGTAGATATACTAAACTCAATTATTACAGTTTTTATAGATCCTTCAATTATCCTATTAGCACTTTGTGTAACTCTCATTCCTATTCTTGGTGGGATAATGGAAGAGTCAGGCTTAATGCTTGAATTGGTTCAAAAAATGAATGTTTCTAAGAAAACAGCCTTAATGGTTTCCCCTGGGCTTTTTGGGCTGCTACCAGTAGCAGGTGGTGCCTTAATGTCCGCCCCAATAGTAGATCAAATAGATCCAAATCTTAATGCTAATCGTAAGGTTGGTATCAATGTATGGTATCGGCATGCATTAATTTTAATATATCCTTTATCATCAACTTTACTTGTAGCTAGTGTTTTATCTGGAATTTCATTGTATATTATCATTGTAGCTATGATTATTCCATTCATCGTTATGATAATTATTGGATATTTCACATTACTCCAGCAAGTTGAAAAAACGGAAGAGATAAATACTCGCGATCTGAAAAGAGTTTTCATTAATCTTATTCCTATTGTAATAGCCCCAATTATTGATTTTTTTGGTAGAACATTTCTAAATCTTTCCATTCCAGAGATTTTTCTACTTATTGGATTATGTCTGAGTATTTGGGTTGCTTTAAAATTTGCAGAAATGCCATTCTCATCTATAAGAAGTATTGCCAAAAAAATGAAAATTTGGCGATTTCCACTTTTAATTTTTGCAATGTTCTTATTTTTAGAGATATTTATAAAATCAGGGGTGCCTGAAGATATTGGAGCATTAGAACTACCGTTTATATTATTAATTTGCATCGGATTTTTCCTTGGATTTGCTTTAGGGCGCGTTCTATTACCAATTTCTATTTTAATTCCGATTTATTTAATCCAAAACATTTTAACAATTATGCCCCTACTTGATTTTGTATTTCTATATTTTGCTACATTTTTAGGCTATTTAATGACCCCACTTCATCCATGCCTTGCATATAGCATTCAATACTTCAAAACTGACTATAAAAAAGCTTTCAAATATGTGGCATTTCCCGTATTTATCTGTTTTGGTTTATTATTAATCGTTTATTTGATTATCAGTTTATTTTAAACCTTTCACACGTTTTTTAGAGCGTGGAGGAACTTTAAAAAAAATTTATTAAAAGGAGAGAAAAAAAGGAAGTAATTAAAACTTATATAGGAGGGCCCTTTTTCGGATGCCTTTTATTTAATTTTAAAATTTGAAAATCGCTCCTATTTATTATATTTGTATAGTTCTCTAAAAGATTAAGTGGATAAGTATTTATGGTAAATTGAAGTGATCCAGAATGTAAATTATGAGGTATTATCTCTCGAAAATCATTCAAACTTACATTAAAATGATGTTCGTTTTCATTTTTTAGATCTATAATAACAATTTCACTTTTATCAGATTCATCAATTTCTTTCCCAACTGAGAGATCTTGATTAATTTCAGGTAAAACTATTTGTGTATCAAACACAACACCTTCGATTACTTCTTTTATCAAATTTGATGAATTTACTAAACTTCTAAATCCTGAAATTTTCTTTTTACTGAAAATATGATTTTTAACTTGGTAATTAATTGTGCTCATTTTAATTCCAATCTTATCACAAATACTTGAGATCGAAACGGAATTAATGTCTTTAGCAATCATTGTTAAGGTGGTCACCACACCTGCAATCACATCATCTTTTGTATTTTTGATAAATGGCCAAAATCTCAGTAGTATAATATTTGCAATTTTTGTGAAATCATTGTTAAAATTAAAGGATAAACAAATTTCATATATTTTTTTAAGGATCAATTGTTTTCTATCTCTCTTAGCGTAAGCTGGATAATAGCGAGATGCTTCCATTAAAATCGCTTTAAAATCGCTTTTACTTACGTTTAAAATGTTTTTAAATTTTATAAAATCGAAATTGATTGCTTTTACTTTTGAAACCATAAAGAGAATAACGGGGACTAACTTCTCGGCAGATCTTCCTTTAGTTCCTTTTTTTAAATTTTTCCAAATATTCTTAAAAACGAAGAGACAATCAATTTTTAACGAATTAGGAAGATGAAGGGCAGTTATGATACGATTAAATTCTGAATCAGCTATTTGAAGTACTAAATTGCTATATTCATTAGAAATCCTTTGCATCTTAGACATTCGCTCTAACTCAACAGAGCGTGAATTTGCTCTCCTTTCTAAATTAGTCCCCAATTTTGTTGTTTTCTTAAGTTCATTAGAATAAACTTGAATTGAATCTTGATTATAGGGAGAGTTATATTGAAAGATCGGTAAATCTAATGTTAATCCACAATTTTTACAAACATAACCACCATCAGACTCGATAATCTCGTCTGATCTACAGCCGTCACAGAAAAAATCAATTGTTTTTTCTGGTAAATCAAATATTTGAAGGTTTTTATTAAAAATCATTCTTTATAGATCCGAAATTTAATTATTACTGAATATGATAGAGTAGCAGTTTTAATTTTAAAGATTACGATTACCATCTGAAAATCAATTCTATTATATTTTAAATGGAATAAAATGGAATAAAATTGAATTCTTAAGGAACAATCTAAGATCTAGTATTCTTCATCAATAATCTAAGATCCATTAAATTGTTTAAAAGACGTCTCTGATAAAAATATTAAAAGATACTGCAATTATTTTTAAAAATTAATAAGTTTATTGTGTTAAAAGTTCTTAAATTATTAAAAAATTATTTATGTATAAAAAACTAAAAATTAATTTTTATCTAAAAATATTAGCTTCTATCTATTAGGAAGCGTTATTTGATATGCTTTATAAAAATTTATTCTAAATTTAATAATTTATTTAATTTTGGGGTAATTTCATCAGAAAAATCATAATATTGAAGAAAAAGATCCAAAAATTCATCGTAATCATTTTCATTTAAATTAAAATTTTGAAATATAAGGTTGCGCGAAATATCAGAAAGAGGAGTATTACTTATCCAATTTAAAAACTTACTAAAAAAATCGACATCATCAGTTAAAATGTAACCTAAATTAATCCAAACTTTATCAGGAACAAGTCCTTCATTATTAAACATTGTTTTTTCGATAATCTTTAAACTATCTTTCTTATTTTTAATTTTCTGTAATGCTTTAAAATTAGCCCCATTACTTATTTTAAAGCTTTCAATGAATAGTTTTTGTGCTTCTATTTTGTTCCCTGCAATTTCTTCGGTCAATCCCAAATAAAAATAATTTTCGTCAAAAAATTGATTAATTTTTTTAGAAGCAATGAAAAATTCTTTTGCTGCATTATATTTTTCCTGCCTATATTTTATTTTTCCTAAAATGTATAGTGATTCAAAATCTTCAGGATCGTTCAGTATTGCTTTATTGAGAAAATCTTCACTTTCTTCAAATTTTTTTAACTTATAGAGAACCTTTGCCATAAAACCATAAGCAGTACTGTAATCACTATCAATTTCAAATATGTTTTTCAGAAGTTTGTATGCTTCTTCGATGTTATTCTCACTATATCTGAATTCCGCTTCCAACAACATGTTTTCTAATTTAGAATTCATCTGTAAATGAACTCAAGAATTTTTTTATCCAATATGGTTAATTTAATTTTGTTATTTTCTATTAATTAATTTTTCTGTAACTCATTATTAATTCCAATTTTTTTTTATTGAATTTAAAAAATCTGATGATTTTTCCTTTTATATCATGCTAATGCATTAAACCCCTCAAATTGTTTTATTTTACTTTTAGTTTTTCTTGATTTTGTTGATTGTATTATTGATTTACAGATTGTCAAGTTTATACCTGTTTTATGCTGCAACATATGAGGGTTTTCAGAAAGAATTTTTGATGCTATATGATATCCAGCATTATACAAAATGCGACCCCTGACTCTTCCTACATTCCTCAACCTTAAAACTAAATCAAATAATTCTTCACGAATTCCATGAGTTAGCCGTATAGATAGCGTTTCGCATAAGTTTGCCGTCTTATCGTCGTCGATAAATGATGCAATTATTCCAATAAATTTGATAATTCTGATAATGTTTTCTTTAATCGAAAATAAGTCCCCAGCATAAATTTTAAATTCATCTAAAATATTGTGTAAAGGTTCTTCATCTGCCCACCAAATGAGTGGTTTCATCAACTTCATATCTCTAATTCTCGATTCAGATTTTAAAACAACAAAAGAACACTTAATTAAACTTTTAAAATTATTGATCTCACCATTTTCTAACATTTTTCTAATTTTTACACCGCTTGAAGGATATAGATATAATTTAATTATTAATTTTCCAAAATTCGAGCAAATTAATCTATTTCTTTCTTTTAATAAAAGACCTTTCTCAATTAAATAATCTAAAATATATTCTCCCCTCACGCTTTTGGGAATTATATCATTTACATATTTTGTTATTCTTACATCGGTATGAGAAACCAAAGATAAAAGAAAACTACTTACGTGATTGCAAAAAATAAAGCTACAAGAATTTTGTCCTAGTAGATCTTCTCCAACTCTATTATTAAAATTGCAACTACAGGTAATTCCATTATCTATATTAAATCTTACATGAAAGACTCCAAAATCAGTTTTGACAATTCCATCTATTGAATCCTTTGAAATATTTGTAATTTTTGTCTGAAAGTTGGAATTTTTGATTTTTTCTAATATCTCTGGATTTGAATGCAATTTCAATATATTTTCTGGTGTTATCTCTTTAATTCGTAGGAATTGATCTATGGGAATTATTTTATCCTTTATGCAATTCCAGTAATATGTTTTTTCAAAAAAGTTTTTTAGTTCATTAAATGAAATGGATTCTTGCTCAAAAACCCTTAATAATACTTGTTCTCTTAAAGTTTCAGTTGAATTTATGGCTGATTGAATGGGATTATATATAGGAACCAATCGCTTCCCATCCTCTCCAATTTGAAAATAGTGATCCTCCACCCATATTTTTTCTTCAATATTTTTTACAAGTATTATTCCGTAACCTTTAAGATCTAAACCAGGTCGGCCTGCTCGACCTAACATCTGGAAAATTTGATTTCTTGAAAAAGGCTCAAAATAAGTAAATCCATTGCTAAAATCTTCATAAAATTTAGAAAAATCAGTAATATTATCTACACTTGTTTGATACCTTTTAAAGTCTTTAATAATTACCATGCGAGCTGGTGTGTTTATTCCTGCCGAGAGAGTTGTTGTGGAACAAATTACTTTTAAAATTCTCTTATTGAAATATTCTTCGATTATTTGTCGCTCTTTTGAGAGAAGCCCTGCATGATGGAAAACCACACCTCCTTTTATGTAGCTCTTTAATTCGGTAATTCCTCCCTTGATGTTTTCTAATTGCCGGGATAGTCTTTTACAAATTGATAGTTCTTGAGGATCTAACTTTTTCTTTATAAAATTTTTCAGGTATAGAGCAAGCTTTTGCGCTTCCTTTCTTTTATTTACGAATATTATTATTTGGCCTTTTTTCTTTAAAATTTCATTTACATAGTGTTTAATGGTTGAATCTTTATTTTGTGACACTTTAATATTATATTTTAATGGAACCGGTCTTTCATTAGAAATTATTAAGATAAATTCTTGCCCAAGTGACGATAGCCAGTTGCAAAAAAATTCAGGATTTGCTACTGTGGCAGATAAAGCAATAATTTGAGGATTAATCAAAAATTCATTCAATCTAACAATTAATGATTCTAACCTCGGACCTCTCTCTCTCTCTCCAACACAATGTATTTCATCTATAATAATTGTAGTAATTTCATTAATCCATTTTTCTTCTTTATAATTTCTTAATATCGAATCCATCTTCTCATATGTAGTTATAATTATATCGGCTTTCTGAAGTTCCTTGTCGTCAATGACAATATCCCCGATTGATAATTCTGTTTTTATTCCGTATTTTCCATAATTTCTTCTGAAATAAAGAAATTTTTCTGAAGCCAATGCCTTAAAGGGAACTAAATAAACTGCCTTTCCATAGTTTTTGAAAATATTATTAACAATACATAGTTCGCCAATCAATGTTTTTCCGCTACCGGAAGGTGCAACAACTAAAAAAGATTTATTAAAATAGAGTCCCTTAATAATAGCTTCTTTTTGGATATCTCGTAAATTATAAATGTTATTTTTTAATAAGATTCTAACTATTCTTTCATCATCTATATATTGATTAAGTTCTGAGATTATTTCCTCCGGTGATTTTTCAAAATTAGTGGTTGTCATTTTTTCTTAAGAGGTTCTTTAATTAATCTGGATTGAACCTTTTTTAAATCAGTTAAATATTGCTAAAATTGCAATTTATAAAGAAAAAATCATAAATTAATTACAAATATTACAATTAAAACCATTTAATACTTTTTTTTCTCACTTCTTTTATTTAAATAGTTTGATTTTATACTTCTACTAATATGGAATCAGAGTTATTTGATCCAGATGACATAAAAATTTCATGCTCGGGAATATGGAAAACAGAACGGGATCATAGTATTTTATATTTTGGGATTAAATTAGAGAATAACTCAGAATTTAATATTTATAATCTCAAATTTTTCTTACACAAAATTCCCATAGATATGAAATTAGAGCCAAAACAAATTCATAGAATTCCAAATTTGAATCCAAAAACGAATATCTCAGTTTATTTCAGGTTAATTCCTGGAATAGATTATATTTTTGATACTTTAGAAGGGTTTGTTTCATATCGTGATCTACGAGAAAAAATACATATTAGAGATATTGAGCCTTATGAAATCGAATTTCAAAGAGATTTTTATACACCAAATAAAATTTTCATAAGGAATTTGAATCAAAAAGTTAAGTCTTCTTCTATTTAAGTGTTTTCACCAATATAAAAAAAACTTTGGCGTTTTTTTTTATTTAAATATACTTATTTGAACATCTATTGGATATTATGGACAATTACTTATATCAAAGTGATACGACATTAGAAACTATAGACAGAGCAGATTATAAATATCATTATAATGAAGCAGAGAAATTGGAGAAAGAAGGAACTCTAGAAAGTCTTGAGTCGGCTATTGTTCATATTGAGATGGCAATCAATAATTTAAACGAGAAAAAAGAAATATTGCCAGAGAAATCATTAGATTCTGAGGTAAAAAAATTCGCTGAACATCAATTAATGATTAAAACAAATTATCATGAGAAACGAATTAAGAAATTGTTAGAAGAGGCAAAAAATGAGGAGAAGAGAAAGGATTTTAAGAAATCAGTAAATCTTTATAAGAAAATAAGAGATTCAATGAATTTTTTATATAAATTAGGAAATAAAGGCATAGACATAAATGAAATAAATGAAGTAAAAGAGAAAATTAGTAAATTAACTAAAAAGATATTAAATGAGAATTTATCAATCTCTTTGAACAAAAAATCAAGTAAAACTGAGCAAAAGCCATATTCAGATGAATTTAAAGAGATTAATGCAGAATTTGAGGAAATCAATTTTGGTACAAATGATCAAATTCCTTTACAGAATCATGATACTGAAGGAGAAATGAATCCCATAACTGAGGTTGAATCTAAGGTAATGGATCAAGTTGAATTAGCTCAATCAGAAATAATATTATTAGAGGATAATGAAGTGGAGGAGGATAGCATAGATTCACTCGATAAACCTAACAAAATAAATGGGTTAGATCAAATTATGGTGATTTCAGATACACCTGAAATTGAAGAAAATAGCATGGAGAGTGAAATTTTAGATAAAAAATCGGTCAAAATGTTATTAGCACAGTTAAGAAAAACGTTAATTGCTAATAATTACCAAATTTTTCCTAATGATAATATTGATTTTCAAGAATTATATAATAAGATTGATTTTTTAGCAATTAAAACACAGCATATTAATGAATTTTTAGATATATGCCATATTTTGCCACTAAAACTTGCTAAACTATATGGTTTATTACTTATCTCAGAAAAAAAGATTGATTATAATAGCAATAATACAAATTTATCTCCGATTGAGCGTAAAAATCTTGTAAAGTCAATAAAAGAAGATTTAAATGATGTTGTTCAGATTTTATCAAATGATCTCGAAGATGAGGGACCAATCGTTAAAAATTTCATTTCTTATATTAATGATGATATTTCCTTAGAAAAAACTCGAATATCAAGTAAAGGTTATTTTTATTATAGAGGGCGTATGCAATACAATTTTATAATTCAGCCAATTATCATATCCCAAAATAAAATTGGTTTTTTGGAGAGGAATATTCCATATGCATTTCAACAATCTTCTGATTTATATATTGTTAATATCAACGATTTAACTGACTTACTAAGTTACTTGGAACAGAAAAGAAGTTCCATTGAAAAAATTTGTATCAAGAAGCAGCCAATTAACTTATTTATTGATAATAAGATAAAATTAAGCAATGCTTTAAGGTTAATAAGCATTTTATTAGGAGTGTTTGGGGTTTCTGACTTAATTTCATTGTTTGTAAATGATAAAATTTTTGTCAGTGTTTTTCAAGTTTTGCTAATTCCGTTTATAATGGGAATAATACTTCTAACAGGTATCTTCATATACATATATAAAAAAAACCAATATGAGATTATTCAGAACTACAATAGCCCATTCGGGTTCGATCATCCGGATTTTGATAGGCAAAATTTATCTATAGCCTTAAATCAAATTAATCCTCATGAAAGAGAGCAATTCCTATATGAAATATATAATAAGCGTCCAATTCCCAATGATTTATTAAAAAAGATTGAAAATCCTCACACTTTTTCGGAATTTGTTGAATTATTTGAAACAAACTTAGTAAATATCGCCATAACAAATGAGAATTTAAACAAACTAAAGCAGTTTTTTAATTATTTTAAGCAAAAACATAGTTTCTACAAAGCATATTGTATTCTTCGATCAATTCTTGTGTTGAAAATAAGAGATTTTATAGGACATCGTTTGAATAAATCAGCCGATGAGATCCATAATATCTCTTCCCTACTAGATATAATATGCGCTGAATGTAATATCCTATTTGAAAATAAGTCTATAGAAGCAATAAAAAGAATAGAGAAAATTCGGGAACTGAAGGGGCACATAAATCAGATTTCTTTTACTCAAATTGTAAATATAGTATATAATATTATCGAAATAATTCAGAAGAATACTAAATTGACTGAAGACTATAAAGAAATTAATAATTTTCATGAAGAAAATGTTCAAAAATTTGAAGAGAATACTGTATTTGAAAGAAGCATCGGCTATACGGGAGGAGCCCCACCAGAAAATATATTTAAAGATTTCTTAAAGGATGATTAAAATGATTGAGAATAGTGAGAAGATTGTAAGATGCTTTAAAATTTTGTATATTATAGGGATAGTGTTAGTTATTGCATCTTTTTTCTCTGAGTGGTATTATTACGCTTATATCATCAATGAAACTACAATTTGGGGATATAACATAGTCATAGGATGGAATTGCCTTACAAATAATTCTAAGGGTTGTCCTGGGATAGTTGAGATTGATGTGGTAGTCCTTTCGCTTTATGTGTTTATTTTTGTTTTTTCAGCAATTTCATTTTTTTATATTTCACTCGAGCATCCGCTTTTCTTCAGCAAGAAAGATTTTTATAATAAGGTAAAGACTTTAAATTATATATTTCCCGCAAATCTTGGATTTAACCTTATCATATTAGCATTATTTTTATTTAATTTATTTCAGGCTAATTTCTATTTTCCATTTTTAAAACTTTATATTATTTCTGAAAATTCTGAAACTTTATATTATTATTGGCTTGGTCCTGGATGTATCTTACATATAATTTCTTTTATTTTTATGTTTCCTTTTTCTGCTATAGTTTTACAGATCCCTCGAAAATTCAAATTAAAGGAGAATAAGGTTGAAATTGATAAAGTAATTGAAGAAAGTACTAAAAAAATAGATTTTGATAAAATAATAATGAAAGAGAGGATAAAGAAAGATACGACATTCAATCGATCTTCTAACGGAAAACTACAAAAAGAAAAATTTAATCTGGATAATATACGCTTGGAGAGTGAATCATAGGTGTCAAAATTATTAGAAGCTACTAAAATATTAATCGAGAATCAAAATTACAATGACCTATTTAAAATCTATTTAGATTTGATTTATAATGCGATCATAAAAATCGGTATAAAATTAAATATTAGAACTCCTAAATTCAACGAAAAAATTTATGATTATATGATAATAATCGATCAATTCCTCTTAAATAATATTAATATTGTTTTATTTGGAGAACATATTCAGAAATTAATTAATTTTCATACTTTATATGATAAAGTTAGTAATTCTTCTGAAAACCTAAAACTAGATCAGTATGATATAAAAGAATTAGTTGAAGAATATTATGAACTTAAAGGAATTAGGGTTCCTAATGTTTTTCAAGGTATTGAAAGTTATAAGACAAGTAAATACGCTAATTTTCAAACACTAAAGGGGTACAATTTAGTCTTTGGAAAAAAAAATAAGAATTATGATAATACTAACATGGAAGATGCATTACAAGAAATGATCTCCAATCGTATTCAAAATGATATTGATAAAATTAAGAGAGATTATGAGAAAGGTAAACTAGCTTTTGATAAAAGTTTCAGAAAATTAGCAACCTTAGATTCTATCCAAAAAAATATAGAGACTTTAAAGAAAAAATCTCACCAAATAGAGATCATTGGAACCTTATCTGATAATTTAGAATATAAAATCTACACATTATGGATGCCAGGATATCTTATATTATCTTTTGGTATTATTTCAGCGATATTTTTGAGTTTTATATTTATGGAGATTATCCTGGTGCCTATACTGGCTGTATCATTATATCCTAGCGCAACATTTACCGGTTTAATTAGTTTTATTTGCTTTTATATCTTTATTAAATTTTTTATTAGAGGAAAAAAATGAGCAAATCACCAAAATATATCATAAAAGACCTAAAACCTTCGGAGAAAGAAGATTTAAATAGATTTGGAGCCATTACTGACATTAACATTTGGAATGAACGTCCTGTCTTCAAAGATGTGAATAAATTTTTTATTTTTTTAAAAAAGTGGTTTTATCATTGGTATATTTATAATATTTACTTTATTGTTATATTATTGTAGTGTGGGGTATTGGTAGCCTCATTCTTATTCCCGAGTTTGATAATTATCTCTTTTGTGTTAATATTTTTCCAAGACATTTTTTATTATTTTCCTAAATTCAGATATTCTCAAAAAGATTAATATTATTGAAATTAAAAGTGGAGAGTTAGAAAATACTGCAAAAAATCGTTATGAAATGCTTTATGATTTTACACAAAAAATTTTGATAGGGGGCATGGATTAGATGATCTATTTTTACTACTACTCCTAAACGTCAATTACGGCTACAGAGTTAAAAAAAAAAGAGATTAATTGAATTTTTATTTTTAAGATTTTTCTTATCCTTTTAATTTTTTACCAAGTTTCATAATAATTGGAAGCATTTTAGTCAATTCCATAGCAGGCGTAGTTTTTATGAATTTAAAAACACCCGGTTTGGCGATTCTCCATACTGATGTGCCTTGTGCCATTTGTTCTTCGGTATCCGCTTCTGTTATTGATATGCCCCAAAAATCAGAGGTGCTGATATACCAAGCAATTGTCTTTGTGCCTTCAACTGGATAGAGTTTCTTGCTAAGGATTGTTTGCGCAATTTCAGATAATTCTGATGGATCAAAATCTGGATTTAACTCCCAATATGAAATAAATATCATTTTTTTTACCACCTTTTTTATTTTATTTGGATTCAATAAAGGTATAGTTTTCAAAACTATATACCATTTTTTCCTTCTATTTTTGATTATTTATAAATTGCTATTATAAATTATTAATTATTTTAGCAGGAGTTTCAGTTATGTGATGATCTAATTACATTTTAAAAAATTGAAATAAAATCATTAAGCATATTATTTTAAATACAAAAAGAGAGTAATAATCGAAAAGAAAATTTCATTTTAAAAAATCTAAAAAAAAAATTATTAAAGTGAGAAGTAATGAGAATTAAAAAAAATCAGATGAATTATTATTTCTTAATTACGCTTGGATTAAATCTTACTTCTATTGTGATGGGAATTCTCTATTTCGTGATTGGACCTGATTTAATATTTGGATTTTTATTTAGTATTATCTTAGTCATCTCATGGTTTCTTGACATCGGTTTAATTTTATTAGATGATTTCAAACTCGCAAAAAACAATGCAACTGGAAAAATTCTTAATCGACTTGGTTATGGTTTTGTTTGTTTCCAGATATTTGGGGTGTTTTGCATGGTAGGTGGACTCTTTCTTTTGAATGCAGATTGGACATCGCCTTTAGTTCAATATCCATTGATATTTATTAGCTTTTTTGGCTTTTTTCTTTTTGGTAGCATCTTGGCTTATTTGAATATAAAAAAATTAGATATTCCGGAGGCATGGAACTTTGAATAAACTCAAGATTTTCAAGCTGTTATTGGTAATTTTTTGCATCACAATCTTAGTTTGGGGTTGCTTGTGGATATATTTACTATTTGTCGGAGGTAGGCAATTACGGGGTGTTATGATATTACTAGAGGAATTTGTCGCGCAAAGTGCGACTTTGATGGTTGGTCTTTGTGTTTCAGCCACAATTTTATTGTTGAAACTCTTTTCTTCCAAAAGAATTCGTCATCCAAAACAATATTATGCTCTCGCTATTATTGGTTTTACAATTGCTGGATTGAATTCTATTTCCTTACTAGCCACCCCCTTCACAATATTGCACGCCAATGCTGAATTCGATGAGGTTTTTGGGCCTAATTGGGAAAGTACCATCCCTGAAGATGTTAAACAACATTTCCTCCAGACACCTTATATTCTGCCTGCGCATATTCTAACAATTCCCGAAAAACCAATTCATGTAGAAAAAGATGTTCTATTTTATGAAGGTGAAAATATCACACTGTTCTTTGATGTATATATGTCTGCTCAATCATCCTCACAATTGCCTGGTAATGGGAGTGTCATTATCAATCTACACCCAGGTGCTTGGGTTTCTGGGGGAAAAGGTACTTGGAATATGATTTCAACTAGTAAATATTTGGCAAGTCAAGGTTATGTTGTATTTGACATTGAGTACGGATTGATCGAGGGTTTCCATTATTATGCTCAGGCTCCCGATACACCCGAGCATGTGATGGGTAATTTCACTATAGAAGATCAGATTCGACATATAGGTATCTTCACGAATCTACTTGAGACTAACTTTTCTATGACATATGGGGCAAATTTGGATTCCGTTTATTTTATGGGTCGATCAGCTGGAGCACATCTTGCAGGTGTAATGGGATTAGGATGTAATGAAGAATATCATAATGGTACGTTTAGTCCTAACTTGAATGTGAAGGGGATAATTCCTCTATATTCTCCTTCAGCAGCTCCAGAAATATTCTTAAAAGAAAATAAAACTACAAATCCCGAGATGTACGATGCTTACGACCTTACAAAGCTTGCTGACCCCCAAGACCCACCTGCACTTTTCTTTCAAGGAACTAGTGATGGTCAAGTATCGATCACAGGGGTTGAAACTTTAGAATCAGAGATGGAGTCGAAAGGGGTTCAATGCTGTCTTTTAATATTCCCATTCGCAGGACATGCTAATGATTTCGTTTTAAGTACGAACATTGGTCAAGTATGGGTTTATTACTTAGAACGTTTTCTATATTTAACACAATAATTTACTTCGAGATATCTTATATCCACAATGATAAAGAATATAGATTTGAATCAACATAATTTAAATAACTTCCCTTTTTTTTAATTTCTATTTTTAATATAAATTCATTTTATTTTCTGGTTAATAACCGAGTTAAAATGGAGGATCTATCAAAATATATTGTAAATAATAAATCATTAAGCCGGGAGTCTTTTTTTATTTAAATAGTTTCTTTCTAAACTGACGATAACTTAATCCCAAAATTACAAAATAATTTTATAAAAATGGAAGCAAAATCGAAAGCAAACAGAAAATTTATTTCCATAAACTTATTTTTGGATGAAAATTTCATCAATATATTTAAGTGGAAGCAACCAAAATGGGATGAGTTTGAATACCAAATTTTTAAAAGGTATTATGCTCATTATATAGAAGAAGAAGATCGTGCAGAAGAATTTTGGGAAACCTTAAAAAGAGTAGTAGAAGGCTGCTTCAGTATTCAAAAGGAACATTGTATAAATCTAGGGTTGCCATGGGATAATCAAATTGCTCAAAGATCAGCCCAATTAATGTTCCAAAAAATGTGGCATTTTAAATTTCTAGATCCTGGTAGATATATGCTAAAATTTTCTGAAACTCTTTTAAAATATTCTAACTCGGTTAAGAAATGCAGATAATAATATAAAAAAAGAGTTTATTATTTCAACGCAATTTGTTCAAGTAATTCCTGCACCAAATAATTTCTGAGATTCTAATACTTTATTTTCGTACTGTTTTGATTTAATCATAGCCCGAAACAATGAAATATCTAATTTTAATTCAAAAATTTCATGTTTACTAACAAAATCTTCCAATTTATCTAATAACCAGTTTGATTCGATGATTTGGTTTTTATTAAGGTATAAGTTTACAATTTCTAACAAATTTTTTATTCGTTTTATTTGACTTTTTTTGGTTTTCTTCATATCTATTCTCAAAATTAAATTATTTAATTTATTTTATTATTTGCAAAATTATAGAGCGAAGATATATAAATAAAAAGCATATGTGTTGACGCTCTTTGATAAATTTTTTCTTTAAATATTTTTATTTTGAACAGGAAGTATGGCACAAATAACTTCGATAATATTAATAATAATTGCATCTTTGGGAATTGGATATATTTTTCATTTCATCAAAAATGTTATATCATTTTATATAAATTCAAATTAAAACTCCTTGAATTTTTGCAGAGAGATATTTTATTATGGAAGAAACAATAAGAAATGTTGAAAATATATCACCAGATAAAACAAAAACTAAATTAAATACTTTAGATTTCATCTTAGAATCCATAAGAGATATTATTTTTGACACTCAATATTTAGCAATATTAAAAGAGACCATTTTAAAATTAACTAACGGGCAAATTGAACAAAAGGACTTAAAGAAATTGATAATTGAGCATGGAGTTAGTTCAGTAGAAGATATTAAAGATTTAATTGAATTATATACTGAAACAGAGATTAAAAGAGTTATTAAAAGCGTTGAAGCACAAAAAGATAAAATTAAAAAATATAATCAATTGCTTTCAAAAATCGCTCCTAGAGTAGAAAAGATTTATAATAAATTGAGTTTGTAAAGAGTGAGGTAAAATTAGCAATTCAAAGACCTTAAAAAATGAAGGGAATAATCTATTGAAGTTTAATTTTCTTAATAACGAGAAAATTGACCATAGAGAGTATCAAGTAAATATTGCTAAGAAATGTTTTGGTAATAATTCCTTAGTTGTGATTCCAACTGGATTAGGGAAAACGATAATAGCTATAATTATTGCAGCTCATACTCTTGAGAATTCTCCACCAAATAGCAAAGTGGTAGTTTTAGCACCAACACGTCCTTTGATTAACCAACATCATGAAAATTTTTTGAAATTCTTAAATATTCCCGGTGAAAAATTCAGTATTTTGACTGGACAGATTGAACCAAATAAAAGAACCTATGAATTTATTGATAACCAGGTCTTATTTTATACTCCTCAAACATTAAGGAATGACATCATAAATAATAGATATTCTTTAATGAATGTTTGTTTAGTTATATTCGATGAAGCCCATAGAGCTCAAGGAGACTACGCTTATTGTCAAATTGCTGATGAATATATTGAACATAATAATGATGGTCTTATACTTGGTCTTACTGCCTCTCCAGGGTCAAACAAAGAAAAAATCTCAGTTCTTTGCAAGAATTTGCATATTCCCGATTCAAATATTTTCCTTAGAACAAGAGATGATAAAGATGTCAAAGAATATATCAAACCAATGAAAATTTGGAAAGTTGGTGTTGATATGACAGATTTAATGAGAATTTTTCTTTCTGCTTTCAAAAATATGATTCAAGAAAGATTAAATTATCTAAATTCTCTTGGATTTATCGATTCTAATAAAGAACAATTGGAAAATATCTATAAGAAAGATTTAATAAAATTAAATAGTGATCTTTTGCAAATAATTAATGGAGATGGAAGTAAAACAGGTGCTTATAAAGCATTATCAGTTAATGCACAAATACTTAGGCTGTTTCATATGTTAAGCTTAGTTGAAAGTCAAGGACTTGATTCATTATTATCTTATTTAAAATCTATGAAAAATCAATCTTCAAAAAAAAATGCCTCTAAAGCGTTAATAAGTTTAGCGAATAATTATGAAATCAATAAAATCTTCAATGAACTTCGGCAATATAATGAATTAGATGAACTACTATTAATCCATCCAAAATTTAATATTTGTAAACAAATAATCCTAAAGGAGCTGAAGGTAAATCCTGATACAAGAATTTTAATATTTTCAAAACTAAGAGATTCAGTAGCAACTATCACTTCTAAATTAAAAAAAAATAGTTTAATAAGACCAAAAAGATTTGTGGGACAAGCAACTAAATCAAGTCAAGATAAAGGACTTTCTCAGAAAAAGCAGATAGAAATACTTAATGATTTTAAAGAAGGAAAATATAATGTTTTAATTTCTACAAATGTCGCAGAAGAGGGGCTTGATATTGCAGAATGTGATCTTGTTATATTTTATGATGTTGTTGCTTCAGAAATTAGACTTATACAGCGTAAAGGGCGAACAGCTAGAATTCGTGAAGGTAAAGTATTTATCCTTTATTGTAGAGGAACTTCAGAAGAGATATATTTACATATTTCTTTAAATAGACTTAAAAAAATGCATGAATTATTAAAAAACCCGAAAAAAATCCATGAAATTATTAAACAAAAAAATAAAAATAAACATATAACAATATCGCAAAATGATAATTTAGATAATTATCTTTCTCCTATTGTAAATTTAAGTAAAAATATTCCTTTATTTTTTGGAATTCGACAATTTTTCTCCGCCTCCGGTATTAAATTTCAGGTATCTTCTAATGAATATCATGTTCAAATTCAGAATCAAATAGGTATTCACATTTTTAAACCTAGAAAGTTAATACAACAAAATGCAAGTAATCAGTTCAAAGATTTTATTGAAAAATTTAAGAAAAATTTTAAAATCATTATAATTATAGCCCAATTTCTTGATTTTACCGAGATTTTTAAAAATGAGAAGAAGTATGTCAAAAGAAACTTATTAAAAATTTCTCAAAAATATGAAATTCAAATTATTCCCATTGATAATAAAGATGAATTATTTCTATTATTGAGAGGATTTTTCAAAAAGAGAATTTAGAAATGATTGAAAAAAAGACCCAAATAAGAAAGTATATTGTATTTCCTTGTAAGAAATGCTGTCAATATACTTACGGTAGAGTGAATCAAAAAGGAAAAAAATGCCCACGTTGTGGAAAAAATCACAAAATTTCAGAAATCACTGGAGAAATTGTTAATAATTTGAAAGAAGCAAATTTGTTAGTAAGAAAAAAACAAGATGGATTTACTATAAAAAATGGATTTAAAAATGTTGATTTAGCATCTTTAACATCTGGTTTTACCATACCAGGATCTAATAAATCTAGATCCAAATTCCAGCAATTCAGAAAAAAGAATAAAGAAAATGATAAAAATTCATATAATAAATTTATATTTGAGCTGAAAAAATTAAAATGCAATTTCTCTACTATTCCACAAACTATTTTTAATTTATTTTTTATAAATAAGGGTTTTAAGAGTTCAGAAATTAGACAATTTACAAAATTGGCTTTAAAAGACAAAAAAATTGATCAAAATTTAAAAACTAATGATGTTAAATATTACCAAATAATTGTTTAGACTTTCCTTTTGAGTATATAATTTTTTAACTAAAGCAAATTTGCATTTTCCATCATTACACGAGCTAAAGCAATGAAGACTGATTCAACATTTTCGCCAGATTTAGAAGAACATTCAGTGTATCCAATAAAATCACGAGATTTTGCCATCTCTATAGCTTCTTCTTTATTTACAGTTCTTTTTGGAGAAAGATCTGCCTTCCCTCCGACCATCAAGATTGGAATTTTGTTATAATCATCTTTTAAACCTTGACTTATTACTTTAAGCCATTGATCTAAATTTGTAAAACTAGAATATCTTGTTATATCATACATAAAAATGCCTCCAGAAGCCCCAATTATATAACCGGGTAAAAGAAATCTGAATCTTGACTCTCCTGCAAAATCCCAGATTTGTAAAGAAATCTTTTTCCCATTAAAATTAATATTTTTTAAGTGAAAATCAAGACCTATTGTCATTAATGAATCACTTTTAAAAATACCTGTTACATAACGATAAGTCAATGCAGTCTTTCCTACCCCACCCTCCCCACAAATAAAAATCTTAAAAACTGCATCTCGAATTTTGGTTACACCTTGGTTTTGTCAAAAATTTTTATTTTCCTTAAATTGAAATTAATAATTTATGTATTTAATTTTATAGATATTAAAATTTTAAAGTATAGATATTGTCATTCACGATTAATAATCCAAATATTCAATTATTTTTTAATTTTATTTTATTTTAAAGGATTAATAAACCCCATTTAAGTTACTCATTCACAATAAATTTTTTATTCAAAATGTTAATCAATTTTATTGATATTAGAATTACATGAATTTAATATATATATATTAGATAAAAGAAAATAGTTTTCTCTGCTTTAAAGTTATTAATTTCTTGTTTTTAAAAAAAGATATGCATTTTTCGTAATTATTAGTAAATTTAATTATATTATTTTTAATTCTTTTTGAATTTAATGTATGATCCTCACACAAAAATTCCATAATTTTCTTTATTTGGGGATAATTCCAGTTAAAATTAGAATATTTGCTAATTACTTCGGGAAATAGAAATATTTTTCTAATCTCCGCGATTTTTTTTTCATTTAACTTTGAGAAATCAAATTTAGACGCACAATTTTTGATAACTGATTCCACATGGCCAAATTTTTTAATAAACCTTAACGCTAATTTGGGGCCTATTCCCATAATTCCTTTATTATAATCTGTTCCAATAAGCATTGCGATATCGACTAATTGAAATATATCAATGCCCCATTTTTTTAAATTCTCTTTTAATTTAATGATGGATGGTTTTACTTTTGTATATTGCCAACTATTATTTATTTTCCTTACTCTCGATTTTGATAAATTTCTAACTTGTCCCAAGCTGCCGAAGACTAAACAATCAAAATCCTGACTAATTGTAAAATCTACCACTTTATCCTTGACTAAACAAGCACATTGTGACTCCGCTGATGCAGGAGATTCCACGTAAGGAATTCCTAAATATGACAACATCTTTTTTGATTCTTGAATTGTATTAATCCACAAAAATTCTTTTCCAGTAGCGATTTGTTGAGCAAGTTGGTAATTATGATTTTCTATTGCTTCTTTGTATTTTTGTTTAATGTATTGGAAGTCATGTAATTTATCTTTGGTAATCAATCGTTTATAGGGATGTACACAACCATCAAAGCAAAAAATTGGGAGTATTTTTTTCGAATAATAAAAATTTATTCGATATAACAGTCCATAAAGATGAGAAATAATCCTTCTTGTCCGATCTATCATATATTTTGAGTTGAAATAACTGGATTTTTTATAAGAAAAACTTAATAAAGACATGACTACATTTGGTCCATCTACTGCAACTATGCTACCTTCCAAATCCTTTAATTCAATTTGATGAATAGTCAGAATATCTTTAATTTTTACTCCCATTTCGATAAAATGTTATAAATTGAGAATTTAAAAACAAAAAAAACACTGGATTAGAAAAATCTTTTAATTTCTAAGCATTTTAAAAATTTTTGTTTAAATATACTCATTTCATTTTTTGTCTGATTAATATTAAAAAAAAGAGGATATATAAAATGCAAGCAATACCGAAACTATTGTATAAAAATAAAATTTCAGAAATTTTGGGTGAAATTAGATATAATTACGGGATTTTATCACGACATGGTTACATTTATGGTTTAATAGCAGTGGATCAGGACGCAAAAATTATTGCAGTTGATACTAGATTTGATAAAAAATTAAATTATTGGGATCTTGCATCGATTGGTACAGCATTATATGGAGTTGCAAAACAAGGTCAAGATTTTTTCGAGGCAGAGGAACTTGAGCGCGGTGCTTTAATTTATAAAAACATGCAGTTATTTGTTAAGTCTATCGGTAATGTCTATATTGGAGATAAGGGTAAAAGAGATATTCTTATTGTTATTTTAGCAGATAATGAAGTAAATATCGGAATTATCATCTTACAAATGAGTAAATTTGCAAATAAGATAAAAGCATTGATTGAGAAAAGCGGAAATATTAAGAACACATTGAAAATGACAGAAAGCGAACTTAGAGAACATATAAAAGAATTAAAGAAGCAAATATTTTCGGATAAAATCGGAATTATCTCATGATTAGGAGGTCTATAACCTGTGATTATCAAATCTGAACATGATTCAGGCAAATCAGAACTTCCAGATTTTAATAAAGATGAGTATATAATTCAATTTAAAATTGTATATTGGGGCCCAGGTGAATCAGGAAAAACAACAAATTTTCTAAGATTAAAGGAAAAATTCAGTCTTTTAAAAATTTCTAATGGATATTCTATAGATACTACTGATGGCAGAACACTTTGGCACGATTCCATATTTTTTACATTTAATTTACAAATTAAAGGAAAAAAATATAATATTATTACTCAAATAACCACTTGTACCGGTCAAGAGCGTTTTTTATCAACTCGAGAGTATGTTATCGATGGTGCTGATGGAGTTATTTTTGTCGGAGATTCATGTCCTGATAAAATAGAGCAAAATAAACGGAGCTATCGAGAGCTAATAAGTTTTGTCAATAGAAATAATATACCTATTGTTATTCAGTTAAATAAGCGAGATTTGCCAGATGCAATTTCTTTAAAAAATTTTAAAAAACATTTAGGCCTTCCAAATTTAGATAAAAATGAAGATGGAACACCAATTGTTTATGAAACCGTAGCTTTAGAGGGTGAAAATGTTGTAAGAATTTTTAAAGATTTGGTTATGAAAATATTCATCAATTTTTTTATAAAAAATAATTGAAGGTATATTGTTAATATGGATACTGAATATGACATTATATCTCCTGAACTCTTTTATTTATTATTTTTTAAGCAAAAAAGTCTAATTATTTACCCATATATTGATTTAAAGCATTTAATTCCCCTTGAGTGCTTTTTAGTTAGTTATAATATTGAAAAATTAGATGGAACAGCATTATATAATTTAAGTGAGATTATTGAATATGGTTCAATTTCAACTCATAATCATAATCCTACATTTTTTATCATCACAAATGTTAATCGAGAAGAAATTGAAAAATTAATTAAGATAAAGAATTTTCATTGTATAATTAACACAAAAGAAGAAGTATCTGATAATCTAATTTCTAATTCCGATTTTGTTGTATATAATAAAAAAACGAAAACATTTCTAAATCAAGATTTTTCTAACATTGATCTATCATTTGAAACTGAGATAATACAAAAATCTTCTTCATTAGAATTTTTAGCTGATGAGATTCAATCTATTAAAAATCTTGGCAATAGGATATATCTGGAATTTAATAAAACCGGAAAAATTGAAGATATTATTTACTTACTGAGTGAACTTAAACCTCAATACCATAAAAAAATTTTAGAATTTGTTTCAAATTATTATGATATTGTTATTCCTATTTCTATTTCAAAAGAACTAAACCAACCCAATAAAAACACTGGTTCTAAAATAATAGAACAATATCAAAAAATTCAAAAGATAAATTTAAAAATATTTTCGATTTTTAAGACCTTATTGCAAGATTACAAGAAAAATTTTGATGATAGTAATCTAGCAACTAAGCAATTATTTCCGAAAAATTTTTTTGTATATTTAAGAGAACATCATTGGAAAAATGGTATACCTCGAAAATTTTTAAATAATTGGCATTCTCGTTATATTAGTCAAATGAACCCAAACGAGGAGGATTACACAGAATTCAAACAGATTTTAAGCATATTAAACGTATCTGAGCCAGAAATTAACTCTCTTTTTATAAAGATCTTATCGACTAAGGAAAAAAAAAAATCACTGATAATAAATAACTCTAATTCCTCTATTGATTTCAACCTTAAAGGTACTGATATTAAAGAGATTCCAAGTATTAATAATATAGACAAGTTTGAGAAATGGATCCTTAATAAATTAGATCAGATTGATTCAATTCTAGAAAAAAAACATCTTCCTTAGTTTTCCTTTTAATTTTTATACTTTCATCATAATAATATTTCTGTAAATTATAGAATGGGTGTATAATTATTTCTAAAAGTCAATATAAGAAAAAATCGAAATCCTCAATTAAATATCGACCCTATATTATTGTAGATAAGAGAGAACCAAAAATCATTAAAGAGATACTTGATAATATAGGGTGTGATATTATTAATCAAACTCTTGATATAGCCGACTATATTCTCTCTGAAAAAGTAGCTGTTGAAAGAAAACGTGGTGACGATTTTGCAAAATCATTATATGATACTCGGCTTTTTGAACAATTATTGAGATTAAAGGAATCATTCGAATCGCCAATTTTGATTTTAGAGGATTTTGAAAAAATGTTCACACGACCAAAAATGAAAATTGATTCTCTCTACGGTGCTCTTATTTATATTGCAATAAAATTTGGATACCCTATTATTCCTACTAGAAATATAGCGGAAACCGCGACATGCTTAAAGAGAATCGCAATTCGAGAACAAGTTAAAAACCCTGCCCCTATTTTTGCCCGGTATGCCCCAAAAAAGATGAATAATGAAGAAAGGAAAAAATTTATTTTGGAGGGGTTTTATGATACAGGTCCAAAACTCGCGAAAATTTTAATTGAAAAGTTTAAAACTCCATATGATGTTCTCTATACAATAAATCATTCAAAATTATTATTTACAAAAACAGGAAATCCTAAGGGAGTGGAAGGTCCTTTAGGAGAAATACGGGGTATAGGATTCAAATGGGTTGAAAAAAATAAGAAATTATTTGAATAAAATTTATAATTACAATTGTTATTGTAAATCGTTAAAAGAAAAAAGATAAAGTGACTTAATTTATTTATTTATTTTACAGTTTTTGAATAATTTGGTTTTATTACAAAACCCAAAGTCATTATACACCATATAATTAGATCCATTAATTCTGAAACCCATACAAGGCCCCAAGGGGGTTCTCCAATTGTCATGAGGAAAGGTCTTAAAATTGATGAAACTAAATACGCTATCCAAGCAATAGATATTATTAAACTATGTATCTCAGGTAGCCTTTTATATTTATAAAGAAATAGATATGTAATAATAGATAAGAGAATAATTGGTAACAACAAAAAAACATGAATATCTTTTATAAGTCCAAAAGTAGGAACTACAACAATGTATATAGTCCAAGAGGAAATGAATATAATAAGCGTTAAATATAAATATTTTTTATCATAATCTGCCATCCATATAGATAATAATAAACCCACCATTGGAACTGTATTCGCCAGTATTACGAGCCATCTTATTTTAGCATACCATATTAAAATTGGATCTGTAGCGATATAGATTTCAAAATTGTAGTCTCCAAAGAGATTGTAAAGGTATAGATCGTATGCTTTTGCAACAATTAGTATGAAAGTAGTAAGTGCCATCAGAAATGGTAAATCTGTAAAAAATCGTTTTTCTGCTTTAAACCATTTATTTAGTAAAAAAAAACCTAAAAATATTAACACGATTTCTCTAGCAATAATTGAAATGGTTAATAAAGGATCAACATTAAATTCCATTCCGGTTGGAGGTGATTGAGCAAGAACAAAAGAACTTAAAAAACTAATAAAATTTAAAATTGCAATTATAAAAACCATAATAAGGATTAAATACAATTTATTTAGTTTTGTAGAAGTCATAAGAATCAAATTAAAATATTTTAAAGGTTTTTGATATAAAATTTGCATTATTGTTTAAAAACATCTATATAAAAGATTTTGAAGATTTTTGAAGATTAACTAAGTTTAACGTTTTATCTTTTTTGACTTTTGAAATTAATTGAAATTTTAAATGAATTTTTATACAGAATGATTTTATTGTACAAAAACTTACAAATATCTTGTTTCTTATTATTAATATGGTCTTTCTAACCATAATATATAAGCAAATTATTAAATAATGACATTCCTGTTAAGATAATTCCAATCAAGATAAAAATGGCATTCCATTTAAAGTCGTCATAAGGTATATTGGATATTTTTTTATTATTAAATAGTAAAGGGATGCCAGTCGGATTTAATGCATCCAGTAATATATGAATTTCAAAAATAAACCACATAGAAACGGTTAAAAACATTGAAAAAGGAAGATTAATAAAAATTCCAAATAATCCTAAGATTATTGCTAATCCGATAAGTAATGGAGAGAGTGGAGAATGTGTCCAAAAATATCTTTTATGTTTAATAAACAATTTATAATCAAGGATATCATTTATTATTCCCGCTTCAAAATAAATTGGCAACATAAAAAAATAAATAACTCCAATATTTTGAAAAAAATTAAAAATTGTTAATAAAAAAGAGCCGATTCCAAGACTCATAAATCTATGAGAGTTTTTTTTCATTTTATCTTCTTATTTATTTTTTTCTAAATAAAAAATTCCAATTTGTAGACGGAATATATACTCTTTATTATTAAAGAAAAATATTTTCTTTTTTTTTTTATTTAAAAGTGTCTATTTTATCTTTCACTTAAATTTCTAAAATTATTAAAAAAGATGTTTAATTTGCAAATTGAAATACAAGAAAATACATTTTATTGTAAAAAATGTATTAATCATAAAGGATGTATCAGCGTAGAGATAGGAAGTGATGGCATTTGCAATCACTGTAAAGAACCAGATAAATATTTTGTTGTCCCAATATCACAAGAATTAAAAGAGCAAAAACGTAAAGAAATGAATGGAATCCTAAAAAAAATAAAAGCCAAACATAGAAATCGGGAATATGACTGTGTGGTTGGTTTTTCTGGCGGAAAGGATTCTACATATCTGTTGTACATTCTTACCGTTAAATATGGACTTAACGTTCTTGCAGTTTCAGTAAATTCAGGTTATATGAATAAGGTTGCTTTAAATAATATTAAACAAACGATTAAAAACTTAGGTGTGGAGCATATTTTTATTAAACCACCAATAGAAGTATTCACTAAATTATATCGCTGGCACATTATTAACTATGATTCTAACGATTTACCTATGATGAAGAAAATCTGTGATAATTGCACTGATCTTATTGACTCGCTTGTGATAAGAGAAGCAGCACGTAGGGGAATCCCTTATGTTTTTATTGGGCTTTCGCCAGACGAGAATGCAAGATATTTCTTTGAAATTCCTAAAGAAAAATTAAATCATTCCTTGTTACCTGAACATTGGAAATCTGATTTTTATAGTAATGAGGATAGAAAATGGTGGTGGGATCCAAATGAATTTGGATCAAAAAAGAAACCTCGATTGTTATTTCCTCTTCATATCTGGCCGTATAATGAGAAGGAAGTCATTGCAACGGTTGAGAGAGCAGGTCTCGTAAGGAGAGGTAAAGCTGATCCTCTAAAAACTAATTGCATACTTATCTGGGCTATAGGTATGTATGATATAATGCGATTTGGACACCATATGTATAGATTACAAATCGCAAAATTGATACGACAGGGAGTAGGAGACAGAGAGCATTGGTTAGAGATTTTTAACAGGTTAGAACCTCTCGTAGCGAATGGTGAGTTCAATACTCAACAAGTAGACCGTTTTTTTAAGCAAATAGGTATGACAAGAGATGAATTGATAGAACTAGCTCGATTTAAACGGAAAAATGATCCTCGAAGGGATAATATTGAGAATGCTATGAAATTAAAAGGAATTTCCTTATAGTTTTCTTTTCTTTTTTTTTTCTCTTGTCTTCTTTTTATTAAAATATTTATTTAAAAACTATTTTCTGTAAACAATATCCACTATTTTTTGTGCTTCAGGAATTAATTGTAGTTTAGGATTTAATTTTCCTTTTTCTAGATTAAATATTATATGATCTTCAAATAATTCTCCTGATGGTGTGATAACTCTTTTCCAACTTGGAATATATCCTCTAATTTTAAATCCAACATCACAAAATATTCTTTGATGATTAGGTTTATAGGCTGATACAAAACATTCAATATAACGAACTTTTTTTTCAGAAGCATATCGTTTAAGTTCTTTAAGTAAGACAAACAATGCAATATCATTATTAACATTATACTTAATCTTTTCGATGTTTTCAACAGTTGGTGTATATAAGAAGTTGATATTGGAATCTGTTCCTAAAATCTTAATTATAACCTTATGATATCCAAATTTATCAATTTCTTCATAAATTTTTACACTTTTTCTATTATAAATCTTCCTATCTAAATCAAAATCATATTGAACTAATGGTTCTAAATAGATTGCTTCTTCAAGATTATATTGTTTTTGAATAAATGAATATATCATATTTATCTCTGGTATTAGAACAGGATTTTTTTTCCGTAAAGAAGATAAAACCTTCTCTGAATAAATTGTATGGAAGATATCTGATTCTATTTTATTAAAGAAAATATCTTTATTAGGTAGAAAAGCTAAGGGTTTTATACCACAGATATTTGCTAAATATTGTGATTTTATATGGGCTGTCCGACATTCTGCGTACCATATATAAATACTATTTCTGAATGTACCCCACATTCCAATCATCGACCCAATCATTAATTTCTTAACATTTGTAATTTTCTGATATTTCTTTTTTACTAATAAACCTCTCATATAACCTCTCTTTTGTTTTCTATTTAATACATAAGTAAAACATCCTATAGTCTTTCCTCTAGGTGTTCTGAATAAGATCCAATAAAAATCTTTATCAAATATCATCTTTTGAACTTCTGTGGGGTTTTCCATCTCTTTATAAGGATAGGTCCCGTTATAACAATCTTTATAAATTTCAGTTATATCATAGGCATCTTCAGGTGAAGCTAAGGTCAAATAGCAATCTAATCTATCTAAATTTTTATCAATCTCGAAATTTAATTCCATATTTTCAGTTATATCTGGATTAACTCCAATTTTAGCAAATTTCTCAATAAATTTTTCTGTAGAATCTGATGTTATCAATTTAGTTTTTATTATAAGACTACTTGACGCCATAAAAAAATCAGCAATACTCTCTTTTTATTCTTTTAAAATTTGATAGGAACTTCATAAAATGAGGATATTTAAAGAAAAAATTAAACCATATTATTAAAAGAATTATAATAACTTATCAAACAGAAAAACAGATAAGATCTAAGAATTTGAATACATTTTATGATCAATTATTATGATATTTAGATGAGTACTATTGAAGAATTAAAAGCTTTTGATAATATGATATTAAAATTTCATTATTTAATTTCTATTTAATTAGAAATTTTTATTTAAATATGTCTGTTTTAACTTTCCTTTAAAATAAATTTATAAATTTTGTTAAACCCATAAGTGAAAAAAATGGTATTAGAATATGAATTAGTAAAAAAGATTTATCAAACCCATGACTTAATAGAAATTAAATATGCTTTAGAATCTATCCTCGAAATTTCCGATAAACGATTGAAATCAAGAGTTGTAAGTGAAATTTTAAAATATCTAATTGAGAAATTTTTTGATAATAGTTATAAAGTAGCTGTTTATATCTGTTGTGATAATTCTGAAATTGTTGGATTTGTCATTGCTCAAATTGATCCTAGTTATCGAAGTTATGGAAAGTTGTGTCCTACTTTTGGATGGTTACGGGCTGATTCCATAGAAACATGCAAAAAACTTATGAATGCTTGTGAAAATTTTGCTAGAAAACATGGATTTCGAAAAATTAGAGGTCCAATTAATTATCCAAAAGGTTTAGGTGGTATTGGAGTTCAAGTAGATGGATTTAATGAGAAGTTATTTTATGGTGTTGCTTTCAATCCAACTAATATCGCAGATTATTTAGACAAGTTGGGATTTAAAAGAGATGCTGAATATATTTGTGTTCATGTGACAGAAAAAACTTGGAAAAAGGGAAAAAAAATAGATAATAATATTCGTTTAAGATTTCTTCCTTTAAAAGATATAATTGCTAAAGAAGAAGAGATTATGGAATTGGCATCCAACGCGTTTAATTTCATTTTACCTGATCATAGTGGAAGTGGTAGGTTTGATGAAGTTATGAGACAATATGCTGCCGTACCAAAAACTCATTATAAATTGCCGCCCAATTTTAGCCCAAGGAAATATTCCGATATTCCAGAGTTTATTGAAGCATGGGAATCTTGTGACCTAGAAAATGTAGTTACATGGGCTCCGATAGCAATTAATCGTTATATAGGAGAGATTGTTGGAGCCATCTTTTCACTTCCTGATCTTTATCAACTATGGCTTGGAGAATCGATTACACGGGTTAATGTTGATACGGTTTTTGTTAAACCCGGTTATACAGGTAAAGGAATATTCTCTGCATTAAATAACATCGGACAGATCACTACCGGATTCAACGGAATAAAATATATTGAAGGAACACATATCTGGAATAAGAATGAAGAAGCGGTACAGTCAATCTTTCCTCATACTAAACCTTTAAGGAAGCATATTGTTTTTCAAAAAAGATTGCGTGCTCTTAAAAAATAAAATCAATATTCATTTATTTTTTAATTATTTTATCTATTAAGTCCTTTATAACATTAGATGATTTTCTCAGACTTATAAATCCAGGCAAATGAAGACTTTTAAAAATTTTATTTTTTACTTGATAATTTACTGTGCTCATTTTAATTCCTATTTTATTACATACGTGTACAAAAGGGATGGAATTTATTCCCAATGCAATCATTGTTAAAATAAAAATTACTCCTGCGATTACATCATCTTTTGTATTTTTTATAATAGGCCAAAATTTTTTAAAAATCTCTTGATATTTATTAGTAAAATCACGGTCAAATCCAAAAATTTCCCTTGTTTCATTTATTTTTTTGATAATAACGGTCTTTCTATCTCTTTTAAAATAAGTAGGATAAAATATCACTGCTTGTTTTAAAATTTCAGTAAATTTTTTTTTATTTATATTAATCTTTTCAATAAAATATGAAATTTTGATATCAAATCCTTTTGCTTTAAGTATCATATAAATTATTACTGGGCCTAATCTTTTTGGTGATCTGAATTTGGTTCCCTTCCTCATCCGTTTCCATATTTGCAAAAAAATCTGAATACATTCATTATGCAAATTAATATATTTTGTCAAATCTAAAGTAAACATCAATTTGTTTAAAATTAGTTCAAAACTATCAATTACCGTTTTCTCGTAGTAAGAATATTGAATAAATTGTTCAGATTTGCTCATGAATAGTTTTTAAATTAAAAATATTTAAATAAAAAAGAGATTCACTCTTGCAAGGTAAGTAATATTGGACTTTTAGGAATTTTTACTTCCGAGATTATTTCTTTTTCATTTAGTTTTTTTCTTTTTATATTAACTTGCTTTAAATTAATTGTAGAGGAAAAAATTAACTATTTTCAATTATTCTAATTTTTTCTTTTAAATATCTTCATCGTATAATTATTTCAAAATTTAAGAAATTTTGATAATAATGACAGAATTAAAATTAGTGAAAGGCATTCAAGCGAGACATATTAAGATTTTTATAGAGAACGGTATTACTACAGCAGAAGCTCTGGCTATGTCGGGTTTTAAGAGTATTACTGCAATGGATGGTATTGGAGAAGCAACTTCTAAAAAACTCATATGGAATGCTCGGAGTGCTTTGGGTATGACCGAGTTCAAATCTATATCGGAATTTCAAGAGAACCACGAGTTTATCAGTACAGGGTCATTAAATTTTAATGCAATTTTAGGAGGTGGTATAGAAACAGGTTTTATAACAGAAGTTTTTGGTCCATTTAAATCCGGAAAGACCAATTTAGCGCACACTTTGTGTGTTACTACACAATTACCAAAAGGAAAAGGTGGATTAAGTGGTGCTGTAATTTATATTGATACCGAAAATACATTTTCTAAAGAAAAGATCAAACGAATTACCAGAAGATTTGGTCTTAAACCCGAAGATGTACTCTCACACATTTTTCATGCGAGAATTTATAGTTCCGATCATCAAGCTCAAATGATTTTAGAAGCGGAGAAACTCGTAAAAGAAAAAAATGTTAGATTAATTATTTTAGATAGTTTAATGGCGCTTCTTCGAGCAGAATATATTGGAATTGGAATGCTTCCACAACGACAAGCTACTTTAAACCAAATGATTCATGCTCTTTCCAGAATTGCAGAGAGTTATAATATTGCGATCCTTGTAACAAATCAGGTTGCCCAACAAATAAAGGGAATGTTCAGTGGTATTGATGCAATTGGAGGGAATATCGTTGCTCATGGCTGCCAAATTCGGGTGATGTTAAAGACCAAAGGGTTCGCCGCGAATAATTCTCTTGAAAGAAAGGCAATTATTGTTGACGCACCTGATTTACCTCCTGAGGATTGCCAATTTTTTATAACTCCAGCAGGAATCGCAGATACAGAAAAAATAGATTTTTCAAGTATGGAAGAAAATATTGAAGCCAAGTTTGTTATGGCTAATGATGAATTTACCTTAGAAAAAATTAGAGGAATAGGAAAAAATATAATGAAGAAATTGGAACAAATAGGAATTACTACTACTGAGCAATTGAAAGACTTAAATCCTAATGATCTTGCTAAAGATTTGCCTGGAATCTCAAGTAAGAAAGTAAAAGAATGGATTGAACAAATTCCTGCTTAGAAAAAATAAATCTTTTTTTTTATAAATTTTATTTATTTAATGAATAAATCAAAAAAGAATTGTTAGAATAAACTTCTGTACTATTCTAGTTTCTCTAATGTTTGATTAGGTTTATATTTTTTTTTATTTATTGGTTTTTCCCTATTTCCTTGCTCCAATCCTTTAATTCTTATTTTCCTTGCTTGCATTGATAAAATTATTACAATTACAACCACAATACTTACGACTATCATTAAAAAATAACCTTCTTGAGGGATTTCGTAATAAAATGTTGTGTTAAAATTGCTAGTATAATTATTAATAGAGTCATTCACTGGATTATTTATTTCGTAGGCTTGAGTTTCATTAATTCCTTGTCCAATTTTTCCAAATTCATATATTAGATATGCAAAATTATATTTGGGATATGCTGAAGCTATACCAAATTTAAATAAATAAGAACCACGAAATGCAATTCCGAATAGAACATCAGCAAACTCAAGCTTTTCTGGGAGATAGGTTGTATTATCAAATATAAGATAAGGATCTGCCTCAGGATCAATAATAGTTAAATTTACCATTTGAGTTGCTGGTAATGTATAGGCAATCGGAGAAACTCTTGCAGCAATTATTCGATACCATGTATCATTTTCTAAATTAGCCAAAAATTGTAATTCATTATAAATTCCTGAACTAAAACAATGAACCTTATATGCGATATTATCATTAAAGACATCATCTACTAATTTATCATATATGCACATATCCCCCTCATTTATTGCAATATGTAAGTTAAGATTATATTCAGTTTCAACTGTTATTTTCAATTCATAAGTTCCATTTTTTGCTGTTCCAAAAGGCACAGTAAATTTTTTCGTATTTTCAAAATAAAAAGATATTGAAGCATTATAGATTTCAAACTCAATACCGTCGGGATCTATCATATTTAGAGATATATTGCACTCATTCGGCGTTACTAATTCACAATCGATTATATAATAATAGTGTTCTCTAAATGCTAACTCGAATATTCTTGTTGTTTTTGGAAAATTAAATTTATATACTTTATCAATGTAAGTCTTTGGCCACTCATCTGATTCGTTAGCAATCACTTTATAAATATTAAGATTGATTGAATTTATAAGAATTAAAGATATTAGAGAAAAAATCAGAAATAAGGATTTAATTATTCTCTTAATACCCATTCACCTTTAATTCTTTAAACTCATTAATTAGACAATTAACTTCAGAACATTGGGTATAATCAATGCAAGTAAAACATGGTCTATCAGTCCAAAAATAACTAGTTTTATCTTTTTTTAATACAAGCAAGATTGGAACTTTTGTATTTGGACATAATAAAGTAGTATTTTCAATCTTTCCTGCCTTAGGCACAGCATACGAAAATTTACATGTTTCAGATTCACACTTGACAAACCTCTTATAAGCTTTTGTTTGATAGAGATTTAATTCATCTGCTCCGCATTTAGGGCATTCGCCAATAAATATGATTTTTCTCATAACAATGAAAGGCTAAATTCAAAATATTTAAATAAAAAAAAAGTGCGGATAAATGTTAATGATAATCATTTATCATTGAGGAATTAGGCAAGGTGGTTGTAGCAAATTCAATTTTTTCCTGTAGTATATGTTCGAACAAACGTTTTAATAACTCTGACTGTGGAAATTTCAATAATCTATTATAATTTCCAATATTTATCCAAAAAGCTTGATCTGTTTCATGTTCTTTTATCGAAATTCTTGTAGTTACATTATTAAATGTATGAATCGTGCTCCACTCTCTTTTTTTTTGAGAGAGAACAAATAACATCTCAATAATTTCACCCATATTTAATTTCACTATTTTTCCTTCATTAAGTGAAGGTTTTTCCCAAACTCCATTCTCCTTTTTTCTTATACAATGAAAATATATAAATGGGTCATTTTTTTTATTACTTTTTACAATAATTCCCACTTTCTGACCAAAAAAACTTTGACTATGCTTATCTGTCATATCTTAACATCCATTTTGATTTTAAATTATAAATTTAAATCCATTATTTGACAACTTATATTTTGAATCGAACTCAATATTGTGATATTTTAAGTTTAGAAATTTTTCTCGTTTCTCATTTATTTCCAACTTAATCATTATTGAGTCAATCCTATCAAACATTTTATGTAAAAATTTTACATTTTTATTCAATTTTGGTTTATATGAAACTTCATGAATGAAAATCAAATTTACTCTATTAAGTGAAGCAAACATTTGTAACGGATATATTTGCTCAATAAAGAATGAATTTATTAGCTTGATTTTAATATCAATCTCATTAAACTTCATCAGTTTAAGGCGAAAATTGTAAGAAATTGAATCAAATATTAATAATTTTGTATTTATGGGAATAAAATCTTTTAATGAGCTTAACTCATTTATTAAATTTTGCTGTTTAAAATATGAAGAAATATTAGTTAAAAAAATATTATTCTTAATATATTCTAACTGTTCTGGAGCTTCATTAAAGTTATGTTCTAATCTTTTATCTGAAAATGGCGAACCGGTATTTATCCATAAAGCAGACAATAAATTTTTCTTATTTGAAATCAGATGTCCGACTAGATATTGAACAAATGTTGATTTACCTGAACCCGATTTCCCAGATACTTGAATTATTCTGGAATTATTACTTAGGAGATTATAAATTAAGGCAATAAATCCATTACAAAACTCATTTTTATTTGGAATAAAATCGGAGAATTTTGTATTATTATTTTTTATCAGTTTTTTTACCTTATTTATCAAATAATTTTAAAATTTGACTTTTTTCTTCTTTCAAATCTTCATCTCTTTCTTTTAAAGAATTCATCACATCTTGTTTTAAAATAAGTTTTACAGGTTGTGATTGATTCTGATTCAGTAGAGACATTAAAAGAACAAACTTTACTAAATCATTGTTTGTCGATACCCCAACCTCTCCTTTACTAAAAATTCCCCCGTCGGAGTTCTTATATTTTCGATATTTAGGATATAGATAAATTATTAAAATAATTCCAACAATTATTGACGTAGTTATGGGATCTTTCTGAAAAAAGATAAAACCCATCAATATTATTACCCCATATATTATTAATTTAAACATTATTTTCTTACCTCAATTCTCTTCTCAATTCTACTTTTGAGTGCGTGGTGAAAATTTACCTTAGTATGAGTTAAGAAACTAATAATGTAGTGACTTACCTCATGAACAATAATCACAATAAAGAAGCATGATCGAAGGAAATGTTTCCAAAATGAACTTTTATTTTCTAAGTGCATTGTCAATAAGGACAACAAAAAGGATATTATTAACACACCTAAAAATAAAAAACAATATTCGATAATCATAATTGAAATTCATAATAGAATAGGATTATTTAAATAAAAAATGTAAAAAACAATTTTATTTTTAGAAGAATTTTAAAAATTTGTTTCTTACATTAAATTATGGTCAAATCAAAAATAAAATTTCCAAAAGAAGGAAGTTTTGTTATTGCTAAGGTTGTGGATATTCAAAGGGGCTATATTTATGTAGATCTATCAGATTTTGAAGGTCGGGAAGACGAAAATCTAGCAAGAGGGATGATTCACATATCCGAGATATCATCTAGGTGGATAAGAAATGTAAGAAATTATGTTCGTATGAACGAAATTTTAGTACTGAAAGTTTTGAAAGTAGATAATTTTAAAGGTCATGTGGATTTATCATTACGGCGAGTTACGGCTCAACAAAAGCAATTAAGAATGAAAGAATGGAAATATGCTTTTAAATTTGAAAATTTATTAACATTTTTAGCAGATGAAACTGGTAAATCAATAAATGAGCTGTATGAAACGATTGGATTTCCGATATTAGATTCTTATGAATCATATCAAAAAACACTTGAAGATATTAAAGAAAGTGGTATTCAAGCAATTCAAAATTTAGATATTGACTCAGAAATTGCTAAAAAATTCGTAAAAATTATCGAAGAGAATGTTATTGTAAGTACAGTTTCAATTAGCGGTAAATTGTCATTGACTTCCACTGCTCCAAATGGAATTAACATTATAAAAAACGCAATAAATACCGGAATAAAAGTGATTAAAAGCCCAAAAGAAACACAGAGAGTTGATATTCGTTATGTTGCTGCCTCTAATTATCGTTTAGAAGTGATTGAAAAAAATTATCAAGAAGCAGAATCAGTACTAGCTAGTGTTCTAAAAACAATTGAAGATGAGATGATTAATGTTGGCGGGACTTTTGAATTCATTCGAGATAAATAAATAATGAATTTATTTGGTTTTTAAAGAATTATGACGAAATTACTTTTTAAATGTGCTAATTGTGGAGAATATTCATTACCAAACAAAGAAATGAAATGCAAAATTTGTGGAGGGAATTTAAAGAATCCCAAACCTCCTAAGTTTTCATTAATTGATAAATTTGGAAGATATAGAAAAGAATATTTCAAAGAGGAATTTAACAAGCGTTTTGATAGAACCTCTAATAATAATGATTAAAATTCTTCAACAATAATTTATTTTGGCCTAATTTTTTCTACTATCTTTTCTTCAATAAGAATTTTCGCATTTTCAAAAGGTACCATACAGACATCTTCCTTTAAAAAAGGACCGTAATTTACAAGATCAATTCCTACTAATGCAGGACAATCCATCATGAATCTTACATTTAAATATTCAATTCCATTTAAAGATGCAGATCTTGTTGGACTCACAGCCATTTCATCTTTTTGTGAAGGTATATTTGGAATTTCTGAAACCTTCTTTTCAATTGGAGTTAATTCTTTCTTCTTTAAAGAACGTTCGATATCAGATAATGTTAGAGATTCCAAATTTTTAAATCCTTTAAAAGAAGCAATGAGATTATCATAGAACATTTGTTCATGTTCTAATAATTTATTTCTATCAATTTCTAATAAATTAAGTGATTTATCAATTATTTTGCGTTTTCTAACTTTTAATAAATCATCTAATAGAAATTTAATATTTTTTATTAAAGAATCAATTAAAGATTCTTTTATAACTTGCATATCTGAATTATTTAGTTTTCCATCTGAAGCCGAATCGAGTGCATATAATTTTAAATATTCCTTAAAAGATTCATTAGTAAGAGAAGTTATCTCTTTATTATTTATTTCATTAGTCCATTGTTGATACAATTTATTATATATTTTTTGTGAATTCATTATTTCTTGATTATATCTTTTAGTACCGATTCAATTATTTTAAATGTGTTATTATTTAAATAAATTTAAAATCACTATTAAATAATTAAATTTTATTTAAGAGTAGCCACATTTTTACATAAAAGAAAGATTCCAATATCGTGTGGAAGATCTAAGACTTCTCCCATTTTAAACGGACCCCAAGTGATTTCTCTTACACGGGTTTTAGGTACTTCTGGAACGATAATTTCCAGTTTAAGGAAATTTTTTTTTGAAAAAATTACTGGATCTGAAAATGGATCAAAACTTTCTAAATTCTTATACTCAATTCCAACCACTTTAAAGCCGCTACTGCCATGTAAAGAACCAGGATATCTTATTAATCTATGAATATCAATGGTTACAGGAATATCAATATCTGCACCAATATTTTTGGCTAAACTCAATAATAAATTTTCCCATGTGATTATTCCAAAACCGAGTAAAATCCAATTATCTCTTTGTTTTTTTACGATATTATCAATAATATCTTTCCTTTCCTTAATTAAAGTATTTTTTTGTTTTTTAGAGAGGGGATAAAGATTTAATCTATTCCTTAATTCAACTTCATTTTCAATAGAAAGAATATTTTTCAATTTTAACATTATTTTTCTTGGCCAACCCAATTTATATTGATTAAAGTAACTTATCCCCCTATCCGATTTCCTTAGTCCAAAAACACTTAATGAAATATTGTTCCCAGTAATATAATCAACTATTTCTCTTCGTTCATGACTTGATAATTTCCTTAATTTCTCATTTTCTATATGAAGGTGATAACCTCTATGTCCAGAAAAAAAAACAAAACAACTATCTTTATTAATTCCGAAATCTGGTTCTAAAAATTCATTAATCAACTTAAATATCTCTTTTTTTGCCTTCTCTAGGCATTCTTCACAAATCCAAGTTATTTTTTTAAATTTTGTTGATTTACAATCAGAGTTGGGGCAGAATTTGGGTGATAAGCCAGTTCCACTTTGTTTGCAAGATTTACATTCCCAAAAATCATGTTTTTCTTTACATGTAGTATCTAAATGATCAGCATCAATATCAAAGATTAAATCACAACCAAGATAATTTTTATTATCCATTTTAGATGCACCAGGTAGCTCATAAAGTGATGCGCTTGAATACATATGTTTTGGAACATTATTAATTAAGTAATCTGTTAAAAAATCTAAGGATTTAAAGCCTAAATGTCTAATCATAATATTGTTTTCCCATGGTATAAACGCAAACTCTCTTTTCAGCAAATTACTAACTGATGGAAGAGATTTCTGTTGATCTTTATAATATGCTTGAAATAATCTTTTTACAAACCTTATACTTTCCATTATTTAGATTCCTTAATTTTTTTCGATTCTTGTTATTTTTTGTCCATTAATGTCTCGTTTTTTCAATTCTTTATAATATCTTGATTCTTTAACATTTATAAAGAAAAGTGGATGTGTAATTTTTATGTTTCTTTCTTGATTTCTTGAATAAAATCCTTCCCGACAAATTTCATCCCCAAAGATTTTATTATCCTTTTGACAAATCCCCAATGTTTCTAATTTTGCACAACTATGGGGTGAATACCCCTTTTTAATAGCAAATTCAATTTGATATCTTGCAATTTTATCATCAAAATCCGGTAATGTTTTAAAAATATTTATTATCTGGTCTATAGGGTATTTTAAAGAATTTAGAAAAAACACTAGAAATAGACGTTCATTGTGAATTAAATTTTGACTTTGTTGCACTTTTGATAAAAGAAATTTTATACATGGAGGAAAAAAAATAGATAAATCTTTTCCCTCTTTATATTTTATAGTTTCGGTATAATCACTGCTTAAATCTATTTTTTTACTTTTAATTAGATTTTTTATTTTTTCAAATGTGATTTTAAAAGGGGTTATTTTGGTTAAGATTTCTTCTAAATCAGTTCTTTCTTTTGGAACTTCCTGAGATTTATTAGTCTTTTCAAACTTTAAAATTTCATTTCTAACATATTCTTGAAGAAGTCTAATCAATCGATTCTTTGAAATGAATACATATTCGTGAGAAAGTGAATTATTTACAAGTTTTCTATAATCATCCCTGAGATTGATTCCCATTTTTATGAAATCAATAAAATGCACGCTTAGATTTGTTTTTTCAACAGCTGTAATTTTAATTGGATATTCATAATATTGAACATCGAGACCCAAATCACTACAAATCCAGTAAAGATATTCCATTTTTTCATCTCTAAGTAGTTCTAACTGTGTTTTTGCATTTTTTGAATATAGATTAGCAATTCTATTTGTGATATTTTGATTATTTAGAAGGAATAAAATAATTTTTAACATCCAATAAATGTAAATGTTCAACTCTCCGTCTTTTGGGCTAAAATCTCGAATAATCTCTAAATTATTTATAGCATCTTCAAAAATTGATTCGATTTTCTTATCAATATCAACTTTATTTTTATCCCAATACTTTTTGTATAGCCACTCAACAAATTCATTGGGGTTTTTTTTTCCAATCTCTTTGAATTTTATTTTAGTAAAAGATAACCATGGGAATCTATATAATAATTCTGGTTTCGATGTTAAGATATTTTCATCAGAACTCATAATTATAGTGCGCAGATTTTTTCTTATTATAAATAATTATCTAAAAAAATTAATAAAATTTGTAAGAATGAGAAATTAGTAATAAATAAAAAAACGATATGAATCAACGATTAAATTTTAGTATTCTTCTAAATCTTCTTCTTCAAATTCAACTTCTTCTACCCTCGGTGCCAGAAAATAACTAATTGTACCTCCTTCGAAAATATTAAAGATTAATTTTAATGGATGATCGTCCTTCAACGAAATCGTTAATTTTTCAGTAATATTTTCAATTTTAAGAATGCTCTTTAAAAATTGAAGTGAATAAGAACCTTTACTTATTGCCTTAATATTTTTTTCCAATAGATCATCGAGAGCTAATTCATATTCCATTTCTCCAATTTGTCCAACAGAACTAAATAATAAGCCTCTATCTTCCTCTGCTTTTATAGTTAGAATTTCTGAATAAATTTCAGCATCTTTTATTGCTTCTACAAAAAATGCAGGATTCATTGACCAATCTGCACTATATTCTAATTTTAAAAGATTTTCCATCGGGATATCTTCCATCTCTATATCTAACAATGCAAGACTAAAGGTCCTAACTTTTGTGCTATCACGTTGTTTCATTTTAATTTTTAATTTTTGAGTATCAGGTTCGAAAATTAACTCAACAGAATCACCTGCAGAGCTTCTTTTTAATATTTTATCGAGATCTTCAAGATTTAGACCAATTTTGGTATCTTTATCGCATTCATACTCATCGAAATCTTGTTTAGTCATTGACAATTGGAGAAGACATATTCTAGATGGATCCATAGCTCTAATTGATAATTCCTTAGTAGTAATTATAAATTCAGTTTCGTCTATAATTGATGCTAAAGCTTCTATAATTCCTCTTAAAATTTTACTATTTTCTAATTTTATTTTAAACATAAAACGGTATCAACTACCAACCTTTTAATAAAAATAATTATATTTTGATAAATAATCTAAATATATATTAAAAATTATATTATTAAGCCACTATTATTTTGTCTGAGCAATTCTTTAAACCCAAATCACCAGCAATACAAAGGATTATTGGTGATTTAAAAAGCGATGATGTTAGAATTCAAATTATTGGATATATTAAGGAAACAATATCCAATTCAGAGTTTATTTTAAAAGATAATTCAGGAGAAATCAAGGTTACTTTCGAAAAAAGTGATTTTTCTATTAAAAAAGATTTATTAATTAATGTAATTGGTGAATTGGAAATAAATGTTGAAGGTGAAAAGAATCTGAAGGCGAAATTTATTCAAAATATGAATATGTTGAATTATGAATATTATGAAAAGATTTATCACTTAAAAAAAGATTTTTTATAAAATTAAGTATTCGAAATCCTATTATGGCTTGTTTTATTTCTGAACTTAAGAGAAATTTACTGTGAATATAAGAAAATGGTTAAATTTTGTCCAAAATGTAATAATTTATTACGAAAGAAAATAATTGATAAGAAATTTATTTATTCTTGTGCTTGCGGATATTCAGAACCGTTTGAAGAAGATATACTAGAAAAGGAAATGATATCTAAAAGTAAAATCAAAAAATATTCAGATAAAACAATTGTCTTACCAGAAATAAATGCTATAATTTATCCAATAACTAAGTCAGAATGTAGAAAATGTGGAAATAAAGAAGCAGAATATTGGCAATCCCAAACACGTTCGGCAGATGAAGGATCAACAACTTTTTTTCGTTGCACAAAATGTAAATTTACTTGGCGTGAATATTAATTCTTTTTTAGGTTAAAACTTCTAAAATTTTTGTTAAAATATTAGCTTTACCTCCAGTAGATTGTGTTAAAGGCTTTCCACATACATGACAAACAACTTTAGTGGAAGCACAACCAAAAATGACTTGTTCATTACCGCAATTCAAACATTTGACGCCCAGGAATCTTGATTTAGGACTTGGTATTAATTTTCGAATTTCTCTTGACATTTTTTTTTTATTCCTTTTTTTTTTATACTTCAATTAATTCAAATCGTTTTACTCGATAAGATTTACCAATTGACTTTTTTGAACACTCCGTACATTGAAATACAGGCGTAGATCTCTTGTTAATTTTGGCAAAATTATGCTGAACTGGCTTGGGCTGCGAACCATAGCCTTTTTTCTTTCGCTCGTATCTTCTTTTGCCTTCCGCTTTTGATCGCTCTTTTCCTTTTTTATAAATAGTTACCTTGTGTTCTGTATGCTTATTACAATGTTTACAATATCTTCTTTGGATCTTGGGATACTTCATAAATGTTTTTTCTCGTTAATATATAGAAAATAAAAATTGATAAATTTTAAATTTTATCACAAAAAGTAAGTTTCAAAACTTATTTTAAGAATTATTATATTTCAAGAAAATTTTTATATAATAAAAAAACTTCCTAAATGATAATGAGGGATTTTAAAAACCAGCATATATTAAGTGCAAGAGATTTTACTAGGGAAGAAATTGATTTTATTCTGGAAATCGGTAAAAAGATGGTAAATAATAAATATTCTAAATTATTAGATAATAAAATAATGGCTGCTTTATTTTTTGAACCTTCAACCAGAACAAGATTAAGTTTTGAATCTGCAATGCTTAGATTAGGAGGAAAAGTTATTGGATTTCAAACTCGAGATGTCTCATCAGTTAAAAAGGGAGAATCTATTGCAGATACAATTAGGACAGTTGAAAATTATTCAGATATTATTGTAATACGTCATCCTTTGGAAGGTGTAGCACGTATGGCAGCCAAATTTTCGTCAATTCCGATTATTAATGGTGGATCAGGAAGCGCAGAACACCCTACACAGGCGTTATTAGATTTATTTACAATCAAAGAAGAATGTGGGACCATTGATGGACTAAATATTGGACTCTGTGGTGATTTAAAATATGGCCGGACAGTTCATTCGCTAGCCTATCTTTTTAGTAATTATAATATAAATTTATATTTAATATCTCCTGCTTCATTGAAAATGCGATTTAGAATTACTGACTGGCTATATGACAAAAAGATGAAATTTAAAGAAACTGAAAAATTTAAGGAGATGTTACCAATATTAGACATTTTGTATATGACACGAATTCAAGAAGAACGTTTTTTAGAACCAGAAGAATATGAAAAAGTTAAAGATGTATATGTTCTAACTAAGAAGGATTTAGATAATACAAAAGAGAATTTTCGTCTAATGCATCCTTTACCAAGAGTAGGTGAAATATCTCCCGATATTGACAAATCTCCTAAAGCAATTTATTTTAAACAGATGAAATATGGACTTTATCTAAGAATGGCACTGCTTGCATTAGTATTAAAAGGAAATAATTTTGTATAGATTTTAAAAATCAAGATATATTAAGTGCTGAAAGATTTTATAAATATCTCTTTACAATTTCTTTATTTAAGAAATCAGAATCTATATATTGAGTGTCTGGTCTTATAAGAATACCTTTTCTGTCAATAGATTCATTGTAATAATTTAATTGTTTTGATGAAAAACAAAAATAATGAATCCCATATGTAATTAAATATTTTACTTTTTCATGGAAATCTTCTATATTTTTTGAATCAGGTAACAATATGTTAAAAAGTGTGCCCCCATTTACTATTTTTTGAAATGTTTTAAATAATGATACTTTTTTTTCAAAATTCAATTTTGATTCAAACCGTATGAATTCTGTACTGAAACTATCATACTTATGAGAAATATTATCAAATTCAAAATTCCATCTATTCATAAGATAATTACCTATATGAGGCTGGGAGAAAATGAAGTATTCATTTTGTTCATTATTTATTTCATTTATTCTGTTTTTAATTGTAGTTAAAATTTGTTTTGCAAACTCTTGACTTTGGTCAATTCGATCTAGCTCGATATTACAATGATATAGAATAGATTCATTTAAACCAAAAAAACTGATTGCTTTAAAAACATGATCTGGTAATATACAATTTTCATTATTAAAGAGAATTCTAGAAAGAGACTTCCAATGATGAAATGAATTTAAATATTTTTTTATTAAATCTTGTTTTATTTTAAAAATTTCAAATACCGCTGTGATATTTAAATCTAATAATTCTAGAAAGTGTTGATCATTTTGTTTTGATTCTAATGCAATTTTTGGTAAATTTATAAAGATTTTATCCAATAATATTTTGTTAAATGAATTATGGATAGAATCAAAATCTTGAGTTATTGAAGTTAATATATTGTTTATAGGATTTGAACCTCGATTTCTATAGAAAAGCAAATTTGATTTATCAATTATATCGAAAAATCGAGTAAGAACACTTTCCTTGAAGTTTTGAGAATTAATATCACTACAATCATATAACATCAATGGATTTAAATGAACAAAATTTCGAAATGGATCAATTTTTATTGATTCAATCAAATCAATCTCTAATTCTGTGATAAGACTCGGGTCAAATTCTCTCTTTCGTAAAAAACCGTGTGAAAAATCTAAACTGATTTGAGATTTTCCTAAATTTAAATTTAAATTTAATTTAAAGAAATGTTCTAAAAGGAATAATAATAAACCTTTAGTATCTTTTTGATTAAATCTTGAAAGTATTGAAAGTAATATTTCATTAAACCTATTTAACAAAATATCTTCATTAAAAAATTTCTTAATATCAGTTAGAATTGAGATAAAATTTGAGAAATAAGATTTTATTTGGGTTTTTTCAAGAGTTTCATCGATTTTTAGAAAACTTTTATCCAAATTATTTGTATTCTCTAAATTAGAAATAGAAATAGACAAAGGGCGTAAAGCCCAAGAATCTAGATGTAATAACGATATCTGACCTGAAAGATAGAGATCTGCGAATTCTCGTGGTAATAAATTTAATAATAGATATTGCTCTGATACTTCACTACCCAATTTTTTTAAAAATTCTTTAGGATCAGAAAATTGCTGGCTTCTTATTAAGGATTCTACCTCGAAAGGTGGTAAGCCTAATCGTGTAAGTTTGTGTCTATATTCCTCAAAACCCTTTTCAATTAAAATGCCATTTAAATATTCTCTTATTAGAGGAGTAGTTAAGTAATTTACTTTTGAATTAGATAACTTTAACTTTACTTCATTTGCAATTTTCCTTGCTAATTTTTCTGGCATCTCTGATTCTCGAATTAAGTATTCGACGATTTTCTTTAAATCAAATAGTTCAAAAGTATAATTTGATGTTCGGATTTGAAGATTTCTTTTTTCTTCATTAATTATATCTCCTATGTCTAATAATTTCTCCAATATTCTCCCACCCAATTTTGTTAAGAAATAACCTTCGTCTCCTGATAATATGAAATTGTTTTCTTTTAGAATGTTTAAATGATATGAAATTTTACTGCTATCCCCTTTTTCTTCTAAAATTCTTCTCTTTAAAGCCATAAATGGAATTGGGCTGTTTATTTCATATAAAATCTTGAGAATTCGTAATCTTATATTTTTTCCAATAATTTGCAAATGCTTTTCTAAATTACTTGAACTGTCTTTTGTATTCAAATTATTGTGTTAATTTTTTCTTCTTTTTTAAACTAGATTTAACCAAATACAAATATAAAATTTGCTAATACCATATAATTGGGAAAAAGTAAGGATTTTCATTATCCCTTCCGACAAAAATCATTTTAGAATATGGTAAATAATTAAGAAAAATATAGTAAGAGTAAAGTTCTAACTATCGAGCAGAAATGGCAATTCTTTCAATTTCGTCCTTTCTTTTAATTGCTTTAGAATTTTGACTTTTTTTTGAAGCCGCTATTAATTCCTGGGCGATGGCTTCTTCAATTGTAATTATATTATCATGAGTAATATTAACCATAGCATGAACAAGTAATTTTAATGCAAGGTCTACTCGACGTTGCGGAGCAATATCAACAGCACTTGCATATGAAATACCACCCATTGCTATTTTTGTAGTTTCCTCTCTAGGGGCAACATTTTCAATTGCATTAATTAACACTTGCAAGGGATTCATACCAGTTTTTAACTCAATTAATGAAAATGCAGTCTCAACCAATTTAATTAGTTTACTTTTTTTACCTGAATTATAAGAGCTTTTATGGCCCTTTACTTTTCCACTTATATAACCCGGAGATTGAAGTTTATTAATTAAACGTTCTGCAATAGATATATTAGATTTCCAAAATCTTTTGTGCGTATGGCGACCTTGAGAATCTGGTATTATAATTGGCTTTAAATTAATGTATCTCTCTAAGCTATAATCATGAATTTCAATATCGAAATCCCATTTATTAAAAAATTTTATTGTAGGTTTTTTCTTTGTTTTGCTCATATATTCAATTTAACACCATAACAATCAAAAATATCTATTGTTGAATATAAAATTCCATTTCTCTTAAATTTATCTTTCTCCTAAAGAAAAATTAGAAAGTAATGAAGCGAAAATAACAGTAAAATTTAATTAAAGTGATTAAATATTAAAATATAACAAAAAAAATTTCACAATAAATTGAGTTTTAAATGCCGCCTAAGGGTCTATATAGTGCCAAAGCACTAAAACGAAATAGGAAAAAATTTAGATGGAGTAAGACAAAATATAAAAGAAAAAAACTTAAATTAAAACAAAAAGCAGATCCATTACAAGGAGCTCCAGCCGCTGAAGCAATAGTGCTTGAGAAGGTGGGCAGAGAGAGTAAACAACCTAACAGTGCAATACGTAAATGTCTTAGAGTCCAATTAAGAAAAAACGGCAAAACTATAACTTGTTTTCTTCCGGGTGATGGTGCGCTTAACTTCATCCAGGAGCATGACACTGTATTGGTAGAGGGCATAGGTGGTGCAAAGGGAAGGGCAGTAGGTGATTTACCTGGTGTTAGGTGGAAAGTAACAAAGGTTAACGGAGTAAGTTTAGAAGCTTTAGTATCTGGAAAGCGAGAAAAATCTATGCGCTAGCACATAAATTTAGCGATTTCTTTCCTTTTCTTTGGCAATTCATCTTGGAATTAAGAGGTCTTCCATTTTTCTTAATTTAGATTCATTTTTTTACTTTCACTATTTATTAAAAATTTAGAAGTGAAAAAACTACAAATAAATTTAATTTTTCGTGTTGATAATACAATTATCAACATTAAAATGTCGTAGTACGAGGAGTTTAGTTTTCTTTATCATTATTCCATTCTTTCCGATGGCTTTCCCCTTATCTTCAGGGTTAACTGTAATTATTATAGTTTTTTTTCCGCTGATATTTTCTCTAATTTCAACATTACGGACTTTACTTGTATTAAGAATATTTTGAATAAATTCTTTAATATCTTCGGAAAATCCAATTATATCTATAGTTTTCTGTAGTTTTTCCTTTAAAACTTTAACATTCTCTCCATTTCTACCAATTGCTTTTCCTACATCTTCTTTTAATACAAGAAATATGACCTTATCTCGTACTCCCATTTTTCCAGGGACCACAATGCAATCTTTAACAACAGCACCAGTTAAATTATTAAATAGAGAAATTAACTTTATAGATTCCTCATCAATTTTAACAGCTTTTCTATGCATTAGAATTCCTCATTAAATGATTTCATTTTATTAATTGTAATAGATCCGAATCTCCTTCGTCATAAACTCCCAATGTTGAAACCATAAAAGGTTTTCCACAAGCTAAACCTAACTCCCAACTTGAAGAATTGAATTTATATAAAAAAATAGGGTCATCTAAAAGAGAATTTTGATATCTAATCTTATTCTCAATATTCGCAGGACAATTATCAGCCAGTATAATCATTTTAAATCTATGAAGTCTTATCTCTTGTATGATTCTTTTTGAACCAATAATTACATTTCCACTTTTAACTGCAATATTAATGTTTTTTCTAACGTCGAATTCTTTTTCTTTTCTTTTTCGTTCCGTTTTATATTTAGAGACAAAACTTTTGGTAGACATCCTTGTTTTTCCCGCAGAATTTTTTGGAATAATAGGTTTGTTTTCAATTATTAAATAATTAATTCTTTATAACCTTTATATTTAATAAGTTATGTATTGATAAATAAAATCTTTATCATTCATCATTTAAATCTTCTGATAATAATTTTTTCTCTTTCTTTTCTTTTTCCTTTAAGATCTTTAAATTATCATCTAAAGACATCATAAGTTCAACTCCTCCTGTTCCCATTGGTACAATCTGTCCGATGATTACATTCTCAGGAATTCCTAGTAAAAGTTCTTCCTCACCATATATCCCAGCGTCCAACAATTGATTAACTGTTACTTCAAAAGCAGCTCTTGCAAAAACGCTAGACTTTGATCCTGAAATTCCATGCCGTCCAATAGATAAAACTGTTCCATTTTGACACATTAAGTCTGACAAAATCAGTAGATGCCTTAAATCAACATCTAAACCTTGATCTTCAAGAACTTGCAATGCTTCATTAATTAAGAGGTTTCGAGCTGCTTCGATTCCGAAAATTTTTTGAACCTCATGAATATGATTTGAGTAGGTTCTTGTTGAATCTACACCTTCAATCTCAATAACGCCTTGTAAATTAGTTCCTTCTGTCTGTATTATCCATTCATTAACCTTTGAATCCTTTGTTATTAATCCTCTCTTTATACCTCTTACTCCCTTAATTACTTTCTTTAGGATTTTTTCTCTTAGTTTTTGAAGTTTTTGTAAATCTTCTATTCCAGGATCTATTATAATCGAATTTTGTTCTTTTTTAATTGAACCTTTTTTTTTGTAACGTTTTAAAATCTTGGGAATTTCATCAATACTTATACCTTTTTTTTTTAACATTTCTGGGATTAAGTTGATGTGGATACGCCATTCTATGAAATCTAAATCTACATCATATGTAATATTTTCAATTCTGATTTGTTCAATACGATTATGAACTTCTTTAGCTTTTTCTTCATCATGAGCATATTCTTCTTCTAAAAATATTTTCATAATTGGAGTTGAAGGAAATCGGCGAGCATCAACTAATTCGATTAAACGTGGAAGACCTTGAGTAACCGAGAATTCTGCAACGCCTGCGTAATGAAACGTCCGCAAAGTCATCTGTGTTCCTGGTTCTCCTATACTCTGAGCCGCAACTGTTCCAACTGGTTCAGCAGGCTCTACTAGTGAATTCATATATATAATGTAAAGTCTATCTGCTAAGTAATCTATTTGAGATTCAGTTAGTTGTTCCTTCATTAATTTTTCTTTAGCACGTTCTAATAAATCATGAGGAATTCCATCTTTTTCAAGACTTTCTAAAGAATTAACGATATATCTTTCCGACGCTTTTGACATTAATTTTTACCTCTAGATTGTAAAATTTTATTTTTTAACTCCATATTTTTCTTTTTTCCATTCATTAAATTGTTTTGTTTGTTTTCCACGCCAGATTGCCTTTTTCCCCGTTTCATTTTCAAATTCTTGGATTATAGATTCTTCATCAGGACTTTTTTTATCTTTTTTCGTTGGTTGCTTTAGAATTTTTTTTTTTGTTTTTTTTACTGGAACTTTTTTCACTGATGCTTTTTTTACTGGAACTTTTTTCACTGATGCTTTTTTCACTGGTGCTTTTTTCACTGGTGCTTTTTTCACTGGTGCTTTTTTCACTGGTGCTTTTTTCACTGGTGCTTTTTTCACCGAAGTTTTAATAATTGGTATTTTCTTGATAGATTTTAACGCTTTGGCTTTTAATATTAAAAGATCAAGGTTTATTGCTAAACCATGGTCGCTCTTAGAGGGGTCAATTCCATCATCGCCAAATTGAAATTGAACAATACTCTTATTAGCATCTCTTACAGTATTATCATTTTCAACAATTACATCTTGTAATGCATTAACTAACCTTCTTTGCATATATCCACTCTGACTGGTTCTAACAGCAGTATCAACAAGTCCCTCTCTACCACCCATTGAATGGAAGAAAAACTCTTCAGGATTTAAACCTTTTCGATATGATGAGGAAACAAATCCTCTTGCTTTAGCAGAGAGATCATTAATCTTATAGTGAGGTAATGTTCTCTTCATATAACCTCGATGTATTCTTTCTCCCCGAATTGCTTGTTGCCCAACCACTGCAGCCATTTGACCAAGATTTAGAGGATTACCTCGCGCTCCAGACTTTGTCATTATAACCGAATGGGCTTGATCTCCAATATCAATGGAGGCAATCGTTTCAGCTTTCTTTCTTGCATCGTTTAATATCCCTCTAATTCTTAATTCCAAAGTTTCTTTTAAAGTTCTTCCTGGGGCTCGAGATAAAATAGTGTCATCTTTATTATGGTATGCTTTTATGAGTTCTTCACATTCTATATTTGCTTTATCTAGAGCATTTATGATTTCTTCCATTGCATCACCTTTTACAAAAACTTCATCTAGACCAATAGTAATCCCATTCATTCTGATTACATGAAGGAGCATTTGTATCGAATTATCCAAAAACACTCTCCCTCTTTCATTTCCATTATCTTTTATTATTCGGTGTAAAATACTATTTGGTTTCATTGCTCCAAAAGTTGCTTCATCAATAGTTCCAGTTAACAAATTCCCGTTTTCAATATGAACATATGCATCAAATTCACAATCATACTCTTTACATACGTCACATTTCTTGCAAAACTTTGATCTTTGCCGTAAATTTAAGTCTTTTGGAAATAATGCACTAAAAATTGACTTTCCAGAATATTTTGGTTCTGGATCAGTTATTACTGGTGTTAAATCATTTATTGAAAAATCTGGATTTGTGTCAAATATTCTACCTAAATATAATAATTTTAAAGTATCCTTAATATTATAAACAGAGTCCTTACTTGTAAATTGATAAACAGTAGATATAAAATCCTGAATTCCACCTATTATTGGTCCACCAAAACGAGGAGATAACATATGTTCTTGAACTTTTAAAAGTAATTCTGCTTCAGTCCTTGCCTCTTCACTCTGTGGGACATGTAAATTCATCTCATCCCCGTCAAAATCTGCATTATATGGAGGACAAATTGTCAAATTTAATCTAAATGTTCTTCCGTCCATAATTTTTACTTCATGAGCCATAATTGACATTCTATGGAGTGAAGGTTGGCGATTAAATAAAACTAAATCTCCATTATTAAGGTGCCTTTCAACAATATAACCAGGCACTAGAGTTTCTGCAATTACATCTCTATTCTTAACATATCGGAGATCTATTCTACGATTATCAGTTCTTATTATATAATTTGCTCCCGGATGATCAATAGGTCCATTTATAACCAGTTGTTTCATCTCTTCAATATTCCAAGGATTTACGTTTGATGGAATTGTGAGTATTTTTGCAATACTGACTGGTACTCCAACATCATTAATACTAATATGAGGATTAGGTGAAATTACACTTCTGGCGGAAAAATCTACTCGTTTTCCACTCAAATTACTTCTAAATCGTCCCTCCTTACCCTTTAATCTCTGTGTAATTGTTCTTAAGGCTCTACCAGATCTATGCCGTGCAGGAGGAATTCCAGAAACTTCATTATCAAAATATGTTGTAATATGGTATTGTAAAAGTTCCCACAGGTCTTCCACAATAAGATGTGGTGCGCCAGCGTCAAGATTTTCTCTCAATCTTTGGTTTATACGGATTACATCAACTAATTTATGAGTTAAATCATCCTCCGATCTAATTCCACTATCTAAAGTAATTGAAGGTCTAACACAAACTGGTGGGATGGGTAAAACCTCCAATATTGTCCATTCTGGTCTAGCAGAAGCTGGAGAGATTCCCATAATTCTAAGGTCATTATCAGAAATTTGTATTAACCTTTCTCTAATATCCATTGGAGTCAATCTTCTTGAACCTTTACCCTCCTCCTCTTCATAAAAAGTAGTTGGTTTCTCAATAACAATTTTTTTCTTTCTTGCTCCACAATATGGACATTTTTTTGTTTTTCTCGCTGATTTAAAAATTAACTTAGTTAATTCTACATCACTTTCAAAATACATCTCACGATGTTTCTCTTGTTCTTTAATGGATTTTTCCTTTTCTTCATGTGTGAGCATGAGCATTGAACATTCTGGGCATATGCTACGGAGGATCTTTAAAACCTTCTTTGCATATCCGCAATGAATAATGGGTCTTGCCATTTCGATGTGACCAAAATGTCCCATACATTGACTTACAAGATTTCCGCACGTTCGACAACGTTGGCCAGGTTCAATCGTGCCCAAACGTTGATCCATAAGGCCAGATGGGATAGGGAGACCATCTTCATCATATGTATCGGCAGTAATTATTCTAGCACTAGATAATTTACGTATTTCATCTGGAGAGAGGATTCCGAACCTAATTTTTTCGACTATCTTGGTTTTTAAATAACTACTCAAAGAGTAAGGACCTCATTTTATTTTTTTATATATTGATTGAAATAAGAAATAAACCTACAAAACAAGTTAGAATAAATCTCCTAATTTTGGTTTGTAAGATTTTCTCATGAAGCAAATCTTAAAAATTTTACTAAAATTTTAGTTTTAACTCGATTAAACAGCAAATTAAGTCAAACAAAATAAGCCTTTTTTTAATATTTAAAATTTTATCTAAATATTAGCCAAAATATCAAAGAAAAGTTATCTACAACGCAAAATGACATAATAAATCTAAAATAAAGAAAATAAATTGAGAAATACTGGCAAACTGAGCGAATTGGAACCAAAAATCGTTATTCCCAGCAATGAAACACAATTCTCTACATAAAATTCAAGTGATCGCCACTATACTTTTTGATTTAATATTGTAAAGCCGCAAGAAGAAACATTGAACTTTTTTATGTACTTTTCTATAATCTCCCTTATCCGAATATCCTTTTCATTCGCTTCAAGAAACTCTTCAAAGTTTTCAAGATCTTTGAAGACCATTTGCTCTGTATATTTGTTTTTTTTCTGAGTAAATTGGTAGGAAAAGTACTTTTTCATTTCCATGGGCATAAATAATTCATACCGCTTACAGTAGTGGGATTCATAAAGCGGTTTCAATTTTTCCCTTGCAAACTTAATGAAGTCTTCCAACTTTTCTGGAGGCACCTCACATGACCATTGAACCAGAATCAAATTTTTTAACAACTCTTAAAATTTTTTTTAATTTTAGATCTTATCTTTTATTCCGTGAATAAATTCAAACAAATAACCATTTTTAATATATAAAAACATTTCTAGATATTAGAACGATGAATAAATTTAAGTTTTTAAAAAGTAGATTTATCATTATTTTTTTAATGATAATTATAATATCAATTCTAATTTTCTCTTTAAATGGAAGAATCAGCTTACCACTTGATTCAATCATTTTAGATGAGCAAAAACTAATTATAGAAATACTTGCATCATATTTTTTGGCTGAAATTCCCATTCAATTTAATCAAGCATTAATTAATATCTATTTAGCTTGGACATTAGGAGCCCTATTCGCATCTTTAATTTTGGCAAATCCTAAAAAGACTCTTACCAATACTACTATATTAATTTTCTTCATTAGTTTTTTTTTATTAATATTCGGATTTCGCCATTCTCCAAATTATTTTACTTCATTTTTTCCCCAAATTTTCATTCATATTATTTTTCTGTTGATATATATTAGTCTTTTTTCTTTTATCTCGGCATTTTTTATTGAAAAAATTTATAAAATATTTCAAAAAAGCGAAAATCACGAGATTAGACTTGAGGCACTTGCTAGATCTAATAAAACTAAATGTCCCCATTGTGGAACTGAATATGAATCTGTACCTCTTTATTGTTATAATTGTTTAAATAAGATAAAAAGTAATAATGAAATTTAACCGACAAATGTACTTCAAATTAAAATAATATCGGTTAAAATTGATTGGATAAGGATGTATTGCTAATAAAATAATAATTAACTAAGAATAAATTCAATATATTGTTAGAAAAATCATCATAGAATGAAATTTGAAGAATTTTTATAGGTCGGATTCAATCAATTTATTGAGCCAATATTCGGTAAATATCATCTATCCAATTCTCTTTCTTGTTATAAATAATGAATCTTAATTTTAGGATACAAATAATTTACAGAATCCATGATCTACTCTAGAACCAATATTAATAATTTCCGACAAAAATTATAGATCATATTTGTATAATTTTACTCAACCAATTTCTCCAATAAACACTCCTTTTTTTCCATAATCTTTATATAGTAGATAATCAATAATATTTTATAGATGATTTAATTTCATCATAAATTGATTAAAAAAAACAAACTTAATACAAAAATTATAAGCGGAGGTAATAAGATATGGCATTTGCCTGGTCTCCACTACGTTCTTTGATGAAAAAAGCTGGCGCAGAAATTGTTAGCAGGAATGCAGTTGATAGATTAATGGACTATCTAGAAGAAAGAGCTAAAGCATTAACTGCATGCGCTATCGACATCAGCAAACATAGTGGACGAAAAAAGATAACTAAGAACGATATGAAAATCGCGATTGAAATGCTTTAGGCTGATTATCAATTGCTTGAATAGAAAAAATAATCTTTTTTTTCCTTTTTTTAAAGTTATGATTAAGATTTTGGACAATCTACTTCTATGCTCACATAAAATTAATCATAAAATTTATTTTCTTTTTTTAATAATTTGAGTAGCAAATATTTTTAGTTATAGAAACTAGCCAATAAAAATTAAATATAATTAAGTTCCTAATTATTATTACAACTAAAAAAACTACAATAATTTTAACTTCAAAAAAAGAATAACAAATAAAAAATAAATTGGTGTAAAATATGGAAATTAATGGCGTTTTGATTGATGATACATACTGTGAAGCATTTCCCGGTTGGTTTTGTCGCATTTTGGTAACTGCTAAAAATAAGAAATGGCTGGACATATGTGCTCAGGTAACGACTGGTTTTGCAACATCAACGATACATTGTCCGGCTGAAGCTGGAATTGAAAAATATGTATCTGAGAACGATACTCCAGATGGCCGACCAGGTGTAATACTTCTCTTTTTTGTTAAAGGAAAAGCAAATATTGATTCTTTATTATTAGATCGGATTGGACAATGTGTTTTAACTTGCCCAACAACAGCCTGTTTTGATGCATTTCCAAAAGAATATGATCCAAATGCGAAAATGGTAGAAGTAAAGACAGGATTTAAATTGAAATTTTTTGGTGATAAGTTTGAAGAGAAAGATGAAACAACCTATAATTTTGTTGCATATAAAATTCCTGTAATGGACGGATTTTTTATTGTTCAAGAGATGTTTAAAGGTGGAAAAGGAATCGCTGGTGGTAATTTTTTAATTCATGGGATTGATCAAAATTCTACATTAGAAGCTGCAGAAAGAGCGATTGAAGTAATTAAGAATGTTGATTTAGTAATATGTCCTTTTCCTGGAGGAATAGCTCGTTCTGGATCTAAGGTTGGTTCTAAATATAGTTTCTTAGGTGCGTCTACAAATCATCCGTTATGTCCCACCTTAAAGGATAAAATTGATGATTCAGAATTAAAGGAAGGAGAAAATTGTGTATATGAAGTAATTATTGATGGAATTACAGAAGAAGCTATTAAGCAAGCAATGAAAGTTGGGATAAAGGCAGCTTGTCAAGTATCAGGAATTAAAAGAATCTCAGCTGGCAATTATGGTGGAAAATTAGGTAAATTTTATTATAAATTATTAGAAGTTTTAAGTTGATAAAGAACAAAAATATTAATGGTTTTTTTTTTACATTTTTTTATCTTATTTTTCTTTTAATTTTTAATTGAGATTTTGGTTTTATTTCTTCATCTTCCGATTTTTCTTTGAGTGCGGGTTCTTCATCCTTTTCTGCTTCTTCTGGTATTTTTTTAATTTTTTTATCTTTTTTCTTCACAATTTTTTTTGTCTTATCACTCGGTTTAATTTTCTTAACTTTTTCTTTTTCTATGGTTTTAGATATTTCCTCTCTTTTTCGACTATTTAATATAAAAAAAATTATATATCCAAACCCAAATCCAAAGATGATTGCGGAGATGATATATATCCACGTAATTATCGGAGAAATATCGGGAATTATCTCAATTTCTTGCGGTGCATCATCGAATCCTATATCAAGTCCAATTTCTGCACCATCAGCATCAATAACAAAGATATATACTAACCATTTTCCTCCGATTAAATCGACTGTTCTAATTGTTATGCTTCCGTTCTCAGAATATCTATTAGAAACATTAAACCATTTGTTTTCTGAGTTCAATAAACAAACTTTGACAAATCCCAAGCCTTCAAATTCTTCAACATCACTAATATTAAATGTGAAAACCAAATCAAGTCCATATCCAATCGAAATATTATTTTCTGTACTCATATTATTAATGTAATACCCCAAAATTTCAGGGGGATTATTTTCTACTATTAAATAATCTGAATGCTCATCAGTTCCTCCATCCTGATCTTCAGCAATTATAGTTAAGTCATACCATCCCATTGGTTTTGATGCTGTAATATTAAATTCTAATTCGTATGAGCCATCTCCATTGTTTGTAAAAACGAGTTGTTCTTCAACTCCATTAGTATCTTCAATTATTAACTTTACATCAACATTAGAGGGTGAACTATCTTCAATATCTGTAACATTTAGAGTAATTCTAACTAATTCTGAACTTCGTTTAACACCTCTATCATCTGGTGTGATTATTATTGTATTTATTGGACTTATTACAATTTGTGGTGGAGAATTAATTACCTCAAATGGAAAATAATGAACTGAATGATTATCACTATCCGTGATATTCACTTTTATTCGATAAATAGCATTGACAACGCTAAAAGCACTATCGATTTTTTGTTGGAAGGTAGATATATTCAAACCGATCGATTTTATTTGATTATAGGATTGATCTACAATTGTAGTTTTCCAATTTAAATCAATAGTTCGATCTTCAACATCCCAAGGTGATATATCTACATTTAAAAATTGATTTCGATATATTTTTGTGGTGCTTAAATATGCAGCACATTCAGCTAAATTATTTAAAATAGTGAAATTTGTTTGTGTAGTTTGAGTGTTCATTAAAGTTTGGTCTGTTTTATTAAATATAGAAAAATTTACATATTGAATCTCCAAAATACTATCAATAGCAGGAGTAAAAAGCCAATATGAAATATTTAAATCTTCGACAATAATCATTGAATAATTTACTAATGTACCATTCGTAAAGGAAACGTTAATATAAACATCAAGTTTGGTTGCGTTATAAAAATCATCAAGATTTTTTAAGGTTATATTGATTGTGTCGTAAAATCTTTTAATCTCTGTTGTATTACGTAAAATATCTTCATATGCGATTGGATGTACTTGGGATGTTCTAAGATTTTTTAATAAAAAATAATTTGGGTTCTCTTCTTTTAGGATTTCTTTACTAATAATATTTGTAAAATTGGAAATTAATAACGAACTAAAAAGTAGTGAAATAAATAAAATAGATTTTTTATTCAAATTCATATTAGTGACCTTATTTTTCTAATTCTCTGCTTTTTATCTCTTTATTTTTATAATATATAATGATTAAAACAGGCAACAAGATAGGAATCAAATAGAATAACATAAAATTTAAAACAGAGAGCCTTATTTCAGTTTGGAAAGTTTCTATAATTAGAACTTTTCCAGAATCATCTTTTATACTTATTACATACTCCTTAGTTTCAAAATCGAAGGGATTTATGGATGGAGTAAAATCAACAATTATTTCATTTTCACCATATCCTATTTGATCTAAATTTGTAGGAAATGGGATATTATTAATATAAAGAGTAAAGTTCAATGGTACTTCTCTATTATTAATAATTTTTATAATCAAAAATGCTCGTTGACCTTGATATACACTAGATGGAAAAGATATACTTTTTATTTCTATTGGTTGTATAACAGAGATCTCCTTTTCACTGAAATAAATAGATTCTCCAGCTCGTGAGACATTAATATTAATTATTATTGAATTAGTATGAATAGTATTATTAACTTGGACATAAAAGGTCTTAGAGCTTATCGTATTGGCAGCAATATCAACATTTTCATCAATATTTTCAATATATAAACCAAAGAATTCAACTTTAACGCTTTGTTCTATATCAGATAAGTAATTTATAAAAGACATTGAGATCGGTAATGTGTCATTTTCAAATACTTCATACTTATGGGATATTAATAAAACTTCAATTGATTGGTTGATAAAAATTGTAAAATCGAATGTTAAATATGTTTTTGTTCCGTTTTTTATGTAGAAATTGATTGTTTGGTTTCCTAAATTGGCATTAGAATTCGCTGTAATGTTTATAGGAAATTTAGTATCGGTTTGTCCATTTATTATGATATTTTTGTCATCAACAGAAAAAGAATCACTGTCACTATAAAGATTCAGGAAATCATTATTATTTCTTGTACTTGATACTGTAAGATTTATTTCAAGTGTATCTCCTCGATAAATACCATGGTCAAGACCTTCAATTTCATCTGATTTAAATGATAACCCGGATATTACATTAAAATAAAAAGTATTAAAGGCCGTTGCTCTGTATGATTTATTTGCATAAACAGATATAGAATATGTGCCATCAGATAAATCATCATTAACTTTAAAGATAATTGATTGGCTTCCAGAACTATCTGTATTATTAGGTTTAATTATTTCTAATATGGTATCATCTGGATACCTTATTATGAACGTAATATTAGCATTCTCTGTATTATTGATTAATGTAAATGAGGTTTGTGAATTCTCAAATACATATTCTTTATATATTCTATAATTACAGGTTAAGTTTAAAGTTTCTTCGCCTTTAATTAAGAGAGTATCGTTTAAATCTCCTTTTAGTTCTGTATTATGAAAAATTTCAGACATTTCATGATAAGCTCTTATCAATAAGTTATTTGCGAAAATATTCTTATCCGTAATATTGTTGGGGGGACCGATGGAGTAAATATATCCACCATTTTCATTATCATACATATAAGTCTCAAAAAATTGAAATAGGTCAATTGCATCTTCATAATATTCTTCTTTACTTGTTGCTTTAAAAAGCCTTGTAAGCGCCATCAGGTACCAAGCATTATCTTCTAACATTAAACTATAATTGTAAGGAGTCCAGGTATTCTGACCAGATTTAGCGTATCCACCATAAGTAACATTATACAGATTTGCTTTAATATTTTGATATATTGTTTCTGCCATATGAATTGCAGTATCATTATCAGTTTCTATATAATATTCTGTAAGAGCAATTATTCCCAATGCATTTGTTTTTAAATATTTGTAATTATCTCCAATACGGTTCCAGTTTCGGTCAGCTTCATAATAAAATCCTTTAAAAGTATTATCCCACATTTCGGAGCTGCTCAAATTTGAGATTGTATAGCTTGCAAAATCTAAACATTCTTCCCCATATGAAAGATTTTCATCAGCATATCTATGCCACAAGATATTTGCTAATACAGCTAAAAAATTCTCATGAGCATATTTTACATCACTATTATTATAATGAACAAAACCTCCATTAGTATCAGTATCATCCCAAAATTGTGATGTGTTTAGTAATTCAAATTGGGTTTCCAGAACCTCTTTTGCATCATCTCTCTTCTCTCCCGGAGATTCCTGATAATAATTTTCTATTAAAGGCAATAATACAGCAACGTTATCAATTAAATATCGAGTTGTATTAATTCCTCCACCATTACTATCAGTAGATTGAATAAATCCATAGTTGTATTCGGAGACATTTTCAGATAACCACAAAGGCTTTTTTTTTAATTCTTTAATTCTATCGATATTATCAGAAGAATCATTTTCATAACCGAAACCCCAAGAATATAAAATGTTATCTAATGAGTAAATCCTGTTATCTACTAATGTATCACCTGTTTTATTACTACTGTGAAAAAAAGTTCCATTCATAATTGATGAAACAGATTCATTTTGGTATAAATTCTCGAGAAAAAATTGAGTAGTATTATCTAAGTGATTCAAAAAAGGATTTTCTAATAATGGAATTGTTGAGAGTTTGGGATTAAGTGAATTTTCATTAAAATAGGGATCAAATATATTATTGAGATTATCTTTATTTTGAAAATTAGAACTTGAATTATCTTTTTGATTAAATGAAAAATTATTGTAATAAAACAAATTAAACACGAAAAAACTGATAAAAAGAATAATTAGTACTTTATGTTGACATTTATTGCATCTTGATAATTTTTTTATCATAAAATACATCTATTCGTTTTAAAATATGTTTAATTTTGAAAAATTCCGATTTAACCTAATTCCTAGAGGTCTTTTCTTACTATAACTTTTTATTTTTAAAAAGTTGCTTCATTTAAATTTTTTTTTGAATTAATTTTGGCTTCCCATATTTTTGTTTAGAAAATTTGGAATAATTAAGAATGGGAGAAACTTTAAGATTGAGATTAAATTGAGATTAATTTTTTCGAGATTATATCCGTAATCTTATCAATTTTTATTCTTTCTTGTTCCATAGAATCTCTATATCTTATTGTAACTGATTGATCTTCTAAAGATTCATAATCTATTGTAATGCAAAACGGAGTTCCTAATTCGTCTTGACGTCTATATCGCTTTCCAATTGAGCCAGCTTCATCATAGAAAGAAGCAATCCTATTATTCAATAATTTTTTTTGAACTTCTTTTGCCAAATCCCTAATTTCTTTTTTATTTTTAATTAAAGGAAAAACTGCAACGGAATAAGGTGCAAGAAATGGTTTTAGCTTTAAATTTATTCTTTCCTCCTTAACATCAAAGCAACTTTCTAAAAGAGTATACAATATACGATCTATTCCAAAAGCGATCTCGAGTATTTGAGGTATCTCTTTTTTATTCGATCTTGTATCCATAGAGATTTCGAAATTTTGTTTTGAAAATTCTTGATGCCGTCTTAAATCGTAATCTGTTCGATCATGAATTCCACAGATTTCAATCCAACCATACTGTCTTGTTTCTATCTCCAAATCCCATGCATCATCTGCATAATGAGCTCTTTCTGCAGGTGAATGTTGCCTTAAACGTATAAGCTCATCTTTATATCCAAACCTTTTAGTCAAGAAATATGAAATATAGAGACAATATGCAAAAGCTGGTTTTTGTATAACTCCAGAATTTATGGCTTCTTCAAGAGAAATAATATTTGGCTTGTTAATATTTTTTATTTGAGTTTTCCAATCTAAGAAGGGAAGTTTTTCACTTTTTACATCAAAATACTCCTCAAGCGTCATTTCTTGTTCCTTTCCTATGAATAGTTGTAATTCCAATTGATCAAATGCTCTCATCCGGATAACTCCTTGCCTTGGGGATATTTCATTCCTATGAGCTTTACCATATTGAAAGACTTTGATTGGATATTGTTTTCGTGCATAATTATCTAATCGATTAAATAATAAGTATGTACTGGTTGCAGTTTCTGGGCGTAAATATGCAACATTATTATCTCCCACGTTAGTCTTTAACATTAAGTTATATTCTTCAATTTCTCCAAGCAAACTTTCACAATTGGGGCACTTAAGATTTTTAGTTTTGATAAGTTTATTTAATTCTTCCTTAGATAACCCATCAATCATCACATCTGGTAATAATTCTTTTAGAATTTTATCTGCTCTATATAATAATTTACATTCTGTGCATCGAGTTATATAATCAATAAATCTCTCCAGATGCCCAGAAGCTTCCCAGACAATCTCAGGCATGATTGTTGGACATTCAACTTCTAAAAATCCAAAATATGAGAGTTCTTTCCTAAATAAAGAGAGAATTTTATTTTTTAACGCCGAACCAGCGGGTCCATATGTATAAAAACCAGCAAAACCACCATATATTTCCGGTGATGGGCCCCATATGAAACCTCTCCTCTTTACTAGAGAATTAAATGTGTCTATATTATCCTCAATTTTCATAATTTCTCTAAATCAACCATTAAGATTAATAACAAAATAATAATAAAATAACAATAAAGATAAATAATTAAATAATTAGTTTTTTTATAACAATATTAAAATTAAAAAACAAAAAATTGAATAGAGTATGATTTTTCAAGATAATAATATCTTAAACTTCGAACAATCTCTGGAGTCGGGCCTTTATTTTGTCATTATCGGATATTATTTTTTATTATTTGCATTTTTTTTACTTATGCGATTTAGATTAACAAAGAAGGAATATTGGCTATTCTTTTCATTGTTATTTTTATGTTTTGCTTTTGCAAGAGTATTTTTCATTTTTAATGATTTTTTTTTACTACAATTCAAAGATTTTATAGACGGGACAATAAATCGTTCGCTAGCATATCTACCAGGTTTGCTATGGAAATTAGCAACGTTTTTTTCTTGGCTCGGTATAAGTTGTTTAATGGGAATTTTAGGAATTTTATTATTTACTGAAAAGGATAAAAAATCATTAATTTTAAAAACTCTATTAGTTATTGGGCCAATAATTATAGGTATTATAGCTTTAATCTTACCTGAAGGATATTTTTTAACCCAAGATACTATTACTGAATATGGACTAACTGTTGATTCCGTTTTTTTTACAATTGGATCATGGCAATATCCGATGGGAAGATTCATTTTTACTTTAATATTATCACCGATTTTTACTTTTGTAATTCCATTTTTATTTCTATATCTTGCTATCAGGACATTTGGGGTTTTGCGACGTTCTTATTTACTTAATTCTATAGGTTTTCTTATATATTACACAGGAAGGATTCTTCAAGGAGCACTTCAATTTACAACACTCTCTTCTATGACTCAAGCATTAATTCCTCCATTTATAATCTTATTAGCGCTATTATTGATTGTTATAGCTAATAATTATGAGCAGCTTCGGTAAATTGAAATTTAAGATAGAATTCAAAAAATTATTTATAATAATCCTTTATAATAGCTCTTAAAGTAAGTCCGTTTTTTTAAAAAAAAGATTTAAAAAATAAATTATGTCGTTTCACGGTCAGCAAAATATACTTCCAATGTTTTATTTAAAAGAATATGCATCTAAGCCAATTTCTTTAAACGAAGAATTATCTTTATCTTTTTATTTATTGACACATGACCTAAAAGAAAATGAAAAAATAAAATCATTTGCACGTCTTTTAATTCCAATGGTCTTTATACAAGGATTAATTTCAACCCATATTGTTTTAGAAGGATTATCAATTGCATCATTTAATGATAAAATTACTAACCCTCCAAGGCAAGGAGTTGTTGGTCATATTTTAAGAAATATTGATAATAGAACGCAAGTTGAGCTTCTTGAGAAAATTATTGCTGTAATCACCTATAAAGATGAGGATGCAAAACAATTATCTTTAATTAAAGAAGAGGAAGAAGAGGCTGAATTTAAAACAGTTACTATCAAATTTCTATTAAATCCTGGATTATTAGAAGGTTTGAAAAAGGTCCTACCAAAATTAAAGTATGTACCTATAAGGGATTATACTGTTTTAGATAGTTCATTGATAACCGAATTAGCATTAGATTTAGCAGAATATTATAGAAATACTATTAAGTTATTAAAAGGAAATGCAATGCGATGGCAGAATTTAATCAAGTTAATCGATAAAGAAACAGATAAATGGCTATTAGATTTAAAAGTGAAGAAAAAAGATATTAAGGGACGATACGATTCGGAAATTGGAAAAATGAGTAAAGTTATTGATTCTTCAATTATCAACGAGAGAATTAAAGAAGAGAAAGATAAAATTGACTTATGGATTCAAATACAAAAAAAGAAACTCATTGAAGCAATATCCCAACAATTTATGACTGTAGATCGAAAAATATTGGAATTAGGTGGTAAAAATAAATTTTTTACTAATTATGATGCTCTAAAGGCGTTTAGATTAGAGGAGGTAATTTCTAAATGCAGAAACCATATAGGTGGTATGAATGAAAAAATACAGTCTTTATTCGCTCTAGTAAGAAATATAACGACTCAAGTTAATGGTTATGTTAAAAGAAGTGAGGAAATTAATCAGAAAGCTACACAAAGATTAGAAGATTTAAAACAAAACTTAGGCGAACAACTTTCTAAGAAAGATGAAATGATATTAAAGTATCAGATGGAAAAAGAGTTTGAATCTGGTGAATTAAAAAATTTAAAAAATAATATAAAAAATAAATCTCAAGAAATTAAAGATTTAATATCGAAAAAGAGTGAAGATTGCTTAAGAGAAGCAAAAGTTCTTGAAAATTGGAATATAAAAGATAATGAAGCAGGAAATTTATCCATGCCTGTAATTTGGGTCTTTTTTCCATTATATATGAGCCTAATAGAAGGTGAATTTGAAGAAAAAATTAAATTACTTTTGCCAGGCTTCATAAATCGAAATGCATTAAATACAGAATCATTAAAAGAAGAATTAGATCCCTCTTATTCCATATATTTTCAAAATTTAATGATGAAAATTGAAGAAGACATGAAGGTTCGAAGTAATTTTGAGTTCTCTGGAGAGAAGAATAATTTATTAGAAGATCTAAATATTAAAAAGCAGATTCAAAATGGAATTTCATCTTTACAAAGTTCCGCTATAATTAGTGATGTTTTAGCTAAAGAGATGGAAGAAAAGTTAAATTTTATCTCTTGAAAGATTCTTATTAATTTTATTAAATCTTACTCAACTAGAAATATAAGATTTAATATATTTTGCCTTTTTTTATTAATTAAAAATAATTTTTCTTAAAAATATAAGAATATTCAGATTATCATGACAAAAAAGGAGAAAAAAGATAAGAAGGGATATTTCAATTATAAAAAAACTTTACTTAGGAATTTCTTTTTCAGACGAGATATTATAGAAGGAAAAGAAACAACCGAAACTCGTTTAATTGAAGAAGGGTTGACATATATACAAATGAAATTACCTGTAGAAAAAATAACTAAAGAATTTGAACAATCATTAAAAGAGAAAATTTCTCGTAATATATTACGAGCAAAAATTAGAGAAGCAACAATAGAGGATTTAGAATCCGTAAGATATATTCATAATAGAGCATGGCTAACAAGCAATACTCCTTTCTCTCCTATTACTTTAGAAGGGATAAAGGGCGTATTTGAAATTCCATCAACAAAAATATTTATTGCGAGAGTATATGGTCAAGATGGGGGGTTTATAATTACAGACTTAGAAGGAGAAGATAATAAAATTGGTGCTATTGCTGGTCTAGGAATATTACCACGCTTTCAAAGAAGATATCTTGGAACAATACTGGGAATGCATGGTTGGGAATATTTTAAAAAAAAAAAAATAAAAGAATTAAGATGTGAAGTCTATGTTGATAATATGGCATCATATAAACTTATCAAAGGTCTTGGATTCGAGGAATTCGATAGAATAACTTATGGAACCGAAGATTTTGAAGTAGACAATAAAAAAAAAGATAACTGATATAAATCTCTAAAAAAATCTAGTTTTTATAAAGTATTATAAATAAATTTGTTATATATTTATCAATTAAAAATATTTTTTGAAAGGAAGTGTTGAAATATCTCAATAATTCCAGATTATTTAAAAGAAACAATCCCTAAAGAAGAGATTCGAGATTATAGTAGCATTAAAAGAATTCAATCAATCGATTTGGTTAAAGGTCTTGCAATTATTTTAATTATTTTATGTCATACATCAGGTCATTGGTTTGATTCAGATTGGATATTTTTACATGGAATTTTATATATGTGGCTTGATGTCTTTGGACCATCCCTGTTTATTTTTCTAAGTGCTCTCTCAGTAGTATTTTCATTAACAAAAAAGAAAGACAAATTACCACAAAGCGTAATTAGAAATAGAATTATTAGTCGAGGACTTTTGATAATGTTGGTTGGTAGTTTCTATACTCTTGCATCCAATATGGTTTATTTACCGGGTTTAACATTTCCTTTTAACATGTGGGGATGGAATATACTTGTTTTCATCGGAGCTTCTCAAATTTTTTCATATTATGCTTTAAAAATATCACAACCGGGAAGAATATTTATCGGTTTTATAATACTTATGTTCTCCCCACAATTAAATATAATTTTAACTGAATTAATCTTAGTGGAACAAGGTATAGATCCTACAATTTGGTGGGTTCAAATGGGTGTTGATTCTACTACTACAGTTCCCCCATTAATAACAAATAATGCAGATATAAATTCATTCACAAGCTTTATATATTTTATACTTTATTCTCCAACGCCCCAAGCACCACCATTTCCATGGATTTCTATATGTTTTATCTCGTCAATTTGGGGTGAATGGTTAGCTGAGGCTATGCAAAAATCTACTTTTAAGGCATATAAAAACTTCTTAAAAAGAATTATAAAATGGGGATTTTTTTTCGTGTTAATTGGTATTTTTTTCGGATATGAATTGATGAATGTAGAATCAGCAAGAGTTGAATATATTGATATAACACTCTGGACAATTGCGAACCAACAACCTATAACTTATTTTCCTGGAATGTTTCGATTTTTAATTCATGGTCAACCCAGTAATACTATTTACCTAATGGGTATGGCTTTATTAATTCTAGCGATTTTCTTTTACTTGTTAGATATTAAAAGATCAAGTAATGATTTTTTCATAATGTTAATATATTATGGTAAAACATCCCTGAGTCTGTTTTTAATACATTACCTCTGTTTCTTCTTATTTCCCGCAAGTTTGAATATAATTTGGGCCGTTTTTATAATTATTGGATACGTAGCACTGTTGGGTTTTACCATGTATTTGTGGATCGAATTTGGAGATGGAAAAGGAAGCCCAGAATGGATCATTATTCAAATGGGGCGGATTGGTACGAGAGTTGAAGATAAATCAAAAGAAGCAATTGAAAAATATAAAATAGACCATAAGAAAAACCCAAATGAGTAGTTATTTATTTTTTTAAAAAAGTAATTCTTTTAATTTTTTTTCTAATAGATTTTGTCTATCCTCATCCTTCAAATTAGTATATATCTTTAACGCATTTTCTAAGTGAAAAATTACGTTATCATTTGAGCCAAGTTTTTCATAAATAACAGCTAATTTTTCATATACCTCAGCTGATTCTTTTAAATAATTATTCGCTCTGTATAAATCTAATGATTGTTCAAGATGAGTAATAGCCGAATCATTAGCATCGAAAATTTGGAAAAGTATATCAGCAACTTTAGTTTTAATTTCTGCTTGTTTAATTTCATTTCCAATATTACCATAAGTTTTTTCAGCTTTTTGATAATATAACAAAGAATTATTGTCATCACCATTAAGGAAATACAATTTAGCCATATCTTCTAAAATAACAGCTTCTTCTACTTTCGGTCCCAATTTGAATACATTAATTGAATTTAAGGATAATTCTAAATTTTTTTTTGCTATATCATTTTGATTCCATACGAGATTAATCAATCCTAAGAATCTATAATTTTCCCAACTTAATTTAGCTTTTTTAAATTCCCCAATCTCATTTTCAATTGTGCCGATAAGATTTTGGGAGATCTCAATATAACTCGTAGCTAGCTTGTAATAATTCTTTCCTAAAAGAAAATAGAGTTTTCCAAATTTTGAATTTGCAATAATTTCTCCAATAATATCATTATGATCTCTAAAAAATTGCATATTTTCAGTTAAAGCCTTATATGATTGAGGGAAATTATTTAATTTAAAATATATTTCAATTAAATTACTTGTAGTTTGCCTATACTCATTATGAAATTTATTTTCTTTACATATATTAAGAGCTTTACTATAATATTCATAAGCCAATTCGATATTTTGCAATGTTATATGGACATTTCCCATATTATTGAGCACTTTTACATAAGTAAAATTATCTCCAATTTTTTTAAATATCTCAATAGAATTTTCATAATTGTTTAAAGAATCATCTAAATAGCCAAGATCCTCATAAATTAAACCTAAATCATTGTAAATTTGACCCATTTTTTCTTGATTTCCTTCATTTCTGAATATTTCTAACACTGTTTCAAATAATTTTGATGCATTACTTAGATCTCTATTTAAATAATAGAAGGTTGCCTTTTCAATTAATAATTCGTTAACATCTTCACCAAATTGTTGTTTTTTATTTATTTCTATATCAATATCAGCAATCTTTTGCTCGATCTCTAAATTTGTAAAAGACTTCTCTTTTTCTTCGGAAATTGACAATAATGTGGAAAAATCTAATGGTTCATATAAATAATCCATCTCAATTTTATCTAACTCAAAACTAAAATTGCTTGTATCTGAATCATGATCTAAACCCGAGATTAGCGGTTTTCCACAATTATAACAGAATTTTGCACCTTCTTCTATATCCAAACCGCAATGTGGGCAAATATTTATCTCATTCATTATTTTTTCAGGAATTCAATTCTTTTTCATATTCATTTAACATAATATTTATTTGATTGCTATTAAGCCCCATGCTGTTTAATAATATATTTAATTGAGCTTCAGCGTTATTTGCTTTAATCCTTTTTGCAACACTTAGACTTTTAATAAATTCTTTAGTAGCTTTTTTAATTTGGTTTTGTTTAACGTAAATTTCACCTATTAAAGAAGTACCCTTTATAATAGACTCTGCATAATTACTTTCATTTGCTAAGTTTGTTCCCTTTTTGAAATGATTTAATGCTTCGAAATATTGATTTAATTTCTTATATAAAATTCCTAAATTAAAATGCGAATTAATTATGCCCTTTATGTCGTTTAACTTTTCAAATGCCTTAAATCCTTTTTGATAAAGCTCAATCATTACATCCCATTTCTTTTGAGGCTCGTAAATTTGCACTAAATTCGAAATGCAATCCAAAAAATCCTCAATCTTTTTTTCTTTACTACTAAGTTCTGCGCATTCTAAAAGAATATTTACAGCTTCGTCTAGTTTATTTAATTTCATTAAATTAAGCCCAATTGATTTCATACATACTATTTGTTCATGCTTAAGATTTAACTTTTCATACAACTCAAGAGCGCTATGATAATTTTTTTGAGACTTAATATAATCCTCATTTAAATAACAAACCACTCCTAAAGAACCGAAAATAGATGATTTTCCTAAATTATTGGGATTAGTTTCATAATATTTTAAACATTCTTCTAAATTTTTTATAGACTCATCGAATTGGTGATTCTCAGATTGAAGTAGTGCTAAATCGTATAGTTTATGAATATAATCTGATTTACTCTCTTCCTTTTTTAAATCTACTAATTCTAATTTTAAGCTTTTAATTTGATTTTCCAATTCTCTCTTAGATATTTCAGATAAATTTTTAGACATAAGTGCTTTTATCTATTTTTCCTATAAAATTTAAAAAAAAGACAATTAAAAATATAAAAAAAATTATCAATAATATATTTGATTAAATGTAATAATAAAAAGAAAAGATTTGGGATGATATGAAGAAAAAGGCTGTTTTGTGGGATCCATTAGATGATAAAAAAGTTAAATGTAATGTCTGTGCATGGAGATGTGTTAGAGCTCCAGGAAAAAGAGGGTTTTGTAGGACCAGAATGAATATTGATGGTGAAATGTATACATTAATCTATGGGTCAATGATTTCGCCGGGAAGTTTAGACCCAATTGAAAAAAAGCCACTATATAATTTCTGGCCTGGTGCAATTGCTTATTCTATTGCCTCAATTGGGTGCAATTTTACATGTAAACACTGTCAAAATTGGAATATTTCACAATGCACTCCCACTGAAAATGGAAAAAGTGGATATTTCGATATTCAGGAACTTGAAGGAAAAGGTATGGGATTATATGAAACAACTCCAGAAAAATTGATAAAAAAAGTAATTGATAGTGGAGCGGAGACAATCGCATACACTTATAATGAACCCTTAATTTGGCATGAATTTATAATAGATGTAGCGAAACTTGCGCATGAACACGATATACTTAATATCCTTGTGACGAATGGATATTCAACACCAGAAGCATCTGCCGAACTAGTGAAATATATGGATGCTGCAAATGTGGATATTAAAGCCTTTACTGACAAGTTTTATAAAGAATTGTGTGGAGTTCCCTCCTTACAACCAGTATTAGATACTTGTATAAGATGGAAAAAAGCGGGCATGCATATTGAAACAACTAACTTAATAATCCCTAATCAGAATGATGATTTAGATGAGATTAGAAATTTGGCAAAATGGGTAAAGGATAATTTGGGTCCCGAAACACCATTACATTTCTCTGCATATTATCCCACATTTAAAATGTCCGAAAAAAGAACTTCTTATGAGATTTTAGATAAAGCGTATAATATTGCGAAAGAAGAAGGGCTGTATTTTGTCTATGTCGGGAATATGAGACATCCCAAGGGAGATAATACCTACTGCCCCAATTGTGATAATTTAGTATTGGGACGTTCAGGTTATAGTTTTACAAAAATTAATTTAAAAGATGGCAATAAATGTGGTAATTGTGGGGAAAAATTACCAGGATTAGTTGGACAATATAATACCAATTCCAAATCCAGAAGATTCTCTTTCTTTTAAAAAAATTAAAAAGAAAAAATATTATTAATTTAGGTATATAACTAAAATAGGTTCGGAACTACAGAAAATCCAAATCCCCACAAACAGAATCCCTGTATGAAGCAGTAGAGCACAATTATTAGGGCTATTGGAGGCCAGGAAAGCACTTTTGATATTGCCATCAGCCCAGAAATGTAAAATTTTACTGTTAGCGCCACTATTGCTACCATGATAAGAAATATGATCCCTAGCACCCACCGCGGGTCTATATAAGCTGCTATAAACTCCACAAGTATATCTGGAACAGCTATTGCTATAATAAAGGTTACTACACTTCCTACAATTAAACCAATTATTCCAGCCCAAGGTAAATCATTTATTGGCTTCAAGAACATAACAATTCCGAGGATTATTAAAGATATTGAGGTAAAAATATTAGCTCCTGCATTGGGGCCATAAACCTCCTCATACTTAAAGCTTGGTGGAAGATTTCGGAGCAAACCCACAGCTCCAGCAAAAATACAAAAAACTCCAAGTACAATTCCTAGATAAGATAATATTCTTAAAAATTTAGTAACATCGAACTCATATTCATCAACCTTTCTTTTAGTAAAGCTGCGTCGTCGCTTACCTTCATAAAATATCCAAGTAATTGCCATTAATCCCGATAAAACTAACATGATTGCGGCCGATTCTGCAACCCAATCAAAGAAAACTTGAAATATATCCCAAATTTGAAAAATCATTAAACATCACATTTTCTAAAATATTATAATTTTAAGTATTAGATGAATTCTTGATTTTAAATATTTATTGCGTCCGATTTTTGTCACAATGAAAAATTAAAAAAAGATAGTTTTTTTGATGTGGTCCAGATGGATTTTAATTTCCTCACTTTTTTTCTCTTCATTCCATCCATATTCTTTAGCCATAATTTCGGCGACTTTTTCGGTAACGATTTTCTGTTTTGTATGATGTATTAGGATTGCCATTTCAGTTCGTCTGCAAAAGACATCAATTAAATGAGGAACTTGCTCATTTTTAAGCGAATACACAATTTCTCCAGTAATAAAGGGATGCTCAGGTAAGAGTCGCTCTTTTAGAACAGTGTCTTTTTGACACATTTCTACAATTTTTATGGCACCATGTCCGTATTGTTGATAGAGGTAGTCTAAAATATCTTTGTCTAATTTTGGATTATTAGTTTCAATAAATTCTTGCCATTCAGACTTTTCTAAGCCGATGATAAATTTTTGTCTGGAGAAGTTTTTCTTTCTCTTGATACCTTTAAACGTCTTTTGCTTTATGAGTTTTTTAAATAAATCTTCTGCCATTTTTCTATATGTAGTTAATTTACCGCCAGTGATTGTAAGCAATCCATCATCGGACCAGAAGATCAAATGATCTCTTGAGAGTTCGCTTTCAGATTTTCCTTTTTGCATTACTAAAGGTCGAATTCCTGCAAATGTTGAAATCATATTGTCATATTTTAAGTCTGCATCAGGAAAAAGATATTTAACAGCTCTAATTATATAATCTGCATCTTCTTTAGTGCAGTACGGGTTATCTAGATCATCTTTATAATCTGTATCTGTTGTTCCTATTAAAGTAAAATTTCCTCGAGGTATTAAAAACATCCCGCGATTATCATCAACTGAGCGCATAATCAATGCATTATTATTTTTTATTTTTTCAAGAGGAAATACTAAATGAACTCCTTTAGTTGGGCTAATGACCGGTTCTGGAATATCATCAGGATATTTTTCAAGGATTTGATCAGTCCATATTCCCGTTGCATTTACAACTTGCTTTCCTTTTATTTCGAATTCTATATTTTTTTCAAGATCTAAGCATTTAATTCCAATAATTTTTCCGTCTTCCTTAATAAAAGATTTAAATTCAACATAATTAATTGCGTCAGTCCCTCTTACAACTGCTTCTTTTAGCGATTCTAATACTAATCTTGCATCGTCTACATTTGTATCATAATATGTGCCGCCTCCCAAAAGACCTTCCTTTTTCATAAAAGGTTCGAGCTCTATGATTTCTTCCGGTTTTAGAACTTCATGTTTCTTATAAGTTTTAAATTTGGAGTATGAATCACTTAAAAGATCGTATACTCTTAGAGCTAAATTAGCTTTAGACAGACTATCTTTCCTATCCTGCCATATAGTCATTAATATCCGAAGTGGTCTAATTAGATGAGGGAGATGAGCCAATAACCAATTTCTTTCTGTAGTAGCTTCACGGACCAATCTAAATTCATAACTTTCTAAATATCTAAGACCACCATGGGCCATTTTTGTACTTCTAGATGATGTTCCTGTAGCAAAATCTTGTTTATCGATTAAAGCAACTTTTAAGCCCCTTAGGGCAGCTTCTCTTGCAACTCCAGCCCCCGTGATGCCTCCTCCTATAATAATAATATCATAAGGGTCTTTTTGTAATTTGTTAATAATAATGTCTCTATTTTTAAAATTCCATTTCTCTTCATACAATTTTTTTCGCAAGGATTCCATTATTTCCAAAATTATATCACTAATTAATTGAAATTTTCATTAATTTTATTTTATTTCATTTTAAATTCTAGATTCTCATTTTTTAAATAATCCATATAATTTTTCACAAATGCCTTCATATGTTTAAATCTTGGGGATTCTCCTGTTCTCACGAATATTGCAGAGTTAATATTCCCGAATAATATAGCTTCAGCTGGATCTAAATCTAGAACCAACCCAGCTAGGGTTGCTCCATTAAAATGATCTCCCGCACCAGTACTAAATCTTGGTGTGCTTGTATAAGCTTGATATACCCAGTAATGATCTTTTTTCCTCGTGATTGTAGCAAAATGCGGTTCATGAATGATCAAATAAGAAAAATTCAATATTTCATTGATATTTTTACCTGCTTCAATATAACCTTCAAAATTTGGCCGATTAGGATCAATCTCATCAACTCCGTCAATTACCCTTGAAATATCAATTGCTTCTCTATCATTTAAACTAAGACATATTTGGACTTGATCTTCGAGTTCGATTAATAAATCAAGCATTTTTTTTATATCTTTATCCCTCCTTTTCCTGAGATCAGCTAAATCAATAAAAAATATTTTTTCTTTTAGATTTGAGATGGATGGAAATATTTTAGTCTTAATTTTCCTCCATATATTATTCATTTCAAGCAATAATGACCAATGCCCAAAACCATATCCATCACAAATATTAAATCTATCGATTAACTTGGGGATTTTTATTTTTTTTATAATTCTATCCCAAGAGATATCATAAATGTTGTGGAAATCTGTGATCATAACCTTACCATCATTAAATTCTAAACCTACAGTACGTCCAGGTTCGTTTATAGATATATCTTCCACGAATTCTGGATAAATTTTAAAGATCTCCTTAGCCTTTGGCAGACCCATCGCAGCTACCAAGAAAACTCGAAGTCTTAAATGCCATAATGCCTTTCCTGTATTTGGCGCAAAACCTCCGGCAACTTTTCGCTTCAAAACCCGCTCAATATTAGTTGAACTTCCGGCTGAATCAATAATTCTCTCAGCCATCTGTTTCATTGAATTCATTAAAGTCCAATTACTAACATCTTCTCGATTTGAAACTAAAGAATAGAGAGAATCTATATAACCATCAAACCCAAGAAAAATGTATTTATTTGAAGCAGATTCTTCCATGGCATCGATTTTTGATTTTACTCCAACTAATGCCTTTTGGGTCACATCATACTTGTTGTGTGGAATCTCCATAATATATTCTGACTAATGTTTCTTAAAATTTATTTTATGTTATTTTTTGATAATTAAATTTTTAATTTTGTATAGAAAAGTAAAAGTTTAAATATATTTTCAATCCAATAATAATTCGTTCGTGAAATTCAATTTTATTAAAATTAATTAAAAAAGAGGTAAAATATGAATGATTATTATGGTAACTCAATGGTATCCAACTAATAAGGCGAAAAAGATAATGGAACTATTTCTCAAAGCAAGTAAAGATCCACAGCCTTCTTTTATAAAGAAATGGCAGATTTTTACTGTTCCCGACAGTGAGCGTGGATTTAAGGGATATAATCTTATAATGACGGAGAAGGATAAGGGAGATGAAACCTTGATGCATATAACAAAAACATTTCAGCCATTCTGGGAAATTGAAGGGTTTTCAATGAGAATAGAAACTTTATTGGGAATTAAAGATGTGGTTAAAGTAATGGGTAGAACATAAAAAAACAAAAATTTTAAGATATACTCATAATTCCAAATTCCTTTTTTTTAAAAAAAATTTAAGCATTACATTTTATATTAGGGGAAGATATTCTAACTAATAATTATTGAAATCTAATTTGATAATAAAAAAAAAGTCTAAATACTATTAAGATTTAAGCATTTGATCTAATATTAAAGGCAAATTTTTCACATCATTATAATTATGCTCAATACAAGCTTGAATTAATCCACTATATTTTTCCGGATTTTGAGAATACATTTCATAGAAATGCCCCATATAAGCCCCCGGAACATCATCATCCCTTTTTAATTCTAAAACTTCTTGCTCGATTGTTGATAATTTATAATTAATATATTTCCCTTTCCACAATCGCCTACTATTATGGTATAAATCGACATGGTGATATAATGTGTTATTTTGTTCATAAGGGTCATCATCTTCAGATATCATTGGATTTTCGTCAAAAAAATATAAAAATCTGTCAGCTAAGACAGGAATATCAAACGATTTACCGTTATATGACACAAAACATTTAAATTTTTTAAAAAAATGCTTTAATCTCTCAAATATTGCTATTTCATCATCTAATGTTCTTGCAAAATATTGTTTGATTTTAAATACTCCATTTTTAAAATACCCTAAACCTATGAGAAAAACACTCGAGCCGTATAATCCAGTGCTTTCTATATCTAGAAATAGTAAATCTTCCAATTTAAAGCAAAATAATAAGTCAATATCTTTGATATAATAGTTTTTTTCGAGGAGTTGAAAATTTTTTTCCTTAATCATATTAATAAGTTTCATTGCGTTTTTTTGATATCCACAGTGTCCAATTAAATCAAATAGACTATTAACACCACGTTTTTTTAGATAAAATTCTGTCTTTTCCCCAATTTGATGAACTGTTTTTAAATTTCTAAGCAATCGTTTTCTAGTAGAAGAGGTTTTTGAATTAAATGGTAAGTTCTGTTTCCAGTAAATATTTAAAAAAGAACCCATTGAATTATTTTTAATTTTGTTATTTGGGAAGATCTCTGTTATTGATTTTCCTTTATATTTTTCAATTAAATTTGTGATATTAACTCCGTAGAACTCCACAAATAAATAAAAATTAATACAATATTTAAATGGGATATCATTATTGATTTTTGATTTTTTAAATTGGGAAAATGGAATTTTATTTAATTAGAACAAAAATAAAATAATGCACTTTTCACAGATTCTTCTTAATATTTTCTAATTTATTTTGGAAATCTTCGATTTCTTTTTGTGTAACAGAATTTTTATTTATTTTTTTTACGAGTGATACAAAATCAGAAACCAAAGGAGATTGAATTACAACGATATCATGCCTTTTTGGTATCATATTAACCTCCAAAACTAATGCATTATTTAATTCAACTTTCTCCCCAAGAATTCCATAAAATGCAGAAGTTCCGGTATCTTCATCATATTTGAAAACCAAAATCTCCTCCGCAACTTGTTTTAAATCATTCCCTTCCATTTTTAATACTTTAAATTCACAAATGGCTAATCACTTCTTTTTATTTTTATAATCGATTTAATTACTAAAAGAAAGTATTTAAAAATTTGTATTATTTGCTGTGCTTGGATTTGGCTAATTTTTGATATTATCCAAAGAAAACCAATATTAAAACGATTATTACTAATATAATAACCACACAGCAACAAATTTCATAATGAGGCATATCCTCAGAATATATTTTGTCTATTTTCTCTCTTTAGACCTCCCAATCCTTATTGAAATTGGATTTATTACTCTTTTTCTCATTTAACCCTATTATATAAAAGATTAAAGTAGGTATATAAAGATCAGTTCTCTTAATTAAAAGCTATATGAACTAAGAAAATGAAAAAAAAAAGATTAATTTAAATTTTAAAGTTCCCATAAAATTGGTGTATTTTCTCCAATTATAAGATATGAAGAATCATGTTCCAATATTGCTTGAATCCAAAGATAAGTAAGCAATTCTGTGCTGTTTAATCCAACTGCAGTTGCAAGTTCAGATAATAATATTCCTTCTGCCGTAAGAGTTATATCTAATGCATCTGCTGCAGCTTGAGCATCAATAATAGTTATATTCGCATCTGCTTGAGCCTGAAAAATTAAGGTTTGTGCTTCAATAATTGCAGCTTCTTGTGCGTATTGTTCAATTTGAATTTGTATTCTTGCAACTTCCAGTTCTTCAGTTGCTGCTTCAAATGAATCTGGTAAATCAATATCTCTCAGTTGAAATTCTCCTACATCCATTAAAGATGCTAGAGAATCATTAAGAGCGGACTTCATTGCTAAATTTACTTTTGAACGAGTGGCATAAAATTCTATTGCCGAAAATTCACCACAAACCTCCCTTAGTGCAGAACGAGAAACCCTTATAAAAAAATCTCTATAATCCATACCATATGAAGAATATAAAACAAGCAAATCTTGTTTTCTTAGTCGGAATTGAAAACTCACATCAACAGTTACTTCAAGGCCATCTTTAGTTTGAGTAGTTAATGGTATATCATCAGAAGAAGAATCGGGAGTAAATTCAATGGTTTGCCAAGTACTCGGAAAACGTAAAAAAGTATGGAATGGATCAACATCATATAATCCTTCTTCATAAATTTCCTCACTAATTTCTCTCGTCCAAATATTTTGCTTTAATCCATATTCATTAAAATCTATTTGCTCAAAGGAACATACTAAAATTGTAACAATTGAAATTCCTAAAACCAATATAAAAATAGCAAAAAGTCCTTTTAATTTAAAATGCCGAAAAATTCGACCCATATTTTTTCCCTCCTTTTTTTTTTAATTTTTATATTTAGATGGGTCAGTAGGTGTTTTACCTACATCAGGCGATAATTAATGGTTTTCTTATAATTTGAATTACAACCCTGTAATTCTTTAATATTTTTTACTGTTCGCCCTGATTTACCCAATAATTTTTTTTTAAATATCATAATAATTTCTAAAATTTTTATTAATGCCACAAACTCCCACAAAAAAGGCATATGTTATTGTTTTTTAATTTACACCCACAAAATGGGCAAAATTTCGAAATATTTTTTGAAACCATATTTTTTTTGGATTCTTGAGAAAGTATTTCTCTTTGTTTAGTAGAAATAAATTTATCTTCTGGCTTACTTAGATCATTGTGATTTAATTGATAACCACAATTTACGCAATAATTAATATTAACAGAATTTAATATCTGACCACAATTGGGACAATAATAAGAAGATTTGTCTAAGTTTTTATCCACTATTTGAATCTGACTTTCATTTAAATTTTTCTCGTAAGGGTTTGAATGATTAGTACTTTTTGAATAATCAAATTGTGATCTATGAAATTGGATTTTCTTTTTAGATTCTTGAGAATTGGAAGCCAGTGAAAAAATGACAAGAAAAAGGATCACATAAATAATTAATACAGGAGATATAACAATAATTGGATTGTTAATGCTTTCATTATAACTAAGTGAACTTATAAAAAATAAAACTTCAGTAATGATTAAAATAATTAGTATGATAAGAATAACTCCCTTCTTTTTATTAGAGATAAACAATTCCCTCATATTTTTTACTCCTTTTTCTAATTTTAGATTAATATCTGCGAGTTTGGAAGAGTTTGCATTTTATTTATTTTCAAATTTAATTAATTAATTAATAAATGTCCATATCCATATATTTCTTGGTCATTCATATATTTAGTAGTGGACATTATTTATAAATGTTTGGACATTAGATTTAAATATATGAAAATTGATTTTTTATATAAAAAAGTATATATCTTTATGATGATATTTTTAAAATCTATGTTCATTTTTTAATATAATAATGAACATATTCTAAGAAAATTAGGTGGGATAATTGAGCAAGAATGCAGAAAAACAAAATGCGGAACAAAATAATGGTAAAAGTGTAAGAAAATCAATTCATACAACAATTTCTAATGAAAGTTATGAATTATTAGAAAAATATGCAGCATTAGAGGATAAAAATAACCAAAAGATTTTTGGAAATAAATCAAAAGTTATAGAACAAGCATTAGAATTACTTGATAAGCATTATAATCCCGAAAAAAATGAGTCTCAGGAAACTTGGAATAGATTAAAAGAGGAACTTAATATGGTATTAGTTGGAAAAACAACTTTTCTATCTTATATATCTGGAGATTATGAAAAGGCATTTAAAAAAAATATTGCGATTGAACTCATAGAATGGTATAAAGGGAAAAACATTGATGATTTAACTCTCAATGAGCTTTTATTATCAATTAAAAACATATGGTTAGTAGCAAATTACTTTTATAAAATTGATATTGAAATTGGGAGTAAAGGAACATATCAAATGTCATTTTATCACGATTTCCATAAAAAAAGATTTAGCGATTTTTGGGGCAATTATTTCAATGAGTTATTACGAACTCAGAAAGAGTGTGAGGTTGAAATTTTTTCAAGAAATGAATCATTAGTTTTAAGGATTACACCAACTTAAAATTAAATTTGAATTAAATTCAATTGATTAAATTTGATGACTTAAATTCAATTAAGCTAATCGAGATTAGATTTACTAACTTTATCTAATAATTCCAATATTGTAAGAAAAAAAAATTAATCATGTGATTTATTTTATTTCTGAAAATTAAAATTTCAATATCAATAATGTGCATTAAAAACAATTTTTTTAAATAATTGACAATTGATTTTAAACAATCGATTTGATATATTTTTAATGATTTACTGAGATAATATAAAAATGGTTAAACCCTACCAAAAACCAAATATAAACCCCGATATGGGGGTTACAGTCTTCGAACCGGAGACTATGGCAAATATCTTAAAAGTTCAAGGAAAACGTAAGCTTTTCGTAATTGGTGCAGAATCATTAACTTGGGAACTCGATGGTAAAAAACTCGCGGATTACTTCATCGAAATTGTTAAAAAATTAGATGTACCGGTCGTTGCTACTGGACATTCATATAAATACGTATCTGAAAAACTCGGGAAAGACAAAGTTACAATGATGTCTCTAATCAATATTACGCAAAGACTCTCAGACCCAAACTGGAAAGGAATTGATGGTAACGGTCAATATGACATGGCTATTTTTGGAGGACATATCGTTTTTTATGTGAGTCAAACCTTAAGTAATCTGAAAAATTTCACTACTTATTTAAGAACAATTGACTTAGATAAATTTTCCCATCCAAATGCGAGATTTTCCCTAGCTAATTTAAGCGACGAAGAATGGAAAGATTTTTTAGAAAAATTAACCGTAAAATTGTAAATTAATTAATTAAAAATCATTATATTAAAAAAAATAATAAAAAGGTAAAGAAAGATGAGTTTTAGTGATTTACCCGTTGATGTTGGACCCGTATATGAAGGAGAAAGAATTAGAGCTAAGCAAATGTATGTTGAACTGGGCGGTCCAAAAATTGAAAAGAAATTTGAACTCGTTAGAGTTAAAGAGCCAAAAGAGATAAAAGATGGAGATGTAAAAATAGTTGGACCCGACCTTTCAGATATGGAAGAAGGAAAAGCATATCCTATTGGAATTCTTGTTGAAACCGCCGGTCCAGAATTAGAGGTCGATATTGAAGCCGTTCTCGAAAGAAGAATACATGAATTCTGTAATTTCGTTAATGGGATTATGCATCTCAATCAAAGATATACAAACTGGTTGCGATTATCTAAAAAAGCTTACCAGGATGGATTCAATTCCTTGAAGTTTTTAGGGACCATCATCATTCGTTTATATAAAGCGGAACTTCCAATTGTAAAACAAGCACAAGTGACATTTTACACAACGATGGATGCAATAGCTAAACCATATGAAGAAGCAATGATAATTTATGATCAAAGGGACGAGCGAGCACGTGGCTTACACGATGAGGATGTTGATATGTTTTACGGCTGTGTGCTCTGCCAGAGTTTTGCCCCGAGCCATTGTTGTTGCATAACGCCAGATAGAACCAGTTCGTGTGGTTCAATCAGTTGGTTTGATGCAAGAGCTGCGGCGAAAGTGGATCCAAAGGGACCTATTTTTGAAATTCCACCCGGCGAATGTTTAGATGATTTTGCCGGAGAATATACGGGAGTAAATGAAACATTAAAAAAAAGGTCTTTGGGTGAAGTCGATAAGATTTGGATCTATTCTTCGATGACTAATCCGCATACAAGTTGCGGTTGCTTTGAGGCGGTATATTTCTACATTCCCGAAGTAGATGGATTTGGAATTGTTGATCGAGGGTTTGATGGTCCTGCAATTAATGGACTTCCCTTCAGCGCGATGGCAAACCAAACTGGTGGGGGAAAACAATTGCCCGGTTTTAACGGAATTTCAGTGCAATATCTTGCCTCACCTAAATTTCAACAGGTCGACGGGGGGTTCTCAAGATGTGTTTGGATGGTAACCAACATAAAAGATCGTATGTACGACCTGTTACCTGAGGAGTGGCGTGATTTAATTGCAACGGAGAAAGAAGTTGATGAATTAAGTAAATTAAGGGACTGGCTCAGAGAGAAAAACCACCCGATTGTCGAACGTTGGGAAGAAGAGGAAGAGTGGGAAGAGGAAGGAGCAATGATTCCGGCGGGGACGCAGACGATGATGATTCCTGGAGCTGGTGGAATTGGTGGTTTCAAAGTAACTCTTATAAATTGCAAGATACATGCAGAGAAGGTAATAATTCAGAAGCTTGAACGAGGCAAGAAGAAAAAGAAATAATTTTTAAAAATTTTTTATTTTATTTTTATTTTAATCATTAGAAGGCTGATATCCGGAAGGATAGAGGTTAGTAAGTTTATGAGGAGTTATATCGTATCCTTTTCTTTGTAGTAAATCATATAGTTTTTGAGTGTTTTCGGAAAGGGAGAAATCTTCATTTTTTAATATCTTTTAAAGTTAAAAATAGATGAAAAATTCTCATTTTGCTTTTTTTGCAAATGCAAATCTTTAAATATTTTTGATACTATTTTCATTTTGCAGAAACTGCAAAATAAAAGATCTGCATCAATTATAATTTTGTAAAAATATTAAACTTATAAATTAATAAAAAAAGTGATTTTTAATCTAATGAATAAAAAAGGTTCGAAAAAACACAGTTACATACACGAGGCGTTGGTTGATATCAGATTAAGTTGGAGATTGTATAAGTCCAACTTTAAGGTATTTTTAGGAGCTCAAATAATTAGTATTTTAGTCTATACATTTTTGTTATTTCCATGGGAATTGATACTTATGTTTTTTTTTGGTATCGATTTTAATTATAATATCACACTTCTCCTTAATATTCGAAGTTTAATTGGAGGCTTTTTAATATCAATATTTTTTGGGAGTTCATTTGGTCTTTCTTACGATATCATGTCGGGTGGAGATCAATTCACCGAACTCCGAGGTTTTTTCCACTATTTTAAGCAATATTGGTGGCAATATATTTTATTATCATTACTGCTCGTATCTGGAACCTTTCTTAGTTCATTTATTTACGGTTTATTTTTCTCTGGACCAATAGAAGACGCACTTTATGTTCTATTTCTTAATATTACAATTATAATTATTTATAAAGTTTTGATGTATTTTTGGATAACAATTATTCTACAAACATTTCCAAGTTTAACTTCACAAGGAAGTATCAAAAATGCACTTCATGAGAATTTTAAATTATTACGTGTTAATTCAAAACGAATTTTAAGTTCTCTTTTATTATTTTTCTTGATTTTCAATTTTTCATGGACACTTTTACAGATCCTGGATTTATCGATGAGAATCCTAGCTGTTGAAATGAGATGGGTGTGGTATCAAAACTTTATTCAAAGTTATTCAATAATATTTCCTTTAATCCAATTTTTAGCACAGACGATATTTATCTTTTTGTTAGCAATTCCTATGTTAGCATTGGTTAGTACCCGTATTTACAACTCGTTGAAGATGGGGGATAATAAGGTTGAAGAATAAAAATAAATTGTCCTCACAGATAGATTTTGATAAAAACATACCCCTTGAAAAAAAAATTTCAGATCCTGATGTGGTTTCTGTGTTATTTCATGAGAAAAAGCAAATGATCTTGCGGATTTTAATACATGAGGAAAAAAATATTATGGATTTGAAAAAAGAATTAAAAATGAACCCAGGAACTATAAAACGACATTTGGATGATCTACGGGGTAAAAAATTAGTCGCTGAGCCTCGTATTGTCATTAATAAATATGGAATCAAAGAAAAATATTATCATACAACAGCTAAACGATTTATAGTGCACCTTGAATGGCCTTAGAAAGAAGGGATGGGAGGTAGAATGGAATATATAAAGTTTTTTAAAGATTTTTTATTAATTAAAGAAAATAAAGTGCTTAATTTTTTAAAAATTTCTAAATAATTAAGGTGACTATTTTAATAAAGGAAAGTATTGTAATTAGATTTCCCAATAATAAGAGATTTCCACTAAGTAGGAAGAAATCTCTATGAGATACTTTTGATACTTTAGTACTTCTAGATAAATATGCTGATCCAATTAAAATCCCAACACCAATAATACAGAAGAGAAGAATAAATAATGGGTTGTAATCAAATAGTATAGGTTCAAAAAGAAATAAGTAGAGAATTGCAATAAACACAAGAGAATTAATGAATAATCCAAAGGTTAAAATGAACCCGTTTTTTTGCCACAATATTCCATTAACAATTGATAAGAGCAAAAAACTTGCGGAAAAACTTAAAATTAGATTAATAAAAACTTGATTTGTTAAATTAATTCCGACAAGAATATAATATATGCCTATGGAAAATAAAATGTAAAGAGTGAGTGAAATGAATAGTTTGAATTTTTCATCCTTAATGTTGATAATTTTTTCAGTAATTCGCTTTTTCCACTTTTTACCATATCTATAGAAAATAGGCAAATCAGCAAAAATTATTACCGCAGCAATAACTCCAATATAAGCCAAATAATAAATCCAATCGGGTTTTAGAACAAATTCATCTATTTTTGATGGTGTATATGTTATATTTAGATATTTTTCTGGTAAATCTTTAGTGATTGTAATTTTATCAATTAAAAATAAATCACTATAATTTACAGATGTAAAATTTTTCATTGCCCAAGTTTCTAATGTTAATTTCGTAGTATTATCTCCTAAATTAACACCAATATCGACGATACTGAAATGATAAGTACTATTAAAATAGGCAGAATATGATGCATTACACCCAGCTGTATCATATAGAGGTGCTCCAGCTCCAGCTGAAATAATTTGGATTGGATATTGTGGATTAATATAATTTGGGTCTTGGGAGTTATTAAATTCACCAGTATGATTAATTGGATAGGTCCTTTCGTAATAATGATTATGCCCCACGAACATTATATCAAGGTGATATTGCTCAAATAGAGGATACCAAGTTGTTTTTAAATCCTCTCGGTCAAGCCGATCTAGCCCTGGCATTGAATTAAAAATTGGTTCATGAAAATAGGCAATTTTCCATAGGGAATAATTATCAGCTTCCATTTTCTTTAATTCGGTTTCAAGCCATTGTAAATTCATCTTTATATATGGAATGGGTAGCTGCTTGTTAGTGTCTAATCCAACAAAAGAAATAGGTCCATAGTTAAATGAATAATATGTAGAATCCCTCATATTTGAAGGCATAGGAATATTATCATACATAAGCGTTTGACTTGTAGGATCAAACCATTCATGATTACCGGCAATAAAATAGCTTTGATGGAATGCATTCATTTTTTTTGTATCATTAAAATAATTATCCCATTGCTCCTGTATTGTTCCATCTTCTACGATATCGCCTGTATGAATGGTGAATGAAAAATTTTTTAATTGGGAAGCTTTTTGTGCAAGTATAGTTCTAGTATTTCTGTCTGTTCGACTATCACCCCATACTAAAAATCTAACAGTCGGATCATTTCTCTCCGGAGCTGTTTTAAAATTCATAATCTCACCTTTATAGGAAGAATTAGATTCAACTTGATAGTAGTATGAGGTATTTGGCTTTAAATCAGTGAGTTCTGCAGAACATAAATATCCTGTTTGTATTGTGTAAATGGATGCTTCTTTAAAAATACCTAAACTTTCTGTTTCTCCATAAGATATTATTGGCTCTGAGGGGTATTCCTTTGTGTTCCAACTTATTACTGTCGTAGTTCTTGGGTCATTCATAACAGTTACTCTTTCTCCTGAAGGTATGAGATCATCAGAAGCAATTCTTGATTTAATATTATTTTGGAGGTATTCATTAGAAAGAGAATTATTAGGTTTTTCGATTAAAATATTGGTAAAGTAAGAAGAAGTAAATATTAAGATAAAAAGGGATATTAGAAAATAGATTTTTTTTCTGTTTTTTTTTAAATGATATAAAATTTTTATCACTTGAAAGAAGATTTCATTAAAATTTAGATATAATAACCAGTAGAATCTTCTCCGGAATCCTCTCCTGGATCTGATTCATCATCTTCTTGATTGAAGTATTTATCAAGAAATCCTTTTAACATATCCTGAATATCTCCTTCCATATTTTTCAGATCTTTAAAATCAGAGGCGTCAATTTTAATTATACCTCCGTGTTTTAGAGGAATTATTCTACTTTTCTTTCTAAGTTCTTTTTCCTTTTTTTTAATATCAAATAATTCTTTCTGCATTAATTTTCGAAGTTCAACGCCAATTAATTCTTCTAAATACTCAGGATCCATTTCAGCCAAGTTTTCTGAGCCAAATTCTTTTTCTAATTTCGAAAATGCTTTTTGTTTTTTATATTCCGGAATTTGTTCGATAGAATTTAATGAAAGCATTTGAACTATCTTAAGCCAATCAATTTTAAACGTCCAATTTTTATTGTTCTGCATTAATGTAAGCTCGTGCCACGCAATTTAATTTTTTAATTAAAATTTAATTTCTTATGTAACTTAATATTTTTATTAATTAAAATTTTTTATCTTTTAAAATATAAAATCTTAAAAAGGATTGGATGTTTAATTGCGACCATGGTATTGGTCAGTGGAAGAAAATAAACACAGGGCCGACCCTTTTAATTGGATAATTGAGGGGAAAATGGCGGTTTCTTGGTGGCCTGATAGAGAAGTTTTTCAAATCTATAAAAGAGAAGGTATAAAGGTAATTATTAATTGCAGCGAATTTAATAATCGCAACGATATCCCGGGTAATTTTCATTATTATCAAATCAATATCCCGGATTTTGGATTACCAACTGAATCACAAATATTGAAATATATTGAGATCACAGATAAACACGGTGAAAATGGAGAAGCAATGGTTACGCACTGTGTGGCTGGCTGTGGTAGAACTGGTCAAATGATTATCGTGTGGGCATCTAAAAATGATCAAATTCCAAAAGGCATGGATCCTATAAAGTGGTTAAGAAAATTACGACCATGCTCACTTGAGACTAAAAAACAAGAAGATTTCGCTAGAAAAATTCACAAGTATTTTCAAAAATAAAAAGATCATAAAATAATTTATTGCTATGATATAAGGACCAATCCATAGTATATGGTGATAATATAGAGATATATTTCGATAATAATTGTTGCTAAAATACCAATTAGAATCATTTCCAGCGCAGGTTTAAGCCAATGTTTCTCAGAAAAAAAGCTTCTAAAAATACCTACTATGAATAATGCACAAAAGGACAAAATAGTTGCGATAATAAAGGAAATTGTTGCTATTGGTATAAAATATGGAATTACTGGCAGAATACCCCCTAAAACAAAAGCACATGCCATATATATTGCATTATTTACTGGATCTCTTTTTTGAGAATCTTCAAGTTGAAATTTTATTATTTTCTCCCAAAGATCTGGATTTGTTCTAAAAGAGTTCTCAATAGTTTCAATTTCTTTACTATTTAATCCAATTTTTTGGGAAAATTTTGTAAATTTTTCTTTACGTAGTGTTTCATTTTTATCATTCGAAGGTGATTTAATTAGATATTCATTTTTTGTTTTTGTTGAAGTAAATGCACCAAAACCCATTGAAATAGCACCTGCTGCTATTTCAGCTAATAACGTGATCAATAATAGAGTAGGATTGGAAAAAACAAGAATTGCAATTCCTGCAAGTAAAACATACGTAGAGATCAAACCGTCTTGAAACCCAAAAATAAAATTCCTAAAGGTATCTCCGCTTTCTGAGAACAATAACTTTTGGAATCGTATAGAAATTTTTTCTTTCATACTAATCAAATATTTTCTTAAGTATTTATAGATTTAAAATAAACTGAAAGATTAAAAGGGAGTAATTTAATAATTCTTTCTAAAGAAAACTAATGGAATAAGCATTGGGGATTCCAAATAGTCCGAAAATAATATTTGTTGAAAAAGTGCTTATAAAGTAAGCTGGCGGGAATGTGATTAAAAATAATATGAATACCCATTTTACAGAAAGTTTATTCTTTTCATAATATCTTAAGTATAAAATAAGGAATTCAGCTGTATAAGTTATACAGAGATTAGATATTATAGCAAAGCCTCCTCCAATAACATAAAATATTGAATAAAAAGCGGTAATTCCTTCTACTACTTCAACGATTAAACCTGTTATTAAAATCTTTTTTATATTAATTTGAGATTTATCCCTATAATGAAGGAAAAGTCCTAAATACAAAAAACCTTCGAATACAATAAAATGAAGGATTGTTTGAATAATTTCAAAGATTAGAATTTCAAAAAAGGTTAATCCTGGTAATAAATTAAATGGAATCATGTTATTTTTTTCCTTTTAGGTAATTCATTTTATTATTAATTAAGTAATTAGTTTTAAATTTATTTAAAAGAATATTGAAATAAATTATTAAATAAATTCTTCAAAATATGTTTATATTATGATCGAAAATCGTTCAGTAAATGAGAATCGAGAACCTACATCACATCCTATTGTTTTATCACAGAGAAGAAAGGTTATCTTAGCCTTGATATTTATAATAGGAATACCCTTTTCTTATCCAACCGTTTTCCCTTTTGGGCTTATTTGTTCAGCAATTCTTTTATTCCAAAAAAATAAAAAGTCAAATATAGCTGGATTTATTTTAATAATTTCTCAAATAATCCAAATTTTAGTCTTAGGTCCAGCCTTAAAACTCTAAATAATGAATTTTAAAAAAAATTATATGAGGTTATAGTAGAAATGAATATGGATAGAGATAAAATGTTGTTAATTGGGAAAATTTTTCTTATTATTTTCGCTCTTGGGCTCTGGACTTATTCATATATTGACTTCAATGTAATGTTCAATAATGATAAGGTAACATTATGGATTCATGGTCCTTCAATAGTAGAAGAGGATGAAGAATTTAGCTTGACTGTAGAAGCATGGGATATTTTTGAAAGATTAGCAGGGAGTTTTACGGGTGAGATCTCCTTTAGTATAGAATCGTATAATTTCACCACACTTGAAGGGATCAGTTCTGATCATACATCACCAGCTGACTATATATTCAGTTCTAATTTTATATGGAGTGGCATTTTGCCTGCTTATATAATACCTGGCGCTGATAATGGAAAAAAAACGTTTAACATGAAAATTTCTACTCCCGGAATTCATTACGTTGTAGTAGAGGAGAAAAATAATCATAATCGATATAGGAGTAATCCAATAATAGTCAAATCAAAAGGAGATTCGTATTTGAAATTATATTGGGGCGATCTTCACGGTCATACGCTTTTTTCAGATGGATCTGGTTTACCCGTTGAATCATATCAAATTGCTCGTGATGTTTCATTATTAGATTTTGCAGCCTTAACAGATCATTGTGAACACTTCCCAAGAATGGGCGACATTGATATTTTCAATATTTTCGATAATTACATTCAAACAACTAATAGCTTTAATGAACCAAAAAAATTTGTGACAATTGTTGCTTTAGAATGGACACCCCGTTATGTAGTCAGGGGAGCAGATATTGTTTTTGGCCATTTAAACGTATATTTTGAGGGAGATAACATGCCTTTCTTTTCTACTTTTACGCATCTTACACCTGATGTGTTATTTGAATACCTTGAAGAAAATAGTGATGATGATTTTATCTCATGGACTCATCATACAATAAGAAAGGATTATGCATCGGATTATGCATTTTATCACGAGGATATAAATACTTTAATTGAAATTTACTCGGTTCATGGTTCATGTGAGACCTTAGGAAATGATACTTATTTTGAAGAAGTATCTAAAATTCCCACTAACGAACCAGGATATTCTGTGAGAGATGCTCTAAAGATGGGGAGAAGATTTGGGTTTACGGCTTCGGGAGATACTCATGATGGCCGACTTGGGCATAGTATTAGTCATACAGAAGCTTCTGCTTATAATCAATATCCTTACACATTAGCAGGATATAGATTAGGTCATCCTCACCCAAACGGTTTGACAGGTATTTTTGCATTTAATTTAACAAGAAAATCGGTTTTTAAAGCATTAAAAACAAAAACTTGCTTTGCAACTACAGGTGTGAGTCGCCCATATATTGAATTTAATATTAATGGAACTACAGTGGGAGATAATAATTCTACTTTAAATGTTGCATCTAATAAAACTCATCGAAAAATCAATATCTTTATTTGTGCTGACGGAGTATCTTTCGGCCCAAATAATATCAATAACATCTCAGAGGTTGAGATTTATAAAAATTCAGAATTATGGTATTCTAATAAATCAATTAATGATATATTCTTTAAAATATCAATTTTAGACAATAAAACAATCACTGGTACCAGCTATGAAAACTGCATCCAAAAAAAAGATGGTAAATGGTATATACACCAAAATTCATTAAAACCTGTTAACCCAGAAGAATTAAACACCGGTGGCTTTGATTACTATTATATTAGAACTCGTGATATCAGTGGTTATGCTGCGTGGGTTGGACCAATATGGGTTGGAGTCCCATAAATTATAAAATATTTCATTTTTTTCCTCTTCCAAATTATATAAAAAAGAAAATTTTTTTATCCCTTTTTGAAATCTAAAAAATTCAATTGAACAAAGAATTAAATATTACTTATACCTAAGAGTTAAATATCAATTTATTTAATATAATAGAAAAAACCTAAATAATTTTGTGGCGAAATTATATGAAGAATTTAAAAAATAAGTGTGTAATTTTAGGGGTTATTTTTCTTCTTTACTTAAGCGGTCTTATATTATTTGTCCATCTTGAAATCAATTATATTGACCCAGATTTTAAGGAAGAAATTTTACCAAAACTGAACAATCAAAATATCAATATAACTACACCAGAAAATAAAACTTATACTGAACCGATGAGCGGCTATTACCCATCTACTTATGGATTTGAAAATGATAAAAATGGTAATGTGCCTGTTGGTTGGACTGATTATTCGCATGATGGATGTGGAACTCAAGTTATTTCTGAGCTTGATGGACATAAAAAAGTTTTAGAATTGTGGGACAAAAAAAGAACTGGATATTCTAAAATATATAATAATTTTTTACCACAGACATCTGGGACAATTGAGTGGTGGTGGCGGCAATCAAGTGGGTATGTTGCAAGTCATGTGATCATTGGGGATGGTCCAACTTTAAGATGGTCAATTTATAATCAATTGCAATATGATGATTTAAGCGGAACTAGTCATACTGTCACATTAGTAAATTCAGACCAATGGTATCATCATAAGATTGTATTTAATTGCAGTAATAATTCTTTTGATTGGTATATTGATGGAGTTTTGCAAGCTAATAATGCAAAATTTAGGTATAAGAGAAGTGCTCTTAGTTTTTTTAGATTGAATACATGGTATTCCCACAGGGATTACTCTTTCTATATTGATGCTGTCGGATATTCTTGGGATTCGAACTATAATATTGGAAGCAACACTGAAGAAGGATTATTTCTTAATTTTATATCAAATGTAGAATTAAATTGGGTTGGTTATTCGTTAGATACACAAGATAAAATTACAATTATGGGAAACACTACTATTCCTGTGCCAGATTGTGGCACACATTCAATTCAAGTGTTTGGAAACGATTCGGTGGGAATAAATTATTTGTCTGACATAAGAATTTTTACAATTGGTGATGTTAAGGCACCTACTATTATAATTAATTCACCTGTTTCTAATGATTTATTTGGGCAAACTACACCTGATTATAGTGTTATGATAACTGATAACGTTGGAGTAAATACTATGTGGTATGATTTAAATAGTGGAACAGATTTCCTTTTTGAAAATAATGGTACTTTTAGTTCAACAGAATGGGGAAATATGCCAAATGGCACTGTTATAATTAGATTCTATGCGAATGACAATGCTAGTAATGTAGCATCTAAATCGATTATAGTTAGAAAAGATATTGAGGCACCTACTATTGTAATTAATTCACCTGTTCCTAATGAGTTATTTGGTCAAACTGCACCTGATTACGTTGTTACGATAACTGATAGCAGCGGAGTAAATACTATGTGGTATACTCTTAATGGAGGTGAAAATAATATTTTTATATCAAATGGTACTATTGATGCAACAGAATGGAGTGAATTAGAGAATGGTGATGTCATCATCACCTTATATGCGAGAGACAATGCTGATAACACGGCATCTAAATCGGTTACAGTCAAAAAAGGATATGTGTCACCCTGGCCAATTCTTATTATTGTAGCTATTATAGCATCACTTTCTGTTGGAATAATAATAGCTGCTATGATAATGCATCGTAGACCCCCAAAAAAAGGGGAAATAATACCAGAAAAGCCTCGAGAAATATTTCCCCAAGAGGCAACGCCCGATGAAGTTCAAAAAGTGGAAATTACTACTTCTTTTTGCCCTATGTGTGGAACTAAAATAAGTGATAAAGAGAAATTTTGTAGTAATTGCGGTACTGAACTTTAAATAAGAAATTAATCTTTTTTTCCTTTTCTTTTTTAATTTTTGCTGTAGTGTTATTATTTATGAAAATAAAATAGAGGTTCTTTCCCAAGTATTGGATCAAGCAACGGCTCTAGATATTGATGCAGTTATTGTTCACGATGTAGGGGCAATTCAACTTGCAAGGGAAAAAAATCTTAACATTCATTTTATAGAAAGAAATTAAAATTGAAAAAAATAATAATTATATCAATATAAACAAAATCTAATAATAGCAAAAATGTCTCGCAAAATATCTGATGAAGTTTATTTAAAATATCTTTTATTATCCTTAAATAAAGATGAATTAAAAGAAATATGTAGAGCTTTTAATATAAAAGGCTTTTCAAAGTTTGGTAAGGAAGATTTAACTAATTTTTTAATTGACAGTTTAGCTGAAGAAGAAGTAGCGGAATTACTAAAAGAAAGAGAGATGAATATTATTTCTAGGGAAATAAATAGAGCATTTAATATCATTAGAGGTGATGAACGTGAATCCGTGCAAAATATTAAGATAATAAACCCTAGGGAACATGAAATTGAGATTAAATTTAAGGGCTTTAGGTGGACGAATGAATTGTACCTTAGTATTAAAGACACAAATATTTTCGATCCGGAGAGAATTTGTGAATGTAGAATAGGTTCCGCTGGAGGTTTTTGTCCCCATTTTTGGGTTGGATTTATGGTTTCCTTAAAAAAAGGGTTTTTTGATTTGAAAAATTGGACTACTACTAAATTACCTAAAGATTTCGGAAAGCGAATAAAAAATATTCAAATTTCTACTATATCAAAAGATAAATCAATGGAACAATTAAGGATTTTTGATGTAACTTCTGATGATGTAAGACTTTTAAAATTTTTAAATTCAAGAACAACTGTTTATGATGGAACTGTCACAGATTTAGAATTTAAAGAGGACGATTTTCAAGGCAATATTACTAGATATTATATTGCAACACTAAAAAATGGTAAGTTAGGGCCTCAAATTAAAAAAAAATCAGATTTTAATGAAAATGAATTAGAAGAGTTTGAAGAAATTAAAGCAAGAATCAGCGAAAAAAAGCATATTGATGCATATTTAAAGGTAGGAGATAAAATATCCTTAAATGGTTCCCTTACTAAAGACAATTTTTTGGATGCTCTTGTATTAAAAAGAGTAACAAAAATTCAAAAAAAGTAAATTAAAAATTATAAAGCATTCTCTCCTAATCTAATTAATAATTTTAAATAATCTAACATCAATTAATGAATTATTAAGGAGGAATAATAATGTTTTTAAAAGATAGATGTACCGTTTGTGGAGTATGTTTGATGGAATGCCCCTATTTGGCATATTCCGAGGAGAAAGCTAAGGAAGAGTTTAAAAAATTGATAGATGGTGAGCCCACTCCAATAACTGCGGAGTGTATTACATGTGCTGCCTGTAATATGTTTTGTCCTGAAGGTGCCAATCCTTTTGATTTAATTAATGATAGGCAAGAAGAAACTGGAACATTTAAAGTTACTAATGAATGGATAGGTATGATGAAAATGGCTTCAAAATTGCCATCCAAAATTATTAAAGGTGATCCTGAAAAACCAATTATGAATCTCTGTTCAGTAGGTGATATACTTCCCGGAGTTATTGAAGGGCAACTCTTCGATGGAATGACACTTCTTAAAGGAGGTGATTATTTTTGTTATTTTGGTTGGGTGCATGCAGGAAAACCAAGTATGGTTAGTGAAAATGCCCAAATCTTTGTAGATAATCTCGCCAAGATTGGTGCTGAGGAAATAATATGTTATCATGATGACTGCTATGCGATGTTAACCAATAAGGTCAAAGAATTCGGGATAGATTTGCCATTTAAACCGATTCATATATTAGAATATCTACGAGATTATGTTAAGGAGCATAATGACCAGATAAAAAAATTAAACATGAAAGTTGCCTACCAGCAACCCTGCGCTTCAAGGTATGCCTTTGAAGAAAATGACAAAATACTTGATGAACTATTTGAACTTATAGGGGTTGAAAGAGTAGATAGAAAATACGATCGAATTGATGCCCAGTGCTGTGGAGGAGTTATAGCAGTAATGTTAAATTTAGGTAAAGAAGAATCAAATAAATGGCGGATGAGCAATATTATGGATGCGAAGGAAGCTGGAGCTGAAGCAATGGTTTTCTTATGCCCATTATGCGTTCTTCCCCTTAGAAGTCGAGCAAAAGCCCAAGGATTGGAACCATACATCATTAGCAACTTAGTGAGATTAGCATTAGGGGAAAAACTCACATATGCTGGAGCCGGCAAGATCTATAAATAAATAACTTTTTTTATTTAAAAGCTTCTAGATATTTTAAGAAAATTGAAAAAAGGATTTGATTAGGTATTATCCCTAAAAGTGGTTTTTTAACTGATAGTAATATTATTTTAGCGACTGATTTTTACGAATTGACAATGAGTGCCGGATATTTCCAATATAATTTAGAGAATTCTATAGATGATCAAAATGACATATCAACTTTTGAAGTATTTGTAAGAAAACTTCCTCGAAACAGAAATTATCTAATTTTTGCTGGGCTTGAACAAATCATACATTATTTACAAAATGCACGATTTAATGAAAGAACGATTGAATACTTCCGAAGTAGAGAAGATTTTAAAAATATAAATCCTAAATTTTTCGACGAGTATTTACCTAATTTTAAATTTGATCTCGATGTGTGGTCAATCCCAGAAGGACAATTTTTTTTCCCAAATGAGCCAATCATGAGAATTGAAGGGCCTACATTTCAAGCACAGTTAGCTGAAACATACATACTGAATGTGATTACTTATCAAACTGTAGTAGCATCTAAAGCATCTAGAATACGAAATATAGCTGGAAATCGAATAATAGTAGATTTTGGGACGAGACGTTCTCATAGCCCATTAGCAGGGGTTTACGCTGCTCGAGCAAGTTATATTGCAGGTTTTAATGGTACAAGCAACTGTGTGGCGGATTTGGAGTTGGGTATTAAAGCATCTGGAACAATGGCTCATTCATGGGTTCAAAGATTCCCTACAGAGCTAGAGAGTTTTAAAGCCTTTTATAAAATTTACGGAAAGAACTCAATTCTACTCATAGATACATATGATGTTAAAAAAGGTACACTAAATGCATGTAAGACAGCTAAGGATATAAGAGGTGTGAGGATTGATTCGGGTGATCTTGTGGAAAATTCGAAAATTGTAAGAAAAATATTGGATGAAAATGGTCTCAAGAATGCAATTATTACATTAAGTAGCGATTTAAATGAGTATAAAATAAAAGATTTAATTGAAAAAGGGGCGCCCGCTGATGCTTTTGGTGTAGGTACTGAAATGGTTACAAGTCGGGATGATCCTGTTGTGAATAGCGTTTACAAATTGATACAACATAATGGAATTCCTAAGATTAAAATTAGCGAAGGGAAAATCACATATCCCGGAAAAAAACAAGTCTATAGAGTATATGATGAAAATGGAAAATTTACCAAAGATATACTAATGCTAGAAAATGAAACTCCACCTAATAAATCTGAGCCATTTATGATCCCAATAATGAAAAAAGGGGAATTAATCTCTGATTTACTATCATTAGATGAGATTCAACAGTTTTATTTTAAAACCATGGAAAAATTGCCGGAAGAATACAAAAAATTAGAACAATTAAATCTTTTTAGAATAGAATTATCAAATGGAATCAAAGAATTAACTCAAAAATTAAAGAATAAATAATTTAAGATTAAAATGAAGATATCAATAATATCGGGATTATTATTATAATAGAAATTATCCCATATAATATGCAAAAATACCCAAATTGTATCTTTTGAGCAACTCTTATTAAAAACTCAATAGATAAGTATCCGACTCCAAAACTAATCAATGTTGATAAAACTATAACTATCGGATCTAAAGTTCCCAAGATAGATCCCTCTCCGAATATAATATCTACTCCAATGGAAGCAATAGCTACAGGAATTGACATTAAAAAACTTAATTTCAATGCAGAAGAATGCTCATATTTTTCTCCAAGTATTGTCGAAACAGTGACACCAGAACGAGAAATACCCGGTAAAATAGAACATCCTTGAATTAACCCGGCTAAGAAACTATGCTTGAAGATTTTTTGATCTTCAATGTCATTTATTGCATTCTTTGCATAATCTTTTCTCATTTTTAGTAAAATAATACCGGTAATAATTAGAAATCCTGAAATGATCAAAGTTATTAAATCTCCTTGAAATGCAGAAAAACTATCCTTAATTAAGAAATAGAGCGGTAAAGCCGTTATAGCTGTTCCAATGGTTGCAAAGATCACCCAATTTCTTTTTTTGATATCAATTTCCTCTACTTTAAATACATTGGGCAAAAAAGATTGAATTATTTTTATATAATCAGTCCTAAATTTCAAAAGAACTGCAATTGTTGTTCCTAAATGAAGCCATATGGCCAAACTGAATGCTTGATCTGGAGGTATTCCAAAAACATTGATTGAAAAGATCATAACCTGTCCAGAGCTAGATATAGGTAACCACTCTGTCAGACCTTGCAATATAGAAAGTATGATGAATTTGAGGAGATCAAACATTAGTAATAAAAACCATTTATTATTTAATATTTTACCATATGATGAGTGAATAACTAAAGTTTTGGATAAATAGATTTACCACATTTTGCACATCTTGCTTGAGGTATTTTTGGTGGATTTTTGACATCTCTTATAGTATAAGTTTGTTTATTCTTACAATGCTTACATTCAATCATAATTCCTTTACCTAAATTTCTGAATTCACCTAATGATAAGTCCCAAAAAAGTTTACAAAATAATTTTGGAGTTGGTGTGTTTTTTTTGCTATAACCAAGTATTTGACATATTTTTTGACCATTTAGGTTCTCTAAAACTAAAGCGATTGCTATTGGTCTTCTTATTTTTTTCATCAATTCCTTTAACCCCCCGAAGTAACTATACATTTTAGTATGTATCCCCCAAATAGTTAAACCTGGAATTTCAATCACAAAATCTTCGTAGGTGATGTTCTTTCCTTTCATTAAATTATTAAAAGCTATTCTCTCAAATTCCTCTTTTAATAACTCGTTTTGCACTTTTAATAAGCGCAATGTTCTGTTCTTTCAATGATTTCATTTTGTAAATCAACACCAAGATTAACATAATAATCACTATAACCGGCAACTCGCACTATCAAATTTCTATATTTTTCTGGATTTTTTTGAGCTTCGCGTAAAGTCTCTGCTGAGACTACATTAAATTGAACGTGATGCCCATCCATTTTAAAATAAGCCCTGATTAAATGCGCCAGTTTTTCAATACCGATATCGTCAGCTAATAATTTAGGTGTAAATTTTTGATTTAGTAATGTGCCCCCAGTTCGAAGATGATCAATCTTTGCTGCGGATTTTATAACGGCTGTAGGACCATGGGTATCTGCCCCTTGAACAGGTGAGATTCCTTCGGATAATGGAGTATATGCCTTTCGACCATCAGGAGTTGCCCCGATTACGCTACCAAAGTAAATATGTACCGTTGTTGGAAGAAGATTCACGCGATGATGACCACCTTTAGTGTTAGGTCGTCCATCAATAGCTTTATAATATAATTCAAAAATTTGTTGCGTAATCTCATCTGCATAATCATCATCGTTTCCATATTTCGGTGTATCAGTTATAAATAGTTGTCGTAAGGTTTCCGAATTCTTGAAATTATCTTTTAAAATCCCTAACATTTGCTGCATATTTATCCGTTTCTTATCAAATACATTATATTTAATTGAAACTAAAGAATCAGTTATACTACCCAAACCAACGCCTTGAATATAGGATGTATTATATCTGGCTCCACCATTATTATAATCTTTTCCTTTTAAGATACAATCATTTATTAATAAGGACATAAAAGGTGCTGGCAGTGTTTGAGCCCATAGCTGCTCGATAATATTATTTCCTTTAATTTTAATATCAATAAAATAATTTACTTGTTTTGAAAATGCTTCAAAGACTTCCTTAAAAATTTGAAATTTTGTTGGATCACCAGTTTTCAACCCGATCTCTATACCAGTTATTGGATCAATACCATTATTCAATGTAATCTCTAATATTTTTACGAGATTGAAATAACCCGTAAGAATATAAGCCTCCTTTCCAAAAGCACCTGCTTCAACACAACCACTGGCACCACCAGTTCGAGCATCAATAATTGATTTCCCTTGTCTAGTTAATTCTTGAATAATAGCATCAATATTAAATATAGATGGTTGTCCGAATCCTGTTTTGACGATTTGAAGAGCCCGCTTTAAAAATTCATTCGGTGTTTTTTTGCTGATTTGCACATTGGAACTTGGTTGAACAATTCTCATCTCCTCTATAACATCAAGAATCATATATGAGAGTTCATTAACAGCATTTGTTCCATCTTCTTTTAAGCCACCCAAGTTTATATTGCAAAAATCCGTATAAGTATTACTTTCCTCAGCTGTAACCCCCACTTTTGGAGGAGCAGGTTGGTTATTAAATTTGACCCAGAAAGCTTCTAATAATTCTTTTGCATCTTCATATGTGATTGTTCCATTCTCCCGATCCTTCTTATAGAAGGGATATAAATGTTGATCAAGATGGCCTGGATTAAAGGAATCCCATGTGTTATATTCTGTGATCACCCCAAGATGAATAAACCAATAATGTTGCAGTGCCTCCCATATAGTTCTAGGTGCATGTGCCGGAACATACTCGCAAATCTCTGCTATTTTATCTAATTCATGCTTTCTCTTGACATTTTCTTCATCTCTTGCTAAATCTTTTGCTTTTTCAGAATGAAGTTTAGCAAAGATTATTAACGCATCTGCACAAATATCCATTGCTTTTAATTCTTCTCTTTTATTGAAAGCATCGGGATCATTATAAAAATCTAAATTTTCAATACTTTCTTTAATTTCCTTTTTTAAATCCAGAAATCCTTTCGTAAAGATTTTTTTATCGCCCACTGTGTGACCAGGTGCTCTTTGTTCCATAAATTCAGTAAAAACTCCTGCTTCATATGCTTCTATCCATTCTGAATCTACATTTTCAAAAATTTTATCTCTAATTGAACGCCCTTTCCAAAACGGGATAATAATATCCTTAGTTAATTGTTTTGTCTCATCACTTACTATAAAAGAAATCTTTTCTCGAGAGTTGAGAATATCAAGGTCTTTAAGACTATGACAACATACTTCCGGATATGTTGGTGTAGCTTTTGGTTCGGGACCTCTTTCTCCTACAATAAGCTCACCATCGTTAATACAGATTTTTTTATGTTTCAAAATATATTTGAAAGCAAAAGCTCTTGCAACTGGAGCAGAAAGTTTATGTGCTGCACCACTTTTATAAAAATCTGTAATTAATAACGCTCTCTCGGGGGAAAAACTTGGTATTGCCTTACGACTCTGCTCACGTAGTTTTATTATTCTTTCATTCATAATTTATCCACCTATTTTCACTTGAAAACCAAAATTTTCAAAATCATTTTTTATTTCCTCCATTTTCTCATTCGTTGGAGATTGTATGTCTTTCATTTTGTATTCCATCTTCAATTTATCGTACTTATTTTTCCCGATTCGATGATAAGGTAAAAAAATTACTCTTTTAACGTTATTTAAGGAGGAGATAAATTCTCCAAGTTGTGTAATATTTATTGCTGTATCAGTAATTTCTGGAATTATAGGAATCCTAATCAATGTTTGCTTACCATTTTGTGATAAATACTTTAAATTTTTAATAATCTGTTTGTTGGACACTCCTGTATATTTAATATGGTTTTGATCTTCCATGATTTTCAAATCATATAGATATAAGTCAACAAAATTATTAATTTTCTTTAGATCTTCTAAAGATGAATATCCAGAAGTATCCAAGGCGGTATGGATGTGCTGCTTTTTGCATTCATGTAATAATGAATACAAAAATTCAAGTTGCATTAAAGGTTCTCCCCCAGAAAATGTGACTCCTCCATTTGATTCCTCATAAAAAATAATATCTTTTTTAATTTCTTCCATTATCTCATTTACAGACATTTCCCGTCCGATTATCTCTTGAGTTTCCCAGGATGCAAGTTTTTCTTTTTCATTCTTGTTTTCAATAGTTATTTTTTGAGGTTCCAATCTAAGACCTTCAGGGTTATGACACCACCAGCAACGTAATGGACACCCTTTTAGAAAAATTGTAGTTCGAATACCGGGACCATCATGAATTGCGAATTTTTTGATGTTAAATATTATTCCGGTCTCTTTCATAATATATTATCTTAATTTTCAGCTTTTTTTTCTCAGTAAATCTAAGAAAATATTAATCAATTCAATTTAAATTTATTTCCTATATTAAAATTTTATAAACAATTTTGAAAACAATTAAAAAAATTCGCAATTTTAAATGATTATACTTAAAACTTTTTCATTCTAATAATTTTTATACTCTTAAATATAAAACAATATCCCATAGGGAGCGATTATAATAATGGAAAAAGAAAGCGAAACACCCCAATTAAAGCGAAGGGTCTCTTTATTCGCTGTTACTATGTATGGAGTTGGTAATATTTTAGGAGCTGGTATTTATGCCCTAATAGGTGAAGTAGTAGGTATCACTGGAAATTTATCTTGGCTCTCATTCGTTTTAGCTTCAATTACTGGAGCTTTAACTGGCTTATCTTATGCAGAACTTTCAGCCATGTATCCAAAAAGTGCTGCTGAATTTGTATATGCGGAGAAAGCCTTCAACAAACGCGGATTATCATTCATTTTAGGATGGATTATAATTTTTTCAGGCCTTTTCTCTAGTGCGACGGTTGCACTAGGCTTTGCGAAATATTTAGCTGCGCTGATCAGCATAGATTCTACATTTCTAATCGTTCTATTTGCAATAATTTTAGTTGGAATTCTTGGTATGATAAACTTTGCGGGTATAAAAAGCTCAACATGGACAAATATTTTATTTACTTTAATAGAAGCTGCCGGTCTTATATTTATTATTATAATAGGAATACCTTATTTTGGTTCAGTTAATTATATTGAGCTTCCAGTTGGGGCAACTTTTACAGCAGTTTTCTCTTCAATTGCACTAATTTTTTTCGCCTATATTGGCTTTGAGGATATAGCTAATATTGCTGAAGAAGTTAAGAAACCGGAGAAAAACTTACCTAAGGCAATAATCTATTCTTTAATTATTACAACAATTTTATATCTTTTAACTGCAATAGCCGTTGTAAGTATCTTGCCTTATTCAGAAATTGCTGCATCACCTGATCCTTTAAGTGCTGTTACAACAGCTGCCTTAGGTCCCGTTGGGGGTTTAATAATGTCATTGATTGCACTTTTTGCAACCGCTAATACGGTACTAATAATGTTAATAGTTACCTCTCGTATGATGTACGGAATGGCTAGAGATAAAGCCTTACCAAAATCTCTATGTAAGGTATCGGAAAAACATCGCACACCCATTATCTCTGTGTTTTTAACAATGATTCTAACAATGGTCTTTACACTTTTTACTGATATTTCGATCGTAGCAAATGCAACTGTATTTGGAGTATTAATCAATTTTCTCATCGTGAATATATGCGTTATTGTGCTAAGAAAGAAGAATCCCGATGATAAAAGACCATTTAAACTTCGACCAAATATTGGCTGGGTACCAGTTGTGGCATTAATTGGTGCAATTGTTTGTATTGGGCTGTTATTTACTTTTGATTTGTTAACAATCCTAATCCAAGGCATTGTAATTTTAATAGGACTACTAATTTTCTATATACCTAAGATTTTACTTTTTATGAAACGTTCAATTAGAAATAGATTACAAAGAAATAAATAAAAAAAAATTAATAGAAAAAGATAATTTTAATTTCTGCTATTTTTATATATTTTCTATGATTGTTGCTTCTGAGACGCCGCCTCCACCACACAATGTGGCTAGCCCATAAGAAACACTTCTTTTTTTCATCTCATGAATCAAAGTTACTATTATTCTTGCACCCGTACAACCCACTGGATGCCCTAAACCCATTCCTGAGCCATTTACGTTGGTTTTTTCAATATCCCAATTTAATTGTTTTGCAACGGCCATATATTGTGCAGCGAACGCTTCATTGCATTCAACCAAATCAATATCCTTATATTCCATATTTGCTTGTTTAAGAGCTTTTGGAGCTGAATACATTGGTCCCATTCCCATGTATGCCGGATCATTACCTGTTAATGAGATCGTGATTATTTTTGCTAAGGGAGTCAGTCCCAGTTCTTCTGCTCGATCTTTAGTTGTTAATAGTGTCATACATGCACCGTCATTAATTCCCGAAGAATTACCGGCAGTTACCGTTCCATCTTTACTAAATACAGGTCTTAATGCTTGCAAAGCTTCCATAGTTAAACCAGGTCTAAAATGTTCATCTTTATCAAATATATAGGTTTTTTTCCTTGTTTTTACTTCAATTGGGATAATTTCATCTTTAAACCTACCAGATACTGTTGCCTTTTCTGCATTATTATGTGATCTTAAAGCCGCTTCATCTTGCATTTCACGCGTGATTCCATATTTTTCAGCACAACTTTCTGCAGTGAGACCCATAATATACCCAGGGGGAGCAAAAACTTTACTCCCGGCATGCAGCCCTTCCATTAATCCGCATTTTGCTTCCGTATTTCTTAATCTTGCTCCAAATCGCAAGGAGGGGAGATAATACGGAACATTGCTCATTGATTCGACCCCACCCGCTAAAACAACATCGGAATAACCCATTTGGATATCAACCATTCCGGCTCTTACGGCTTCCATAGCAGATGTACAGACTCTATTAATTGTCATAGCCGGTACTTCTTGTGGAATTCCTGCCATAAGCGCACCTACTCTAGCAGTATTCATTTCTTCTTGATATTCCATACAACATCCTGATTTTATATCGGAAATGATGGATGGATCAATTCCAGTGGACTCTACACAATCCTTTATCACAAAGCTTAGTAATCTTCCCGCATTATATGGCAAAAGACCTCCGCCAAAAGCACCAATAGCAGTTCTATTAGCATAGCATATATAAACATCTTTTCTTTCCATTAATATCATCAACTTAGATTTATTATCTTTAAGATTTTACTTAACTTTTAAATTGAATTATGTGATAGAATTAAAGATTATATTATTATTTTTATTATTTGAAGTAAAAAGAATGAGTGGTTTTTAAAGAGATTTCAAGTGAGTTGTTTTTTTTTATTGAATCCTACTTTAAAATTTTGCACCCTTAGTATAAATTATCTTGGAATCCATTTTGGAACTTTGTTTTTATATTTTAGATATTCCTCCCCGAATATCTTTTCAAGATCCTTCTCTTCATAAGTTGCCATAATATTATAGGGGATGAGGATAAATATCCATAGAATAATGCAGATAATCGATATTGATAAAAAGATAAATGCTATATAAATTAAAAGAACACCAAGGTACATAGGATGACGAACATGAGCAAAAATACCATTTGTTATTAATGTTGGAGTCTCTTGTTTTCCTTGAAATAAAGCTTTACTCACTAATCTCATTAATGTAAAAGAGATAATCAGTACTATTATGAATATAATTATTCGAATCACATCAGGGATAAATAAATTAAGTATTGTTGAGAATTGAAAAATAAAAGTATCTAACATCCATATTATTGTAAAAATAATTGGAAGGATAGTATGTATAAGATGCGCGCGAGGGAACTCTTTACCTACGGGAGGTCCATGTTTTTCTTTCAACTTCTATTCACCAATTTATATTAAAATTCTTTAATTTTGGATTTAAATTCTTTTTCAATTTTATAATTTTTCAATTTAATTTTCTTAAAAAATTTTCAAATTGTTTTTTATATTAAAATTGTAATAAGAGTATATTTTATTAAACCTTGATTATACTATATTTGGAAATATAAAGAAAATTAAAATAAGGTCTTAAAGTTGGCTCAACCCAAAAAGAAAAGTAAAAAGGAAACGAAGAAAGTGAGTGAACAAGTATCTCTTTCTTCATTTATTGAAAAAAAAAAACCTAAAAAAGAAATTATTGAAGAAGAACAGCCGCAAATGGTTACAAAAGAGCAAATCGAAAGGGAAATTCTAGGGATAAAGGAACCGCTAAAAACTATTGCAAAAAAAGAGATTAATGTTATAGAATCTGGGGAAAAAGTGTCAAAAAAAGAAACATTAGGAGAGATTCCTAAAAATTTATATTATAAACCTAAATCCACTAATTTTGGATTACTTGAAAAAAACACTCAATTCAAAAAGAAGGAAAGAGAATCTGGAGAAGCTGCTTATGTTAGGTTTTTTATTGAAAATGGGAAGATCACCACGAATTTGGAAAATGGGGTTTTACTAGATGTTGATTACGATGGAGGGCAAAATAAGGCATACTGTAAATTTTATGATTTAGAATCAAAAGAGATCAAAATTTGGATTGATACAACTGGTCATACACCTTATTGTTTAAGTAAAAGAAGCATAACTGATCTTGATAATGATATTGATCTAACGAATTTCGACGGATTTGTCAGAAATGAGACAATTAAGCGATATGATTTATTATTTGATAAGGAAATTGAAATGGCAAAAGTCTACGGAAAAACACCCACAAGTATCGGTGCTCGAGGAAAAGCTATAAGGGATATTCTAAAAAAAGAAAATGCTTGGGAAGCTGATATTAGATATCATCAAAATTATATTTATGATGAAGGATTAATACCAGGATTGATTTATCAAATAAAAAATAATAAATTAATTAAAAAAGATTTTAGCGGTAGTACAAAGGAGACAATTGAAAGAGCGAAAGAACTTTCAGATATCTTTAAAGATGAGAGTAAAGCACTAAAAGATTTTGCTAATAGGTATCTTGAGATTTTTAATACGCCTATTATTGATTTAAAAAGGGTTGCGATTGATATCGAAATAAATATGAATCCTGATGAGAAGAGAATACCAGATCCAAGTAAATCTAAAAACAAAATAATTAGTATATCTTTTGTTGGGATAGATGGATTAAAAAAGGTCTATGTATTAGAAAGAGAAGGTTTCTCAATGGGAGAAAAAATAGAGGAAATGCCAGATGATTTAGAAATTGTATTTTTTGAGGATGAAAAGGATTTATTGATTGAAACTTTTCGAATCATGTGGAAATACCCCATAGTTATAACATTTAATGGTGATAATTTTGATCTTAATTACTTATTCCATAGAGCAAAAAGGCTTAAAATTTCTGAACAATTAAATCCTATTCTTGTTAGAGCCGGTTTTGGACCTATGCGGAAAGCAGAATGCAATTTAAAGAAAGGATTACATATTGATCTATATAGCTTTTTTTCAAATAGGAGTATTAAAGGTTATGCTTTTGGAGGGGCATATGAAAGGAATTCATTAGATATGATAACAACGGCTTTATTAGGTGAAGGAAAATTTAAACATGATGAAGAAATCCATGAGATGACATATAATCGACTTATTTATTATAATTATAAAGATTCTGAAATTACATTGGAACTAACAAGGTTCAATGATGCAGTAGTGATGAACCTTATTACGATACTTTTAAGAATGACAAAAATGCCCCTTCATGATTTAATTCGACACCAAATTTCTGCGTGGATAAAAAATATCTTTTATTTTGAACATAGGGAAAAAAATTATCTAATCCCAAAAAGATCTGAAATAAGTGATTTAAAAAAGGGAGGGAGATCGCAGTCAATAATCGAAGGGAAAGGATTTCAAGGTGCTATAGTTATAGATCCCGTCCCAGGTGTCCATTATAATGTGGTGGTATTGGATTTTGCTAGCCTTTATCCTTCGATAATAAAAGAATATAACTTATCTTACGAAACAGTTCAATGTCCCCATGAAACTTGTAAAGAAAATTTTATAAAAGGAATTTCTTATCACGTTTGCAATAAAAGAACCGGCATATTTTCTTATGTAACTGGATTTTTCAGAGATGTTAGGGTTAAATATTTTAAACCAAAATCATCAGATAAATTAATACCCCAAAAACAGAGAAATATATTCCAGGTTTTACAACAAGCACTAAAAGTGTTTATTAATGGTTCATACGGTGTATTTGGAAGCCCCAATTTCCCCTTATTTTGTTTACCAGTTGCTGAAAGCACAACAGGTATTGGTCGATATTCGATTCAATCTGCGGTAAAGAAAGCGGAAAGCCTCGGAATTCAGGTTCTTTACGGCGATACTGACTCAATTTTCTTAAAAAGCCCAACAAATAGCCAATTAAATGAAATTTCCAATTGGAGTAAAGATGAATTGGATTTAGATTTAGAAGAAGAAAAAACTTATCAATTTTTAGCACTATCAAAACGAAAAAAGAATTATATAGGAGTTTATGCAGGTACAAAAACTATTGATATTAAAGGTATGACGGCTAAAAAGAGTAATACTCCTAATTTTATCAAGAAAACTTTTGGTCAATTAACTGAAATATTAAGAGATATTACTAATAACGAAGAATTTGATAAATCACGTCAAAAAATTATTGATATTATCAGAAAAGATCAAAATGCGATTGGAAAAAAGGACGGATTTACAAAAGATGATTATGTAATCTCTTTAGAATTACAAAGACCTTTAGATAAATATATTAAAACTACACCTCAACACGTAAAAGCTGCACGAATCATGCAAAATGTTACAAAGAAGGAACTACAAAAGGGAGATATAGTTTCATTTGTTAAAACAAGAGATAGTATAGGTGTTAAACCAGTAGAATTAGCCAAACTCGAAGATATTGATGGAAAAGCGTATAGAAATTTATTAAAAAATGCAGTTGAACAACTCCTTGATGCTTTGGGCATATCTTATGAAGAAATTAGAGGAATAAAAAAAATGGATTCATTTTTTTAAAAAATAAATTAATTAATTTCATGTAAAAAAATTAATTTATTTTAGCCATTTCTGACTAAAGCTTTTTTAATCTCTTCTAACAATAAAGTTTTTTCAGCGATAAACCAGTGTAATTTTGATTTCTCTGGAGAGTTGTGATAGATTTTTTCTGCAGTTTCTGCAATATCATCACGGCTTGGCTCTATTAACGTATCATTTTTTAAAAAGAAAACTAAATTTTCAGACTCTAAAGCCTCAACGTCATGTCCATTAGTGATATTTATCTTTATAGTCTCCGTTAGTTCAGCTAAACGCCAGCAAATATGTTCGTAAGATTCATTATATTTGTATTGTCGGTAAGCCAATATCTGTATGTCTTCTTTCTTAATCGGCACAATTTTTCCTATAAATTGAAGTAAATTTAATATATATTTGTTACGTTTTTAAGAAAAGTTCTTGTTGTTATAACAAATTCGTATTTTAATCAAGGGTTTCCTTAATTTTTAATAAAAATTTTTTAACCCCACCTCTCTGTTAATTTTTATTTCTTTTACGATTAGCAAAGAAAAATTTGGATATAACGCAAATAATGCTCAAGGATATTATGAACGAGACATGAGATTAGTATTTATGAAAGTTAGATAATGTATTTAAATAATCATGTTTAGGTTAGTTGAAATCCATCTAAAATGCATATATGGTGTAAAATTTATTTTTTATATATGTATTAAATAAACTTGACACCAAATATCCTCTCACTCCATACGGACTTTAGATAAATTGCTGCAATTCCAAAAAAATCTAAATCTTCAATATTTTCAATGTCTCCTTCTAAATATAATATAACTTCTCCATCAGAATTGAGAATTTCTCCTTTTTCCTTTGAAAACATAAAGATCGGTCCATTATTATCACAAATTTTTGATTCTAATATAAATCCATATTGGAAACCATCGTTAGCTCTAATCGTATTATGGTTATCAAGCATAAGTAACGCAAAGCCATCCATTTTTTTTACAACATTTTTTTCTAAAAAACCTAATAATTTTTTCTTTTTATTCAAATATTTTTTTCCATCAATATATCCTGTTCTTTTATATTTTTTATTAAATACTTCAATCATTTCGACCACTTTAGAGATATAAATTTTTATTTAGAAAATTACATGTTATAATAATGGATTCACCTTAAATTTTAGTATTTTTGATTTTAAATTTTCTTTAAGAATTTTTTTAATTTAGAAAATGATTTTTTTAAATTCTATAAATACATAAATCGTGAAACAAAACAATAGGAAAAGAAAAATTAATAGATATTAAATCTCTAAATAATTATAGAATTTAGATTTGTTCAGTAAAAATACATGAATTAAAAAGTGTTTAAATTTTAAAAATATGCCTCCGTAGCTTAGCTGGTAGAGCGTCAGACTTGTAATCTGACGGTCAGGGGTTCAAATCCCTTCGGAGGCTTCTTTTATTAATTTTTTAAATTAATGGGCGGCAAAAGAAAAAATTTGAATAAAATAAATCGCGTAATTTTATGCATAATTGATTGTCTTCGAGCAGAACATTTATTTAAATTTATCAATAGCGGCTTACTTCCGAATTTAAAAAAATTAAAGGATGAAGGGATTTTTTCTAAAAATTGTATTACTGATTTTCCATCAGTAACGTTGCCTACTCAACCAACGATAATAACGGGCACATATACTGGAGATTATCGGAAAGAATATTGTCATGGGATCCCTACTTTTAATTGGATGGGTCGCGATGTAGCACCTCCAATCCTCAGAAGTTATGGTTCTAATGTCATTCATGCTTTTAAAATGAATGAAGATTTAGGCAAAAATTGTAAAACTCTTCTTGAAATGGTTGGAGATGGAAATAAAACAAGTATCACTCAGTTTTGCAATCGGGGAACATCTTATTTTTTCCCCAAATCCAAAATAAGAATAGGATTTTATTATTTATTATTAAAATATTACCCAAATTTGAAAAAAGCAATTGCTAGATTCAATTCAAAAGTGATACATTTACTGTTAGATAATTTTAAAAACCCAAAAAAGTATTTTCGAAACAAAGAACCTCCAATTGGGAGTTTAATCTATTTCTTATCTTCTGATCTTTTAATGCATGTTTTTGGATACGATAGCCACTTGTATAAGTTAAACTTGATGCATATTGATAAAGTCTTGGGGGTTCTATTAGATGGATTAGAAGAATTGGGTTATTTAGACGAAACTGCCCTATCAATTACATCTGATCATGGAAATTATCGAGCGAATAAAGTTGGGGATTTAAGTTCTATTTATTTAAAAAATGGTTTGAAGCCATATGAACCACGTGCAAATTATAAAGGAAATTTCAATTTGGCTGAATTTGGTGGCGTTGGCTTTTTTTATTTCAGAGGACGCAATAATTTACTTCAAGAGAATAAATATCAATGGAGACTGCCTATTTTGAAGGAGCTTGAAAATTTTGGACCAAAACGGGTTAATCTATTAGATAAATTATTTAATATTGAACACAGTCAATTGATGTATTATAAAGATGATAACAATACTCATCGTAAAGGGATTGTATATTTAAAACGAAAAGATAAGAAAACTGGAAAGATATACACTGGTAAAATAGAATATAAAGGGACAAACATAGATTATAAGACTAAATACATTTCTGAAGATGATGATAATGATATATTTGGTTATTTAAAGGATGAAACTGCCAGTAAATTACTAGATGGTAAATTTCATTCAAATCACGAATGGATGGACGCCACATATCATCTTGATTTTCCAATGTATCCTGATTTAATTCCACGTCATTTTAAAAACCCTCGAAGTGGTGATATTATCCTGAGCACCGATGGGAGTGTTATTTTTAATATTGCCCATGGTAAGCAAAAAAGTGACAATATTCATTTCCATGATTTGGGTCTTAGAGACTGTGCAATTGTGCCTTTATTAATTGGAGGTTCTTCAGAAATTCCTCATAAAGAAATTCCTTATTGTGCGACAACAGATATTGTTCCAACATTATTACAAATGCTAGGTAGAAAAGCACATCCAAGTATGGTTGGAAGCTCTTTGATTTAATTTTTTAGTTGCATTAATATTTCATATTTTTATAATGAAACTCAATATCTCTTGTGGATTTGATCCAAAAGTAAAGGAATTATCATTCTCAATCTTTATCTCCTCAATTGGGAGTTCTAATAAATTCACTTTTATAACATTCTTAATTTTTTGATTGAATTTTACTACCCCTGTTGATTTTTTTCCAGATGTTTCTAATAATCTAATTAAGAGGCTATTATTTCCATCTTCAGGTTTTTTTATTGATGATACTATAAAATTTTTAGGTTCAATTAAAAAAAGACTAAATTCACTTCCTAATTTGCCCTTATTATGCTTGATCTTCCGAACAATCAAGGGTATGTTAAAATTTTGAGCTTTTTTAGCTATAAGGTTATTAGGAAAATCACCATTATATAAATATAAAGAGTATCTAAATGTATGATCTCCAATTGCATAAGCTTTAGGAATCCGATAAAAAGGGCCAGCTATGGCAGGAACGGTTCCGTATATTATATTTGAAAGTAATCCAGTACTTCGCATGAGAGTCAGATAGCAAGAGTCTTTATTTTTACCAATTTCATATTCTGGTATTCCATAATTCATAATTGAAACTCCTTTTTTCTCCTTAATATTCGAAAAGTCCATCCAATTAATAACAGGTTTTATTCTATCATAATGTTCAAAATGTTTATTTATTTCCTTCCATGATTTTCCCACTTTTGGTTCAATATTTCGCTCAATAAATCCATATGGAATTTCTGATCTTATAGTAGGGTTTGATATAGGAATTGGAAAACAGGCTTGAATACGAATGTTTCTTATGTTATTGTAAAAGATAGTAATAAAATCAATTCTTACATCACCAAAATTAGGAATTATGATATATTGAGTGATTTCGTTAATTGATTTAAATAAAATCTTACTTTTGCATTTTAATTTCCCATTTAATTTAACGACGGTTCTAACTGGTCCTTTTTCGACAACTTCTAGTTGAAAATCATACATATGATGGACTTTTCCAATTCTTCCAATATAATAACCATCTCCTCGATCATTATGGATTCTTAACCCTCCAATTGAATATTTGCCATTTGAATTCAGCTCATATTTATCTTTTTTATTATAAATACTAATTAATTTTCCATCTTTAAAATTCAATTTTAGAAGATTATTTTCAATAGTTAGAATGTTGAATTTTTTTTGTTCCAAATTAAATTGTTCCTGATTTGAAGATTGGTTTTTCCTAATGGAATATAAGGCATAACCGATTGGAGGAATATCTTTAGCCAAGAAAATGTAAGATTTTTTTTCCTCGTTTATTTTTTCTTTTTGATAAGGGATTTGTTTACCATTTTGATTTAATATAATAAATTCTTTTATTTTACTGGATAGGTTTATTCTTTCAATGCTTGTGCGTTCCCAAGACAGTGGATTGAAAATTAAGAGCGGTATATCTTCTTTTAAAATATTAGATGTATCAATATTTTTAATGAAATAACTTAATGCACTTTTAAATAGTCTTTTTAATTGTAATTCTGTAAGTTTTAATTGCTTCATTATATTATCATATGCTGCATCTATATGAACTCCGGTTATTCCATCATGGAAATCACAACAAAGAATTCGCTTTATTGCCTTACTAATTTCCTCTTTAGGATAAGGAGTGTTATTTAATAGATTGGATAATGTCGAAAATAGTTCTGTTAAATAAAATTGATTCTCTAAGAATCGTATTTGTTGCTTTAATTTAGGTCGATTACTAAACGTTCCTGGGAATAGATCTGGAGGTCCTAAAAATTCATAGTTTTCTACAATACCAAATTTCTTCCTTGATTTTTTTAGAGCAGAGTGAAATTCTGAGGGAATTGCGATAATTACTTTATTTTCCTTATTTTTTTTGTTATAGTAATCGACTGCATCAAGGATATTAGTACTTGGAGGAAGATTATCTGTTCCATTTAAAATTAGAATGTTATCAGTAGTTGACCTAACAATTCTATTTTTAATTGAAAACTTTAGACCCCCCATATCCAATCCGAATATAGAAATTCCTAACCCGGTATTTGATAATCTACGAAAAATGTATTTAAATGGAGGAAAAATTTTTATTAGAAATTCATACACTCTGAAATTTTGTGGAATTATTTGTAAAGTTCCAGGAATCAGAAAGAATGGAAAAATAGGAGGTAAAATCGTCATTGCAAAAGGAGGAGGAATATATGTATAAGTTGAATACATCCAATGAGTAAGAATTTTAGACCCATCGAAACTTTTCCACCAAAATTCTTGTGGGAGCCTTCTATTTCTTGCTCCTCTAACAAAAATAAAAAATTCAAAACCAGCTTTTTTTAATATCTGCGGAAGTTGGGGTGTTTGACCAAATGAATCAATAAGATATGCAATCTTTGAATCGATTCCAAAATGTTTTTTAAAATACCTACAACCATATAAAAATTGTCTTACAAGGCTTTCCCCGTTGGGTAAGAGAGTATCCGGAGCTACAATATCTCCACCAATTAACTCAATTTTTCTTTCTTTCACCCTCTGTTGGAGTTCTTCCCACATTTCAGGATGATTTATACGAAAATATTCACATGCCATCACTGAATCAATAATATAACGATAATTTTCGTGCTTTCGCATAATCAGTAAGGCTTCTTTTATTAATTTTGCATTTTTACTGCCCATTCCGTCTGGTGTATCACACCATAAATAATCATAGTGAGAATGTGGAGTTAAAAATATTTTTTTTCCCATTTTTTAAAGCCTTACTTCTATATACTTTTTTAATCATAGTATATAATCATTTGAATTACACCTAAAATAGCGAGAGTCAAATCTATAAAAAAATCTGCTGTAAAAGATAAACTAATCAAATTAATGATTACAATTATTGGAAAATAAATTGCACAATAAAATAAAAAAGGTTGGGAAATTATTCCGCCCCAACCCCAGCGATCCTTCCTTAAAAACTCTAAAATCGCCCAGAAGCCAAAAATTGGCCAAACTAGGCCAATAATATCTATAAATTCGGAATATGGAAAAAACTTAATTAACATTAATAAACAATTAATGAAATAAATTCCGCTTAAAGTTAAGTTATATTTCCTAGGTTCGCTCACATATTAAGATCAGTTTAAAAATATATTAATTTGTTTAATTTTCATTCAATAAAATTAAAATTAATGTGAAATTAAAAAGAATAATTAGAAATAATAATTTTTGATTCAAATGTCTGCCAATGAAGAAAGAGAGAAACGAATCAAGGAAAAACTACTGGAAATAGAAGATTATACAGAAGTTCCCGTTAGAGCTGAGGATGTAGATTTTATGTCCATCGTGCATTTTAATGAATATTTAAATTATTTTGATTTTGGATTTGTGAGTATTACCTCTAAATTAAATTTTAATGTATTCGAATCTGTTAAAAATGGTATTGTATTTCCTGTGAAAAAAGTTGAAATTGAATATGCAAATTCTGCCATTTTTGGGGATATTATAAAAGTTCATAGTCGTCTTTTAAAAGTTGGTAATACTTCTATGACATTTGCTCACAAATGCTATAGAAAATCAGATAATGTATTATTAACCAAAGGTGTAATGGTGAGATTAATTATGGATATGAATACCAATAAATTGATTAAAATAACTGAATTTTTTAAACATTTGATCTAATTTCATTTATTAACTTAAATCTGTTAAAATCAATAGTATTTAACGAAAAATTCTAATTAGAAAATAAATAAAGATAGTATGGTTTGAAATTTATGTCCCCAAATGAAGAAAGAGAGAAAAAAATAATTGAAAAACTACTTGGAATTGAAGACTTTAAAGAAATTGAAGTACGAGTGGATGATACCGACTTAATGCAAGTTGTTCATTCAAATAAATATCTCAATTATTTTGACGATGGTTTTATTAGTTTTACTCAAAAATTAGGGAAAGATTGTGGCACCTTACATAAAGAGGGTATCGTATTCCCAGTGAGAAAGGTTGAAATTGAATATTTAAAATCAGCTACTTTTGGAGATAAAATTTTAATTCACACTCGAATTTTGAAAGTAGGGAATACTTCGGTAACACTTGCTATGGACTGTTATAAAAATACAAAATCAAAAGATACACTTTTAGTTAAAGGTTCAATCGTGAGATTAATTATGGATATGAATACAAATAAATTGATTAAAATTACCGATTTTTTTAACGATATCATATGAATTTTAATATGAAATTCAAATATTGACCAATATTTCTTGTTCAAACTAATTTATAATAAATTTATTTCAAAAAATAATGTCAATTCTGTGTAGAAATTTTAGTTTTATTTAAAAATATAGATATTGATGAAACAAAAAAGAACTATGATTTGATTTAATTGTCAGATAATAAGAAAATGAATTTTAATAGTGAAAAGTCTGATAAAAAAAGAAGTGTTGTAATTGCTAATCGAATGGAAGAGCATTGGTCGGGCAATGGTGGAAATGCTTCAGAGATGCATATGATTAATATCAAGTTAAAGTCTAAAGGAATTGAAAATAAAAGCCTAATCATAAAATTGAAGGCAAACAAGATTTCTGATGATATTTTAAATGATCTTCCAGCTTTAGTGAGAAAATTTTTTTAGAATAATGACATCTCTTTTTTTAAATTTCTAGAGAAATGATTTATTTTTGGGTTTTGAATAATTATGCAAAAGTATATAAAGAATTTTATATATATGAATAATGATTCATAAAAAAATAATTAATAAAAAAAGGAAGTGTGTATATAAAAAATGCCAGGTGGAGATAGAACTGGTCCTGGTGGTTTGGGACCAATGACAGGAAGAGCTTTAGGGTATTGTGCAGGTTATTCTACTTCAGGATATACAAGAGGCGGTGGTTTGGGTCTTGGCTGGGGTAGAGGTTGGGGAAGAGGTAGAGGTTATGGTAGAGGCATGGGATGGGGTAGAGGTTATTGGGGTTATGGAAGAGGTCTTGGGATTTATCCAGGATATCAGGTAACAGCTCCAGTATATCCTCCTATCGTACCAGGTTATCCTGTGGCTCCAGGAATGACTACCCAATCAGAATCAGCCATGTTAGAACAAGAAAGAAAGTTTCTTGAGTCAGAATTAAATTCAATGAAAGGTGCTTTAGAAGATATTGATAAAAGACTTTCAGAATTACAGAAAAACCAAACATCAGAAAAATCAGAATAATTATTTTTTTTTTATAATTTTTTATAAGAAAATTTTTAAATTATACTCATATACAAATATTAAAAATAAAGAGGAATAATTAATTATGGTAGATAGGATTATTGCAGTGCCTACTTTCGGAGAAGGAGGTCTTCAGTCCTCTATTAATCCACGATTTGGTAGGTGTGAATCATTTACATTTGTTAAGCTCGTCAATAATGAAATTGCTTCTGTGAATGTTGTTAGTAATACAGCTGCAGGAGCAATGGGTGGTGCTGGAATTCAATCAGGACAGATTTTGGGAAATAATGGTGCAACAGAAGCTATTGTTGGACAGTTAGGTCCAAATGCATTTTATGCGCTTAATTCATTAAATATAAAAATTTACCAAATGCTACAACAGAATTTAACAGTTAATGAAGCAATTAAATTACTTATTGAAGGAAAGCTTACTCCTTTAAGTAATTCAAGTGTTGGAGCACATTTTGGGATGGGCGGTGGTGGTCGTGGAATGGGCGGTGGCGGTCGTGGAATGGGCGGTGGCGGTGGAATGGGGGGCGGTGGCGGTATGGGACGACGCCAATCTTAACTATTTTTTCATTTTAGATGCAAAAAAGAATAAACGTTATGAAACCAAAAATAATTACTGTAACCGGTGGGAAAGGAGGAACCGGAAAGACATTAATTGCCGTTAATTTTGCTATAATGTTTAAAAATCTTGGTAAGAAGGTATTATTAATCGATTGTGATGTTGATAACCCCAATACTTATTTATTATTAAGTGGAAAATTAGAAAATCAAAAAGAAGTGTCTTTTTTTCTTCCTGAATTTAATAACGATATATGCACGAAATGTGGGTTATGTGCAGAAAATTGCATGGCTCATGCAATACTTCAAGTAAAAGATCAATATCCTATTCCAATATTAACATTATGTTCAGGATGCAAATTGTGTTATAAATTATGTCCAGTTAAGGCGATTATATCTAGTTCAAAAGTAATCGGATGGACATATGAAACAAAAATTAGGGATATAGATTTATGGGTTGGGGAATTAAAAGTTGGAGAAGCACGTTCAGCTGCAGTTATAGAAAAATTAATTGACAACATGGAAAAGGAAATAGAAACAAATCCTGACAAATATGATATTGTTATTTTAGACACAGCGCCAGGAGCTCATTGTGATGTTGAGAAAGGAATCTCAACCGCAGATTATGTAATCAGTGTAACAGAACCAACTCCTTTTGGTGCTCTTGACTTAAGAAGAATAATAAAACTCATAAAATTATTAGGTAAATCTACTAAAGTTATACTAAATCGTTCATCATTACTTGGAAATAAAGAAGTTTTTTTAAGAGAATTAAGTAGTGATGGAATAAACGCATTAGGAGATATTCCATTAGATAAGGAAATTGTCAATTCTTATGCAATTGGCGTGCCTATAATGGATGAAAATACTAAATTTGATACTAATGGAAAAGGATATATAGGTTTCGAAAGGGTTTTTAATAATTTACTTGAATGGACAAATATTAAAGTAGAGGTGTAATAAAGCTGAGTCAGAGTGAACCATTTAAAATAGGTATTTTAAGCGGAAAGGGGGGAGTCGGAAAAACTTCTATTGCTGCAGCTTTGGGATATCTGGCAAGGAAAGATCCAGAGATTAAAGGTGTAATTTTATTAGATTGTGATGTAGATGCACCAAATTTAGCTTTACTATTCAAATCGAAGAGTGATATTGTGAACAAAGATTTATATACTACACTAAAAGCTAATTTTCTGGAAGAAAAATGTGTGCATTGTAAAAAATGTATTGACGAACATTATTGTGAATTTAATGCACTATATTGGAATGATGAACAACAAATTCCAATTATAGATTATCTTTCATGTGAAGGCTGTGGAGCGTGCGCATATTTATGTCCTGAAAAAGCATTTTTAATTGAAGCAGTAAAGAGTGGAGTAATTAAATCTTATACAACAATAAATGATATACCTTTAATATATGGCGAAACTATATTAGGCTCTACAACTTCAGGTAAAACGGTTACTGAATGTAAGAATTTTGCTGAAGAAGTAAATAAATCAATTTCTGCGCAGTTAGAAGTAATAGACGGACCACCTGGAATTGGATGCCCGGTAATTGCAACAATTTCCGGACTTAACTATGTTATTGCTATGGTAGAACCTACACCCTCTGCCTTACACGATATGATACGAGTGATTGAAGTAACTAATCAATTTAAAATTCCATTTAGTATTATTGTTAATAAAGCAGATTTAGAAAGTGAATTTCAAGAAAAATTTAAGCAATATATAATTGAAAAAAACTATAATGTTATTGGGAGAATTCCTTTTGATTTTTCCGTGGCACGGGCAATTTCGAATGCTCAACCAGTGGTTGAATATGCTCCAAACTCAAAAGCAAGCATTGCTATAAAAGAGATATATAAAAATATTAAAAATATAATACAAAAAATATAATTATTTTTTATAAAAATTGAATATAAATAATATTGTAAATTTATAAATCAAAAATAGTAGGTATAAATATTATGAAAGTTGCTATTAGTACAGATTCTGGAACAGTTTCTGCACATTTTGGAAGATGCCCCTCTTATACTTTGTTGGATATTGAAAATGGAGTAATAGTAAATCGAACAGAAATTAACAATCCTGGTCATGCAACCGGAACTATTCCACAATTTATGAGCCAAAATGGAGTAAATGTTATGATCGCTGGTGGTATGGGGTGGCGTGCTCAAGAATTTTTTAAGCAATATGGAATAGATGTAATTCTTGGAGCTACCGGTAGAATAGATGATGTCATTCAAAAAATAAAAGATGGAACATTAGAAGGAGGAGAAAGTTTGTGTTCTCCGGGTGGAGGAAAGGGCTACGGAATTGCAAAAGAAGATGGACATTCTCATGAATAAAATATAATAAATAAAATATTTGAAGATAAAATTTTTATTTTTTTTTAATTTCTTTTTATTATGAATAATCTCAATGATCAATTCGAAGAATTCGTAAAAAACCTCCAAAAGGAGATCGATGACGAAGAGTCCAAGACATTTTCTAAGCGAGTGATTGAGTTATCTCATAATCCCAAAAATTGGGGAAAAATGGAAAATCCAACAGTTGAAGATAAATTCTTAGGACCTTGCGGAGATACAATGCAGTTTTTTTTAAAAATCAACGAAAAAGATAATGTTATAGAGAAAATAACTTTCATAACTGATGGTTGTGGGCCATCGGTTGCTTCGGGTTGCCAACTCACGATTATGGCACAAAATAAAAGTATTGAAGAAGCCTTAAGAATTACACCTGATGATATTATAAAGGAATTAAAAAAACTGCCTTCAAGTCATACTCATTGTCCTTTATTGGCTGTAAACACCCTAAATAAAGTATTAAAAAAATATTTTGAAAGCAAAAAATAGCTTAGGTCATTTGTTGCAGCATATCTTTTTTTAAGAAATACAAATTTTTTGAATTGCATTCAGGACATACTACAGATTCTTTATTAATTTCTGATGCTTTTCCATCTTGCCATTCATTAAAACAATTTAAACATCCATAACCAATAAAGAGTTTTTTTATTCCGATTGGACCCCCTGCAATTCGAATTGCTTTACCGTGTAATAATGCTTCTGTAATTTTTTTATGAGCTAAATCTAATATTCGAGAGAAAGTGGGTTGTGAGACATTCATCAGTTCAGCACACTCTATTTGTGTTTTTCTTTCGTGATGTTTTAATCTTAATGCTTCAAATTCTGCAACGGTTAAAATTACCTCAAAACCTTTTTTAAAAGAATCACTTTGGGGTTTAAAATACGTAAAATCTGGAAATCTTTCAACATAGCGAATTCTATGAGGTCTCCCCATATTACATCATTTAGAAATATAGTATTACTATAGGCTTTTTTTATTTTAATTTAATATCTACTATCTTTTTAAATCTATATAAGTTACAAACTAAAAATTTTTAGCTTATAAAATAAAAATGTCTTATCAAACTTATTATTTTAATTATTTATAGTTAGATTTTTTATTAATTCAGCATCTCTAGGGAAGACAAAATTAATTTTTAATTAATAAGTCATTGAAGAAAAATATTTAATAGTTCTCACATATTTCATCTTCAAATTTTTAACTTTTAAGGTGTTTAGTATAAAAATTGAATTAGCAGATCGTGTCAAACAATTACCTGAATACATTTTTGCGGCTATAGAAGAACTCAAGGTGAAAAAAGAAAGAGAGGGAATGGATTTAATTTCACTCGGAATAGGAGATCCCGATTTAACAACTCCCGAATTTATACTTAATGAAATGATTGAACAAGTTAAATTTCCAAAAAATCAGAATTATCCAGCAAGTATGGGAGAGGAAGATTTTAGAACTGCCGTAGCTAATTGGTATAAAGTACGGTTTGGATTGGATTTTAACCCCGAAAATGAGATTTCAAATTTAATAGGTGGAAAAGAAGGAGTTGCAAATATAGCTAGAGCTTTTATTAACCCGGGCGATATCGTTTTATGTCCAAATCCTGGGTATCCGGTTTATGAATATGGTGCTACCACTTTATGTGACGGAAAACCGTATTTAATGCCTTTATTGGAACAAAATAATTTTCTTCCGGATTTAGAGATAATAGAGACAAATATTCTCAAAAAAGCTAAAATGATGTATTTAAATTATCCAAATAACCCAACTGGCGCGATTGCACCGATAAATTTCCTTAAAAAAGTTGTTGATTATGCGGAAGATTATAATTTTTTTATAGTCTATGATAATCCCTATTCTGAATTCACATTTAACGATTATATCGCTCCAACCCTTTTACAAATTAACCAGAATCATATAGAAATTAACACTGCTTCAAAAATGTTTTGTATGACTGGATTTAGATGTGGTTGGGTAGCTGGAGATGATTATTTAATTAGTGGATTAAGGAAGATCAAATCTCAAATTGACTCCGGGTGTCCTATTTTTATCCAGAAGGCTGTTATCAAAGGTTTAAATGAATATAAATCGGAAAAAAAACCAGAATTTGTGGAAAAAAATATGAAAATATATGAAAAAAGGCGAGATGTCTTAATAAATGGATTAAATGAAATTGGATGGAAAACTGAAAAACCACAAGCAACTTTTTATGTTTGGACACAAATCCCCCAAGGTAAAAAGAGCTGCATGGATTTTGTGAAAAATCTGATAGAAGTTGGTGTTGTTATTACTCCAGGAATTGGATTTGGCCAATATGGAGAAGATTTTGTTAGATTTGCTTTAACTCAACCAATAGAGAGAATCAAAGAAGCATTAGAAAGAATTTCACAAATTATTAATTAAAGTTTAAAAAAAATTCCTGATAAAAGATTTCTTAATATAAAATTGGATGTAAATTTATGTCTAAAGACCTATTATTCGAGATGTATCTAGACCATTTTAGAGAAAACTTTAATAAATATACAAGAAAAGCATTTCAACTGCTTCCTGAATTGGAAAAACCACGTATTCTTGATATAGGGTGTGGTTCGGGTGTTGCAACTATTGAATTGGCAAAGTTGAGTAATAGTGAAATAATTGGAATAGATATCAACCAATCTCTCTTAGATAAACTGAATAGAAAGATTGAAGAAAACGGCTTTTCAAATCGAATGAAAGCTTTAAAATGCTCTTTATTTGAGATGGATTTCCCAGATGAATATTTCGATATCATCTGGTCAGAAGGTTCAATATTCATAATTGGTTTTGAAAAAGGTCTTAAGGAATGGAGTCGGTTACTTAAAACCAACGGTTTCTTAGTTGTCCATGATGAGAAAAAAAATGTATCAAATAAGATTAAGAAGATACATAGCTGTGGCTATAAACTTATTAATTATTTTTCGTTACCCGAGGACGCTTGGTGGATAGAATATTATAATCCTCTAGAAATACGAATCAAAGAACTACGTAAAAAATATGGTAATAATCCGGAAGCTCTTAAGATATTTAAAAAATATCAAAATGAAATAGATATGGTCAAGAAGAATCAAAAAGATTATGGCTCAATATTTTACATAATGCAAAAATTAATTCCTTCAGAGAGAAAATTAGAATTAGAATAAAAAATTAGACAAAATTCAGAAGAGTTTCTTGAAGTTTTCTTTCTTCATTTCTCGATTTTATTGAATTTTCCAAATCTGGCAATTCAAAGGGGATGATATTTTTAAATGCACGAGTTAGGAGTTCTCTATATTTTTTCTTGTCATATTGATGTTTTTTTGGGTTGTACAGTTCCGAAAGGATTACTTTCTTATATGCTGAACTTGGATCAGCTTCAGCGTTTGTAATGATAAATTTTACTTTTTGACCCGCAGACACTGGCACCCCTGCTTTCTCCTTTTGGTTGGCAGCAACCGCTTGATATGAATTTACTTTATATTGGGAAGGTTTTCGAGAAACTCTTATTGTGACGCTTAGCTCTTCAGCCGTTACATTCCCACTATCAATTTTATCTAAATAATAATATAAAACACTTTTTGCTTCAGGGATCTTAGACAAAAATTGTTGTTTAGTTTTCACATTCATAAAGACATTAATCATTGCCTTCTGTGCCTCTTTCACGATCTTTGGTGTATCTCTGCGTCTAATATCAATTCCTCTCAGCTTTGTTGTCCCATCGACTCTTACTCCCCAATAATGATTGAGTGTAGGTATTTTTGGATTCGCACGAGAGGGCATGAATACAATGAAATTATATATTCCTTCAATATTAATTGGAATTTTCGTTGCTTCTTCTATTCTTTTGCAAATTTCCTCGCAATCTTTCCTAAATTGCTCATTTGAAGTGTTTTTTTTGTTTTCTATATATAAGGAGTCTACAATACCGTGAATTATTTTATATCCATATTCACGAGCAATTTCTGCCGATTGTAATAAAAACTCACGAGAATACGCACAAACAGTTTGATGCGCCTCTATTCGGCCAAATCGTGAATTCTTGAACCCTAAATATCCAAATGAAACGACGAGTATCCATTTTAGGGCTTTCTGCATATATTTATACTTAATATTTCCAGTCTCTTTCGCAATTTGTTTGTATACTAATCTTTTTCTCAAAGGTATTTCAATTGATTTTGAAACAATACCGCGTCGTTTCTTACAGATATGATAGTTCAATCCCGGAACTTGAATTGCTGAAGGATCATCTTTGCAACATTTACAATTGAGGGTTTCGGGTGAGATATTATATGTACTCATTAATGAGGGGTACATTGAAGCGAAATCTAGTTCAGCAACATTATTAAACACTCCGATCTTCGGCTCAAAAATATGTCCGCCCCTATCTGCTAAAATTAGATCGAGAGCTGTTTTGAAGTCTTCTGCATTACTTTTTAAAGGTGGAATAAGAATATCAGACTGATACGCATTATAGAATTGTATGGATTGTAGGGCGCCACCAATTGTAACTCGGGTAAGTCGTTGTATTGGAACTCGAGACACTCGCGCAACTTCAATGACCCCTGGAATATTACCATCGATGAAATGAAGGCTTCCGTAGGCTGAAGAGTCCAAATGAAATCGGCCAGTTAAATAACACTGGGTTTGCGAACGACGATATATGATCCCGTAGGAAAAAAAATGGTCTTCACCACTTAACTTGAAGATTCCGCTCTTGAGGGGGGTCTTGGTGCGAGATAGATAAAATCTTCTTGTAATTCGATTTGCAGAAGCTCGAGCAACTAAATAAGGCATTGCAAATTCATCACCCCTTTTTGTAAGAATAATATCCGGATCAATCCTTTCAATAGTTCGAACTATCTCCAACAAATTTTCTTCCTCATCACCATTATCAATAAGTATGGTTCTCTTTATCGGAGAATCGGCTCTGGGCATGTCTGCCTTTCTTTCATTCTCGACAATTCCTATCTCCGCATATGCCATCGGCTCATTAAATTGTGGTCTCAAACCCTTCTGCTGGACTTTGATCTCCAACCAAATCGCCCTCAAGGGAGGCGTCTCATAAAACAAGTCTTCGTTGTTATCCTTTAACTCATAAGAGAGCAAATGCATTTCATTATTTTCACCCAAACTCACTGAAAAGCAACAGAAAGCCATTGGAAAGAGACTATTCACGTAGAAATACATTTGAGCAATTGGAATGTCAGTATTATATAACGTGAAATAATCAAGTTTTTCGATATCTTTTATTGTAGATTTGAATACAGAAGGCTTTTTTACTGACACCCCAAAAATCATCCTTTTTTCGCAATCGTCAATCGAGACATACTTACTACAAAGTCTTGCTCTGACAATATTTGGGTGGGATTTGAGGATCTGCTTCAGCCTTGGAAAATCGCTTCCAAATCGCCCTTTTTTTGGAACTGCGAAAAATTCTGGCTGAAATTCAGATTTAATCTGAACTGTTTGGTTTTCTTTTTTTATTTTGACCCATAAAATAATCCCACTTGCATATGTGGTGACGTCCAATATCCATCCGTAGAAGTTCTTTATCTTAGTCATTTACTTTTTTTCCAATTCGCTTATTCTCTTTTCTAGTTCCTCAATTCTTTTCTCTTGTTCAAGTGCTACTGAGAAAAAGAGGAATTCGGATAACACAAGTCTAGCTGCCATGCTTCCAGCATCAGCGTGAATTCGAGCGTGATCCATTACTTGATCGAAAAATTTCCTCTCTTCAGGTCTTAGAGCTCTTTTGAAATCTTTCCAGCTCTTGATTTCCATTTCAAGCGCTGGACGGAAAGACGGAACTGTTCTACCCAATTATTTCACCTCAATTTTTATTTTAGCTTGGTTTTAGGAAAACCAAAAATCTAATGTCGTATTTTTTAAGGTTTTAGATCTATCTACTTTTTGCTTGCGGGCTTTCCATCTGACAACCTTTTTATTAGGCAAGTATGGATGTTGGATTAGTCGATACTCAGTGAAGCGATCCTCATCGTTAATTAAAACTAATACATTTGCGAAGTGAGAGAGTATATTACCCCCCTTTACTCGAACATAAGAATTTTCGTGAAGTGGTGCGGTTATAATAACTAATGATTTCGTTTTTTGTGCGACTTTCTTTATGCCATTTATAGCCCTTGATAAGTCTTCAAATGTACTTTGTTCATAATTCCCAAATAGCTTGGTTATTCCAGAAACCAGAACCATTCTTATATCATCAATCTTTAATAACTTGTTCTCTAATATTTCGACCATTTGAGGCCATGTGAATGCCCGAGAGATCAGAATATTGCCCAACACTAGTGAAGGACTTAATCGCATTGATAAGGCCAGAGTGCTTATTTTATAGGGGCTAAATTTATTTGTTGCATCGATGTAGGCGATTCTCCCGCCGAGACCGTCATCAAGAAATCTTTTTTGAAAACTTACCGCCGTCGAATGCAAAATATCGTTTGTGATTTTTTTGGAGCCATATAGTAAATATATTAATTCTTTGTGAAATCCCCCTTGTAATAATTCATCTAGTTTAGAATCCCCACTCGGAATTAAAGGATATTTGCTGTTTTCTTTGTGATATGCGTAGCCTGAAAGCAACTCCATCTAATTAAAGAATTTTCACTGAAATTTATTATTTAACCCCTCGACAAATTTTTAATTTTTCCTCAGTCTTCTTCAAAATAAAGCATTTTTATTTATTTACAAATCTGGGTGATTATTACATTTAAAGTGAACAATTATCTATAGAGAGAGAGGGGTCATTAAAAATAAAAAATAGAATATATCATAAGATTTAAGATAAATACTGATAAAATACCAATAGAAAATTTCAATAAATAAATCTTATTAATAAACTTAAAAAGAAGGGAAATATCTACATAGAAATCCAAGGCAAAAGAAATAACTATAAATAAAAAAGATAAAAATATTCTAATTAATTACAATGAATAAAGTTATTGGAGAAAAAAAGAATTATTTAGAAGTAAGCTATTTTAAAATAAAAAAAATAGCAATCGTAATAGCTTTATTTTATCCATTGATAATATCTCATTTTAATCTGGTATAAATTAACATTTATTCCATTTTCTGATAATCATCCTTTTGTTGATTATTGGATATTCAAAAAAGCTTTTTCCTATTTTCCGAATAATATTTACGAATACAAATGGTTTATCTATACTCCTTCTTTTTTTATTATTTTTTTCTATATAAATTTCTTCACATTTGAATCTGGATTAATCATTTGGTGGATTTTAAGCATTTCTTTATTGATTGCTTGTTGGTATCATATTCTGAAAAACAACAAATATTCAAATGTAGAAAAAATTACCTTCTTTATTTTAATTTTAAACTACGCTATAATTAACGAGGTTTTTTCTGGTAATTCAGATTTTATCCTAATGGCATGCGGCATATTTTCTTTATTTATTTTAGAAAAAACAGGAAGATCTCGAGATGAAAAATACGTAATACTTGGCAATATTATTGCCAGTTTAATTCTTGCTTTAGGAATGTTTAAACCTGCATTAATAATATTTTTTCCACTTTTAATTCTCAAATCATCTAGAAAAATTATTCTCTTCTTCTTTTTTGGACTTTTTCTCTTAATTCTAAATATCCAATTTTTATTTCAAGAGGGATTATTTTTAGAATTTATTGAAAGCAATAGTAGTGGGACATTGGTTGGAACTACAACATATTATAACGATGACTTTCTTAATTTAATATGGCGTTCGAGTATAAGCGGACCACGACATCAAATCTATATTTTTCCTGCATTTATTAATTATATAAAACAATTTATTCAAAACAAAAATTATCAAAATAGGATTATTGTTATTTATTGTATAAGCTATGTCTGTTTTGATATAGTTGGATATGTGTTATTTTTTATGGGATTTTAGATTTTAATTTCTTAATTTTAACCTTTTCCCATTAAATTTTATATCAAATTTATATAAAAATCTGAAATAGTTCAATTTATTCCCATCAATCTATTTATTTTTCATACGGGAAAGGTTTGTATCTTTAATTTTTAGTTTTGGATTGGGAATTATTAGGGGTAATCAATTCAGAGATTTTTAATTATAATACTATTAAAATTCTGTTTTAGATGAAAAGTATTAAAAGTATTATAAAAATAATACCTTATACAAATAAGTTATTATTTGAATTAATATAGCCAGTTCCAAGGCTAGATTTTAATAAAAATTTGCAAATTTTTTAATAAATTTCTCAAAATTGAGAAAAACAAATAATGAAACGCGACCAAGAACTCATTGAACGGCTTCAAAGGCATAATATTAAGGGAGTGATATTTGATTTTGATGGAGTGCTCCTTGACGTTAGAGAACCTCTGCATGAAGCAGTGACTGAGGTTTTCGATAAGCGCTCTATCAATGCAAACATGGATGTTTCATTACAAGAAATCGGCGCAATTTTAGAATCAGTTCAAGGATATCCAATGTCCCAAATAATACTCCAATCTTATAGCATTTTTAAATATGTTACTGTGCTTGAAAATCACCGGTTATTAAAAAAATTACGAATTGCAATAGAAATATTTGCAAAATATCAAGAATTTTCAAAAGAAGCTAAATTTCATATAGGCTCAAAATTACTTTTAGAAACTCTCTCAAAACATTGTGATCTTTTTATTATTTCACATAATATTACAGAAAGTATCTTACGCCATTTAAGGCGGGAAGAACTTGAGAGTTACTTTTTAGATATTTATGGCCAAGATAAACTCCCAGCATTAAAACCAGACCCTGCAAGTGTTGAACCTCCCTTGAATCATTATAAATCCTACAATAGAGAGGATTTTATAGTTATTGGAGATATGCCTACAGATATTGAAGCAGGTAAAAAAGCAGGTTTCTGGACAATAGGAGTATCGAGTGGTCTTTGTACAAGGGAACTTTTAGCTGAATACGAGCCAGATTTACTATTAGAATCCATAGTTGATATCCTTCCTTTACTTGGAGTCGAAACTGGTCGCATTATTAAATCTCAAGCTCAAAAAAAATTAAAAACAGAATCATTATGAGGTAATAAAAAATGGAAATGGAAGAAATCGATCTCGAAAGTTTGTCTATACAAACAACTAAAGGAGAAGAAATTAAAGAGGAGAAGAAGCATGTCTCTGGCGCTTCAAAACAGTTTCAAGAAATACTTAATTTTATCTTGAAATATAATCCGATTGATCCGCTAAACAGATTGGTTAGGAAATTTTTTGGTACATTTGATCTACTAGAAAAAACCGATAGACTATTTTATTGGGGTGCATTTCCAATTATCCGGAATATTGCTCGAATATATTGGGATCTGCGAGTTGAAGGAGAAATGTTTCCAGATTATGGAGGCGGAATAGTTGCGTCAAACCATGTTTCACATTTGGATCCTTTCTTTGTTAGTTCATCCATCCAAAGACGAATTCGTTGGATGAGTAAAATTGAGAATTTCGAAACACCATTAGTGACGACACTCTTTACAAATCTTGGAGCTTTCCCATTACATCGTGGGGAAAAAGATACAAAAGCTTATAACACAGCAAAAAAAATTATGCTAGATGGGGAATATTTAGGTATGTTTCCAGAAGGAACTCGTTCATATGATGGTATTCTCAAAGAAGAATTTCATACAGGTACTGTTCGATTAGCGGTAGAAACAGGTTGTCCAATTGTTCCATCTTGTGTATTAGGGACTTCTGGTGCTTTAGCTAAGGGTAAATTATTAATGAAGCCTACACGAGTGCTTGTTCGTATTGGAAAACCAATTTATTACACTGATTACTATGGAAAAGAACTCAGCTATCCAGATGCCAGGAAATTATCGGATGAACTTAGAGAAAAAATTAAAGATTTAATTGAAATGGGGTATAGCAAGGGATCAGAGAAAGATCCTGAGCTCTCGCTTTCTATAGATTCTCCATCAGATATGGATAGATTACAAAAACATGATGCATTAAAAAGTTTGTTAAAACCCAAATCTACTGGTAAAAAAATTCTAAAATTAATCGATGATACATGGTATGGATTTTTGAGAGCTTTAGAAGTGTTTGATTTGCGAACACACTTTCAAGAAGCAATACAAATGTTTTCTGGAAATCTCGTGCATCAATTGTGCAATACATTAATTCCATATAAAACCATTGACTTCGATAAGTATATTCCAAAAGAAGGAGGCGCCTTGATCGCTCCAAGCCATAATTCTGAATGGGATGTAATTATGATTGCTACAGCTATTACGCAAAAACCAAAACGAATATTATATCAAATGTCTAAACAATCACTCTTTAGAGTTCCGATTGTAAATGCATGGGTTAGGAGTCATCATGCTTTCCCTCTCAAACGAGGTGAGCATGATGTAGAAAGTTATCTTTATGCTAAAGAACAGCTAGAGGCGGAACATCTTGTATGCACATATCCGGAGGGAACCACAAATAGTGGTCACGGTAATTTATTAGAAGGTCATACAGGATGTGTTCGATTAGCAATAGACGCAAAAGTTCCAATTATTCCAGTTGGAATAACCGGGACTGAGGACATATACCCTAAACACGCTAAAATGCTCAATTTCGGAAAAGCATGTGTATTGAAAGCGGGAGAACCATTTATGGAACACGCAAAATATTGGGATGCACAAGAAATGCCATCATTTGAAGTGTTAAAGGATTTAACAAATAAAATGATGGCTCGAATTAAGGATTTACAAGTTTACAACTCACCAGATCTGTAAGTGTTTCGAGGTTTTCAGCCAGAATGCAGTCGAAGAAAACGACAAACCAACGAGAACTAAAACATCTAAAAAGTGCGTTGAAATCTTATCGATATGACAAGAAATCGAAAATTAAAGTGGGCATTCCCCGAGCTCTTCATTTTTATAGGTTTTTTCCTTTTTGGAAAAAATTATTGGAAGAGTTAGGTTGCGAACTTATACTTAGTCCTCCCACTTATAAGCAAATAGTGGAAGAAGGAGCATTTCAAGGATTTGGGGAACTTTGCTTGCCTGTAAAAGTATATTATGGACATATATTATATTTAATGAGAGAATATCCCGAATTGGATTATATTTTTGTCCCACGATACGTATCCGAGCGAGTAGAGGGATATTTCTGTCCTAAGTTTTTATCACTCCCTGATGTTATAAGAACCTTGCCAAATATCCCCAAAATTTTAACCTTTACTATTAATGTAAAAGAAAATCCAATCTCAAATTCAATCATTTCGCTTGCTAAAACACTTGGAAAAGGACAACGCGAAGCTTTACAGGCATATGAAAAAGCTAAAAAATACCATAAACAATATCAAGACTTCTTAAGAAAAGGGACTCCCGTTGGATATGCATTAAAACTAGTAGAAAAAGACAAACCATTTAAAATGCTTAAAAAGAAAACCCCCAAAAATATTAAATTCCTCCTACTTGGGCATGGATATAATATTTTTGATACATACGTGAATTTAGACTTTCAGAAAAAACTAACTAGACACGGAGTAGATGTGCTAACTATTGAAAATTTACCAGAAATACTATTCAAGGAGCCAGTAATTATTAATAAGCAATTTAGACCATATTGGCTTCATGAAGACGAGATTTTAGCCGCAATTAGATATTATCTAGTCCAAGGACGTAAAGAGATTGACGGAGTTATATTTCTAATCAGCTTTGCGTGTGGCCCCGACAGCTTGATAGCTGAGTTAATTATGAGGGATATGAAGGTAATTAGGCTTCCTTTCTTGCAGATAATAATGGATGAACATACAGGTGAAGCTGGACTGCTTACAAGAATTGAAAGTTTCGTGGAAATGATTAAACGGAAAAAAAGAAAACTAGATGAAATGAAAGAAAAGCAAGATTTAAAAATCTTTGAAGAAGCATAGAAAAAAACGAAGGGAAATAAATTTATAAGCAAAAAATTTATGGCATTTTAAATTTAAAGCGCCATTTTCTAAGAATTCTAAAAATATGAAATAATTCATAATTTTTTTATATGATCTTACCTATTTGTATAGAAAGTTATTTGAGAAAATACGTTTGCATTTAAATATTTAAAAACTCGAGAAAATTAAGTCTAATAGATATAAATCTTAGAGCTATTGAACCAGAATATAAAAATAGAAGAGGAGCAATAAGAGTTTAATGATAGTATCATTTCCTAACATGGGGTATAGTTGGCCTGCTTTCAAGACTCTCATTGAGTGTATGGGTGTGAAAGTGGTATTACCAGATCCCACGAATCGTGAAGCTGTGAAAATCGGAGTCAAATACTCTCCTGAGTTTGTCTGCTTTCCCTTTAAAGTAACTCTTGGAGATTTTGTAAGTGCGATTAAGAAGGGAGCGGATACTTTGGTTATGGCTATAGATTGTGGGCCCTGTAGATTTGGATTTTACCATGCTGTTCAGGAACGGATCTTACATGATATGGGTTATAAAAATATTCGTGTGATACCTCTTGACCAAGCAGACTTATTAGAATTTAAATGGGTAAAAACCCTATTTGATGTAACTCCAACAAAAAATCTATTTCTATATACAAAAGCTGTCAAAGCGGTTCAATATTTTATAAAAAAAACAAAATATATCGAAGATATTTCAACTGCAGAGGGATTAATTAGATGCTATGAGCGAAATAAGGGGGATACAACTCGAGTTGTAAAGGAACTCCTAATAAAACTTGATAAAACTAATAAAATAAATGAATTACGTAAATTTAAATCCGTTATCACAAATGATTTTAAAAAAATTGATATAGACCGAAGTCGTGACCCCTTAAAAGTGGCATTATCAGGAGAGATCCATATCACATTAGAATCCCATGATAATCTCGATATTCGGCGTAAACTCGGCGAAATGGGGGTTCAACTATATCAGAATCTAAGTGTTTACGATTGGGTTATTCATAAATTTCATTTAAATTTTCATAGGAAGTGGTTAGAATATCTAGCTCGCCCTTATATGCCAATGGATATCGGAGGAGAAGCTGTATGGGTCATAGGTGAGTATATCGATAGAGCAAGGTCTGGCTTCGATGGCTTCATCCATGCATATCCTTTCACTTGTATGCCTGAAATCTCAGCTAGAACAATATTGACAAATACTCTTTATAAAAAATATAATTTACCAATAATTTTCTTCTCATTTGATGAACATGCTGCTGAAAGTGGCTTCAGAACACGTTTAGAAGCATTTGTAGATTTAATCCAAGGAAGGCGTAAACAAAAGAGACAAAAGAAGGAGATTAAATTAGAAAAGAAATCAAAGGAGCCCTCATATGAGGTTCATGGGGGTAGCCTATATAATTCTATATTTCAATTTATTCAAGCTGGATAGGTGTTTATAAAATATGGTTCAGGTTAACGATAAAACACACGTGCCAAAAGATGGAAAACACGATAGCTATCTAGGTATAGATGTCGGGTCAGTTACCCTCAAATTTGTATTAATGGATAATGATCAAAGGGTTTTATCTCAAGTTTTTTTGCGAAATCAAGGCAGTCCAATAGATTCCGTCAAATTTGGGATGGCAGAAATGAGAAGTCAAATTGAGAAAAATCCAGAGCTGCAGGAATATGCAATAAGAGCATGTGGAACCACTGGATCTGCAAGATATTTAACTAAGGCGGTGGTTGGAGGAGATCTTGCTAAAACAGAAATAATCGCACATGCTGTGGCAACTCAGTCGTTGTATCCAGATGTAAGAACCATTTTAGAAATTGGGGGCCAGGACTCAAAGATAATTATTCTCAGGGATGGAATCATTGTAGACTTCGCTATGAATAGTGTATGTGCAGCTGGCACTGGTAGTTTTCTCGATCACCAAGCAACTCGCCTTAATATTCCAATTGAGGATTTTGGTGATTATGCCGTGAAATCAAAAAATCCTGCTTCAATTGCTGGTCGATGTACCGTGTTTGCAGAATCAGACATGATTCACAAGCAAAATTCTGGATATTCAAAGGAGGATATTATTGCTGGGTTATGCGACTCTTTAGTAAGGAATTATTTAAATAATTTATCAAAAGGAAAAGATTTAGAAGAGCCTATTGTATTTCAAGGAGGAGTTTCATTTAATAAGGGGATTATTCAAGCTTTTGAAAGACACTTAGGCTGTAAAATAACTGTTCCTAAAAATGGTCTTAATGTACTCATGGGCGCGCTTGGAATGGCAATTCTTTCACGAGAATATTATATAAATAATGAAATTGATACAGTATTTAGAGGGCTTAGAATGACTGATATTGATTTTAGGACGAGAACGTTCAATTGTGGGGATTGCCCTAATAATTGCTCCATAGTAGAATGCTCCATCGTTGAGAATAATGAAGTTATTGCCAGATGGGGGTCAAGGTGCGGAAAATGGGAGGTGTTTTAGAGATGTCTAAATTTATTGAACAATTATTTAATATGGGAAAGGAATATTTAGATACCTTAAAGCATAAGACAAAATTATCGACTTTATTTGATTATTTTACGGAAACAATGATACCAAATTTTGTATCCGAGAAAGATATAAAAGCCTTCTACGAGAAACGTATGAACGAATTAAATGAACTTATATACAAACTTTAAAGGATGAAAAAAGGCTTTTAGATTAGAAAAAAATTATAAAAAGAGGTAAAGAAATATGGAATCAAATATTGATAAAAAATCGGAAATTACCATAGCTAATAAATCGGTTTCTCTTGAAGAAGAAAAGGAGCCAGAGAAAGTGAATATGAAGGCGGTGGCGGGTGATTTACTTTATGGGGCCTTAAAATATATTGGTGGTTCTGCGTTAATGTTATTTAACGATTTAGCCATTGACGGGAATGAGAATATTCCGTTGTTCGGGAAAGCAATTCTTACAACAATTAGTAAAAATGTAATGCTTGATATGCTAATTATAAGTCAAGTGTCTGGGAGAAAGATACATTTTATGTTACACCCAAAACTCATAAAAAATCCTGTTGCTGGGCCAGTTTTAAAGATGTTAGGAATGTTTCGAAGTACAGAGAGCAAAGAAGATATAGAGCCAGTAGAAAAGGTTTTTGATTATTTAAACAAAAAGGGTGATCTTGTAGCGATGACGCCTGAGGCAAAATTAACTGACGAAGTGCAACTCAAGTCAATGGCAGCTATTATAAAGTTTGCAGTTGCTGCTGACGCACCAATTATTCCAATTGCAATATACACCGAACAAAAGACCCTATTTAACATTATTCCTAGTACTCGGCTGAAAATAAAGATTGGTACTCCAATTAATTTCGATAAGAGATTGAATAAGGATAAATTTAGAGAAGAGAGATATAAACAAGCAGCAGAAATCATAAAGATCATCGATGTTCTTCGACTTGAAGGCAAGGAAGAATCCGAGAGAGAAGAAAGAGAAAAAGAAAAAGAAGAAAAGAAAAATCAGTAAGATAAATTTTAAAATTTTTTAAATTCTATTTTTTTATAGTAATTAATTCTTATTTTTCACCTTCTAATATTACAGGGTTTGATAACGTGCCAATTTTTTCGATTGTTGCTTCAATTAGGTCTCCGGGTTTAATGGGACTTATTCCGCTTGGAGTACCGGTTGCAATTATATCGCCTGGTTCCATTGTAAAAAACCTACTTATATAATGTAAGATTTCTGGAACATTGAATAGAAGGTTTTTAGTGTTTGATGATTGTTTTATTTCTCCATTTAGTTTTAATTCAATTTTCAAGTTTTGGGGATCTGAAATTGTATTTGTATCAACAATTCTAGGGCCTATTGGTCCAAATGTATCAATACTTTTTGAGCGAAACCATGGTTGTTTAGAAGTAATGTCCTTTATTTGCATTTTACGGGCGGTTACATCATTAAATATTGTGTATCCTAAGATATAGTCATATGCATCTTCAATAGAAACATTTTTACATTTATCTTTTATTATAAAAGCTAGTTCTACTTCATAATCCACACGATTATATTTTCGATTTTCATATAACATTTTAGGATATACAATTGGTTCCTTATTTTGGATTAGGCAATTTAGAGATTTTGTGAATAATACGGGTTCAGTTGGTAGGGCTTGTCCAGGTCTCGTTTCTTCGATGTGATCTTTATAATTTAAACCCAAGCATATTATTTTTGTAGGGTTTATCTCAATGTCTCCAATTAGCATAAATATTCATAATTTTTTGAAATTAAAATACTTTCTGTCTAAATAGAGAGCATGATAGGCATTAGTATAATTTTTTAATTTTCAAAATTTGTTTATTTCGAACCAATATATAAGTATAAAAACTTATTTTTTACTATATTAATTGTCAAATAAATGATTTTAAGGGCGTGAAAATTGGCAAGATACTGTAATATGTGTAAAAGAAATGTGGTACCTAAGTCCCCAGATTTCAATGTTGGGACCTTTCTCCTTCTATTATGTTGTACTGGGTGTTTATGGATTCTTTATTTAATTTATTATGTCTTACAATCTTCTGTCTGTCCATTTTGTGGGAGTTCTTCTTTTTCACCAGCTCAACCAGAAGTAATTGCTCCAACTACTCAACCAGTAACACAAACAATCATTATAACACCCCCCTCAAATACGGCTGATATTCCTTCTAAATGGGAGTATAAATTTTGTCCTCTATGCGGAGCTGAATTATCATCTGAAGTAATTTATTGTCCTAACTGTGGAACTAAAATATAAATTCTTTTTTTTCATTTTTCCTCAATATTTTTCTTTTTAAAATTACCTTGTTTATTAAAGAAACTCATACCAGGGCAATTATTCCAATCAGCTTTATATTCACATTTTTTACATATTCTGTATGTTCCGTATCCATGGTACGCATTTAATATGGATAGTATTATGATAAAAGTAATTCCAAATATTATAAAATTGACGCTATATGGATTTGGTGAGTTAAATATACTCCAAAAAAGAAAACCTGCTCCAAGTCCGATTGAAATCTTAGATATAATTTTAATGGATTTTCTTTTTGTTAAGCCAAATAGACTGAGCAAAAAACTGGATAATAAAATAATTGAAATTATTAACAAATCGGTGTGTGTGAAAATATTGAATAATCCTGTAAATGGTAAGGAAATAATCGTAATTATTGCAGTTGGGTATCCAATAAAGCATCCAATGCAGAAATCAATTCCTTTAATTCTAAACGTATGTCCTTCAAATTTTTCACATAATGGATGGTGTCTTAATAAAAGTGGTTTTGCTGAATTGAATGCTGTTTTTATTCTTTGTTTAATTGATATTTTTGATTTTTTTTCATTATAGGAACTCGGATTAGAAGTAATAATTGATAGCCTCGTATAAAAGTTCGTGATGAAAGTGTTATTTCATAATTAAATAATAATAGAATTAAATTCTTTTTTTTAAATTATTTGCTTGTGCTTCGAAATATTTATTAGTGTAAGAAAAAAATTTTGTATATCCTTCACAAAAGTATGTTTTCTCTGGATGTGGATTATCCGGGAAAAATCTATCTTTGAGACATCCACCGAAACACAATTTTTTCCATTCACATTCCGAGCAATCTTGAGGAAGCTGTTCTTTTTGAAAAGCAAATATAGTATTTCGTTTTTCAATTAATTCCGTAAAATTATTATGTAAAATATTCCCTAATTTGTATTTTTCATAGACGAAGAAATCACATGGATAAATATCTCCGTTCCATTCTACAACTATATAATTTGCACATTTTTCTTCGAGAGCGCAGTATCCTATTGGATATCCTAAATGACCAGCTAAGGTTGCATCGAAAGTTCTTATTGATGCTTGTCGATTAGAATTTATCCACTCATCATAGAGGTCACATAAAAATTTGCCATACTGGGATGCATTAATGCAATAAGATGCTTTCTTACCAGTTTCATCTGCTTCAAGAGCGGGAATAAATTGTAAATAAAAAAAACCGTTATTTATAAAGAAATTGTAAATCTCTTTAACTCGATTAATATTTGCTTTACTTATTACGCATAATATATTGAATTCTACATTATTTTTCTTTAAGCATTCAGTGGCTTTCATTACTTTTTCCCAAATTGACTTACCGCCAATACTTTTTCTATAACGATCATGGATTTGCTTGGGTCCATCAAGACTTAAACCAATCAAAAAGTGATATTCATTAAAAAATTTTCCCCAATCATCGTTAATAAGAATTCCATTAGTTTGAAGAGCATTTCCAATTGCTTGTCCAGACATACCATACTGTTGTTGGAATTCTACAACTTTTTTATAGAAATTGAGCCCAATTAAAGTAGGTTCCCCACCTTGCCAATTGAAAACAGATTCATTAAAACGATATTGCAAGAATTTTGATATTATTCTTTCGAGAACTTTATAATCCATACGAGGGCGTGCATTATTTGAATATAAATCAGCCACTCTCAAATAAAAGCAGTACTTACATCTTAGATTACAATCAAAAGAAACTGGTTTAATTAAAAGTTGGAAAGGTTCCATTATTGATTTAGGTTTTAAATTCAAATATTGATTTATTTTGTAGTTTATTTTTTATTATATTCAATTTCGACAATTTCAACTATTTTTGGAAGAATTTCTGCGATGCTTCCATGTATGACTACGAGACATTGATGGTCAATATTTGTTTTTTCTCTATTTATTATACCTAATTTGGCATCAACGTTTAAAGCTTTATATGGCAAAAAATTTGCTGGTGATACTAAAAGACTTGTGCCCAAAATCATCATTAAGTCACAGTTTGCGATAAGTTTATCGGCTCTTTCAAGCGCTTCCGCAGGTAATTGTTCTCCAAAAAAGACTGCATTTGGCTTTAAAACACCACCACAATCAGGACATTTTGTTGATTTTGCATCAGAATGCAGTAATTGATTAACAAGAGTTGTTATAGGATGTATTTTTCCACATTTCCCCATGCATTTTGCTTCATTTATATTACCGTGTAATTCGATTACATTTTTAGTATGAGCTCTTTTGTGTAGGCCATCTATATTCTGGGTCATTATTCCATTTAATTTTCCCATTTTTTGAAATTTTGTCAGGCTTTTATGGCCTGCATTTGGTTTGGCTTTAATCATATTAAGACCCATTTCTAACATTTTTTGGTAGAATTCTGTGGGATTTCGCGTAAAAGTTGATATATCTGCAAATGAAGGATCCATTCGCTCCCATAATCCTGTGCCGGGACTGCGAAAATCTGGAATACCGCTTTCTGTGGACATCCCCGCTCCAGTAAGCGCTACTATATTTTCAGATTCAAGTATTAATTCAGCAAATTTTTGAATTTTTTCTTTCATTTCTTTTCAATGCATTCTTTTGGAATTTAATTAAATTATATTAGTTAATATCTTAAATAAATATTGTAATAATGAATAAGGTTTAAATTTTAAAAGTTCGAATTTTCCAAGGATTAACTTTATCTATTCGATTTTTTTTAGATCCTATTTCATTGTAATTAAAATTAATTTCTCTTAGTTGATTTCTAATTAATGCTCCTTCAAATTGGATATTATTTTGTTTATCACTTGGATTAAATACTCGTAAATAGGAATTATTTTTTCGTCTCCATAAGTTAATGAGTGTAACTGGTTGGTTTATTGTAAGAAATGACATAGATTTCTTTTCAAATTTATGATTATGATTAAGTCGTATCCCGAATAACTTAAATTGAAAGGAATTGGCATAGTTTAAGGTAGAATGTAATTCATCTTCATTAGTAATTGATAAAGCAAATTCAAATCTTCCTTTGGAAGTTATGAAATTTCGTATTTTGAAATTATAACGGTCAATATGGAATTTCTGACTATTTTTTTGCATGAAAATTATTCCTTCATTTTTACCTTTTAACCATAAAAAGTCCAATGTTTGTATATTTGTTCTTTTTGTCTCTTCGATGCCAAATGGATAATTAATAAAAGATTTTGAAATCTCAATTTTGGGAATAAGTATTATTTCTCTTAAAGAATTAGAATCCAAATTGAATTCAAGTCTATTTACACCGTTATATTGAATAATTTCAATTTTGAAAGTTTTTTCGTTTATTTCTCCATTCAATATGAATTTTTCTTCAATGTTATCTTTATAATGCTTTTTTATTGATAGGTTGTAATCAAATTTTGATTGAAATTTTAATTCACATACATTTTTATCCTTATATTTTATTTCAATTGTCTTAAGATCTTCCAGAATTTTCAATTTATAAAAATAATCTGTATTTGGTTGAGAGATTTTAGCATTTTGTTGGGTTAGTGAATATATTTTGAAACCTATTCCTGGGACTTCAGCCATAAATTTCAAGGTAGAATTGTGATATTGAAAGGGAATTTCTTCATTATCTTCAATAAGTGTCATTTTGGAAGGATCTTCTAACGATAATTGAATTGAAAAGGCATCTCGTCTCGTAATTGCCGTCGGGTTGAATATTAGAAAATTGATATCATTGTTTTTAATAACTTCAGTTTTTGATCCCAATTTTTCTGCCAATTTAGAAAGAGCCTCACTAGAATAATCTCTACATTGATTTTGGATCTCTTTTTGTAATTTGAAGCTTAATTCAGAAATTGAGATTTTATCATTTTTTATCTCTAATTTATGTAATTCTTCACGACCCAATTGTTGAGCAGAGTAGTCTCCTGATCGTATGAATGGAACTGCATAATTATCATGAGCTTGAGTAAGTAATAGTTTCTTCCACAAATCATCAAAAAAGGAATCATTTGATGTCTCATTGAATAACCCTAAAATGCAATTTAAAATCTCAGCAGTTAATAAACTAATCTCACATTTTTTATTTTTAAGGAATAGTTTATTTGAAACAAAGATACTATCTGCTAATGCGAAATTATCCCGGCTGAATTTGAACTCTCCATCCTTTTCAAATTTTTGAAAAAATTCAAAACATGTAATGAATTTTCCAAAGATTTCTAAAAATTTTGAAAGCCTCCAAATTTCTTCTTGATAAGGTTGGGGCATTATAAAATCTTCAATAGAAGAATACACAATGTATTTCATAAAAGGACGCGAGACAGATTGAAATAGGAGGTTTGGAATTTCTCTGAAGAATGTTCCATGCCAATATTCTCCATTAAAGACTCCAGATTGCTCTGTGATTGTACTTATTTTTGTATCATCTAAACCTATCCAATCGATATTTCCAGAGGGGGTAGTGGGATTTAATCCAATAAGCCGAGTCCTTAAGGAACCAAATTCAATTTCAAATCCTTTTAAAATTTGAGGGATTTGAGGATGTATCGAACTTTCTGAACAATAATAAATTGTGCAATCTAATCCCAATTGTTTTAAATAATTTAGTCCGTATTCGAATTGCTTAATATTCGATTCAGCACCAATGATTAAACTGTATGGTTGTGAAAAAGTAGGATTAATTATTTCAAACCTACCAAGTTTAAATAATCTTAAAAATTCCGAGATTTTTTCAGGATATTTTTTATACAACCATTCCAAACAACTTATTGCAATTTCAATATGATAAGGCATATTGGTTTTAATTGCAAGTTCCATTTTTTCTAATAAGCGATTTATTGCAAATTTAGGAGAGTCAAATTCACAAAAACCAATATCATTGATTATTACACCCCCATGCCCTCCAATAATGAAAAATATCTCCGGATGGAATTCTCGCTTGATAATTAACTTTAATTTTCTTAAAATAGTCTTAAATAAATTGTATTTCGATTTAATATCTTTATCTTTTATACTTTTTAATTCATTTACCTTTTCTTTAATCTTCTTAAAATTAATTTTATACTTCTTAATTGGATTTTTATCGGAAAAATCTTTAATTAAATCAATAACTTTATCAAGGGCTAAAATATCTTCAAAATCCATCTTTGAATTGATATTTTTCATTAGATAATAATAGAGAAATCAATTTTAAAAAATTTGAGAATGAAAGAAAAAGAAAAGCAATATAAAATGATTTATGCTTTTAATTGTAAAAGAATAGGTTTCATTTGTTCGTACTTCATTGCACCTTCAATTTTTTTAATTATATTTCCGGCCTTTATGAATAATGTCGTGGGAACTGCTCGAATTCCAAAATTTATCGCAATATCTCGAGCCTCATCGACATCAACTTTCGTAAAAATGAAATCCATTTTAAGTTCTTTTTGAAGTTGTTCAAATATTGGGGAAAACCATTTGCATGGACCACACCAGACAGCAGAACAATCAATAATAACAATTTTGTTAGGATATTGGTTTATCACATTGGATAATTCTTGATAATTTTTAAGATGTAAAACGTCATTTGGCATTTCAAGCATTTTTTTTAATAGTTCTTCCTTCTTTTTACGAATATCATCTAATTCTTTATCCATTTCTTATTCTCTGAAGTTTATTTTTCTTGCAATTATTTACTTTAATTATCAATTTTATTTAAAATTAATTTTAATAAAAATTAATTCTTTTAAGTGAATTTTTTTAATATATTTAAGGCGATATATTTTAGATAACTATTTTCCTAATTTTTTAACTCATATTCAATAATTTTAATACCTTTATCAAAGGAATAACGATAATTATTTGTAAGGTTTAAAATGTAATCATAAGATTTAAAGTGTAATCTTGCCCATAAATATATTATGCCTATATACATACTTGCAACCAAACTTCAACATCCTGACCTAGTTAAGAAAAGGAAAGAACAGGGTGAAAAGTGGTTAAAGCTAGTTAGAGAAAAAGTTCCAGATATTAAATGGATTGCACACTATGCCATATTAGGTCCTTATGACTTTCTTGATATTTTTGAAGTGAAAAATGAAAAAGAAGCTGCAAAAGTTTCGTTACTTTCCCGTTCTGCGGGAGCTACCTTCGCAGAAAGCTGGACAGCCATTCCATACACAGAATTTCTTGATTTAGCTGAGGACCTAAAATAAAAACAGCACATAATAGCACGAATGTGTTTAGGAATAAATCTACATCTCAAAAAAATTTAACTAATTTAAATTAGTTTTAATTCATATTTTCATTTTTAAAAATTAATTGGTTTTAATTTGAAATAATCAAAGCGAGTTTTTTTGTAAAGTGGAAAATTTCATATTTGCTCTAATATTAACAACTGTTGCTGGCTTATCAACCACAATTGGTAGTGTAATCGCATTATTTTTTAAGGAACCCGGTCCAAAATATATTTCAATCTCCATGGGCTTTTCTGCTGGAGTTATGATTCTTATATCTTTTGTTGAATTATTACAGCAAGGTATAGAATCCTTAGGATTTTTTAATGGACATCTATGGTTTTTTATTGGAATGATAATTATGTTTGCAGTTGATTTGGGGATTTCACATAAATACGAATTTGAAGATTCTCGTAAAAAAGAGCAAAATGAAAAAAAAGAACCTAAATTAGAAAAAACTTCATTATTAATTGCATTAGGGGTATTTATTCATAATTTTCCGGAAGGTATGGCTACATTTGCAGGTACATTAAAAGATGTCGAATTAGGGTTTTTATTGATGGTAGCTATTGCGCTTCATAATATACCAGAGGGGATAGCAGTGGCGGTTCCTGTTTATCAATCAACAAAAAGCAGTAAAAAAGCTTTTTTATGGTCCTTTTTATCAGGAGTTAGTGAACCTATAGGTGCTCTAATTGCGGGATTAATACTCTTGCCTTTTTTGAATGATTTTGTATTGGGAATAATGTTATCTATTGTGGGAGGATTTATGGTGTTTATTTCATTGGATGAATTATTACCCGTATCTCGTTCGTTTGGTAAAGAACATCTTTCAATTCTAGGGCTTATTATAGGAATGTTTATAATGGCATTGAGTTTATCACTATTATAAGGGGAGAAAGTAGTAATTTAATTTAAAAACATATTGGATTGAATTTAATAAAAAGGAAATCGATTTCTTGCTTGTGCCTGCTCTTTTAGATATCTTCGTTTAATTTCTTTATTAATAAGTCCTTCTATTCTACATAAATACTCATATTCGTCCTTTAAACAGAGGGTAATTGCTGTTCCTTTTTTACTCATTCGAGATGTTCTACCTATTCGATGTACATAATTTTCTGAGAATTTGGGAAGATCATAATTAATAACATGAGAAATATTTTCAATATCTAAACCCCTTGCAGCCACATCAGTAGCGATGAGCATATTAATCTTATGAGTTTTAAATTCTTTTAAGATTTTTTCTCGCTGAAATTGGGATAAATCACCGGATAATAATCCAATTCTATACCATGTTTTCTTTCTAGTTAATTTATTAAACAGCCAAGATGCTGTTTTTTTTGTATTGACAAATAAAAGAACATTTTGGGGGTTTTCTTTTTTTAAAATTTGAAGAAAAGTGCCAAATTTTTGTTCAAATAAATCAATCAAATAAAAATATTGTCTGGTACTTCTTACAGTTAGGTCATCTCTACTTAAATTAAGAAATGTAAATTTATTTCTTGTATATTTTTTAACTAATTCTCTTATATCATAATCTAATGTGGCTGAGAATAACATAAATTGATATTTAGTTTTAATTAAGCTTAAGATGTATTTTATGTCTGGGGCAAACCCCATATCCCAAAGCCTGTCTCCTTCATCTAAAACCACAAATCTAATATAGTTAAAATTAAGTTTACCTCTTTTGTAGAGATCAATGAGTCTTCCGGGTGTTGCAATGATTATATGAATACCCTGCTCCAACTTTCTAATCTGATTATTTATTGAAACTCCACCATATATTGGTAAAGATTTTATTCTATTATCTCTCAAATCATTTATTACTTCATAAACTTGTTTTGCAAGTTCGCGTGTAGGAACTAAAACAAGACATTCAATATTGTGAAACTTTAATTTTTCCACAATTGGAATAATATATGCTAAGGTCTTTCCCGTTCCAGTCTTGGCTTGAGCCATGATATTATGATTCTTTAGAATTAAAGGAATAGCTTTTTCTTGAACTGGTGTTGGTGATGTAATATTCATATTGTTTTTTAAAGCATTAATGCGTCCTACGCTAATGTCTAATTCTTCGAAATTCACTGAAATTCACTTACTAAGTTTGCTTTTTTCATCATTTGTTAAAGAAACAAATATTTCATAATTATTAAACTCTTGCAAATTCAATTTTAGGGAAAGTTTAAGGAAATTTTTGCTCTGCTAATTGAATTTTTTGATTTTTTAAAAATTATATTTTTTTCCTCGCTACTAATAAAATAAAATTTAATTAACAAAGATAAAAAAAAAGGTTTTTATTGAAAAATTTAATCAATTAATCTGTAAAATATAAGTGTTCATCGAATCCTGTTTCAGACGTAAGGTCTTGACCAAGTTTTTGAATTCTCTCCTTAGTTGGATTAGCGAGAATTCTTTTTGCAATATTAATAACCTTTTCTAGCTTTCTTTCTGAAAAATCTACTACAATACGATCATAACGAGCAAATGGAATTCCTGCAGTATATACACCAACTTGGGATCTGGTAGCCCTACTTGAGACTTGCCAATGCTCAACTTTACATTCAATGCTCTCTAAATAATGGGATAATTTAAACCATTCTAATAATAAATTGAATTTTTTACTCTTTCGATTAAAATTTTTTAAAATATTATTAATACGATTTAATCTATCGGGGTGTATTTCGAGAAATATAGCTTCTTGATCTTCGGTAAGTGAATCTTTAGTCTTTTCTTTAATTAATTTCATTATTTCCTCTACTTTTCTTGCTCGCTCTGCAGAAATTTCGGGAACTTGCCTTCGTAGATCTTGAGGGGAAAATTCTGATGCGTCTCCATTCTCTACAGTTTCAGATAAACCTTGTCCTATTGTTTCACCTTGAGGTGTTCTTTGAGGTTGTTGAGGATGAGTATAAATGGTTTTTTCTGGTAATGAAAATAATGTATCCAATTTTTTTGTATCTTCTCCTGCTTCTTTAATTCTTTGTTCTATTTCTTCATGTGTGTATCCCATTTCTCTAAGATAAAATCTAATATTTTGTAATGTATTATCAAAAGAAATCTGTTGCTGATTAAGAGAACCTCCAAATTCTTTCTCCAAGAATTCATCTGCAATTTGATTTATTTTTTCGGAAACAATATCTTCCATATTTAAATCTTCAATTTTTTCAAGAATGTATTTGATTTGTTCTTCGGTTAAATATGATAATTCACCTAATGGACCTACAAGATAAGAAATTTTGTTTAATTTATTTAAAAAATTAGTAAAATCTTGGTTAGATATCCCTTTTAATTTATGAAAAAAGAATTCCAAAAATTTTTTATCAAAACCTGCAATATGTTCTAATGTATCAAGGGGAAGTGTGGTTAAATATTTTTCAAGATTCTCCCCTTGTAGGTGATCTGGTAATTGAATACCTAGAACCAATACATTATCTTTTATCATATAAATATAATCGGATTTTTCCATATTAAACAAAAAAATTAATTTACGATTGGTTTAGTTACAATAGTAATTTGTTTTTAAAATTAAAATTTTCACTACTCAATTCCCATTTATAAATTCTTCAAATATAAAAGAATCACAAAAGTGAAAAATACTGTGAGAAAGAGAAAAAAATTAACAGCATATGATACACGGAAATATCCGGTTAGGCCTCATATTGGCGTAGGAATTCTCTTAGTTAGGGATGATAATTTATTATTAGTTAATAGAAAGTTTGATCCTGATGCAGGATATTGGAGCATTCCCGGAGGTCATTTAGAGTTAGGAGAAAGAACTCGACAAGCGGCTGAAAGAGAAGGCTTCGAAGAAACAGGTTATAAAGTAAAAGTAGCAAAATTAGCAGGTATAATAGATAAAATAATGTATGATGAGAATAACAGAATAGAATATCATTATGTACTAATCAATTATTTTGTCGAACAAGTTGAGGGAGATTTTTCTCAACCTCCAAAAGCATCTTCTGACGCTTTAGAAGCTAAATTTGTTCCATTTGAGGAATTGAATAAATATCAATTGACTGATTCTTTAATCGAACTTTTAAAACAGTTAAAAATTGGGTTCGACTAAGTAAGTATGTGGAAAAAAAAGATTAAGTATACTATTTTTGAAATAGAGAATACTTCTTTTTTGGAAAATTTCTTCTGATTTTTATTTGAAAGCTATAATTTTTTTTATAAATATGTAAAAATTTAAATACGAAAATATCGAATTATCGATCTGGTAGAATCTAAATTATTAAAAAAAATTATTAAATGAGGTTAAATAAAATGCCAATTGTTATTACAACTTTTGCATATCCGAGTCACAAACAAAATGAAATTACGAAAAGATTTCTTCAAGTAAGAAAAAAATATCCCGTGGATGAATCTCTCGGAGAAAACGTTGCATCGCCTGTAAAAGTAACTACAGATGGAATAAGAGTTTTAAACATTATAATTGTAAAAGAGGGGAAACTTGAAGAAGTTTTAAAAAATCGACAAAAGGATAACCTTCAGTACATGGACATAGAGGGATTTGAATTTTCATTTGAAGTTTGGAGTACATTCGAAGAAGCCGTAGGAATAGCAGGATTAGAAATACCCGAGTAGTTAAAAAACAACAAAAATCTTTCAAATTCTTTTTTTTTTTTGTCTGGTTTAATTTGATTTTTTTTGCAACTATTCTTATGCAATTCTTCAAAAGAAGATTAAGAACTTTATAGATGGATGAGTTGAATTTCTGCTTTAACTGCAACTTATTGTATTATTTTGAAAATAAAATTCCAATTATTAAAAATTTTAAATATTCTCAAATAGAGATTATTTTTTTTTATGAAAATTAAAAAAGGAATTGCATTTTAATAAAAAATAAGAATAATAATCAAATATCCTTATTTATATTTATATTCTTAAGAATTGTTTAATTTATTACATTATAATAGCACTCTTTAAAGATTTTTTATGACAACACAAGTAGATATAGCAAAGCAAGGAAAGATTTCCGAAGAAATGAAAATAGTCGCTCAGAAAGAAGGAGTAGATGTTGAATTTGTCAGAAAAGGATTAGAAACCGGTCGGATTATCATACCAAAGTCTAATGTGCGAGAGATTGAGCCAATTGGGATTGGAAAGGGTTTATTAGTTAAAATTAATGCAAATATTGGTTCAAGTAAAACTATTTGTAATATCGATAATGAATTAGATAAAGCGAAAATAGCTGTAAAATATGGGGCAGATACTGTGATGGATTTGAGTACAGGTGTTACTGAGCAAGATTTAAAAACCATTAGAAGAAACATTTTAAGGATAATAAAAGTCCCCATCGGAACAGTCCCAATATACCAAGTAGCGTTAAGAAGTTTGGAAAGAGATGGAGCAATTATAGATATGACAGAAGATGATATGTTTAATGTAGTGGAAGAACAAGCAAAAGAAGGTGTAGATTTCTTTACAATTCATGCTGGCGTAACTAAAGAAATTGTGGAGTATCTAAAAGATCATCCGAGAATGATGGGCATTGTTTCAAGAGGAGGCACCTTTTTAGCTGCTTGGATAATTCATCATAATTTAGAAAACCCATATTATAAAAATTTCGATTATTTGCTTGAGATGGCAAAAGAATTTGATTTTTCATTATCTTTAGGAGATGGTTGCAGACCTGGAAGTATTTTTGATTCGACTGACTATTCCCAAATACAAGAATTATTAATTATTTCAAAATTGGTTAAAAGATGCTGGGATAATAATGTGCAAGTTATGGTTGAAGGTCCTGGTCATATTCCGGCTCATGAGATTGAACGGAATGTAAAACTCCAAAAATCGATATGTAATGAAGCCCCCTTTTATGTTTTGGGACCTTTAGTTACCGATATTGCTCCGGGATATGATGATATTGTAAGTGCAATTGGTGGAACCATTGCTGGATTAGCTGGAGCTGATTATTTATGTTATGTTACTCCATCAGAACATTTGGGCCTTCCAAATATTGATGAGGTTAAACGAGGTGTTATTTCATCAAAAATTGCAGCACATGCCGTAAATATTGCGAGATATGGAAAACGAGCTAGCTGGTGGGATGAAAAAATGGATAAAGCCCGGAAAGATTTAAATTGGAAAGAAATGATAAAATTAGCAATTGATCCAGAAACTGCTAAAAAAATTCATTATAGAGCAGGAACTGAAATTGATAATGAACCTTGTTCAATGTGTGGAGAATTTTGTTCTATAAAAATATTAGAGGAAGCTTTAAGCAAATCTAAAAAGAAAAAGGATTAGTCTTTATTTTTAAAAATTGGTACAATACAAATAAAAATTAAATCATCTTGTCCTAAGTTTTTTATTCCATGTTTTTCATTGGGAGGTATGTACAACACATCTCCTTCATTTACTAATTCCTCTTGTCCAGCGTCATTATAAAAGCTTGCATTACCTTTTAAAATATAAATTTCATGATCTTCGGGGTGTTCATGAAGCGGAATACTACCTTTTAGTTTTACTTCAAATCGCCTCATAGCATAATATTTAGCTCCATCACTTTCATCAATCAGCCACCTTACATAAGCATCTTTAGTATTCTCTAAAGCTACGGGAATATTATCTACGTCTTTGTAATTTTTTTTTAACATAATAATTTAAAATAATTCTTTCACATTAAATAATTTTAATTTGATTTAAATTGAAATCCTAATGATTTTTTTTAGCTATAAATGAACTTTATTGCAAATATAAAAAAGGCACATCTATATTTTATAAACTTATAAATAGTAAATGAGAAAAAATAAATTATAGAAATTTAATTAATTAGAAAAAAGGTGGGAATTCTATTTCAAGCACAGTTATTTTGAATACAATTATCATCTATGCTTTAACCATTTTGGTGTTAATCCATTCTTATAAATTTCGAGGTGTTTATAAAACTTTAATTTTTTTATTTGGAGCCATAGTTGTAAGTGGTTTTGTAGAAAATTTTGCATCAATTTTTGGAGGTTATTATTATCCAGCTACAGAACTCATATTATTTTATTATAAATGTCCCTTCGATGTTTGTTTGGGTTGGTTTATTATTACGTATTGTTGTGGATATTTTTCACATATTCTTATTGGTAATGGACAAGGTTCTTTTCCGGCATGGGGAATAGGGAGTAATTTAGAGAGAGGAATAGATAAAAAATTTTTCAAAATAACATTTTTTAGAAGTGCTTTTGCTGCATATATTGCAGTAAATTTTGACTTTTTTATGGATCCAGTAGCGGTTGAAAATGGATGGTGGATATGGGAAACATATAGTTTTTATATCTTAGGAGTGCCTCTTATAAATTATTTTGGATGGTTTTTTCTTGTCTTCTGGTTTCTTTTTTTTTATGATCTTGTAATTACTCATTTTAAAGATTCGAAAAAAATAATTATTTCCGGGTTTTGGGTGTTGGCTACACTTGCTTCTACACAATTAACTGGTTTCATCCTTGGGATTTTTAGCGAAATTTTAAGCAGTCCAATGATAAGAAATGGAGGAACTGTTTATCTTGATATGCAGATTACACCAGAAAGAACAATTGGATTACTTATAACTCTCCTATTAACAATTATTTTAATAGGCTTAATAATGATTTCATCAAAAGCTCCAAATAAATTTCCAAAACAAAAACCTTCAAATGTAATCTGGAAAATTCTACCCTCAATTATTATGCTAATTTTTTGGGCGGATGTGTTAATAGTAGCATTTTTAACAAGTCCTTTAATGGTTTTTATTGGATTTACATTCGATATATTCTTTTTGGGCATCTGTGTTTACATTATTATCAAGAAAAATTTAAACAATTCTAATTATAGAGAGATCATATTAGATAAACAAAAATAAAATTAAGATAAGAGGTGAAAACCGATAAAAATAATAAATACTAATAATGTACCAATATCTGATACACCCCATAAGGTAGCAGTTAAAAAATTATTTTCATTCGATCACGCTACTATTGTAAATATTGAATTAAAGCCAGGAGAAGCTCTTAAAAAGCATATAACTCCAGTGGATGTTTGTTTTTATATTCTTGATGGTGAAGGGGTTGTCGAAATTGGTAATGAAACTAAAAAAGTAAAGAAAGATGAATTAATTTTTAGCCCTGCTAAAATTCCACATCGTTTATTAAACGAATCTAAAAATAATTTTCGTTTTTTAGTAATAAAAACACCCACAGCTAAAAGTGAAACAAAAATTCTATAATTTTTTGTATTTTTTTTCTAATTGTTAACCAATTATATTGTAAAAAACATTTAGATAATATAGAACTCTAAAATAAAAATTTATATCTAAAACATTTTAGAATTATCAGAAATAGTGTTATAATAATGTTAGAAAATTTACCTATAGATTTGATAGAGAAAATTATAGATACCTTACCCGTTGAAATATCTTTTATTGATGCTGAAGATACGGTTAGGTATTATAGTAAGGGGGATAAAAGAATCTTCAAACGAAGTCCTGCTGTAATTGGAAGAAAAGTTCAAAAATGTCATCCACCTAAAAGTGTTGATAAAGTAGTTGCTATATTAAACGATTTTAAACAGAATAAAAGAGATGTTGCAGAATTTTGGATCCATTTGGGAGATCTATTTGTATATATTCGATATTTTGCGGTGCGTGATAAAGAGGGAAATTATTTAGGAACTTTAGAAGTATCTCAAGAAATTACCGAAATACAAAATTTAAAGGGAGAAAAAAGGCTTTTAGATTAGAAAAAAATCTTAAAAAGCAAATTCTCACTTATAATTCAACAGGGATTTTCCTACAACACTCCAATGTGGTTTAATTCCCAACAAATCTAATAAAGTTGGAACAACATCCGTTGTTTTGCAATAAGGGACCTCGAAGGATGGAATTTCAAGAGAGCCTCCTATAATCAACGGGACAGTCATTGATTTTTTAATAGCAATGTCGTGAGAATATGGATAAGTGGCAACTGTCTTACCATGCTCATATCCAAAACCGTATTCACCAATTGTAGAGATCATAATATCACATGCCCGTGGATTTTTAAAATACCGTGGAAGTTGGTCAATGAAGATTGGATAATCTATTTGGTTGGTTGCTGCTAACCATTCGTCAATTGTATGTGCTTTATTATCTAAAAGTTCTTTCATATCCTTGTGATTCTCGTATCCAAATAAATCTTCGTTATCAAAAGTGTATTTTGTCTTTTGATTTTTTCCATGTCCATCGTATTCAATTCTACCTTTCATAATTTTTCCAGTCTTTTTATCCCGTCGCTCAAGATGAATTATTCCTCGATCTGGCGTATTATTATCGTCACGATAATACATTAATTTTACACCTGGAATTTCCCATAAGGTTTCGAATAAATCCAATTTTTTACTCCCTATTCCACTTGGTTCAAAATTTCGCATTTGTTTAATAGTAGGATGATGATGCCAAGTATCTCCTCGGAAATTGAAAAATCCGATAGAACCGAATGCTGCGTCAAAATCACCAACTTCTTTTTTAGGAACATAAGGTATTAATCCTTTTTTTTGGAAAAAAGGTTCGAGGTCATACATATTTTGCGCTTTATAATTGCCATGATCTGAGACAATACAGATTGCTGTATCCTCGTAATATCCAATATTTTTAAGTGTGCTAAGTAAAGACCCAATATACTCGTCGCAACTTAAGACTTCATTAATATAATCTGGATGGTCAAAACCTGCATGGTGCATAAGATCATCTGTTTTTGGTATATATCCTACAGTAATTTTTGGAACTTCCTTAACAGAAAAGAATTTTTCTGGTTTTTGGAAAACCTCCTCAATAGTTTTTAATGTTATTTCTGTTTCATATTTTTGAGGAATTTGGAAGTGCGATCCACGATATACTGTGTTTATTACGCTTAGAAAGTTTCCTTCACCAGCTTGTTCAAAAATTGTTTGAACATTAGGTCCCAAGTCTTTACTAATTTTCCATGTTTGACGTCTATCTCCGTAATTGCGAATAAAAGGCAACTTTTTCCCTTCTGAAGGAGGGTCTGTCCGACTGATCCAATTATAAGTCGGAATACCACTTCCTTCTTTAGGGTAATAACCAGAATAGGCACCAGTCATGATATTAGAATAGCAAGGATAAGTAATGCTCGGAAAAGTTGTAATAGAATTCTGACACGAGATTCCATTTTTAGCAAGTTGAGCCATGTTTGGAAGTTTTCCTTGGTTAATCCATCCATAAAGATGCGAAGCCCTAACATCATCAATAACAATTAAAATTACTTGATTTACTTTAGCAGTTCGACTCATAATTAATTCTATATTTTATAAGTTATCAATTTAAATTTAAAATAAAAAAAACGATTATGATTGAATAGAAAAATTTGACTAAGTATTAGAAGTTAATTATTGGTAGCATAAACTAAAATAAAAGATCATTTAAACGATAACGTAAGAAAGTTTAAATCCCTCATCTTCCTTAAGATTTAATACTCTTCTAACGGCATTTCTAACTAATATACCACCTATATGAAGGATTGTATCCTTTAATATATTATCTTGATCCATAGAGGCATTACAAGGATATGAGTGATGGGCTTTACTAATACGTTCATTTAGGGAAAGCTCTTTATCATTAATTTCTTTTGATTTTAATTGTTGGACAATATAATAAGTAGAACCGCATGGAGCGGATTGTATTACGTGTGCATCTTCAATTGTTTTTCCATCTTTACTTATTAAAAAAAATACAATCGGCTCTCCAATCTTAAAATAATCAATAAATTCATCAATATTAGAACTTTCTTGGGTTACATTAAAACCGGGTCTATTTAGTTCATTTACTTCTTTACTCAAGGAACAAAATGGTTTTGGAAATGCTGCTTGAATTCCGAATTTTTCAAATTCTTCTAAAACTTGTTTTTGAAGTCCTGGAGACACCCATTTTGGATCTTCGATTGGAATAATAACTGCCTTTATATTTTGATCTTTTAAATATTCCGGAAGTCCAGTTAATAGGTCTGGATGAATTCCCACAACTAAAAGGAAATCCACTTCAGGAAGATTTTTAGGAAAAAAATCCAGTGGTTCTTCAACAAATTCAGGAAGATTTTCGCCGATTTGTTCATAAAAGTAAATTGAATCAGCATAGCTTTTCAAATGTTCTCGACAGTGATCACATTTTATTTTTACTTCCATTTCCTCGCAAGATTCACAAAATTTGTCATCGTTAATCAAATTACCTACAAATTTTTGAGTTAACATCTCTGTGTCTGAATCGGTTCCATAGAATATTCCCAGTTTATATACCAAAGATTATCCCTAGCAATTATTAATTTAATTCTTAAAATAAATCTATATTGTTCATATTATTAAGATTGAACCGCAAATTTCAAAATTTTGATTATTTTTTATAAGAAAATACAATTTAAAACGATTAACGAACATGTTCAATTAGATTTTTCTAAATAATTTAACATTTTTTCAATTTTCATAATCATTTCATCTGGGTCTTTTGCAAAAACTCTCATGATTGGCTCTTTACCAGTTGCACCTTTATCCCATATAATATCTGGAATTGTTCCATGTTGTTCAAAAACTTTTTTTATTATCCACTGCATTGTTGATTCCTCTTTTAAGCTTATATTTTTAGGTTGTTTACTTCTGTCTATTTCCGCAATCTTAAAGAATGAGTCGTTTTCTAATTTTTGTATTAAATCCGGAACATATTTCATATTAATTACAATGTTTAGTGAATTGTCAAATTTTTTAGCGGTTAATATCAATCTTGCTGTATGATCAGATACACCAAATTTTATTTTTCCTATGGCTTTAGGATACCCATTAATGATACTAATTCGCCCTTCAATCGCAGCAACGTCAATTTTCGATTGTGCATTAGGTAAAGATACAGAGATATTTGTTCTAACTTCTGGAATTAATCTTGAGAATTTTTTTGAACTTGAAATAAAATTATAAATTTCTTTTACTTGATTTAAAACTGCTTTTTTTTCTGGTGAATAATTCAATGTAAGAATATATGTTCTATCGTTAATTTTCGTGATATTTTCAAAATTCTCATCAAAAAATTCTTCTGCATTTTGGATTGCAAAATATAAATCCTTTTTAATGGCTAATGCAGCTGTTAAAGCAGCTGAAAAAACACATCCAGTGCCATGAACATTTTGTACAATTGGTTTTAGATCTTTTAAGAATTTTAAGAAATATTGTTTTTTTTTCTTGTTTTCAAAATCAGATATTAATGCTATGTCAGCTATTTTGTTTTTTTCAGGATGACCCCCTTTAATAATAACTGCCTTTGATTTATGCTCAATTTTCTCATTAGTCATAAGAGATAAAATTTCTAAGGCTGCTTTTCTCATTAATTCAATATCATCAAATTCTTGTGTTTTAATATTAATACCTGAGAAATACTCTGCTTCTTTAAGATTAGGAGTAATAATTTGTGCATTTGGGAAGAGAGTTTTTTTAAGCTCTGATTCAGTACCTTCTTCTGCTAGTCTCACTCCAACGCTAGAAACAGTTACTGGATCAACAACGTAATGTACTTGATATTTATCTAAATATTCTGCGATAATTTTTACAGATTCTTTTGTTGGAATCATACCAGTTTTTGCATATTTTATGGGATATTTTTCAAATAATATTTTTAATTGTTCCTCTAAAGACTCAATTGGAATCGGAAAATACCCTGAAAATGAATCTGCCGTTTGATATGTAACAGCAGTAATAACGGAAAAAGGATAGACTTCAAATTTTTCAAAAGTTCTAATATCAGCCTGAATTCCGGCACCACAGCTTGGGTCGGTTCCTGCAATTGTTAAACAAAATATTTTTTCCATGAAAATACTACTTTTGCTTTAAAATTAGGACTTTGAATCTTCAGATGGAACTCGATCAAATGCCCATTTTGCTTTGTCATTAAGACCCAAGGCTTGATATGTTTTTCCTAAATAATAAAAACCTTGAGGATATTTAAAATCTTTTTTTATTAGTTTCATTAAATGATTAACAGCCAATGCATATTGTTTATCTAAATAAAACGTTTTTCCTATTAGAAATAAAACATCCATATTTTGACTGTTATCATCTATCAAAGCAAATAACTTTTCTAATGCCTTTTTAAACTCCTTTTGTTTGATTAATTTTCGTGGAAGTTCCAATTTTTCTAAAAGAATAATATCATCTGCAATATTACTAATAACTTTTTCAAGTTCCATATCAGCTTTTATCTGTTTTTCTTGCTCTTTTTGTTCCTTTATTTTATCAAAATATTCTGTAAATTCTGAAATTGTATTTGAGTCATATTTTTCAGCACATAATGGGCATACTTGGGAATGAACTAACCAATCTTCTAAACATTTTCTATGAACTTGATGTCCGTTTGGACAAGTATAGCTTTTTATGCTAGAACTCTCTTCTATTTCAATATTTTCATGACAAATTATACAAGTAGGCATTTTGTATCAAATTCAATAAAGTTTCTACGCTATAAGAGTGATTAGATATTAAAAAATTTATTTTTTTCTTAATTATTTTCATTAAAATATACAAAAGATATATTAATATTTTTTTGTATTTTCATTTTGAGGATCTTATGTCAAAATCAGAATTATTTAATAGTTTGCTAAAAAATTTTATGGATGTTGTACCTGATGTTGAAGCGGTAATTGTTTCTGACGATGAAGGGTTGATAATTGCTGCGAAATTAGATAACATTCTTAAAGAGAAAACATTAGATGATTCTCTTGAAGTAAAAACAGATTCAATATCGGTACTTTCTTCTCTTGTAAACCCCATTCTAGAAAGAATTAGGTATGAATTTTCCTTTAAAAAATGGGGAACTGCGAGCTTTGAAACAGAGGATTCCAGAATTCTATTTGTATCTGTGAAAGATAATGCTACTGTAAGCATTATATTAAATACACTCGCTTCAATTGATAAAACTGCTCCATATGCCTATTTCTTAGCTGAAAAATGTGCCCAAATATTAACAGAAGATGATATTAATCGAATTCAAACATATATTCCTAATTTTGAATATGATGAAAGACAAGAGTTTGATAGGTTGAAAAATCAAATTTATCAAATGAGACTCGCCAGGGGAGAATATAAATTTAAATTTATTATTGTTGGTGACCACGCGGTTGGTAAGACATCAATCGTAATGAGATTTGTTGAAAACAGATTTTCAACCGATTACCGTGCGACAATTGGTTTAAATATTTTGACACATAACTATAAATTTCTAAATACAGCAATAAATTTAATGATCTGGGATATTGGAGCCCAAAAATTCTTTCGAAGAGTTAGAAAGACTTATTATCAAGGAGCTCATTCAGCATTTTTAGTATTCGATTTAACAAATGTATCTTCTTTTGAGAATCTTGAAAATTGGTACGATGAATTAAAAGGTTTTATTAGTAAAGATATTCCGGTTGTTGTTGTGGGGAATAAAACCGATTTAAGTAAGGAAAGAAAAATATCTTATCAAGAAGGTGTTTCACTAGCAAATAAGTTAAAAGCTTCTTATATAGAAACTAGTGCAAAAACAGGGGAAAATGTCGAAGATGCGTTCTCTTTAATCTCCTATCACTATATAGTAAAATCACAACTCGACGAGGAGAATATTGTAAAAGCAAATCTAATTTCAGAAATTAATAAAATAATTAATGTAAAAGGAAAATTAATTTTATCATTTATTGGTTTAAATAAATACTGGAATCCTGCTTTACAATTGTTTACTGAATTTCGAGATTTGGGCGAAATTAGTATAGTTAAAAATGAAGAATTAGAAAAAATCTATTTATTTAATGATAAAGTTATTATTAAAAATTATATCAATCATATTGGAGAAATTGTAGACTCAGATGGAGTTTTATTTATATTTGATGCAAGAAATAAAAGATCTATTGATTTAGAATGGCGAAATTTAGTAATTAATGGTTTAGATAAGATAAATGAAAATACAAGTGTGTTAATAGGCTTAAGAACTTCCGAAGACCATACTCAAACGGCAGTCTGGTCTCGACTCATCGAAGAATTTAACTTGAATGAATATCTCGAGAAAAAGATGATTCCTTTGTTGTTCTTTAAAATAACTACTGAATACCGATTGGAACTTTTGGATCAATTCAATACTTGGATTAGTACAATAAGCTCTTTTTTATAAATATAGCAATTTCTATTAAATACTTATTTTTTCAACTGTTCTTTTAATTTTCCAGCAATTAAATTACCCATGTCAATTGTTGATAGAATTTTTAATTTATCTGATTTAATGTCCATGGTTCTACCTTCACCTAAGGCCTGTTCTACACAATTCTCAATATCTTTACCTAAATCTTTCCGTTGAAAAGATTCTTCAACCATTAACTTTACACTTAATATTGTTCCCACAGGGTTTGCAATTCCTTGACCCGCAATATCAGGCGCAGCACCATGAATTGGTTCATACATTGATAGTTTTCCAGGATTAATATTACCGCTTGGTGCCATACCAAGACTTCCTAAAAGATAAGCAGCCTCGTCACTAATAATATCTCCAAATAAATTACCAGTAACTACAGTTTGACATGTATATGGTTTGCGAATTATCCATTGACAAAATGCATCAATTAAGAAGTTCTCTTTATCAATATTGGGATATTTCATACCAATTTCTTCAAATATCTTTCTCCACAACTGACTGCATGCCAAGACATTAGCTTTATCAACTGAAGTGATTTTTTTATGATTCCTTTTTTTTGCATATTCAAAAGCATATTTGATAACTCTCTCGCATCCTTTACGGGTATAAAGCATAATATTTGAAGCAATTTCATCCCTTAAGATACCCCCAATTTTTGCATATAAGCCCTCAGTATTCTCTCGAACGATAGTCATATCAATTCCATCTCCTATATATTCATCTTTCAACGGACAGCAATCAATTGCAGTTTCATATAATTTAATGGGTCGGAGATTCACGTATAAATCAAATTCTTGCCTTATTTTTAAGATTGCAAGCTCAGCAACACCTGTTGGTAAATCAGGTAATCCTATCGCACCAAAAAGAATTGCATCCGACTTTTCTATAATGTTTAATGATTTTTCAGGGAGGCTTTCCCCATAAGTTTTATAGACGGACCCACCAGCTGGAGCTTCACAAAATTCCATTTTTAAATCTGAATACTCATTAATAATCTTGAGAATTTTTAATCCTTCATTCACAACTTCAGGACCAACACCATCCCCCTTAATAATAGCAATCTTTTTTTTTTCCATATTAATTCACACACCTAATAATAATATTTTAGAACATTATTTAAAAAATAAGTATATCAGAACAATTAAAAATGCAAATAACTCAAATTTTTATTGATAAAAATTGGTTCATAGAAGATTTAAAAATAATTAAATAAATTACTATTTAAAATTAAAGGAGAAAATGTTATGGTAAATATTAAATCTAAACTAGAATATAGAGAAGCAGTCATTGGTTCATTTACAGCATTAATTATTGTAATAATTGTTATGATCATGCTTACAGTGACTATTTTCGGAGTGTGGCAGTTTTGGATGTGGTTTCCTGTTTTTGGAGTTTTAATTGCTGTTCTTGTTACCACGATTCAATATTTTACTGAGGGAAGTATAAAAATTTGCCCAAAGTGTGGGAAAAGGCTTGAAGGTACATCTCAATTTTGTAATAATTGTGGAATGAAAATTCTATCTAGATGTCCTTCTTGTGGTGTGAAAGTTATGGGAGAAGCCAAATTCTGTGAACAATGCGGGCAAAAATTAGGAGATGTGATTACACCGAATGCACCCACAAAAATGGAAAAAGGTAAATTCTGTCCGGAATGTGGCATTGAAGTTAACCCCAATGCAAAATTCTGCTTCCGTTGCGGCACTCAATTATAATTTTTTTTATATCTCTTTTTTTTTTCAAATTTTAAGGAAAATTAAAACTTAAAAAAAAGAAGCATATGGCTACTGACATACTTGAATTAATTAACTATTAATCTCAAGATTTAACAAATTAATTTATCTACAATAAATAATCTAAAAACTAATTTTAATTAGAATATTCGCAAATAATTTTAAACATGGATTATCAGAACATTAATAATTTTAGAGATTTAAAATCTTTTTTCTTAGGCTATTTTCGTGAAGATTTGTTATAATAATTTGTGAATTTTTAAATTTCTTTAACGATTAGTTTGGGTTTATGGCATTATTTTTTTTAGTCGCCTTTCATATTCTCAATTTTCTAATTTTAGTTTGAGATCTCTGATTTAATGGCTCAGAGATGTTTCCAGCATCATACTTATAGAAAATCAATATTTTTGTCGAGGCATCAAAAATTTTAACCAAACTACTATTTATCGCAACATTTATTAATGAGAAAGAAGAAATGATAAATAGAACACCTTAAAATTTAATATTAAAAAATCTTAAAATTAAAAAATTGGAGGAAATAAATTATGGCCAAAAAAGTATTTGCATGGAGCCCAATTCGCTCACTTATGAAGAATAATGGCGCTGAAATGGTTGCAAAAGATGCAGTAGACGCATTAATTGGATATCTTGAAAACTTAGCAAAAGCTGTCACTTGTAAAGCTCTAGAATTTTGCCGACACGCCCATAGAAAGAAATTAACACTGTCTGACATGGAACTTTCAATCAGCACATTATAAATTTAATTAAAAAAATTCAAATTTTTTAACTTTTTCTTTTTTTTTTCTTTATAAAATATTTTTTATTAGGTTTTCCTTAATTTTTAATTATTTTTAATCAATGAAATAACTAGTAGGCAAATAGCCAATAGCATTTAAACAATTATATACATTATCAGTATCATTAGGGGCAATATTACGAATAGAACTTCGAATTCTATTTTTAATTAGACTTAGTTAATTTTAATGAATAGAAATTATAAAAAATTGAAAAAATTGGACTACAAAAATACTATTAATAAAGTAAATTTTAATTTTTTTATAAAATATTTCATATTTTTATCGAAATTTATAATGAATAGATACTCTCATAATTTTGAAGATATTATTTTTTAGTAATATTACTATCTAGATAAAAGGAATTGCAAGATGTGATTAACTGGTATCTTTAACGTTAATTGAAATGCAATTGGTGGTTAATAAATGAAAATGATTAAAATAGAAAAGAAGTTTGTTAATAGTAAACGGCATGCTCAAAAGAATATAGAACTTATTGATCAATTGTTTAGTAAAGTTGATTTAAGTAATGTTAATAAAGTATTGGAAATCGGATGTGGAGTCGGAGTAGTTTCCGCACATTTGAATATGAAATATAAGATGGATGTTGTCGGAACTGATTTAGATCAAGAGCAGATTAAAATAGCAAAAATATATACTAAAATGAATGAAAATTTAAAATTTATTGAAGCAGATGCTTTAAAACTTCCATTTGAGAATAATAAATTTGAGATTATCTTATTATTATGGGTTATGCACCATATAAATGATTGGGATAGGGCATTGAAAGAAATTAATCGAGTTTTAAAGCCAAAAGGTTTTCTTATTTTCTCTGACCTCGCATATTCAAATATATTTGTAATAGTTGGTAACCTGGTAAATTCTATTAGAATTTTTAATCCTATCGTGAAGAACTATGGTGTGTATACAATTAATGATATAATCCATTTTTTAAAGGAAAATAACTTTGAAATTATATATAAAGAGCAGCCTAAAGGAGTAATATTAAAAAATCATACTATAGTGTTTCAGAAAAGCTAAAATGTAGCTATAATATGGTGTATATAATTCACTACACTCACATAAATTCCCAGTCTTACAATTACCAATTATTTTAATTGAATTAAGAGTAAAATGGATAGGGAATATGATATAGACATTTAAAAAAATACAAAATATTAGTTTTATTAAATATTATATGGAATTAGTATATAAACGAGTTATATAAAATTATCCTTAGCATTATAAAAAGGAGGACCATTCAGTGACTCCCGCTGAAGTATAGGTAAGGTTAAAATTGTGAAGAGAATAAAAATCAATGCAAAAAGATTAGGAACTATTGCACATTACATTGGAGTAATTTGTGAGTATTTCTTTGTAATCTTTTTTGCAATATGGCTTAATAATGTTTTGAAATTACCAAATTTATTCAACTTTTTGTTCAGGATATTTGGTCTTATATTGTCTGCTTTTGGGTTGTTTCTTATCTTCTGGAGTTGTTTGCTTCAATTTAAGATAGGCCAGGGAACTACTGGGTTTTCTGAGCCTACCAAGAGGTTGGTCACTTATGGACCATATGGACATGTAAGGAACCCTATGATGGAGGGTCAATTTTTTTTTTTTGCAGGTCTTGGATTTCTTCTGGATCTTGTAGCAATGTTTATTATACTACCAATTTTGATTCTTGCAATACATGGATTTATCGTTTATATTGAGGAACCTAATTTAAAAAGACGATTTGGACAAGATTGGGTAAGTTATACCGAGAGAGTGGCTAGATGGTTTCCTAGAATTTGTAGGACTCACAATAACGCACATATAAAATAACAATAAATTTAAATCTAAGTTAATTATCTTGATGATTTTATTTACTTAATTTTTTCTTCTTAATTTCAGTTTTTTATTCATAATTTTTATATGAGATTTTTAAAAAAGCAATTATTTCTAAAATAAATTTCACAATTGAAAAATCTATATTTACGTCTTTATTGAGAAGCTAACGGAATTTATTTATGATTCTTATTTTTACTCTAATGATTTTTCATAGAATAGTAGTAAAATTAAATCTATCATAATTTTTAATTTCTGGATATTCCGGAGAATCCGTAGAGTTTAAATATCCCCAAAGAATTATTATATGTAAATATGAGTTCACAAAAAAAAGAAAAAGAAGAGATTTGTTGCGAACCTGAGAAAATGAATTCTACTTGTTGTAGAGTTGAATCAGTGGTAACCCTAGATAGTAAGGGGCAAATATATTTTTCTAAAGATTTAAGGGAGAAAGCAAATATTAATGAGGGTGAGAAATTTGCAGTTGTAAGTATGAAAAAAAATGGGGAAGTCTGTTGCTTATCTTTAATTAAGGTTGAGTATTTGGGAGGAATGGTAAGGAATTTTCTCGGTCCGATGGTGCAGGATATCAATAATAAATAATATATTAAGATTTTTTAAAGTGAGAAAAAAATGGATGAAAAAGATGTTAAAAAAATTGTAAGAAAAAATTATGGAAGAATAGCAAAACAATCAATATTATGTTGTACTCCTATAAATTCAAGTTTTCCTACTACAAACTCGTATTGTGGTTGTGATACTTCTACCGAAAATATAAGTAAGAAGATTGGATACACAGATGAAGATCTTAGAAATGTTCCTGAAGGGGCAAATCTAGGTCTTGGTTGTGGGAATCCAGTAGCTCTTGCTTCATTAAAGGAAGGAGATCATATTCTTGATTTGGGTTCAGGAGCAGGATTTGATTGTTTTCTTGCAGCGAATAGGGTAGGCAAAAGTGGAAAAATTATAGGAGTAGATATGACACCAGATATGATCGATAAAGCTAGAGAAAATGCAGAGAAGGGGAATTATGAAAATGTAGAATTTAGGCTCGGTGAGATTGAAAATTTACCGGTTGCAGATAATTCAGTAGATGTTATTATTTCGAATTGTGTGATTAATCTTTCACCAGAAAAAGAAAGGGTATTTCAGGAAGCCTTTAGGGTGTTAAAGCCAGGAGGAAGGATGATGGTTTCAGATATCGTACTTTTAAAGGAATTACCGGAGTTCATCAAAAATAATTCTGCGGCATATGTTAGTTGTGTCGCTGGTGCAGTTCTAAAAGAGCAGTATCTAGAGTTTATAAGAGAAGCTGGCTTTCAAGATATTGATATTTTAGGGGAATCTTCCTTCACAATTGATTTATTGGTTAATCAACATTCAGAAAAAGGGGTAATTAAAGATCTTAACCATACCATTCAAAGTATAAAAATTCAAGCCATAAAACCGAAATAAATAGAAAGATTAATCTTTACTAAAATATTTAAGAACAATTGAGGAAATTAAATTATAGTATAAAGAATCTAATTAAATATTTCACAATTGAAGTTGAAATGAAAATAAAACTATTTTAAATTAAGGACTTTCTTGCTCTGAAGGTTGCAAAGCCTTTTCAGTTAGTTTTTGCTCAGAAATATCTTGAACGATAACTTGAATTTGGATTTCATTGTGTAATTTAACTAAAGTATTTATAACATTCACCCAAATTAATTCATCATCTTCGGTATGAATTTGAATCTCAATAGGATTTAACTTTTCTCCTCTACACAACTTTTTATAAGCATTCTCAATCTTAGTATATGCTTTTGAAGGAAATGCTGCCAGTTCTAGAAAATTTCTGCCAATTATTTCATCTTTTTTTAGGTTAAATAATCTTTCAGCAACAGAATTGCAGTCTATAATTATACCTATAAATTTTAGTAGAAATATCGCAAATGGAGATGTTTCAAATAAATGACGAAATTTTTTTTCTGATTCCTTAAAATCTATGGTTGTTTCTGAGACTTTTTGTTCTAACTTTTTATATAATTCTTTATAATTTTCTTGGGATTCTTTTATTTTTTGTTCTGCTTCTTTTAGTTCGCTATAATCTCTAATAACTCCAATAAATTTGATTTTTTCATTATCATTATACATCCCTCCTCTCGCTTGAACTACAATATAATGTCCATCTTTATGGCGTGTTCTATAGATAACTTCTATAATTTCTCTTGAATATATTGCATCGTTCATTTTTTTTGCAATTTCTGGTATATCTTCTGGATGGACGAAATTAAATGCATTTATTCCAATCATTTCTTCCGGTTGATACCCAAACAAATCAAAAACTCGCGGATTTACAAAAGTAAATGTTCCACTTGAATCTAATTCTATAATAACATCTACTATACTATTAATAAGTGTGCGGTATTTTTCTTCAGATTTTTTTATTTTTTCAATATAGTCTCTTTTTTCTGATCCCATAAAAATTTACACCTATATGGAATATTTCTATTTAAAATTCACTCAATTTTAAATTTTTTTTTTAATAATAATGTATTCCCTTGCAACTACATCTTTTTTAAAAGGGAATTAATTATTCAAAGAAATTTAATATTCTTTAACTATATAATATTTTCTATATAATATTACAACCATTTCATAAAAAATAATGAATTTGTGTTAAAAAAAATACAATTAAAAACTTGGGGTTTTTTTTGATAATCTCAATCATTTAATTCCGAGATTTAGTTAAATAAATAGTTAAATAATAATAAGTTTAAAATTATAATATATTTTTAAAACTTTAGATTTGTGTTAATATGAATATCAAAGAAGTAAATGATCTTATTTCTCATATTTCTGAAATTATAGATTACCAAGTTAAGAAAAGAGGTCTTTTGGAATCACAACTGTTTCCAGTAACTGCTTATGTTTGTGTTTCTTTTTATAACTCCTATGATATGCTTTATGATATTTTAAAAAAAGTATCGGAAAAAACCACACCGGAGCGTATGGGGAAAGAGAGTAGAAAGATTCTCTCAGAACTCCATGCATTATCTCTGTTCTATATTCCGTTATATTATATGGTTGGCAGGATGGGAGAAATCCAGAGAGATAATGGAGATCCAAAAAGTGAAACTAGAGAGAAGAGGGAACAAACTATGTTTATTCTTGATTTCTGGAAATGTTTAGCTTCTTCATATTTCCTTGATGAAAAACCGACTGTTTATGATTCAAATAAGATAAATATTGTTTTAAATCAACCTGATATAGAATGGTCGATAAATCAAATCATAGATGTAACTAGTAAAAAGGCTGTAGAGATTAAGAAAATAATGGCGAATCTTGAAGTTGTCTCATTTCTTGATGAATGTGAAGCAAGAGCAAAAATATGTGACCACGGACCCTATAGAATCAGTGAGAATGAAATTATGATCTTCAGAGAAATTATGCATCTATATGACGGTAAAAAACCACACTTTCCATGGTCGGCTACTGAAGCAAAGGCACCTTTTAGTAATATCGCTTTTGCATTTAGATTAAAAGATGTAGATGCAAAATTTGATGATTTCGCAACAATGACTACTACACCACTTAATTATTCAGAAAATATAACAGGTGTTGCCTTATTTACACGAGATGGAACCAAGGTGAAACCTATTGAGTTTGATGTCCTAGATGCATTTAGTGATTATGCGGTGAAAGCTAATAAAGAATTATTTCTTAAATTCTCAAAATGGGATAGGAAACAATGTTTAATTGCGGGAGCATTTGCCTATTGTTATGGATATGCGAGGTATACTAATTTTGTAGGTATCACAGACCAAATAAACTGGGAACTCACAGAACGAACGATGAATAAATACGTTCCAATCTTCATGGAAAGCGATTTTGATCCTGGCATACCTAGACTATTCAGAAGTAAACGACAGGTAGCTAAAGAAGGACCCTCATTATATTTACTAGCTGAGGATTAATTTTAATGGTACTAAAAGATAATAATCGTCTATTATCAGAAGATTTTGAACTACTCCACAAACCTAATAACGATTTAAAATGGAGAGAATCTTATTATTTCAATTGGGCGGACCTTAAAAACAAAATTTCAGGTTTTTCTACAATTGGAATATTACCTAATGATAAAAAAAGAGAACTTGTTTTTGTTCTTTTCTTGGACAACAAAATGGAAGTTTATTATAAGGAACCCTCTTTAGAAAATTACGTGAATGATATTACTATCATGTTAAGAGATAATAAACTCACCTATAAAATGATTAAACCCTTCCAAACATGGGAGATAGATTATAAATGCAGAAAATTCGAATTTAACTTGACTTTTGAAACGAGATTTTCACCTTATGTTTTTGGAAAAGATTCCTCTGAATCTTGGCATCAGCATTTCGAAGCGTCAGGAATAGTTACAGGTGAAATAAAGTATAAAGATAATAGTATCAGAACAATTCGCGGTTTTGGTGAACGAGATAAAAGTTGGGGGTATAGAGATTGGCATCAATTTGATAAATGGTTCGCCGGTCATTTCCAATTCAAAAAATGGTCATGCGCATTCCGAAAAGATTATGAAAAGAAAAAAGTTAACCTTTCAGGGTATATTGCAAATGATAAAGGTAATATTCCACTAGCTCAGCTGGAAATTAAAACTATTAATGATGCTGATCAATTTCAAAGTCCTCTTACGTCAATGTATGTTATCACAGATGTCGAAGGAAAATCATATTCAATCAAATCAAAACGAATGGAACAAAACAGTCACATACGATTTGCAAGAGAGTTTCCAGGAGGTTATACTGAATTATTTGAACAGATGGTTATTATGGAATCTATTGACACAGGTGAAATTGGAACGGGCATGGCAGAGTATTTACGCACTGTTAAATTCGATTAATTTTTTTTCCCTTCCATATTTATTGATTGCCATGAAATCTAGCATAGAAAAAATCTTTTCCTATGCAACACCTTATTATTTATAGGAGATTTGAAGATATTAATAACGTAATTTATTCTAATTGATTCAAGTTCCAGAAATCTTTATATAAATTGAAGTTGATGTTATTACAAATTAATTAATAATTAAAAAAAAAATTAACAAATAAATAAATAAATAAATGAGGCTTTTTTAATATGTGTGATTGGTGTATGAAACATGGAGCGGGTAAGAAATGGTATATGAACGCCAAAAATTATTCCGATCAACTTGCCAAGGATTTAAATTTAGAAGATTATTTAACAGAGCAATGGATGAATTTTGAGACGGTTTTTATTAGAAAGATAATGGGACTTTCTTCTATAGGTCTGGGATATAAACTTAAAATGCCTATTATAGGGAGAGTGATACGTCGGGTGGTTGAGGGGATGATTCATAAGGAAGAGACCAAAAAAAGAAATCCTTTGAGAGCTGATGGTCATTTTGGACAAGTTATTCCTTTAGAAGATGGCAAAATTATTCTCTCTGAATTAGCTGCAGAACCGATTATCGAAAATTATTGTATGTGCCGTTGGATGCAGCGGGGAAAAAAAGAAGCAGTTTGTATCAATTTTGGTATTTTATCTGAGATTATTGAGAAACTTCCTCGTTTTATTCCAAAAAATAGAGTAGTACGAATTGATCGCGAAGAAGCTATGCAAAGATTGGAAGAGCATAACAAAAAGGGATATATTGCTTCCGTATGGTTTCAGCCGGTCCCCTATATATGTGCTATATGCTCGTGTGAAAGCCCTGAATGTGGCGGACTTCGTCTTAGAAATAATTTCGATTTGAATGTAGTCTATAAAGCAGAATATATTATCCAATTAGACCAAGATAAATGCGAGGGATGTAAAGCATGCGTATCCATGTGTCAATTCAGTGCTATACGCTATATTCCCTCAATAGATAGAGTTATAATAGATTATGATAAATGTTTTGGATGCGGTATATGCCGGCATGCATGCAAAAATGATGCACTTCGCCTTATTCCACGAGAAGAATATCCAGGATTTGATGGAAAATACTAGGTGATTATATGAGTAAAACAAAAATAAGAATTGATTATTCAAAATGTGGAGAGAATGGGAAGGTCGACCCCAGAGATTGCCATAAATGTCTTGAAGTATGTGATCCATGTGTCTTTTTGATGCATGAAGCGTTAGGTTATAAAGAAGAGGATCCATATAATCCACAATATTGGCGAATCACACCAGTATGGCCCTCTGTTTGTACGCGCTGTTTCTATTGTGTTAAAGCATGCCCTGAAAAGGCAATAAAGATATCTTGGTAATTATCTAAGTTCTTTTCTTTTTTCTCATTTAATAAATTGGATGTCCTATATTTCTTCCTACTTTATAAATATATTAAAAATGAGGACAAAAATTGGAATACATTAATTTTAATAGAAAATTATAGTACCAATTTTATTAAAAAAATCTTATTTTTTTATCGAAATTTAAATGGGAGAATTATGATAGGGTTAAGAGGTATGCAATTAAAAATGAAAGATTTTGATAATTTCTCGGAAATTGATTATTATGATAAAATCCTTCAATTTTTTTCTTCGAAAAATAGAAACGCAGAAGAAACAGAGAGATGGAAGGAATCAATGATAATTGAACTTATGAAATTATTTAAGAAGAAAGAAAAATCAAGTAATTTAATTGAGATTAAGAATTTAATTCAAAATGCAATAATTCTAATTCTTTCACTTTCAGAGAATATTCCTCTCGATTACTACGATACAATGGGAAAAGATTCAAAAAATCTTTCATTAACTGAAAAAAAAGAATTAAAAAATAAATTATGCAAATTAATTGAAAAATAAATATAAATCTATACTTAGGTAGAATTCGCTAATTTTTTAATTAATATTCATTGTAAAAAGCTTATCATATAATTTTATAAATCGTTAAGGCAAATTACTTATTAAATAAAAATTAATGGTTTTGATAAATATGAGTACAGAAGCTTCACTACAGGCGCTGGAGGGGCTTAGAGATCTTTCAACGCTTAAATGGTATGTAATCCCCCTCCTTGCGATTGTTTTATATATCTATACTATCGAGATCAAGAAAGCCCGTGAATCTGGTAATTGGAATGTTGTTTATTCTGGTCTGGCTCTTTTTGGCATGGATTTTATCAATGAAACTTGGAATGGTTGGGTATATCATCTTACACAACATTCAGCGTTTTGGACTACCCCAGGGGAAACAGCATTGCGGATAATGATGGGTTGGAACGTTGAAATTGTTTTCATGTTCTTAATATCGGGCATCGTTTTCGCAAATGCACTTCCAGAAGATAAGAATGCAAAAATTTTGGGAATTCCGAATCGCTGGGCCTTATCTATAGGATTTTCAGTTTTTTGTGTTTTCGTGGAGGTTCTTTTGAATATTGGAGGTCTTTTAGTTTGGGAATATCCCTTTTGGAACGCTTCTATCGCTGGGATTTGGTTGATTTTTTTTCTCGGATACTTTCACTTCTATGTTGTTACATTTTGGGTACATGACATGAGAGACAATAAGAATAAACTTAAAGTTTTGGGAATTATTTATGGATTTGCCATAATAGCCAATATAGTTTGCTTGGGAATTCTTGGTTGGGTCTATTAAAAGATTCTAAATAAATTAAAATTCAAATAGGCGAATATTGATTAATCGCCAAATTTTTTTTTGCTAAAAACTATAAAATAATTAGATAATGAAAATTCCAATTATATATTTTTCATCTTCTGGTAATACAGAATACATAGCTCAATTAATTAGTGAAGGGTTAAAATTCGCTAATTTTGAAACTGAATTGATTCCATTTAATTCTTTAAAGGAAAAGAATTTAGATTTTAATAGAATTAATGTATTTGGAATTGGAGCCCCAGTTTATGCCATGTCTTTCACTCCCAATATTAGAGATTGGGTTAAAAAAATTCCAAGGGTTAATCGAAAAATAAAATTTTTTTTATTCGATACGAGTGCTGGACTTCCTGGACCATCAATTAGAAACATAAGAAAAACATTGGAACTAAAAAATTGTGAGTTTATCGGGGCAATTGAAATAATAGTTCCTACAAGGGATTCACTATTTGAAACGAATTTATTTAAATATGTTATGTGGTCAAGAAGAAGTATTGAAAGATCTTTTCAATTTGGAATTAAACTTGGTAAAATAATAAGATTGGGAAAAGGCACTTTAGATTGGTCATCAATACCTATGCCATTTAGTAGAGTAATTTATGCTTACTTTAAAGTATTAGAAAGACCATCTTATAACATTTTAAGTCGTTTGTTTGGATTTAACTCAGAAAAATGCATCCAATGCAAAACTTGTGAGAAAGGATGCCCCACAGGAGCAATATCTTTTAATGAAAAACTAATAATCGATCACAATAGATGCATGATCTGTTTTAAATGTACCCGAAATTGCCCTACAAATGCTCTTTATTTTAAATTATTTCCTAAAGCAGTATATTTTAAAGGTCCAAAAAATATTCGAGGATATATTTCTCCAGAACGGTTATTAGAAGAATATAAGAAAAGAGTTTAAATCAAGGATAATTAAAAAAGATAAAATAAAGTTAATAAAACTTGTTTATTTTATAGTTTTGATATTTAAAATGAAAAATATTTATCGATTTCTTCTTATAATTCTGCTTACTTATTTCAATTTATGCGGAATTTCTTATCTGATTTTTCTTCCAAGTTTTTCCAACTCATCACAAGAGAAAATTTTCGTTTCTGATGGGGATCTTATAGAGATTAAAGAGTCTCCAAATTTGGCTTTAATTGAGGGAAATTTCTCAAGTTATATTCTATCCGTAAAATTAGATGAAACCACTTCAAGTGTTCAAGGAAATTTGAGTGTTGATTTTTATAATAATGATGCCGAAAGTTTTGAAAAACTTCCATTTCATCTCTATTTATCCGGTATGGAGTTTGAAAGTAGAATAGGTAATATTGAAATTCTAAATGTAACAAAAGCAGATAACTCCGACATCGCTCTCACATTTGAAGTAGATTCAGGGGATCAAATTATGTGGGTGACTTTAGACACCACTTTAGAATCATTTCAGCGGGTTTCATTTATTATTAGATTTATTGCTACACTACCAGATGGGGGTATTGATAGAGCAAATTCACACGGAGAAGATTCCAACCAATCTCGAATTTATAAATTTTCAGGTTTTTATCCTATGCCATGCGTATATGATAAGTTTGATGGTTGGAATATAGATCCATATTTGGATGTAGGAGATCCATTCTATTTTGATATGGCTTATTATAACTTGTTTGTTGAAGTGCCTATTGGATTTGTAGTAGCTGCAACAGGTAAATTAGTTGAAAAAAAGGTTAATGGATTAAATGCTCTCTATCATTTTGATACGATTTATCCTGTTCGAGAGGTTACATTTTCAGCTTCAAAATATTTTATGATTGATTCCAAGATAGTAAATGGTGTTAATATTTCCACTTATTACTTGCCAAAATCCCAATCTATTTGGAAGAACTATGCCTTAGATTATGGTATTAATGCTTTTACCTTATATAATGAAATCTTTGGTATATATCCTTATTCTACATTTAACATTGTTGAGGAGTATTCATTTTTTGGTGGCATGGAATACCCAAATCAAGTTTATATAACAGAATCTATAGATTATTGGAATTATCCACAATGGTTTCTCGAGATGTTTATCGTACATGAGACTAGTCATCAGTGGTGGTTTAATCTTGTGGGAAATGATGAAGTAGACTGGGGTTTTTTAGATGAGATGCTCGCTTGTTGGTCGACAGACTATTATGCTGAGATATATCATTCTGATTGGAAATATTTTCAAGATGAATTATATATCGATAAAGTAAGGACTTATTACGCAGAAGAGGAACTACCAAATAGAATAAATCAATCGATATATGAGTGTTATACAAAATATACTGATTATTGGTATATTGCATATAAAAAAGCTCCCTTGATTTTAGAAAAACTTCGTAATAGTATCGGTGATGTTAATTTTTTCATAGGATTAAAGCTCTACTTTGAGCGATATCAATATAAAATTGCTTTATTATCAGATTTACAGCAGTGTTTTGAGGATATCGTTGGGACATCATTGGATTGGTTCTTTTTGCCTTGGTTTGATAATCCATATCTCCCCAACTATGTTTTTACGAGTGTTATTTACGATTTGTATCAGAGCATACTATATATTACTGTTGAAGACCTCAATGAAGCAAATAATAATTATCCTTATTCTCAACAAATTCCACTTCAGGTATATGACGCAAATGGACAAATTTTATTCAATGAAAATGTTTGGATAAATAGTACTACGACTTTTTCCATACCAATGACAATTAATCCAACTGAAGTGAGTTTAATATACAATGAAAATGTATTAGTTCAATTAAGTTCTGTTGATATTGAATCATTAAAAGCAAATGTTGAAAACCCTGTTATTGTATTTATTATAATTGTAATAATTATTGCTTGCAGTGTACCAGTGGGGTTGTTGATAATTTTTAAAATTATTCGAAAACGCAAAAAAATTTTAATGGAAACTAATATTTAGAATTTTTTTTAAAATTTTTTTCCTTGATAATTATTAAATAGTTCAAAATGGAATAAGAAATATTAATTTAAAAAATAAATAAATGATAATTAATGGAAAATAACAAATCCGAGAAACTCACCAATAAACAAATGCTAGGATATTCATTTGGTGGCATTCCTATGGCATTACTTGGGTTTGTTTTCACATTATATTATGTTGAATTTTTCTTTGATGATTTACAACTGTTACCCATATATTTTATCGTTGGTCAAATAATATATGCAATTGTTAATGCAATTAACGATCCTCTACTTGGTCAGCTTTCTGACCGAACAGATCGAAAAAAGTGGGGAGGTCGAAGATTACCTTATATTAAATGGGGTGCTCCAATCTGGGGGCTAACTCTTATATTTACATTTTTTCCATTTGTAGGTCCTGAAAATCAGATATTACTTTTCATTCATTTTGTAGTGAGTATTTGTGCATATGATACGATGTTAACCCTCGTAGTTCTCTGTTGGATGGCTCTTATGCCAGAAATGACCACGGATATCGATGAACGTAATAAAATTAATTTTTTTGTTTTAATTTGGGCTGTAATTGGCGTATTACCTTTTTTTTTCATTTTGCCAATTTTTAAAGTAGCAGGATTTCCATGGTTTCAAATTTTAAATACAATTATTGCAATTGTTTCAATTATTTGTTATTGGATTGTTGTAAAAACGTCTGAAGAAAAGCCAGAATTTCAAAAAGACGAAGTTTTTCCTCTATGGAAATCCATCAAGAAAACACTTAAATTAAAATCATTCTTGGTTTTTATCGGATATAATTTTTGCAGTGTATTTAATAGCTCTATTGGATTTAGTTACCTTTTTACATATATTTTTATACTTGGTATTGATCCAGGTTTAGCAATAGCTTTATTTTTTTGCGTTTTTCTATTTATTGGCTATGGTTCAAATTATCTTTGTATGAAATTGAGATCCAAATGGAGCATGAAAAAAATTATTTTGCGATTTGGAATATTAAAAGTTATAGGAGCTTTCATTACATTTATTTTAATTTTAAATCCGATAACAGAATCATTAATTTGGTTCGGTTTTATCTGGACAACGTTTTTTGGAGGTTATAGTGTGTTTACTGTACCGATCATGAGTCTCAGCATGGATGAAGATGAAGTAAATCAAGGTACTCGCAGAGAAGGGATGTTTCTTGGTATGAATGCTTTTTTTACTAAGCCAGCACAAAGTCTTGGGCCAATAATTGCCACAATAATTTTAACTACCTATGGTTATGCACAAGGTGAAATAATTCAGACCCCTGAAGCATTATTTGGAATTAAAATATTGTTTCTTTTAGTTCCGGCTGTTGCTTCATTAATCAGCTTAATTGTTATATATTTTTATCCATTATATGGAGATAGATTAAAAGATCTTCAAGTAAGATTAGAAGAAATTCATCAGCAAAAAAGGAAAAGACTCACTTCTGCTCTTAAAAATTAATAAAATTAAAATTTTTTTTATTGGGTAATATATATTTCTTATAGTTCATCTCTGGGTAATCTTTCATTCACCGGTAAGAGTTAATTAAATTTTTTATGGGTTCTGTTTGATACCAATACGCAGTTGAGAAATAATCGTCTGATCTGCAATCTATATGTCTGTGTTCAAACTTTTACAATTTCTCTCTTTTATTAAGACAATTTATTATTTTAATTATCAATAATCAGGAATATCTTTCAATCGGGTTAAATCTCCAGCAATAAATTCTTCCAAAAGATCAACAGTATTATCCCAAATGGTATTTATAATCGCTCTAATTTTATTTAAATCTTCTTTAGTTTGAAATTTTATATTAATCTTTTGAGCTTTATTGTCAATGTTTATCTCCATAGGAATTTCTTCTTTTAATTCACCTAACATTTGAAACATTGTTATAACTTCATCTGGTTCTGCTAAAGGTCCTTTTACTTCTTTTTTAACAATTAAAGTAATTTTTAAGTTATTTTCATCAACTTTATGTTCAATGGCTTGTTTTAATATATTTCTTAAAGAAGGAATTATTTCTTCCATTTTTTTATCACTTCATTTGATAATGATATTATTAAATTTCTTTTTTAATTATAGGAAGGTCAATATAGGAAGCAAACTTCTCATTTCTTTCAATTTTAATTGTTGGTCTACCTTTTGAGGGATAACGATAAAAAGTATCTTTATCATGACCAGCAATAGCAATTCTAATTCTGTGGTTTTTACGAATAACAACAGAAGTTGCATGTAGTCCAAATTTTAATTCTGCAATCTCACCAGGAGTAAGTGGTTGAGCATCTTCCTTATTATATGTATGATATGGTATGAATATTTTATATGGCGGTTTATCTGTCGAAATTTTTCGATGGATAACACGAAGTTGACCATCACTAATGTAAGTTACATTTCCTTTTTCATCAATATCTTCTAAATATACATATATAGCATTATCTTCATGAGTTGAAGAAATGTATATATTAACAATACTATGTCCAGTAATTTCCAAATCCTCTTCTAATGGTTCGCTTGTAAAAGTAAGCAATTTTTCATCCATTTTTATTCTATTTTCATAGATTATTGGTAAGCCTAATAAAGTCCACCAACGATTATTTCTCCCTGTAGTAGCGCGGAAATTTATTTTATAGGAATCTGCACCAGATTTGATTTGAGGTAAAGTTCTTGATAATGAATTGTTTTCCGAAAGGTACCATCTTTGCATTTTTTGTCCCTTTGGTGGCCATAAAATAGTTTTTTTCCATTTTTCTTCCACCATAGTATAATAATAAAGTGTTTTTCCTTGTATACCATTACCTTTCACGCATTTATCAAAAAAATTAATCCAAGCATTAATACGTTCTTTTGGAGAAGGAGTTACTTTCACTCTTTCAGGAAAAAATTGATTTGCGGGATAACTAGCTCCATGATTCCAATCACCTAAAATAGCGATCTGGGGATTATCTAAATTGGCAAATCGATGTATAATTACATCTACATAACCAGAATCAAGCCATGAACACCAAGCAAGAATAGGAACTCTTGTTTTTTCAAGCTCTTCTTTATGTGGATAAATACATGTATCAATGATTTTAGTACCATCAGGGAGAGGTTCATCTCTATAGTTTTTATCAAGCGTCATTTCATAAACATATTTATTAGATTTATGTTGATTCAAAGCCCCAATTAAAATTTTTAGGTCTTTATCCGAATCAACAGGTTCAACTCCTTTTGCAATTAACCAAACTACAGGAAGTAATTGCTTGAAAACTTTAGGATTATTTTTATCCAAATTTTTTCCAAAGAAAGACCATATTTCCATAAATTTCCAATCATAACACCCTCCAGGAAAAGCAATATCTATATATGCATCCCACATAGCATGTCCCGGCATAATAGCCTTAACAGCAGGATGATTATTTAAAGCAAAAAATTCTGAGCAAATACCTGAATACGATATTCCATTAGAAACTACATTTCCATCTGACCATGGTTGAGAAATAATCCAATCAACAACATCAGCTCCATCTTTGATTTCATCAATATACCAAGGATGTGGTCTTGTACCTTCTGATGCACCAGTTCCTCTCACATCTGTATAAACTATTGCATAACCTCGACTTGTATAAATTTCTGGATTAGGTGTAGAGGATATTACATCATCCAAAATCCATCTAAAAGGAATTCGAAGTTCCATTGCTCTCCAATACCGTGTTTGCACCAATAACGTAGGTAATTTTTCACTAGAAGACAAACCTTTAGGAAGGCAAATGGTGGATGCAATTTTTATTCCGTCTCTCATTGGGATATAAGTTGAGCTAATTTTATAACCATCGTGATATTTTTTCTCTGGAATTTCACCTAATTCCTTAAAAGGATTATTTTCAATAGCATTAGGATCTGTCATTTTTGTACCATTTGTTTGATTATAATTTTTTTAATTTTGGTATAATCTTATTCTGTTTTTTAAAAAATTTAAATAATTCATTAGAATCATAATTATTAAGTAAACTATAAAAAAACTTAAAATTATTAAAGAAATTTCTGAAATTAATAAATTTTCTCAAATTATAATAACAAAATCAAGAAAATTCTAAGTAATATTTGATTTAAATTTAATAGATTTCTTAACTTTTTTTGATTTGTATTAATCTACTAGTAAATATGAGATGAAGTATCCATTAAATTGTTGTTTTCTCTAAATTTTTAAGAAATTCTTCTTTAATATCTGCTCCATGACCAGGAGAATCAGGAATAATAATTTTACCATTATCTTTTACATTATACTCAATTCCCCCTATAACAGGGTCCTCTTTATGCATTAAAGCAGAATCTAAGTCAACAAAAATTACATTAGGATTAGCGCTTACAAAGTGAGCCGCTGCAGTTAACCCCAATCGAGATTCACCAAAACATCCGATCATACATTTCATTCCACAACTTTCTGCGATAGCATTTATTTTAAGAGCAGTAGTAATACCTCCAGATTTGCCCAGCTTAATATTTAAGTAGTCGCATGCTCCCATTGAAGCTAATTTAAATGCATCATGGTGATCGAATACAGATTCATCTGCACAAATTGGAGCTATTTCCATTTCCCTTAATCGACGCATATTTTCATAATCCCAGTATGCAAGAGGTTGCTCAGCATATTCTAGGTTATAAGGTTTCATTGCTTTAAGAACCTCTATAGCCGTTGTTAAATCCCAACCTTGGTTTGTATCAATTCGAATTGAAATATCTTTATTTACTTCTTCTCTTATTTTCTTAATTAGTTCTATATCCATCCTTTTATTTAATCCAACTTTCAACTTTATCGCTGAAAAACCCATATCAATACTATTTTTAACTTCATTAATGGCAGTCTCCAGATTTTCTTGAATGCCGATTGTGTAATCTGTGAAGATATCTCGTTTTTCGCCACCTAATATAACATAAAGAGGAACTCCTGTTGCTTTACCTAAAATATCATAAAGCGCAATATTAAATGCTGATTTAATTTGAGTTTGTTTAACAATAGTTTGATTAATTTCTTTCATACGAGTATCTATTGCTAATGGATCTTTACCCTTAATAACTTTAGCTATCAATATTCCTGCTTCATAAACAGTGTTTTGAGTATCACCAGTAATTCTTAATGAGGAACATGCTTCTCCAAGTCCATAAATATCCTTATTTGTATTAATTCGAACTAACACATTATTTGCTTCATAACTCGTGCCTAATGAGATTTTGAACGGAAATTTCATAGGAATATTGAGTTTAAAGAGATCAACACTATTTATTTTTAAAGAATTATTTGGATTCATTTTTAACAATAATTCTAACAATAATTTAATTTTTTTCTATTAAAATCAAATAATAAAAAAATATTCTCGACTTATTATTATGTAGGTTATTTTTTAAATGTGAGAAATATGAGCGAAACTCAATTTGAGGAAGTTGAACAAATAATAGTCGAGATAATGAGAGAATTTAAAATTCCTGGTCTTTCCATTGGAGTTGTAAAAGATGGAAAATCTATATATGCTAAAGGATTTGGTGCAAGAAACTTAGAAAAAAACCTTCCTTTTACTCCAGATACTCTATTTGGAATTGGGTCTATTTCAAAATCTTTTACAACTTTGGCAGTAATGCAACTCTATGAACAAGAGAAAATTGATATACAAGATCCTGTAGGTAAGTATTTAAATTTCAAATTAGGTAAAAAGAACAACCCCATAAAGATTTTTCATATATTTTCTCATTCTGCAGGAATTCCTGAACTTGATGGTAATGTAGTTGCATTAATACGACAATTAGGATCTTTAGATCCAATCATTCCTATGAGTAGTTGGGATGATTTTTTGCTTCATATTAATAATGCAAATACAGAAATATTCGGTTCGCCAGGAAAATACTTCTTCTATAATAATGATATGTTTACATGCCTTGGATTGATTGTTAAAAAAATTACCAATATGAAATTCGAAGATTATATTAAAGAAAATATTCTAAAACCGCTTGAAATGAATAGATCAACCTATTTAAAGCAGAATTTTGAAAAAGAAGATGATGTTTTAACTGGATACCTCCCCTCTGATGATGATAAACTCGTTAAAGATGCTATGCATCCATTTGATAAGATTGTGTATGCACCTGGAGGGTTATTAAGCACAGTAAGAGAAATACAAAATTATATTATTGCTCTAATTAATGGAGGAAAATTTAACCAATCACAAATCATTCAAAAATCCTCATTAGAGAAAATGTGGACTCCTTATATAAAAATCCCGGAAGAAACTAGTTATGGTGTGGGAGATTCTTGGTATGGCTATGGTTGGATTATAGAAAAAAACTTTCTTGGATATAAATTATTACAACATGGCGGAAATGTAGGAACTTCTACTGCATTTTTAGCTATCATTCCAGACCAAAAGATTGGTGTTATTATTGGAGCTAATAGTGATGCATCAATTGTTCTAGGGTCAATTGCTCGTATTTTTCTCGCAATTCTTTTAGATAAAGATTTTGATGAAGCCGCTCCATTAATAAATATTCATAAAAAATTAAAGTCATTAACAGGAAAATATAAAATCTACAAAGAATTGCAAACTATGGATATTTCACTTGATAATGGTGTTCTTTTTGCAAAAATTAAAGATCCTATTGAACCTAAACCAAGAAATTTACCATTAGCTCCTGAAAATTTAGAAGAATTAAAATTTTACGTTCCAGTTGCATATCCAAATCGAAAAATAAAGGTTCAATTTTTTATTGATGAAAAAACAGATAAAATACACCTAACATTTGATAGGTATTATTTTCATAAAATCTGAAAGTATATTGATTATTATAACTCTTTTGGCTCATCTTTAGGTAATCTCTCAATCACTGGTAAGAGTTGCTTAAATTTTTTATGTGGTTCTTTCTGATACCAATACGCTGTCGAAGAATAATCGTCTGATCTCTGGGAGGCATGTCCATGCTCAATTTTAACTTTAATATTCTTATTACGCATAAACTTTATAAAAAAATACAAAACGTAAGTAAAATATAAATATTTAATTATAATATTTTTTAATCACCATTGTAATCCAGATTTTTAAAAAAAAATTAAGGAATTGAGAAAGTTGGTATTAATTATAACAGAACATTGGTGGCCTCCAAATAAATCAGAGGAAATCGGAAAAATATATCTCGAAGCAATGCAAAAATATCCTGACGATAGAACCATATCTAAGCCGGTTGTACCCTCAGCGGTATGGGCAGTTCAAGAGGGTATGCATAGTATTACCATATATTCTGTTCAACCAGGAAAAGTTAAAGAAGCTATGGATATAGCTTCTAATCGCCTGCTAATGATGTCACCCATCGAAGGATTTCGCTATCGAATCAATATAGCTTATGATCTAGTTGAAGCTATGCCATTAGTTGGATTAACGGCACCCTAATGATGATTTCTCTATAAAATTTTATTTTTAAAATTTTTTTTTTATTAAAATTTTTCGTCTTATTATCTTTAAGTTGTCTATTTTTTCCAATTGATTTAAAAAATAGCACATTTAAAAAGAAATCATATTAGAGCCAAGTTGCTTTAAATAAAATAATTAGATAAAAAAAATGAAAATAAAATTTTGCAGATTTTTTTTAAAAAACTCTAGATTTGAATGAATATGCGATATTTATACATATATCTTAGTTTCTGGAATCTCGTGATAAATATATCCTAAAAATTTGTGAAAAAAATGAAAAATCCAAAATGTTCGAGATTTAACGGCATCTACGGGGCAAGACCACACACAATTATAACATTTAATACAATGTCCGAATTTCTTAGGATAGGGGACTAATTTAATAATTTGAACAGAACAAGCTTTTGCACATTTACCGCACTTTATGCATTTCTTATGATTGAAATAAGTGCTTGGAAGGAGAGCCATACCAAATCGTTTTATCATAAACTTATACAACAATTTAACTTTCCATGAATGATAATCTAATTTTTTAAAAGATAATTCCCAATTTGGAAATTTATTTAATAATTTTATAATAAGTTTTGAAAATTTCGAGATTTTTTTCATATCTTGTTGATTTGGTCGATTCAAATAAATATCATCTTCTTTCTTGAATATCATTGAATGTCGAGCAGGAACTTTTAAGCAAGCAAGAACTTTATAACCTTTTTTGCGTAATAAATTGGCTCCATTGAAAAGAGTATAGCCGGTAATTAATCCATAAGTTGTAAAAAATACTGCCTTTCCGTTTTTATTTATTGGAAGATTATCAATAAACATTTTAATTGGTTTTACAACTTTCCAGGCGTAAACTGCTGATCCAATTACAAGTAAATCACTCTTTTCAATCAAAGAATATTTAAAAGATGAGATCTCCTGCCATGATTTTCCAGTTAAATTAAATAATTTACACTGCTGATTAGATTCAGTAAGAATTTTTTGTATATATTCTCCAATTTTTAATGTATTTCCAAATGGAGAGAATATAATTATTGATATATATTTTGAGTTATTATTTTTTCCCATTTTCGATATATTTATGCCTATTATAAATTTAATTCTTCAAATCGCTTAATTGAATAATCTACTATCCTTTTTGCTTCTGCGGCATTTCGCCATTCTTTAAATTTTACAAATTTATGTGGCTCTAGTCTTTTGTAAGTTTCATAAAACTCTTGTATTTCTTTTAATTTATGTTTATGGACATCATTTATATCTATAAAACCTTCAAATCTCGCATCATTTACAAGAACAGATAATATTTTGGGATCATCACCATGCTCATCTTCCATTATTAAAGCGCCGATAACTTTTACCCTAACAACACATCCAACTTCAAGCGGTTCATAACTTAATACCATTATATCAAGCGGATCGTTATCTTCAGACCATGTTTGAGGTATAAACCCATATTCAATAGGGAAAACCACTGATGATGGAATTACTCTGTCTAGAACAAAGGTTTCCCATTCATTTTTATATTCATATTTGTCTCGAGATCCACTGATGACTTCTATAACAGCATTTAAAATTTCTGGAGGGCTATCTCCAGATGGAATATTTTTCCATAGATCCATAGGATCTAAATTTAAATAAGCGTTATAAATATAAGCAAACTGTAATAAGATTTTGCAACTTTATGATTAAATAAATTAAAAAGATTAAGTACAATCTAAATTGGAATTGAACCCCTATTGCCATTGGGTGTTCCGATACCAAATGAGTTATAAGTCATAAAACTAATGGTTCCCATAGAAAAAAATCCATTTTCATTTCGACATATTATGGGTTCATCTCCTAAAATTTTAATTAGCTCCTCTTCTGTTAATTTATTATCTTCATAAGCTTCTAATAGTAGTGCCTCTGCATATGATTGCCTTTCTTTTGAATATTGAGGATCTAATAGAGTATCTTGCCAAAATGGATTTAAAAAGGTATTAGTAAATACAATTGTGTTAGTTGGATATGTTTTTGTTTGGTTGTGAGGTAAAGACTGTACTGCGAGTATTGAACTACTGTTTGCAATTATGAAATTATGACTATATGAACTTGAATTATTTGGAAAAAGGGTATTATATAGCCCCTCAATACTTTTTTCTTTTACCAGACCCTCCCGAACTAAAACAAAAGTTGGAATCGTATAGGGAGCAACTTCTTTTGTTTGCACCAAATTAACGGTTAATACTAATCCATATTCGTTTTTTCCCATGGGTGAAGTTCCCCCCCCTAAACGATGGGTAAAAACCAATGGGTCGTTTCCTAACTTATGTAACACAAATGATTGGAGTGAGCCCATAGGTTTAATAAGATCCATATTCTGACCCACAAGAATGCTTCCATCGTTATTTATAGCTCCAAGTGCTGTGCAACCGAAATCAGACATAATTGATAATTCAGAAGGAATGTGTCTACCATATAAAGCTTCAATAAATACTGATTGAACTAATATATCCGTATAGGAAATCAAAAAACCACACCCTGCGGTAGCCCCCTCACTCATTCCCAGTATTTCTTGTTTATAATTTTCTGGGATATAAGAATCATACTCGTTGCATATTTTTTCAATATCAAAATAAGACAATCCATAAGAACTTGAAGATATTAACAGTAGAGCTTTCATAGCTAAGATTTTATATGAAAGAGCATAGCCTGTTTGATAACCCAAATCATAATGATTATCAGCTTCAACATATAAATACATTTGTCCGTTTGAATCACGCCATTCTGAATGACCAGAAATGTCCATTCTTAAGAAAGCAAAGCGATTACTAATATTATGACAACAGCAAATTATACTTGCACCAATAAATATAATTAAAACAATTGCTAAATTTTTTTTTACCTTAGCAAATTTTCCAATAAATTTTAAATCCGTACAAATACCTCTATTGCTATTTTTACACCATTTTTTGCGACAAAAATATATTAAAAAGAAAATAAGTCCACTTAAAATAAATGTTATTATAATACTAAGTCCCAACATTTATTTATCTCCTCTTTGATTTTACTCTATTTTTTTACGAGACTTTTTATTTTTAAATTCTATTTCAGTTAAAATTTCTATAATATGGGAATTTTATTTTTATTTACAAGGAATTAGACCATTAAAACAAGTAAAACTGTACTCATTTTATTTCAAATAATATTATCAATTATATCTTGATAAACTACTTGTGGCTACAGTCCGATAGCCTCTATCCCATCCACTACAGGAGTATTTGGGAATGCTTTCCATTTTATTTTCCCGATTTGGGAATTCTTTTCCACAATTGAGGGAGCTCCTCGGAGGTGATACGATGCAATAATAATTCTTTCTTATGATAAATGAGCAGCATAAGCATTAAAATTTAATAAGATAATAGATTTTCTATAAAGTGAAAAGCTATAAGAACCCCAATCTTATTTTTAAATAATATTAAACTTTAATTACTCTATTATTTTTGCGCTAACTATAAAAATAGCAATAAAATCTCAGATTTTTTTCATATTCTAAAATTTTTATTTAAGAATCCGACAAATTTTTTAAGAAAAAAAAAGATTTTTAGCGGACCCGGAGGGATTTGAACCCCCGTAAACCACCTTACCCCGAAGATCATCTTAGGAGGGTGGTGCGAGATCCGGGCTTCGCGACGGGTCCTTTTATATTCACCAAATAAATTCAATATTAATTTGGCTTTACTAAGTTGCAAATATTATAGTAATATTTTCTGTCAATTTTAATAGCCTTATTACTAAAATTTTTTTCTTTAAATTTTTTACAGTGCAATAAATCATTTTATATTACTAATTTTATCAATAGTCACTATAAAAGTTAATTTTTTCTATTAAAACCTAATTTTATACCAATTCTTCTTTTTATATATTATTTAAGATCCATAAATTTACAAAAGGTTTTAATTAGTATAATTTTAAAATAAAATAGGATTAAAATTTTTTTTAAAGAGATAGGTATTTAAAAAGGATGCACAGCCGCCAACAACATAAACCCCTTGATTTTTTAAGAGGTAGTATTGATAAAGTTATACTAATAAAGGTTAAAAAAAATAGACTTTTTCGCGCAAAATTGAAGGGTTATGATGAGCACTTAAACCTTTTTTTGGAGGAAGCAACTCAGATATTTGAGTATCAGGATGATGATGGGAATATAAGGGAAGAGAATGAAAATCTTGGCCGGATTGTAATAAGAGGAGATAATATCGTATTTTTAAATCTGGCGCAGTAAATTTAAAAAACATTTACTGGTTTTAGAAATAGATGAAAATAAGAGCTATTACGATTGGATTACAATTTCCCTTTTATCAGCCTCTAGGAATTAAAAGCTTAGAATCAGTTTTAGATGTTCAGTTTCAGACTTTTAAAGAATTATTAGATGAATTAAAAGAGAGATTCGAAAAAATTGGAATAGAAATACAAACTACAAGGATTTGTACTCAACCATTATATCAAAAAGAAGGAAATCCCTTTTTGAAAGAGAACTCAAATTTTAACGAAAATTTGAACAATCTTAGAAAAGGAATAGAATTATTAATTTCCCATTGTAAAAAGGTCAATATTGACTTAGTCGCTTGTCTAACTATTTTGGCTGATGAGTTTGAGAATTATGGTTCAATAGAGCAAAAATTTCTCAAAAATGTTCCAAGGATTCTTGAAGATTATGAAAATCTTTTTACTTCCATTCAAGTTGCTTCTCAAAAATATGGAATTAATCTTCTTTCAATAAAAGATTGTGCGAGTATAATAAAGCAAATCCCAGTCAATAAACCATTTTATTCTCATAAATTCTGTGTAAATGTTAATGTACCAGAAGATACACCATTTTTCCCTGCTTCTTATCACTTATCAGATAAACCAAAATTCTCAATAGCATTAGAAATGGCCGATGAAGTAGTATCAACCTTACAGCACTCAGATAGCTTGCATGATTTTCAGAAAAAGCTCAAATCCAAATTTGAAGAGATATTTAAGAACATTTCAAATATTTGTGAGAATTGTGAGAAAAAATTCAATATTCTATTTCATGGTATTGATTTTTCTCCTGCTCCATTTCCTGAAGATTTAAAAAGTATCGGTAAAGTGATCGAAGAAATGGGTATTGAATATTTTGGTGCCCAAGGTACATTTTTTGCTGTTTCAATGATAATGAATATTATAAAATCTTTAAATATTAAAAAAATTGGTTTCTCAGGATTCATGCAACCAATTCTTGAAGATTCTGTTTTATCCAAAAGGTTGGATGAAGGAAAATATACAATTGATTCATTATTACTTTATTCTGCAACTTGTGGAACCGGACTTGATTGCGTACCATTGCAAGGGGATGTAAGTGAGAGAGAGATTTTTTACATACTATTAGATCTTGCATCTTTAGGTTTATCATTAGAAAAACCATTGACAGCAAGATTAATGCTAGTTCCGGGCAAAAAAGAGAGTGAAAAGTCTGAATTTGAATCAATTTATTTTTGCAATTCTCGAATGATGAAATTAAAAAGATTAACAAAAGCTCCTTCAAATGATTTATATGAAAACGCAGAAAAAATCAAATTCATAAGGTTTTTATGAATATCAAAAATAATTATACTTCATAATTCTAGGTGTAAAAATCCTTGGAATCATTTAAGAAATTTTATGTAAGTAAAACACTAAAACCCAATTTTAAATATGTTCATCTAGTTCTCACTTTGTTTCTATTCGAAGAACATCTTAAAGGATTTGGAAGGTATAAACTACAAGAAGAATTATTAATCTCATCAGGTATGGCCAAATCAATTTTTAATAAATTAAAAGAGAATAATATGATTAAAAAAGAAACACAGAGAAAAGGTCATACTTTAAGTGTCAAGGGAAAGGATATTTTAAAAAAAATAAAGGAAAAAATTGTAAGTATTAGAAAAGGAAATATAATTTTATCAAAAATGGCATTCGGACATAGTTTTTACATTGCTCAAATAAAAGATGTGTTCAATAAATTGACTGATGGAATGGCGCAGAGAGATGCATCCATAAAAATTAAAGATTTAGTAGATGATTTAAAAATTAAGATTGGAAAAAATGAATGCACCATTAAAGTGAATAATATTGGTGCAACTTGTTTAATATATGAGGATAAACAATTAAAATTACCTGAATATAAAGATAAATCAAATTTTATCTATGATTTTTCTATTACCGAAGATATTCAAGATTATTTATATAAAGAATTAAGCCTTCAGAATAAAGATACTATTATTATTGGAGGGAGTAGCATAGATATTAAAGAAAATATCGAAAAAAATCAAAAAGGCATAATAGAAGAAAGAATTGCACGATTAGTTGCAATAAATTCTGCATTAAGCTTTTTTAATATGGATTAAATCACACTAAGATTATATAGATAAAATGAAATTCGAAAAAAATATTAAAATAATTATTCCAGAGAAGATTTTCTTTCAATTACAGGAATGTTCAAGGAACGCTTCACCTAATGAATCATGCGGTTTGATTTTTGGAGATATTCAAGAGTTAAAAAATGAAGAGGGATATCAATACATCTATTCTGCGAAAAAATTTGAGTGTATAAAATCATCAAAACCCTCTCCAGTTGCTTTTTTAATGGATAATTTGGAAAAATTTAACGAGATTTTTGAAGAAGCAGCAAAAAAATTTAATTTAAGATTAATTAGCATTTTTCATTCTCATCCAGGTTCTGCAATGCCAAGTGGAGTTGATTCTAATTATATGAGAATGCTTTATGATTGGGGAGATCTAAGATTTAAACATCAAATTTGGACAATTATTGATGGAAAAAAGAAAAAACTGAATGGATTCTTATTTTTAAAAGATGGTATAATTCAAATAGATGTAAAGATTCAAAAATAATTATTTCTTTTGCTTAAATCCGCTTTTTGTTATGGTCGCTAATTGTATTTTATAACCTGAACCTGCATCTCTTGCTCGGGATGAAGTTATTGCTTTTTCTACCAATTTTAATCCCTCTGGAGCAGTCATATTTTCTTTCCATTCTGTTTCCAAAACTCCGAGAGAGTAGGGAGAACCAGAACCAAAACTTATGAACTTTTCTTCTTCATATAAAGTTCCAAGAAGGTCGATCCCATATAGCATTCCTATGCCTTCTTTCTCTGAATACCCTGCAATTATCATTAAGGTAAGAAAATATGAACGCCCCTGATAAAGTAGATTCCTAACGGTATTAGCAACATATTTCGGTTCAGGGATCTTTTCTTCTTCGACAGTCTTAAGATTAGATAAAGCAATGGCTTGATTCACAACATATTGACAATCAGCTACACCACCGCTAATCGTGGCAGCACAGAAATCGTTTATTTTGAACAATTTCTGGGCTTGTTTTGTTGCAACAAAATATCCCGCTGTTGCTTGAGATTCAGTACCTACAACCACGCCATCTTTTATTTTAATTGCAACCGTAGTTGTACCTGTTTTGATAACATTATCTAATGTCTGTGTATCAAATTTATTCTTTAAAATGTGTTCGTTCATAATTGCTTACACAATCTTTTATATAATTTAAGTAATAATGAGTTCTTTAATATTTATTTTTTTTCTCTATATACCAAAAATCATAAAATTTTAAAGATTTTAAAAATTAAAAGAAATATGGCAAGGTCGCAAAAAAGAAGTAAAAGAAAATATACTGGAAAAAAGTATAAACATTTTGGAAAAAAGAGAAAAAGAGAGCTTGCAAGTCCTCCAATAGAAACAACAATTGGAACAGAGAAAAAGAAAAAACAAAGAGTTCTTGGTGGGAATTATAAATTAAAATTATTTTCAAACTCCTTTTGCAATCTAACAGACCCATTAAGTAAAAAAACTGAAAAAACTAAAATTCTCAGATTTGAGGAAAATCCCGCCTCTAAAGATCTTTCTCGAAGGCATATTATAACTAAAGGAGCAATAATTCATACTGAGAAAGGATTAGCGAAAATAACAAGTCGCCCTGGTCAAGACGGCATTATTAACGCAGTTCTTATAAAAGAATAATCAGTCTGTTTCTATTTTTATATTTTTCACAATTGCGGATTTTCCTTTAATAATTTTGGTATCTGTAGAATCACAAAACTTACATTTAAATAACAGCAACCCCGTTAAAGCATCTGTTTCTTTAAAGCTAATTGTCGTTATTTTACCGCACTTATTACATTGAATTTCTCCAGGAGTGACTTGCATGTTTAGTTTAGCACCTTCTGCAATAGTTCCTGTTGTCGCCATTTTAAATGATTGTTTTAAAAGTTCAGGAACAATAAGAGTAAATTCTCCAATTTCTAAAAATACTTCTGTAATTTTAATAGCATTATATTTTATAGCTGTGTTTAAGGCAGTTTGATAAATTTGTGATGCAAAAGCAAACTCGTGTATTTTTTTTTCTCCCCTATTACTTAACTTTTTATTTTCCTGATTTGCTTTGCGATTTCAAATAATATTTTTCTTTTCTTTTTGCCTTTAGAATCAATGAGAATACGCCCCGGGTTATCCCACCATGTCTTTGGATATCTTGAAGTATTTTCAATTTTATATTCATAACCTAATGCTTTCACCGCCTTCTCTATATCATCTAAAGTTACCTTTTCAATTGCAAGATTTTTAGGTAATCTACGACCTTGATTGATTGTTCGATTCTTATCAAAATACTGGGGCCAAAAAATAAGATATGGCGTTCTCTTTCTCATTATTATACTCTATTTTTTAAATTGATGGAAAATTTAAATATTTTTTTTGAAATATTATAAAAAATTTATATTGTGTTTTACTAATAGAAATAAAGAACCTACTTTGCGAATTAACCTCTATTAAATATGGGATGGTGGTCTAGCTTGGTATGATTCTGTAAAGACTTATTCTTTACAGCGTAATTCTTGGCTGGGGGCCAAGAGGTCGGGGGTTCGAATCCCTCCCATCCCATTCTATTAATTAAATTATTAATTTAGATTTAAATTGTTTTTATTTTAATGAATATTGTGAATAAATATTATGGAAATATTTAATGAAATCGAAGAAAAATATATTAAAATAAATGGAATTACCCTTCATACAATTATTACTGGTTCTGGAGAACCTCTCATATTACTACATGGATTTCCAGATTTTTGGTATGGTTGGAAAAATATAATTTTAGGGTTAAAAGATAAGTTTCAATTAATTGTTCCTGATATGCGAGGTTATAATCTTTCCGATAAACCGGATGGAATTGAAAATTATAAATTAGATATTTTAATAGAAGATATTAAAGGTTTAAGCGAAAAATTAGGTTTTACTAAATTTAATCTTGCAGGACATGATTGGGGTGGAATGGTATCGTGGGCATTAGCCGAGAAATACCCTGAAATATTAAAAAAATTAATAATATTAAATGCGCCCCATCCAAAAATATTTAGAAAGTTAATTACAAAAGATAACGACCAAAAGAAAGCCAGTGGATATATCGTCAGATTTTTAAAAGAAGGTGAAAGTTTTCTCTTTGAAAATAATTTTCAAGCTTTACAATTGTCTGTTTTTGGTACAGCAAAAAATAAAAAAGCATTTAGTGAATTTGATAAAGAAAAATATATAGAAGCATGGTCCCAACCAGGCGCATTAACTGGAGGAGTAAATTATTACAAGGCAAATCGTAGCTATGAGGAATGGTCTGGAATAATTAATGTCCCAACTTTAGTTATATTCGGTATGAAAGATATATTTGTATTGCCTAAAGTACTCGAAGGATTAGAAGATTTTATTAAAGATCTTAAAATTGTTAGAATTGAGAACGCATCTCATTGGGTTATGCACGATGATCCTGAATTAGTTAATTCAAGTATACAATCATTCCTTAGAGAATAATAAGACATAGATTAAATCAATCTATTTCTTATGGAACAATTCATTGAATAATTTAATCAATTCGCTTTATATAAAATATGTGACCGCCCCAAGCAGAAAGATCGACGTAAAGACCATAAGTATCAAGATCTTTGCCCTTATAGATAAATCTTTTTTGTGTTAGTAAATCAGTAAAAATCCAATCATAAGTATCGTAATTTAATTCTTCAATTCTAACATGTCCTTGCGCAGGATTTGGACTGTAATTTACAACTATAAGATGATGCTGTTCTTTGGACATCCATTGATAAGAAATTAAATTAGTATATGTGTAATTTTCAGTATTTATAGGCTCAATCTTACAGAGAGCCCATTTACCTTTGGTTAATTCCTCTGCAGATGCAACATTTAATAGTTTTTGATAAAATTCTAAGAGATCTTGGTTATTATCCTCAACTGGACGCCTTCCTAATTGAACCGGTATTTTTACTTTATACCCCTTCATTTGTCCTTCATGGACTAATTTTGCACCAGGTAAAGTGAGACTTATAATTGCAGCTGCTCGAGAACGTTCTTCACCAAATACCGTTATTGCTCTAAGTTCATCATGATTTTCAATAAAGCGTAAAAGTTTCCTTTGATAATCCCATTCTGCACAGAGATGAATATAAATCGTTTCAGCTCTCTCGTGCAGCATACGATCATACAACCGTTTATCATAGCAAAAATTAAATCCTTGTTGCTGTAATTCCCATTCCATATTCCAATATACTTCTGCAATAAATAAAAAGTCTGGAAATTTTTTCAAAATCTCAGGGATTACTTCCCGCCAAAAGCCTTTCTCTGGTCGAGGTCCCGCTCTTTCACCCCAAGTACGACTAAAAACATGATTAATCATTAACATTGCCATATCACAACGAACACCATCACATTGTTCAGCAATGTTGAGTAAAATATTTATTGCTTTCTTTCGGGCAACCGATGAAAATGCGTTTATTTGCACTGTATCCGTCCAAGGTGGAAAGAAATTAGGATCCTTTCCATGTGCATAAATATGATCATTAGTACTAAAAAATTCAATTGGATGTGCTCTATAATCATTAATATTTCCTTTTATGAATATATCTGGTTTTTCTAAAATCCAGGGGTGATCAACAGCTACATGGTTTGGTACGTAATCTAGTAATAAATGCATATTTCGTTCGGTTAATTGTTTACGGAAGTTTTTTAAACCATCTTCACCACCAAGATGAGGATCTACGTGATAGTCAAAGATGGAATAGGGCGAGCCTACAACATCTTCTGTCTTAAAATCACTTAAAGCTTTATGATATTCCTGTTGTAAGCCAGTGTGGTTAAGAGCAATTTCTCTACTTTGAGGACTGCGTTCCCAGACACCCATAAGCCAAATAACATCGAAAAATTTTAATTCTTGACCGAAAACCTCAGGAGGGATATTATTAAGCGTAATTTCGTGTTTATAAATATTTGATAAAGCTTGAAGCCAAAGCCAAGTGTTTATTTCATAAATTCTAGGTTGTTCCAGCCAATCCATATTTTTACCTCTCATTTTAAAATCATCTTCTAAATAAAAGTCAAATATTCTTCATAACATATCTCTTAGTCATAAAAATTATTAATCTGTTTTTATTTTAAAGAAAATAAGACAAAAATTATTTGTGAAAACCAATAAGAAATTATAATAAATTTTAATTAAAATGATTTATTTAAGGAATTATCCTATGATTAATGAAAATATTATAGAATATTTGAAGGAGGTTTTTTAAAAAAATGAGTTATGTTAAAATTAATATACCTGATAAATTAAAAAAAAAAGTAATTGATACAATTTCAAACATTTCGAGCACTCCTGAAACAAAAATTAAAAAGGGAATGAATGAAGTTACTAAATCCATTGAACGCGGCATTGCTAAATTAGTTATCATTGCCGAAGATGTTGATCCACCAGAAGTTGTTTTCCATTTACCCTTGCTCTGTGATGAGAAGAACATTCCATATATTTATGTTAACACAAAAAAAGATTTGGGAAAAGCGGTGGGTTTAAAAATTGATACATCCTCTCTTGCTATAATTATACCTGGAGAAGATAATGTAGCAGCAATTAAAGATATTATCAGCCAAGTTGTTAAATTAAAGTAGAAACATCAAGTTGAGATTTATTGAGTAAAAGAGAAAAGGGTAAAGAAGGGTATGTAGATCGATCCTATCCGGCTCAGGTCATTCAGGTTGTCGGAAAGACTGGGATGACAGGGGAGATAATGCAAGTCAAGGTCAGGATCTTAGAAGGGCCGGATAAAAACAGAATTTTAACTCGCAACGTTAAGGGACCAGTTCGTTTAGATGATATCGTTTTATTAAGGGAAGTTGAACGAGAAGCAAGAAAAATTAGAAGATAAAAATTTTTATTATTTGATTTAATTTTTTTAGTATCTTTTTTTGTGTGAAATTGTATTTTAAATTCAAACAACTGTTTATTTTAATCTTAATATAATATCTTGAAAAAAGTATAATAATTAAAAAAAATATTATTAATAGGGTGCTTCAGAATTATGAATTTTCAATTCTATTCCCGTTGAAGCGATAAATCATTTATTCTTAAGCGCTCCGCCATTAATTTTATTAAAGATTCTATTAATCGTTTCCTTCAGTATTTATGTCAATATTTTTTGCTAGCTTTTTTCCAATTTTTATTTCTAAGAGCCCATTAGCCATTTTTGATTTAACCATGTTTTCATCTGCATCAATTTGTAAGGGAATATCAAGATTAATATCCTTTTTACTCATCCGTGAGAAAAAATCCATGAAAAATGGTGCTCCATATACTCCATAAGATTTTTTACTTTCATCACTCACACCTTCTTTCTCATCAGATTTTGATCTTTTTGCAGTGATATTTAAATTCCTCCCAACAATTGAAACTTTAACATCGTCTTTAGTTAGTCCTGGCAATGGAATAGTGATTAAATATTCATTCTCATGTTCTTGTATATCGTAAGGTACCCAGCCTTCAAAAAATTTCATACCGTGTTTCATACCTTTAAAAATCATTCCCTTTAATGCTGCGATATCATGTGGAGAACATCGAAAATGGCTATGCCGAAATTGTGGATTAAAGCTTCCTTCAAAACACATTTTTTTTTTCCTCTTTTTTATTATTCTTATTTATTAAATTCATTTAATTTGATTAAATTTCTAGAATTCTTCATCATCATCGATTATTGGAATAATTTTTGTATGTTTTTCTTTTTCTTTCTTGAGTTTCTCGAGAATTTTTTTATAATCCTCTAAACTATTATCAAGCTTGTGAATTCTATCTGTAAAGTATATTTTTTTCTCTTCTAATTCCTGAATGATACTTTCAATTCGTTCTATATTACGTGGAGAATAGTCAGATTTGTCAATTTTTTTATCAAGTTTTGGGTATTCTGGAAATGTATAAGGAAAGCAGCCAAACATTTGTTCAAAATGTTTTTTACTTGGTATTGCCTTTAAAACTGTTTGTATATAATCACCAAGCGTATCTATATTTGGTTGGAGATTATTTTCTAACACTTTTTTTAATCCTTCAATGCCCCTTTTGGTGATCCTATAAATCTTTTTTAATCTATTATTTTCAGTTTTTTCCTCAATATCAACGAATTGTTGTTCTGCTAATCGATTTAAGAGTGGATAAATTGTACCGGATGAAGCTCTCCATACATTTTTAAATTTTCTATTTATTTTTTGAATTATTTCATATCCAGAAATACCATCATTGTTCTTTATCATTGATAATACTAATATATCCAATCCTGATGAATGACCGCCATGATATCCGCTGAATCTCTTGCCAAAAAACATTTTTTTTTAATTCACCAATTTAAACAAATTATTAATCTATTCAAAATATATATTTTTTTATATATATCTGTTTAGATATATATAATTCATAGAAGAAAGGATATTTAAATATATCGGAGATTGATATATTGGAAAATGATATATTAAAAATATGTTATTTCATAAAAAAAATAGGGAAATAATTTAATTCTAATAAAAAAATAATTTAAGTAATAAAACTGACATAATTAGTAATAGAAAATGAGAGATTATTTATGAATTTAGGATTGGAACGAAAGGTTGCTTTAGTTTTAGCATCAAGTAAGGGGTTAGGGTTAGCTTGTGCTAAAGGTCTTTATGAAGAAGGAGTAAATGTTGTGATTTGTAGTAGATCAATGGAGAATTTAGAAAAAGCAAAAAAAGAAATTGAACAAATTAAATCCATAATGAAAGGAAATAAAGTTATTTTGGTAATTGCAGATTTATTGAAAGAAGGCGATATAAAGAATCTTGTTGATAAAGTCATAGAAGAATTTGGGAGAATTGATATTTTAGTGCATAACGCTGGAGGTCCACCATCGGGTCCAACAAATAAAATTACTAAAAAAGAGTGGTTAAATTCTATTGATTTGAATTTACTTTCTTTTATTTGGATTACTCGAATGATATTGCCAATAATGCAGAAGCAAAAATCAGGTAGGATTATAGCAATAACTTCAGTTTCAGTAAAGCAACCTTTAAAAAATTTGGTTTTATCAAATACAACACGCCTTGGGATTGTTGGTTATGCAAAAACTCTCGCTAGCGAATATGCAAAAGATAATATTTTAGTCAATATCGTATGTCCTGGACCAAATTTAACCGATAGAATGAAAGTATTAATTAAAAAAACTGCTAAAGAAACAGGAAAATCGGAAATAGAAGTTAAAAAATCATGGACAAACCAAATTCCCTTAGGTCGATTGGGAAAACCTGAAGAGCTTGCCAATTTAGTCATATTTTTAGCGTCCGAAAAGGCTAGTTATATAACCGGAACGGTTATTCAAGTAGATGGAGGTTTCATAAAAGGACCTTTTTAAAAGAGTTTAAATTTGGAAATTAGAACTTGTTTTTAATCAAATTGAATCTTTTTATACAATCCTAATTAAATTAATAGTATGAATGCTAATTCAAAAAATATCCCCATTTTATCAATAATTTTGTTTATAACGATCGTTACGTTAATTTCATCCATTTCAAATATGATTTCTCCAAATCTCCTCATTATTTCAAACTATTTTGGATTTGGAGGAAATACTACTCCCTTAGGAATACTCACATTTTCATTTACTATCTTAACAGGAATAGCAATGTTAATATTTGGCTTTTTAGCAGATAAAATAATAAGAAAATGGATTGTTTTCATTGGAACGATAATTTTTTCAATATTTTCATTTATTACTATCTTCATTCCGCCAGATTTGAATGGATATTTTTTGTTTCTCTTCTTAACTATCATGACAGGAATTGGATATGGCGCTCTGATTCCGTGTATCTTCTCATTGATTGGTGATATTGTCTCTAAAGAGGATCGATCTAAGGGTTTCTCTTTCTTTTCAATATCATCGTTAATAGGAATGGTCGTCGGAACGGGTTTAGCAACATTTCTAGGTAATATTGATTGGCGTATTTCTTATTCAATTATAGGCATTGCCGGGTTTATTAGTGCTCTACTCTTTATTTTTTTCAGAGAACCATCTCGAGCTGGCAGAGATTATTCATATATGCTTGAAAAAGATGCATTGGAATATACATATAGGATAAATTTTTCTGACCTGAAAGTAATCTTTAAAAAGAAAGCCAATATTTGGTTAATTATTAATTTCGTTGATACAATTCCCACTGGTATTATATTATTTTTGCTCTTTGCTTATATGGAAGACTATCATGGGATTTCTTCTGATGTAACTTTGATTTATTTAATACTCATTCTACTTGCCACACTAATTGGGACTATAGTATTTGGTTTTATTGGAGATAAACAATTCAAAAAAGGCAGCAAAAAAGCACGTGTAAAACTTGCATTATTGGGAAATATAGTTCCTATTCCATTTATCTTCATTGCTTTAATTATACCATTTAGAGCTCCGGATTTAATGCCCGGAATTCTAATTTGGTTAATATTGTTCATGATTGGAATATTTATAAATGGCGCTGTAAATGGTAATTGGTATGCAACGGTCGTAGATTTAAACCTTCCTGAACATCGTGGGACAGTGCTTGCAACCTCTAATTTCTTTGATATTATTGGAAGAGCTATAGGCCCCTTGATCGGTTCGATTTTTGCTGATACATTTGGTTTTGTTTATGGAATGTTAATATCAATTTTCTTTTGGATTCTTATTCCCTTCTTTTGGATTGGCGTGCTTAAAAATGTTGTACCTGAAATGGATGCAACAGAAAAAATATTTACAAAAAGACTCGAATCATTGATTAAAAAATAAATAATTTTAAATAAACAACTTTTTTATATATTTCATTTTTAAATAAATTGAACTATGAGCAGCATTAAAGAATTATTCGGAATTAACTTTAATCGTCTATACGAAGCAATTGCTGTAACTCTTACAAAATTAGAAAAGGAAAAAATTATTTTACCCAATTCTGCTTGTATGGGCGTTAAATTCCTTGATAATAATACATTTCAGATGACTCCGTATCTTGAGACAGATACATATAAGAATTTGATTAAATTTACATATGTTTCAATCAATTTTGTTGATAATATTTATTTCTATGCACAGGCCGCGTTATTGGGTGAGAATTTGGGTCAAACTAAAAGAGAATTTCCAGATTCCTATTATGATTTTAAAGATGAAATTCCTTACTTAAAGGAATCGTGGGGAGTAATTTTTGGGAAGTTGAATGAGCACAAAATAATAACTAAAGCCACTCATCTTGGGGAAAATAATGTTCTCCAAGCCAATTTTAAAATTATTGATTTTATAAAGATACAAGAATCATTTCATCTTAAAAACCGGGCTGAAAATCTTGCTCTTGAATCAATTATTCTCGCAACAAGGTTAAAAATTGCAGTTAAAAAAGAAAATAAGGAAATGTATGAAAAAATCTATGATAAGATATTGTATTATAATGAACAAATTAAAAATTTTGCTAAAAATGATAAAGCAATAGAAACTATGGATTTTATAGTGAGTTATATAGAAAAAAATATAAAATTTAATTGAAAAAATTCCATAATACTAATTTTACAATTTTAAAATTGAAATTATTATCTTTTAAGAATTATAAAAGCAACATATTTAATTAGAGAGGAAATAATTATAAATTAGAGTAGTAATGAGTAGAGTAGAATTAATGTGCCCCGCAAAGAATTGGAAATCTCTTAAAGCAATGCTGGGCAATGCTGATGCTGTTTATTTCGGAATCGAAATTTTAAACATGCGAATGATGGCAGACAATTTTAAATTGGAAGAATTACCAAAGGTTGTTAAATTTTGCCATGAAAATAATATTCAAACGTATCTAACAACCAATATTATTATTTACGAAAATGAAATAGAAACACTTGCGCAGGTTTTAGATAAGGCTGCAGCCGCAGAAATTGACGCGGTTATTGTTCATGATGTAGGTGCAATCGAATTAGCAAAAGAAAGAAACCTTGATTTTCATATTTCAACACAAGCAAGTATATCAAATTCTATATCTGCAAAATATTATGAAAGTTTAGGGGCGAATAGGCTTATACTTGCTAGAGAACTCTCCCTTAAGCAAATAAAAGAAATTAAACTGAAATTAAAGAAGGCAGAAATCGAGACCTTTGTACATGGGGCACAATGCACTTCAATATCAGGAAGATGTTATTTCTCAGCCGATGTTTTAGAATCATCTGAATTCTCCGCTAATAGGGGAAAGTGTATACAACCTTGTAGGAGGAGTTGGATTGTCACTGATGATACTGGTAAAAGTTTTATTTACGATGGAGTTTATTTTTTGAATACAAAAGATTTATGCATGATTGAATATATTCCACAGCTTATTGAGGCCAATATTGATGCTTTTAAGATTGAGGGTAGAATGCGCGATGCACTTTATGTGGAGATAACTTCAAAATGTTATCGGGAAGCAATAGACTCACATTATGCTGGAACTTTCACAGAGGAAAAGGTAAAAAACTGGTTAAAGGAATTGAATAAAGTATATAATAGAGGGTTTTCTACGGGGTTTTATTTCGGTCAACCCCAAGTCACTGAAATTGAACGCGAGACATCTGGAAATGTTTCAGAGTTTAGAAAAAGGGAAATTGGGCGTGTTCTTAGTTATTTTCGAAAGAAAAAAGCAGCAAAGATATTACTTACATGGGGTCAATTAAAAGTGGGAGATGAGATAATTATAATGGGAATAAAAACCGATACTTATCTTCGACAAAAGATATCATCACTTCAAATTAAGAAAAAGGTTGTAACAGAAACTCCAGTAGCATCAAAAGATAATCGATTAACCATTGGAATATTAGTTGATATTCCTGTCAAGGAAAATGATCGTGTCTATGTGTTAGATAAATATTCATCAAATACTTAAAGAAATTAAAGTTCATTTAGTTCTGCAATATACATCAAGGGGTATTCAAAATCTTCTATCCATTTTATTTTTGCTTTAACTTCAACCTTCTTAAATTGAACTACTAGGTCAGCTTCTATTGTTTTACCAGAGATTTCATCGTAATCGAATTCATTTTCTTTTTTTCCTTTTAAATTTTCTCTTCTGAGGTTTATTTTTACAGATTTTACGTAAGGTTGACAAGATATTGCTTGTTCTATACCATTTTCAATCGATTTAATGACATTTTCATTTGTATTAATAGGAATTCCGCATAAAATGTGATAAAGGGCACCTAATTTAATACCTGTCTCAAATGTTGCCCTTTCTTTATCCGTAAGATCTTTTGCAAAATGAATTTTAATTTTTTCTTCAGTGTTATTCTTCTTCAATTTTTATTTCTGCTCCAGTATTATTAGGTTTTGCAATTATCACAGTGCCTCCGAAGTCTTTAAGAAATTCTTCACATTTAGGTTTTAAAATGTTTGCAGACTCATCATTTTCAGTAATTGCAACTATGCATGGTCCAAAAGAGGACATTCCATAAGCTTTTACTCCTTCGGCTTCTAAAAATTTCATTAGTTTTTTAACGATTAGATCTTGTAATTCTATTTCGATTTTCTTGAAACCAATTTTTTGAATCCGTTTTATTCCTTGTCCAAAGCAATTTAAATCGTTTTTTATTAATCCCGGTAAAATTTTCATGATAATTTGATGGGAAACTTCATTAACTTCTTCTCGATTAATGGGCGCAAATTCTTGGAAAATATTTACTTCTTCTTGGTTATGAGCTCCTTGTTTTACTTTAGGAAGAATTACTACAAACCTCCAATTCTCAGGAATAGGGTATCTAATGAGAGTTAAAGCTGGATTTGCTGATGAAGAGGCTGAAGAAGGTAAGTAAGTTTCTTTCTCTTTTCCATTACCGAAATCGTGCCCCGCATCTAAGATAAAACCACCTTGTTCAAAACCCCTCCACCCAATTCCGGATGTACCTCCTCTCCCAACTATTTTGGTAATCTTTTCTATGGGTAAATTTGCCCCTTCTAATTTAGCTATTGCTAAACCGATTGCTAAGCTTAATTGAGTTTTTGATCCAATTCCTAAATGTTCTGGATAATATTCCTTAATTATGAAATGGTAATTCTTATTTTTAACATTAAGAGCATTTGTTATCGCCTCAGTTTTTTCTTTAATGGTTGTTAAAAATCCATCATGAGGTTCATCAATTTCAATTTTTAACCCATCAGAATTATCTGAAACCTCTATCACAATATTAGGGGATTCTAACATAAGACCAATTCCACCATCAATTCTGCCAGTATACCCATTCTCATCAATTAAAGAGAAGTGTACCCTACACGGGGTTTTTATAGTGATTTTGATTATAACTTCACCGAGGCAATTGACAAAAATAAATAACTACTATCAAATATTCTAGCATATCATTAATTTTTAAGTTTATTAAATTTGTGAAACAAAAATGAGTGATTTAGAAGGTCTTACAAGAAATTTACTTAAAAAACAAAATTCTAAAATTGAAATCATTGAAAGATTAAAGCAAGAATATCTTGATTACAAAAATATATCTTCTCAAGATGCAGAATTATTATCAAATGCAATCTATGAAGAATGTGTAAAGAGTGATACAAATTCGATAAGAAATAAATTTATTAAAAATCTACTCGAAATTCCTACAGCTAATGTTTCAATTGGAAAACAAGGAGTTGGGTGTAGGGGTCTAGGAGATTTTTTTGTGCATAAATTAATAGCTGAGCTTTCTATTACGAAAAGTAAGGCATTTTTAGCGCCCACTTCTCTTGATGATGCTGGGGCAATTCAATTGGGGAATTATAGTGATTTCAGAGGAAAAAAATTCACCAGTTCAGATGTATTAATTGTTTCGAAAATGGAAGGGATTCACTCTCGATTAAGTGATTTTCCATTTATTTGCGGATTTCATGTAACAAGGGCTGCACTTCGAGATTTATACGTTAAAGGAGCAAAACCGATTTCAATTATGGTAGATGTTCATCTAGGAGATGACGCAGATATTAGCAAATTGTTTGATTTTATGGCTGGTATCTCGACAATTTCCGAATTAACTAATGTTCCTATAACTGCAGGGTCTACTTTAAGAATTGGGGGTGATATGGTAATTGGAGATCGGCTTGTGGGGGGAATAGCTGCAGTAGGTGTGTGTAAAAAAATTTTAGCTAGACGAAATATAATTCCCGGCAATAAAATATTAATGACTGAGGGAGCTGGAGGTGGAACGATCACAACTACTGCGATTTACTCAGGTAATCATGAGGTTGTTAAGGAAACTCTGAATATTAAATTCTTAAAAGCGTGTGAGAAATTGTTGTCTTCTGATTACACAGATAAGATCCATTGCATGTGTGATGTGACTAATGGAGGTTTGAGAGGAGATCTATATGAGATTAATTATGAAGCAAAATGCGGGGTATTAATTCAAGAGAAAAAAGTAAAAGAATTAGTGAATCCCAGAGTCTTAGATCTTCTAAATAAAACGGGAGTAGATTATTTAGGTATATCGTTAGATTCACTTCTGATATATTGTGATGAAAAGATAAGCGAAAATATAATCAATGATTTAAAAGATATTGGCATTAAATGTTCTGAGATTGGTCTTGTTGATGAATCAAATGAAGTGAAATTTATATTTGCAGATAAAAAGTCTGCAACAATTCTTCCAAGATTTAGAGAATCTGCTTACACTAAAATAAAAAAGCAGATCGGAGAAAAAACTCCGGAAGACTACGAACAAATGGAAATTATGATTAAAAATGCTGCAAAAAAATCTCTTAAAAAAAGAAAAGAAATTGTAAATTACATAAATTCAAATTAATTTATATTCGGAAAATACTCTGAAATCCAAAATAAATTACTAATATAATTTTTATTTTAGGAAATTATAAGCCCATAGAGTATAAACTTTAATAGCATTAATAAAATCTTGAATCTCCAAATTTTCATTTATAGCGTGCATTGTTGCAGCATTTCCAGGACCAAAATTTATTACTTTTTGACAAAAATTGCTATTACGATAATATTGAGCATCTGTTGTTCCTGGAAATAAAAAGTATATTGGTTTTTTTCTATAGATTTTCTCTACTAAACTAAAAAAGTCTTTTATTTCTTGAGAATCCTCCCAATCTTTCCAATATGAAGGTTCTGCTATATTAAAAATTTCTAAATAAACAAAAACTTCGTTTGGATCTCCTTTAGGACTATCTTTAATTTTATATCCAATATCTGTAATCAATTTTTTTAATGCATTAATAATCACTTCTGGTTTTTGACCTGGTAACAACCTAAAATCTATAATTGATTCACAATAATCTGGAACAACATTTTCTTTTACCCCCCCTTTTATTATATTCATACTTTTTGTTGATTGCAAAAGTGATTTCACGATACTTTCCAATTGTGGTTGTTCATTATAAATTCTATTAAAAATCTCTTCATTTGGGAAAGCCGAACTTAAGAGTTTTAATAATTTACTTTCTGGCATCGGAGGAGCAACTTCAGGAATTTTGATCTTATCTAAATTTTGAATTATCTCTGACATCATATAAATTGCATTTTTCCCCTGAAAAGATATTGAACTATGACACGCAACGCCATTTGTGACTACTTTTACTTGTAAAATACCTTTTTCCCCTACAATGATCGCTTTTGGTAAGGGACTATAACCTGTTGATTCCCCAACAATTCCAAAATCACATCTGATCGATTTTAATTTATTATCTAAGCACCATTTAGTTCCTAATTTACCTCCGACTTCCTCATCTGCAACTGCATTTAAAATTAAATTGCCCGATAGATTTATATTTAATTTTTTGAGTATTTTTAAAGCAATGATCATTCCTGCTAATCCTGACTTCATATCCGTAGTTCCACGCCCATACATTATCTTGTTTCTTTTAATGAAACCAGAAAGAGGATCATATTTCCAATCATCCAAGGAGGAAGGAGGGACCGTATCCATATGCCCATTATAAAGAAGATTAGGGCCATCAAAATTATCATTTAATGTGGCGATTAAATTAGCTCGATTATCTCCAAAAGTAAAAATCTCACTTTCAATACCGGCTTCTTTCAAATATTTTTCAATCTCAACAGCCAAATCCTTTTCGTTTCCTGGAGGATTATATGTATTAATTTGAATTAATCGCTGTAAAAACTTTATATATTCCTCTCGATTAGATTCAATTTCATTAAGAATAGATTCTTCAGTCATAATAAAACCTATACGTTTTATTTATTTTAAAATTTTAGATATAATATTACTAAATTCTAAAAATGCCTTATTGTTTTCTTTTAATTCCAAGATCGACGTTCCCATAAAATTAAATTCACCAATCTCATCATCTTCGGGAATAAAACCTAATAAATTAACATTTTTTTTGTGAATTTTTGTGACCTCTCCTTCTAAAAGTGATTTAATTCCGTCTGAAAATCTGTTTCCGATAACCCAGATATTTTTAAACTCTAACGATAATTCATCAGTGATTTCGATAATTCTATTCATTGTATGAAAACTCATCTTACTGGGGTCAGTCACAATAACCAAATCATCCACATCTTTATCAGTTTTTCTTGCAAAATGCTCAAGTCCAGCCGGCATATCCAAAATTGTGATCGAATAATTTTTCGAGATGTCATCAAGAATAGTCTTTAAAATTGAGTTAATATAACAATAACATCCCTCCCCCTCGCTCCTTCCCATTACCATTAAATCAAAATTGTCCTCTTCTATTAGTGAATCGTAAATTTCCGCTTCTAACATTTGATTTTTAGACATACCCGGAGGTAAACCCCTGTTTGCCATTTGATGCTTTAGCTTGGTAGTAATTCCACCCACCGTATCTTTAAAAGGAACCTCCATTCCTAAAAGATCGGCTATGTTTGAATCGGGATCGGCATCAATGACTAATATTTCAAAGTCGGGATAATTATTAATGAGATATTTTAAAAAAAAAATTGAAAGAGTAGATTTTCCAACTCCACCTTTCCCAGAAAAACTAATTTTTTTTTTTTTCAAATTAATTTACAAATAATATTATTTATCAAAATTATTTTAATCGCGCATTACAGGAACTATTTTTGACTCAAAATCCTCTCTAGTATATGGAAATTCCTCATCGGTTCTTATTTGACCTATTATCTTGAGTATTTCTCGAGCCAATAAAAAGAACACTAACCCAAGAGCCTTCTTACCCCGATTATTTGCCGGAATTGCTAAATCTACTCCAGTAAGATCATCATCCGTATCAATAAGCGATAAAACTGGAATTCGTGCTATTCTTGCTTCTTTCAGTGCTTGTTTATCTGCATGTGGATCAACGATTATTACTAATGAAACGTTTTTAATGTAAGCCTCCATAATTGGGTTAGTCAACGAACCGGGAACAAATCTCACATCCTTTTCAATTACATTTGGACCTAATGCTTCCGCAAATTTTCTTATAGGCTCTTTTCCATACCTCCTTACAGAAGATATTATAATCTTAGATTGTTCGCTTTTAGCTTTCCCTTCTAATAGAAATTTCGCAACCCATTTAGCAGCAATGCGAAGTCTTTCTTCAGTTCGGCGAATGTTGAGAACGTAGAGCCCGTAATTGGTCTGGCGATAGATGAAGTCATTCGATGACCCATAGTTTTCGAGATGAATCTTTCGCAACTTGCCGGATAAAATTTTGGTCCCAATATGAATTCCACTACTTAAAAACATCTGTTTAATCTCCTCATCCATCTCTTCAATTTCTTCCTCCTCCGGCTTTTCTTCTACAGGGATAATAAATTCTTCTTCAACTTCTTCTTCCTCAATTTCTTCAAAATCTTCCTTAAAAACCTCATCGAAATCATCTATTAATACATCGTCTTTTTTCTCAGACATAATATCTCTGACACAGTATCTTTTATAAGTTTAATATTAAACTCTAATAAAATATAACTTTAATAATTTTTGATTTCTACAAAAAAAGATTAAAATTTAAGTTCTTAAGTTATGTTTAAAATAAATAATAGTACAAAAAATAATAAATTTTCAAATTGTAAGAAAAAGGAGAAAAAAAATGGTAAGAATTGGAAGATTACCTATTGGAATTATCATAGGAATATTTATTAGTTTTTTTTTGGCTTGGAGTTTTTACAATTGGATAGATTTCAGCGATATGATTACAACTTTGCAAACTTCCCCGAGCACAGGGCTGTATAGATGGATTGGAAAGGCATTTTCGTTAGATTTAAATTTAATTGGTTTCTTTTCTAATATGCCCTCTGATTTTGTAGGAGTAATAATTGGATTATTTAACGGTAATATGCTTGCATGGATTTTTACGGGAGGAATTGCAGCTTGTATCACTAAGGGAACTAAAAGAGGAATTGCAGCTGCATTGTTAGTTTTTGTGATCGATTTTCTTGTATGGATTCTTTTTGGCATTTTATCTGGGGTAGATTTACTAAGTATATTTTCCGGTGAAGATTTAATCATTACATTTGGTATTATTTTAGGCGGAACTCTAGGCTCATTAATTGGAGGTTCCACATTCGGTTTTGCCTCCGGTCCATATGAAGAATTTTAAAGAATTACTCTAAAAATAACATTTCTGATTAGAATAAAATGAAATAAAAAAAAAAAGGAAATTTTAATTTCTACAAGATTTCTAAGATATTTTTAACTTCTTTTTCTTCTTTATTCGCGCATTAAATTATTAGATATTTAATGTATATATTCCAAGACGTTATCTCCTTTATCTACATTTTCAATTAAGCGGGCACATACATCACATTTAACTCGGAGGACTAAAAAAACATTTTTTAATTTAATATTTTCAAATAATGACATGAATGTTTCTAGATTTGCTTGTCCTTTAGCAATGATTAATGGTTCGTTGATAAGCCATTGAAAAAATTTTTGATCCACTAATTCTGGATCAATACCATAAGAATTTGAGCCTGTAGTGATAATCTTTTCTGCAAATTCTTCTAATTTAACCATATTTGCGTCATCTAATGTGGCATCGTTTGTAATTGATCCTCCTTTTACGATTGCTGTGGATATAATGCCATTTTCTTTTAATAATCTCATTACCATTTTATCAAATACAATTTCGCCGGCATTATCAAGTATATAGCATACTTTTTTGTATTTTTGGAGTTTTTCGATTAGTTTATCAATTTGATTGATTTTTAATCCATGAGTTTTGATTTGATGAAATTTTTGTTTAATATTTTCTGGTTCTAGGTTAATTTGATGGCCGGCAGTGCCAAAATCGATTAGATTCCCGGTTATCGAGCCAAGAATTGCGAAATATAATTTTTCTTTGAAAGTATTACCTTTATTTATTTCCTTCCAAAAGAAGTCTTCAAGGTTTAGAATCGTTTTATTGCTAAGTTCTTTTAGATTTTTATAAGGGTCTATTATGCCGGTAATATTTTTTATGGATTCATACACTTTTGCTGATAATCTAAAGGGATAGCTATATTCAGAAAATTCTTCTCCTAGAATTTTGAGAATTTGTTTTATTGCTCTAAATTTAATTTCTTTCTTTTTTTCTTTATTAAGATTTGTTTGTTCCAGAGAAAGATTGAGTGTTTTACATGCGATTTCAAACGTGCATGAGGCGCAAACTGGTTCGATATAGGTCTTTTTTCGCATATGAGTATTACTTCAAGGAATTGAAAAGATTATTATGGATAAAATAATATTATTACAATAATTACTGTTAATAAAAATTTTCTGGAAATTTATCAATTTTACATTCAAAATCAATGGCTTAAACTTAGGAAATGAAGCAAGAAGAATTTATAATTCCTTCGAGAGAACATGTGCTAGAATTATTGAAAGAAGTCAGAGTTCCGGCACATGTTAGAAAACATTCAATTGCAGTTGCAAAAAAGGCTTTAGAAATTGCAAATAAGATCAAGAGAGCTGAAATCAATAAAAATTTAATAGAAATTGGAGCTCTAATACATGATATTGGGCGTTCAAAAACACACGGATTTAAGCATTCTCTTATTGGTGGTAAAATTTTAAGGAATATGGGGTATCCAAAAGAGTTAGCGTTAATTTGTGAGAGACACATTCTTGGTGGGCTTGATGCAGAAGATGCGGAAAGTGTGGGGTTACCAAGAAAAGACTATTTACCTCAAACACTAGAAGAAAAAATTGTATGTTTAGCCGATAAGCACTTTACGGGGCATAAAGAGGTTACTATTCAACAGAGATTCAATAAATGGTTCAAAAAGTATGGTAGAAGTAAAATTCTATTAAAATCTAAAAAAAGAATTGAAGATATTCAAAAAGAAATAGAAGCTTTGATGTAAATATTAACTAAATTTCCCTTTTTTAATAATACTGTCATTTCAGCGATTTAAAAAAGAATACATCGAATCTACACATTCGATAAGAATTTTCGAAAAATAAAAGATATAATTTGTTTGCCTAAAATACCTGATAAATTTAATTAAAAATAAATTCTATTAATTTACTTGCTTTTCTTAATTTTATTTAAAATTCCTCCAGATTCCAATATTTTTAGCAAGAAATCAGGTATTTTTTCAATTGGGATCCTTATATCTTTTGTTTGATTTATAATTTCACCGTTATCTAAAGTGATAATTATGTTATCTCCTTCAGAAAATTGTTCCTTTGCTTTTTTTAATTTTATAGCGAGAATTCCTAGATTTACTAAGTTTCGAAAATATATTCGAGCAAAAGATTCTGCGATTACTGCTTTTATACCAAGAGTTTTAAGCACATTGACGGCTTCTTCTCTTGAACTTCCCGAGCCAAAATTTTTACCTGCAACGATTACATCGCCCTCTCTAACAAATTCTGCAAAATTGGGTCTTATATTTTCCAAGGTATGTTTAGTAATTTCATTATCATCCCTCAAGTTTAAATACTGATGAGGAACGATATCATCCGTATTAATGTCATCACCGAATAAAAAGACTTTGCCTTTAATTTCTTTCATAATCTTGCATTACACCTCTCTCGGATCAACAATTTTTCCTTTTAACGCTGAAGCAGCTGTAGTAGTTGGTGAAGCTAAATAGATTTTTGATGAAACATCACCCATTCTTCCAATAAAATTTCTATTGGTGGTGCTAATGCAAACCTCATCCGGTCCTAATACACCCAAATGGCCTCCAAAGCAGGGTCCGCAAGTAGGATTTCCAACTATTGCATTGGAATTAAGGAAGATTTCAATTAATCCTTCTTTTATGGCATTTAGATATATTTCTTTTGAAGCTGGAATAACAATTAATCTAACATCCCGATAAATTTTTTTATTTTTTAAAATTTGGGCTGCTTGGCGCAGATCTTCTAACCGTCCATTTGTGCAACTCCCCAAAAAAGCTTGATCAATTTTAATTTCTGGTAATTCTGATACAGGTACCACATTATCAGGACTTGATGGTTTTGCTACGACAGGCACTATTTTAGATAAATTATAATTAAATTCTTCAGTATATGCTGCATTATCATCAGGCATTGTAAGTTTATAGTTTGATATTGACCTTCCTTTTAACCACTCAACCAAGTTATTATCTGGAATAAATATTCCACTTTTTGCTCCTGCTTCTACCACCATATTGGAGACCGTCATTCGAGAATCAATTGAGAGAGATTTGGCCCCATCCCCATGAAATTCTATAGATTTATATTCTGCACCGCCCGTTGAAATATCTCCAATTATTTGCAAAATTAAGTCTTTAGACATTATCTTTTCTCGTAATTGTCCTTCAAGGAAGAATTTTTGTGTTTCAGGGATCATAAACCATAATTTTCCCGTAGCAAAGACAACTGACACGTCCGTTGCACCAATACCGGTTGAGAAACAATTTAAGGCTCCGTAAGTTGTTGTATGACTATCAGAACCGACAATTAACATTCCTGGTTTTGCGAAACCTAATTCTGTTAAAACTTGATGGCAAATTCCCTTATCCATACCAAGATCATGCTTAAACTTATATTTTTTTGCAAATTTTCGACAATCTTGGTGCATTTTAGCCGCTTCTATAGAGGGTGCTGGTACCCAATGGTCAAGAATAAAAAATATTTTTTCAGTGTCCCATACTTTATCTAATCCGAGTTTTTCATATTCTTTATGGATGCGCCCACCAAGTTGTTCATGAACCATAACAAGATCTATATCTGCTTCAATAAATTCTCCAGGTGATACTGATTTATTAGATGAGTGGTCGCTTAAAATCTTCTCAGCTATAGTTTTTCCAGAATTTTCAGTCAATAAATTCACAAAATTATTTAAAAATGAATATATAAGGTATTGTTTTTAACCATATAATCTTTTCAATACTCTTAGTGCGTTTATAGTATTCCATTTACTTGGTTTTCCTTTTCGTTCAATACTTGTTTGAAACCGTCCATTGAAGGTTCGTTCCATCTTCCATTTCCCATCATTATCTTGTTTTTTAATCATAAGATCAATGGCATCTTGCATTCTATTATCATTATAACCTAAATCCGTTAAAATTTCCAACATTTCCAAGGCATCAGTCTGCCAAAGTCGAGGAAATCCAAAAATTATCCAGTCTTTGTGGGCAATTTGAGACAAATTATGACTTTTTTTATAGAGATGATGCTTAAACAAGTAGACAACTGAGTTCTCAATCGTATTCTTAATCATTTTGGAGCGTTTATTTGGAGGAATTTCTACGAGTGCCTTTAATGTCTTTACTACACCCATATGGCATGTGTGTGTTCCCCAACATTTTTCATATCTATAAGGCCAACCTTTTGGAGCTTCTGCTATTCCATCATCAAAACGTTGATATTTTACAAGCCAGTCAATTCCTTTTTGAATTCTTGGGTCATCTAAATAACCAAACTTAATCATAGTCCAAACCATATTGCCGGTTAAGCATGGAATAATATCATTATGTCTACCTCCTTTATTTAGATCACCATGATGTGAAAAACCTCCGCTTTCATAATCTTGGGAAATTTTAAGAAGAAATTCACAAGTTTTTTTAATTCGCTCATCATTTCCATCGGCACCTAGTTCGCCTAATATAATGAGAGACCAGACTGTTCCTTTATACTTAGACCGCTGATAAAAATCTCCAGCGAGCCCCCAATATCCTTCATTATTTTGCTTTGCAAGGATTTTCGGAACCGGTCCTATTTTCATTATTTCATTTCTTGTTTTCTTTACTTGAGGATCACTAACAGGTTTTTCTAAAATTTCAGTTAAAGTCAGATATCTTACAGAGGGATTATCTGGTTCTAATAACCATTCCGTTGGATCCTCTTTCAAATAAGATATCCAATCACTCATTGTCTATTCATAAACTTAATTTTATTTTTTAAAATTTTTATCAAGTAAAAGTGCGGCTTGAACTGTTATTAAACATGCTTCTCTTGAAATACTTTTATCAACTTTATCTATAGTATCTTTTTTTGTATGCGCATATATTGCACTCTCACGAGTCATTACATCGATTGCATCATAGTTTCGTTGGTGAAAAGGTACTGTATCAGTATGAGCTCCCGTTGTTAAATAAAAACCTTCAATATACAAGTCAATTTTTTGGGCAGCTTTTTTTAAATATTTTATTAAAGTGGGAGAGATATTTTTTTTTGGAATGCCATATTTTTCCATCATCTGTACTTTATGTTTTACTCCTTTAATTCCGAGCATCTCAAAATTGAATTGAAAGATCTTCCCAATTACAAATTGATCTTCATAAGTTTTACAAAAATTGCGGCTTCCCATAGTTCCAAGTTCTTCAGCGCCAAATTGACAACACCAGACATTAAAACTATTAAGTGGGTGTTCTCTAAAATATCTTGCAATTTCAAAGACACATGTCATACCACAAGCATTATCTAATGCCCCAGAAGATTTATTTCCTGTAGTTAAAAGCAGTAATATTATATTATCTATCATAATTACAACTGTAGCAATCCTAGCTGCGATTTTTATCCATTCAATGTCTATTATGATATCTATTAAAATAAAAATTGCTGCAAAAAATCCAGCATATATCCATACTTTATAAACAAAAACACGTATTGTTGTTGAATAGGCTTGAGATTTTGAATCAATATGAGCCGAAAATATTATGTTTCCGGCTTTATTTGGATCAATTTTTTTTGCAGGAACTTTTATGAACACATTTTTTGATTCAATTAATTTTCCAAAATATTTTGCTATAAATGCAGTTTCTTCCGGATGCTTTAAACCTTTTAATAAAAAATATACAATAATCCCCGAGATTAATATTAAAACTAAGTCTAAAATGGTGTTTAAGATAGTCTGAAAATATGTGAAGACAAAAAACAGGAACATATTCATAAGAGAAAGCATCATTATAAATTTAATTAACGTTGTAGAATAGAAATCAGAAAAAATAAAACTTTCTGCCTTTATTTCAGCATCATTAAAACCAATTTCTTTAAAAGTTTCCGCAACTTCTCTTATTGCTTTCTTTTCACCTTCAGATCCAGATAATCGAGGATAAGAAAAATGTTTAACATGATTAAATAGAATATCCTCATCAAAATATTTGTCTGCAATAAGTTTTAGGGCTTTCATATAAAATCCAATAAATAAAAAGATATTTAATTTATATATTTAAGTTAAGTATTTTATTTAATTATTCATAACTTCAATTGGCTTTTTATATAGTTTTGAATTTCATTTTGAACCAATTCAATAGAATTCTCAGAATTTATGATTTTATATCCTTTCTCCTTTACCCTCTCTAAAAATCTGTTTCGTACTTTTACTAAAAAGTCTAGATTTTCAAATTTTTCTTTATTTTTACCCGTAGATTTTAAATGAGATAATTTTCTTTTTAATGAGACTTTAGGAGGTAAATCTAAAATTATAGTTATGTCTGGTATTCCAACGAATTTGTTGATATTTTCAATCCATTCAATTGAAATCTGATCTGTTTGAGAAGATTGATACACAATTGAAGATTCAAGATATCTATCTGAAATTACAATATATCCATTTTCAAGTTTTTTCTCAATTTCATTTATATAATGAATGTATCTATCAGCAGCAAATAACAAAGCATCTGTTTCAGGAGGAATATTTTCATCCAATAAAATCTTTTTTAGTAAATCTCCAATTATACTTGATGATGGTTCTTGTGTTAAGTGGACATTTAATCCCTTTTCTTCTAAAAATTTAGTTAATAGTTGAGAGTGGGTTGTAGTTCCGCTTCCGTCAATTCCTTCCAAAACAATAAACGCTCTGACCATTATTATGTAAAAAATAAATAAGATTGTAATTAAACTTAATTAATCAATGAATAGAAAATATACTATTATTATTTTATCAGTTTTTATTTTAATTGCTATTTTTATTGGCGTTGGCTTCTGGAATTACTTTCAACATCCACAAGGCAATGAATTATATAAGGGTATGTTCATTTTTATTGTAGGGTGGATTTTTTTAATTATCTTCTTAAATTTAAAATATAAGAAATATAAATATCTATTTTTTGTTTCAAATATCATAAGTATTGGTGCTTGGATCTATAATTTCGTTATTTGTGTTTATTTCTCAATTTTTTCAAAACTCACTCTATTTCAATGGGGATTTATAATAATACTTTGTGTTTGTTGCATTGCTCCCTTTTTTTCGGTTCATTCACTATTTCTAATTACAAAATATCAACATAAATTTGAAAGTAATATTATAAAGGGGAGACATCATGTGCATGAAGGATTTGCTGGTATAATTTTAATACTAATAGCGATAGGATTATTTTTATTAAGACTCACTTGGATTTCTAAAGAAAAATTAATAACTGAATTTCATATTATTGGAACCGTTTTTATAATATTACTAACTCTGCTTTTATATTTCGGGAGTTTTTTAGTGGGAAGAGATTGGAAAGATGTTATAAATTTTAAATTTTTATCCCTCAATTCTGATAAAAATACAAGTATTGATGATAATGAAACAATAAATGATAAAAAGAATATGTTCTATACTGAAAAACCTCTAAATACTTACTTTTTGGGTATAATATTATCATCAATGGGAATTTTTTTCATTTTTTTTCCAGTTGATATATTTCCATATCATATCTTTCATATTAAAGCTGAAGTAATTAGGATCTTTGGGTGGTTCATATTAATAACTGGAGCAATGTTAATTGGATTTGATTGGATTAGATTATTACGGAGATTTTTTCCAGACGAATATGAAAAATTAAATCAAAAATTGGGAAATAAAGTTAAATAAAATATTTATGATTATAAAATTAGAAGAATTAGAGATTGAAAAATCAGTGATATCGAAAAATCAGTTAAACTTTTGTCCGATTTGTAAAAAATATGTAGAAATTAAAAGAAAACCATTTAAAGATAGTGTAATATTAGTATGGACGATAGTTCTTATTGTTACATTAGGTTTAGCAACACCCGTGCTGATATATCTATACTTTAGAAGAAAAAAGAATAGGTGTAAAAAATGTAATAATATAGTAGTGATAATACCTCCAGGTCAAGATTTAACTAAAACTTTGGAATTACCGAAAGAAATGTATTCAGTTCCCACTGAAGAGACCCATACAGGTTCTGTAGAGTCAGAGATGGAGACCACTGAAAAATTAATAGAACCTAAACAGGTTCAGGAAATTCCACAGATTAAAAATGCTGTTATTTTTTATAGAAGGATTGCTTTTTGCCCATTTTGTGGTTCAAAAATTTCAGATGAGGGACAAGAACTCTGTTCTTCGTGTGGTGCTGATTTAAATGAAGGAGATTGAAATTAATATTTGGTCTATAGAACCCTTAAATATCTAAGTAGATATTTTAAAAATAAAGGTTATTAAAAATAAAACATTAGGTGTAGAAAAAAATGCCATATGGATATTGCCCAAACTGTCGCCAAAACGTGCTTCTTGTTCGCGAAGATATTGATTGGATGTTGGCATTTTTCCTAATTTGTTTCACTTGTGGTTGTGGACTAATTATATACCTCATAATTTATTACTCTAAGCCAGAAAATAGATGTGTGCACTGTTATACTATAGTTCCGGGTTTACAGCAAGATTCTCAGCCTATTGAGGTTCAAACTCCTTATCAGAAAGTTTCTCAACCCTATGAAGTTCAAACTAGTCAACAAAATATTTATGAAGTATCACAAAATCAATTTATCGCTCCTGAGAAAGAATTAAAAGCAAGCTATTGCCCGTATTGTGGCGAGAGAATTGAAGAAAACGCCCGTTTCTGTTCTGGTTGTGGTGCAAAAATTATATAATCTTTTAGAATAAAAATAATCAAAAAAATAAAAATAGAAGAAAAGAGGCTTTAAAAATTACTTATGGATATTGCAATCAATGTAAGCAAAACGTGCTCCTTGCAAGAGAAGATATTAATTTGTTACTAGCAATAATCTTATTATGTTTTACAGCTGGAATCGGATTAATTATTTACCTTATGATTTATTACTCACAAAGCGAGAATAGGTGCATTCACTGTGGTTCTATTGTATCGTCACAATCACCTGGTGATATACCTCAAATTAAATCTAGTCAACTACAAACCACTGAAGTGGAATATAATCAAGAATCTCAAAATCAAGTTGTTGTATCTCAAGAACCTGAAAAACAGAAATATTGTCAATTTTGTGGAGAACAACTTGAAGGAGGCGCCCAATTTTGCCAAGGATGTGGCGCTAAAATTCATTAATTTCTTTTTTTTTAAAAAATTTTTATTAGATTAAAATTTATTTTAAAATAAGTACACAAAATAAGCGATAATAATACTTTTGTTCTTGTTTGAATTTATATTTTTAATATAGAATTTTATGATTTTTGGTTTAATTATGAGTAATAAATCAAATGAAGAGATTTTTGTAATTTTTGAGGAAATTTCTAATAGTTTTAAACGTGAGAATCAATATTTTGATATTTTATTTGATTCCGTATCATCAGTGAGGATTAAAAAATCGCTTACTGAGGAATCAATTTCAATAAATGCAAAAAAATCAGGAATTGTTGCTCGAACATTTATAGGGTCTTGGAAGGAATTTGCTACACAAGATGTCTCAGAATTAAAAAATATTGAAAAAAAGTTACCAAAAGTTATCAATAAAGGAGAAGAAATAAATGAATTTGAAGCATGGAAGATAAATAAAGAAATAAAACCCAAGATTAATCCCTCTGATATTCCCATAGAAGAAAAAATTCAAAAAATAAGAGATTTTTTCAATTATTTAAGAAAATATGATGAAAGAATTATTAATCCAATAATTTTTTACTCAGAAAGTTTAATGACACGCATTTTTTTCAATAATGAAGGATGTCAATTGCGGCAGGTGTTGCCTAGAATTAGATTTTTTATTCAACCTGTTGTAAAAGAAGGATCAACAATAGATTTCGATTATTTTTCTACTGGGGGCGAAAAGGGTTTTGAGATAATCGAAGAAATACTTGATAATAAGTTAGAACAAATAGCTAAAAATTCTTTGGAAATGTTAAAGGCTGATACTCCTCCTTCAGGAAAATTTCCCATCATTTTAGATCCAGATATGGCTGGTTTAATAGCACATGAGAGTTTTGGACATGGATTGGAAGCGGATCAGATTTTAAGGGATAGAAGTTATTTAAAAGATAAATTAAATAAAAAGGTTGCTTCTGAAATATGTGTAATATGTGATTCCCCAAATTTAAAAAATGAATTGGGATCTTATTTTTTTGATGATGAGGGAATTCCTGCTGGGAAAAACATTTTAGTTGAGGGGGGAATTTTAAAAAGATTTTTACACAATAGACACACCGCTTCATTGTTAAACGGTATTCCTAAAGGAAATGGAAGAAGAGAATCTTTTGCTCATCCTGTTTATGTTAGAATGACTAACACCTATTTTGAGCCAGGAGACTATGATCTTGATGAGATGATATCAGAAATTAAATATGGAGTAATGCCAACTCGAGGTTATTTTGGAATGGAAGATCCATTAGGAGGAGGGATGCAATGTACATCAAAAAAAGGTTATTTGATTGAAAATGGCGAACGAACGAAATTACTTAAATCCATTACTTTAAGCGGTCCAGTTTTGGAATTATTACAAAATATTGATGCAATTAGTAATGATAATTTAAATTTACATGGAGGAACTTGTGGGAAAGGTGTTGAAGACTTCATTCCGGTAACAACTGGTGGTAGTTTTATTAGAGTTAAAAATGCTTTAATTAGTCCGGGGTGAAAAAGAGATGAATAATGAAAAAGTAGAATTAATTAGAAAAGCTATTCAATCGAAAAATGTTGAGGAATATGAAATATATCTTATTTCTCAACAAATTTATGAAACGCAATTTTTAAAAAATCAAATTGAATCTGAAAGAGAAATAAATGATTTAGAATATATAATTAGGATATTATCTCAGAGAAATATTGAGACCGGAATTGGGATAGTTAAGGGAAATTCGATAGATCCTAAAGAAATTGAGAAATATATAAATACATGTTTATTATTGGCAAAAAATAACTCTACTTCTAAATATAACTTTCCTGAAAAAAAATCAATTTCGCAGATTAGTACAGTCGATCAGAAATTAATAAAAGATCCACTTAGAGCCAAAAAAGAGATTTGTGAAGAGTTAATAACAGAAATCAATGAATATAAAGATGTAACACCTACTTTTGGTCGTTTTAGAATACATATCCAAAAAAGATTTTTAAATAATAGCAATGGAATAGATTTAGATAATTTAAGAACTTTTTTTTACCTTGAATTTTCCTTGAAGACACAAGAAAAAGGAAAATTATCTGAATATTGGGAAAGTGAATATATTAAAGAGAGAGAACATCTAAATTTTAATAAACGAGTAGAAAAGTGGGCTAGAATTTCCAAGGATAACTTAAAAGCAAAACCTCCTAAATCAAAGAAACAAGCCCTTGTTATTTTTTCACCAAGCCTTTTAAAAGATGCGATTAATCCCGTTGTTGGTTTTCAGGCATTGGGAAAAGCTTTTCACGAAAAAGTTTCTAAATTTAATTTAAATGAGAAAGTTGCATCCGACAATTTTACTATTATTGACAACGGGTTACTTGAGGGAGGGTTACTAACAAATGCTTGGGACGGAGAAGGAAACGCTCAACAGAAAAACGAAATAATTGAGAATGGAATTTTTAAAAAACGTTTATTTGATCAAAAATATGCGATTTTAGGGGACACAATATCAACTGGAAATGGCATAAGGACAGAGAATGGTTCAATTACTAACGGAAACACAAATCTTCAAATTTTGCCAGGTGATATTTCTTTAGAGGAAATGATTTCAAATGTGAAAGAAGGTTATTATATTGAAAAATGTTCATGGCTAGAACCAGATGAATTTTCAGGTTCTTTTGGAGCTGAAATAAGAAATGGATATTTCATTAAAAATGGTAGATTCTCGAATCCAATAAAAGGTGGAAATGTAAGCGGAAATGTCTTAGAAATGATAAAAAATTGTCAATTCATTTCAAAAGAAACTGAGTTTTCTTCAAATTCTCTTTTTCCATATATTGCATTTCCTAATCTGACAATCTCATTTTGAAATTAAATTCGAATTTAAATTCTCCAAAAGATGTTAAGAAAATTAATATTTAAAAAAACGTTTTTTGTATTATAAAAATAATCTCTAATAGCGAGAAATTATATTGAGATTGTGTATTTTTGTATGATTTTAAAAATCGATTATTAAATTAAAATTATTTTGATGTTTAATGAAAGAATTATCCAAAAAAGTAAACTTAGCCCCCAGATCTCAGATACGGGAATTGTTTAACATCGCAGCCGGCAGAAAAGATGTCATTAGTCTGGGAATAGGGCAACCTGATTTTAGGACACCAGAACCAATTATCAAGGCAAATATAAAAGCATTAGAGGATGGAATCACAATGTATGCTCCCACTCGAGGGCAACCTGAGTTAATCGAATTAATTGCTAAAAAACTAAAAAGGGTAAATAATTTAGATGTTGGACCTGATAATGTAATTGTGACTAATGGTGGATCTCAAGCAATCACCTTTTCATTTGCTACTCTATTTAATCCGGGCGATGAATTAATTTTGAGTTCGCCTAATTTCATTTCTTATTTCTATTGTGGCATATTTTACGGGATTAAAGTGATTGAGTCCAAGAGAAAGGAAGATTTCAGTCCCAATATTGATGATATAAAGGATAAGATTACAGATAAAACAAAAGCGATTCTTATTAATTCTCCCAATAACCCTACCGGTTATGTTTTAACAAAAAAAGAGATTGAAACTATTGTTGATATTGTTATTGAAAACGATTTATATCTAATATGCGATGAGGTTTATGAAAATTATCTGTATGATAATGCAATTCATATTAGTCCTGCATCATTAAATGGAATGCAAGAAAGAACAATAACACTTAATGCCATGTCAAAGTTATTTTCAGCGACAGGAATCCGTTTGGGGTACGTCGCAGCACCTACACATATTATTGAACTTATGGAAAAATATCAACAATATACTGTCGCTGGTACAAACCATGCCGCCCAGTTCGGTTTTATCGCGGCTTTAAAAATGGATATACAATTCTTTGAAAAAATCTTAAAAGATTATAATACTCGAAGGTTATTTTGCTATAAAAGATTAAGTGAAATGGGGTTTGATGTGGTGAAGCCGAAAGGTGCTTTTTATATAATGCCTGGAATCTCAAATTTTAAAATTTCTTCAGATGATTTCTCAAAGAAAATTATTGAAGAAAAAGGAGTGGCAATAGTTCCAGGTTCTATTTTTGGAAGCTTTTCCGATGATAAATTAAGGATTTCTTATGCTACTTCTATGAAAAATCTCAAAATCGCTATGGAGAGAATTGAAGATTTCACCAAATCTTTTTAAAAATTTTTATTATTGTACTTATCATATAAGAAGTTTATAATAGATTAAGGCAGTTGAATAAAGAATTAGAAAAATTATCTAAAGCAGAGTTAATTAATTACATTGAAGAAATTTTTTTATTTCTTTCAAATGACTAACCTAAAATTTATATAATTAAATTTATATTCATCAATTATTTTGAAGAAATTGGGTTTGTACAAGACCTTATTATACTCATCCTAATAGAGACAATACATTTAACTGCTATTTTCTTCTGGATCTTTTTAATACTTTACCTGATATATTTTCAATTCCAATTCCAGTTCCTTGAGTTACTTCTCTAGCATATTTATCCAAATTGTTTGGGATGATTAATTTTTTCGAGCAAGGAACTCTACTCTTATTTAGTTGTCCAATTGATGATCTAATATCTTCTTTAGTTTCTGCAAATTCATAAGCATTGCCACCAACGACAAAGTCAACACCTTGAGATCTTTCTTTTGCACCTAATCTTTTTTCTATCTTTCTTATTGCTTTTATATTTTGATGTTTACCGATAAAAATTCACCTTTTATTTGGTTTTATTTAATAATAGAAATTTCATAAAATTCAATAATATAATTTTTAAATTATATTTATTATACAATAGAAAATCATTATTCATATAACTTTGGATTTTACTTTTGTTTTCAAAGTTAAACAAATAGTTTAAATAATTTAAATTTTAAATTATATATAGAAATATGAATATTGTTTCAGATAATATCATCGAAAGTCTAATTGAAAATTCAAAAAAAATAAATTCTAAGGCATTTAACTTAACAAGATGTATTCTTCTATTTCTTATCAGCTTTTATAAAGATGGACTCCAATTTAGGGAATTAAAAACATTTGTAAACATATCTGATGGAAAATTGCAGTCAAATCTTGATTTTTTACTTGAAATGGGATATATAAAAAAGATAAAAGTTGAACTTGACCAAAAAAGGCTACATATTTTTATGATTAATGAATTGGGAAAAAATAATTTGAAGAAAATTATTGAATGGATAGATTTTTTAAAAGAAATGGTGGATTAAAAAAAAATGGTAAATGATTATGAAAAACTTATTCCTATTTTTAAATATTTAAAACTTCATTTGAATAATCCTACATTCGATGAGAATTTTAGAGATAGACTTATGATTCAAAAAATAACTTTTATATCTCAATCACTAGGAGTTAAAATGAAATATAATTTTGGACTTTATAAGAAAGGACCATATTGTCCTCAATTAACTGATGATTATTACAATAATCCAGAGTTAATTATGTCTTTAAAAACAAACATGAAGCTTACAGAATATGAAACCAAAATCTTGGATAAGATACGAGAAAATATCTTTTTACATCCCATTTATTTCAAATATAAAACCGATTTACTACAAGCAATTTCAACGATTTTATACTTCAAAGATAATAACCCTAAATTATTGGATGATGATTTAATTAAATTCACGAAAACAGAAAAACCCTATTTAAGCGATAGAATAATAATGATTGCAATTAATTTAGTTAAGAAATTAAAATCTGAATAAAATCAATATAATTACTATTTTTATTTATAGAAAGTAAATAAAAAAATAGAAAAAGATACCTGTTTTGAAGTTGTTCTCTCATTTTTTCGTGGAAATCTAAAGATTCTGGGTTTCTAAGCGCTCCTCTATTCGTAACTGCCATTCCATGGATTATTTTTGTAACAGCAATTTCAACTTTCTTATTAGAAAATGTATAAGGAATGCCATCGGGGGGTGCTTGTATTATAAATTTAGGAATATGCTGAGGAGATGTTTTTCTCGCAGTGGTTTTCTGTTTTTTTCTTTCAATTCATCGGTTAATTCATATAAAATAAATAAAATCTTTTTGAAAATTATAATTTAGAAAAATAACTGCAACTTATAGAAATAAGTAAAAAATCTAAAAATTCAATGATTTATTAAGAAAATAGTATAAAAACGCATAAACTACGTTTTAACATTTTAATAATTTATTATTTAATTCTTATATCTTCTATTTTTCCGATAATCGTTTCCGCAATTTTGATACATTTATTGCAGAGTGATCTGTTAACTGATTTATTAATTGAATCAACAAGATAATAATCTGCATCTACTCTACAATTCGCTAATGTTTTCAATTGATCTGCCATATAATCCATGTGAATCGTTTTTAAGTATTCTCTAACTTCTTTGTGCTGAGCCTCCGTTCCAAAATTTATTCCTTTCCTTTCTAATCTCGTTCTAGTTAATAGAAAAGCTGAATAATAAGCTCTACTTATAGATGTTCTAAATCTTCCTTTTTCATCTAATTTTGTTATGTTTAACAATTTTTTTGCAATATCTAGAAAAATTTCTGGATTAAAGCTGTTAGTTAAAGATATCACCTATGTTAAATCAACTTCAATATAAAATAATTTATTATAATTCTCAAAATCTATAATTTCTTCTTTAGAATTAACATAAAATTTAGCCATTTTCGACATTTTTCTTATAAAGTGAGAAAGTTCTTCCCATAACCATAACTCCGCCTCAAATTGAATGTTATGAAACTTTATTTTAAGAATTATAGTTTTTAAATCCTTAACTTCCCAATCTTGTTGAAAATAAATTTTTGCATCAAACGAAATATTATGCATTTCTGTGAATATAAACAATCCATTTTCTATTTCACTAATGAATTTCCTAAATGAAATATTTCGATACATTTCTTCTTTAATATCCTTATCAAACGAGATTTTAGGTGCATATTTCAATATCAATGATTCTTTAAATTTTAGGGAGTCGTCAGAATCGATAATTACAACTTTTTGAGAAGATGAATCATCATTTTTTATAATTGAAACATCCTTAGTTATAGAAATTGCTGAAGTACTTTGAATTTCATTAAAATTTGATTTATTTGGTAATATTACTTCAGCGTTTATATCTGATGATGCATCCTGATAAAAAATATTATCGCTCATTTTTTTTATTTATTAATTATTATTGTTCATTTTTTTTATCTTTCTTCATTTCTACAGGAATTAATACTTCTTTAGTTTGTCTTGGAATATTTCTATAAAAAATATACATTTCTCTCCATTTTTTTACTATTTGCCACAAACTTTTATCAAAATTGATAACATCAATATCCTTTTCTTCATTTATTGATTTAATATATTCAAGATATATAGGTAATTCCTTTTTTATATTCTCAATATCTAAACTATCATTCTTAAAATTTTCATAATAAAGGTATTGATATAATAAATCGAGAAATTTAATATATAAGTAAATCTTCAATTCATTTATGGTAAATGAATGATTTCTAATAACTCTAACCATAATAGAACTAATACCTTCAAGAAATCTATTATTAATTACATATAAATAACTGATATTATTTTTAAGATAATTTAATAAGAATTTGAAAGATTGAGATGAAAATGAAAGATTTCGACGATAATGGGCATCCATTTCGTCTCGTAAAAAATCATTAATGTTAAGATTATATTTGTGAAATTCTTCCCATAATTTTTCTTCTTTCAAATCTTTAAAATATTCTTTAATCTTTGAGATAAAGATTTTTCCAATTGCTTTAGCTGAATTGATTTTCTTTGATTTATCAGGGTGTTTAATTATACCAATATAATCATTAGCCATATCTTTAATAAAAACACCCGAAAGACATAATCTATAATCATCAAATATTATGCAATTCTCTAAATATCGATTAGCAGCAATATTCATTGAGATGAAATCGTTTTTCTCAAAAAAATGAATACTAGCACTAACATCTTGCTGTAAAATTTTTTTTGCTAATTCTAGATTTTTTTCACTCATAATTTCTTCAATATCTCTATAAAATTAAGATTATATATAATTGCTAGCTACTTTTAATTTCATCATATAGTGCCTTATCTCTTGATCAGCCTTTACTTTTCGGATTACTTTTTTGAGGCTTATAATTGGAAAAAATTTGTTAAGACAACCTTCTATATCTTCTAATAGATTCGATCTTTGCAGTCTCTTTTATAGGTTGTAGTGTTTGGCTCAGTCATTTTTTCTTTAACTAAATGTATTAAAACTTCTATAATTCCGTTAAACCAAGTTATTCCTTCAATTTGATTTTGTAAGCAAAATTCTCTTGTGACTTTAAACTTATATTTAGCTTAATTAGAAATTTAAGATCGTTTATTATTATATTTGGAATGTCATCAAAATCATAAGGAATTTATTTGTTAATTGATAATTAATAATAGTATCCTTATCAGTACATCAAATATTAAAAATATTGATTTATTCTTATGTATTTTGCTTATATTGATGAATCGGGAACTCCAGATCCTAAAGATGTAAATAATAAAGTTTTCGTTCTTGCTGCGGTTGTTATGCAAGAAAAAGGGTTGAATTATTTAAATACCGAAAGCACTAAGGTTAAACAAGAGATTTGGCAATTAATTAAAAGCAAAAATGATTCTGACGATATTCCTCATAAATTTGAAATTCACATGGATCATATCAATAATAAAAGGGGATATTATAAAAGTTTAAGAAATGATGATAAAAAGTGGTATGAAGTTGTTAATAAGATTTATATGTTAATTTCAGGGTTGTTTATAAAAATAATGGCTGTAATAATAATAAAAGAAGATTTTTATAAACTCTATCATAGCGATCTTTCCAAATGGGCATTTGAACTCTTAGTGGAAAGAATAAATCGTTATGTAAGAGAAGATGGTTCTGATGAATTCGGATTATTAGTGATGGATTCGGTAGATATGAAGACTGATAATGAGAAACGTAACCAAATTGTTGAATTTATGACTCGAGGAACTGGTCATGGATGGGAGGAATATCCTGAACAAATAATAAACACACCGTTTATAGTAAGTTCGGAACTTCGTAATGGTGTACAAATTGCTGATGCAGTGGTATATTTAATTCGGTGGTATACACGAAAAGTATATGGTCTAAATCCTAAAGCATTTTTTCATCAATACTCTACTGATCTTATGAAATTTATTGCTCCTAGATTCTATAAATACCCAAATTTAGGATCTAATACTATTAAATTCTTTCCAACTAATACACAAGTTCCTAATAGTTTTTGGAGCATATTTAGATAATGAATTATCTTAATCACTAAAAAATGAAGTGAAGATTTGAATATACTTTTAATATCGATAGAGTTAGATTTATTAAATAGAATAGTATTTTTTTTTTCTCGAATATAAAATCTTAAAATATCAAATTTTAAATAAGGTAATAAAAAATATGGTTAAATCTAAAAGCTTTTTGCCACCTTCAAAAATTTTTTTTGAGTTTTTAGATAGATATGAGCATTTTGTATCGTTGCAGTGGTTTGTGGAAAACCATCTAAAAGAGGATTTCGAGAAATTAGAAGAGGCTTATGGATATATAATTAAAGAATTGGAAGGTGTAAGAGGTAAGAAGGATGTTGAATTAGTTGTAGGATGGTATAAAGAAGGCCAAGAAACTCCTTTAGATTTTAAAGAATTTCAAAATCAACACTACATATTATTTGTTTATTCTCAGATGGAACAATATTTTTTTAAGTGTTTTAAATCTGTTTTAATGATTGAACCAGATATATTAAAAGAAAATACACTAACTATTCAAAAAATTCTTGAAAATAATAAAGATTTTGATTTAATACTCGATGAAAAAGCAGAGGAAATAGCTCTAAAACAATTTCGCACTAATTTTTCAGATATATTCGAGAAATTTGTTAGAGAAAAACTAGGTTTAAGACATGGAATTACCGAAGATGAAATAATGGCTCTTAACGATTTTAAGCAGTTAAGAAATTTATTTGCTCATGGAGATGGAACGATAACCCGGAGTTTTCTTAAAAAAGTTCAAGAACCTAGTTTGAAACTAGGATTAGGGGATAAATTACAAATTACTAAAGAAATAAAAAATAAAGCTTGGGAAATTGTACTTCAAGTAGTAATGAAATTTGATGAAGTATTAGTTAAAACTTACCCCGAATTGAGTTATAAACCTCATAGTTCTTCATAAAATATCATTACCCCTATTGAAATCTATAAATTGATATATTCGTGCTTATTGTGTTTGATAAGTTGGAATTTGGTCACTTATTAACCTGAATAAGTTTATTTTTTTTAATCTAAGTGAATTTGTAGAAAATTTAATTATAAGTCAAAAACAAAATTTATAGATTTCAAATTTATTATTTTTATTAAATAATTAGATTATCATTATAAGTTAGTATAAATGTTAATTACACCTGAAAAATTCAATGAAATTAATCAAGAGTTTTTAGAATCTTTAATTAAGAATGGAATAGAAGAAAATCTACATTTAGATTATAAAGAAAAGGTGGTTCATAATAATGCAGAAGTTGCAAAAGATATTTCTTCATTTGCTAATGGAGATGGCGGGAATATTATTTATGGAATTAAAGAAGAAGATCATAAACCTAAAGAAATTATTCCTATAAATGAAAAAGATATACGAGAAAGGATAGACCAAATTTCTAAAAATGGGATTGATCCTCCTTTAGAGGTTAGAATTCTCCCTGTAGATGTAAATATAAATAGTACTAAGGGACAAGTTTTTATAGTATATATTCCCAGAAAATACCCAATATTACATCAAGCTAAAAAGAAAAAGAGATATTATATACGTACTGAATTTACTTCAACCCCAATGTCAAATAGTGAAATAAAATTAGCATTTAATTTATCATATAGACTTGACCAGAAATTAGAAGATTATAGAATGGAAAGATTATCAAAAATTATCGAAGGTAAAGCACAATTAAATGTGGCTAATTTAACAAGAATTGTCCTTCAAATGATTCCTATAAATTCCTTAACACAATCACTTAATATTCCATTAGATTCTTATTCAGACATTCTCCAACGCTATATTTTTCCAATACAGAGATATGGGTATAAGAAATGGAGAATGAATTTAGATGGATTCATTCACTGGTATGAAGATGAAAAAACAAACCCACATAGTTATGTGCAATTGTATCGTAATGGTATTATTGAAGCCGTCGATTGTTATTTAATTAATCCTACAGAAAAAAAAAACGGTCCCGATTATATTCTAAATATCACATACATAGAAAAAGTTCTAATTAATGTAATACAAAAATACTTTAAAGCATTGAAGGCATTAAATGTTCAACTTCCAATTTATGTTTTTCTCTCTTTCATTAGTGTAAAGAATTATTATATCCCTTTAGAATTCCAATTTAAATTAATTAAAGCCAAGAGTGATTTAATTGATAGAGAAAATGTAATGTTACCAAGTATAAAAATTGAACATTATGATATAGAAATAGATCGTGCATTAAAACCTTGTTTTGATGCTCTCTGGAATGCTTGTGGGCAACCGTATTCCTTAAACTATGATGAAAATGGAAAATATAAAAGTGACTAACATTTTTTTAACCTTATGTTTTTGGAAGTTTATTTGCAATGTACGAAAGGCAGAATGTTTTATGGTATAATGGAGAAGAATTAATCGATATGAATAATAAAAAAAATTAAAATTATAATTTATAAAATTTTTATTAGGACAATATTAAAGGAATTCAAAAATTTAATTAGTAATAAAATCCTAAAAATTGAATATTAAAACGGCTTTTTAACTTGATTGATGAAGATATTGAAAATTTCGTTCAATATATTGAAAATGACATTCATTCTTTAGAAAAGGGGATTTCAAACAATGAAGAAGATCTGAAAGAAATTTTCAAATATATTAACAGAGGAATATCATTTTTTTCTCTTAGTTTTGACTATTTTATAGAATTACTCAACAAATATTGTTTTAATATAGATTCTTCGGATAATAAAAAAGGTTCTTCAGTCGAACTAAAAGAGAGATTATTAATATTCGAAAGATTATTCGTTGCGGGTAATGAACAGTATTTTACTCAAACCTACCTCTTTTTATATAATAATATATGGGGACAGCCAACATTTGAACCTTTATTTTTGTTTTTTCTATTATATTATGGAATTTTTAAACAGTTCTTACTAGATTCAAAGGATATAGTATTAATAGTAAAAAATTTATTAAATCAATGGCAAAAATCTCTTGAAACATCAAAAATACCAATAAAAATAATTAGTTATCTTCCTATTTTTGCTAAAATTGGGATTTATCAAATTGATGATAAATTCTTTTTAATTTCTGGTAGACCTCATTTGAAAATCGAAAAATTACCAAATGCTAAACGTATTTATAAAAACTATATTCTCTCTTATTTTCCATTTGATAAAAGAATTAATTCAAATGAAGTAAGTCCTATGAGAGTCTACTTAATTTATAATACTAATATTTCATTTAAGCTGAGTGAACGATTTCAATTGGATGATAACGATTTTGTGTTATTACAACAAGAATTCAGAAGTAAAATGAAAAAATTCAATGAAATGATTCAAACAATGTACCTTCTTGAAAAGGATTTCAAATATGAGGGTTTTATAGTCGAATATCCTTGGTGGTTCATTCCTAATATTCATAAATTTGATAGATTTAAAAAATTAATTAGAAGGATTGTACATTTAGATGAAATAGATATAAATAAAGTGATTAAACTCTATTCTAAAGTTCAAAAAAGTAGGATATTCTTAGATAATCAATTTGAAATTCTAACATATCGTTATCATCAAGTCCATAATAGAGATTATTTTCCCGATATAGTTTTAGATGCTTTTATAATTTTTGAACTACTTTTTACAAGAAAAATTTTAACTGAATTAAAATTTCGCCTAAGTTTAAATGGAGCTTTATTCATATCATCAGATTGGGATGAATTCAAAAAAATTAATAATATAATAAAAGACCTTTACACTCTTAGAAGCAAGATTATACATGGTGGAAATTGGAAGAAAAATATTCATAAATTAAAAGAAAAGTATCATTTCAAAAATGAAGAATCGATAATAACCATGATAAAATCATTACTAAATCGTACTCTGAAGAAATTAATCGTATTAAAACTTGGAGAACCTGAAATTCTAAGATCTTTTGAAGATAAATATTATTTCTTTGAAAATAGTGATATTATTCTGAAGTAAGAAAAAGATTAAGGAAACTTAGATTTATTTTATCCATCAATGTGAGAGTTTAAAGAAAACGAGTTAGTTATCCTCTGCCAATCGCATTTACATTTTTTTTTTTCTTCCCAAGGATCTACTGGTTTTATCACAAAAATCAAATACATCAATAATAAAGCAAGTTTTATTGCATAATACCAAATCTAAAAATCTAATGTTAGGATGATATTTATATTAATAAAATAACGATTTCTGCCCAAATCTTCAAAAATCAGATTAAATACTTGTTCTCCTCTTTTTTCAATTATCTTATCTTTCAAATCCGAAATTGAATAATACCTATTTGTTGATTTCCTCCATTATTTCATCGATATCTTTATCTTGTAGGAATTTTCTCGCGTCTGTATAGCGATACACCCCAAATTTTCCGAGTATCTTTTTTATACGTCTATTAAGAGTGCTATATGATATGTTATACTCTGATTGAAGATCTTCAATTGATTTCCCGTTCTTTATCTCGTGTAAAGATTTTAACTTTTTGTATGCTTATTTTTATTCTTTCTCATTTGGGCAGCTTTTGGTATACCCATAAGAATAATTAGTGCAATTATAAAAATAATTAAAACTATTAGTAAATTTGATAAATAAAGACTTATTAAAATAAAGCATAAGCTCATAACGAAAAGAATAAGGGACAAAATTCGGCGAAAATTGTTTTCTTTTCTCTGTTCTTTGTTTTTTGACGGTTCTTCTTCTGTACTTAATAATGCTATTATAGATGCTAATAGTGCTATTGTTAAAATTAACATCGTCGCAGAAATTTCTAATAGTTTAACATTGTAAAATTCTACTTCATCAACCAAATCAGTCATCAACCTGATATTAAACATCAATAAAAAAAGTTCATTATTCTCGCCATATCTCTCTAATAATAAGTTATATGTATAAGTGTATGAGAAATGATCTTCATCATAGAGATCAATAATATAAAATTTGTTAATTAATTCAGGTTTATCTTTAAAAATTTCAAATTCATCTATTTCACTCTTACCTTCAATTTCAAGAACCTTTTTTAAATTTTCCAAAATAAATTTGTTTATGGTATTGTTTGCTTCATTTTCAGTCATTAAATTATCAGCGACTATCGACGCTACGTACCAATCCAATGATTCTAAGTTATAATGTACGTAGGAAGAATCCCAGTTCAATTTTTCACAATTATCGATCTTTTCTCTTAATTCCTGAACATACCGTTGTCCTTCTCCCAGTTGCCAATTTATTAAAGTAGAAAATAAGGTCACGAATGGAATTAGAATTGAACTTATTATAATAAGACGTTTATTTAATTTTTGGTCTCTATAAATCATAGGTATTTGAATTTATTTTTTTTTTTTATATATAATATAAATAATTCCAAGAATAGAGATAATCGAGAAAATCAATAAAAAAGATGTTTCATAACCAAATATTAAGTATAAAGGAATACTTTGTTGATAAAAAACATTAAAATTCTCATCTTCAAATGTTAACTTAAAGAGCATTCCATCATCATCATAAAATGCTTTAATGTAGTATGGCTCTACCTTTCTATCTGATATAATCAATCCTAGAACATCATCTGTTTGTTCATTAATTAATAATTCAATATCATTTGAATCAAGTTCATTGACCATCGTTTCCAGATATTTATTAATTGGGCACCCAATTGGTATCCCTTTCATAACCATTTGATATACAAATAATTTTGCGTTATATGCATCATTAAGGTTTTCAAATTCTTTCAGAATATCCGAGAAATCTTCTGGATCTATAAAAATTGGAAATTTTTCAGCCTCTTTATCTGGATTTGTAGTTAAATTATCGGTAGTGTAGTCCCATAAATCTTTAGTAACCATCCATACATCCCATTCACCTTTTAAATCAAAAGTATCCCTATAATTAATTTTTTCTATCTCATCGTATGTTTTACCTACTAATATTTCAACTATATCAAATATATCTAATGTATTATTAACCCAGCTTTTTATTATATATTTACAAGTAGAATTAACTTTATCAGCTTCTCCTCCAAAGATATCATTGGGATTAATATCTTGACCCATAATGTTATCCCACATGTCGTCATTATAAATCTTTACACTGAGATATGTACCACTTCCTGCTTTCAAAGGAAATCTATATCCTTCATCAGAAGGTCCCGGTATCATAAATATTATAAAAATCCCTAATAATGTGATTATAAATATGCAAGTAATTACAATAATTATCTTTTTTATGCCTATATTTAATCACTTTCTGGATTTTCTTTAATCAATTTGATTTTTCTAATTTATGTTAAAAATCTTTAAACACAAATGTAAATTGGTTTTTTTTATTTAAATATTCGTATTAAAATGTTCTCACCTTCTCCCCTTTTTAATCTTTTTTTCTTCCCTTCTGCACAACTAATATTGGAATTAAATTCAGGAAATAGTAAAATGATTTGATATTGCTCTCTTCCAATTTTTTAGGTAAATCTTCAAAAAATTTCTTCCTTTTTTCTGCAATTTTGAAAAAATGATGTTTAAAAAAAACCTTCAGAATCTTAATCCGATCGAAAGAGATATTTCTATTAGACTTAAAAACCAAGATACTATTCAAGGTTGGGACGGTTGTGGATCAGATAACTTTTGTAAGGTAATTTCCTACGAATCCTTATAGTTTTAATCCTTTTGGTTTCCTTTATCGGCTGTGATTTTTAACTCATTCACGATTTTTTAAAAAATTCGTCTTGATCGTGATGAATACTGAGGGGAATGCAGATGATAATAAACGTAGAAAGGAGATTGAAGAATATATGTTATATGGGACTGGAGGGAGTGACATTCCTGAGAATGTCATTGAAACCCCATTTATTGGTGATTCTAAAATCCATAAAGGTGTGCAGATAGCCGATGCAATTGCCTACATGTTAAGGAGGCACACTAGAAAATGCTCTGGAATTAATCCAGCTGCTTTCATGCACCAACATTCTGCCAAATACTTGAAAAAATTGACTGGATTATTTTACGCAGGATCTAAATGGAAACCAGAAGATGTTATAAAATTTTTTCCAGGAAGTTATCAAATACCTGAAGAGTTCTGGGATATATTCAAATAATCATTATTTTTATTTATTGTTATTTGGAAATGATCAAATTACCCTAAGATCAAGCATATCATCTTCTATTATAGAAAGGGGTGTGGTAATAGGTGGTTGAAAAAAGGGATTTCCAATAGTATAATGTGTAATAAGGCATATATTATCTCTATAAGATGTAGAGATTATCTCTACATTGAGTGAAATCTCTCATAAAATCTCTATAAGATGTAATAAGTATATTTATTACTGATTTTTCATATTATTATCAAAACGGAATCCTGGTATTTTCATGCAAGAAAAACTAAAATGGAATGCAATTGGATTAGTAAAGAAAACTCAAATACTTAGAGATTATATGCAAAAGGAGAAAAGTTCCTTCCCTGATGATCACACGAAGATTCATGATAAATTACAGGGATATTTAAACGAATTAAATCATCTTCTGGAGCAAATGGAAAAAATAGATAGGATCATCATACCTAAATTGGAAGAATCGTTCAGGTTGCAATTCACTACTCCTGAATTAATAATGTTTGCCCTTTCACGACCGAGCATCAGGAATATTTTTAAGGATTTGAACACATATTTTAAAGATGATCCTAATCGCCCTCTGAATGAAGAAGAATTGGTAGAATTAGCGAGTTCTGGTGATGCCGCAGAGGTTCTCGCTCTGGTAGGAGATGCTGCTCTTGATTTAGCTATTATTCAACTAATATGGGATTCTTCCTTGTCAAAAACGGGGAGGCTTACTGAAAAGCGAAAGGAAGTTGCTTCTAATCAAAATTTGGCAAAATACTGTGATGAATGGGGATTATATAGTTGCAGGCTTAATCGGTTAAAGACCACTACTAAATATGACATTAAACCTGAAACCATCACGCATGAAAAAGGCACCTTAGTTGAATCAATTCTGGGAGTTATTTATCTTGAATTGGGTTTCACGGTCTTACTTCGGATTGTACCACTAATGCAGTAAAGGTATAAAAAAAATTCATATTCTTCCATTTCCAAAAAGGCTCTCCCAATTAGAATTTTTTAAGTGATCACTTGCCTTTTGAAACTTTGTAATCATTTCTGAAAGTTCTTTAATTTTAACAAGTTTTTCGCAAGAATTCAAATAATTTAAAATATTTTTGTATATTTCACCAGGGTAATTGGTAATAGTATAGTTTTTAGTATTAATTATTATAACAAATAATTTTCCCACAAACAAAAAGCTTCTAAATTGCTAATTTTATTGAATTCTATATCTTAAATTGAGATTGGAAGATGCTCGAATCGAATAAGCTTAACTGAATTTTCCTTAACCGAGAATAATTTAGTCTCTTTGTTTAATTATTTGTTTAATTATAAAATTATTACTGGGGTAATATTTTTTTATATCTCTTGGTACAAGATTAAATTTTTTTATTTGAGATCTTAAAATTTATGCAGGATAAAAAAGTTTGTGAAAAATTGATTTTTATATGAAAAGTTCTAAGATATCTTAGGAAATTTAAGATTTTTGTCCTTATAATATCAATTTTCAATCGGATAATTCTGTATTAAATTTTATGATTTTTTTGATATAGAGATTTTATATATTTTCAAAAAATTTCATTCTTCAACTAAAAGATAAATTATAATCTAACAAAATATTAGTATTTATTAATAAAGCAAAATTAAAGAAAATGAAATTTAAGAAGGAAAAATTAAGAGTTAAATGAGATAAAAGAAGGTTAATTTGGAAAATAATTAAACCAAAAGAATTTAAGAAAAATAAGTTATTTATGCAATGTCCAAATTGTGTAAAAGAAATTGTAAGTAACTTTGAAAAATTAATAGGAATTTTAGAAAATAAATTGGAAAATTTTTGAAAATTATCAAAAATCTGATCTTCTATTATGAATAAAAATCAAAATGATAAAGATCCAAAAGAAATGTTTGAATCTTTAGTATTTGAACATAAAAGAAAACTTAGCAATAGATTACAAAATTATATTACTTATGGGGTTAGTAGAGTGGATCATTATGAAAATCAGAAAAAAATATTTCTTGAAATGAATTTCACGATAATGATTATTTTAGGTGCTATTTCGTCTGTATTTTTTGGTTTTTTGGATGATAAAGGAAAATGGATTATCTTTATCGGATTAATCGCTTATTCTGTGCTTACCATTTTAAATATATTATTTAATTTAGAAGAACATTCAACCAGATCCTTCAGAACAATGACTCGATATGATGAAGTTATTAAATTTTTATTTAGATGTAAAGATATCGAAGATGTGTTAAAAGAAGATGAAGGTTGGAATTCCTTATGGTTTTATAGAGGTAACATTTTAAGTAAAATGGATTTTGAAAGCTTATATAATTTTGCTACGGAGAGATTTAAAGGTAAAGTGAATCGAAATAACAACAAGAATATAATAGATTTATCAAATCAATTAATTAGAGATGATATTAAAGAGTTATATAAA
>JAUWGH010000006.1 GCA_030606485.1 Promethearchaeota archaeon | reverse complement strand
GTAAAAGCATCGTGGGCAGTAAGTGGAATAAGGAATATCATCATATTAATATATGCCAAGAACCAATAAAACGATTTTTTTGTTCCCGTCAATGTAAATTAAGATGGGTTTTTAAAAATTTTTGATTTTATTTTGTTGATATTGCTTGATATTCAGGGGAAATTAATTTAGTAGTAATATAGTAGTATATTGGTCAAAATCAAAATATTCGTGAAACGGTTATTCATTTCAATTTTCCATTAAAATTTAAATCATTAACTCAATCTTACATTTCAATTAATTTGATTTAATTTTAATCAAAAACATTCCAAATGTATATAAAATTCTCTGTGTTGCATTAAGGAACAAAAACATCAAAATTTTTGATAATGGTTTATTCTTTCTAATATATATTCTTAAATAATAATGTAATTCATCTGCAAAATTTTTAATTGTGAATTTAGGAGCAATTAGGCTCTCTTCCCAAGAGCTATAAATATTTCCTTCCTTTTCTTTAGGTGTGATATATGATTTAGTCATTTATTATCCTCTTTGACTTATATATCGCAAGTTGAGTTCCTTTACCATATTTAATCCATGTTTTACAGAAATCAATAAAATTTTCCTCATTAAGTTTCAAGACTTTAAATTCATACTTTTTATAATCTAAATATGCTTTTCTTAGTTTAGGATTTTTAATGTTGACTTGTAAATCACGATTTTTTTCCATATATTATTAATTTATATTAAAGTAATCAAGTATTCACTAAAAAGTCTTAATGGAGACCTAAGGATTTTTAGTATTCAGAGAATCAGAATAATATATCTATATTAGTTGATATATTTTATTAATTAATTTTGATCTAGATTTGATATCAATCAAATATCAACAACGAGCAAAATATTAACTCCATATTAATAAATCATAAATTTAAAGGTCACTCTCTTTTTATTTGAATGAATTATAAATTCATCTTCAAATATCAAATAAAGAAAATTAAAGGTAATATCGTTGTTGTTTCAAACTATACTAGATCTGTGGAAAATCATAGCAGATGCAATTGGAGCTTTTATTGCGACATTATTCGCAATTCTGACTTGGTATTGGATTGAATATATTAAAAAGTCTATAAAAGAGAAAAAAGTAAAAAAAAATATCGTGAAGTTATTCAAAACATTATCTAGAGAAATTGATTCTGAAACAGTCTATGCAGATTTAATAAATTTATTGGGATTTGAGATAGAATCAAAAGATATTTTGAAAATTCTTAAAATGAATAGTGAACCTTTATATCAGAGAGATTTTAAAGGAGTTAAACTCACTAGTAATCTATTTAGTTTAAGAGTTCACTATGGAATGATTGGAAGCGATATTTTAATAGAAGAACCAGTAAATAATTACTACAGTTATAGAAAACCTAATGAAAAAATCGAAATTAAAGAACGCTTTCTTCAACATATCAAAGAACGATGTAAAGAAGCTGATATAAAATTAGATTCTTAAAAGTAATAAAAATGATTAGATGACAATTCCTAAACAATTAATCAATAAAGAGAAGGGCAGAAATATAATTCAAAAATATAAAAATACTCTATATGACATTTTCAATACTAAATTTTATCAATTTTTAAGAGAATATTATGTTCCAACATCTAAAAGATTTAAAATTGTTAAAAAAGAAAATGGTATTACTACTGCAATCGGAAGCCATATCCAACCTAAATTACCAAACAAGGAAATATCAGTTTATCCTTTTGCATTATTAAGACAATTTATATTACAAAAAGATGATATTTCAATCTACAGGATTGGAAAACATATAAAATCATTAGGGATAACAGAGGATTATCAAAAATATCTAAAAATAAGAGAAAATTTTGAACATTTTATCAAGAGATTTTGTGGAGTTCATTTAAGGAATTGTGATGAAGACGGAGAAATTAGAAAAGAAAAGAAACTTACAACGATGGAATTAATTGATGGATTATTTTATGGTGATATTTTTCATAGAAAAGATGATCAAGTTCCTTTAGAGGATATTGAATCTTGGAATAAAATTATTGAATATTTTCTAAGAATTTTAATTTATATCTGTCAAATTAGTAGAATCATAAAATTTAAAGAAGAAATTAAAGATATTTGCTGTGAATATTGTCCAGATAGAATTTTGAATGGAGATTGTTATGGAATAAGAAAAGGATATAAATTGAGCTTCTAATAAAGAGAGAAAAATTTAATAAATATAAAAATTATCGATTTTAAAGATATTCAATTAAATTTATCTTAGAATAACACTATTTTCCTCAGCTCGCTTTATTGTACGTTTCAGTAATAGCTCTTTAACTTTTTCTAAATCTTCTGGGATCATATCATTAGGAATAGTTATTGAATCATAACAAACTTGTACATCTATTTTAAATAAAGTATCCAATTTTTCTTTAGGAGTATTACTTACAGTTTTATATTTAGTTTCACAAACATCATTGAGCTCATCAAAACAATGAATGATTCTATTTTGTAGAATGTTTTGTTCTTCTGGATCAATATAACCTATACCATCTCTTTTTTTTACTTTAAAAAAATAAGTAGTATAATTATTTTCTTGTTTAGTTTCTGTAAATACCATTCTTTCCGTTAAATCCTTAATAAATACGTACAATTCTTTAAAGAGACGTTTTTTTGTGGGATAATATGATAGAATTTTTGTCTTTTTATTATTTCTAATGTTTAAAATTGTATTGATGGTATTCCAAATAATAGTCCCGATTAAAGTTATTACTGAAATGATGAATACTTCAATTTCGAATGCCATAAATTTCCTCCAGTTATTTAATTTAAAATTTAAAGATTGGTTCAATTTTTTCTAAATTCATTAATTTTTATAAATATTATTATTAAGGAAATATTAACCCTAATTAAAAAACAAACAAAAAGAAATATTGGAATTTAAAACCAAATAAAAATGATAAATCCATTTTTAAAATGGAAATTAATAAATAAAAAATGCAAATATCAATAATTCTTTAAATTACAATAAAACTAAAGATTCATTATTATAAAACATAATAAATTTTTGTCTTTTACTATCAAAGTAAAAGATTCTTATACACGATTCTTAATTAAAAATCATTTTCTAAACACACTTTTTCTATTTATAAATAATGATTTTATAATAATTTATGAAAAAGATGATAAACAATCAAATAACTTCAGAAAGAATACTCTGTATCAAACGTTATGATAATGGGCAACTTGCTGTTTTTATTCATGATAATAGTGGTAAGCCAATAGCTGAACTTTCGATAATGTTTAATTCAGTAGAACTTGCTCCAAATGAATTTATATTAAAGGATTATTCTGAGAATGAACATTTAGCACAATCTTATTTTGAATCAAAATTATTTGTACCAACAAATAGATTTATTTTAATTGGTTCACGTCTTTGTCCTATTTGCCAGATTGAATCTTAAGTTTGATATGGTTCTAACGACTTTATCAATTTAGTAGACTTATTAGCACTTAAAATTAACCTTTTACGAGAACGTGTCATTCCAACATAAAGTAATTGGCGATCTTTATCTGAATTATAGGTATCTAATTCCGGAATTATAATCGTATCAGATTCTAAACCTTTAGTTCCATATAATGTCCCGATCAATAATCCAGGTGATTTATAATTATATTTTTGTAAGTCTATCCATTCAATATTATAATTTCTTAAAGATTCAAGAAATGGATGTTTATCCTTTAATTTAGCCATATTATATTTAAAAAGAATTAAAATTTCTTGAGGATATTTTAAAAGGTGAGTTATTTTATCGGTTAAATTCATATACTCTTTATTTCGTGTTTCAGAAACCATAATTTCAACAATTCCATGCGAACCAATGAAATCTTTAGTTGAAATAAACCCTTCAAATTGATCTAGCATATTTTTTAGATTTTCTGGCAAAGCTTCTTGAGCTAAAATACCAATTTCAATTGGAATCCGATAAGATTTATCAAACCTTCTTACCCTTCCTTTTGCTTGTATTCCAACATCAGACCAATGAAATCTTTTTCGTGCATAAATTCCTTGAAGACCATCACAGGTGACTAATAGTGAGTTGGTTTCAGGATTTAATACTTTCATTATTGGAAGAAACCATTCTTTTTTGAAGTCTTGAGCTTCATCAATTAAAATCGCATCATATTGTAGAATATTGTTACCTTGAGATTCCAACATTGATAAAAATAATTTAGGTACATACTTTTGGAAAAATTCGGTCATATCTTGCTTTTTCTCGGCTTCTTGCTCCGCTTTTTGATATTGAGTAGCAAAATGATTATCAGTATTTAAAATATAGCTCCTAGCCCATCCATGAAATGTATTAATGGTTATATCTGCATCATAATCTTGTGGATTTAACATATGAAAAATCATTTTTGCTAGGAGCCTGTTATAACATAAAATGAGAATCTTCCAATCGGGATGACGTTTGGCTAGAATTCTCGCACGGGCAATCAAAGCCACTGTTTTTCCACTTCCAGCAACTCCAAAAATCAATCTGTGTCCTTCACCTAATTCTCTTGCAAATTTTTCTTGTTCACGATCTAATAATTTTACTTTCACTTCACATGAAAAGTATTCTAAAAGATTAACTTGTTTCAAGTCTGGTAAACGACATGTTGGTATAATATTAGTCCGCAGAATTTCAAAATGCTTACTAGTTAGCTTAAAATCTAAAGGTATAATATCATTAAAAAATTCTTTAAATTTAACATTTTTATTCACAGTTTCCTTGAAGCATAAATGGATTTTACTTGGAACAATTCTCCGAAGCTCTTCAGCAATATATCCACTTTGCGAGATATTACTAAAAACAACCAACCTAATAATTGGGATTTTAATATCATCAGAAAAATGACAATAATCTACCCTGTCTTTTATCACACGCCAATATTGATACAATTGATCAAAAGGATTATCAATTAAAAGTAACTTATCACCCTTTAATCTCTCCCATTTCCCTGATTTATTTATTGCTTTCAGATATTTTTCTGAATAATCCTTAATTTCTACAATAATAATCCCATACTTGGGCGAAAGTAATAGAAAATCTGGATGGAGACCACCAATATCAGGCTCAAAATATCCAATTACATGATTTTCCCCAATAAAAACATGCTTAATCCGACTATAAAATGATCTTTCTCCATCGGTAGCAGTTAAAGGAGGCTTACTGAGGAAATCCGCCATGAGCTCAAATATAAGTTTTGTTTTGATTCTATAATTATATAATCGAATAAATTCTTTATAAAACTTAAGTAGAAATAATAAGACTGTATTCTAAATATTAAAATTATATATATCTAGATAATGTTATATAACATCACAATTAATTCCCTATGAATGATTTAAAATGTTTCATCGATTTGTCAAATAAACCATCAAAGAACTTTTTACTTCTTTCGACTTTGTCTTTATTTATTTTATAGTGTTCATGTGCAATTTTATTCCGAATCACTCGCCAATTTTTTAATTCTTCATAATCAACGAATTTTTCATTTAATTTTTCTTCTATTTTTTTGAAAATATCTTCTAATTGCAAATCATTTTCTTTTGTTAATTCTTTTTCAAATAACTTTAAATATAATAAATCAGCCATTTTTTCAATTGATAGAAATTTTAATCTAATGAATTCTTCAAATCGATTTGATTCATATGCTGAATTTAAATCTTCATTAATCTCATTAATTTTATTTAAACGAGATTTATATCGATTGGCAAGAAATTCATGATATTCTTCTGCAGTTTGAAAACCTAACGTTATTGCTTTACCAAACTCATTTTTGTCTTTGAATCCCCCTTTTTTAAAGTTTAAATATTCTGAATATACAGAAATACCTGAATTCCTATAATCATCTAATTCCTGTTTATTTTTAATCCCTTGAACTTTTGCGTATTCATATTCCTGCTTATTAGTAAAACCTTTTTTTTTGGCGTCTAAGAAATTATCATAATAAACAAGTTCATGACTCCAAAATGTACTTTCTTTAAAAGCTTGATAACTCTCATAATTTTCAATATTATAATACATAGCTTCCAAATATGCGTAAAAACTAGGAAAATTACCTTTTTGAATTTCATAGAATTGTTCTAAATATTTCAACTCTCTATTATTAGCAATAATAAAAAATCCTTCTTTAACAGTATATAAGAAATTTTCTTTTCGCTGTGGATAATGTGGCGTACAAGCACTGAATACGATATTTAATTTATCATTTTTGATCAATTCGACAAAATCTCTACTTGACACTTCAATTTTTGACTTTAAATCTCTAGAAATAGGATTTGAAAAAATAATTTTTGGTAAATCCATTATTGAATACCTCCTTCTATTATTTTTATAATTAATACGAAATATTTTTAAAAAATAATTAATTTTTATTAATTAAGTTTATTAATTTTATAAAGGTTTATTATATTAATAAACTTTTTTGAGAAGAATGCAAAACATAATTTGTCATATTGCTCCTTTAGGAATGAATCCAGACTGGATTAAAGAAGGTCTATTATATTATGATTGGAATTATTTAATAATTTTAACAACCCCTCAGAAGGAATATATTGATTTGGCAAATAAACTCAAACAAGAATTAATTCCAAGCTATAGTTTATCTGATAAAAGAAAATTGGAACCTAAATTGATTAAAAAAATTGAGATAATTAGAATTAAGACTAGAGATGTTTTAGAATTTATACACATTATAAAAGAAAAGACAAGAGAACTAAAAAGATTAGAATACAGGATTTACTTTAATGCAACTTCTGGATTAGAATTATGGAGATTCTCAGCATATTTTTTAGCCACTGTTGAGAATTTAATTGATATTTTTTATTATATCCCAAAAGACTCTGATTTAAACAAACCTATAAAACCTATCGAAATATATTTGCCTGTTCCGTTATCGGAGCCATTAAAAAATCTCTTATTTTTAATAAATTCTAAAAATCTATCACAAAAGAAGATAATAAAAGAAACTGGTTTAAGTAAAGGAATGATTTCGAGATACCTCAAAAATTTGAGGGAGATAGGCTTAATTGAAATTTCGAGTGAAAAAAAGGGAAAAGAAAGAGTTTTTGAAATTACTGATAAAGGTAAATGGTTTATTTAATTTTCTATGAGGTGATATAAAAGTTACTAGAAAACGTTCCAGTTATAAAGAAAAGAATAGAGAACAACAAAAAGTAAATAAAAATATTCAAAATTTTATATGTCCTAATTGCAAAGAAAAATTTGCTACTAAAAAAAAACTACGAAAGCATAGGAGGGCTGAACATGGAATAATATGTCCTAAATGTGAAAAAAAATTTGTTAATGATACAGACCTTAACCAACATATGATTGCAAAACATAATGTAAAATTAAAAAAAACTAAAGAAAAATTAAAAAAAACTAAAGAAAAAAAAATATATAATAAATTAGATCCAAGATCGTGGAATATTTTTGATCAAAAAAAGAAAAGTATGAAAAACAAAAGAAAAACACTAAGGATAACGGATAAATTTAAAGAAAAAACTCCGACAGATTGGCCTAAAATAAATAAAGCAATAAAGTATTCAGACAAAATAGAACAAATTATAGAAAAAGATTATTATAACCCTAAAAATATTACATGTAACTTGCATGGATTAACATTATGGGATGCAAAAGAGGAAATAATTAACCATCTTGAGGAATGCAGAATTAGAAAAGGCGGAGAAATTAAAATTATTCATGGACATCGACATGGTCAAATATTAAAAAATTATTTTAGATCTGAACTATTCATTAATGAAATGGTAAAACTTGGATATAAATTAAAAATGAAAAATCCAAATCAATCTGGATCAACCACATTTGTCTTATAATCACCGTGAAATAACTCATTTTATTTAATTCAGTATGTTTTAATTTGAAAATTATAATTAGAAAATTATCACTAGTATTAGTGAATATATTATGAAAGTGAGAATATCTACATATTATCAATTTTAAAAAATCGGGTAAGTATTTCAATTTTTAACTAAATTTTCTTTTAAATAATTTGAGAATAAAAATAAAACATAATGGAGACTAAAACTCGAAAAATAACTTTAGGAACTAAAGAATGGGCCGATAGTAACGTGAACTGTTATGTTGGATGCTCAAACAATTGCCGATATTGCTATGCAAAAAAAATGGCTATTCGTTTTAATCGAAAGACAGAAGAAACATGGAAAATAATGGAACCGAACCAAAAATATATTGATAAGGGATATCATAAGCGACAAGGTCGAGTTATGTTTCCTACTTCTCATGATATTACGAGAGAAAGTTTAGATAATTGTTTAACTGTCTTAAGAAAATTACTTGAATCTCAAAACGAGATTTTAATAACTACTAAGCCAAAATTTGATTGTATTAAAAAAATTTGTATAGAATTTCAAAAATTTAAAGACCAGATTCAATTTAGATTTACTATTACCTCATTAAACAATGAAATACTTAAGTTTTGGGAGCCTGGAGCGCCAAAATTCGAGGAAAGATTTAAGGCTTTAAAATTTTCTTATAGCCAAGGATATAAAACTAGTATCTCAATTGAACCCTATTTAGATAATAATCCTTTTGATTTAGTTGATACATTAATTCCATATGTAACAGAATCAATTTGGATCGGTAAAATGAATTATATCTCCAGAAAAAATATAAATTTAAGAGATAAAATAATTTATGACTCAATTAAAGAAATTAATTCCAAAGAAAACTTACTTAAAATATTAGAACGCGCAAAAAAATATGATCCTTCTTTTCTAAGAATTAAGGATAGTATATTTAACTCCATATCTTCCAGTATCTAAAAAAATAAATATTAATTTAATCTATGCAAATAATAAGAGATAAAAACCTCAAATATACGAATTATTCTAATTTATATTATGTCGTTTCCCGAATTGAGTGACCAAACTAAATTTGAATTTCACTTAGAAAATATTAAAAATTTAATAGAAGATTCTAACTTTTTAAGAAAAATTCCTAATTTCTCTTTATCAAATCCTAATCATTTTTATAAAAAAAATGATAAAGCAGGCTGGTGGATGGCTACAAAACAGATTGTATTTAGACATTATATTGATGAATATTTGACTATTTTAGGAAAAAGATCGTATATTAAATTATATTTTATTGATCTGTTAAGTAGCTTTGGCATGAATAAAGTAACTAAACAGGCTGGGAAAGATCAATTTATTTTTCCAGGAACATCAATAAGTGCTGCATTAATATCTCATAAAAAGCATAATGGTTTTTCCAAAATTTATTCCAATGATATTAAACAAGATAAGAGAACTGTGTTATATAACAGACTTAAAGCATTCAATAACGCAATCCAAAATCATATTGATATAGAGATTAATACTAACAAAAATAAAATTGATTCAAATCAATGGGTTTTAGACATTTTAAAAGAGATTCGCAAGAAAGATGAATCTTTTAATTATTTAATGGTTATTGATAATCAAGGAATGGACATTTATTATGAAACAATAAGAAATATTAAAGAGATTCATGATTTTGGGGATATAATTATAACCTTTCAAGATGCAGGAATTGCTAGAAATTTAAAACTACATCCAAAAAAAGTTCTAAGATTCTTTGGCAGAGTAGTCCCTCCTGATACAAAGAGAAATGAACTAAGCGACTTATATGTTGAACAATTGAGAAAAATTAAATTCGGAAGGATCGAAAAATTAAAAATTGCTTCAAAATCAGGATTTTACTATACGCTATTGTTTTGCTGTAGAAAAGATGTTAGTGGAGATTGGTTAGAGATGATTAAACATTACAGGAATAAAAGATTTAAATATTGGACAGATGAGGATGTTAAGAGTATGTGGGATATCGCTATGGGCAAATCTAAAACGATAGATAGATTCACATATAAAAACTTAAGAAATTTTTAATTTAAGCATTATTTAAGATGATTAAAATGGAAATTCCAGAAGAAAATGATTTTCGAGAAGGTATCAAAAAATTTGAAGATAATGAAAAACGAGATTCAATGTATAAAGTATCATCATTTCTTATAAACCACTTTTGGGGGAATCCAACTGAAATGGCTGATGCTCTTGGAGTATTATTATTAACCTGGAATCAAGCTTTCTATAGGTATTCAAGTCTAGATATTGATGAAATCGAGAGATTTATAAAAAAAAATTTAAACCTCTTGGAGGATTTTAGAAAGAGGGATATATTAACATTTTCAGACCTTGATAATGAATGCATAACAGATTTGTTTAATGAACTACTTGAAGCTTCTAAAATTATAATTAATGAAGGTAAAGTTAAAAAAAGTCCTGTTTCTGCTGCTAAAGCTTTACATCTTTTAGCTCCCAAATTCTTTCCCCTTTGGGATGTAAGTATAGCAAAAGCTTATAATTGTTCCTATAAAGAGAATCCAGCAGAAAAATATATCAGTTTTTCAAAAATGATAAAAAAATTAGCGGAAAAAGTGAAAGGTTATATTGATTTATCAGAGAAAAGTCTTATTAAAATAATAGATCAATATAACTACTCAAAATTTACAAAAAAATGGATTTAAATTAAATTTTAGTTTTAAAAATCAAATTTTAAACATAAGTTGATATGAAATTAAATATGAATTAAAATAAAATTATGACTAATACTAATACCTTATTTTTATTAGGAGCGGGATTCAACCAATCTGTTGAGGATTGGAATGGATTAAAACCACCTCTAGCTAATAATTTTTTTCAAACAATCCTTAAAAGTGAAAAATTTACAGATAAAGCTTACTTTGAGAAATTGAAACCTCTTTATACCTTTATCCAAGATCATTGGAAGAAATCTAAAGATGATCTTCTTAAAAATCCCTTTAATTTGGAAGATATTTTCACTTTCCTTCAATTAAAAATTAATGAAATTGATTATGCCACAAACCCTAAAGAACATTTACAATTAGTAAATATTAATTTTCAATTGAAAAATCTTTTGGCTTCATTTTTAAAAGAATTTGAAATACATTGCTATAAATCGGAGGATTTAAGAGTATTTACTAAATTGATTTGGAGGAAAAAGCCAAACATAATTACTTTTAATTATGACTGTATTCTAGAAGCATTAATTGAACTTGTTTCTATGCCTAGATCAGAAATACCTAAATCTTTTTATGATATTGATCTTAGGAAGAGATTAAGCAAAATCCCAAATGAATTAATAACTTATAGTCATTTTAATTGGAATCGCCCCTTAAGTTATGGAATTAAATTTAACAAAGTACAACTTTACCAATCAGGAACTCCAATATATATTGATCGAAATAAGTTTTATAATATACCAGATAATGCATTATACGAATGGAAAATTTTAAAACTTCATGGTTCTTTAAATTGGTTTAAAGTATTACCTATTTATAAGTATTCAACACCAAAAAATAAAGATCAAAAATTAATAAATCAAATTGTTTTAATCAATGGGTTTTGGTGGATTAATGAACCTCCTGATTTAAATGGTTGGATGTTAGATCCATTAATAATCACTCCAGTCCTTTACAAAAATGATTTAATTCAACAAAATCCTTTTAAAGAGCTTTGGAATTTAGCAAAATTATATCTTGAGCAATGTAAACAACTTATAATAATTGGATATTCATTCTCTCAAACTGATTTTTCAATTAAAAAGCTTTTTTTAGATGTTTTTTCTAAAAATAAATTGGAAGAGTTAATTATTGTCAATCCTGATAAATCAGCAGCTCAAATTGCGGTGGACTTTACACATTTTGATAAAGCTCCTACATTATGTAAGGATATAAATGAATTTTTACAGGTGTATGAATAATAAGATCACGAAAATTGTCTCTAAAATTTAATTAAACCTAAAAAATTTAATGATCGTGAAACGGTTAATTTCACGTATTATCATATTTATAATTATATAATAAAAAAATCTCCTTAATTAAGAGTTAGATTGATTCTTATCTTTTTTAAAATGCGATGGATTCTGTTAATAATTCCATTAATTCTATATTTAAATTATCAATAAAGTTCTATTTATATATTTGTCATAATAGAAAGAAGATACTCCAATTAAAATTAAAATAATTTAAATCTTCTCTATTTTCAATTGGATTAATTATCATATTTAATACGTTTTTTCCTACTTTAGGATTAGCAAGACTAATTTATTACATCAATCAATTCCACAATTCTAAAAATTGTGTACTTAAAATCATATGATTATTTTCGTTTAAAATGATAATTTTATGGAGAGGCGAGGTTTATTAATTACTATTACAAAATCAAATTGTGAAAATAACATTAACATAAAAGAGCTTCGATAAGTAGATTTTTCATGTTCATCTCGAATTAACACGCCATCTAAAACCAAATTACACCAAGCCTTTCTAATATCTATTTTATATATTAGGGCAGTTCCTCTTTCAGTTTTAACCGTAATACCTAATTCACTAATTGCTATAATTTCATTTGACTTACTTTGTTTCAAAGAATATAAGATCACTCCTGGTTTAATTTTTTCTTTTATTATAGTCCAGATGTTCTCAAAACTTAGAAAGATAGAATTCTTTAATTGAGGTTTTAATAGGGAGAGGTATTCATTTATATTGATTTTTCCCGATGATATATCTTCGAGGACATATATGGATTCTAATAAATATCTTCCTTTTTGAGTCAATACATATAAAGATACTTTTTGTTCTCCCGTTTTATCGCTATCAAGGGATTTATATATTAGATTTAAATCTAATAGATTTTTAATAATTTCTTTAAAATTTTGAATTTGATATTTTTGTATCAAAATATTTTTTAGATTATTAACAATTCTTCCACAAAATCTTAATTCTTTTAATGTTAGAAAATAAGGTTGATTAAATATTGTTTTACTTAGCATATTTTTATCTTTCACCTAATTTTTTTCCAAACAGGTTATAAATCTTTTTTTAAAATTAAAAATGTATTTATCAATTATATTTTCAATTGAATTGATTTACATTTTAATTAAATATTAAAAAATTGGGATTTCATATTGATATTTAGCTCTAAAAATTTAATATATAATCTTTAATGTTGTATGTTTTATTCTTTTTGTATTTATATATTCTAATTTGGTTATCATCTGAAATTTTAAAATCTTTTATATTATCGATAAATAATCCACCAATCACATTCTTTTTATCACTTCTAACTTTTTTATAAATCCTATAATAGTCTTTTAAATAGCTTTCACTTTCCTTAACCAAGGCAATATATTCGAGTAATTGCATTAAACCATCAAGAGCATAATCATAATTTTGTGTATATTTCACTTCTCCCAAGAATATGAGAATTAGATTATTGTTTTTATCATATTTTTCAATAAGAATATCCGGTCTTCCTTCCCACAACGAACGTGACTTTCTAGAAGTTAAAAGAAAAAATTTTTTTGCAGCTTTGAGTTTTCTACCGATATAATTATTTTTCTTTTTCAAATCCTTATATGTATCTAAAATTCCCTCGAAAAAAGAGATGTTGGAACTCCCTGTGGAATTGTGGTAAATTATATACTTATAATCTTCCAGTTCCCATTTAGCAATAATATTATTTCCGTATTCTATTAATTGATATTCTGGTTTATAATCAGTAAATTCATTGAGAATTTTAATAATCCAGTATAATTCGAATAAAGTCTCGGGTTCTGGTTCAATAAATGTATTTTTGAAAATTTGAATTGTTTCTTTTTTATCGATATTAAAATTCATTAAGTTTTTATATTTTAAAAGAAGTGCGGTAGCATCTCTATATAGAGGATTTCTCGATTTTAGAGAACGACTAATTATTCTCATGGTAATTTTTTTATCGGTTGGTTTGATTCTTTTCAAATAAATGTTTTTTGCATATAACAAGTTGATTCTATTCTTTAAATCTTTTTTATTTACCCATATCTTAAGCCAATCCGGCTTTTTACTTATGGCATCTTTTAAATCATTAGATAAAATCGTAGTTATTAGGTGTATAATCTTTTTAAGAATAATATTTTCTGGTATATCGTAATTTTTTTCCCGTTTATCACAAACAAATAGAATTTTGCTTATCGGGTCTTCACTAAATCTATGTTTTATGGTAATACCCCAATTGATTTTCCCGCGTACTTCCCCGTGTGATACTTCAGTTTCAGTTTTCACGTTAGTTTTGATTCTCCTCAAACTTAAAGGCAATTTTTCAACAAAATTGATTACATCATCACATAAAACAAAATGAATTCTCAATAATCTATAAAAATCAAAAATGTTAGTATTAAGCTGAAGTTCTAATCTTTTGACAATTGACTCGGTATTAATCACACCGTTTTTTAGATAAGCAATAAAATCGGATGCTATCTCCTCAATTAAATCGTCTTTACTAACTTTAGTCAAATTGATTACCTATTGAGATTAAAAATACTTCTGCGGTTTTTACTCTTTTTATTAGGATTTGGGAAGAAATTAAAGAAAAATAACTCATTTTACTTCTGGTTTTAATAAATTTTTGTTTATACCGAAGTATTCTGATGCAAATTTTACTAAATCACTCTTGTTATTACCAATAAAATCCTTTTTCTGAATTTCTCTTATGAATTCTATTTGATCTTGTTCAGATAAACCTTCAAATTGAGGTAAAACATAAAGATCTAAAGGGGAAATATAATCAGAGTTATCTGATAGCAAATATTTATAAATATCTTCGATTATTGCTGGACCGATTGTTCGATATTTACTAATTTCATACCACATCTTTGCTAAATTTTTTATAATTACCTTTTTTGACTCATCACTATTGATATCACTATCAGTTATATTTTCCCAGATTTTAATGTAAAAGGTTATCAGATTTTCATAATCTGCCTCATTTGTTAAAAAGGGTATCGAAATATTAATGAAAGCAAAGCGTCTCATAAAAGCATAACTCATTTCATATAAAGAGCTCTTATCAAAAGTATTCATTGTTGCAATAATTCGCCAATCTTGGGGAATAATGAAGTGATTTGGTTTGATTTTTATTTTGTCAATAGGTTTTCCAAAAATCTTAATCTTTTCTCCTGTTTCTCCTGGTTTAGAAATTTCAAATGGTAATAGTATATTATCACCTGTTAAGGCAGAAAATAATGCTCCAAAGGCTTTATCAATATCCGCTCTATTTATTTCATCTATTATCAACCATTTATTTACTGGTGTTTTTCCATCCATAAAACATTGAAGAAAAATTCCAGGAAAAAACTCCAATAATCCTTCAACATTTGGTCTGTATCCACCAATCGTATCAAATGTAGACCAATCTGATGTTGCCGTACTCATAACATACATGTTAGGACCACATATATATTCACAAATAGCCTTTGCTAATTTCGATTTTCCGGTACCTGGTGGTCCGATAAGAATAAGATTTTTACCCTTTTCTAATGCAATTTTAATTTGTGTTAATATTGATTTTTCATTTTTAAAATATAAATTCTCTTTCTTTAGATCAATTTCTCCTAATTGATTTATTTTATCATGAAAAATATTTAGTGATGCTCTTATATCACCATAAGTGAGTATGCGTGGAGCAACTGGTTGTTCAGGCAGTGTCTCACCGTTTGTTTCTGGTTGCTCAATTTGAATATTTAATAAAGAGGTTTTAGAAAAAATAAAGAGGAGAGTATCAAATGTTGATTTTATTTCTGCTTCGATATCATCTGGGATATTTTCCTCAGATATGAACTTAATAATATGAATATTTTTATCCCATTTATCCTTAAAATTTTCTGGAGTTACTAGAGTTATTTTGTCCTCCGGATTTGGTTCTATGCTAGGATTTGATTTTTTATATATTTTTAAAGCAGGATTGGTATTTATAAAATTAACAATGTTTTCTTGTATTTCTGAATCGTTTTTGCCTATTTTTACTTTCTCATTATCATTAGAGATATAAGAACCATAATCAAAACCAAATTTAATACCATCTTTATTAATTAGAATGTATAATTGAGGATAAAAAGAAAATTTTTTATTAGGAATACTGGGATCTATTTTTGTAATTGATGCCCATGTATAAGCATATAATTTTTGACCATAAAAATGGCGGCCTATTGATTCAATTTCGTCTTTTAGGTTATTTTCATCGATATAATTATCCAAAAATTTTTTTAAAATGAGATTTGGAGTTTTATTATTTTTTCTTATATAATCTTCAATTTTAGGCCTTATCTCATTATGATAAAGTTCTCGTTTTCTTTCAGCCTCTTCGCCTCTACTAAGAACTGCATCTTCTAAACCATTTTTAACAATTAAATCAGCAATTTTTATTACACCTAACATATTTTCTTTGGTAATTATTGAATTAGTAGTTGGAGTTGTCATTTTTAATTTCCCAGAATAATATAATTTATTTTATTAAATTATAAAAATATAATAATTTTTTTTTTATTTAATAATAATGATAAATATATAAATCAAAATCAAACTAAATGAGATTATCAAATTTAAAAGAGGATCAACTAAAACAAAATCTAATATAATCATCACAATTAGAATCGCATATCTGAAGTAATTCACTAAAAAATTTAGGATTTCAGATTTTTTTATTTTTATACTTAAATCTTTCTTTTGATCATTCATTATAAAATATTGTATATTATTAACGTTTAATCTAAGAATTATTCTTTATATGGTCTTTGCTTCCGTTCTCCACTTTGATAATAGTTATAAGATCCTTTGAGTCCAGAGGCTTGCCAGATAGCATCAAAACACTTTTTTAATATATCTTCTGGTCTAGAATTATAATTATTGATAATTACTTCAGGTGTAAATAATCGATCATCTTCAATAATTTCAGAAGAAAGGTGTCCTTCAAATCCTTCATGAACATACACTTTATATCCATTGATTCCCAGTAGATTTAAGTAGAGATATATCGGTAGTTCTATATTTAGATTTTGAAGAATTGTTAAATATTCACCAATTGACTTAATTATATGATTTTCTAACATAATTGGCCGAATCCATAGATCATTATTGCGAGGTTTGAGTATATAACCATCGACAGCTTCAATAATTCCATTAGTAAATATCTCAATATAAGAATCTACCATATTCTCTTCTGGGGGTTTATTATATGCTATATAACTATTAGCACAGATTTCATAATCCCAAGTTGAATAATTAGGTCTAATTGGCTTTATTCCATTAAACGCCCAGTTTATCTGTGTTAGATCGAAATTTTGTCCTATTTTATAGGAGATAATAGGAATTAAATGAAGTACTATCTTTGCGCTTTTATAAAATGGTAAAGGGGTTTCATTATTCATAATTCTTGATATTCTATCTTCCATAAAATTAATAATTTTCTCTATACATTGATTATTACTCTCTTCAATCATATTCATATCATTTTATCAATTTTTTCGATTTTTTTTCTAATTTTCTAAAAAGAATAGGGAATATACTTAATTTTACTAATCCAATTTATATTTTTTACTGTTTTGGAAAAGTTTTTTTTTTAAAAAATTTGTTAAATTTTAAATATTATATCGATCCAATTATAATTATAAGAATTGGCAATAATAATCCGACATTTTTTTTATTTAAATTATATTTTTGGTGATAATGTATTTTAGAGTTAAAAAAATTAAGTAATAAAAAAGTCAAAGCTCCCTGGTGGGATGGAGTTGTTAAAATTATCTCAGTAGTAAATGAAGATGATCACATTCTTATTCAAGGTTATTATATTAGCAATAAAGAATATTTTGAGCATTCTATAAAATTAAATCGTTATAATGAAATTGAAATTTTTGAAGAAAATGATTTTGAAGGAGATCCAACTAAATTTTTTTTAGTGCTAATAGGGAAATTAATTCGAATAAATTACGAATATAACCCTTTTTTTGCTGTAGGAATTTCTAAGATTGATCCTCTTCCTCATCAATTAGAAGCAGTTTATAATTACATACTCCCAAGACCCAATATAAGGTTTTTAATAGCTGACGATCCTGGGGCTGGAAAAACAATTATGGCTGGATTAGTACTTAAAGAATTGAAATATAGAAAATTAATAAAAAAAATCTTAATTGTATCTCCCGGACATCTAATAAATAATTGGATGAGAGAATTAAAAGAGAAATTCTCAGAAAATTTTACTCACATTGATCGTAAATATTTAAATTCTTTTTGGAACCAAAATGTATGGAGAAAAGAAGCGCAGATATTAACATCAATAGATTTTCTAAAGCAGTCAGATGTTAGGGATAAAATCAAGAATGAGAAATGGGATTTGATAATTGTTGACGAGGCACATAAAATGTCAGCAAAGTTATCTGGGTCGAAAATAGTAAAAACCCAAAGGTATCTACTGGGAGAAATATTATCTAAAATTTGTGCTCACTTACTCTTTTTAACAGCTACCCCACACAGAGGGGATATGAATAATTTTACACTTTTTCTCTCTCTACTAGAACCAGAAATGTTCGGGATCTCTAAAAATTTTCAATTAGAAAATCAATTAAAGAACTTAGAAAGTAAACAGAATGAAATTTTTATCAGAAGGTTAAAAGAGAACATGGTTGATTTCAAAAAGAGACCTTTATTTCCTGATAGATATCCAAAAACAATAAAGTTTGAGTTGTCAGCTAAAGAAAAAGAATTATATGAAAAAGTAAGCAATTATGTAAAAACAAATTATAATTTGGCTTTAAGCGAAAGGAGGAAAACTGTAGCTTTTGCATTAATACTTCTACAGAGAAGATTGTGTTCGAGTATTCGGTCAATTAAAAAATCTTTAATTAGACGTAAAAACAAATTTGAGAAAATTAAAGAAAGTGATTTTGTTAAAAATTTTGGCACAAGAGATCTACTCGAAAAAGAAAGAGAATTACAAGAAGCTCTTAAATTTGGTGATTTTGAAGAAAAATCTGAAAAAGAACGGTGGGAAATAGAAAAACAACTAGAAGTTTTAACAATGGCAAAAAATATTGACGAATTGAATTATGAAATTAAGGAATTAAATGATCTAATAGAATTAACTGAAGAGGTAGAAAATCTTGGAGAGGAAGCAAAACTAAAAAATCTGTGGGAAACTTTAAAAGGAGAAATTCGAGATAATAAGGAAAAATTAATTATTTTTACCGAATTTAGAGACACTCTTGAATATTTAAAAGAAAAATTGATTGATTGGGGCTTTGAGGTTGAAACGATACATGGAATGATGAATATGAATGAAAGAATAAATGCAGAAGAGAGATTTAGAAACCAAAAACAAATATTGGTTGCGACAGAAGCAGCTGGCGAAGGAATTAATTTACAATTTTGCTGGCTTATGGTAAATTATGATATACCATGGAATCCGAATCGATTAGAACAACGAATGGGGCGAATACATAGATATTTGCAGACACATGATTGTTATATTTATAATTGTGTAGCAAAAAATACAATGGAAGGAAGAGTTTTAGAACGCTTATTAGAGAAACTTGATACTATTAGAAAAGCATTAAGTAGTGATAGAGTTTTTGATGTAATTGGTGAAATTTTTACAGATGTCGGATTAAACCAATTATTTAAAATTGCTTTAAATGCCCCAAATGGATGGGATGATGTCTTAGAAAAAATCGATCAAATGGACAACGATTTGATAGAAAGAGCACAAAAACTTCTCTCATCTGAAAGTTTAGCTCAAAAACATTTAGATTTATCTATTTTAAATGAAGATGTAAGAAAGTCCGATGAATTCAGATTGTGGCCAGAATATATTAAAGAATATACCGAGATTGCACTATTATCATTTGGCGGTAAAATTACTACTAATAAAATCCACATATTACCAAATAAAATTTGTGATTTATGGGATTATAATTTAGAGATACAATATGGACCTTTATTAGAACGATATAAAGATATAACTTTTAACAAAAAAATTTGGAAGAAAGACAGTAAGAAAACTTATGTTGCACCTGGACATCCCTTATTAGAATCATTAATAGAAGGATGTATTTTGAATTTTTCAGATCAATTATCTAAAGGTGCTGTTTTTATTGATCCAGACAATCAAATGATAGGCCTTATTTGGTTTTATAATAGTAAGATTACAGATGGTAATAACAATATTGTCTCTGAAAAAATTTTATCTCTTTACCAAAATGTTCAGGGGGAAATTAGAGAAGTATCACCTTTGATAATTTGGGATTTAATCCCTAATAATAATTTTGATCAAGTTATCAATTCAAATATCTTTTCTGAAATTAAAAAGTTAATGAATGAAAGGAATTCTATAAAAAATGAAGTAGAAAACATACTGAGAATTGAATATTTTGAAAAATTGAATAAAAATAAAAATGAAAATTATGAAATTAAAAAAAAAGCAATTGAAAATAATATGAATTTGAAGATTTCAGAAAGCCTCTCAAAAATATATCACTATCAAGAAAAAATTGATGCTGGAGAAAATTACGAATTAGCATTGAATAATGAAAAAAGAAATAAAGAAAAATTAATCTATGAAAAAAAACTAAAATTTGACCAAATTCTAAAAGAAAAAGAAATAACATTAAATGTTCCTCAACTCTTTGGGATTTTGATGGTTATTCCAAAAAGTATCATTGAAGGGAAAGAGGAATTCGATAAAGAAAAGGCAATTATTTATGAAAACGGGATTGATAAAAATAAAATAGATGATGCTGCAATGAAGGTTGTAATTCAGTACGAAAAGGATAATAGAAGAAAACCTAAAGATGTACATTTAACAAGATGTGGTTATGATATTTTATCTAAAGATCCAATAACAGAGGAAATAAGACATATTGAAGTTAAAGGCCATTCAGAAAGCGGAGATGTTTTTATAACTCCTAATGAATGGTTTATGGCAGGAAGATTTGGTGATGATTTTTGGCTATATGTAGTTGATTACGCTTTAGATAACCCAGAGATCTTCCCGGTTCAAAATCCTGCTGAAAATTTAGAATACGACAAAATTTTAGAAACAAAACGATATATCATCTTAGAAAAAAATTGGAAAAAATTCATGGTTAAGTGAAATGGTGAAGAGATTTATAGAAGAAGAATTTCCAATTGTCGAGTTATCTGTTATAGGGAGTAAAGAAAAAACCACTCCACCTGATAATATATCAGGGATTCATGTATGGTGGGCAAGAAGACCAACATCAGTTTGTAGAGCATTAATTTTATCTTGTCTATTTGATTACCCAATAAATAAGGTAGATAGAAAAAGAATTAAAAAATTTATAATAGATAGTTGTTCCGATTTTAAAAGATTACCAAACCAGATTACATTCAAAGAAAAATTAAATTCTTTAATCGTTGAAAAAAATACTGGAAGAAAATTTGTGCTACTGGATACTTTTTCTGGTGGTACTGCGATACCATTAGAGGCTGCCAGAATTGGTTTAAAAAGCTATGCTATAGATCTTAATCCGATAGCAGTTCTAATTGGTAAGGCTACAACTGAGTATATCCAAAGGTATAATAAAACTTTAATCATAGAAATTAGAAAATGGTGGAAAATTCTCAAAAATAAATTAAAACGCCTAATAAAAAATTATTATATCAATCCAGTGAATCAAAATACAATTTTAGTATATCTTTGGGCAAAGCAAATTAAATGCAAGAATTCTAATTGTAATGCCCAAATTCCTATGATTTCAAATTTAAAATTAGCAAACAAAGAAAATAAGAAAATTTATTTAAAGCCTGTTATAAAAAAAGCCAAAGAAAATAATGAAATCAATTTTATAATTCAAAAAAATGAAGAAATTGATTTTGAACCAAAAGATTATAAAATCTTTTCAAGAGGGAAAATTACTTGTCCCGCTTGTGGTTTAACTTTAGCTAATGAGGAGGTTATGGCTAGATTTAGAGAAAAAAAAATTGAGGATAGATTATTGATTGTTATAGAAAAAGATGAAAAATCAAATGATAGAATATATAGATTATCTACTGATAATGATGAAGAGATTTTTAATTCAGTAAAGGAAAAATTAGAAAGCTTTAAAGAATTAATTCCGAATGAACAATTACCTAAAGAAGTTAGAAGATGGCAGGTTCAAAATTATGGTATTTTAAAATGGAAAGAGTTTTTCAATGAAAGGCAATTGTTATTTTGTATTTTATATACAGAAGAATTAAAAAAAATATTAATAGAGATAACGAATTCGTATGATGATAAAGAATTTAGTAAAGCAGTTATTTTATTTTTATCTTTTATATTGTCCCGAATCATTAATTATAATTCAAAATTCACTCATTGGCATGATAGTAATGAAATAATTGCTCAAACTTGGTCTAGAGCAGGCATTTTTATGAAGGGGAATTATCCCGAATTAAACCCTTTTACCGATTTTTCAGGGACACCTATTAGATATTTAGATTTTATAGATAAAATTTCAGAGAACAATTTAAATTTTTCCAACACAGTTAATATAAAACAAGGAAATGCTATGAGTTTAGAATTTGATGATGGTTCAATAGATTTACTAATTACAGATCCACCTTATTATGATGCGATGCTATATGCTAATCCATCCGATTTTTTTTACATTTGGTTAAAAAGATGTTTAGAATCTATTTTTCCTGAATTATTTCTTTTTTCATTAACTCCTAAAGAGGACGAAATAATCCAAAGTAGATTTAGACATGAAGGAGATAAAAAAAAGGCTAAAAGATTTTACGAGGATTCTTTAACAAAAGTTTTAAAGGAATTTCATCGAGTATTGAAACCTAATGGAATAGGAGTAATTATGTTTACACACAAATCCGTTGATGCATGGGAGGCGTTAATAATAGCTATAATTGAATCAAATCTTACAATATCTGCAGCATGGCCAATTGAAACTGAAAAAAAAGGAGGTATAAGAGATGATAATAAGGTTGCTTTAGCATCTAGTATAGCAATAGTATTTAAAAAAATCAAAAAGAAAGAAGTAATCTTTTTTGAAACCAATTTCAAAAATATTTTAGAAAATGAATTAATAAAAAAATTGAAAAATTTATTAGTTGATTTAGAAATCTATGGAGCTGACTTTTTTATATCTGCAATTGGATTCTCTCTAAACATCTTTACAAGATATAAGAATGTACTTAGCCAAAAAACAGGTCAAACAGTAAAAGTATCAAAGTTTTTAGATTTAGTTCGAAAAATAGTCAATGACTTTTTACTCGGTACTGTTTTAGAGAAAAATGTAATCAAGTCTATTGATGATATTACAAATCTTTATATTATTTGGTGCTGGTTTTTTAGAAATAATGGAATCGATCTTGATGATGCTTTAAAATTAGCGCAATCTTTTGGAGTTGGAGAATTGAACGATTTAAGAAAGAAAAAATTAATAAAATTAAAAGATAAAAAGTTTAAATTATTGTTAGCCAGCAATCAGGCTAGAGAAGATTTTCTATTAAAAAATAGAGAAAATCTAGAAACTTTAATCGCTAATCTGCATTTCTTGGCAATTTTATGGAAGAATAATGATAAAAACTTAGATATTGAAGTGAAAAAAATCGAACAAAAATATGGTGAAAATATATGGAAAGTAGGGCAAGCTCTAGCAGAATTTTTTCCAAGTAATCATAAAGAACATAATTATTTGCAAGGTTTATTAGCAAGATTTGGGAAAACAAAAACAAAAACCGATTTAAAGAAATGGTTATAATATATTTAAAATTAATAGAGGTTGAAAAAAATGAAATTTCAAAATTGGCAAAATATAATTGAATTACAAGATTTTATTGAGCTTAACAAGATAGATAGCTCGTTATTTGTCGCAGATTTAGATAAAATTGAGAAAGGAAAAGGAGTTAGAGATTATTCAGATCCTGTTTTGTTTTTTGAAAATACTTATTTAACCAAGGGTCTAATAAAATTATTTAAGGGAGTTCTTTCACGGCTATTAGGGTTAACTACAGAGGGTGTTTATAATCTACAAACATCTTTTGGTGGTGGAAAAACCCATGCATTGGCAGCTTTATTTCATTTCTATAATTCTTATTATAAATTAAAGGACGAGCCTCTTTTTAATGAAATTTTAGAAGGATTCCTTTCAAAAATTCCTAAAGAATTTTCACCTACAATATGTATTATAGTAGGTGCGAATTTAGATGTAAACAAGGGTAGAATTATTGAAAATAATATTAAAGTAAATACTATATGGGGAGAACTTGCTTATCAATTAGGAGGAATTGAAAGTTACAAAATTCTCGAAGTAGATGATAAAAATAAAACTTGTCCTACAAAAGATTCTCTAAAAAAAGTCTTCTTAAGCATTGAACAGCCCTCATTAATTCTTATGGACGAGGTTTTAGGATATATTTCAAATTTAGATAAATTAGATAAAGAATGGTTAAATACAACTTTCGAATTCTTTCGAAGATTACCTGAAGTTATTAATGATGAAGAACTAAAAACTGCTTTAATAGTATCTTTGCCAGAAACCCGTATTGAATCCCAAACCGAAAGAGGAGAAGCACATCTTCTAACATTAAGGAAAATGATCGGAAGAGAAGAAAGTATTATTCCACCTATAGAAGGTGATGAAATCTACCATATTATTAGGAAACGGTTATTTAAACCTTTATCAGAAACAAAAAAGAATGAAATAACCAAAATTTGTAATAAAATATTCACTCTCTATAAAAGATATAGTAATTCTATGCCTGAAGAAATTTTTTCTACTGTTATTGAAAATTATGAAGATAAGTTAAAATTAAGTTATCCATTTCACCCAGAATTAATTAAAGTCTTCTATGAAAAATGGAATGCTTCTGAAGCTTTCCAACGAACGAGATATGTATTATATATCTTTAGTCTTTTGTTAAGAAATTTGAAAGATGAAAAAAATATCTCTCTAATTCTACCAGGACACTTTAATATTACCGAGCCAGAGCTCAAGGCTATTCTACTAAAATTTATGGGTCAAACTTATGAAGGTATTATTGATACTGATAATAAAAGGGCTAGGTTTCTACAAGAAGAGGAAATCGGTGAGGATAAAATAAAAGAAATTAAATTAGCAGAAAGATTATTTAGAGTGATATTTCTACATTCTTTTCAAGTAGGAACAGATCCGATTGGTATTAATGAAAAATTCCTAAATCTATCTGTGTTCGATGAGTCGGGCATTATTCCAGCTCTTATAGATCTTGCAAGAGAAAAGATGAAAAATTATTTATTCTATTTCTTTGAAGAAAATGGAAAATTCTTAATAAAAACAGAAGTAAATTTAAATGCAATAATAATCGATGAAAAAAATAAATTAAAAGATAATGAAATTGATGAGACCTTTAAATCTAAACTTAATTCTATTATAAAAAAGAATTATCAATATGTAATTTATCCTTCTTCTTCAAAAGATATCCCTGAAAAGCCAGTAATTAATTATATCATATGTGATTCTTCATTTGGTATTCCATTAAGTAAATTATATAGTTTAAATCCCGAAATAATTGCCAAATTACTAGAATTTACAAAAAATATAGGACAATCAAATAGAGTCTATAAAAATGGTTTAATTTTCATCTTGCCGGAAGTATATAATTTTAATGAAACGAGAGATAAAATAAAGGAATTATTAGCTTTAGAAAAAATAGAAAAATCTGAGATTATTAATAGATTATCTTCTTCCCAGAAGCAAGATTTAAAAAAAAGGATTAAAGACACAAATGATAATCTTGAGCAACACTTTTACAAAACCTTTTCAATCGTATGCAAGTGGGATAAAGAAGAAAAGATAGAAGTATTAAAAATGTCTCAAGATGGAAAGTGTATTCAAGAACGAGCTGAAAATACATTAATTAATGAAAACAAAATTTTTGAAAATTATTTTTCAGGAGCATTAGTTCAAACATTAAATGAAGTTAAAAATTCTGAAAATATATGGAATCAATTCTTTCAAATAGGCGATGTTCTTCTTAAAGATCAAAATGTATTAATAAGAACTATTATCCAAGGAGTACAAAGAGCAGATTTTGCTTATGGAAAACTTCAAGAGAATATTGAAGAAAAGGATTTTTCAGAATTAACTACTGAAGACTTTAAAAATTGGTACTTTAAAGAAAAAGTTTCGAAGAATAAAATTTCTATCTCTAACGATACTCTTTTAATTCCAAATTCAATTGCTGAACAAATTATTGAAAATTCTATTAAAAAAGGTGAACCTCCAGAAACAACAACAACTCCTACTACTCCAACAGCTACTCCTCCAGAAACAACGACAACTCCTACTACTCCAACAACTACTCCTTCAGAAACAACGACAACCACTGCTACTCCAACAACTACTCCTCCAGAAACAACTGTTGAAATATTAAAAGAATTAAACCTTTCGATGGATTTTAGTTGGGAAAATTTGGATTTATTAATGAATTTAAAAACTTTACTTTTAATGTTAGGACAAAAGTCAGAATCACTTAAGATTAAACTTAATGTAGATTTTAAGGCTTCAACGAGTATAACTGGAATGAATCTTAGTAATATTAAAAAATTAATTAAAGAACTCTCAGATAAGATTGAAGATATTAATGTAAAATCTAATCTAGATTCTCTATTTAGTTAAATTTTTTAAAAAATAGAATAAAAATTAGATATATTCAAAATTATGGCAAGGAACCCATTAAATGTATTAAATTCTTCAAAATTAAATTTAAAATATTAGGCCTACTGATATACTTAATAGGAATAGGAATATGTATATATTAGTTAACATAAACATAGGGATATTCTAGAATCTAAAAAAATATTTGCTAATAGACTTAAATTTTTTAAAATTGAAGTAAAAACAATAGAAGCTTGATATTAGAAGTTATTTATTTTCCCATTTTTTATTAGAAGCGTATTATCAAAATGTTCTTTAAACCAGTTGGGATTTTCGGTATGGACGGGGATGATATAGTCTGGATCGATTATTTCGATTGCTCTCATTAAATCGCTTTTCGCTGCGTGCCCTGATGCGTGAAATCCTTTAATAAATTCGGGTTTTTGCTGGCCGCCTTTTTTAATAATTTCGAACCCATGAACCTCGAATCCAAAATGTTTAAGCCAATTATTCAATCTGATAAAGTCAAACTCGGACTCTTCTTCGAACGCTTCACTCGAGGAGTAGATATAAGTCCCGTTTTGAGGTTTGATATCTAACAGATGTTTAATGTCATAGAGCGAGAAGCAGAGGATATAGTTTTCGGGAGATTTTGCTATATTCTTGGGATCGATATAATTAAGCTGGTTTTTTAGAAAGTTTTCTTCCCAATACTTCTTGCTGGATTTATATTCATCAAAAACGAGAATCTCGCTTGTTCTATCAATCCCATCAACTTTTTCAAGGGCTTTTAGTAGGTATACTTGCTTAGCGGGGATAACAATTTCTTTATTAGATTTTTTTGCGATTTTTTCAAATAATTCAAGGCGTTCGAAGTTTCTCGCTGAAAAGTCTGCGACAACGACTCCTTTTGCTTCTTGAATAACGTTAAGGCAGTTTTCATAAACCTCTTCTTCCGATTCACCAATATCTTCTCTTGAAGTTCTGGTTCCTTCTATTATCAAAATAGAAGCGTTCTTGGCTTTTTTTATAAATCTTTCACTTTTATCGGCATTTTTTCCGTGTAATCGAAAATCGCCGGTGTAGGCTATTGTGGTATCACCGGATAAAATGTATCCCGTAGAGCCGTAGATGGAATGATCCACTTCATAGCAACTTATTTCGAATTGAGTGGGGTTAGCGCTTAAATCACATAAATCACCACGTTCCAGTGGTTTTAATTCTCCTGTTGTTTTGTCTGGAGCATTTTTAATGTTTGTAGTTAAGAAATATTCTAAAGTATCAGGATAACTTTCTGTGCAAATCAAGTTTCTGGTTTTATATGTGCCTTTAAGAGATTTTAAGATTTTGTTAGATATTCCTTGAGTTTTTTTGGAGTAAAATGCAACTTCCAAGTTTAATGTAAGGTTTGATGAGTCAGCCATTCCTTTTATTAATGCGAAGCTCATGGGTGAAGCAATGATGGGAATATCCGTTTTAAGTAAACCTATATTGCCGAAATGATCCATGTGGGGGTGGCTTACTAATACTGCTTCAATATTTAATTTTGGATAACTCGAAAGATCAAGGTCGGGCGGGATTAAATCTTCTCGATAAATATTTAATTTTGGAATAAGATCTAAATGGATTAAATCATAGAGCCCTCTAGAAGAGCGTTCTTTTAAAAATTCTTGAAAGAAGTAATGGTATTTCTTAAAATTCATTCCAAAATCGAGAAAAACACCTTTTCCATTTTCTTCCACATATATTTTGCTTCCGCCAATAGTATCTGCTCCATCATAAATCGTTATAGATGTCATTATTTCTCTAATAATATGATTTACTTGGTTTTTTTAAATTTTGTGTAAGGATAAAATTATGGGAAAATTTGAGATAAGATAAATTAAAAATAACTCTTTTTATAATTTTAATGTAAATAGAAATTCTATAAATTGATTATTTATGGGAGAATCCAATCAGACGATTAGGATAACTTTATTAGGTGGAGTTAATGAAGTAGGGGGGAATATCGTATTTTTAGAAGATATTGGATATGGCGTAAAGATTTTTTTGGATTTTGGCGTAAATATTGAAAAATTTAAAGGGAATTATAGAAAGGGACAGCATCCCTCATCGATTAAAGAGTTAATAAGTCTTGACATAATTCCTAATGAGGACCATCTTTCTATTGAGAATTTATATACTAAGCAAATTGGAACTCAACCTAAGAATTTAGTTGATGAGGATTTCCCTTCAAATTTAGATGCGATTTTCATTTCGCATCCGCATAAGGATCATTTTTTAGGGATATCGTTTGTGAATCGCATAATTCCGATTTATACGGGTGTTGTTACCAAGAAAATTATTATGGCATTCTACAAGTCTACAAAGCGTTCAATTGAGAATAATTTTGCCGGATTGAATTGGCATACATTTAGGACAGGAGATATATTGAGTATCAAAGGATTGAATGTGGTCCCGTTTCATGTGGATCATTCGATACCTGCGGCGTATGGATTTATTATATATAGTTCTGCGGGACCAATTGTTTATACGGGAGATTTTCGAATGCATGGACCCTTATCGAACATGACAGAAGAATTTCTTCAAGAGATAAAAACCAATAATTTATACTTATCGAAAATTAATTTAAATCAGGAAGAGCAAAATCTAATTTCAAATGGAGTAAAAGTGCTGATATGTGAAGGAACGAAAGTTCATAAGGGAATGGTCGAATCGGAAGATAGTGTGAAAAGTAATTTAGAGAAATTATTTCAGAAGAATCCTTTTGATTTTATTTTAGTAAAATATGATCGAATAGATTGGGATCGGTTCAGGACATATTCACATATCGCGAAAGAGTATGGCTGGAAATACATTATTACAGAGAAGGATGCGTATTTTTATTATCTTTTAAATAAGGATGCGATCTATGAAACGATGATGGATCCCAACATTATTGAGGATGAGCATGTTTATATTCTGAAAAAGGGACGCGTAAGATTTCCTTGGCAAGAGGAGATTCGTCAAGTTATTTACAAACAACAGCAAGGAGAGAGATTTATTGAGTATAATCAACTAAAAGATTTGGAAAGAAACTATTTTATATATATAACTCATCTTTATGAAGATCTAATGAATAATCTTAACCATAATCTCAAGGGTTTGTTTATATCTTCAAGTGTTGATCCCTATGTCGAGGAGTTCTATGATAATTCGAAAACTATAAGTAAGGAATTAGAAAAAATTGGAATCCCGGCTTATCGTATTCATGCATCCGGACATGCAACGCCACATGATTTAATTAACTTTATACATGAAATTAATCCGCGATATTTAATTCCAATTCATACGGAACACGCTAAGTTTTTTGAAAAATTTTTTCATACCTCAGAAATAGAAGTAATTATTGCCGAGCATAATGAACCAATCAAATTTCAATGTGTTTAGAATTTTTCTTCGGAATTTAATAACGAGTTTGGACAAAAGTTGCTTTCGAAAAAGTTTTATCCTGCCCCACGAGTAAAACAACTTACCTGGTATTTAACTCCCGGAGGTGGGGGAATATCCGTATCAGACGCAGAAACAACAGAAGATATCACCAACAACATAAAATTATGGAGAATTGCTAAGCCAGGTATTTTTAAAACGATTAAAATTGAACCTGCATTAGAAACTGTACAACTAATACCTCTCAGGATGAAACTAAGCAGAAAAGTAAAAGAATAAAGAAAATGGAAAAAAAATCTTAAAATAAATAATATAAATTACAATTTTATTTTAATACTCTCTATTTACAATTGGATTATTTATCATGTCTTATATAATTTGATTCATCTCATTAGATTAATTTTTTTAGCCACTTTTTCAAAATTGGGGTCCAAATTCTCTTTAAAATACAAAAAAAGATGTCTTAATACACCTAAAGCCTCACCTTTTTTAACTTCAGAATTTGTAAAATCATTTATTATAACATCTATATCCAAAATAGTATCATACTCCGCATAATATAATAGTATAAAATCAATACACCTAATTGCAATAAAAATAGCTTCTATCTGTAAAAAAAATCTATTAATTACTAAAGAGTGAAGTTTAAATTTGGGAATAAAGTTTTCATAGTTAAATGGTGTAGATTTCTCTTCATATTTTTTCTCTAAATATGTATTAATCACGTCGATTACGTCTACTACCGTATTATAAATTTCTTTTCCTCCATATAATGCCCATTTTAATTTAAATTGAAGATCAGATGGTGCTACATTTTGAATTTTTTCAATAATCTCAGTAATTGAAAAAAGATATATTGAAATTAAATAGAGAAGAAGAAGTAAGTTATTTTTTTCATCAATGTTATTATATTTTTTTATACTTTCTATTAGTAATGCTTCTATTTTATAAATTTTATCAGGATTTTTAGATAACCAAACTAATGAAGTTATGAAATCATATTTATTTAATTTTTTTGTAAGTAATATTGAATTACATAAAGAATTAGCTCCCACTTCGGAAAAATTAAAATTTCCTTTTAATCTTTTTGTCATTGATGAAATAGAAGCTTTTGATAATATTTCAATCCCTAATTTTTTTCCAAACCAATACAGTTCATCCGTAGGACTTGAATCGTGAACATAAAAAGATTGAAATGGATTAAAATATTCATTTACACCTTTTAATTTAAAAATTTCAGATCTATGAGAAACGTTAGGTGTATCACCTTTTGCGCTTCCAGTAAGTTTTATAATTCCGATAAATGGTATATATTTCCATGCAAATACATCTAAATCTGTTAATGGATTTCCAAATTTATCATCTCCAACATATTCATATATTGGTATTTCTATACGAGGAATGAATCCATTTTTCCAAAATAAATTAAATAATAATAATTTATTTTTTCTATCTTTATCATTTTTCCCAGCAAAAGTCATATTTATCTCTCTTTCCTTAATTGAAATAATTCTTCAATATATTTTTCTTTTAAAGATTTTTTTCTACTAAAAGGAAAAGTCGAAATTCCGGCTGTATCGGAATATAATATATCAATATCAAAAATTGACTTTTCAAATAATTTATTTGTTTCAAATTCGAGAGGATCATTTTTTAGAAATAACCTTAATCCTTGATTTAGTGCATTGCGATTATCCTCCGAAGAAATTAATTTTGGTTTATGAACCTCGAAGGTTTTTAAGTTCCCATAGCTTGTAAAATATTTAGAAAAGCCTGGTGAATAATTAATAATGCCAGAACAAATACTTGGATTAAATTGGGAAATTTTTTCTTTAAGGAATATATTAGTACCTCTTAATTCTCCTCGACTTATTAATGCTGAAATATACTTTTCAGGATATTTAATTTTATGGGGATTATAATAAACACCGTATACAAGTAGTCCAATAGAGGCGTGAATTTTATCAAAATCGTTACAAGAATGTTTTATCATATCGAACTCTTCTGATGTAGGGAAAATTAAAGTAAAATTATCATCACCTTTAGATTTGCCAAATTCATAGTTAACTCCATGTAAAATACCTAAATCAAGACAATATTTTCCAATCTTTTTAAATTTTTCTGGTAACAAACCATATGGGATACCTTTATGTTCTTTTAAATATTCAAATAATTCAGCAACTAAATCAATCTCTTCAGAAGAGTGATTTTGGCAATAATCCACATATTTTTGATAATTCCCATATGTATTTAAAGGAGTTAAATAATAATATTGTCCTTTTATTTCGATTTTGTTACTCAAATTTAAATCAGTTAGTAGATTTAAACTAGATTTTAATAATTCTTTATCTTCAATTAAAAAATGATCAGCAATTTCTTCATAATTTAAGGGTTTAATTGTAAGAATATCTAAAATTTTTAAACAACATGTTTCTTGTTTTGATAATTCTTTAAAATTAGATTCTTGATATATCTTACTATATAATTTATATTTATTATCAAGGAAATTTAGTTCCAAATATTTTTCATCTGATGATTTTTGTGCAAGGCCAAAATTAATTAATACATCTATAATTAAATTTACCAATTCTGGCTCTAAATTACAAAATAAACCTTTATCATAGAGTTCATTTAATGATATTTGAGTAATCCCAAATATTTGATTCAGTAATTCAAAAGTTCTACCTAAGAAGAATATTTTTGATAAAGATCTATTAATTAGTAACTCTTTATCCATTGAAGTTGAAAAAGATCTTGTAATCCAAATAATTTTTTGGACATCTGAGTATTTTTTCATTTAAAATAAACCCCCGAATATTATATTATATGAAAATAAATGATATCCTAATTTAAATAATTTCAAATATTGACTTATATATTTACCTTTAATACCAAATAAGATTATATTTTCTAATTGTATATAGTATAATAACTCTTTTAATATATAAGGTCTTTTTTAAAAAACTTAAATAGTCGTAAGGAAGTGGCAATGATGGTTAAAAAGGAAATAGAATTTGTTATTGATGAAAGTAATACACTCCCAATTGATGTTAAAAATGGAGAAGGACCAACTTGCTTGGAAGAAACTAAAGATTTGGAGAAGAAGTTAGTAATAGTAGAATCACGCCAGAAGAAACCAGAATTGTATAAAAAAGTAGGAATAAAAAGAAAAAATTTCAATTTTCTAAAGGATAATGGAGGAATCTTTATGAATTCAAATTTATTTCATTTAGGTCATCAAATTACTTTTTACATTGAAAAGGATGGTTCCATTACAATTTCTGATTTTCCATTTTCCTGATGAATTCGTAGATTTAATAGAAAAATTAACTAACTATGAATATAAAAAAATATATAATTATATATAATCTTATTCTCGCTATCAAAATTTCAATCAAAAAAATTCTATCATTCAGGACTGAAAAAAGGATTAATTTTTATTTTAAATTTTATTTTTTGTGATTTTTCTTGTATATTGTATATTATTAATATGCAATTATGTTTATATTACTCATAAAAATTGATATGAAAAATTCTTGAATTAGGATTTAATTTTAAATTAAGGTATTTAAGTTATGAAAGGTAAAAATAAATCGATAAATAATATACAAGATATTGATACTAACCAAATAAAATTCAGTAAATATATTAGAAAAATTGAACCAACAATTTCAAAATTATTATATATTATTTCATTTGTTATATTTTTATTTAAAAGTCTGTTATTTATACCTAATTCCTCTTTGAATTATTTATTTAATTTAGGTTTTTGGATATTTATAATATTAGCGGCTTTCTTCATAATCCCGCCAATATTTTATTACCTTGATATTAATAAAAAAATTTCACCAGAGTTGGTTAAATCATATGAGATGTTAGGAACATTAATTTTAATTTTGGGGAGTATTTTAAATCAATTTGTTCCAGATATAACAATATGTGCAATTTCATTATTAGGTTCACCATGTTCTACATATCCTGGGAGTTTTTTAGTTGGACTCATTGTTAGTTCTTTTTTTATTGGCTTGATTAAATTGATTATTCCAAAAGTTGATTTAAGATTACCTAGTTCTAAACAATTCTCGACTAAAGAATTTAAAATTATCAAAAATATTTTAGAAGCACGAATATCTGCAATTTATAATGATATAAAAGAAAATAAAAATATAATTAATAAAAAATTTCAAAGATTACAAGATAGTCAAAATTGGGAACTTTCAGATTATATTTTAAAACTTTTAAGAAAAAATATAAAGCTTCATGAAGAGTACTTTTTCCGGAAGAAGCAACTAATTTATTTTGATAAGGATCCTAAGATAATGTTAAAAATGGCTGAAATTGCTTACTATGAAAAAAATTATGAAGAAGGGATAATATTATGTAAAAAAGCAATAGATCAAGTTAATGATTTAGAATTTCGACACCTATTAGCTTTAAACTTAGCAAAAATACAACATTATCAAGAAGCATTTGAAATTTTTTTAGATTTATTAAAAAATCTAAATTATAAGAGGTTAATCAATTATGAAGTACTTTCATTAGTGCTTGAGAATATTGGAAAAAACAATGCAAAGAAAGCTGCTAATGAAAAGAATTATCATTTACTTTTAGAAAAGTTAGGTTTAAATGAAGTTAATCGCCAATTTAAGAAATTTAAAATTAATATTATCCTTGCATTTATACTTGTTGTTATTATGATTTTAATTTCAATATATATCATTTTCCCATAGAAAGATTGATGAATTTAAATCATAAATTAGAATTTAGAGAAAATTAATAAAATTTCTTATGAAATCTATTTTGCATTGATATTTTATTAATAAATTTTATTTTTTAATAGGAAATATTATTTAAACGTGCAACTTCTCTTATTTTATTCAATAAATCTGCTTTCCATTTTTGATAATGGGAATAATGAAATTTATATCTTTTACGATAAGATCTTTCAGAAGGGGTTGATCGAGCACCTTCAAGATATGTTTGAATAATTGGCATTCCACGATGAAACGCCATATTTTGCTCATCTTCATACCAAATATCACTTCTTGAACGAGATAATGATGTACTTGGAAAGTATAGACTCAAAAAAATGTTGCATTGATTTAGTCCTTTACGTAAAATCTGTCTAATTTGATTTTCACTAGTTATTTGACTTTAGGAAAATGTTCTGTATCTAACCAAACACCAAATCTTGAATGTTCTCGAATATAGTGAGCAAAGCTGTGAGCAGTACTTGTAGCATATGCTTCTCTATTTGGATGACACAGAAAAATTCTTGCCATATTTAATATTATCCGTATTTCTATTTAAATCTTTTACATTAAGGTTAAAATGAATATTTAAAAAATAAAGAATATGACTTTAAAAAAATAAGGAAGAATCTTGAAATCTTAAATTAATTTATTTTTTTAAAATATTAAAAAAAATCGGTTAATTATTAATAAATCTTTTAGGTTTTTTGATATAAAAAAATAATTTGTTTTAACTATATAATTTTGATTCTTGAAAGACCTTTTAAAACTAATGAAATCATCTCGAATATATAGGGCGTTTTAAAAAGTTGATAATTCTCAGCTTCTGTCAAACCATTTTTCAATCCATCTATTCCAATTTTATGAAAAAATTTTAATATTTTGTCATAATCAATAATCTCTTCTATAATACTTGAATTTTGCAATACTTTTTGATTATAATATTCAACAAATGCTTTATAATCCGATTTTTGTAGATGTTTTTCGATTGTTAAAATTTCTGGTATTTCACCTTTTATAGCTTCAATAATAGCATGAGAAGCACCACCAAAAGAACCAATTAAATAAATAGGTTTTTTTGCTTTCAAGGTAAGATAAGCTTCTTCTATTAACCCTGGATATTTACCTTGAAATTCCGTTGTATTACCCCCAAAAAATATCCTGCAATCAATAAATTTATTCATTTCACTCCTCATCTTCGTAAGGGCGCGAGCTACTAAGTATTTATCTTCTGGTTTTTGAACATCTATTTCTTTTTCAGAAAATTTTTTAAGATCATCCGGAAGGTCTATTTTTTTAATATCTGCCACACGAATTAACTCTGCTTGATCTTTTTCGGACAATTTCCTATAATAAGGCCAAGATAAGAAATTTAAAATACGGGTTCTTGGTTCCTCATCTGATTTAGTGTGTTTTCTAGCCAAATCAAAAAGGATTTTTGTAAAACCATTTTCTCTAAGATCCCCTCCATAAGCAATTGAAGTTTTAGATGCAAGTACATAACGAGTAAATTCTACCATTGCATCAGTTAAATGATGGGGCGCTAACCCTTTCCTTGGTAATTCAGGACTTTTTGATATTGACAAACCAATTATTTTACGCGATTTTTGGTTGGTTATCTTGCTAATTTTTTTTTTTATAAATTGAGTGGGCGTCATAAATTGTACATTTGTTAAAGTTTTTTTAAGTAAGATATGTTCTTCTATACCCAAAGGTGGATCTGGGTATATAAAAATATTATTACTTTTAATTTGATTATCATTTAAAAATTGAATACAAGTTAATATTTCGGGAGCGCGAAAACATTTTAAATTTTTATCAGAAATTTTCCAAACATTGTAAAAATCTTTGAGATGTTGGGCATTATACAAATAACGAAGCATTTCTTGAAGTGCAAGAGTTAAAATATCAATTATTCTATTCTTATCTTCTATATTCCAACGAATTATAGGAACATTCCCCATGTAGGGAAAACTTCTATCTACACCATCAACTAAACAGTTAATAACAATTATAGGACATTTTTTTTTTTTTGCAATTAAAACTTCTCGCCTACACCATTCTCTTGATGCAAATTTATCGGTTTGAAATATCAACAAGCACGCATTTGCAATATTTTCTTCAATTATCCGTTCAAATTCTAATCCAGGTGGAATATCAATTGCGTAAAAAAATGAATTTATTGATGTTTCTTTATTGATGAAATCTCGTACCTTTATTATATGAGATTCTCCATCTATTTTTGCATGACTAAGAAACAAATTAATTGGTAATGAGAGTTTGTTAAAAAGATTTGGATCTAAATCACCCTTAAGAAGTCGACATAATTCATGAGTTAATTGGATTCTTAATAGTTGGATACGTTTATCTTCGGGAAATTTAAAAAATTGTAAAAAATTAGCCTTTTGTACTTCTCCATCAATATTTAATGCAGTATTATCGAGAGCAACTGGGATTAAACGATGTTGGACATAATTATTTTTAATTCGATTCCATATTTGATTAATATATTCACTCCAATCAGAATCATTAACCATTTTATAGTCAATCAATGAAATAACAACAGTATGGTGTGCGTTATTAAAGTCGATTGAATTGAAAATTTTATTATCTGATTTTTGAAATGGGTTCCAAAAAAAGACAGGAATTCCTAATCCTCTAGATAGTGGATCCTTAATATCTCTTGTTAAAAAAGAGTAAATGTTATTTGGTAAATCTAATTTAAAATCCGAGTCCGGGTGCACCAGGATATAAACTTGAAGACGAGGTTTATAAGGAATAAATTTAACTGTCATTTTTTTTGATACTTTAAAAATTTATTGCCATCTATTGCCAGAACGATTATTTTTGAACAATGTTTGTGCATTATTCGGATTTATTTGGTCTTTTCTTTTAAAAGCTTCATGAATCCATTCTTGAATATAATTAGAATTATTGGTCCAATCATAGATTTTTGCATAATCACACTTGATATTGTCATATAATCGGGGTGGTATTGTGTATGGATCATATTTTTCTCTATGATAATCGAGATGCGTTGGTAGAATAATGCCTAGAAGTCCAGATCTAGGATTATATTGAGTGTCTCGAATACTTGATGAGATTTCCCAATCAACATGTTTTCTTTTCCAAGTCTCGCTACCTACAAGAACTACGGTAACGGTGGAATCTCTTAGAAATTCATCTCTAATCTTACGTCGGATGGTTTCTGTGTTTAAATAAGGATCAATATCGCCGAGCTCAACAGCTTTGGAAATATAAACATTTCCAAACATTTTTTCAAATAAAATTTTGTATTTTTCATCATTTTCATGATGATAGCTTAAAAATACTTTATGCCTTTTTGACATATGCTCTCCTCCAAATTTTTTCAATTTATAATTTATTAGATGTTCACAAATAATTTAGATTAAAATTTATAAAAATTTTTCCTTTAATACTCTATTTATATTTTATAATCTATGTATGAATCATAAATTTTATTCTATTTTAAAACGAGATAGGAATAAATTCAAATAATATTGGTAATTTTGAGTTTTTTAAGTTCAATTTTAAGTTTAAATTAAAATATTTCTATTATGCATTTGATTTTCCATTGTATCTTTCCCCTTAATTGGTATTTCTTTACTTGTTCCCTCTGCGTTGAGAATATAATTGATAATAGCTTGATTTAATTTAGCTTTTGCTCCATGCTAGGAAAATTTAATGGTTGTTTTTAATTTCAGGTCTAGTAGCGGCTTTCCTAAGGGATCGTTCCTTTCAGTGACTTTCCATTCGATTGAAACTTTAATTGAAACCTCTCTATCTTCGCCAAATCTAATTTCATTTATTTTGAAATCCCAGGGTTGGAAGTGATATCACTTGGTATTATTTACGGTAGCCCATTCGCCAGCTTCATAAATTCCCTCTTCACTAAGGTCAATTGAATGATAAAAAACATGAATCAGTCTCTCAAAAATTGTTATTCAAGCCATCTCCAATCATAGATGTGAAAATTTGAATAATTCCATAAATAATAACCTGTAATATATCAACAATCAGAAATTTAGATTTATATCAACTAAAAAAAAATTGCAAAAATACTAATAGTAATTGCTATTCCGCTAAAAACTAGAGATATCGCTGAATAAATTCTTTCTCTCAGTAAAGTATAATATTTTAATCTTTTCTCAGGTTTAAATAATTCTACTCTATTTTTAAAATGGCGACAATAATTATTTTTTGGTATATCATTTTTTATAGTACAAATAATTGCAACTTTATTTGGTTCATCAAGAACTTTCAAATCTTTACTTTTTTCCTCAAGAAATGCACAATCTTTACAATTCTTATTATCTTTATATTTTCTTGGAAAAATCTTTATATTTATCACTTTTTTATTTTTAAAAATAATGTTATATTTTTTTAAAATTATTTGAAACTTTAAGTGAAAATTAAGGGTTTAATTTAAATCTCGAATCTATCATATCTAAATAATGCAAAATTTCGGCTTCAGGAAATTGTGGTTCTACTGGAGATCTCCATTCCTTTCTTCCATGATGACTCAAAATTAGATGTCGTATTCTATTTTCTAAATCTTTAGGAAATTTTTCAATATCAGTTATAAATTTTGAAACCAGTTGATCTCCCAGAACTAGATGTCCAATTAATGAATATTCAGCATTAATTTTTGGAATACCATTATAAATATAATATTCATATATTTTGCCTATATCGTGCAAAATAATTCCAGTATAAATTAGATCAACATCAAGATTTGTGCTTCTATTATAAAATGCTTCTAAATTTTCAAATATTTTAATCATTCCAATTGTATGCTCTAAATTACCAAATTTATATGGATGGTGTTTTTTCACAGAAGAGGGGCATTCTATAAATTTGGTTTTGATATCTTTATCACTAAATATTTTATCTAATAATTCCTTTAACAATTCATTTCTTATTTTCGATATAGTCTCATTTAAGCATTTTAACAATTCTCGTTCGTCAATTTTTGGTAAAATAACAAATTCGTCCAAATTAAATTCATTAGAACTTAATATTCTCGCATTATTAATAATTACACTTTTATAATTTACCTCAAATTTGGCTTCTATTTCTAAAACATTACCAATCTCAAACAATTTTCGTTGATCTTCTAATTCTTTTTCATCAGAGAGCCATTTTTTAACATTTCTTAAATTATTGGTCGCATCCCTTAAAGTTAAAATAAGATAAGGTTTTCTATTTCTAGTTGTTGCAGTCACTTGCTCAAATACTTGTAATTTTGATTTAAAAGAAAAGTTGTATTTGGATTCTCTTGATTTTGTGAGAATATCATCTGCTTTTAAAAAAATACTAATTTTATCTCACCAATTTTTAAATTTTTATCCTATATATTAGTTATTTTCCAATTTATTGATATGATTACTAAAAATATAAATATTTTAGATGAAAGTGATAAAAATATTAATTTTTTTATGGTTAAAAAAAAAGATATCATTCAATTTCGATTTTCTCTAAAAAGTTTAAGAAGACATTTCTATCTAATATTTAAAAAAGATTAATAATTTTTCCCTATTTAATGAAAAAGTATAAAAGATTTTACAATTCAAGCATCTAAAAATTATCTCTTCCTCTGTTTCATCCCAATATTCTATTTTTTCACTATTACATTCTTTGCATTTTTTTGGTATTTCATCTAATATATTGGAATATTTTTCCATTAATTTTTCTTGTTCAAATTTTTGCTGAATTTCTATTTCATTCTTTATTTTAGATTTAATTTTTTAAATCCAACTCCTATATTATAATTTTAAAATTGTATTTATGGAATAATCAATTAAATCTATTTAAATAAAAAACATAAAAATTAATTTACGGTTTAAAGATTCGTATAAAAAATGCTTTATTCCTTTATTGGAGAAACTTGGAATCTCTATAGAATAGAAGTCTTTGAAAGTAAAAAATCTTCTCAAAATAGTGTATCATTTGAGGTATCGTAGGATTCCACGAAATTTAATATCTTTAATACCATACTTTTGGTAGATTTCGGATTGTTTGACGCCTAAGATGTAAGATTTTATATTTTTATGGCTTGCAATTTTCATAACTGGGAGATAGTTTTTATCGCTGCTTACAATCTTAAAACCTTTAATTTGGCGCCGTTCAATTATTATGACATCATTTCCGAAGTAGATAATAAACTAATAATATCAAACATAGTTTCAGCAGCCTTCATTTCAGCTATCTTTTTTGATCTTCCCTTTCCAGTCGAACTCACAAAAGAATTATCAATTATGTAAGTGTTAAAAACATTTTCGAAACCAATTTTATTACTATCAGGTCTTATGATAACTTCTACTGTGAATATGGGTTTATGTTCAGGACCTACTTTTTTAATTTCTTGATATTTTGGAGTGTCAAATTGATGTTTTTGGCAAAATTCTTGAAGTGTTGACTTGGCATTTTTAAGAAAAGATTTAAATGATTGAACAACTTTTTAAGTATAAGGGAGTTAAATGACTATAGAAATTGATGATTCTGGAACAAGTGAAATCGTTGGAGGTGCATTTATAGGCATGTATCGAAGAGAAACACGTAAAATGCTCTTTTGAGAACTTTCTTTATACTTATTTGATGAATATGGATGGGCAGTAAAAATGCCTATGTTTAAAATAGTAGATTTGATTATTGAAGGATTAAAAAATCTAAATCAATATTTTAATTGGGAGAAAATAATTACAAAATTAAAATAATAAATTTATATACTTCTTTATTCAATATTTTATAAATGGACGAAGACTTTGATATTATTGTTGTTGGTGCTGGGTTTGGGGGCTCTGTAGCAGCGAAGCTCTGTGCTGATGCCGAGCTTAAAACCTTAATGCTTGAACGTTCTGAGAATGTTGGCGATAAAGTCATTTCGGGTTTAACTATTCCATTTCAAGGATTTTTATTTGCTCCAGCATTTATTAGGGATGGTAATCCTCCCTTTGAGCGTCCTGCTGATGGTATAGTAAACTATATTATAAAAGACATCGATAAAGGGGATATTGAAATCGATGATTCACTAAAGGTCCCGAAACCACTCTCTCCGATCATTGCATTTGGTTATAATACTTATTGTAAGCCATTTTGTCAGTGGCAAGCCAGAAAGGCCGTGGAGGCAGGCGTTGAACTAAGGACGTCAACTACAGTCACCAATTTTATAAAAGAGGGCGAATTCATTAAAGGAATTATAACAGATAAAGGCGAGAAAATTAGGGCTAAGATTGTAATAAATGCTGAGGGCTCGCAGGGCATATTAGCGATAAAGGCGGGCGTACGCGAAAAATATCCACCTGAAACCATCTCGTTAGCCGATACATACGACTATGTTATGCGAAAAGAAGACATTGATAAAATTTTTGGATATTCCGTTAAGATGTGTTGGGGTTGGGACGAGCAAAAAATATCTCCGCCGCTTGGTTATGGCAATGGTCTAATGGTGTGGCCTTATAGAAGTAGTATTCATTTTATGCAGGACCAGTGTTTAAGAACAGATCAGAAATCGGTGCCAAATTTAGGTAAACTATTTGATGAGTATCATCATAATATAACTTCAAAACTGTTGTGGTGGAAAGATTTAGTAGCTCCTCGAGCTAAATTGCGTGCAAGGATGTGGGAAGGTTTCGAGATTTATGTAGGGCTAAATAAAAAGCTCCGGAAAATGCCTAATCATACGGATGGTATGATATTAATTGGAGATGCTGCGGGGCTTGAAAGTACAGAATTGTGTGATGGCGTGCCGGCAGCATGGTATTCAGCCGAAATTGCCGCCCAGGTCGCAATTGAAGCAATTAAAGCCAATGACGTTTCCAAAGCTTTTTTGAAGAAATATGATGATAAGATAAAGGCACATTCAATTATTCAGTGGTCTATCAAGGGTAGAAATCGCTATAATTTGCGTATCGCTCAACAAGAGCATGATATAAAGAAGCTCAAGAAGTATATTCATCAAGGTTGGGGGTTAGGCTCGTTGACACATTTTACCACGCCGTTCATGAAGCTGCTCCTTGCCTATGTGAAAGAAGATCCAACGATAATAACAAAATGGATTAAGATGTACTTCCGTTATTATCAGAATTGGCTTCACGAGAGTTATGATTATGTGAAAAAGAAGGTTATTAAAGTCACAGCATCAAAACGAGTCAGAAAGAAGGAACGCAAATTTCTAAGCACGTTGAGATTTATAGACTTAATAATGAAATCAATGCTGCGGATAAGAAGAGTACTTAAAATTATTATAATTCCTCTTTCAAATTCTTTGAACACATTAATGAGAAAAAGTTTGCCTATTATTGAGCCCATCAATTCAGCGATTATAAAATTATTAAATCCTATATCGAATAAATTAAGCAATAAAATGATAAAATTTGTAGATAAAGCCAATCCATCAATATTTTATGTATATTAAGTAAGAGTTGATAAATATGGTTAAAACATTTAAAGATTTTCCTGGTGTGCAATGGGTTGAGGGCGCGGGCGAGTTTATAAAAATTAATGATGAGAAATGTATAGGATGCGGCAATTGTGTGAAAGTTTGTTTAGCTGGGTGTTTCGAAATCATGGAAAAAAAAGCTAAAATTAAGAGTTTAGAAAAATGTTTGGAATGTGCCGTTTGCTGGTATGTTTGTCAGGAAGAGGCAATCATTTTCTCATGGCCCCCTGGAGGAACTGGTTATAAAAGCGATTGGGGATAAATCAACTGAATAATCATTTTTGTTATAAATTTAAAGGAAAGATGTAATTTTATAAAGTTTAATATTAACTTTCTAAAAATTTATGACATTTGGGGCTTTAACAAAAAAATATAGATTATTCTCTGATAAAATATTAGTTATTGAGTTTACTAATAGTTTAAGGGACGCATTAAATTTGTCACAGTTAAAATATTAAAAAAGGAAGTAAAAGAATTGGATAAAAATGTGGAAGGGTGGGCGTTTAGATATTCTTTAGCAAATGTTAAGTTAAATTAAGAGTAAAAATTTTCTCTTTTTAATTCGATCATGGACAGAATAGATTTGCTCTTTTCATAAAAACCTGTCCATCAAATATCGTTTAGGTCTTATACTAGCAATAGTAAAGTCTAAAGTATCAATAATATGTTCTGCTTGGATTTTAGCAATTCTTCTCGCTTCTTCATCATCAGTAGCGATAATGTTGAATTTTCTATATGGAAAAATATGGAATTTTATCTTAACTTCATATTCAGGCAAAATGGCTCAATCTTATTTTTTTCAATAATATAAAAAAATTTACTGCTCTTTCAGATAAAAATAGTTTCTGATTATTTATAATATTGATAATAATATTAGAATAGTCAATTATTTATTTCATTTACTTAATTTTAAAATTGAGAATTTTAATTGTTAATTGATTGGGATAAGAAATGAGAACAAATTTACATCATGCACACCTTTTTGCTTCTAATATCGATGAAAGTATTAAATTTTATCATGAGATGTTTGGTGCAGAAGTACTATTTGATTTGGAGATGGCAGGAGCTCGGAATGCTATGATATCTATTGGCTCTGCGAAACTTAATTTCTATGATCAGCCACCTAAAGATAAGGCGCGTGGAATAGTACATCATATAGGGATAGAGACAGATGATCTTGAGACTCTTGTAGCACATATGAAAAGTAAAGGATATAAATTTAGAAATCAAATTAAAAGCTATGGGGTGTGGAAGTATGTTATGGTTGAAGGTCCAGATCATATCCTATTAGAACTTTTTGAAATTGTTAAGGATAACCTACCTGAGGAACAGTATAAAAAAATAACATCTTTAAATTCTGAAATTCATTAATTTTTTTCAGTTTTAAGAAAATTATGCTTTTTAAATCCTTCCGCTTTTAAATAAGAAAAGTAAGATTTAACATTAAATCATTAATGTTATTTTGAGGATACAAAAAAGGGTTTTGAAATGGAACGAATCATAATCTTTATAGATAACAGCAACATTTTCCAGGGCTTTAAGAAGTATAATATCAAGGCAGACTATGAAAAACTGAAAAAAATCATAACGAAGCGTCGAAAATTACAGGGCATATTTTTATATGAAGGCGTTGTGTATCCCATGAGCCCAGAGAAAAAGAAGTGGTATGAGGATTTAAGTAATAGAAGTGGATATGTGATTAAAGCGAGTTTTGATAAGATAGAGTTTAGTGATGCCATTGAGAAGAAAGTTGATATCAAAATCGCTATTGATATAATCTCTCTTGTGTATGAGAATACATATGATACGGCGGTATTGGTCTCTGGAGACTGGGATTTTGTGCCGGTTGTTAAGAAAGTAAAGGAATTGGATAAAAATGTGGAAGTTTGGGCGTTTCGATATTCGTTAGCAAATGCGTTAAAGGAAGAAGTCGAACAGAAAAATATCTATTATGTTGATGATATATTGAGTAAAATAAAAATGTAAAAAGAGTGTCTCACCAGAAATTGGATTAAAGGTTAATAAACTCTAAAAGAAGAGAGCATTTTAAGTATATATGGAAACGACAATCTATTTTTTTACTGGAACGGGCAATTCTTTAAAGATTGCGAGAGTTCTTGCCGAAAAGTTAGAAGACTGTGAACTTATACCCATTGCAAAGGTTTGGGAAATGGAAAACCTTGCATCGACGAGTGAAAAAGTAGGTTTTATTTTTCCCCTATATTATTCTGGATTGCCTAAAATAGTGTATGATTTTATAAACAAAATAGATCTTAGTAAATCCAATTATTTTTTTACGGTTATAACGTATGCTGGAGATATTAACGAACTTCCTTTACAACAGTTGGAGAAGATTTTAAAAACGAAAGAGAAAAAGCTTAGTGCTGGATTTTATATTATTATGCCCAATAATTTCATTATTGCGTATGATATTCACTCAGAAGAACGTCAAAAAGAGTTTTTCGAAAATGCAATTAAAGAAGTTGAATTAATCTCTGAAATTTTAAAGGATAAAAGAGAAAATCTCAATCAAGATATTTTTGAAAAAGATGTAAGTAGGAGTGAAAGATTTAATTATAAATTTCGAGAGGAAGTGTATGAAAGTGATAAATCATTCTACTCCGATGATAATTGCAACAAGTGTGGTATATGTGAAAAGGTTTGTCCAGTAAATAATATTATACTAATAGAGGGAATACCACAATGGCAGCATAAATGTCAGCAATGCTTAGCATGTATTAATTTTTGCCCTGAAAAATCTATTCAATTTGGTATAGGAACTTTAAAAACACAGAGATATCATCATACTGAAATTACTGTTCAGGATATAATAAACCAAAAGAAATAAATCTTAGTATCTTTTATTATACAACGTTAGATACAAGTGTGTTTAATTAAATTTATTAGGGATATACAAGTAAAATTTGAAGCAATTCCTACTCTGGGTGCTATTTTTTATAATGCTTTTATAAAAAAGCTTCTAAGCAAATCAGAAACTAAAATTGCCCTAACTATTATTCAAAGAATAGAAAAGGGAATTCTCATAGATATTGGTTCAGGAACGGGTTTTTTATCAATAGAAATAGCAAAAAGGGCACCAAAGCTCACGATTTATGGGATTGATTTGAGTAAGAAAATGGTAGAGATTGCAACGCGTAATGCGAGAGACATTAAAAATGTACAATTTAAATTAAGTAATGCTACCGACTTACCATTTGAAGATGAATCAATTGATTTTATTGTAAGTACAGGTTCTTTTCATCACTGGCAGAATCCAGTTAAAGTTTTCAATGAATGTTACCGCGTTTTGAAAAGTAAAGGAGAAGGATGGATTTATGATGGATGTTCTGACCTTCCTGAAGAGGAAGTAAATGAATTATTAAGAAAATACGGATTTTTACGGTATTTGATATCAAGCCGTATCACTAAGCTACATGGTTTTACATGGGAAGAATATAACACTAAAATTAAAAATATTTTAGAGCAAACTAAATTCAAAGATAGTTATCAAATGGTGCTAATAGATACTTGGATGAAGATTACACTAGAAAAATAAAGTCGATCTTATAATTAAATTTAATCCTCCTGAATCTCTTTGCGCAACTTATGAGGATATGTTTTTGTATCATCTATTATATGAATTACTTTACGTCCGGCTATTACTAACTGTTCTGCAATCCATCTGCGGTGGCATCTGAACCAAAATATTTCAGCGCACATTATAACGATTCTTCCTGACTTGGAAATTGTTAAAAGCTTGTTCAGCCGTTCTGACAAATAGATAAATTTTAATTTCATACCGCAGACGGGATCAATAATTATCATATTTATGGTGAAAACATTCGGGATTTAGATAAACTATTAATTTGTTTAGATTCAACAGAAATTAGAGAAATTATATTGGAAAGTTATGAATTTTGCGATAAGATAATTTATTTACATCGCCAATGTTATAAAATAGCATATAAAAAATATTTATTCTATTATTTTCATTTTGAATAGTATTAACTAGATTATGAAAACACATGAGAAAAATGGATGATAAAGTTATTATTGATACGCCTTATTATAAAGTGTATTCAAAATCGGGTAAGTTATTTGGAAAAGAGATAAGCCCTCGAGATTATGATATAGATAAAATAAATAAGATATTCATAAGGTCCATAAAGAATTTTTATGATGATCCTTCCGAGGTTTTATCCAAATTTCCTTTTAATAAAAAGTTGTCCACAATTTCAAAAATTCTAATTAAAATTAATATGGGAGGGGGAGTAACTGGAAATACCTCAACATATACTGAATCAGGAATAATAAAATCACTCATTGATTATTTTGGTGGTACGGGAATAGACATTTATCTATGCGAAGCAGATATGATTACTCTAATTATTACAGAAAAACTTCTTAGGAAAAGAGGATATAAAGAGATTCTAAAATCATGTAAATTCATAAATCTATCTTCTGTCGAAAAGGTGCGTTTTTTTGCTTTTGGAGTTCCGCATTCTATAAGTATTCCAAAAATTATGTTAGATCCCAATAATTTCATTATTTCTGTATGTCCTTTAAAAAATCATTGGGAAACTGGTGTAAGTTTGACAGAAAAAAATATGTTTGGAGCCTTATCCGAGTGGTATAAAGGAATATACCATATTCATGGACATTTAGATGAGATTATTGCAGCTGCTGGACGAGTTATGAGACCCAGTTTATCTATAATAGGGGGATCTAAAGTTGGAATAGGATTAGGGCCTCATATCTCTTTTCCAATACCTCTAAATCGATTATTTATCGCAGATAATCCAATTGAACTAGATTTATATTGTTGTGAACTATTAGGTTACCCTTCGAGAAAACTAATCCACGCAAATATTAATAAAGAATTATATGAAAAATGGGGTATCAAGCAAAAATATTCCTTGGATAAATTCGCATTTCCATTATCACAAAAATTGAGACAGTTGATGAAGAAATATTCTATAAAACCTAACTGGACACCTAAATTTCGATGGTTTTTAGATCTTACTCATGATCCTTCCCCCTTTCAAATATATTCAGCTCCAATTATCCAATTTTTATTGAGATCATCTAATGCGCTTATATTTAATCCTATTGGTTATATACTTTCAAAAAGAAATAGAATATTAACTAAAAAATAAATTGTATTATGAAAAAATTTAAAATAATTTAAAATCTATATCGATTAATTCTCGCCGTAAAACTTTACCGGAACCCGATTTTGGAAAATATCTATTATCTCGATGATATTTTAATTAAAATAAAAATGTAAAATGATTGTATTTATTAAATTTAATTAGTAAACCTGTGTAACTTCAAAGATTACAGTTCCACCATTAGTATATGGTGTTCCAGGATCGAGACATTGATAGTAAGCTTTTTTGTTGTTTTCTTTTGCGAGACCTAGTGATTGAGGGTTTAAACCTTCTCGTAGTGCGACAATGAAATTCCCAAGACATGATATAGCATGAATACACACTTTATCTGATTGTTTTAAGTCTATTTCCGGACCTTCAATAACAGTTTTATCTCCTATTTTATAAACAGGGCAATTACCTTTAATTTCAATCGCTTTAATTATTAATTTTTTTGTAGATGAATTTTCTTTCATAATCAGCATAAATCTAGTGTATTAATTATAAATTTACTAAAACAATAGGCAAATTTATTAGCTTTAATTTTTCTCATTTCAGTTGAAAAGTTTTTTTACACGTTCATTTACTAAATAAAATATTTTTAAATCTTATTTAATAATGAAAAAAACAATTACATCTAATTTATAAATAATTGGAATGGGGAAAATATTTATAAATCTAAATTACATCAGTATTTTTAACAGAAAGAGAATGATTTATTAGGAGAATTAAACTCATGAGGATAATTACGGTTGATTTATCAGATTCAAATATAAAGGAATTATTAGAAGGTAGTAGATGCAACGGGACTTATAGGCCAGAACATTTGCGGTTAGCAATCAGAGATCAAATAAGAAATGAATTTATATTTACTGGGAAGACAGAGAAAGAAATTGAGGAAGAGAAAATCACCAGATTTTTTGATTATTGTATTAATTGTGAAAGGAGGGTTGACAACATAGCAAGGAGGAATCATTTTTTTCATAAAAATATTGAAATTTTTGAATTGAAGTTTTGTTGTTCCTGTTATAAGCAATTTAAAGATAAAACATTAGACGAATTTCCGGCGCATTTAATTGATAGCATTCAGAAAAAGGTAAAAGCATATAAGAAATATAGTTTAAGGGATTCATTGGATTCTAAATTAGATTATTAATAAATTAGTAATCAAAATCACTTTAAAAACTTATAAATATTCACTTTTTATTTTACTTTGTTTTTGAATGTAAATCATATTATTTAAATAAAATAGTTTTATTATTAATATTGAAAAAAAATGGAGATAAATGAAGATTTAGCAATAGAATCAATTTTAGAAGGTTATAAAAAAATAAATTCTGATATTTTTACATTAACTCGGATATTACTCTTGATTTTCATTTCCTATTTTAAAGATGGATTACAATTTAGAGAGTTAAAAAACGTTTTAAATATTTCAGATGGTAAATTAATTTCAAACATAAATCAATTAAGCAGAATGGGATATATAAAAAAGGAGAAAATTACATTAGATAATAAAAAGTTAGATATTTACTTGATTTGTGAAAAAGGAAGAAGAGAACTTAAAAAATTTAAGAAATTTACTAAAAATATTAATCAAATAATTAGTGATGAAGTGTGAGCGAAGACTTTAAAAAATTATGTTCAGCATTGAAGTATTGGAATATTGATTTAGAAGATCCAAGAAAAAGTTATCAGACACGGTTTATTTTGCAAAAATTAGCTTATATATCAAAAGCATTGGGATATCCACTAAAATATCATTTTATTTTATATGTAAAAGGTCCCTATAGTAGTTCATTAACGGCAGACTATTTTAACTATCCAAATTTTGTGTCAAATCAGGATTTAATACAAGAATTCACTAAAGATGAAGAAATAATATTGAAAAACGTCCAAAAAAATATACTTGAACATGGATTAATGAAAGATCATTTTTCTGAATTTTTAGAAACTTTAGCCACAATTTCTTATATTAAAAAAAAGTATCCTTCTTTTCTTGATGATGACCTCTTTGTCTATACAAAAAAAGAGAAGCCCTATCTAAAAGATTGGATGATCACCATTGGAATAAATGTAGTTAAAAAAATATTATTTAGTCCAGATTTTCTTACTGAGGATGTTAAGAAGGAAATGGAATTATGGGATTTAGCAGATGACTGAACAGAGTGACATTAATGCAATCAGGTAAAAAAATTAATATCAATAAAGGAGAAATTTGGTTAGTTCAATTATCATATACTAAAACAGATTATATAGAACATGAGATGATGGATAAGCGACCATGCATCGTTCTTAAAGTAAATAAGTTTGTGAATTTGTCAACAATTATTCCATTAACAAGTAATTTGCAAGTTGGAAAATTCCATCATACATATACAATAAATCCATCACAAAAAAATGGGCTAACGAAGAAATCCATAGCAATGTTATATCAAATTAGATCTTTAAGTCATAAAAGGTTTATAAAAAAATGGGGAAAGATAGATGATGTTGATTTAAAACGAATAAAAAACATTTTAATTGATTATTTCAATTTAATTCTACCTTAATTGATTACCAAATTCTAATCAACTGATAATTTTTCTATTGTAATTTTTTGATAAATCGATTTTTTCAGATAAACAAAGCTTAACTACGACCTTTTCTTTTACTAAAAAGGTATCTGCATAAATTACTCCATTATCGTGGGAAAATTCAGCCTCACCATTTAGGATATAGATATGATGGTCTTCTGAATTTTTTATTTTGATGATGAGAATTGACTCATTATCCTCAATAATTTGGATTATTTAAATTACTATGTTCCATATCTCTTTGCATAATCAATCACTGAACGTTTATATTCTTCAGACAATAGGGATGAAGAGATTAGAAAATCCGCTGTAGCTCTATTACAAGCTACAGGTATGTTCCAAACGACAGTTATTCGCAAAAGCGCTTTTACATCTGGATCATGAGGATTGGATTCAAGAGGGTCCCAAAAGAAGATGAGAAAATCGATTTCTCCTTCAGCGATTTTTGCTCCAATCTGTTGGTCACCCCCTAGGGGACCGCTCAAAAAGGTTTTTACTTTAAGTCCTAGTTCACGTGTGATTAGTGATCCAGTTGTCCCAGTCCCAAAAAGATTATGTTGGCTAAGGGTTCCTTTATTGAATTTTACCCATTCTATGAGATCTTGTTTTCTTTCATCATGGGCGATCAGAGCTATATTTTTTTTCTTTTTAGTTAAAATTTTAGTATGTGACAAATAACATCCACTTTTTAAATTCCATATAGTTAGTAAAAATAATAAATCCCTTAAAATTTTCTATTATTTGATAATATTTTAGATTTTCTTATAATTCTTTATAAAGAATTACTAAATTGAAAGACCGTATCTCCTATAGAGTGCATATTCTTCTAATTAATAGTATTAATGAAGACGAATGAAGTTTTAAAAATATTAAGAATATCCCCATCTCCTCTATCGATGGGGTAGGGCAATATGTCCAAGTTTATAGATAGAGTTTTCCTACAACTAAATAGTAAGAATATAATTGATTTAGAAACATTATTTTCGTTTTCTGTAATTATAAAAGTTAGATATATATATATGTAAAATACATATAATATCATAAATGATCATATTTGATTCATCTCCTTTGATTCATCTAACCAAAATTGGTAAAATTAGTTTTATTTTAAATTTATTTGATTTTATTGTTATTCCCGATAAAGTTTATTTTGAGGTAATAGAAGAAGGAATAAAAATTGGATTTTCTGATGCAATTCTTTTACAAAATTATTTTAAAAATAAAAAAATTAAAAAAATGGAGATTAGTCTGCATGATCCAATTTTAAAAGATTATCTTCATGCGGGAGAATATGAAGCAATACAATTAGCGCAACAATTAGATGGATTATTGGTAATGGATGAAAAAAAGGGTCGATTAGTTGCAGAACAAAAAGAGATTGAAGTAGTATCTACTGCGGATACACTTTTATTATTACGTAAAGAAAACATGATTGATTCGACACTATTTCAATCAAATTTGGGGAAATATGCTGCAAATGGCTGGATATCTCCCAAAGTATATGAGAAATATTTAAAAGAGGGAAAAAGATTTGAGTGAAAGATTGTCAATTGTAATACCTTCGGATTTGAATAAAGAAATTGAAAAATTGCAAAAAATTTTGAAAATGGATAAAAGTACCGCTATCCGTCATTTACTCTTAAAATCCATTCGCGAAATAAAGATTGAGATTGCACTAGATGAATATAAGAAGGGAAAAGTGTCTTTTGGAAAAGCATCGGAGATTGCTGGTATTAATCTTTGGGAGTTTATCGATATCTGCCACCGCCATAAAATTGGATTGGATTTAACAGAAGAAGAGGCGGATATTGGAATTAAGCGAATTTTAAAATTAGATTTAGATAAATATAAACAGAAGATTAAAAAATCTTTGCAATCAAAAGAGAAATGAAATTAATTTGACATTTTAAAAAACAATTTTATTCCCGAATCTAAAAATTTCCTTTTTAATCAATTCCAATATTCCTCCTCTCTCATATTTTCGTTGTGATGATTATAATCTTTTCCTTGGTTAAAAGGAGGATTTAAAAAAGATTAAATTATTAATTACGAAAAGAGTCTTTAAAATGGAACGAATTTCTTTTTAGGAAACGAGGCGATAGTTCGTGGTGCTTTAGAAAGTGGTTTAGATGTTTTCACGTTTTATCCGGGCACACCCAGTTCTGAAGTTGGAGAAATTTTCATGGAAATTTTCACAGGGGTAGGCATGAAATGAGTGGAGTCAAGTATTAATGAGAAAGTAGCTATAGAAGTCGCCGGTGCCGCATATGCAAGAGGTGCCACTGTTATGGTTGGCATGAAAAATGTGGGATTAAACGTTGCTTCAGATCCTCTATTGGCTCTTGCTACGACTCGTCCAAAAAATTTAAACTCGGCGTTAGTTATTTTAGTTGCTGATGACCCTCAACAGCATTCGAATGCTGTTGAAATGGATTTAAGGTATTATTTAAAACTTTTAAAAGTACCGGCATTAGAACCGAGCAATCCTCAGGAATGTTTAAAATTTACAAAAAGAGCATTTAAAATTTCAAGAGAATTGAAACTTCCGGTGATATTAAGGACTGTCATGATGGTTTCACATGCAAGAAGTAATGTGGTTATTGGCGAAATAAAGCGATCAGAGATTAAGGACGATTATGATGTTCTTTTTGTAAGTATCTATGTCTTTACTTTACCTCATGAATATTAAAAACGTGTTAAAAAATAGATATTATATTATACCCAAAACATTTGAGATACAAACCATATCGTTCCGTTTATCATCGTCCAAGCTATAGCTGGACCCAAAATGTTATTAGAATACTTATAAATCAATCCTAAAACAAGAAAAATACCTCCCACATAGAATACATTTAAAACATTAGTAGTAAGGATATGAACAGCTGCAAAAACAATAGTTGTTATGATTAATCCCTTTGAGAACAGCTTATTTCTCTCATCAAATATCATATCTGTATTAGTTAGCAGCCAAATATAAAAAAATACTTCTAAAGGTCCCCATGTAAACACACTAATAATTCCAAATATGATATTCCAAGGAATTTCAAGACCAAAATCATAAGATTCATATTTTATTATAACACCATTTAGTAAATAACCAATACTATACATAATTGCAATCATCAAAACTGAAGTAACAATAGATTTAAGTATATTTCTCTTAACTTTATTCACACCGTATAGGCCAAGATTATCCTTGCACATTATAGTAATTAATAAGGGCATAAATCCGACTGAACTAAATTCTATGAATACCATTAAATGCCTTTCATTATTTAAAATTGCTAGGGTCTCTTCGATGTTAAAATTCTTTATTATAAAAAAGATAAGAATAACTATGAGTGAACCTATAAAAAACCAAACCCAAGTAAAAATTACTCTGAATTTATAATTATAAAGAAAAGTTTTATTGTCAATTTCACTCAAAAAAGATAAATCATCTCTATTTTCTGTAGATTAAAAATTTTATATTAGAATTAACTATCTTCTAAAATCACTTTTATTCGATACTTATTATTTTTATTCAATGTGTATTTATATGATAAAAATAATTAAAATATAATATAGTCCAATTATTATCCTGAATTTGGGACGATGGGGACATTTTCCAACATGAAAAAATTGATTTCTAGTAGATACTTCTTTAACTTGCCATAAAAACATTATTAAACAAAAAGGCATAAAACAAATTTAATTTATTAATTAAATTCATACTAATTAATTTTTGGTAAAATTTGATACGTAAATTTAATGGAGATATATTTAAATTGAAAACTTTTGATATTTAAGTTATAAATCTATTAAAATTTTTTATAACGTAAAATATAATAAAATCGAATATTAAACTATATGTTGCTGTCGAAATTTATGAGAGATATTTAGTAATTATTATTTTATTCTCTTTTAAATCAAGAATTAGTTTATCTCCTTTCGTAATTCCTAATTTTTCTGGGATTTCTTTTGGAATTGTAATTTGATCTTTATCACGAACGATAAAAGCATCAATTATTTCTTTTTGAATGTATTTTTTAGGGTCACTTTTAAATTCGACCTCACACACGGTATTGCAGAAATGATATGTTTTATCTTCATATTTATATTTGATTGATTTATTTGATTTTAATTAGGTCACCACAATATTTACTCTTAAGGTCTCATTTTGCGAAGTTGTTGGCGATTCGGGAGTTTTTTTCGTCTTTTCGGTTCTTGCATAGTTATTATTAATCATCAATCATTAATTGCATTTTAAGGTAACAAAAAAGGTTTTTGAAATGGAACGAATCATAATTTTTATAGATAATAGCAACATTTTCAAGGGTTTTAGGAAGTTTAACATCAAGGCAGACTATGAAAAGCTGAAAAACATCATAACTCGGGGCCGAAAATTACAGGGCATATTTTTATATGAAGGTGTCGTGTATCCCATGAGTCTGGAGAAAAAGAAGTGGTATGAGGATTTAAGTAATCTAAGTGGATATGTGATTAAAGCCAGTTTTGATAAGATAACGTTTAGTGATGCCGTTGAAAAGAAAGTTGATATAAAAATCGCGATTGATATAATCTCTCTTGCGTATGAAAATGCATATGATACGGCTATATTGGTATCTGGAGACGGTGATTTTGTACCTGTTGTTAAGAAAGTAAAAGAATTGGATAAAAATTTAGAACTATGGGCGTTTCGATATTCGTTAGCGAATGCGTTAAAGGAAGAACTCGAACAGGAGAATATCAATTATCTTGATGATGTATTAAACAAAATAAAGATGTAATTTGAATGTAATTATTTAATTATTGGGATAAATAATGGCGGGATTTAAAAAAAAAGAAAATTAAGATTTTTAATTTTGATATATAATTTACTCTGGAGCCTTGATAAAGAAAGAAAGTCTCTTCAATATTAACCTTTTATTTGTTTTTTCAATTTTACCACTAGTGGGAGCATTTTGACTACTTCCATAGCAGGAGCGGTTTTAATAAATTTCATAATACCAGGTTTAGCAATTCTCCACATATTACTATTCCTTGCTAAAGCTTCTTCACTGTCGGCTTCATCTATACTAATACCCCAATAATCCGAGGTACTAATATAAAATGCAATTTCCTTAACTCCTTCAGGGGGGTAGATTTTTTTACTAATAAGCTCTTGTGCCATTTCAGCCAAATCTGCTGGGTCAAAATCAGGATTTAACTCCCAATATGAAATAAATATCATTTTTATTTTCCACCTCTATATAATTTCATTTTATAATTTTTTTTATTAGATTAGATTTCGGTACAAAATACAAATTTATAGGCATACATTTAAATTTTTATTTTTTATAAAATGTCTTTTATAAAGATGCTACTAATAGAATTTGGAAGTATGGGCGTTTTGATATTCGCTAGCAAATGTGTTAAAGGAAGAACTCTTTGGATATTGATATTACGGGAATTAATACAGTCCGCATGATTTTTTAAAAGAATTGAAATCCAGCAAATTGATTTGGTCCCATAAAATTAAGAATTTGAAGTATAAAAAAAGAATAAAACATTCAGAAAAAAGGATAATGATAACCTATGAGTAATTGCAAATGAAAGTAGTATTAGGAATTGGAGAAAATGGATTTACATTTTCATCACAATCTAATCCATAGTAGAATAATCAAAATTCGCGGGTATCTTTTTTAGAGTATGAAATTAATAAATAATACAAATTATGGCGTTAAAATGATAAATTTATGACAAAATTTATAGTATGGTTTACAGCAATGATTATATATTTTATTTAAGATATAATGTTAATATGAAAGGAGAGATTAAACAATTAGCTAAAAAATTTTTAAAGCAGTTAAGAGATACAAAGTATTTTTCCAAAATAGAGTTTTTCATTTTGTATGGTTCTTCTCTGAGTGAATATCATTTAGAGGATAGTGATATAGATATCTGTTTATATTTTAATGATGAAATGAAAAAACTCCCAGAAATACGTTTAGAATTATTAAAAATGTTTAATGAAAAATTTGATATTCAGATTTTTCAATTACTTCCATTATATGTTCAGATTGAGGTATTAAAAGGTGAAATTCTATATGTGAAGGAAGAAGAAAGGATATATGAAATCGCTAACGAGACTATTGATGAATATGAAGAATTTTATCCATTATATTTGGATTATATTAATCGGTGATTGTTTTGAGAACTGATATAATTAAAACTAAAATTAAAGTAATTGAAGAAAGTATTGATTTAGTAAAAGAAAATCTTCCTGATAATATAAACGAATTTAAAGCTTTAGGCTTAGTTAAAGATGGTATTTATAAAAAAGTCGAAGCATCAATTCAAGAAATTATTAGTATTTGCTCAATAATTAATTCGGATTTAAAATTAGGAATCCCTTCAAATAGGGACGATATTATCGATGCTTTATTGGATAATAATATTTTATCAAAAAAAATGGCTGAGAAAATTAAGGAGTTAAAGGGATTTAGAAATTTCTTAGTCCATCGATATGGAAAGATTGATGATGAAGTCGCTTTTAAAGAAATTTGCCATGGACTTCCTGATTTTACATTATTTAAAGAAGAGATTCTAAAGTTTCTAAAGACTTCAAGTGAGAATAAAGACTCATCTGAATCTTAATAATCAATTTTAAATTATTATTTAATTTAGAAAATAATTAGAATAGATTTCCAAGATTGACGATCACAATGATCAACACTAATCTATATCAGGAAGAATCAAAAATTGAAAATAATTTAATTTTATTTCTTGGTAGGGTGAATTTTTTTATATTTTAAATTAGGAATTAAATTAATTTTATGGATTATTTTTATCGCGATACTTTTCTTTAATTTTAAACATTCATGTCTTAATTTTTTTATCCCTTTTCCTATGAACCTTGTTTTTTATTGAATTTTAACATATTATTAATAGAATTTGGAAGTGTGGGCGTTTAGATATTCTTTAGCGAATGCGTTAAAGGAAGAACTCGAACAGGAGAATATCAATTATCTCGATGGAATCTTGAGTAAAATAAAAATATAAAATGATTGTATATATTAAATTTTATTAATTATATCTATCTTAAAATTATAGTTTTATTAGGGTTTAGAATTAATTATATTTAAATTGAAGTGATTAAAATGTCATATACTCAATCACCAGCATTAACTAGGGAAGAGATTAGTGCTTTTCTTGAAAAAGCAAAAATTGCACGAATCTGTAGTATTAATAAAGATGGAACAATTCATGCAGTACCTGTATGGTTCAATTATGATAATGATACGATAGTTATTGGAACTCCTAAAAATAGTCGTAGAGGTAGAAATATCAAACGAAATAATAATGTTACTGTTTTAATTGATGAGGTAGGTCCACCAACTAGAGGTGTTATAATTTATGGCAAAGCCAGTATGGATGATAAAGATATGGATCAAGCGGCACATTCTATATTCAGTAGGTATATGTCTGAAAAAGAAGCGAGGGGATATTGGAAAGGTTTATCTGAATTAACTGAGTGGGTAATAGTTATTGTAAAACCTATTCACATTGCATCTTTTGACTATAGCAAGGATACTAAGTATTTAGAAGCTACAAAAAAGTATACTTCTTAAATGTTTTTACAAAATCTACCCAGATATTTATATAAAACATTATTGAATAAAATTAATAATATCTTCTTGGAAACCTAGATTTTTCAATATTTTCTCGGCTTCATTAATTATATTATTTACTAATTCTTCCGCAGAAATTATTTTATTAACTGTTCCCGCAGCTAAAGACAGATCATTAATTTTAGGAGTATCTAAATCAAACTGGCATACTTTTTTAATTATATTTGGATCAAAACAATCGGTATCGATTATTCTTTGTTTCCAACTATCTGGAATGGGACTTTCTGTTGTTGCAAGAAATGCGGTGCATAAGTGAACAGCTTGAGCACCTGAAATTAGTGCCATCAACATACCTTTGCCATTACTTATCCCTCCGGAAGCAATCAATGGTAATTTTAGAATCCTATCAGCATTTACCATATTGATGAGAAAAGTATTTTGTTTTGGATTTTTAAAACCTGCACCTTCAAGTCCAGTTAAAATTATCGCGTCAGCACCCATTTTCTCTCCATACATCGCATGTCTCATGGTAGTAACTTTATGAATCCAATTCATTTCATATTCTTTTATTTTTTTTCCAAATTCCTCAATTTTAGATCCAGCGGTAATTATTGTATTAATTTGTTCTTCTTTTGCAATTTCTAAAAATCGAAAAAACTTAGGAATTGGTTCTTTTGAAAAGCCAACAGGATTATTTGGAGTAAGATTTATGCCAAACGATTTATTTGTAATTTCTTTGATTTCCAAGAGGGCATTCCGAAATTTTTCTTGATTTCTAAAAGAAGATCCAGTTAAAATACCAAATCCACCAGCATTACTTACTGCAGCTGTTAATTTTATATTATGTTTTCCTGCTGCTGCGCCTAAAATAATTGGATATTTAATGCCAAGCATTTCTGTTATTTTTGTCTTCCATATCATTTTAATCACACTAAATTAATTTAATTTTTTTTTGGATTCCTTTAATTTTAATGAATAATCATACATGTTAAATATGTAAAAAATATTATGATTTTTCATTATTTTTTATTTTATTTTGTTATTTTTTATTAATATTTTTTTAATAATATTTTCATTTTAATTAATTGAGAATTGTTTCATGAAATACTACAGTTAAAATATCTAAAAAGGAAGTGAAAAGCTTAATATTTTATTTTAATCCCAGTTTCTTTTTTTCCTGCTCGATTAATTCCCGCCGTAAAATTTTACCGGAACCCGTTTTTGGAATATCATCCACAAATTCGACCTCACGAATTTTTTTGTAAGCAGAAATCCTTTCAGCAACCCAATCTATTATGTTTTGCTCACTTATTTGACCTTTAAACTCCGGTTTTAAAATTATAAAAGCCTTAGGAATTTGACCGACATCCAGTTCTGTAGATGGCTTACCAATAACAGCAGCATCAAATACGTGGGGATTTTTAAATAGCAAGTCCTCAAGTTCAGCAGGTGCGATGCTCCAACCTTTATACTTTATCATTTCCTTTATACGGTCAGCAAGATGCTCATACTCTTCTTCGTCAATATATGCCATATCACCTGTTCTTAGCCATTTCTCGCCAGTGTTAGGGTCGGTCCAAAATGCACCTTCAGTCGCTTCAGGGCTTTTCCAATAGCCTTTCATAACTTGAGGACCTTTAATAACTAATTCGCCAAGCTGCCCACGTTCAGGTATCTCTTCACCTGTCTCTAGATCAATAATCTTATGAAAAGTATCTGGAATTAAAGTGCCTTGAGATTCCATTTTGCGGCGATACATAGGATTTACAGCAACGACCGGAGAAGCCTCAGTTAATCCCCAACCGTGTTGAATAGTCACGTCTTTAGCGTTGCATTTTTCTTTTGCTAATTTATCGAACCTTTCAAGAAGTTCGAGAGGGATTGGTGCGGCACCATTGTTAAATATTTTGAGGTTTGCCCAATCATATCCTTTTACGTTTGGGTCTTCAAGGTGTCGAACTACTGCGAGAAATATTGGAGGGACGCATAGACTGTATGTAGCTTTATACTTTTCTATGAGCTCACAGAATTCTTTCACCTTGAATCGTGGTGTGACTACTTGTGCTGCGCCTAACCAAATTGCTTGGTTCATACACACATTTAGCCCATAAATATGGTAAAGGGGAAGCACAGTCATAGCGACATCTAATTCACTTAATTCGAAAATTTGGGATATTTGGATTACATTCGACACTATATTGTAGTGTGTAAGCATGGTTCCTTTCGGTAGACCTGTTGTTCCACTCGTATATACTAGTGTTGCAAGGTCTTCTTTAGCTTTGAAATCGTATTCTGGAGGTTTTGGTTTTGTTTTCTTCATTAATTCTGACCATCCAATGGTTCCTGCTGGAGTTTCTGGTTTCTCTTCTTTCTCTTCTAATTCTATTACTATAATATTTTTGAGGTTTGTTTTATCTTTGACTGCTGCTACGTTGGGGTATTCAGGTTGTGAAACTATGATCGTTTCTGCTCCAGAGTCTTTTGCTTCATATTCTACTTCAGTTTCTTTGAATAATGGGTTCATGGGGACCATAATGGCACCTGCTTTTTCTAATCCGTAGAATGAAATTATCCATTGGATTGAGTTCGGTCCGTATAATGCAACTCTATCTGCTTTTTTCACACCTAAATCTTTTAATGCTGTAGCGAATATATCTACCTGTTCTTTAAGTTGTTTGAAGGTCATTTCTTTGGGGTATAGGAAAGCCGGTCTGTCTGGAAATCTTTCAGCTGTTTCTTCCAAAATTCTATGAATAGGGATTTCAGGATAATAGAGGTGGCCCCTTTTGAATTTAACCACCATATACACCTCCAAAGTTTATATCAATGCTATCGTTCATGATTTATCAATTTTCATAGACTTCAATTAGATTACATTGTAATAATAATAAAAAAGTGATACGTTAAAAAAATAAGGAAAAAGTTAGATTTAAAAAGGTTTGATAAAAAAATCTTGTTTTTATTAACCTTTACTGGCTTTATCTTTGCGTAATGCCCACCAAGTCCAAATCGCACATGCCAGGTCGATAACCCCAAACATAATAATAAGGGGACTCACTAAACCCAATACAGTAAAAATGATAAAGAAAACAATAACTAAAGCTCGTGTGTGGACGGTCCATAGGAAAAAGTTTGCCATTCCCTCATCTTGGAGGGCTGCACGAATATAATAATACGCTAAAAGTACAATGATCATCCCAAAGAGCCGTGACATTATATCAGGGGGTGTTGGGTACGCGAGTAGAGTAAACATGATCTCAGGCACGAATAGAAATATGATCCCCATAAATATTAGATAAACTCCAAAAATGAGAAGAGACATGGCTGCACGACTTAATTTTTTCATAATTTATACTTTTCCTCCTTTTATTAATTAATTATTAAAAAATTCTATTTATTTAAAAATAATTTTTTTTTTACTTAATTGTTGAATTATTTACAATAAGAAATTGATAAAGATATATTTAAATTTTTTTTATAGTTTATATAGAAAAGAATTAGGCAATAAAATAATTTTAATTGATTTATTGGATGCTCTGTATTCTATTAGTTAATTTGGCTACTTTCCCAATTCCTATTATAATCAAGCAGATATTTGAATCTTTTTATTTGAATTGTTTTTAAAATGATAAATTGTATTTTATCATCATTAACTTATTTTTGTTAAGACTGAACAATTCTTAAAAATTTAAAAAATGGTAATGTCTTAATAAAATTTCGTTAAATATCTAAAAAGTTTATGTTATTTAATTACTCTATGCATTTGGTTTTCCATTGTGCCCTTACCTTTAATGGTTTTTCCTTTCCACGTTCCTTCGGCGTTAAGGATATAATTAGTTATTGCTTGATTTTCCTTGGCCATTGCTCCATGCCAAGAGATTTTAGTGGTGGATGTCATTTTCAAGTCTAAGAGTGGTGCCCCTGTTGAATCTTTCCCAGCGGTCACTTGCCATTCGATTGGCACTTTAGTTGGAACATTTTCATCTACACCGAAGTCCACTTCCTTTATTTGGAAATCTGCAGGTTGGAAGTGATACCATTCACCATTCATAACGGCAGCCCCTTCCCCAGCTTCATAGATTCCTTCTTCGTCGAGATCAAGCGAATGGTAAAAGAGATGGACCTGTCCTTCGGGGAACTGCAAATTAAGCCATCTCCAATCATAGATGTTAAGATTCGAAAAGATACCCAATCCATGTTCGATGATACCTCTCCCATTGGAAACCTGAATTTTTTTTCCTTGCATCTCTATGGTACCTGTTACTTTTATTGCGAAGATATCATAGAATTGTTGAGCCATTGAGGGCGTCACAGCAAGCCGATTATTATAATAGACTAGTACTCCTTTCGGGTCTATTGCTTCATAGGTTAAATTTCCCTTGATATCGAGTTTTCTATCATGGAAAATTAATTTATAGCCATTTGGCCATTTACCATCGAATTCAAAGTCGCATTCTTCGAAATGGACTTCTTGGTGGAAGCGTGTTTTAGAAAGATTTTCGAAAATTCCTTTACTAAAAAACCTATACCACTGACCTGATTTAAAGTTTTCAGAGATGAGGAAACCATCAAAAACCGAAAATTTTAAATCCGGTGCATTGACCCAAAATACACGAAAAACGTTGTCGAAGATATCGGGGGATGTTTCTTCATTGGAGTTGAACATAATATAAATCATGCCTTCTTCCATGGCTCCTCCGGTACCTTCAGTAGTGGGCATGATTGGTGCTTTAAGTTGCTGATTTGCTTTTATAAGTTTATCAATTCGAGTTCGATTTGCCCTCTTCATTTTAATTATGGTGCCTAAATTTTTCAGGATGAATTTCAAGGTGATTTTGGGTTGTATTTCATCCGTAGCCATATTAATCACTTCAAGAATTTCATAATTTTACTTTAATCTAACAATTGGAACATTTTATCTTATATAATTTTTGTTATTTACATACCTTAGGAAATAGAACTAAAAGATTGGTGGTAATCAAACATTAAAAAAGGTAATATTTACACTTTAATTTTTCTCTATGTTTGGAAATTGAGTTTTAGCAAAGTTTAAATTTCTAGAGCAATTTTTTTTCCAGATGAAATATGTTATGGGTAACAAGAGAATATGTACATGTAGATAGAGTAGCCTGTCCTTGGTTAATTAAGAGATTTATTGATAAGCGAGCTCAGTTTATTTTTCTACCTAGAGCTGAAATATCTGATTTTGTAGCGAAAACTGGTGCTATTCCTTTCGATACAGGTTCGGGAATTGAACTTGATCACCATATATGTAATGGTGAGAAACATTGCACATTTGATGCGATTGTAGAAAAATACAAGTTAGAGGGAGATGAAGCCTTACAGAGAGTTAGAAAGCTTGTCAGAGCAGCTGATACTGGAGGATTGCAAGCAGAACCTCTTGCATGGACACTAGAAGTCATTGCGAACGGCGTTCCAATGCTTGTAGACTCGGATCAAGAAGCCTTAGAGAAAGAGTTTCCCTTCTATGATGCAATTTACGCTTATTTCCAACAAGAAATAGTTCAAGAAAGATATAAAGGTGAAATAGAGAAATTGAAAACTCGAGGGGAGAAACAAGCATTCATAAAACAAAAAATACAAATCTAGTTCATATCTGTCGAAAAAGTATTAAATAATTTGCAAGAGTAAAATCGCATGTAGAATGCTGTGCTTTCTTATGGCATACTTGAAAATTAATATATTTTGAAGATGAATTTGCCCTTATACAACAAGATTACAGATGAAAAGAAGACGAGTTCCACTCCCTTTTTTATTGTATATTTTAATCTAAAAGATTTAAAGAATTTTAAGATGATTGTATGCGTCGCGATTTAAGTTATTTTTTGATTATAAGTCTGATTGGATTGTTTGTTATTTTTAGTTCCACTATGTCTAAAAGTCCAATCTTACCTCTCTTTGCGAAATCCTTGATGAATTATGAGAGTGAAATGCAATATATTGGTTATATTATTGCAGCTTCTACTGTGTCAGGAATATTAGTAAGTGCTGTCGCCGGTCGATTATCAGATATTTACGGCCGAAATAAACTCCTTTTAATTTCGATTATTATATTTATTACCGCTCCTTTTTTGTATTTTTTAGCAACTAATATTTGGATATTAATGCTCATCCGTTTTTATCATGGCTTCTCGACAGCGATTTTCGTTCCAGTTGCAATGGCTGCTATTGCAGAATCCTATCCAGAACAAAAAGGAGAACGTATTTCGACTTTTTCTTCAATAACATATGTTGGTCGTTTTCTAGCTCCTTTAACCGGTGGAGCTATACTTTACATCACGAATTATTACTATTATGGAGTCTACTTTGTTTGTGGTTTCTCAGCGATGATCGGGTTTCTTTTTTATTTATTTCTTTATCGAACTCGACAACATCAAACTAACCTCAAGCAAAAAGCAGAGAAAAATTATTTCCTACTAAAAGATTTTTTTAAAGGTTTTAGGTATGTAATAAGTCACAAAAAAATTTTATTGACTAGTGTTGTTCAGGCTAGTCAATATTTTGCTTATGGGATCATTGAAGCTTATATTGTTCTTTATGCCGAATCTCTTAACTATGATGTTTGGTTAATTGGATTAATACCAGCAATTCTTATCTTATTACTGATTTTTATTAAACCAATAATGGGGAATTTATCAGATAAAATTGGACGTCGAACAATTATCTTAGTTGGGCTTATTATTGGTGGTATCGGAACATTATTTATTCCTTATATAATTAGCCCATTCTGGCTCATCGTCGATCTTTGTGGGTTCGGGATAGGAATGGCAATGGTGACTTCTTCTACTACTGCTTATGTATCAGATCTTTCTAGAAAAGAAGATTATGGCGCTGCAATTGGAGTTCTAGGCACAATTATGGATATTGGGCAAACAATTGGACCCATTCTAAGTGGTTATGTCTTGGTTGTTTTTTCATACTGGGGTATTTTTTCAATGGTGGGGATCGTACTTTTGATAACTACAATTCTCTTTTTTATATGGTAAATGTTTTTTTTTAACTATAAGTATTCATTGATCTGAGATTATTTATGCTAATAACTGAAGAAGTGGTATAATATGCGGATTCTTTAAGAGATTCTCCATATTCATGGGATTATATTTAGTAATATTGAAAAATTTAAGGATTATTATTATTTTAACCCATTTTTTTTAAAAAAATTGTTTAATCTTTTTGAATTAAACCAGATTACTTTTTTAGATTTAACTAAAGCTTTAAAATGAGTTTCATTTCCTGACCAAATTGGTGCATTTAAGAAAAGAGCACAGGCAACAAAAGGTACGTCATTTTCATGTGAAATTAAACTTCTAGCCTCAAAAATCTTCGGTTCATATTGTTTGGGAGAAATTTCAATTATATCAAATTGGGAAAGAATAGAATTCACAGTTTCTTCATGAAAATTTAATTTTTTTGAAAGATTCCTAAGAATTTCATCCCAAAATATAGCGGGTGCAAATAATTGAATTTCATTGTTATCAATAATACAATTAAGAAGTTGTCTTTCGATGCCATTTTTATTATATATGGCTGAATATATTATGTTGGTATCTATAACTAAGGGAATCATTTCTTAGATTCTTCCTTTAAGATTTTTGCTCTTATTTCTTCTCCAGATTTTATGATATCTTCTAAAGATAAATTCTTTTCTTTTAATTTTTTTTGAAATTCAATGCCAAAATCGTCAATCTTCTTTTTCTTTGCTTCTATTATTAGTATTTTTAGTAATTCATCCATAGATTTTGCATTATATATTAATTGAAGATTCTTTAATTCTTTTTTGGTCTTATCTTTAATAGAAATTGTAGTATATGTCATGTTTACTTATATGATTTAATTATTTAATTATTTAATAAAATAATTATTCTATTAATAGTAAAATCATTATTTATTTTTATAGTTTTTTATCCTGAGGTAGATGGCACCTAACGGTTAGCATGAATTAGTTCGATTTCTAATTTTTTTATTATTTAATATTAAAATTTTTACAAAAATCCTTACTAAATTCTGTTAATTCGTAATATGAATAATTTCCTTCTTAGTAATTTTATAAATTAAATATAAATATGTAAAATACATATAATATCATAAATGATCATATTTGATTCATCTCCTTTGATCCATCTAACGAAAATTGGTAAAATAAGGTTTATTTTTAATTTATTTGATTTTATTGTTATTCCCGATAAAGTATATTCTGAGGTAATAGAAGAAGGAATAAAAATGGGATTTTCAGATGCAATTCTTTTACAGAATTATTTTAAAAATAAAAAAATTAAAAAAATGGAGATTAGCCAACCTGATCCAATTTTAAAAGATTATCTTCATGTGGGAGAATATGAAGCAATACAATTAGCACAACAATTAGATGGATTATTGGTAATGGATGAAAAAAAGGGTCGATTAGTTGCAGAACAAAAAGGGATTGAAGTAGTAACTACTGCGGATACGCTTTTATTATTACGTAAAGAAAATATGATTGATTTGACACTATTTCAATCAAATTTGGGGAAATATGCTGCAAATAGCTGGTTATCTCCCAAAGTATATGAAAAATATTTAAAAGAGGGAAAAAAATTTGAGTGAAAGATTATCAATTGTAATATCTTCGGATTTGAATAAAGAAATTGAAAAATTGCAAAAAATTTTGAAAATGGATAAAAGTACCGCTATCCGTCATTTACTCTTAAAATCCATTCGCGAAATAAAAATTGAGACCGCATTAGATGAATATAAAAAGGGAAAAGTGTCTTTTGGAAAAGCATCGGAGATCGCTGGTATTAATCTTTGGGAGTTTATTGATATCTGCCACCGCCATAAAATTGGATTGGATTTAACAGAAGAAGATGCGGATGTTGGAATTAAGCGAATTTTAAAACTAGATCTAGATAAATATAAACAGAAGATCAAAAAATCTTTGAAATTAACAGAGAAATGAGAGAAGAGATAATAGCGGATTTAATTTGAAAGCTTTTAATGATAATTCAAATAGAAAACATTTATATTATTAATATCTATTTGATTTTGAATTTTAAAATTATTTAATATCAAGGGCGTTGCAGAAATCTTTACCGAATTCTGTTAATTCGTAATATGAATATTTTCCACCTGGGTTTTCCGGTTTTATATAATAATTATTTATTAAACTTGCCTTCATAAGTGCTTTTAAATGAAAACTAATTGTGCTTGAGGATAACTTTGTATTTTCTATTAATTCTGAGTAAGAAATCTTTTTTTTATTTATAATAAGTTTAATTATTTCTCGTCTTTTTTCTTGTCCTAAAGCATCTAATGCTCTGCTAATTTCGGGAGGGAAATCAAGGTTTTTCATTATAATTATCACCAATTAATAATAGTCAAATTTCATATATAAATGTTGATGAAAATATATCTAAGTTTAAATTTTTCAATATTTATTTTATTTATATATTTTTAAACTCATAAAGTATTACAAAGATGAAGAAAATATCTTGGAAGCTTCATTATTATTATGTAATTCATGAAAAACATATTATATTTACAAAATTGTATATCTGCTGGCATAATTATTTAGATTTTTTATATAGAAAATGAGAATAATTATCGATATTAAAAAAGAATAGGTTATACTGTGATCATTTCTGAAAAATATTTAAATTAAAAAGTAACTTACATTAACTTGTTTTGAAAATGATGTCCAATTTTTTTTAAAAAAAATAAGAGATGATAAAATCTATGGCAGAAATGTCAAAAGAAATGAAAATTGTGCTTTTGGTTAATGCAGTGGTTGCATTTATATATGCTTTTCTTGAATTGATAATTCCTGAGATATATTATCAGTTAATTGACGCACCTGCGTTTGATATACATTTCTGGAGGAATGTTGGTGGAACTCTTTTGGTTCTTGGAATTTTCGCCATAATTGCGATCATAAGAGCAGATTGGGAAAAAGTTAAAATAGCTTTCGAGATTGCAATCGTATTTTTAATAATGCTGTTTATCTTAGATATTGTGGCGTTTATTACTATTACTGGTTCAGCTACTTGGATTATAAGTCAGGTGATTGCTACAATTATAACAGCCATTCTTCTAGTTTTAGACATATACTTCTACTTTCGAGAACAAAAGAGAACGTAAGTAGATTAGTGAAAAAATTAAATAAATAAAAAATATTCTTTTTTTTCTTATTTTTATTCTAATAAATCAAGTGAATATTGGAATGTAAATATTTAATGAAGATGATAATAATATGAGCAATTCATTTTCTGAGCACGTAAAACAACTAATTAAGCAGATACCGCCTGGAAAAGTTGCCACTTATGGTCAAATTGCCGCTTATGCAGGAAATTCGCGTGCTTCACGTCAGGTATCTTGGATATTGCATTCTTGCTCTAGAAAATATAATTTACCTTGGCATAGAGTTATTAACAGTAAGGGACGTATTTCTTTGCCCCCTTATCGTGGTTATGAGACTCAAAAAGATCTGTTGGAAAAAGAAGGTATTGTTTTTAGGGAAGATCAAACTATTGATCTTGATATTTACCTCTGGGGTATATATTAATTGTCAAAAATTTATGAAATAACAACTTAAATTAATTATATAGAAGAGATGATTTTGCAATGTTGATTTGTAGATTTTTAGGCAATGCGTGCATAGAATTGATTGGTGAAAAAGATCATATCGTTATAGACCCCGTATTTTTGTCTCCTCCCAGAGAAGGAATTGGAAGAGTTTTTATCACGCATGAACATTCAGATCACATTAATATAGATAAATTTAATGAAATTTGTGAAAAATATACGGAAAAACCAGAATGGCTTGCAATTTATGGTCCAAAAATTGTTTGCGACAATTTTCATTTTAATATTTTAGAAGTCGAGCCAAAAACTAAGGTTAATCTAAAGGATGGTATTGTAGAGGTTTTCGAGAACGAGTGTTGGAAGTCGGAGGAATGTGTTGCATATTTAATTGAGATTGGGGGTAAGAGAATATTACATACTGCAGATTCAGCTAAGTTTTCCAACCAGTTAAGAGGGATAAAAACCGAAATCGATTGCTGTTTTGTTGCATGTTTTGAAAGTAATTTTAAAGATTATCTAGAGTTTTTAAAAATTATTTCTCCAAAATTGGTAATTCCATACCATTTTACTGGTGAAAAAGACGAAAGCGCTAAGAAATTAGTTGATTTTCTGAGGGGATATAATATTAACTCAAAGTTTCTCTCAATAGGTGAGGAGTTTGAAATTTAATGATTATCACCATGTTCCTTTTAAATTCTCTTATTAGACACAAAATTAAATAAAAATAGTCGTAATACTTTCTGAATAGATTTGCAAATACATTTCTACCGCATATAATATTGTAAATACTAAAACAAACCATTTGTTATTTATAATTTTCCAAATTTTGGGTGGTAAGTTCCATAGAATTCTATTCCCAGATTTATAAAATCTTATCAATATATTCTCAATAATTACGCCAACAATGAGACCTATTATTGGAGATGTATAGTTAGATTCATCAAGAATGTTTAATGACCAAAATATTATCGTTGTAATAATATTAGGGAATAAAGCAATAATGAAATTTAAGCTGGGATTTAAAAATCCTTTAATTAGCAAAACAAAGATTAAAGCAAATAACATAACGATGCCAAAAATATGATGTGAATACAATATCATCATAGAAGGCTCTTTGATTGCTATATTAATTAAAAAGTTAATTTGAATGACACATGTTTGTATAATTATCAATGAGAACCAAAAAAAGAACCAGAAAGAGCCGTCTTTAATTGGGGATTCCTCCTCTTTATGACCGCTTAGCCATCTCAGTTTTTCGATACCTCTGCAAAGTAAGATTATAAATCCAATAATAAATGTCATATAAATTGTGCCTTCTATCATTTTCTTCATCCCTTCCTCGGTGTTAGTTGACATTCATCAATAAGAATTCCATTATGGCTAATGCATTTAAAATATAATTGTGATCCATCGATTTCAATGGTGCAATATTGAAATGTTATTGTGCTTTTTTTAGTATTTGGATTCGTTGGATTTATTGTTCTACTCAATTCTGCCCCACCTCCACCGGATATTATATAAGTAATATCATTAACTTGCACTCTTGCATAATGATGGATATGACCGGATATATACATATCTACATTGTATTTATTGAATGAATTTTCGAAAGCATTTCCTATTCTGCTACTTCTTCCTCCTTCTGAATATAAAGGATAATGTCCAAACACAATAATCCAATCAATATCCTCATCGGCATTTACCATTTCAAGCGTTTTATTAAGCCATTCTATTTGTGTTTCTGTTGTTTCGCCATCATTTGTATCAAGAGAGATAAAAGCAGCATTACTGTAATTAAATGCATAATAATTCTCAGGTTCCGGATATTCCATATAATGTTTATATGTTTTTCCCTTATCTTCAAAACCAAATAACCATTGATATTCATCCCATTCATGATTTCCTAGCCCTATTTCAATAGGAATTCCTTTTTGAGCACATTCTCTTACTTCATAAAACCATCTATCCCAATGTCCAGTAATTCCCGGACCCATAACCATATCCCCCACATTTAAAATAAAATTTGGTTGTTCTTTTAAAGCCTCCTTCAAAATATATATATGTTTAGTATTGCCCCAAATATCTGGGCGTGTATCTCCTAAAATGCTAAGTTTAAATGGCTTTTTTTCAGTAGGTATCGGACCAGTTTGAAATGAGTAAATTATATCTAAAAATGGATAATTTAAATTAGAATCAAAACTATTTAATTTCCAATAATAAATTGTATCAGGATTCAAGTTAGTAAGGTTAAAAAAATGAAGGTTGGTAGATATTGATTCTTCTACGGAGGATTCAAAAGATTCAGTATTTTCACCATAATATAAAATCAATTTGCAATCCACTGGTGTTCCACATGATAATCCTATTGAGTTTTGTGGATCGGCGATATAATACAAATAAGGCCACTTTAAATTTGGCTGTAATGTCCATGAACCAATTTGAAAAATTTGCATGCCAAAAAATCCAATAACAAGTAATAAAAAAAACACACCTGCTTTTTTAGATCTAATAATATGCGTATTAATTTTCTTTGGCTCTTTTTTTACACTTGATAATTCGATATTATTTGTCATTTCTATTCGAAAAGATTCTTTTCATAAAAATACTCTTCAAATTTCATATTAAGTTAAAAAAATAATGAACAATTAAAATAATCATTGAAATTAAGATACGATAAATTTGTTTATTTTTCTTTATTTCTTTTATTAAAAAGGTGAAAAAGATTTTATGGATGTAATGAGTTTTTTAACGAAGTATGTAAAACCTGCAACGGGATGTACAGAACCGATTGCTGTTGGATATGCTACTTCTTTAGCCTATCATGCGATTTTTAACGATATAATAATGGTTGATGAGAATGACAACTTTTTTTTTAAAAATCTCCCTTCAGAGATTGAAATTGATAAAATCAAACAAATCTCCATAAAAACTGACCTAAACGTGTATAAAAATGCTTATTCAAATGTAATTCCGGGGACTAATGGTCAAAAGGGAATGGCAATCGCATCAGCAATGGGATTATTTAGTGATCCCAGAAAAAAATTAAACCTTTTTGAAGGAATTACGTCAGTATCAATTCAAAAAGCTAAGCAAATCCTAAAAAACAATAAAATCATTATAAAAAAAATCGATAAATGGAGTGATAAACCTAATCTTGATATTCAAGTAACCTTAGAATATCAAGTTAATAATAAAAATAAAACCGCTTATGTAAGGGTACAAAAAGATCACGATAATGTAACTGAAATTAGAGTTGATGGTGTAATTTTATTTGAAGGTTCTTGGAAAAAAGAAGTAGAAGATGAGGAGAAATTTCCCAATAAAATCGAAGAACTCTTCAAGGTCGCTCGATCCATAACTTCTGAAGAAATAGAAGAAGTCTATAAAGGTATAATAATGAATAAAAAAGTTGCCGAAGAAGGCATAAAGGGTAATTATGGGCTAAGAGTTGGTAGATCTTTACAAGAAATTGCCCAGCAGGATGGATTCGAGAATAATTTAATCACTAAAGTGCAAATCAAAGTTGGGTCGGCGGGAGATGCTCGGATGGGGGGTGCAAATATGCCTGTAATGACAACTTCGGGGTCAGGGAATCTGGGTATTATGGTAATCATCCCGATCACCGTTGTGGGCGAAATGAAAAATATTGATAAAGATAAAATTTGTGAAGCAATACTATTCTCACATTTTATTACTAAATTAGCTGATATATCCTGTGGTCATTTATCTGCTCTCTGTGGTTGTGCAATTAAAGCAGGGATCGGTGCTGCAGCAGGCATTACCTATTTACTTGGTGGTTCTCTTGAACAGATTCATGCAGCAGTCAATTTAATGGCTGCAAATAATACAGGGTTTATATGTGATGGAGCAAAAGAAAGTTGTGCCCTTAAATTATCCACGGCTGCTGGTACTGCAACTGAATGTGCTCTCATGGCTCTGAATGGAATGAAAGTATCTCCTGATAATGGTATCATTTTTGAAAATGCAGAAGATACAATTAAAGCAATCGGTCAAATCTCCCATTCTATGGCATCAACAGATGTAGAAATCCTTAAGATAATACAAAATAAAAACTCATAATAATAATAATAAGATAAAAATATTTGAAAGAGAAGAAAAGTTTTTGAACTTAGATTCTTTCTTTTTTCTTTATGATAGAATCGCTATATTTGAATGATTCTTATTTGAAATCTTGGACTGCTAAAGTTGTTAGTGTTAAAGATGGAAAATTTATAGTCCTTGATAAAACGGTTTTTTATCCTAATAGTGGCGGTCAGCCATGGGATGAAGGGTACATCGTTAAAAATGGTGAAAAATTCAGAGTTGTTTATGCTGGTAAGTTCTCGGGTAAAATAAGTCTTGAGGTTAATAAAGTTGGTTTGAATGAGGGTGATGAGGTTTCTTGCGAACTTGATTGGGAAAGACGCTATACTTTAATGCGCCATCATACTGCGGCTCACCTTTTAAGTGCAATTATTTATAAGAATTTTCATGCTAAAATTACCGGTAATCAGTTGGGTGTTAATAGATCTAGAATGGATTTTTCAATGAAGGATTACTCAATTGAAAAGATGCGTGCTACTATTGATGAGGCAAATCAAATAATAGAGAAGGATTTACCCGTTTCTTCTTATTACATTTCTAGGGAAGAAGCATTGCAAAAAGCTGAGTTAACACATCTTGCCAAAGGATTGCCTGAAGATGTTAAAGAAATACGCATAGTAAAAATAGGAGATGTTGACGAGCAGGCAGACGCTGGGACTCATGTAAAACATTTGAAAGAAATCGGTAAGATTGAATTATTAAAGACTGATAATAAAGGAAAAAATAATAGAAGAATGTATTTTTGTCTTAATGAATAAAGAATTAGATATTTATCCGACCAAGCGGCTTGAATTGCTGATATATAATACATTGGTGTTAATAAATCAAGGAATTCCTTATATATATGTATTTTTAGATAAGATTCTTCCACAAATAAAAGAGCGGATGGGTATTATGCCCATAATTCAAGAAAATCAAACTCAGAAAATTCATTAATTCGGGGAAAATGTTTTTTATCATGTGTTATAAAACGTATTTTATTTGCTATTGCTATAGAAGCATTTTGAAGATCAAATTGTGGAACGCGCAAACCACTTTTATCTAATTCTGCGCAAATTTCGCCGAATATTCGACTTGAATTAGAATCTAATGTTAAAATTTCGGGAAGATTAATAATAAGATTATTTAATTTCTTTGCTTCTGATATTCGTTTTTGTTTTGATTTTAAACGATAAACGCCATACCAAAGTTCACTTACAGTTATTTGTGTGATTGTTAAATCTATTCCTTGAGCTATTAAATCTTTAATTTTCTTAGTTATTTTTGGATTGAAACCTCTCAAAAAATTGATTACAACATCTGTATCTAGCAATTTAATCATTATTTTCGAAACCTGTTAAATTTTTTTCTCGCATATCTCTTATTTTTTCCAATAATCCATCCCACACTTCTGGATCAAATTGTTTTTCAAGAACTAACCAAGGATTCTCTGCCTTAGAAATTAATCTTTCAATTACTTTTGAGAAAGATTCCTTATCTTTTTTTTCTCTTTTTAATATTTTATAAGCTCGCTCTGATAACGAGATGGTTTTTTGTGTCATAATTATTTAAAATAAACAGATCTATTTAAATGGATCTATTTACTATTGAAAATCGTTAAGAAAATTTGTTTAAGAAAAGATTCTTTTTATTTTATTTTTTTTGATTTTTAAGACATATAACAATATTAAAACATCAGATTTAGTGCGCTCCACACTGTTTTTAACCCTACTTTTAAATATTTTTTTAATCTTGGAAAGGTTTTTATATCACTATTTTGAATGACGTCATCAATGAATTTCATACATAAGATTCGAACATCTTGTTCCAAATTTTTAAGCATAATTTCAACCGTTTTTCCAAAATATTTGATATCTTTTTTAGTTGGATTTTCCTTGTTAAGTAATGTATTAATTATATTCAGTGCGTAATTTCTTGCTTGAAATTCTATACTTATATCAAATTTCTTTTCCATAACTTTTTGTTCCTTTAATTTACGACAATATTCCACATAATTATAAGGATTTTTCACATATTCAAATATACTAAAGCCTTCCCCAATATAATCAAATGTTTCTAAAGAAATATTATTTCCATTAAGATATAGATAATTTAAATGAGTAAGGTTTTCAAGTCCTTTAATTTCAGAAATTTGATTATTCTCAAGATTTAGCAATATTAATTTATTAAGATTTTCAAGACCTTTAATTTCAGAAATTTGATTAAAGCATAAATCTAAATGGACTAAATTTTTAAGATTCTCAAGGCCTTTAATCTCTGTAATATTATTGCTTCTAAGATTTAATCTTTGCAAATTTGTAAGATTTTCAAGTCCTTTAATCTCTGTAATTTCATTAATTTCTTTATTGTTTAGATTTAAAGCAAGTCCTTTTGTTAATTTATACTTTTTGCCTTTGTATTGGACATGATTTTCCAAATAATAGCGCCCCATTATTGATTTAATTTAGATATTTAAGTTTAAAAATTTAAATCTTTTTACGTAATTATTCTTTAGTTTTTATTGGAATATTATATTTTTATAAATTTATTTGAAATTCGTAGGAATTAAAACACCTTTTAGAAATTGTATGAAAAATAATCCTCTTGGACAATTTTACACAAGTTCTGATATAGTTGATTTGATTTTAAGTGTAACTGTAACTAATAAAAGGCAAAATGTTTTAGACCCAGGATGTGGACATGGAATTTTTTTACAGAGGGCATATTCTCGGTTAATTTATATTAATAATAGTAAAAATAATCAAAAAGAAATTTTGGATAACATTTGGGGTATTGATATATCTCCTTCTTTTAAATTATTAGACAATAAAAATTATTTTAGAAATATCTTAAAAGCGGATTTTTTTAAAATTAAGCCAAGTCTCCTATTAAAAAAGGAATCTTTTTGCCATTTAAAAGACTTAGCGCATTTTGATAAAAAAATTGGAATGCCTAAATTTGATATTATTGTAGCAAATCCACCTTTTACGCGTCAAGAGCGAATAAATCATTCAATGGGTAAAAAATATAAAGAAAAATTAATCAAACAAATTGAGGAGGAATTAAATCATACTATTTCATTGAGTAAGCGAACCAGTCTTTATGCTTATTTTATTTATCATAGCAGCATTTTCTTAAAAGATAATGGTGTTATGGGTTATATTACGCCTAATTTATGGCTCAGTGTTGGTTATGGGACGCAATTGCAGGAATTTTTATTAAAAAATTTCAAAATAAAGGCAATTGTTGGCTCGAAGGTGGAGCGATTTTTTGAGTTTGCAGAAGTTGATACGATAATTATCATATTGGAGAAGTGTTCCAATGAATCGGAGCGTTTGAATAATGTTGTGAGATTTATACAGTTGCGGGACAAATTAGTAAATATTTTAGATAAATTTACAAATACTACAAAGCGTGAAGATTTGGATGAAAATGAGCGTTGGCAAATGAATGATGCATTTTGGAATTATATCAATGATTTGGATAATTATATGGTTGATATGGAACATAATATTAGAATTTTCCCAATTACACAGCAAGATCTCTGGAATCATGGTTATGATAAAAAAGTAAGTAAATATGTTGGTTCAAGGTGGGATATATTTCTACGAGCACCTGATATTTATTTTGCTTTATTAGAAAAGGGAAAAGATCTTTGGGTTCCGTTAAAAGAAATCGGCACATTTCGGCGGGGTTTTACAACTGGAGCCAATCAATTTTTCTATATTCCGGCGCCAGGTAATAAGAACAAGAATTTTTACACTGAGAAAGACCCTAACACAATGGATTTATTATTGTATGATTCAAAGTCAAATCAGTTGAGATTTAGTATAGAAAAGGAGTATTGGATGCATAAGAAGTCAAATGATTGGGTTCCAAATTATTTAATTAAAAGTCCAAGAGAAAGTGATTTTGTTAAAATTAAACCGGAGTCGTTAAATCAAGTTGTCCTTATAATTCACGATAATAAGCAAAATTTAAAGAAGGGAATCTTGAATTATATAAAATGGGGTGAGTCTCAAGGTTTCCACAACCGTAGAACAATGAAGAATAGAAAGCGTTGGTTTGATTTGGGGGTTCGAGAGCCCTACAAAATTTTGTTTCCTAAACGAATGGGGGAGAAATTCTATGTTTATTTGAATAATAAGGGGGTTTATTGTGATCAGACATTATATGAAATTAAATTGGAATCTAAGCGTTCGCTGATTATTGCATTGGCATTTCTAAATTCAACACTTGGGCGGCTTTTTTATGAGCTCGCTGGATATGAACTTACGGGCTCTGTGACAGTAGCAGAATTAAGCGAATTTTTAGCAGAGAAGTTATTAGTGTTTAATCCAGATAAATTCCCGGATGAAGATTATAAAAAAGTGGAGAATTTATTTAAAAAATTATGTATTAAACCCATAGATTCTATATATAATGAGATTGGAACGAAACATCCAAAGGAAGTTTTATTAGAAAAAATTAAAACCTTGAAAAAAAAATTAGATGATGTGTTTTTTGAAAAATTACGACTAAGCAAAGATGAAAAGATTGAAATTTATAAATCAATTATTGATCTGTTGAGTTCTCGTGTAATTAAATCAAAAAGTATATAATTCAATGTTCAATAAATTAAATTTAATGAAATTATGGAAGATGTACTATTAAATTCAAATAATTTGGAATAGTAGATTTAAATTTGGAAGAAGAGATCAAAAAATTTAGTTTTAAAAAATATTTCATTGTTTTTTTGATTGTTGGGTTAGTTGTCATCGCTTCAATAACTGTTATTATTATCTCAGATCAGAGTTTACTCTCTGAAAATGACCAAAAAACCTTATCAAGCTTAGAAAAAATTGATGATCATCCTCTTTATGTTATGACATATTACGGAGATTATGGATTTGAACAATATTTAGAGAGTGGTATGAATGTTCATGCTCAAAATATTGATAAGAATAGGGATTGGGCTTGCACATGTTTTGCGGTATTGAATAATGTGAGTGATATGCTTTTTGGTAGAAATTTTGATTGGACATATAGTCCAAAACTTTTATTATTTACTGACTCTCCTCATGGATATGCATCAGTTACTATGGTAGATATGGGAATGCTTGGATTTTCTAATGATGAACAAGTTTCACAGATGTCTATTGAATCCCAAAGAAATCTTTTGACATCCCCTTATTATACATTAGATGGAATGAATGAGTTCGGATTAACTGTAGCATGTATGGCTGTTCCTCAAGCAGACAACCCAATAGATCCTAATAAAACTACGCTTAATAGTTGTTCCATTATGAGGCTAGCTTTGGATTATGCAAAAACAATTGAAGAAGTTATTAATTTATGGGAAAATTATAATGTATATTTTCCACCCGGACCACCTCTTCATTATTTAATTGCGGATCCTGAAGGCAATTCTGCTGTAATTGAATGGGTTGGTGGTGAGATGCAAGTTCTTAAAAATGATAATACATGGCAAGTTTCAACAAATTTTGTCATATATGGTAGTAACGAACAAGAGAGGGCTTTATGTTCAAGATATACAATAGCTCAAGATGTTTTAAGTAATAATAACGGAGAACTTTCCCAGACGGAGGCAATGAACTTATTGGAAGATGTTTCTCAAACCAATCCTTCCTATTCAACACAATGGTCTGCAGTTTATAATATGAATACCGGAAAATTTAATATTGTAATGGGTAGGAAATATGAAGACCTAACACATAACTTTACTTTTTCTCTAAGGAATTGATAGTAATTTTTTTTAAAAATCTTAATATTCTTCTATTCTCTTATTAAAAATTATAACTCAAAATTTAATTTAAATTACTTGTTCGTGTTAGTGTTTCAAATTATTAAGATGCAAAACATTTATTTATTTCTTTTTAATTTATGATATGTAATAAGGAAGTTATTAAGATTTTGTCGAGGTAATTAAAATTCGAGTGCGTGCTTGTTTAAAGTGTAAACAGTACGTACTAATTCATCCAGATAACTTCATAAGTTCGCAGATAGTAAAAAAGTTTGAGAAGGACCACGCAAGACATACGATTGTGACAATGGAGTTAAGTGAGGTTAGGGATTTTTATACAAATGTTGAAAAAATTAAAAATAAATCATCAGTGAAAGTATCTGGGGATTGATAAAATAAGACTTATTCTTTAGGTTTCAATTTATAATTATTTTTTTTGAAAATAAAAAAAAAATAATGAAAAATAACTATTTTGTGGCTTTAACAAGTTTTAGAAATTTTTCTTGAAATTCATTAATTTTTTCCTGGACTTTTTGGATGATCTCTGCATTTTTCATATCTGATGAAATTTTACAGATCTCTATTGGAGTTCCGGAAGCGAAAACTGTTTTAGATGCTTCATCTTCATCCTCGGTGGAAGTATCTTCCCTACTAAGATCGAGTTCCAAATAGAGTTTATTATTTTCTTCCCATACATTACCATTCACGTAATATAAAATATCATCGGAGAGTTTAAGGGATTTATCTTTTTGGATACTTTCTTCCAGATATTCTTGGATTACATCGCCTGCATAACTTAGGTTCTCGATTAATTCTTCTCGATCAATTTTCTCTACATTTTTTACTTCAAAAATATCCAATATTGTATCTAATAGGCTAGGCATGATTAAATATGAATAAATGTTCTTTTTTAAACTTATTTTTATAATATTAATTAAGAAGGAAAAAAAAACATTAGATAATTCCTAACACTATTTTAATGGAATTAAATAGGAGATTAAAGTCATTGAATTATCTATGTAGCAAGAAATTTTGAAAAATTCCATTATTTACCTTTCTTAATTTTTTTTGAAGTAATAAAAAATTTATACAATGACTTGTATATAATAAAATAGAATATATTAAGAAACACTAAATCTATTAGACCTGAAAATATGAGAATTTTTGAAGATTTTTACATTAGGAACAAAAGAATTTTTGATAAGTTGGGAATTGTTAAAGACCTTAATGAATCAAGGGTTTCTAGGGATATTGATTTATCATCTACAATAGATATTGATAATTTCATCAAGAATTTATCGAGTCCAAGATTTTTGGGGAGTAATTTTAGTAAAAAAGACCATATTAAGACATCAAATTCATTCATGGGGATTTTAAGAAATCAGATTTTATATTACAATATTGTAAAAAAGAGGACTTGGATATTATTCAATCCTTTAGTTAAAGCCTTAATCATATTGTGGTGTATTTTTAATATAACAATGTTAATTTTAATATTATTTTAAATTTGGCTTTAAACCTATTCGATCTCGACATTCAAATGTTTTTTTAATGTTATTAAGTAAATTTTTATTAAGGTTTAATTATAATTAACTTCTTAGGGAATCCCAATTAAAGTAAAGAGTTTTTAATTGCTTTTATTTATTTTAATTAAGATTATCATCTATGAATTTGATTTTGTAAAAATATCTTTTCGGAACTGAATTTAATGGATTATGATGTAATTATTATTGGAGGGGGAGTTACTGGGTGTTGTATAGCTAGAACTCTATCTCGTTATGATTTAAAGATTTGTCTTTTAGAGAAAGAAGCCGATATAGCATCAGGAACGACTAAAGGTAATTCTGGTGTTGTTCATGCGGGTTATGCAGCTGATCGAAAATATAAAAAGAGGGAATTTTGCATTCGCGGGAATAAATTGTTCGATCAGGCGCATAAGGAATTAAATTTTCCATTTAAAAGGACAGGGACATTAGTAGTTGCACTTGAAGAAAGACAAATTAAAGATTTGGTATATATAAGAAATTATGGTACAGAAGATGGTGTTCCAGGTTTAGAAATTATTATCGATAAAAATCGGATTAAGCAAATGGAGCCTCAATTAACGGATAAAGTAATAGCCGTTCTTCATGCCCCAAGTGGAGGAATTATAAGTCCTTACGAATTTACATTTGCATTAGCCGAAAATGCGAATATGAACGGAGTTGAATTTTTTAGAGAGCATGAAATTATTGGTATAAATAAAATAGTTGCAGGTTTTGAAGTAGAAACAAAACTCAAGAAATTTACTTCTAGGATTGTAATTAATGCAGCAGGTCTATATTCCGCTGAAATTTCACGAATGGCTGGGGTTGATACTTTTGAGATATATCCACGACGGGGGGAGTATATTCTATTTGATAAAAGTTCAATTCATCTCAATAAAGTTCTATTTCCGATGCCAACAAGGTTATCTAAGGGAATTTTGGTTTCACCAACAATTCATGGTCATGTATTTATTGGTCCAAATGCAGATAATATTTTAGATATTGAGGATGTATCTACAACAACTAGAGGGCTTAAGGAGATAATATCAGGGGGGTTAAAGCTTGTTCCTAATTTACCATTAAATGCAGCAATCCGTAATTTTGCGGGATTACGTGCGGTTTCAAATACAATGGATTTCATCATAGAAGCGACAGAGATGGTTGGTTTTGTAAATGTTGCGGGAATTTTATCTCCGGGACTTACAGCCATATTTGCAATTGCAGAAGAAGTTGTAAGAATTTTAGTCGAAGATTTAGGTGAAGAATTGAAGGGAAAAGAGAATTATAACCCATATAGACCAAAACCAGAGCATCTTTCGGATTTTACTAAAATGAAACTTAACCAAAAAATTAAGGAAAATCCTGCATGGGGACGAATTATATGCAGGTGTGAGACCATTCCTGAAGCAGAAATTGTTGATTCAATCCGTAGACCTGTAGGAGCAACAACAATCGATGGAGTTAAGTTTAGATGTCGCGCCGGAATGGGACGGTGTCAAGGTGGCTTTTGCATGCCGAGGGTAATGGAAATTTTATCTCGAGAATTAAATATTCCTTATGATGAAGTAACTAAAAGAGGAAAGGGTTCGCATTATTTAGTAAATAAAGTGCTATGCATAGAGTTAACAGAAGATAGCAAGGAATCTGAGGAGGTTGCAGAAAAGTGAAATCATTAGATGTAGATATTGCAGTTATTGGGGCAGGGTCTGCAGGGTTGGGAGCAGCAATTGAAGCTAAAAAACAGGGTATGGATGTATTGATATTAGAAAGAAATGATGAGCTCGGTGGTATCACATTACAATGTATTCACAATGGTTTTGGTCTTAAAATATTTAAAGAAGATCTTACAGGACCTGAATATATTCAAAGGTTTATTAATGAAGCGAAGGAATTAAAAATTCCATATAAACTTGATACCATGGTAATAGAAATTACTGAAGACAAAGAAATTTATGCAGTAAATAAAAAAGAGGGTCTTTTAAAAATTAAGGCTAAAGCAATTATTTTATCTATGGGATGCAGAGAAAAGACAAGAGGAGCTATCAATATTCCAGGTTTTCGACCAGCTGGAATTTATACTGCGGGACAAGCTCAAAGGTTTGTGAATATTGAAGGATATATTCCCGGAAAAACATATGTAATTTTGGGGTCAGGAGATATTGGTATGATAATGGCAAGGAGATTAACTTGGTTGGGTTGTGAGGTTAAAGCAGTTGTGGAAATTAAGTCATATGTAAGTGGATTAATAAGAAATCAAGTTCAATGTTTGGAAGATTATAATATACCTCTAATTTTAAATCATACGATAACAAAAATTCATGGTAAAGATAGAGTTGAAGGTATTACAATTTCCAGTGTAGATCAAAACTGGGATCAGATTGTAGGGTCAGATGAATATATTGAATGCGATTCAATACTTTTATCAGTTGGGTTAGTACCAGAAAATGAATTAACAACCAAAGCAGGGGCGGAATTATCTAATAACGGAGGTCCCATAGTAGATGATAATTTAGAGACTATTATGGACGGAATTTTTGCATGCGGTAATGTTCTTCAAGTTCATGATCTCGTTGATAATGTTTCTGAAGAAGCTAAGAGAGCTGGCAAAAATGCTGCTATTTACGTGAAAGAAAGGTATGGTAAGGACCAAATTAAAAAGGATCATATTAAGATAATCCCAGGGATAAATGTTGGATATGTAAAACCTGATTATGTGAATTTTTCCAATTTAGAAAATCTCTTACATTTTCATTTAAGAGTTAAAGAACCCGATAGAGATGTAATTATTGTAATTAAAGAAGTAAATAAAATTGTTTATCAAAGAGTAAGATCATTTGTAATTCCAAGCGAAATGATCGAAGTCAGGACCAAGTTTAAACCAGAAGTTATTTCTCCAAATTGTAGGGAATTAAAAATTGAGGTGTTACCTGTGTCATTATTGGAAGTTTTAGATGAGGTGGGATAATAAATGTCAGAGAGTAGCAAAAAAGATAAAAAGGTTATTAGATGTATAGTATGTCCAACTGGTTGTGAGATCACAGCCGAGAACGTTGATGGAGAGGTTAAGATTATAGGTTTTGGGTGTAAAAGAGGAGAGGAATATGCAAAGGAGGAACTTTTTGAACCAAAAAGAATTGTTACAGCTACCATGAGAGTTGAGGATGGATTTCTATCCATTATTCCAGTAAGAACTGAGAAACCAATCCCAAAAGAATCGGTATTTGAAATAATTAAAGAACTCTCAAGTATTAAGGTCAAGGCACCAATTAAAGTAGGTGATATTTTAGTTGAAAATATTCATAATTTGGAAGTTAATGTTATAGCAAGTAGAGATATGCCAACCTTCTAATTATTTATAAAAAATTGGTAATTTCTATAAAATTCCAAAATTTATTCCAATCATCAATCTTTCCGCTATTGGAAAGACCAGCCTTAAGGTTATCGGGCTGTGCGCTCGTCACCGAGTTCAAGACATACTTCATTTGTAATACTTTTCGCATTACTTCGGAAGTCTTGAAGGAAGTTATCCCTCTATACTTGAAGAAGTCGTGGACTTGCGACCATTCATAGTAGGGACTGCCCTTTTTCAAACGGGGTTTTATGAAGCCCCCGACTTGTGAGAGCAACCGCTTATAAACGGCAGGAACAGATTCCTTAAATCCTAAACCTCTTCGAGCGATCACATAACTCGCCAATACGTGAGTTGATAAGTTATATGAGCGTGAATATTTATATTTTCCAATAAGAGAGGTGTATGCGGGGTGCACCTTTCTTATGGCAACGCCTTTTTTCAGGCATTTTCTTTCTAGTAAGTCCAATGCGGTTGATTTGAAATTGCTCAATTTTCTATTGAGCTTTTTATTGTAAGAAAACTCTTGTTCAAAGGATAAGTTTTCAATCACCAATCCTTTTTTTTTATTGATACAATAGTTCAAAACTTTATCCATTTTATAGCTGATATAATCTGCACGCTTATTCTTTCGATATGAGTGCAAATTCCTGAATTGAATTTCATGATAACTCTTGAAATTGCCGGTTTTTCCAATATTACAGAGCGAAGCGAAGTTATAATTTAAGTCGAGCCCAATTGTTCCATTTCCAAAACCGCATTCTATATCTAATTCTGGAATCTTATAGGACACATGGGCAAAATATTTTATTGTTCCTTTTTTAACTCTTCTCAAAACGATTACAGTGTATTTCTCAGCATGAAGTATTTCGTTAAATCGTCTCTCTTGTGTGCAATTAACGGTAAATGGTATCATGAGCCACTTCTTTTCCTTTTCTTTTAAGAATGTACGAACCTTCAGAGTTTTGTCGGGAAGCTCCTTAAGGTTTAAATTCACACCTTGTTTTTTTCCAATACAGCAAAAAGATGAGTCCCTTTTGATTTTAAACTCGTCACGATGGACCCTTTTTAAGGTTCTCTTATAGAATAATTGTTTTGTACCAAATACTACTGGTTTGATCTTCAATAAATTTAGTTTATTTTGAACGGAAGAAAGCCTCGAATAAAGCCCTTTTAATCTTTTATCCTTCTTATCTTCTGTTTTATTTGTTCAATTTTCTCGGTTATGGTGTCAATTTGGTTCTTCATGTATTTCTTACGCTTCTCGTTCCAAGTTTGCTGTTGGGCAAGAGTCGTTTCGTTTTCAATTAAAATGCTATTAACGTAAGGGTTATTTCGACAGATATCCATTTATTGCGGTTGGACAATATTCCTCTTCTCCCGTTTGGGAATTTTGATATCTTTCAGTCCAAATAAAAGTTTGTATCCAATATGCTTTGTTTTATTGTAAATTGTGAAAATCTCGTGCAATTTGATCTCTTGTGAAGGTGTCGGATGCAAGCGAAATTTTATGGTCTGAATCATTTTATAATTCTTTAAAATACTTTTATTTAAATTTAGAATTTTCTAACTCTTCTTTTAATAACTCCAGTTCCCAACAATCGCTCTGAATTTATAACGCAAATAAAGAAATAAAGGTATTAGTGTTAATTAATTTTATAAAATTTTAAAAACAGCAAGAGGTATGATTTTTTGATTTTTATGGGCTTTTAAAGATTTTTATAAAATTTCAACGAACAGTTGATACAATAAAAACTCAAAACACTGCTAAAAATTCTTTTTTTTCTGAGATTTGAAGTATAGTTTAAAAGAGAAATAAAATAAAAAGATTTTTTCTTAAAATTCTTCTCCACATTTTCGGCAAACCTTTTTCTTAGCGTATATTGGTGCGCCACTTTGATAGTATAACACTTTATTTCTATTCTCAACTTCAGAAAATTGTAGTGAATCACACTGGGGGCATCTAATCCTTCCTTCAACTGGTTTTTCTTCAACTTTTTCTTTAGCTTCTTGCTCCTCAACAACTTGAGAAGGTTTTCTCATCTCAACAGTTTCAGTGGTTGGTGTAACACTGGGACTTTTAGCACTTGAAGATTTAACATTCTCAATTATACTGTCTAACTTACTCTCAATTTTTTCTAATTCAGATTTTAAATTTACTAACTCATCAAGAATTTTTTCTGGAAATTCAATCATAATGTTATAGTCCTAATTTCTCTATAAAAATCTATTTTTATTAGGAAAAAATTAGGTTGGGAAAAAAAAAAATTAAAATTTAGTTAATACAGCACAATGATCTGAACCAATAGAGCAAATTACTTCACTTTCCGTTGGGATTAAATCTGGAGAACACATAATATAATCAATTCTACGAGTTGGTTGGTAATTATCATCAAAGCTTCCAGTGTATTCTGGAATTGTAGCTAAAAATTGGTGTGTATCAATAAATTTAATTGATTCACTTAAATTTAATATGGAATATTCCTCGGATGTTGGACCAAAATTAAAATCCCCCATCCACACGACTCGTTCGAAGTTATTATCAGCAATTATTGAGACAATTGAATCTGAATAGTTGTAAGATACTTGAGCAAGACGATCCTGATGTTTAGTTGATAAATGAGTAACATAGATTGTCCAAATCTGGGAATTTATCAGAAATTTTGCTCGTATTACTGCTCTTGGTTCTGAACCAGCAACTACACGAGGAATAGGAAATGTTTCAGCCTCCAAGAAGGGATATTTACTAAGTATAGCATTTCCATAGTGTTTAAAAAATGTTGGTCCATAGTAGAAGTACATATTTAACTTATGAGCGATGTATGAAGTAATATCTGCAAAGGACGTTTGTATCGACCCTAAATCTACCTCATTTAATGCTAGGATATCAGGATCATTTAATTTTATCTCATGTATAATACGGTCAATATCAAATTTATCATCCATTCCAACAGCATTATGGATATTCCAAGTCATTAATGTTGGATTTCCGCTGGGTTCTGGTTCTATTTTGCGAGTGATTACTACAAATCCAAAAGAAATAAGAATTAAAATAAACATAATCGAAAACAAGATTCCCCAAAATTTATTTAAATTAGTAATATGTGGTTTTATTCTTAGAGTTTCACTGTATTTCCTTAATTCAACAATTGAAAAGAATCCAAAATACATCAGGGAGAAAATCATAATTGATAAAGGTAAAGAAAAGTAAAACCTCCAACAGAGTAAGTATTCAATCATTATTGAAAGTAATACGCTAAAAACAAAAATACCAAAACCAAGATATGTTTTATATCGTGAGGGCCATGAATAATGATGAATTAAATATGAAATATATAAAAGAATTGAAAAAATGCTTATAATGGTCAAGATAGTCAAATAAATCGTTGAAAAAATAGTGTTATCTTGTTCAATTATGAAAAGAGCAAAACAATTAAGAGCGCATAGAATACCATTTGAAATAAGAAGTGTTAATTTCAAGGAATTTTTATTGGTTTTCAAAAATATCTTTTGAATCAAAAAGAAACTAATCGTTCCGGTAATTTGAATAACAAAAATATAATAATTAAATCCATAGGAGTTCCATTGCAATATTAGGTTTGGTGTTAATCCGTTATAACTCATATTTAATATATCATAGGATGATAAAGCCATAGGATTTATTATCCAAGTGATGGCTAAGATAAATAATACACCAGTTAAAAAGAAATGCAATAAGCCAATTTGCTTACGAGATGTTAAATTATTTTGGTTTTCAATCTTAATTGTTCCATTATCCAAATTTTTTGGTCGAAATATTAAATAATTAGTATAAAATAATAAAGCGGCGAAACCAAAAGTAAAAGGTAATTTGAAAAATTCTGTGCTTAAATTTGAGGAAATATTAATAATTAAAAATATAAATTGAATGCCAATTCCTAAAATTATCCCACCAATTATCAGTTGGTAGTCATTTAAGAATTCTACTTTCCCGTTTAAGAAAAAAAGTTCTAAAAAGAAAATCAATATGGAAAATAATAAGATTAAATTGAATACCATAGAAATTTCAGCACTAATAAAAAATTGAGTAAATAGGCGGAGTCCAATAATAATATATAAAAGACAATATATTTTACAATTCTCTTTAATAATATTAAAGCATAATATTATGATTTCGATAGAAATAACAATAATAGATATCAACAACCAAGGAAGGATAAGTTCAAGCTCATCTAATTTTGAAAACACCATCCAACTAAGAGATAAACATGTGTTATAAAAAGATTCGATAAGAAAATAAGCAATTATAGCAATTGTTAAGATTATATAGAGTTGAATTTTTTTAGTCAAGATATGTCCTCTTTTTTTTTCAAAAAAAAAGTTTTCAATTTGTATATTAGATTATACATTATATAAAGAATCACAACAATATCATTGCATAAATATAAAAAAAATGAATTAAAATTAAATTTAACAATTTTTAATTAAAAAAAAATTGATAAAAAATGATAAAAAATGAGTAAAAACAATATAGAGAAAGATGAGAAATTTTCGACTAAATTTGCGATAGCATATAATATCGGACAGTTCCCTGACCAATTATCATACCAGACGTTTACATTTTTAATTTTTACCTTCTATTTTACTGTAGTAATAAAAGAAGTACTTCCAATTACCATCGGTTTCATTATTTGGAGTATCTGGAATGCTATTAATGATCCATTAATGGGCGCTCTATCAGATCGTACAAAAACAAGGTGGGGAAAAAGAAAACCCTATATTGTCGCTGGTCTGGGTCCATTATGTATTATTATGATATTGCTATTCACTCCGCCTACGGATAATGTTGTTAGCTCTTTTATATATTTTCTCGTTATAATTTGTTTATTCGACACTTTTTATACAATGTTTTCGTTAAACAATATATCGCTATTTCCTGAAATTTTCCAAAATATAGAACATAGAGCAAAAGCTCAAATGATTAGGCAAATTGTTACTGTATTTTGTTTAATTTTTGCTTTTATTTTACCAACATTTTTAATTCCGAATATGAATGTTTCAGGATTACCAACAGAGGTTTATTTAAGTGAATATATCTCTGCTGGTATTGTTATAGCGATTTTGATGGCCATTGTAGGAATAATTTTCATAAAATTTGGAATTAGAGAAAGAGTAGAATTTTCTGAAGACGCTAAAACAGCCCCACCATTTTTTAAATCATTAAAAATTTCTTTGAAGAACAAGTCTTTTCGAGCATATGTTATTTATGGATTAGCAACATGGTATGTTTTTGGAATGTTGCCGACAATGGTGCCACTTTTTGGAAGATTTGTTTTGGATATTGAAAAAGACGCATTTGAATTAGGTTTGCTTTTGGGCGTAGCATTCCTTTCTGCAGCAATATTTACTGTTTTATGGCGTTACGTTGCTGTTAAAGCTGGGGTCAAAAGAGCAGCAATAATATCTGCTGCAACTTTTATTATTACACTTTTTCCGCTCATGTTCATTTCTGATACAATTATGGCTTATATAGCTTTTTTTATCTTAGGAATAGGGCTTTCTGGTGCAATTACATTCAATGATCTTCTTATTTGCGCGATTGTGGATGATGATGAATTAAAAACAGGAGTTCGTCGAGAAGGGGGTTATTATGGAATTAATGCCTTGGTTATCAGATTTTCAACGATTTTCATAATGGTAACTATTAGTATAGTTTTTACAAGTGTTGGATGGGCAGTTTTTGACCCCGCCGTTGTGACAGAAGAGACAATTTTCGGACTTCGAAGCTTAATGTGTATCTTTCCAGCGATTGCCTTAGGAATTGGAATAATATCAATGAGTCAATTTCCGATAACTAAGGAAAAATATGACCAAATAAAATTAGATCTTGAAAAATTACATGCAGAAAAGAGAGAAAAACTAACCTAATCTAAAATTTAAATCTTTAATTTAAATTATTTTTTTTCTTTCATTAATAATATTAATTTTACCTAGGATTTTATTTCAATTTTTATCTCTCAGTGAATCCCTATAATTTTTATCTAAAAAAATTAAAAAATAAAAGGTGTTATTAGATTAATATGAATGCTCAAGAGAGAATGCTGACAGCTATAAATCATGAAGAGCCAGATCGTGTTCCAACTTTTGAGATATCAATAGATAATCTGAAAATATGTTCTTATTTTGACGTTAAGTATGGATTTCAAGGAACAGGGAAATTACTCAAGAGAATATACTATATATTGCTTGGAAATAAAACTCTTTTAACAAAATTTAGTAATAAATTTTCAAAACCGGGAGTTGCTGTAAAACCAGCGATGGAACTTTATAAAAAAATCGGATTAGACCTTGGTTCATTATGGTTAGGATATTATCCTCTTTATTATGAGAAAAATGGATTCATTGATGAAACTGGCAGACTCTTACATATTAAAAAAAATCCTTCCGATAACATGGATATTCTTTATTATATGGGTGGTACTTTAAAAAATTTTGAGGATTATGAATCATTTCCACCTTTAAATCCTGATAACCCGGTCAGAGAAACAGTTTTTAAAATGGCAAAAGAAATGGAAAAGAAATATAAGAAAAAAGTTTATTTTATTCCAAGTATTTTTGGAATGATGGAGCCCACATGGCAAGGGTTTGGGTTGGAGAATTTTAGTAGATTATTAGCAAGGCAAAAACAAATAAAAAAAGTATTTGATGATAGAGGAAAATTTGCTATTGAAATGGTAAAACGGATTATTGATTGGGGCGAAACAGGCTCAATTTTAGTTGGTGATGATTATGGATATAAAGCGGGATTATTAATGAGCCCTAGAAATTATCGAAAATATGTGCTTCCTTGGTTAGAACAGATTTGTAAAACGGCTCATAAAGGTGGGTTAAAATTAATTTTACATAGTTGCGGAGATGTTTATCAAATTTTTGAGGATATTATTAAATGCGGCGTAGATGCAATTCATCCTCTTGAGCCCACAACTGCTAATCCTGAATATGATATTTTCAAATTGAATAAAAAATATGGAGATAAAATTTCTTTCATTGGAAATGTAAGTCCGATGGATCTTGCAAATAAAGATTCGGAATATATCCGCAATTATGTTAGAAAATTAGTTGATGAGATTGCTCCTGGGGGAGGATTTATTTTGAGTTCTGGTCATAGTATTAATCCAGCAATTAAATTAGAGAATTTTCTTGCAATGCAAGAGACGGTGCGAAAATACGGTAAATATCCGATTTAAAAAATTTACCTTTGAAATAACTTAATAATAAAATAAAAAAAATGATAGTTAATTGAAAAGATGACAGAAAAAAGTGAAAATATTGAGTAAAGAAGAAAACGTTTATAGAAAATTACAATTAGAGCTTGACAAAATGCCCTCAGGATTTCCTGCAACACAATCAGGTATAGAAATTCGTTTATTAAAATATCTTTACACTCCAGAAGAAGCAGAAATTGTAACCCACTTAAGTATGATGAAAGAATCATCTAAACATCTTCAAAAGCGAATGAAGAAAAAAGGGATCTCAAAATCTAAATTAGATAGAATTTTGAATCGTTTAGATGAAAAAGGAGCTATTTTTTCAAGTATAAAAGGTAATAAAAAGTATTCAAAACCTCAATTTTTAGTTGGAATTTATGAACTCCAACTTGGACGACTTACCAAAGAATTTATGGAATATTTTAATCAATATGAGAATGAGATATTCTATAAAGAAATAGTTCCATATGATATGCCCCAAGTTAGGACCATTCCAGTTGAAAAAAGTCTTACTCCAGGACATAATGTTGGTACATATGATGATATAAGATATTATGTGGAACGTTATGATGGATCTATTGCTGTGATGGATTGCATTTGTAGAACGGGCAGCAATCTTATCGGAGAGAAATGTAAACACACTGATATTCTTGAGGTATGCATAACATTTCGTGGGACAGCTCAGAGATATATTGGACGAGGAAATGCACGGTCTATCGATAAAAAAGAATGTTTTGAAATTTTAGATAAAGCCGAAGCTGCAGGATTAGTACTTCAACCGTCAAATTCCCGTGAGCCTGTATTCATTTGTTGTTGTTGCGGTTGTTGTTGTGCTGCCTTAAAAGCTATTAAAAAATTTCCACGTCCTGCAGAATTATATAATAGCAATTATTTTGCTCAAGTAAACCAGGAATTGTGTATAGGATGTGAAAAATGCTTAAATCGATGCCAAATGGGAGCAATAACAATTAAAGACAAATTATCAACTATAAATTTAGAAAGATGTATCGGGTGTGGTCTTTGTGTAGTAACATGCCCAGAACGGGCAATCCAACTATATAATACCAAGAGAAGATTTATTCCACTAAGAAATACACTATATTTTTATATTCGAATTTTATATAAAAAGTATGGTTTTTGGAAGCTCTTGAAAATGGGATTAAAACTGTTATTTAGGAAAAAAATATAATAAATGAATTTTTTAAATTGGTAAATATTTCATTATATAGACCCGATTCGATTAATAGAGTAAAAGATACATCAAAGTTATTATATTTTTGATTTCTTTTCTTCGTGTAATTTTTGACGTTGTTGCTTAACTTGTTCTAACCGTTCATCATCTAAAGGATATTTATATATAACAAGAAGAGCAATTAATAAAGCAATTGATGGAAAGATAGCCATTAAACTTCTAAGTCCAAAAATGATCTCCGGGGTTACATTTAAAGGATCAAATACTTCCCAATTAGAAAGAATAAGAACAGGTCCAATTACTAAAAATACTAAAACTGTTGATAAGTGCATTAGGAACATATTTGCTCCGTAGTATGCTCCTTCTCTACGTATTCCAGTGTTAATCTCATCTTCATCAACGATATCAGAAATAATGATATCAATTATATATAGCGAGCCAGATAGGCCAATACCCATTAGAAAAAATACAATTAATCCTGAGATCATATCCCCAATAAACAATAGAGGTATAAGCGTTGCTATCCATATTGACATTGATATTAACCAAGACTTTCTTGGTCCAATCTTTTGAACAACTGGTTTCCATAATACTGTCATAAAAATAGCTGCAGAGATGAATGAAATTCCTAGTAATAAAGATAAAATTAATGTATCCGTAATTCCTAAGACGAATTTTCCATATAGTGGAACAATAGCAGGTAATATACCGTATACAAACCAGTTTGCAACTTCTGCAGGAATGTACCACATAAAACTTTTACTTTTAACACAAGTTTTAAGGGAATCAACGAATCTTGGCGTTTTTTTATAATCCTCTTTAAATTCAGCTTTTTCTCTAGGAGTTATTTTAAGAAAGATGAGTCCTGGGATGATAACAATTACCGCAATAATTATTCCAAAGAATTGATATTCTCCAAAGGATTGAGGGTCAGAATAATCAGTAATAAACAATCCTGGCAAAACAAAAGCCATTATTAATCCAAGAATCGCAAATGCCTGTCTTAAATTGTTGGCTTTTGTTCTCTCATCAAGCGTTATAAATAGTTCAGGAAAAAGTGCAGTATAATTTAAGTCGTACATTGTAAAAAAGAGTTCAAAGATAATAATAATTATTAAAAAATATACAAAGTTTGGGATTTGGTTTTCTATACCTATGGGAAATAGAGGTGTAAATAGAAAAAACATTACTAATGCTAAAGGAATTATTGAAAACAATATATAAGGATACCTCCTTCCCCATTTTGTATGTGTTCTGTCTGATAAATATCCTATAAGAAAATCGTTAAAGCTATTCCATAAGGCCCATATTATAAATCCAATCATTATTAAAATTACGCTTACTCCAACAACAGCATAGTAAAAAGTAAATATTAAAAATGTAAAGGTTTGGTATGCGGTAATATCTGACATTTGACCGATACTATAGGAAAGCCCGCGTTTATATGAAAATTTTGGTTTCTTTATATCATTTTCAGATTTGCTCATAAAAATTCAACTTTTTTTTTTTAAGTTGATAATAATTCTTTTTTTTCCTAATAAATCTTTATTATTTGAATTAAGAAAAGATATTGAAAAATTACATGAGAAAAAGAGAGAAAAATATGCAATCTATTGGTAAAAATTTATAATTTATTTAAACTTAATTTCCTTTTATTTTTTTTATAAAATTAATTACCCCTTGCACCCCTTTTTCCAAATAAATAATTCCTATTATTGCCTCGACTAATGTTCCTTTTTTAATATCAAACTTTTTAACCTTAGTTTTATTTTCATTTAAATCCATATGTATCCTACTATGATATAGGTCTAAACTATCACAATATTTTGCTAGATTTGAATTTTTTACTAATTTTTTTTTCTCTTTATCTATTGTTCCTTTAACTGTTATTCCTTTTTCCCAGAGAGTATGTGTTACTGCTAAATCTAAAGCTCTATCTCCAAGTAAAGCTAAACCTTCAGCAATATCACCAAGATTCGACATATACCCCAAATGTTGAATATTAAGAAAATTAGGATGTTCTTCTTGGAAATAAATACTTAATTCGGTGAATATATTTTTAGTGCTCGGTCTAAATAGAGCTAACGTAATCAAATCAGAATTTTTAAATTTTATGGAAAATTTCTTTTCCAGGGAAGTTTTCAGATTTAACTGGATATTGTCATGTTTCAATAAAAAATTATTGAGCCTTTCGAGCCATCTATTTAGTTTTTTATATTTTTTGCTAGTTTTATCGGAAATATTTAAAAGATCCTCTTTTAAAATATCAGATATTTCTGAAAGCTCTTGAAAAATTCTGGATAAGTTCGATTTTAGCTTCAAATTCATCAGATAATAAAAATAGAAAGAAAATTATAATTTTAAATATATTTTTGGTTTTCTAAGATTTCATGCAGGTTCAAATCCTAAATCAACTTTTTCAGGAAGCCCTTCTATTTCTACTTTTAGAAATTTTACTTTTACAGGCATTTCAACTTTAATGGTTTCTGGATGAGATTCATCAACACCGACTAATTGTGCTGAGACCATGGGTCCTTCATCTAGTTTAATAATGCTAAAAACATAGGGCTTTTTTCTATCATATCCTTTTTTCACAAAATATGGAGTTCCTACATTAATGCTTGTAAAAGCGGCTATTTTTCCTTTTCCTGACATTTCTATCCAGTCAGTTTCAGGTTTTATGCATTTACTGCATAATTTTCTGGCGGGAACGTCAATCTGACCACAAGTTTTACATTTTGAACCCATTAATTTTCCTTCTGAAAGATATTTTAAATAATTATTAATCGTTATTTCATTTTCATTTTCACTCATTTTTTTATCACCTTTTATTTTTCATAGATTTGAACAACACAAGTTCCTCCTGAACCTCCCAAATTATGTGTCATTGCAATTTCTACATCAAATTTTACTTGTCTATCGCGTTCTGCTATACCTCTCATTTGTTTAAATATTTCAACGGCTTGTGCAGCACCTGTTGCTCCTACTGGATGCCCCTTACTTTTTAAACCCCCAGAAGTATTGATAGGTTTAACACCATCTCTATAAGTATCTTTATTTTTTATAGCTTCAACCGCTTTCCCTTTCTCATAAAAGCCTAAATCTTCCATTGCGCAAATCTCAGCAATTGTAAAACAATCATGGACTTCAGCAATCTGCATATCTTTAGGGCCTCTGCCAGACATTTTATAGGCTTGCCTTGAAGCTTCAACAGTTGCTTCTAATGCTGTTAATGTTGTTCGATCATGCATTGCTATTGCAGCACTTCCTTGACCAGTTCCAGTAATCCAAATTGGAGTATCCGTAAATTTCCTAGCCACATCTTCAGATGCCAAAAAGAGACAAGCACCACCATCTGTTACTAAAGAACAATCAAACAAATAAAGAGGCCACGCAATCGGAGGGTTAGAAGGACTTCTTAAATAATCAAATTCATCCTTCCAATCAGGAACTTCTCCTCCAGCTCCTTTTATTTTTGCTATTTTTCTTTCCATTAGATCTTTAATGCTTCTTTGCATTTGTGCAAAAGGATTTTCTTTACCATTAATATGATTTTTAATAGCTACTCTCATGAAGTCTTCCCAAGTGGTTCCATATTTATGCATGTGTGCTGAAGCAATGGCCGCATATAAACCCGGAAAAGTTGCACCAGCTGTATATTCAAAAGATACATCTGAAGCAGTTGCAAGCGCGTCAGTTACACCCACCGTCGGAACTTCAGTCATTACTTCAATCCCGCAAACACAAATCACATCCATTAATCCAGAAGCGATTGTTATTAACGCTTGTCTCATGGCTATTCCACTACTTGCACACGCTCCCTCAAATCTTGGTGCTGGTTTTGGATTTAAACCGACAAGGGATGATATCATTGGACCTAAATGACCTTGATGATTAAATAAATCAGCCGAATAATTTCCAACATAGCATGCTTCAATATCTTTAGGTTCGATTCCATTATCTACAGTTGCAACAGCATTTAACCAAGCATCAGTCCAGTGTTCAGGGATTCGCCTTAATGGAAAGGTTTGACCGAATTTACTCGTACCCGCTCCAACAAGAGCGACTTTTCTAGCTAATTTCCCCATTATATTTCACATTCGTTTTTTTTTTTTTATTTTTTTTTGTTTATAAGATTAAGTACTCAAGTTTACTAAAAAAATTAAATGTTGTTCTTAAGAGCTAAATTTTAAAAATTAAAACAAAATAAATTTTATAAAAAAAATCTCCTAAGTTTTATTGGAACAGTAAAATTATCCATATTTTCTGGGGTCGACCTTAATAACTGGCCCCAAACACTTATCTACATAAAAAAAGTTTAATATGGTCAATTTTTCTTTATATTCTTCATTTAAATGTTTAATAAATTTGGGAGATATCTCTAATAACTTTTTTAAATTTTTACAATGATATGCTTTATCTTTATTAAACTGAGATTTATTTTCTCTAATTAATATGTAGTTATCAATTTGTTTTTGGAAATGTTTAATATTATTAGTCAATTCTTCTTTTGCCATATTTCTAATTCTTTTTTGTAAAAATATTTTTAAAATTTAAAATAAATCCCCAAATCCTCCTCTTCTACGATCCAGATCTTGAGGGCCTAATCGGCCAATTTCCTTCAAAACATTATCTTCTTCATCATATTTTTCTTTTTTGAAGGGATCTTTAAACTGCATTTTGTATAAATGGTTGTAGAATCCATCTTTTTTCACTAGTTCATCATGTGTTCCTTCTTCAATGATTTCTCCATTATCTAATACAAGAATTCTCTCTGCGTTAATAATTGTAGATAATCTATGAGCTATACTAATGGATGTTCTTCCTTTTAACAATGTTTCCAATGCTTGTTGGATTAGTAGTTCGCTATATGGATCGACCGAACTGGTAGCTTCATCTAAAATTAAGATTGGGGGATCTGCAATAAGAGCTCTCGCAAAAGCAATTAATTGACGTTGTCCTTCAGAGAGTCTACTTCCACGTTCTCCCACTATTGTGTTATATCCATCCTCTAATTCTATAATGAATTCATGAGCGCTAACTTTTTTTGCAGCTTCAATTACTTCTTCATCAGTTGCGTCTAATTTCCCATATTTGATATTGTCCATTATTGTTTCTGAGAAGAGAAAAGTTTCTTGTAAAACAATACCCATTGCTTCTTTTAATGAATTGATTTTGATATCTCTAAGGTTTAAACCATCTAAATAAATTTCTCCTTTAGTTGTATCATAAAATCTACTTATTAATTTAATAAAAGTAGTTTTTCCAGCACCTGTATAACCAACAAGTGCTAACCTTTCTTTTTCTCTTATAGTAATATCAATATTTTTTAAAATAGGTGTATTTTCTTCATATTCGAAATTCACATTTCTATATTCAATTTTTCCTTTAATATCATCAGTATCCATAGCTACTTCATTATCAGTGATTGAAGGTTCTGCATTGAGTAATCGAATAATCCTTTCACATGCACTTATAGAATTTTGTAATAATGTAAAGAAACCAACTAACTGAAATATTGGTTCAAAAAATGTGAACAGATAAAAAATAAATGCAACAATAGTCCCTGGAGTTAATAATCCCTGACGTACTAAAAAGCCAGATGCTATGATTAATGAACCAATTCCTATTGTCATTGTTAAAATAATAATTCCTGGGATAAACGCAAACAATTTTGCTGATTTTAAGGATATTTCCATTTCATTATACGTGGCTTTATTAAACTCGCTAAAGTTTTCCTCTTCAACTGCAAAAGATTGAATAATACGCATACCTATAATTGATTCATCTAATACACTATTAACAATGGCTACTCTTTCCCTTAATTCTTTAAAATATTTTCTAGCTTTTCTAAATACAATCGAAGCAGTTATAAAAATTGGTACAAGTAGTAAAAAAGAGAATAATGTTAAATGAGGGCTTAAGATAATCATGAAAATCAAAGCTCCAAATACCAAAAAGAAATTTCCTATAACCATCAACATTCCTGAACCAATCAATTCTTGAATAGTATTTACATCACTTGTAGCATAACTAATTATTTTCCCAGTTGTTCTGAATTTCCCAGTTCTTTCATCTTTCCCATCATAGTAATCCAATCCAAGAAACTGTAATTTATTAAAGATACCAGACCTTAGATTATACATTGTTTTTGTAGCAAGTTTTTGAATTATGTAATTCTGAATGATACGGATACAAACACCTGATATAGTAAAAATGAAGAATAATGTTCCTGCCAATAAAATTACATTTACATCTCCAGCTGTTCCAGTTAATCCACCCCCGATTCCTTCATCAATAAAAATTTTGAACAATAATGGAGTAAACCAACTAAATAAGGCGTTAAATGAGACTGCAATAATAAAAATATAAATATATTTTCGATTACCAAGACCTATATAGCCATACAGTCGTTTAACAACTTGGAGAGTACTCATTTCTCTTATGTATTCTTCATCGTTATTGATTATTGTTTTCCCCTTTTTCATTGGCATTTAAGCTCTCTCCTCAATTTTTAAAGTTAAATAAAGCTTTTTATAAATTCCATCATCTTGGTCCATCAATTCTTCATGAGTTCCAATTTGCACGATTTGTCCTTTATCCAAAACTATAATTCTGTCAGCATTTCGAACCGAACTTAATCTTTGGGTTATTAAAAAGACAGTGGTTCCCTTAAAAACTTCTTTAAAATGTTTTTGAATTGCATATTCTGTATCTACGTCTACGCTTGAGGTTGCATCGTCAAGAATTAAGATTCTTGGTTTAATTGCAATAGCTCTTGCAATTGCTAACCTTTGTTTTTGGCCCCCCGATACTGTTGTCCCTCGTTCTCCGACTTTTGTATCGTACTTTTCAGTTAAGCTTTCAATAAATTCATTTATATCCGACGCGTCAGCGGCATATTTGATATCCTCAAAAGGAATATCCCTCTTACCAAACGCTATATTTTCTTTAATAGTCCTTGAAAATAACAATCTTTCTTGGCTTACATACCCTATCTGGGATCTTAAAGATTTAAATGAAACATCTCTTATGTCAATACCATCTATTGATATACTACCTTTAGATACTTCGTAAAACCTTGGAAGCATCTTTACAAACGCTGATTTTCCACTTCCCGTAGCTCCCAAGATGGCTATATTTTCACCGGGTTTTACTTTTAAATTAATATTTTTTAGAACATAACGTCCATTTATTTCTTTTTTTTGGTCAAAGGAAAAATATACATTCTTAAATTCGATTTGTCCTTTAATGGGAGGCATTTCAATCGCGTCCAGTTTCTCTTTTACGATTACTTCTGAGTTAAAAACAAGAGTTATACGGTCACAAGTTTCAGATATTTGAGGTAAGTTACCAATAAATCTACTAATAAAATAGAGGGGTTCAATCGAAAAATTCATAACCATGATGAATGAGAAAATATCTCCAAATGTCATTTGGCCATCAATAACAAATAGTCCTCCCAATAGAATTACAATTAGAAAGGCAATATTATCAATTACATAAATAATTGGGTCAAATAATGCTTGTAGCTTTATAATCCCCATTGAATCATTAAAATATTGATTATTGACTTTCTTAAATTTCTTTATTTCATATTTTTCTCGTCCAAAAGATTTAACAACACGGACACCCTGAATATTTTCTTGTATAAAATGCGTTAAATCAGCATATGTCTCTCTGGATTTTTTAAAAACAGGACGCAACTTTTTTCTAAAAATAATAAGCACGATAAGTAGTGCCGGTGAAATTACTAAGACATAAAAAGCCAGTTCTGCATTTATAAAGAATAAAATAACAAAACTAAAACAAAAGGTAAAAGCACTTCGAATAAAATATTGCAAGTTATTTGCCAAAAACTCTTTCAATAAATTTATATCCGAAATACCTCTTGAAATTAATTCTCCAGTTTTATTTTTATCTAACCATCCGAAAGACATAATTTGAATAGTTGAGAAAAAGTCATTCCTTAAATTATAAATTATATTTGCTCCAATCCATCTATTGATGTAAATTCTAATTCCAAAAATAACCCCGGTTATCATTTGCAAACCGAACATGAGCCAAAATAATGGAAAAATATTCTCTAACGGAATAGCAGGATTAGTAATAATATCCATTGCTGGCCCTAAAAATAACGGGAGAGTTAAAAATAAAATTGATTGGGAAATTCCAAGAATAAGAGTGATGATAAATAATTTTTTATAAATCCATAAATACGAAAGAATTTGCCTTAAGCTAGATTTATAATCTTTACTAAGAAATCTGTCCCTTCGTTTTAAAAAAATTTGCTTATAGTTAAACCCGTCATCCATTAATTCTTCTATAAAATGAATTGTGAAAAAATTATAAGTTTTAGTAAATTAAAATAAAAATAAAAAAACTTTATAGATTTTCATTAGCAAACAGATTAAAATCAGCCACCTTTTTTTTATTCGACTTAAATTATTCTTCAGTTTTTTTCTTTTTCTTTCTAATTCCCTCCTTATTTTCAGATGAGATATATTTTTGAACATTTTTATAAAAATCTGTCTCTGAAATATATTTTTTTTTGTCTTTTGGCATAATTGAGCCCATATGCATCCCCCATATAAAAATTTTAGAATAATTTTATGGTTGCATAATATAATATTTTTGGGTGTTAAAAAATATTTCTGTGATCAAATCTTTTTTTAAATGATACGTACAAACCTTTTTTTGTACATATATTATATTCTATTAGTTCAAAAACTACAAAAAAAGATTAATTTCAAATGAACGTAGTTATTAATAAAAAAATTTATGAAATTTGGTAATTTTATATAGTCAAATTGAATAATTGATATTCATTACTGAAAGAAATATCTATTTATAAAATTAGAGGAAAGTAGTAGTATTCCAGCTAAAAAAGTTAATTGGTTTCGATATATCAAGAATATGGTAAAAAACAATCTTCTTAATATACCGACTCCATACAGCGCCCAAGTTGAACTTACGCTAGATTGTAACGGTAAATGTCCTTTTTGTACGTTACATTCAATTCCAAAATCTGCCTTAGGGCGGGATATGACAACGGAACAGATAAAAAGTATAATTGAACAATTGGACATATTAAAAGTAAATTCAGTTTCTTTTACTGGAGGGGAGCCAACATTAAGGAAGGATTTACCAGATCTTATTAAATATATTGGAAAGAATTATTCTTTTTATACAGGCGTTGCTACAAATGGTTTTTTATTACCAAAATTGCTTAAAAAATATCCTTTTGACGGTTTAGATTATATATTGATTTCACTTGATTTTCCTAATGCAAAATTACATGATAGATATCGGGGGCTTAAAGTATTTGATAAAGCAATTGAAGGAATAAAAATTGCCCAAGATAGAGGAATAAATGTGATTATCTCTACTGTTGTTATGAAAGAAAATCTTGATTTGATGGAAGATATGGTTTCTCTAGCAAACGATTTAAATTGTACAATAGAAATATTACCCGTTGAAGATATTACACGGGAGATTAATGGTAAGGCTTATAGAATAGAAAATATTAATGATTTTATTCCAGATATAAATATATGGGGTTCTAATGTCTTAAAATTACGAAAGAAATATTCTAATATGGTAACTGACCTCTATACAGTGTTGATAATAGAAAATGGAGGATTTGGTGGCGCTCCAGCATATTATCAAAATTTTCTAAGGTGTCATGTTGCCAGATCTTACATCTTTGTGAGACAAGATGGAAAAGTAGATTATCCCTGCAAGCTTCACCCATTATATAATTTAAATGCCTTAAAGATACCTCTCTCTAAAATATATCGATCTAAAGAAGTATATGAAATTATGGAAAAACATGATGATTATGATTTTTGTAATGGATGCAGATTAGGATGCGCGATCGCTACTTCAATACCGACGAGTCTTAAGTTATTATATGAGAAGTATATATCAGCTTATTTGAGGGGAAATTTAAGATGAGTGAGTTTCTTATCCCAATTAATCTTATTATGTTTAGTTTAAAAGTAAATTACTAAAATTTAATTTATATATGGATTTATTTTACTAAGTGATTAAATAGATGGCAAATGAAATAATAATTTTACAAATTGTGCTGATAACTATAATTGTTTATTTCAGTCGATTCGTGTTTAATAAAATATTCGGTCAATCAGCTTCAGAAAGGAGAGAATTTATAAAAAAAACAAAAGAGATGCAAAAACGATTAAATCAAACTATGGGAGATGCCGAGGAATTTAAGAGATTACAGAAAGAATATATGGGATTAATGAAACAAATGATGGTAAAGCAAATGATTCCAATGTGTGTGTGTTGTATAACATTTTGGGTGTTATGGGCAATTTTAGGAATAATCTATGCAGATTATTCAACGGGATTGATATTTTTTCCAGTTTTATTCTTTGGAGATGGTTGGGCAGGATTATACATATTAACATCTTTTAGTATTTTTGGCGTATCATATTTAATTAGATTGGTATATAGAAAAATAAAAGGAATTGAATCAACCTCGCTATGGCATGCTCAAAGTACCTCCCAGAGCCCATTTTTCTCAATTCCCAAAAAATCTCAATTGGAAGAAGTCAGTGAAAAATCGGATGATGAATATATAGAAGATGAAAAAATGAGAAAGGATGCTTGGAAAGATAAGATAAAAAGTTAAAATGGGGTAGAAATGAATTATCGGGCGAGATTAATATTATTTATATCAATTGGAATATTAATGATAATTCTACTTTTCATATTTAATCTGAATTTTCCCTTTATTTTATTTTTTCCATTGATTTGTTGTTTGCCTTCTTCTTCTCGTAATAGAGGAGAATCTGAGTTTGAAAGCACAGAGCAAACTGAGGAAATAGAAATCCCTGAAAGTCCTGAATATAAAAAGAAAGAATCATCTACTGAATTAGATTATCTTACATGTGTTAGTTGTGGAAATGAAATAAAAGAATTGAATTTACGTTTTTGTCCCTACTGCGGTGCAAAATTAATATAAAAAGAGAGGAATTTTATGGAAGAAGAAAATGGAATTAAAAAACAAATGTTATATTATTTTATTTTTGCTGCTTTAATGATTGGTCTTAATTATTTAATCCAAAAAATTAATCAGATATGGTTAGCACCGTTTATTTGTGCTAATCTCAGTGAAATTAATTTAATCCAAACATTATATTGCTCAACAGATCCATACAATATGCCTGAATTAGTAGGTTCAATAATAGCCGTTGGAATTACTTATATTATTAAATTTTTCTTGGATAAATTTTATGTGTTTAAGAAGAAAAGCATGGAGATTAAAGAAACATCCCAACAATTTATAAAATATTTCTTGTTTGCGATTCTAACTACTATAGAAAATATTGGAATTCAATTTATTTTTACTAATTTCTTTGGAACACCACTTGAGATTAGTCTTATTATTGCGCTAAGTATTGGTTATCTTACCAAATTCTTTTTGGATAAGAAATATGTGTTTCTTGATGAAAAAAAGGATTGAAAATTACTAAACCGGTTCAAAGGCGTTTATTTTTTCAAGAAAATCTAGCATTTTTAAATATTGTCTATCTCTCTTTTTAAGGACTTCTTCTTCACTCCGTCCTTCATAATCATAGAAACCCTTGTTAGTTTTTATACCAAGCCTTCCTTGCTTTACTAAATTCTCCACTTGAGGATATCTACGATTCATACGCATATTTTTTTGAACATCAAGAATTAAATCAAGTCCTGTAAAATCTTGAGTCTGAACTAAACCTACAATTGGTAATCGAATACCCAAGCTAGTTTTCACTGCGAGATCAATTTCTTCGGGAGTTATCCAGCCTTTTGCTATCATTTCATAAACTTGGAGATTTAAAACACCTTGAATTCGATTGATAATAAATAATTGAGTAAACTTTTTCAATACTATTGGCTTTTTACCAAGGCTTTCCATGAATTTAACAGAGAAAGAAATCAGTTCTGGAGGTGTTTTAGGTCCTGGCACTATTTCAACTAGTGGAATTATATGGGGGGGACAAAACCAATGATGAATTACTAATCTTTCAGGTTTTTTAACCTCTACAATGCTAAAAATATCTAGTCCTGAAGTATTACTTGCCAATACTATATCTTCAGAGCAATTTTTATCTAATAGTGAAAAAACTTTCTTCTTTATATCCGGATTTTCGTTCACTGCTTCTATAACATAATCCGCATTTTGAGCGGCAGTTATGAGATTGGTTGAGGGATGAATTCTTTCAATAATTTCCGAAATCTCATCATTTGACACGCGTCCAAATTCTGCTAATATTTCCAAATTTGATTTTATTAAGTTAAGAGCATGTTCTAATGTTGATTGATCTATATCAATCAGATCAACTTCAATTCCATGTTGAGCAAATACTTGTGCAATGGAATGACCCATTGTGCCTGCCCCTACAACTAAAACTCGTTTTATTTCCTTATAATTCATAATATTCTCTTACTCAAAATAATTGGAAATATAAAATTTTCTAAAGTATTTATTGTTTAATTTTAATTATTATTAACTTTTTCTCAGATATAAAAAAAGAAATAACAAATATTTTTTCAATTGATTTGAAAGTTTTTAAAATTAATCTCGGAAATATTTCAAACTGTAGATAATTCTGTAGCCTTTTTTCTTTTTTATTATTCTTCTCCATGTCCTGATATCTCCGCAATCTCTGAAATAGCCGAATCCAATTCAGGAATAAAAATTTCCACTCCTATATCCAAGAATCCTCGAACAATCATCGATAATGCTTCTTCTTCAGTAAGTCCCTTCGATAGGAGATAAGCAACTTGACCTGGAGCAACTCGCCCAATTGATGCTTCATGGCTCATTCTAGCTTCAGGATGCATAGCGCGTAATCCGGGTATCGCTTCAATCATTCCTTTTTCGCTCATCATCAACCCAGCGCAATCAACGTGGGCATGACAATTTGAAGCAGCTCCAATTATTAAACCAGTCTGTATTACGTGCCCACCTTGGCAAACAGCTCTTGCAACGAGTTCTGCACCTGAATTTTTACCAGTCATCAAAATTCTCCCACCTAAATCCGCAAAAGTTCCCGGAGTACTTAGGATGACGGTAAGATATTTTGCAGAGCTATTATCTCCTTTCAAATGAGTGAATGGATCCATCTGAACGCTCTTGGCTGGCCTAAGAGAAAAATAGTTACTGATATACGTTCCACCCTCTTCTACTATCGTGCCACCTCTAGGTCTAACTTCTAATTCAGGACCCCAATTATGGATCATAGAATTGGTTAGTTTTGCATTTCTTCCAATGAAATGCTCACTAATTGCAAGATGGAGTCCCTTCCTTATTTTATGTTTATTGGTGCAACCTGTAATGAGATGTATTTCCGCTCCTTCTTCGAGGATTACAACATTGTGAAGGCTCATGGCATCGTTTTCTTGATTCATGAAGAGACCAGCTTGAAATGGGAACTCAATTTTGACACCCTTTTTTACAAGAATAAAATAACCACTAGGAATAGTTGAGGATATAGCAGATGTATATTTATCTAGATCTTTCTTCAGTGCTTTAAACCAGTATTTATCACTTAGCCAGTGGTATTTCTGTAAAGCTTCAGCAATGGGCAAGCATTCAAATCCCTCAATTTGTCTTGCAATTGTGAAAGCATCATGACCATATAAAAGATACGTTCCTGAACGGTTCTCTTCTTCCATTAATACCCCTACTGATGCCAAAGAATCAACTTCATTATTTTCTAGTTCATGGATTGAATCTATTGCTGAGGGTTGTTCATTCCTGAATGTAGAGAAATTATATTCATCAAGATTAATCTCTTCATTCTCTTTAACATTTAAAGCTAATTTTCTCTCTTTATTATTTAACATTTTAATTCCTCCTTCTCAAAATTATCTTGAGTCAATTTTTGGCAACGTATACAGTATTCATACCCCGCTTTCTTTATTTGATTCAGCATAATCATCGCATTACCATTACAACGTATTGAACCATCAAGTAGTAGGTGGGCGCAATCTACATGTACATAATCTAGAATATTACCTAAATGAGTAATAATTAAGCTTGTATTTCGCTTTATGGTTGGCCCTCGGTGGTCTTTGATCCTAAGACATTCATTAATTACACCACCAATTATTGCAAGCTGCTCGGGGTCAATACCTGAATCTGGTTCATCCAACATTAAAAATTTCGGAAGAGATACCATAACTTGAAATAACTCTGATCGCTTTATTTCACCACATGAAAGGCCAGAGTTAATATCCCTATCTAAGAACTTATCCATATTGAATTTCTCAACCATAATATCAATATATTCTTTCCTTTTTGAATTGGATTCGATAAAAAAATCCAATATCTGCCTTAATTTTACTCCTTTAATTGTTGGTGGCTTTTGTTGAGAAATACCTATACCTAATTTCGCTCTCTCAGTAATATCCAGATCTAAAATATCGTTACCATTAATAATTATTTCTCCTTTTGTTACTTCATACTCTGGGTAACCCATGATTGTCATCATGAGGGTAGTTTTACCAGAACCATTTGATCCCAATAAAGCATGTACTTCACCATCAGGTATAGTGAGGTTTATACCATGTAATATCTCTTTACTTTCAATTTTTACATGCAAATTTTTAATTTCTAACATGTTAGAATACCTTTTTTTCTTATATTTTTTTTTTTGAAATTTTAATATGTGCTTTTTATAATGCATGTCTCCCTTTATTAGAGAGACCCAATACATTACCAAAGACATTGGTGAGATTACCTTTATGAACCGCACAATGCCCAATACACCATTTATATTTTCTCATATCACAATTATTACATAAAATCTTGATAAAGTAAGTATTTTCCAATTTTTTTATTAAATGTTTTAACAACCACTGGAAAATAAAAGATTTATTATATAATGATTTTATATCAATTAATTCTTTATTAATTATCAATAAGTTAATTTAAAAGAATTCAATATATCCATCTGACTTTTTTTTTAAAATTTTGATCTTATATTTAGACATACCTAATTAGTAAATAACTAACTTATTAATAAATTTTTTTGAAATAATTTAAAAAGAAAATGGGAGAAAATATTCTAAAAAATAATTAAATATTATGAATTTCTTTAATTTGACCTTCTAAAATACGAATTACTCAGATTAATCCTATAAAAAAAAAGATGTATATTTGTTGATTAAATTTAAACGAAATAAAAAAAATTATATGAATAATATTGCAACTCTCCAGGCAATATTCGAAATGAAAGTTCCGTATAGAATCATAGAAAATAGAGTTATGAGACTATTTTTCAATCCGTATTCCTTGAACATTGTACCAAGTGCAATTATACATGGAACTCCAATACATGAAGCGAGACCAAAAGTGTAGAGTTGTATATTTGTGAGAGGAAGTAGACCATCTTCGATTTCAAAAACAGATAAAAGCATTGCTCCGGTTAAATCTTTCTGGACAAAGCCAAAAACAAGTGGAACAATTGTTTCCCCAGGTAGGTTGAAAACAATTTCCATAAAAGGTCTAAATGGTTCAATTATTAACGCAGTAATTCCTAATTGATCTAATATTGAGTAAATGATTCCGCCTCCTATAAGGAGAGGGATGACTACATATATGAAACTTTTCATTCTAAGCCAGCTTTTTGAAAATACATTATTGATTATAGGTCTTCTATAGGCTGGAAGTTCAATTAACATTGGATCTGGCTTCGCCTTCATTATCCGCTTCATTATAAATGCCCAAATCATCATAGCAATGAAAATGGTTCCGAAAGTTGCTAATGCAATAATGAATCCTCCATAGAACCCCACTACACCCATTATAATTCCAATTCGTGATGAGCAAGGAATAAATGCAAACAAGCATGCAGTCTTAAGTCTATCACTCTTTTGAGGGATAATCCTAGTTGAAGTTATTGCAGGAACAGTACAACCTACACCTAAAATCATAGTAATAAAGCTTTTAGAAGGAAGCCCAAAGAAACTGAAGATTTTTTCAATATTTACAACAAATCTTGGCAACAGTCCAATATCCTCAGTAAAGCCTAATATAAGATAGAATAAAAGGACGTAAGGTAGTGCGATTGCAATCCCCGCAAAACCCCCAGCTAAACCCTCACGCAAAAGATTAAGGAACGAAAAATCTCCTATAGCCCACTCATCTTCAGGTATTAATTCTATAACAAAATCTCCAAGTAAAACAAGTAATTCTTCAATTTCACCTCCGACAATAAGTAATACGAAGAACAAACCTAAAAAGAAAAATAAAGTAAATATAGGCCCCCAAAACCTATGAAATAAAACTCGATCCATGATTGGTTGTTTCTTTTTAAATTCCTTTTCGATCTTTACGATATGAGTTGATTTCTCTGCAATATAGGCTGCAGTCCCAAAACGAGTTTTTGATATTTCTTCTTTTATATTTGGGTGTTCGGAAGCAATTTCTTTTTTTTCCTCTTTTAATTTCTGTAATTGTTCATTTGAGATAAGTTCTAAGAAATCTGGGTCTTCTTCTAATAGCCTAACGCCAATAAATCTTGGTGGGAGATCGCTTTTTATTATTTCTGAAGCATATTTAATCAATCTTTCAATATGATCATCATATTTAACATTAAAGTTTTCTGCGGAAATATTATTTGACCTTTTTGTTGCGGTAATAAGTAAATCTTTAATATTCTTGGTAATAGGGTTGAATCTAACTGCTGGAACACCTAAAATTTGACTTAATTTCGTAATATTGACACTAATCCCTTTCTTATATGCATCTTCCACAAAGTTAAGACCTAATATTAGATTTTTTCCAGATTCTAAAATTTGCAAAGCAAAATAGAGACTCCTTTCAAGCGCATTGACATCAGCAATCAATATTATAATATCATTTTCTTTTGATGAAAAAATTGCCCTCTTTGTTATTGTTTCTTCAGGACTTCGATCTGAAATAGAATATATTCCAGGTGTATCTATGAAAATATATTTTATTTTACTAATTTCTCGTTTATCTTTGCTGAAAACCTTCATTATCTTTTCTGCTTGGGTGATTTCAACAGAAGTTCCAGGATAATTGGAGACCTCAATTTTCGTTCCTACTAAAGCATTTAATAAAGAACTTTTACCAACATTTGGTTGTCCGATAAATGTTATTTTTATTTTATCTTTTTTTGGGGCTCTATCTATTTTAAAATCAAATTTTATCTTTTTTTTGATTTTCTCAACATGGTCAATATTTTGATCCTTTTGCCATTGTTGATCTGATTCTAGTATATTGCGTTTAGTCATATCATCGCGACCAGAATTTTATTACATAATGAATTATCAATTGCAATCTGTGTGTGCTTTAATTTTACAATAAAACCAGCAGCTACTTTTGCAATAATTTTTATCCTTTCACCCGGACAAATACCCATACTGACCATTCTCTCAAATAATTGTGTGTCATCAATTATTAGCGCAGTTATAATTCCCTCATCAGAGGTGAAATTAATTAATTCAATACCGTTTTCTTCAAGGGATCTTATCCGATTCATATTCTCAAGTACTTCTTTTGAAATAAAGTGTTCTAGAATGCCTGCTGCTATATGGGCTTCATTCTTGTCTAGATCTTTCATGAAGAATTTCTCAATTGCTTGATGTTTTGATAAAATATTTGCTGCTTCAATCAGTCCATCTTTAGTGATTGAAACTTGATTTTGATTAATAGTAAGCAATCCAGCCACTTGGAGATCATCTAATACCTCCATAAAATATACATCAAGATCTATTTGCCATGATCCAAGAATGATAAATTCCTTAGATAATTCACGCACTTTTCCAATCTCTTTTGATCTTGATGGCTCTTCCAACATTACTCGCAAAATATTCTCTTTTACAATTGTTTTTGGTTCTTTTTGCTTTCTAACGTGATTAGACATTTTTGAATTCCTTTAACTTTTATTTAGCTTATTTTTTAATTCATTTAATAATTTTTTCATTCAATTATATTTAAATTTTCAGATTGAATCCCAAATTATGAATTTGCTCATAAATTTTATTTTTATTTATCTCTATCTTTGATTTATTAGAATGTTTATTTTTATATATAATTATTTTTATAAGAAAAGAAATTTGAATTTAGGTTTAGCTAATTTTTTATTTTATAATGAAATCATTAATTTTCATATATAAATATTTCGGATTACATAAATATAATAGTAAATTAGTCTGATAAAAATAAGATTTATCCAATCCAATAAATAAAATATATTATAGAATAATTATTAATAATATTTATTCATTAAATTACATACTATAATTAATAATATTCGCATATTTCTTTCTGATTTAGTATTTTATTACTTTCCTTTTATAGGTGAAGGTAGAAGAGAAAAAATTTAATGGGAATATGGAAAAAATATTATATCTTAAATAAAGATGGTAGAAAATTATTTAAAATCTTTAAATATCTTAGATTAATATTTTTCTAGTAGAAGAATTTAAAAAAAGTTTATTTGAATTATAAAAAAAATATAGAGTTTATATGAGTAAGGAAAAAGAAATCCAAATTTCAGATTTTCCAGAAAGTTATCAAATGTATTTAAAGAGAATCTATCAAGTTTCTCGAAAAAAAAGGGGAGGGTGGGCTACGAATAAGGAAGTTGCAGAAAGTTTAGAAGTTGAGCCTCCCAGTATATCTGAAATGTTACACAAACTAAAAAAAAGAAATTTAATTAATTGGACACCTAGAAAAGCGATAAGATTAACCAAAAAAGGGAAACAAGTCGCGAACCAATTAATAGAAATTGAAGCGTTATTGAATGTTTTTTTTGGAAAAGTATTAAAAATTGATGATAAACCTCTTGTGGAAAAAATATCTTGTGAAATTGAACATCATATCACAAGAGATGTTAAAGAAGCATTTAAAAATTTTTTATCAAGTTATTTAACGTAAAATTAACCTGAATATTTAATTTTTTAATGAATTAATCGATTAATTATATTTAATTAGAATAAATTTAAAAAAAATTTGGTAAAAGGTATGTTGATAAATAAAATAGTTAATTGCATTCTTAATGTAATTACTGCTAAAAATAGTCGTAAAGATTAATTTGCGACCTCATTTTTTGGTTTTTATTCAATATTAAAACAATTATTTATTTAAAAAAAGCCAGACATTCACTCTTCTGTTTCAAATTGTTCTTTGAGATAGTCCATAATCTCCTTATTTCCATTTTTAACATTAGTTTCAATTCTATCAACTTTTTGGAGAACTTCACCCATAGTTTCTTGTAATACAACCATGCTTTCTTGTATATCTCTTCTTTCTTTAGCAGCTTCTTCAAATCTTCTATGAATTTCCTCGAATCTCATCATCTTCTCTTATCAATTTCGGTAAGAGTTTTAATAGCTCGTTTTTATCAATCAATAAAATAATCCTCCTTTTTCACAATACTAATGAATATCTAAGCTTATAAACATATCGAGTATAATTTACTTAGACAACTTAACCTATTTTTTCCCTTGAATCGAATCTTTTAAAAATAAATTCAAATCAGATAATTTTTTCCGAAAAATATTTATATATACGTAGTACATGTATATATTGATACAATATGACAAACATAAGTGTAAGAATCGATCTTGAATTAAAAAAGAAGATGGATGCACTTAAGCATCTTAACTGGAGTGAGATAATTCGCAAAGCAATTAAAATGGAAATTCAGAATGAAACCGAGATGAATAAAGCTAAAGCTGTCTTGCTGAACGAAAAGATCCGTAAAAAAGCTCCCGAAAATTTCAATAGCATAAACATTATTCGTAAATTCAGGGAAGAAAGACATTAGAAGAGAAAAAAGTGGAATATTAAATGATCGAAATAGTTATAGATGCTAGTGTGGTAGTTAAGTGGTTTATAGAAGAAAATGAATCAGATAAAGCAATATTCTTGCGAGATAAGTTCATAGATGGGCAAATTGAATTATTCATTCCATCCTTATTATACTTTGAAGTCATGAATGCCTTGAAATATAGTAAATTGTTTGATCCAAGTGAACTTAATGATGCTGGGGAGAGTTTAGAGAACTACGGATTTAAAGTAATTACGATAAAAAATGAGATACGTGAACACATGATTAAAATTGCTGTTGACCATGATATATCGATTTATGATGCCTCCTATCTTGGAATAAGTATTGCATCAGGGAAAATTTTTTGCACTGCAGATGAAAAAATCATTAAAAAACTTCCTTCTAAATTAAAAAAACATGGAAAAAGTCTAAAGCAAGTAGAAGATATTTTCAATTAAATGTTCAAGTAAATGCTTCTATGCATGTACCGCGCGATCCATAAGATTGAAGGAAGATTTCATGCCCACACAATTGATTTATCCAAATTAGATAATGAAGAATAAATGAGGAAAAAACCTAGAAGTTTTATTAAAAGATGGAATAATAAAAGAAAATTGCACTATAGACAATCTATCCGATGAAATAAAAGATCTTTTCTTTCTTAAATAACTTGAAGGTAAAAAACGGTAAATAAATTGAATTCAGGCTATATGAATAAGGGAGTTATTCCAAACTTAATTCAAATAATTTTCATTAAATTCTTGTGATAATTTTGCATCAAATATATTATCTGAAAAGCGAGATCCCAATTTTTTAGTTGATTATCTATAAGATTTTGATTTCCTAAGCTTAGGAAAAAACATACCAACTTTCCTTTTATATTCAATATATTCCTCTCCGTATTGTTGTATTAAAGTCTCCTCTTCTGTTTTTGCTGTTGGATAGATTCCAATAATTACAAAAATAGTAGGAATTAATAGCCAATAGATAAGAAGAATTAAACTTAATCCCACCAAAATCAATAAATAACTGACATATAGAGGATGTCTTATTATTCTAAATGTACCTTTTTGGATTAATTTGTGGTCCTCTACTAGTCCAGATGTTGAAGGCGATAAATATTGACCGGTTAAAATGATAGTTAAATTATATGTAATATCTCCAATATAAAAAATAAAGAATCCAATAATTTGTTGTATAACTTCAAATTGTGAAGAAAATGTTAAAAATCCAAAGATGTTATAAAAATTATTTAAAAATAGAAGAATAACGCTTCCAATCCAAACTGGCCATATAGATAACCAACCTATCGCAATTAAAAAAAGAAATTTTTTTTTATACTGTATTTTTTTGGGTGATTTATCCATATTTTTAAATCTTGCCCAATAGGGAATACTGGAACTTATTAGTATAATTAATGGGACGGATAAGAAAATTGCAGATATAATTTGAGGTATCATTTTTATCATCATATATTATGTTTTTTATCTTCAAACTAAAGAATATTTAAATTAATTGTCTCAATGAATGAGTTTAATTTTTTGTTATTTCACTGATATGAATGAACTCTCGAATTCAAATATTATTTTAAAAAGAATTTAGACAATAATAAAGGCAATTGCAGCTTTTGCTTCCATTGAAAAATTTTTCATAAATTTCATTTTTAATCAATCATTTTAATTTAGTTAAAACTAATTTATAAAAAAAATTCTTTCTTTAAAAGGTTTTTTTAATCAATAAAATTAAAATCTATTTCAATTTTGATAATTTTATATAAAAATTATTTATTTTAAGCATTAAATATATTCCTTAATTATAAACTGAATTAATAAGTTTTTAATATAATTTTTAGTAATTAATTACTAGGACTACCTAATCAAAAATAATTTGAATAATCAAAAAAATAAGATAGTTAGATTTAACAAAATTTAAGTAAAAAATTATTTTTAAAGAATAAAAGTTATTTTTTTTACTTTATTTCTATAATAAGATAATAATGGATCAAAAAGATATTAAATCACTTGATTTACTTTTTAAACCACAAAATATTGCAATTTTTGAAGCAAAATATAAATTAAGTTATTTCATAAAAGGTCTTCAAAAACAGGGATTTAAGAAAGAGAATCTCTATTTAATCTCTCCCACAGAAACAGAAATTTATGATATTAAGTGTTATAAAACAATTGAAGAAGTTCCTGCAGACACAATTGATCTTTTTATATTAGCAGTTAGGAGAGAGATACTTGTTCAGACTATAAAAAAAATTTTAAGTATTAAAAAGGTTAATTTTTTCCACATATTTACAGCTGGGACAGGTGAATCTGATGAAATTGGAAGTCAAATCGAAGAAGAAATAAAAGAAATTTTAGATAGTGAGGAGATTAATACGCGAGCAATTGGTCCCAACTGTATGGGTGTTTATTGCCCTAAGGGTCATAATGCTTATCATTTTTTATTCCCAATTGAGAGTGGAAATATCGCAAGTGTTTTCCATTCAGGTGATCTACATACTAAACTCATAAAATTTGGTTTTCTAAGATATGGTCTTAAATTTTCTAAAGGCGCTAGTATAGGAAATTGTGTAGATTTGCAAATTTCTGATATTTTAGAATATTACAATCAGGATGAAGAAACAGATATTATTTGCGTATATTTCGAAGGATTTTCAAGATTTCATAAGGAAGAAGGTAAAAAGTTATTCAGTGTTCTAAAACATATGAAAAAACCCGTTTTGTTTATGAATGGAGGAACATCAAAACGCTCTCAAACTGCAGTTTTAAGTCATACAGGTTCAATTGCAACAAAACAAAATATTTGGGATGCTATTATTAAACAAACACCTACAATTGAGGTAGATACGTCCCTAGAACAAATGATTGATTATGCCTACATGTTTTACAATTTTTTTAGCGATAAAAGAAATCAAGAAAAATTGAATAAGGAACTCATATTTCCTAAGGGAAAGAATACTTTGGTGATTTTATGGTCTGGAGGATTCGGGATTCTTGCTACAGATAGCTTAACCAAATTAGGTTTAAATATGCCCCTATTTGAAGGGAAAATAAAAGAAAAATTGATGGAAATTTATCCAATAAAGATAGGTTCTTATTCTAATCCGTTAGATTTACCGTGGATTACTTATATTGATGCATTTTATGAAATTTGTAAGGTTGCCATTTCAGAAAACATAGATTTGGTAATAATAGAAACAGATACGCCTGGAAAATTTGGCGGACAATGGTTCCAAGGTTATTTTAAAAATTTAATTCGAATTAAGGATTATGTGCGTTCTCTTAATAAAATCCTGATAATAATTTTACATGAATATCCTGATGAGGATCGGCAAATATTCTACAAAATGCTTAAAGAAAATGGTTTTTTAATATATCCAACAATTCAAAGGGCCGCAAAAGCGTATTTGGCATTATACGAATACGGTCAAAAAAGGAAAATTTTGTGATTAACTTAATTTCAATAATTCTTCTAACCCATATTAGATCTTAAAATAGATATTGTTTTATCGAACTAACCTATCTAATGAATTTATATATTCGTCAGGAAGTCGAATTGTTATCAATCGCATATGTGAATTGGATCTATTCAGTGATATAGTTAAATTAGATTTATTCTGATTGAAAACTTTTCTATAACAGCTACAGCAAGGTATTCCAATTGACATATTTTTACTAAAATCTTTAGATTGTTCCATTAATTTCAATAAACTATTTTTTAGATTTATTTTATCAGGTTTTTTATTAAAATAAAATTCTTTTAAATAATTTACATGATTTTTAGCTTTACAAATTGGACAAATCGAACCTAATTCTAAGAATTCATGAAATTTTTCCTTTTCTTCTCCTGTAAGTTTGTTATAATTCTCTTGATATCTGGGAACCGCTCTAATTGAATTGGACCCTTGTTCCCATTGATCGTCATATATTTCCATCGCATTTCTTATTATTTCAACCAATTCTCTGGTTTCAAATCTCCTAGATCTTCTTGAATTAGGAGTTTGTGGAGGGGGAGGTGATGACATATCTATTATTAAAGATAAAATTTTATTTTAAAAATTTTTGGTAGGAAAAAATTTATTAAATATATTCAGGAATTCGTAGAAAAATAAAGATTTATATAGTTTAACATTTAGGAAATTGTATTAAACTCTTCTGCCGTGAATCCCCAAGATCTTAATATCCCTTCTGATTCATTCATAATTTCTTCGATAAAATCCTTTATAGGAATGATTTTTTTTCGATGACCAATAGCCATTGAAGGAAGAGCCGTATCTCTTAATTTAAGATGATAAATCTTTTGGTGGTAATCCTCCGTAAAAATATCTTCCTTTATCCATTTTTCTTTCAGTTTTAATGCTGCAGGACTTTCTTCGCATACCATAACCGCTGTTCCAAAACAAACAGCCTCTGCGCCCATTGCAATAGCCCCTAAAAATCCTCTTGCATCACCGATGCCTCCTGCTGCAATAATTGGAATTTTAAGTAACCTTCTTGCCATTGTGATATTTACCAAGGTTGTTTGGGTAAGAGGATTTTTAAAACCTGTTCCTTCTAATCCAACGATTGTAACTGCATCTGCGCCCGCTATTTCCGCACTTATGGCATGTCTTATTGTAGCAGATTTATGAAACCAGTAGCATCCTGTTTCATGTACTCTCTCTCCAATAAAGGTTGCTTGATATGCTGAAGTTGTAAAAATATTTACTCCTTCTGAGAGTGCGACCTCGATATATGCTAAATATTCATCTTTTGATTTTTCTGTTAAATGATGCCCACCTTTTACTTGAGGAGGTAGAACAGAAATATTTATACCAAATGGATTATCTGTCAATTCTTTCATACGTTCAAGTTCTTTCTTAAAGTGGTAAGGTGTTTTAAAATTTAAGGCAGTTATTATTCCCAAACCTCCAGCTTCAGAAAATGGAGCAGCAAAATTTGCTTTACCGAATCCTATAAAAGCTCCCATAATTACTGGATATTTTGTTTTTGTCATCTGATTTATGCGCGTTTTCCAAATCATTTTCTTTCATTTCGAGCAATATAATTTTTGATAAAATTAGATATAACATTAGTTGAATTAATTACTGAAATAAGTTTTAAAAAATAAAGTTTAAGTTATCTATTTTAAAAATTAGCATCTATCATTAATACATTCAAAAGATTTAGTTTGACAAGAATAAAAAATAAATAACTAATTACCTAAATTAAAATATTAAAATTTATTTGGTGACAATTATTTGGAAGATATAAATTTTTCTGAACTTAAAATTGGACAATTGGGATATATCTATAAAAATATTGAAAAACAAGCAAAATTGATGGAAGAAACCCTAGGTTTACCAAAATTTCAAATTATAAACCTTCCAAATCTGGATACTCAATTTCGAGATAAACGCACTATCGTTGATATTAAGGCAGGGTTTAGCCAATTGGGTATGTTAGAGTTAGAATTAATCCAATGGGTTGATGGAGATAGTATTTATAAGGAATTTCTTGAGCAAGGAAAAGAGGGATTACATCATTATGGTGTATATGTTGAGAATCTAGAATCATATTCAACAAAAATGAAAGAAATGGGCTTTCAATCTGTTAATGCTAGTCAATTTGCCAATCTAAAATGGGACTATTTTGATACAACAGATGTATTAGGAGTTTGCCTTGAATTTATTGAGAAGACAAAGATGCGAGCGAGAAAAAAAAGATAAATTATAGGTTTAATTTTAAAATTTTTTATTTTTATGTATTAATTCTCTGGCTTTCTCAAAAATTTCATAAGTTTGCACTCCTGCAGGGCATAATACAGAACATGCACCACAAAGAATGCAAGTATGCAAAATTTCATTGACTTTTTCTGATAATTTCAAATCTCCATAGACTAATCCATTTAATATACTTAATCTCCCTCTTGGAGTATATGCTTCGAATTTATAATAATCTTTTGATGGGCATAGTGGGATACAGAACCCGCACCTCATACAAGATAAGGCTAAATCTCCCGGTATTTTTAACTTTCTATTCAATATATTATTTTTTATTATCCGAGGGTCTCCTTTTCCTTTACCTGGGTTAAGGATCATATTAGGATCAAAAAAGAGTTTAATTTCTCTCATTAGATTTAAGGTTTCTCTATCATATTCTAGATTCAGAAAAGGAGTTTTAACAGAACCTACTCCATGTTCGCCTGTAATTGTTCCTCCTAATGGTATTACAATTTTTTCATATAAGTATTTCATAGCTACTAATAGTGATTTACGATCAGATTCATTATTCTCATTAAATAAAAATGTTGGGTGCATATTTCCATCCATATGTCCAAAATTGGCAATCTTAATATTATCTAATTTTAATTCTTCGGTAATTTCCTTAATCTTTTGAACACATTCAGCGAATTTATCGATTGTAACTGTACAATCTTCTATACAACATGATGGTTTAATTCTTGAAAGAGCTGGTAGCGCTGCTTTCCTTGCATCCAATAAAATTTCTCTTTCCTTATCAGATTCTGCTATTTTATGAAATTTTGGGTTATATTTCATTATGATTTTAAATAATTTTGAAAAATCAGAATCAGCTTGGGTTTTATTCCCATCAACTTCTGCTAATAAAACAATTCCTTTAGGATATGAAAGAAATTCTCCACCAAGATATTCAAAACTCGCTTTAGTTGTTATTTCATCCATAAATTCGAGTAAGTTCGGAATAATTCCTTTTTCTCTTAATTCTATTACAGCTTGAATGATTAATTCAATAGAATCAAACATAAAAAGCCCCGTTTTCCTAGATTTAGGTAAGGGGATTATTTTAAGCCCGATTTTAGTAATCACTCCTAGTGTGCCTTCAGAACCAACAAATAATCCAGTAAAATTATAAGAAGATACTGATTTTCTAACTGAAGAACCAATATTTATTATTTGCCCATCAGCAAGGACAACTTCTAAAAACATTACATAATCTTTGGTTACACCATATTTAAACGCCTGAACTCCACCTGAATTATTGGCAACCATCCCTCCTATTGTGCAAATACAGCTCGAGGCTGGGTCTGGTGGAAAGAAATATTCATATTTATTCAATTCAAAATTAAGATCATCACAAATTACACCGGGTTCAACTACTGTGAGATTATTTGGAATATCAATTGAGAGAATTTTATTCATTCTGGTCAAATCAAGTATAATTCCACCACCAAAGACAGATATAGGACCACCAGATAAACTTGTTCCACTCCCTCTTGGTATAAGGATAATTTTATTTTTGTTGGCAATTTTTAAAGTTTCAGATATTTCATCTTTATTTTCAGGTAAAATTACGATTTCTGGGACAGTATTTTCCTTGAATATAGTACCATCAAATGCATAACACCATAAAATTTCAAGATCTTTTGAGATAAATTCATCTCCCACGATATCTTTTAATTGTTGATAAATTTCCTCTGAAATATTTGAGTATGGTTCAATCAAAAAATTACACTGAAGATTTGTTCTTCTACATTATTTGGGATTATGATGCTTCTTAATGTGTAAGATATTAAAAATTAATTAAAATTACAATTAAGATAATTTATAATTTTGGTAAAACGAGTGGTCCATCTGGTAATACAAGTATTTTTGCATTAGGTCCAATTTTTTTCAATGCCATTTCGATTGCTTCTTCAACTGAATTTGCATAGATTAGACCAATATTTCCAACCTCATCTTTTGATAATTGAGAAACGACAATGATTTCAGCTTTTTGTAAGACTCGAGTTAATATTTGTATTTCCCATTGATCAGCCACTTTAATTTTTTCATTTATGATATCTTTATAGATCTCTTTTGGAGTTCTTCCACAATATATTAATTCCTTAAATTTTTCATGTCCAATTCCATCGGATAATTCATTTACAGAGATAATGATTCCCCCCTTCTTTACAGCCATCTCACCTAGCGCCATGCTTTTAACTGCTTGATAAAGGTTTAAATCTAGCGGGTAGCCTCCATTCCCGCAAATAACTATGTCATAAAGTAGATTAATCTTTTGATATACTTGCTTTAACTGATATTTTACTAGAGCTTCGTGAGCTTTTTCAAGATCCCCGGCGGCAATTTGAGTTATATTATGATTCTCATTAATACATACATTAACTATAAAATCTACACCAACTCTCTTAGCTATTTCAACTGCATTAATATGGAGTGGGTTTTTCTTATATACTCCAAAACGGGCAAATGGAGAAGCAATATTTTTAGCAGAGTGATTGCCCTTAATTGTTTTTTCTCCAGCTATTCCAGGGACAATCGATTTCCTCCCTCCAGAGAATCCCATAAAAAAATGAGGTTCTATGGAGCCCGTCAAAATTTTAAAATCACTTTCAAGATAATATGTATTTAAATAAATAGGTGTTCTATCATTGCTATATCCAACAAAAGCTAAACTGGTTTCATCGTTAGCATTGTGGTCAATAATTTCAAATCTTTTAAGAAAATTAGCACCAATCATTCTTTCTAGTTCATCTTGTCTGCTTTCTCTATGAAGTCCAGTAGCTATTAAAATTTTTATTTGTTCATCTCTGATTCCGATTTCTTCAAATATTTCAGTTAAAGCTTTTAATATTGTTTTAGAAGGAGATGGTCTTGTGGCGTCACTAATAACAATTATGAGAGAAATTTCATGAAATTTTGCTTTTTGTTGAATTAATTCTTTCAAAGGTAAAATTCCAATTGGGTCATTTATTTTTGCTTTAATTTCTTCCACAGGGTTGACTATTTCTTTTTCTTCTGGTGCTTTTATTATTGTAAAGTTTAAATTATCAGATAGTTCAATATTTAACCCATTTTTACCGTATTTAAAATGGACCTTCATTATTGTATTAAAATCAAGGCATAAAAATAAACTTTTAATAAATAGCATTTATTTCTGCTTTTTTCGTGGTAAGGGAATTATAAAAGAGATTTTCTTTTTATATTCAACATACGATTCCCCAAATCGTTTTTCGAGATTTTTTTCCTCCCAGAGTTTAACTAATGCAATCAGTAATACCACAATTATTGATGTGAATCCAAGTGTAAGAAATAAAGAGTTAAAAAAGAAACCCATACCTATCCAGATAAGGATATATCCAAAAACCATAGGATTTCTGGTATATTCATAAGGTCCTCTTATAACTAGAATTCTTGTCTGGGTTTCTTTGAATGGAACTGGACTTCCCTGTCCCATTCTATATAATTCAATATTAGCCCAGATTGCCCAAAAAAATCCAACTACTAAAAAAATTACTGCAATAATTATATTAAATGGGGTGGTTATTAAAATTGAAAAACCAAAGAAAGCATCAATGTATAAAGATATGAAGACTCCAATTATTGGTAAAATTATAATAACATATATCCCGCTTACTATTAAGACAATTATACGTTTTCTATTTCTACTTTTTTCTTCTTTATCAGAAATAAATCTCACCAATTATGATTTATATAATATTTTATGAATGTTTAATTCATTTTATAATAATAAAATAAATTCTATTAATATTAGGTTTAAAATCAAACTTTTAAAAAAAGTAACATGAACGGTTGATGAACTCCAGCGAAATATATTTAAGTTTTGATCTTGACAATACCCTAATTAAAAACACTAAAGGAATTATTAACTCCTTTAACTATGCTTTGAAGAAATACAAAAAAGAGAAAGTTTCCTCTAAGATTATAAAGCAAATGATTGGAACTCCTTTATACGAGATGTTTAGAGAAATAACACATGAATCCGCTGAAAAATATGTATCTGCCTTCCGTGACTTTTATGGAAAGAAAGGAATTTATCAGTCAAAATTAATTAAAGGCGTAAAGAAAAAATTAAAAGAATTAAAAGAAAACGGTTTTCTCTTAGGAGTTTTATCTTCTAAAAAGCATGAAATGGTCCATAATATTCTAAAGATTTTAAAAATAGATCACTTTTTTGATTTATATTTAGGAGAAACTGAACAAAGAAAGAAAAAATACGACTCAATTACAAAAAAGGAACTAGAACAAACTTTTCCTAATAAGCAAATAATTGTTATTGGAGATCATATAAACGATGTTAAGGTCGCAGAAATGCTTGGTTGTCCATTTATTGGGCTTTTAACGGGAACGACATCAAGACAAAAATTAATAGACAATATACAAGTTCCTCACATAATATTAAAAAGTATTAGAGATTTAAATCAAAATTTAATCCATACTGTTTTAATAGAAAAATAAATTTGGGAAAAAAGATAATAGGCGAAATCTCTATTAAAAGGACTCTTTCAATTTTTATACTATAAATTCATTTAGGAAATTTAGAATTTCAGAAAATAATAAATCCTCATCAGGAATTTTTAATATGGGATGATCGCTATTTTCAAGCCAAATTTTTTTTTTTTTTTCTGATTTTATCATATCATAGATTTTATCCATACTGGAAGGTTTTACTTCACTATCCAATCTTCCCTGAATTAATAATGTTGGACAATTAACTTGAGTATAATATTTTTTGAAAGTTTTAATTATTTTAAGTAATCTTCTACCTGCTTTTAAAGGAAATTTATCATATCCTACCCATGCTCCATCTGTTTCTTTTTCTAATTCTTCTTTGGAAATGGGGTAATATCTCTTTAGATTTTTAATATTTGACAATATTCTTCTTAAGAATCTCTGTATACCAATAGGAGCACTTATGGCAAATATTGCATCGGGATTTTTTATAGCACCTAAATATAAACTGAAAATTGCTCCCATGCTATGCCCTCCAACAACAATCTTTTTTACTTTTTGTTTTAAGAAATTATATTCAACTTCAAGATCTTCCATCCAAGCAGAGATCGGTGTATCTTTTAATTCTTCTGGTGTTGTTCCAAATCCGGATAACAATGGAACTCTAACTGTAAAACTTCCTTCATTATGTAAAAATTCTGCCATTGGCTTTAAATCGGCTGCGGTTCCCCCGCCCCCACCATGAAGTAATAATATTCCTACATCATTTCCTTCAAAATAAAAAGGTCCCGCACCAGGCATTATATTACGATTAGAACTATCCATTGTAATTTACTCTTTTATCATATTGTATTTATTAATATAATATGAAAAACGGTTATTTTTAATTTCCCTTCTTATTCATTTTTTTTTAAAAATTTTCTTTAAGATAAATCTATGCACTCTTTATATTTATAGAGATGAAAAAATATTATATTTTATACTAATGAAGCTTGCTGAATAAATACAGCTGAAGAAAAGGGGGAATCTATAAAAAAGAAGAATTTTTAGTTTTTTTTTTAATTTATTTCTCATTTTTTTCGGATTCTTCAGGTGATATTTCGGATAAAGTATCAATTAATTCATCTTTTGATGGTTTTAGTTCTAGTTGTTTTTCTGGTTGTTCATATTTCATCTTCCCTTTAAAAAGTTTAGCAACAGGATCTAATTCTTCATTGTAGAGGGCTTTTAATAGAACTTTACTCGAGAGAATTTCAACATCAGGAGATTTTTTCTTCTTTAAAGTCTTCTTGAATTTATGAATTTTTCTAACAGGTTTTGGATACTTTAATACTCTTTGATATGCTATGAAATAACTGGTGACACTAATAAAGGCAGCAATGGCGACTATAGTTAATATCAGAAATATTAGAGTTTCTTCTGGAGGACTAACCACATTTAGAGTTATTGTTTTTCGCTCAAATAAATAATCATCACTTACATTCAAAATAGTGAAAGTAATAGTAAAAGTGCCTTCAGGTATATTTTCTAATGTGACCTCAAAAATGCCATTATTATCATCATCTGTAAGGTAACCTTGTCCTAATTCCCATGTATATCTAACAGTTGCATTCTTTATTATACTTCCAAAATCTAAATCATGTAAAGTTATTCTTAGAGTATAAGATTCACCAGCTTGTATATTTATTACATCTTCTCCAGATTCTGTTGTAATATTTGTTTTTATTTGTCTAACAGTTATCTCTAAAAGCTCTGAAGAAGATTGATAATATGTCCTTTGAGCATATATGGTTAGAAATTTAAGTCCAATATCTAATTCTGTAGTATCTATAATTAGCGAATATTGCTTTAATGAATTATTTTCCGTAAAATTCCAAGTATGTCCTGCTCCTATAAGTTGTACTAGTGCTTGAGGAATGTGATTTCCTGTTATATCGTCAAAATATTTAAAAGTGATATTTAACTCCTTACCTATTGGAGTTTCGATTGATTTTTCAAGTGTTTTATCTTCATTGTCTAAATATATCTCATCATATGCTTTTCTTTCAATTAGCTGTATTGTGATTAAAATCGTTTGAGCTTCATAATTGCTTTTCTGAGCATAAACTGTTAAGAAATTAAATCCTACGTTTAAATCTATTGTATTAATAATAAATGAATATTGCTTTAAACCAAGATTTTCACTTATATTTATCGAAAGTCCACTTCCAGATAATTCAATTGTTGCATTACTAATATGGACTCCAGTTCCATAAGTGGTATATTTTATAGTGATATTTAAAGTTTCAAGTGTAATTACGTCAATAGAAGGTTCATTTGTTTTATCCACTCCATTTAAAAATAACTTTAAGTCTGTTTCTATTTGTATTATCTCTATTGTAAGTAAAATCGTTTGAGGCTCAAAGTTTTCTTTACGAGCATAAATTGTCAGAAAATTTGCTCCTTGATTAAGATTTGTAGTATCAATAAGAACTGAATAATTGGTTCCTAATTCATTAAAAACCTTTGAAATTCCCGATCCATTTATATCAACTATAGCGCCGCTCACATGTTTGTAGGGACCTGTAGCCTCTTTATATGATACTGTAATATTTAGAATTTGATTTGTGTATTGTTTAATTGATGGTATAGCTGTTATATCTATCCCATTTTTATATAATGTTAAATTTGTTTCTATTTGTATTATCTCTATCGAAAGTAAAATCGTTTGTGGTTCATACTTATCTTTACGAGCATAAATTGTTAAAAAATTTGCTCCTAGATTTAATTTAGTCGTATTTATAAGCACAGAATAATTATTGAATGCCTCATATAAAGGCTCAGATATTCCTGATCCATTTATGTCCACTATAGCTCCGCTAACATGTTTATTGGGTATTTCGAACTCTCTATACGATATTGTAATATTTAAGCTCTGATTTGTATATTTTGTAATTGATGGTTCACTTGTTTTATCCTCTCCATCTAAATATAGATTTAATTCTGTTTCTATTTGTATTACTTCTATTGTAATCAGTATTGATTGGGGTTCATAAGTTTCTTTTTGAGCATAGATAGTTAAAAAATTTACACCTAGATTTAAATCTGTCGAATTTATTTCTACAGAATAATTATTGAAAGCCTCAACAAATTGTTTAGAGATTCCTGATCCGTTTATATCCACTGTAGCACCACTAATATGTTCCGTCAATATTGTATCTATATAGGAGACAGTGATATTCAAGAGCTGGTTATCAGTTAGTTGGTAAGATGGATCGCTTGTAGAATCAGTTTCATTCAAATATAAAATATAATTAGTTCCTCTTTCAAAAACAGTTATGGTTAACAATTCTGAAGCAGATGTATAATTATCTTTTTGAGCAGTAATAGTTAAAAACTTTACGCCAACACCTAATTCTGTTGAATTTAAAGTTAAGTTATAGTATTGGAATGATATCCTTTCGTTAAAAGTCTTTTCTATTCCCGTTCCTATTAATTTTACTAGAGCATTATTAATAAAAGTCCCACCTGTTTCAATATCCCTATATTTTACGGTAAGATTCAAAAGTTCTCCTGCTTTAACATTATAAGATTTATTAGTCGTGCAATCACTACCATTTATGAAAATATCGTCGATATATGTTTCTCTTTCAACAATTTCAATTATAGTTGTTATTGATTGTGTTTCATAACCAGTTTCATTAAAATCAACATATAAATTATAACGTTTATTTACTTCATATGCGGAACTATTACAAGTTATGTTATATACTCCTTGAGAGATTCTAACAGTATGGGTTTCTCCTACCCAATTATTTATTGGTGTAGTATCAATACCTGTCCCACTAACTTCCTCAGTATAGTTTAATTGGATTGTAAAATTATCATTCCACTGGACAGATAAAATTGACTTATCTACAGTAAGAGTCGTTGCTTTTATTACTTCAATAGTTACATCAACTTCATTATTCGTATATAAAGAAGAATTTGCATAAATTGTTATAATATTATCACCAGCTTGTGGAGCACCACTAACATTAAAATCTAAAAAAACATAATAACCTGGACTAATTTCACTGAAATTCTGTATTATAGTAGGATGAGTAAAATTATATGTATATACAACAGCACCCTCTATAGCCTTGCCATCTTTAAGATCATTAAATGAAACTTTTAAATTTATTGAAGTGCCTTCAAATATATCTGCGTAATAGCTTTGGTCAGGTATTAATGTAGAATTGTGAATTACGGTAAATTTTTTGTAGATTATGCCAGTTTCATTTAACCCATAAATAGAATGAGAATTATTCCACGAAATTATTGCATCATATTCTCCTACTTTATAATTAGGAATGTTGGAAGGTATTTGAAAAGAATCAAAATAAACAAAACCGTTTGAAATAAGGTTTTTTTCTTGTGTTTTTTCTGTCCATATAGTGCCATTTGGGAATCTTACATGGAGAATTGCTTTAGTATCCAAAATATAAGCAGATATCAATGGACTATTCGTTATTTTCGCAGTAATATTTATATATTCTCCACTTAAAAATTCGTTATCTTCGATCCAACTACCTGTAGCATTGTTATATATATTTAATTGCTCAAAATAATTTGGGGATATTGCTTCAAACTTCCAAAAACCATCTGGTGTAGCTGATATTTTGGACACGTTAACAATTAAAAGTCCAGCAGTTGAATTATCACATAAATCTAATTTATTAATAAGCGGGTCTGAAGGATAGGAAACCCAAGTGATATAAACATCAGTTGGAAATTCAAGTCTCATTTCTGTTTCGGCATATCCCGTTGGGACCGAAGTATACCCATAACATTCCCAATTTACTAAACTATCATTACTTACAGAAAACCCGGTGCCTAACGAAGCTGCATTTGTCTCATAATTAGTTTCTGGAGTATGTTTTGTCGCAAAAAGATTTACATTCGTTTTAAAATCGATATCATAATCACCTAATGCCCAGACCTCATCATTGCTAAAATTAGCGTGCACTAAAGGAAACTGGGTGCCATTCCAATCACCATCTATTTCTACAGTGCCTTCACCCCAATTTGAAGTATCTATAACAGCAGTTTGGTTCATTTTTAAGCCGATTTGAGTAGGTTTAACCTCTGTTTTTACGATTAATGATACGTCATCAAAAAGTACTTGTTGATATGAACCATACGGGCCGTGACTAAGTGTTGGTCCATTTCTTATTAATTGTATCCTAAGGCTCATATTTTTCTCATTATCCGGAAATACTATTGGATCGTCTAACCAATTCGTTAACTGTAATTTCAAGGGATACCAATCACCACCCCCACTATATTCTAACCATATAAGATTCTTGTCATCAATTACTATACCATTTAAGATAACTTGAACACTCCAATGCGTTCCAAACTCACGGGTTTCGTAATATTGCGTATAAGGACATATCACAAGATTTATTTCACCCTCAATCACCTTTCCCCTTGGCAAAGTGAAATTCGACTCCCACCAACATCTATCATATTTATCATATCCAAAACCATCTCCATCCATTCTTAATTCCAAGCAATCACTGCCATTGTTAGAAGGATCGTTTGTGCTATCAAAATAATTTCCAGACATATCATTACTATAATCACCCACAACATCATATTCACCATAAGTCCAATTTTGAAGATAAATACTATCATTTTCAGGACAGGAAGGGTCATTATCATCAGGTCCAGCGTGGAAAGTTCCATTGATCCAATTTCTTTTATCATACAAGTCCTTTATGGTAGCGTTTAATTTTTTACCTTGCCACCCAAGATCTAAAGGCATATCTACAATATTAGATATTTGTTCGATAATATAGATTGAGATGATGCCGCCCTCTATTGGAGTTCCGTTAATAACAAAGGTGCTCGGATCATCTTGATTGTTGTATAGTGAATTAATCCAGTCGGCACTTCTTACAGTATCTGAGATCCGGACCTCATCGATGATACCGTCAAAGTACCTTGATGAAACTCGACCAATATCCATATCAGAAGGATTGACTCCGGTCGTATCAGTAATTACAACATGATGCCAGTTTGTTGTTACACCAGATGCAACTGCTCCGTCTACATAAATTGTTGTAGTACCTGGAAAACTAGTGGCAAGTATATCAGCAGTACTTCCGTCGATTTCTATCTGGTCGGTACCATCTATATCAATTATTTTCCTGTTAACGTTGGTTATGGTATAATAAACCCTTACCCTTAGAAGGTCAACTCTAGGAGTTGTTACACCATTTTTCGTTAATCTAACCCTAAAATTAGCGTTGCTTAATTCAGTATCAGCCCATGATACTCTGCCCCAAAGATCTGATGAACTACCATAATAATAATTAACATCAGAACCAGAGTAGTCATCTCCATAACCTGTGCTGGTATAAGAATTACCTCCATTCCAAGAAAGTTCAATGTCTGCACCAGCAGTACCCACACCCATTTCATTTGCTTCAATATGTACCCAAATACCATTGATCGAAGAACCGCCGGGTATACCAAAATTAAAGTCATACCAATCTTGTGAACCACTAGCATCGGGCTCTGATGCGTATTGATTATTATTTGTGGAGACATTACCTGGATAATCCCAATCCCAATAATCATCATCATAATTACTTGGAATATTCCAACCAGTATCAGTATCCAAACTATCAGTAAGATCATCTGATTCCATCCAAAACTCAATAGTCTGTATCCCAGTTCCTGCATCGCCTATATCTACATAATCGCCGGTTCCATCAAGATCTTGTCCCTCCCCAATTTGTCCAATTTGAGCGTCTGGTAAATCTCCTTGAAAAGAGCCATCATATCCATTAGATGTACTGTCTTTTGCGCTCCCAGAACTTTCATTCAAATGCCAAACGCCCTCAAAGTTATTTGACCACACAGCTTCCGAACCAAGAATATCATCCGCAGCAGGTTGGTTCATTGCAGCTTCGTTGTATCCAAGTTTGTTATACCAGACATAGATGGTGGTATCGGTAGAGGAACTAATAGAAGGAACTTTAACCCAAATCTCAGCTTTACCGTTAGCAGGGTTGTTATCAGTTGTAAATGTGACTATTTCACAGGGAAGAAGGTTGTCACCGTTTAGATCGGTCGAAAAACGAATATCCCCTCCACCATCTAATGCAGGGTAAAGACCATCTGCATTAAACATTTCAGATGGAAGTGTATCATTTGTTAAAAGGATAGTGAAATTCGATAAGTCGCTATTAACCTTACTAGATTGTATTACAAGCGGACACATTCTACCCCATTTACCATCATCATTAGGTATAAGTGGACTAGTAAAATCTACTGGGATATCATAATCCGTTCGATTAGCCCAATGAGTTAGATTCCAAGGAGCCCCAATTCCTGAATAAATATTATCGGAGGTTATACCTTGAGACCTAAAATCTTTATTCTGAAGATCAGTATTGATTTCATCAGTATTAGTTTCATCAGTAGGATTATTAAAATATCCATTTTTATTTGTGTAAATACCAGGCGTAATGAAAATTAAAGAGAATATAAGTATTAAACTGAATAGAATTAAAATTTTTTTATAACTTATGCTATTTTTTTTTTTCAAAATAACCAACCCTAATTTTTACCACTTATTATAAATATTTGGGAGTACTATTGAATAGTAATTAGTACAATACTAATAATAAAACTATATAATTATTAGCATTAATTGCCATTATAAAATTTAATGAATAAATGAAAAAATTTTAACTAGTATGTTAGGGGTTGATATTAAATGATTCAAGGTATTTTAATTTTTAAATTTGTTTTAAATCAAACAGAAACGGGCGAATTTGTACCGGAATTCAGACCGATAAAACTAGTTTTTAATAATCAAAAATTCACTGAAGCTAATTATTCGGAATTAATTGTTCAAAATGATATTTTTGGAATATTTTATCAACATACAACTGGAATAGTTGCAGATAAAGGTGTTTTTAGTAATTTTTACTCAGGAAGATTAAAAGAAACACCATATCAAATTGTTTCATATTTTAGACAAGAATCTGATGGTTTTCAATATTTAACGATATCAATTTTTGAATTGGAGGATGAGGTCGAAATATTTTGGGATATAATTAAAAATATGGCAGAAAAATTAAATAGTAATTTCGAAGCATTAGTAAAAATAAGTGAATTAAAGCAAATTTCTCTGCTTGATAAAATGATTTCTAAAATTGAGAGTGAATTAAAATTTGCCATCTTTGAAATTGATCGTTTATCTCAATTAGATAAAATACAGAAAGCAGCTTTGATTTTTCAAAGTGAAGAGAGACTAAAAATATTAGAACTTTTACGAGAAAAACCTATTTCAAAAAATGAATTGAGAAATGCATTAGAAAAAATAAAAGAGAATCCTAATGTGGATGTGCTACTTGACCCTTTTTTAGAATTAAACTTAATAAAACGTGATTGGATTAAAGGAAAAAGGGATAAAAGAACGGGTTTAATTGGTCGTCAGGGTGAATTTTTATTTTTAACAAAAGATATATTTTTAGTCCGAGTTCCAGACATAAAATTATTAAACCATTTAAAAGAAATCAATCATGTGTTATATCCTAAATATGAACAAAAAGTAGTTGATTTCTTTTCTAAGTACGATCCTAATACACAGTCCATTGAAGAAACGAAATATTTAGCTTCTATTCTTTTGAATCCAGATGTATATGATTTTTTCGTTTTAATGAGAAGTAAATATTATCCCTTAGATAAAATGCCAAAGATTTTTTCAGAATTCGCCGATACTGAAATGATATTAAATGATTTAAAAGAGTCTAATGTGATAATTGAGATAAAAGATAAAGATGAAAGGAATTGGATATTTTTATTAACTGATATTAAACCTCTAATATTTTTTCCTGAATACTTACTTCCTAAAATCAGAGAAGCTTTTAAAAATAAAGATGAAAGAATAACACATGAAATTGCTAAGAAAGCCCTCGAATTATTAGAAGTTGCTTATCCAGAGAAAGTTGAATTCTAAAAATTTTATTTATTTCCAATTTTTTATTTTGTCTGGTGATTTTTTAGACATTTTTTGAGTTAATTTATCAAAAGATTTTTGAATTACTGCTATTGGTTTTGTAATTTTACTTTTTAATAACAGAGATATTTGTGATTAATAATTAAAAAGAAGATTTTTAATAGTATTCAGCATGACTTCAAGTTGGTTGTAAATTTCCAAGCGATGTTCTTCTCCAATTTTAAAGAACAGGAGTGATATCATTTTTTCTTCCGCCTTCTCGCTAACATCAAATTCTTCCATCAATTGTGACCATTCTGTCTCTTCAGAAACCCTAATTCCAATTAAAATTACTCTGTTTTTTTTGATTTTTTCAATGATTTTAATTACTGTATCCTTCCATTTTGGTTCAATATGTTCTTTCTCTCTCGCATCAAATATACAAAAGACGCCATTAGAATCAGAAATTTTAAATGATTCACAATCAAAATTCTTTAAAACTAACCCATTTGAATATTCAAATATTTTTTCGTTCTCTTTATCTTTTACTTTTAAATAATCCCCTAATTCTCCTATTCCTGCCAAAATCTGTAAACAAGGGCTCCATAATGGATCTTCAGTAATAAAGGACAGAGTTAAAGAATCATGATCCTCTAAAATTGAATCAATTTCACCCAATACCGCATTTTTTAATCTTTTTTCTTCTATTTCCTTACTTTTTAACATAAAATGATAAGAAATTAACCGAAAAGCGTATTCAACATTATCTCCAGTTAATGCACTTGTTTCAATATATGATATCTTAGTTTTTATACCTTCAGATAAATCAGATAGATCAGAAAACTCAGATAAAATAGATGAATCAAATAAACTTGATAAATCAGATAAATCGCTTGCTAATTTCACACCATCTTGATAGCTAATTACTCTTTGCTCAGTCAAATCATTTTTATTTCCTACTATTATTATTGGTAAATCTTTATTCTCAATGAATTCTTTAAGCTCATTGTGCCAATTTTTTAGATTTTCAAATGTTTCTTGAGATGTTAAGTCAAAAACGATGAATGCGGCTTGGGCACCATTATAATAAGTTTTTCGAAATCTTTTGAAATATTGTTGTGCACCAATATCCCAGAGCCACAAGTTAATCTTATTTCCAAAAGCTTCAAAATTATGTGACATAATATTAAGGCCTATGGTCGTACGATAATCTGCTAAAAATTTATTTTCTACAAACCTACGAATTATTGAGGTCTTCCCAACTTCGTGATCCCCAATTATTATAAATTTAAAACGATACATCCCCCCGTGATCTAATTTACTCTGGTAAATTTGGTTTTTTAATCTGTCAGAACTTTTAGAAAGTTCCGCTTCATATTCGAAATTGGGAATAGTTAATTGTATTAAATCACCTTCAACAGCGGTAAGAATTTGTGCAATCTTTTCAGCTAGAAAATATGCATAAGGCGCTAACTTATCAACAGAACTCATTTGCTCCAAAACAAAACTTAAAGTTGTTGCTTCATCCACAGAAACAAATAGTAATCGATTATCTTCGGTATCGAAACTTGCTGTCCCAAACTTTTTAAATGTAAATTCTTTACGAATCCGTTCTAATATTGGATTAACAACAGCGGTTAAAAAAGAGACTATTTCTATATCAATGTCTTTTCTTTTTTCCCCAGCAATAATATATCCGTCTTCATCAGAGACAATTACAGCTATTAATTCTTTATTAATTTCCAAAAAATTATTCAGCAATTCAGTAAAGAGTAGAGCTTTATTTATTGGCAAAATATTTCCTCTAAAATTTAAATTAATTAGTATTGATAAAAATTAAATTTAGATTATTATAATTAAAAAAATTAAATTTCTAACTATTACTATAATATTTTATAAATTTAATTTTGATGTTAACAGAGTAAATTTTTAGATTATTTTTTAAGTCAAATTTTTAAAATAAAATTTTTTTAAATTAAAAATTTCTAATAAAAGATAATTTTTGTTTGTAATGTTTTCTTTATTAATAAACAAAAAGAAGATTTTTGATCGTATCCAGCATAATTTCAAGTTGTTCGTATATTTCCGAGCGATATTCTTGTCCAATTTTAAAGAATAAGAGTGAGATCATTTTTTCCTCCGCCTGTTCGTTGATATCAAATTCTTCCATCAATTGTGACCATTCTGACTTTTCAGATACTCTAATTCCAATTAAAATAACTTTATTCTTTTTAATTTTTTTAATAATTTTAATTACAATCTCTTTCCAATTTGGATTGATATGCTCTTTCTCTCTGGCATCAAATATACAAAATACACCATCAGAATCAGAAACACTAAATGATTCAAAGACAAAATTCTTTAAAACTAACCCATTTTGATATTTATATAATTTTTCTATCTTTTTATCTTTAACTTTTGAATATTCTCCTAATTTTCTTATATCTGTTAAAACCTGTAAGCAAGGGCTCCATAATAGATCTTCCGTGATAAAAGATAGAGTTAAAGACCCTTTATCCTCTAAAATTGATTTAATAATGCTTAATATATTATTTTTTAATCTTTCTTCTTCTATTTCAGTACTCTTTAATATATAATGATAAGAAATTAAATTAAAAGCATCATCGACATGAGCTCCAGTTAAAGCGCTCGTTTCAATATATGGTATTTTTGTATTTGTTATATTAGATAAATCAGAGAATTCAGATAATTCAGATAGATCAGAGAAATCAGATAAATAAGATAAATCACTTGCTAATTTTGTACCATCTTGGTAGCTAATCACTCTTTGTTCAGTTAAATCATTTTTATTTCCTATTATTATAATTGGAAAATCTTTATTTTCACTGAATTCTTTTAACTCTTTGTACCACGTTTTTACATTTTCAAATGTTTCTGGAGCAGTTAGGTCAAAAACGATAAATGCCGCTTGAACACCATTATAATAAGTTTTTCGATATCTTTTAAAATATTTTTGTGCGCCTATATCCCAAAGGAGCAAGTTGATTTGATTTCCAAAAGCTTCAAAATTATGCGACATAATGTTAAGACCAATAGTTGTACGATAATCTGCTAAAAATTTCTTTTCTACAAACCTTCTAATTATTGAAGTCTTTCCAACTTTGTGATCACCGATTATTATGAATTTAAAAGTATAATCTCCTCCGTGATCCAATTTACTCTGATATATTTGATTTTTTAATCTATCAGAGGAGTCAGAAAATTTCGGTTCGTATTCAAATTTGGGAATTGATAGTTGTATTAAATCACCTTCGATAGCATTAAGAATTTGCGCAACCTTTTCAGCGAGAAAATATGCATAAGGCGCTAATTTATCAGCCGAAGCCATTTGTTCCAAAATAAAACTTAAAGTTGTCGATTTATCCACAGAAACAAATAATAAACGATTATTCTCCGTATCGAAACTTGCAGTACCAAATTTTTTAAAGGTAAATTCATTACGAATCCGTTCTAAGACGGGATTGATGACAGCGGTTAAAAAAGAGATGATTTCCAGATCAATGTCTTTTCTTTTTTCCCCAGCAATAATTAATCCATCTTCATCAGAGACGATTACGGCTTCTAATTCTTTATTAATTTCTAAAAAATTTTTAAACAATTCAGTAAAGAGTGGAGCTTTATTTATTGACAAAGACCTTTTCCTCAATAATTCAAATTATTTAAAATTAACAAAAATTAAATTTGGATTTAATGATTATATTAATATTTCTAAATATTTCTATTATATTCCATAAATATAATTTTGATGCTAATAGAGTTAATATTTAAAATATTTTTTTATTTCAAATATTTTGGGATATTTAATTTTAGTGATATTAGATAAAATTTATATATAATATAATTAAAAATAGCACAAGAAAAAGTTAAGAATTCTTTTAACTTATTAGATCTTGCTTATTTAGAGAAATTTAAATTTTGATAAAATAAAATACAAAAATGTGGATTATAAAAAATGTATTTATTTAAAGATCAAGAAGAAATAACAATCCCTTTTATATGCAAATCTTGTTTAAAGGAAATAAAATTGGTAATTACAGCGGAAGAGTATAAAAATACTACAGAATTTCCTATTAGAAAAGAAAATATTCATGGTGAACCTCCACATAGATTGATCGTATTTTTTGATAAGAATTTAGAGATTGCAAATTTTAATATAGAAGATATTATAGAAAAAGACGTATCTTATTCTCGTGAATTAACTAGACAAGTTTTAAGCGAAATTGAACTATCCGATGAGGAAATAGAATTATATTTCTTGACAACTGGGAGACCTGCAGTATCTCTTGGAGAAATATCGATTTTAATTGATAAACCTAAAGAAGAATGTGAAACAATTGCTGAAAAATTTGTTCAAAAGGGATTATATAAAAAAGTCATTGGAGGTACACCACATTATGCTGCGCTACCTCCTTATGCTGCCTTAATAAGTCAATTAAAAAATTTTAACTCGTTTATAAGTGATATTATAGAAAAGGTTCCACCTCAATTAAAACAATCATTAGCTCAAATGGAATCAAAAGCTGAAGGTGTTAAAAAGCTTAAAGATTATAGCGATTTTATGAATAATTTAAATGAAGATATGTTATCAAAAATGAGTTCTCAAAAAGCAGATTTTGAGAATGGTTTAGCCGAAATCGATAAAATAAAAGCGATTACTGAGGTAATTGGAGGTCTTGAGGATGAAACAAGAAAGATTATGGAAACACAAATTGAAAATCTAAGTAAAAAATTTAATGATATACAGAAAAAGATTTCCCTAAATCTGAAAAATTTACGTCTTGGAGTTATTCAAAAAACCGTAGAGCAGATAATTCAAAAAGTTTTTGAAATAGGATTAGAGGAGATTAATAAAGAGTTCAATGAACAATTTATTTTAAAATTAAATAAAATATTAGGAACAATGATTAACAATATGAATGATATCACTAACTCTACGGCACAGACTGGAGAAAATATGAAAAATATTTTTGGTAATATAAGTATAAATTTTAATAAAACAATAATAATGGCAGAAGAGAAGCTTTCAGGAATTTCTGAAGCGATTTTAGAATCATTTAGCAACTTAAGAAATGATTTTTCAATTAGAGTTATTAAAACCTTTGAAGATGTTTTAAAAAAAATTCTAAATAGATTAGAGATTAGCGACATAACCACCAGAGAGTTTTGGGATAGATCTAAAAGAGTTTCGCAATTTACGATGAGAGATATTTGGTTTATAGGATCTATTGAAAGTGCGAAAGCTCATATTAATGAACAAATTTCAAAAGCAAAAATGAGGTTATTAATTATTACTCCTCAACTCACAGATATTGATGTTAATGCCCTTCAGAAAATTCCAAAATTTATAAACATCAGGATTGCGACCAATATAGATCCTTCTTCTTCCGCTCACGTAGCGATTTTACAAGAATTAGACCAGATGCAAAATGTCACCTATAGGCATCGAGAAATGCAAAACTTATGGGGAGTTAATAAAGATCATGAAGAAGTTGTACTCTGTGTAGTATCAAAATCGGAAGTTGGAGGTAAGGAGATAACTGAAATTGCTGGCATTGGCAGCATAATTGAAGAACATATAAAAATATTTGCACCGATTTTAGAAGAGGCTTGGATTGGAGCACGTAAAGAAATTTTCCATGTCCTTGAAAGAAGAGGTACTAAACCTTCAGAACAAATACCTGTAAGCCCCCAACCGACTCAACCATCCTTCCAATCTAAAAAGATAGAGATAAAAGGACAAATTGAAACAAAAGATAAAATGGAAACTCCCATAAATATAAAACCTCAAAAACTAGAACCAATGAAGACCGCTCAATCTACTTCAGTACAAACTCAAATTCCTGAAAAAAAAATAATTCGAGAAAAAGAAAACATAGTTTCTGCTGAGGTTGAAAGTTCTGAAATAACAACACTCAATGATTTAGCAAACTATTTTGAATTTATAAAAAACCAGCTTGAGAAAAAAACTGGTGTAGAAATTTCCAAACAGTTAATAAAATTACAAGGTGCTATTTTGAAGATCAAAGGATTTTTGGGAGTTTTAATTGGCATAAAAAATACTATCCCTCCTCTTACTACTCAACTAAATGTATTAAATAATGAAGAACAAAAAGAATTAGAGAAAAAATTGAATTTTTGGAAAAAGAAAATGAATTTATAAAGAAAAAAAGGATTGTTTCTTTTCTCTTTTTTTCAATCTTCTTAATATTTTATCTTCTAAATTTTTAAAGTATGCTTCCTATTTAGCAACCTCAATAGGTTTTTTCAAATAATATGCATTTAACTTCATCAATAACCACTAAATATTATGTTGAAGCATATCTAATCATAGAAAAAATTAAAATTTGTAAACTTAAACAATATTAAGAAAAAATAATATAAAATCAAAAAAAGAGAGTAAAATTAAATAAGATTAATATTAATTATCTGTCTTACTGGATTTGTTTAACGTTTTATCTTTTGATTTGTCAGATTTTTTTTTTAACTTTTCATCAGAAACCAGGCTTTTTTCAGGAGGTTTAATTTCGGGTTGCGTTTTAGTTGACGGAGTTTCTTCTGCAAATTTAGCTTCAGATTTTATATCGACTGATGGAAGTTTATCTTCTTCTAGTTTACCTGGTTTTAATCTAGATACTTTTCCCAATCCTTCTTTATGTAGAGATTTGAATGAATCATCACGACTAATAATATCTACTGATGGGGTTGATTTCCTCTTTAGAGTCCTTTTGAATTTATGAACCTTTCTAACTGGTTTTGGATATTTAAGGTATCTCTGATATGCAATGAAATAGCCCCCTATCGTAATAGCAGCAACGATAGATGCTATCAAACTACCCCAAATTAACATGACTTCTCCTTCAGATATAGTTGCACTCAATGTAACCTCTTTATCTTCAAATGAATAATCACCGCTGCTTTCAGTAACAATTATAATAATTCTATAAGTACCAAGCCCTACATTTTCAAAATATGCTTGATAGGAACCCGGATTATTTGGATCTTCAATAAGAACTCCTTGGCCTAAATCACCCGAGAACCTGACAGTAACATTGGTTAAGGATACATTATTGTCTATATCATATATAGTAATATTGATAAGATGAGATCCACCAACTCCTATATTCACAACTTCTCCAGATACCACAGAAATATTTGTTTTTATTTGTCTAACTGTTATCTTCAGAACGTTTGATGAGGGTTGATAATTCGTCTTTTCAGCAACAATAGTTAAAAATTGAACCCGAGTCAAATTTCTTGTATCTATATTTAGCGAATAATGTTGTAATTGAGAATATTCCGTTAAATTCAAAGGAATATCCGTTCCTATTAGTTGCACTGTTGCATTATTGATATACTCCCCCGTCTTAGCGTCAAAATATTTAAAAGTAATGTTTAAATTATCACCTATTGGAAGTTCCATTGTCTTATCAAGCGTTTTATTTATCTGATTCAATAAGAAACTTGCATATGTTTGTCTTTCAATAACATCAATTCTAAACTCAATAGGTTGAGGTTGATAATTTTTCTTTTCGGCAAGAATTCTTATAAAGTTGATTGCTTGAGTTAAATCTTCTGCGCTTATGGTGATCAAATAATAATTACTATATTCATTTAAAGTAGCTGAAATGCCTCCTCCCGTTATTTCTATGGTTGCAACGTCAATAAATTGTCCAGTTTCAATGTCTGTATAATCCACTTTAATGTTTATAGTTTCCCCTATTTGAAATACATAAGTTTTAGTTGTTGTTATATCCGTATCATTGATTAATAGGTTTAGAACCGTTTTTCTCTCAATTATATTAATTGAAAACGAAATGGCTTGAGGCATAATATCTTCTTTTTGGGCAATAATTGTTAAAAAATTAAATCCTTTAGTTAAATTTACTGCGTGCAAAGTTATGTTATAATGCTTTAATGCTATGTTTTCTGTTAAATTTTCCGAAATATCTGCCCCTGTTAATGATACATTTGCACTCCCAATATGATCCCCAGTATAATAGTCTGTATAGTTAACTGTAAGTAGTATTGACTCATTTACTTGAAGTTCGTAAACTTCATTATATAATATTTCACTACCATTTATTTCTAGATGTAATTCCGTTTTCATTTCTATAACAGTTATTATTGTATCAAAAGAAGCTGAATAATTATCTTGACTTGCATAAATTGTCAAAAGACTCGATCCAATTCCAATATCAGTAGTATTTATCGTAAGATTATATTGTTCATAGGGTAGTTGTTGATCGAAAGTTCCTTTAAGATCCTCCCCATCAAATAATTTTACTTCAGCTCCTTCGATGAAATTTTTAGTGGCATTATCTCTATATGCTACTGTGATATTCAAAGGTTCCCCATACGGAAATGCAATTATTTTAGTTTCTGTCTGATTTAGGTGAATTTCGTCAAGAAAAGTAGTCCTTTCAATTATTTCTATAGTAAGTGAAATCTCTTGAGGATCATAACCTTCCTTATATGCATATAATGTAAAAATATGTTCTCCAAGTGAAAAAGTTCCTGTATCGAGCGTTATATTATAATGTTCATGTAGACCATTTTCATCTAAATCTTTAACACCATCCAGCCCTGTTAATGTTACATCTGCACCCGGTATAAAGTCTCTCGATAAATTGATGTATTTCATAGTAATATTTATAGGATCCCCGTAAGGAACTTTAAGAAATTTTCCCAGAGTTTTATTTTCTCCATTTAAAAACAATACAAAATCTGTTTGTTCTCCGATTGTAATTATTTTATAAGAAATTTTAAGGTAAACATCATCAATTGAAATATTGATTTTCTGATCTAATGCAAATGTATCTGCGAGATATACTTGAATTGTTGTATTAATGTTTTCATTTATTGGAATTAAAGAAGAGACATCAAATCCACCAATTTTTGCGTCTTGAAAGGAGGTATTAGCCGTACTTAATTTAACGGTTTCCGAATGCAACAAATTATTAATTAAAATTCTAATTTCGGAATTTGGAGATGAGTCAGTCCAGTTTTGATCAATTTTATATTTAAAGTTAAGTGTGGCGTTTTTAATAATGACATTGGTTCCGCTTATTTTATCTCCATCTTGACACCAAGATACTGATGTAAATTGATTCACCCATTTTTCGTAAGTAATAGTTAAATTGAGAGATCTGATAATTAAATAGTTCCATGTGTCTATATCCGCACCATATTCATTATCTTCACAGTATAAATCAATTCCTACAGTAATAGTAAAGTTATAATCATCGTATTGTAAAATCGCTGTTAATAGATCAATTAATACGTTCTCTGGAATATAATTCATTTGGGTTTCACCATAACTTTCAATTGGACCCAGATCTTGTCCTAAATCAATGGTTTGATTATATGCTATTCTATATTCTTGGATTTGATCAACATCTGAAATTAAGACATAAAATTTTGCCTGATCACCCGTAGCAAATTGGGGATCACTTCCTGGACCATTAGTATAATCACCGGGGCACTCAATACCTCCAATAAGAGGTGTTGCTTGTACAGATGCATTAAATACTGCCTCAAGTGACGCGGAGGTGATTTTATAATCTGACATGTTAACAGGCATTTCGATATTTCTTTTCCAATTGGCACTAGGAGTATTACGAGTTTGATTATCATTTTCATTCCATGTATGGGCAATATAACAGCCAGCTGAATTAATTAAAGCAGTATCAGGTAAAACTGGGAATTCTGGATTGTTGAAACGCGTCCAATTGGTGTCATCAAAGGGATCATCGATTTTAATTTCTCCCGAATCTCCTAGAACCTCAAAATTTGCCACACCTGGACTTAATGATGCATTTACATCTGTAATATCTCCTTCTGTTGTATTATACCATTCAGTTACGGGGGGATCAAAAGTATTATTTTTAAGCCATTCTATATTATCAAAATGCTGCTCAAAATAATCTTGAGACCTTATACTATCATTTTGAAAAAACTCATTTGTTTCGTCATCATAGTTATTAAAATAAACATACTCATTTATGATATTACCAAATGTAATAAAATTTAGATATAATATAATCATTAAACTGCTAAGAATTAAGATTTTTTTATAATTTCGATTAAATATTTTTTTCAAAATAAATTCACCTTTTTTTTAAAATATATCTCCCTTTTTAGTAACTTTTTATTTAATTTTATTAATATCAATCTAATATTTAAACTCTTTTGTTAATTTATTAAAAAGTTTTTGACTCTTCATAGGTTTAATAAACAGTAATAATTTAATTTTAGAGTCGTATTTGGTACTTAATAAGATTATATTTTAAAATTTAAAATAAAAATATATGAAATTAAACATTGCCTATAGAAGGAAGATTTCTTTAGACTCAAGAATTATCAAGAAAAAAGTGATATATCTTCTCATACAATTTTTTAACTTGTTTAGGAGTATTTTTGATTTTTAGATCTTCTAAATATGATTTTAATTCAAATTTCAAATCTTCAAAAAGTCTAAGAATGTTTTTATCTTTCAATTCTGAAGCAGAAGAGTCGGCAAATAATATTGAAAATAAGGGTTTAAGTAGGGATAAATTTTCTTTTAAATATTGTTCAACATCAGGAAGACGGTCTGGATTTATACTGTATATAACCTTCGGTTGTCCCAACTTTTGCGAAGTGCCATTTAGAATTTCTTTTTTTAAAAATTCAAGTTTTGTTAATTTATCTAAGTTATAAGAAACACTTCCCGGAGGTGGAAACCTTTTAAAAATTTGATCAGCTGCAATTTTTTTATTATTATTTTTATATTCTTGGTAAAAAAAGATAATTAATTGTAATTCCTTACTTAACCCTTTTATCGGGATTTCTTCTATTTTCTTTATAGGCATTTTAAGAAATTTTAATCTATTCTATCTAAATATATATTCACAAATATTTAAGTAACAAGTTAAAAACAGTGTAATTTTGCATTTTAAAATTTAAAATAAAAAAAAGAAAATTGGAACGAATATTTACATTTCTCATAATTTGCTGATAAATGAAATTTTTTAAAAATAACATTCTACTATATCATTTTATTTGCATTTGAAATCAGCGAGTATCCCATCAATAACTCATCTCTTAAATCTTAGGGCAAAAGAAATTGCATTCTTTAAAATAATTTGCAATCATGATAAATTTCCTTGGTTAATTCTATAAGAAAAATATTTTTAGCTAATAGGTTTTTTTTTTCTCTCAGATACAGCACAAAAAACAATTTAAGTGTTTTCGATAAAATTAATTATTGTTGTTAAATTTAATCAGAATTTCTAAGGTAACAATATATTAATGAAGATTGAATATAATAATTATAGTATAAGATTATAATAAATCTAATGTGCATACTAAAATTGAAATTAAATAATCTTTCCGGGAATGATTTTGAATGATCCAAGGCATATTAAATTTTCAGTTTATTCTAAATCAAGAAGAGTCGGGCGAAATTGAGCCAGAATTTAGACCAATAAAATTAATTTTTCATAACAAAAAGTTCAATGAATCCAATTATACGGAATTAATTTCTATAAACGATATTTTTGGTATATTTTATCAGCATACAACTGGGATATTTAAAGATAAAGGCGCATTTAGTAATTTTTATACAGGAAGATTGAAGGAAACACCTTATCAAGTAGTATCATATTATAGGCAAGAAACAGATAGTTCAAAATATATTACTATTTCATTTTTTGAACTGGATGATGAGGTAGAAATATTCCAAGATCTAATTAATACTATGGCAAAAAGATTACTTTTAATTTTCAAGAAGTTAATAAATATTAATCCTTTAAAACAAATTTCTCTGCTTGAGAAAATTCACTCTAAAATAGAAAGTGAATTAAAATTTACTATTTTTCAAATTGATCGATTATCTCAATTAGATAAATTACAGAAAGCATCTTTAATTTTTCACAGTGATGAGAGATTAAAAATATTAGAGATATTACGAGAACGACCAATCGCAAAAAAAGAATTAAAAGGTATCTTAGAAAGAATGAAACCGAATATAAATATAGATGTATTGCTTGACCCATTCTTAGAATTAAATTTAATTCGACGTGATTGGATAAAAGGAGAAAAGGACAAAGAAACTGGAATCGTCAAAAATAAGGGAGAATATTTGTTTTTAACTAAGGATATTTTATTGGCAAGATTACCCAATGAAAATATTTTAAATCGTTTAAGGGAAAATAAGAAAAATTTATATGATATATATAAAGATAAAGTTGCAGATTATTTTTCAACTTATGATGTTAATAAACAATCTGTTGAAGAGTTGAAAAAAATTTCCGGATTACTTCTAAATCCGGATAGTTATGATTTTTTAGCATTAATGAGAAATTCTTATTATCCATTGGACAAACTCCCTAAAATTTTTTCGGATTGGTTTGACATTGAGGTTATATTAAGCATTTTAGAAGATTTAAAAATAGTTACTACACTTAAAGATAAAGAAGATCAAGGTTGGGTAATATTACTTACTGATATTAAGCCACTTATTATTTTTCCCGAATTTTTATTACCTAAAATTAGAGAATTTTTTAAATCTGAAGATAAAGAACAAAAGATATCAATTGAAATTGCAAAAAAAGCCTTGGAATTATTAGAGGTTACTTACCCTGAAAAGGTTGATTGGTGATTAAAAAATTAGAAAGAAAAAACAGGTGTAAGATAAAAGATGGATTTATTTAATGGTAAAGATAAAGTTTCAATTCCCTTCACATGTAAGCTTTGTTTGGAAGAGATCAAGTTTGAAATTAAAGCTGATGAATATAATAATACAACCAAATTTCCTATTAAAAAAGTGGATGTTCATGGAACACCTCCTCATAGATTAATAGTGTATTTAAATAAATACTTGGAAATTGTAAATTTCAAAGTCGAAGATATTTTAGAGAAGGATGTATCCTATTCTCAGGAACTAACAAAACAAGTATTAAGTGATATTGAATTATCTGATGATGAAATAGAATTATATTTTTTAACAACAGGTAGAGATGCTGTATCTCTTGGAGAAATGTCAATCTTAATTGGCAAACCAAAAGAAGATTGCGAAGTTATTGCGGAAAAATTTGTTCAAAAAGGATTATATAAAAAAATTATTGGAGCTACTCCCCACTATTCTGCATTACCTCCTTATGCTGCATTAATTAGTCAATTACAAGATTTTAATTCTTATATAAGAAATATTAAAGAAAATATTTCACCTCAGTTAGAGGGATCATTTTCTCAATTTGAAGAAAAAACTGAAGGTCTTAAGACATTACGAGATTACGGTGATTTCATGAATACTTTAAAACAAGACATGCTATCAAAGATGAATGCTCAAAAAGTTGCTTTTGAAAAAAGATTATCTGAAATTGATAAAATTAGACCGGTTACCCAAGTACTTGAGGATATTGAGGAAGAATCAAAAAAAATTATGGTAACAGAAATTGGAGATTTAAGTAAGAATTTTGAGGATATTCGAAGTACAATTTCAGAAAATCTAAAAAAGTTACGACTTGGAGTTATTCAAGAAACCGTAGATCAAGTAATAGAAAAAGTTTTTGCGGTGGGATTAGAGCGAATTAATGAAAAAATGAGCTCTAAATTTGGTTTAAAATTAAATACTTTATTGGGTAATTTAATTACCAATATTAATGAGATCACTAAAACAACGGCAAGTTCTGGAGAGAATATAAATGAAATTTTTGCCGATATGAGTAAAAGCTTTAGTAAAACAATCGTAATGGCGGAAGAGAAACTCTCTGGAATTACTGACAACATTTCAGCACCACTTATTGGTTTAAAAAATATATTTACAAACCAAGTAATGAAAACCTTAGATGATGTTTTAGATGATATTCTCAGAAGGTTGGAAATTAATGAAAAGGTTACCGCTGAATTCTGGGAAAGGGCTAAAAGAGTGACCTTATTTTCTATGAGGGATATTTGGTTTATACGATCTATTGAAGGTGCTAAAGCCCATATCAACGAAGAAATTTCAAAGGCTAAAATGAGAATATTAATTGTAGCCCCTGAGATTACGGATATAGATATTGATGCATTAAAAGCACTACGATCACATGTAAATATTAGAATTGCTGCAAATATTAATCCATCTTCCTCAGCTCATATGGCAATCTTACAAGAATTAGATCAAATGACTAATGTTTCTTATAGACATAGAAGATTACAGAATCTATGGGCAATTAATAGAGATTATGAAGAGGTGGTTATTTGTGTTATCTCGAAAACGGAAATTCGAGGTGAAATGAAAACTGAAATCGCCGGAATTGGCAGTATTATTGAAGAACATATTAAAATCTTTGTACCAATTTTGGAGGATGCTTGGGTCGGAGCTCAAAAAGATGTTTTTTACAGTCCTCATAAAGGTGTGGTTAAATCAGAAATTGAAAAGCCAGTAAAACTTCAAATATCACTTGAAAAACCAAAAATACCTCAAAAAGAGATAAAAAAAGAATTTCCACCTGAGCCTAGTAAAGAGGAGATTAAAGTTCAAGAAGAAATAGAGCCTCCTGCACCAATTTCGGAAGAGTCTTTAGTTTCTAAACAAAAGATTATTGAAGAACAAAAAACCGTCTCAATAATGGATTTTGAAAAGATGGAAATAACTACTATTGAAGTTCTATCCGAATATTTTAACTTTATCAAAGAATCTCTTAATAAAAAATCTGCGGTTGAAATTTCCATATTGTTAGGAAAGCTACATGATACTATTTTAAAGATAAAGGGATTTTCAGGTGTTTTAGATGCGATTAATCGAAGTATATCTGATCTTAATAGTGTTCCAGGAGTATTAGATGAAGCAGGAATAAATGAAATCCAAAAAAAATTGGTTTTTTGGAAAATGAAACTCCATATCTAATATAAAAGAGATTATTTATTTTTTCTTTTTTCTAACCTTCTTATTGCTCTTTTTTCTAATTCCTTTGAATAGATCTCCCATTTATCAGATTCACCATGCTTTTTCCGAGAAAAAATAAATTTACAACAATCTGCTCCGGCTGGAATCGTTGATTTAAATTCCACTTGAAAATCAGATTTAGTATATACCTCTCTGAAGTAATTAATAAGGCCTTGCACCAAATAACGTTGAACTCGACAATCAAATGCAGAATAAACATCCTGAAGCGGGCACCACAAAATATCAAATGAGCATTCATCATCATTAACAATTCGGGGATCTTCAATTGATGTCCAAGCCTGAGTATTTATAATGGTCGCAAAAAAGCTTATTAATTCGATATCTGAAATATCAAATTGGATTTTAATATCTTTAAGTATTTGTTTACCAACTTCATAGCCAGTTTTAATCAAGGCATCATTTACCATTTTCTGACCATCTATACCAAAATTTTTTTCAGCTTCTTTCAATATATTAATAACAGCCATCGACATAAAAAGCCCAAACTGCAATAATGATGTGGGATCGAAATCATCTCGGCCGAGAACTTCTTCTCTAAATCGATCCAGTGCTTTTTTAAATGGTTCCCCAAATTTAACCTTATTCCAGCCTGGATCCTTACGTTTTGCTCCTTTTAATATACCTTCCTTTATCAATTCGCATCAACTCTCAATTATTTACTAATTTTAGAAGTGAATTAAGATTAAAATCAAGATTTATTATTAAATTTTCCAGTAAGCATTCTATCATAATGATTTAAATCATTTAAAATATTAATTGACTGCAATTTTTTTAGGAGGAATAAAAACATCTCTTTTATTATACTCTAACTTTATTGCTTCTTGAGGACAATGATGAGCACAAACCCCACATCCAATACATTTTTCATTATTAATTTTCGCAATATCATCTATTAAAGAAATCGTTTCCATTGGACATTTTTCAACGCATGTTCCACAACCTATGCATTCTTCTTCATTAACCACCGCTAAATATGAGGTTTTCGTGTGGTATGGCATAGCGCCTCGGTAATACATTTGAAAAATTCCACAACAACATTTGCAACAATTACAAATTGCTTCCTCTTCCTTTTGAGGGTCTAGATGAACGTGAAAAGCCTTATGAACAAGGCCCTCATCTTCCGCTTTTTGAAAGATTTTTTTTGCTTCTTCTTTTGAAATTGGCTTACCAAAATTTTGTTCAATGGCAAATTGTGCAGTTTTTCCAAACAAAAAGCAATTTAATCTTTCATCCGTAACTTTACATGGATCGCCCAATAGATCTTTCTCATGACGGCAATAACAGTGAGTTAAGGCAATATAATCATATTTTTCAACAATTTTTGAGATTTCATCAAATGGTAATACTACTTCTTTCGGAGTCTCGATCTCTTTCTCAACTGGCACAACCCTAGCGATAGCAGGAATTATTTTTTTATATTGTGGGATTAATATATCATAATTTTTTTGAGTTGCTTGACTCATTTCCTCAAATAATTTATCAAATAATATTACAAGTTTCTTTTCTTTTTCTGTTGTTTCACCTCTCATCAAGGTAAATTCAAAGATGCCGGGAAAAGGACCCATTAAACGATATACTTTAACCCCTGTACTTCTACTGGTTGTTCCTGTAATAATTCCGTTATGCATTAAATCATTTAATATTTTTTCTAACTGGGATTCCTCCAAATCTGTTTTTTCTTTGATTTGGTTAAGATTTAAAGAGGGTTCTTTAAAAATTATCAGAAATTTAGCTTGTTCTTCAGTAATGATAATTTTCAATAGTTCAATAAGGGTATCGCTAATGGGCATAGGCATTTGGCCAGCTTTTACAATTGTTTCCGTTACTTTATTCCATAAATTTTTGGACATTATTATCAACTTTTTACAATCGAAAATGAGTAATTGTTTTAAAGTATAATTTTAATTAAAATTTCAGATTTATATCCCATAATGAGAAAATTTTCACAAAAAAGTTTAAAATAATAGTTCTATGAAATTTCTTACTGACCTTATGCTAGGTAGGCTAACTCGCTTTTTGAGAATATTCGCATATGATACGGTTTATGCTAAAGATTTAGAAAGTGATAATAACACTCCAGTTCCTGATGATGAGCTCGTTAAATTTGCAAATGGAGAAAATAGAATAATTCTTACAAAAGATAAGTTATTAAGCAGAAAAGCCGCTCCAAATAGTTTATTTCTAGAGGGAGAAAGTGTATATGGATATTTAAAACAGATTAAAATCAGGTTTAAAAACGATTTTAAGTATAAAGCCGAAAAAGCAAGATGTTCCGTTTGTAATCATACATTATTTAGAATAGAGAATAAAGAAGATGTAAAAGATTTAGTGAATAAAGGAACTTATAATCACATAAATGAATTTTTTCGATGTTCTAACCGTACTTGCAATAAGATATATTGGTATGGAACTCATATAGAAGATATTTTGCTTAAAATTAAAAAGATAGAAATAGATTGAAGGTTTTTTTATACGCCACTCTTTAATTCGGCTTTAATCTCTTCAAACCTTTTTTTCACTTGCTCTGCATTATCTGATTCACCAGCTTTCTTATAGAAAGTATATGCTTGACTTAATAACTCGCAAGACTTTTTTAATTCTCTATTTTTATAATGATTCATTGCAATTTCAACTAAATTTCTTGCTTTTTTCTTATAAAATTCAATAAATTGCGATGAAGTATCTTCTATCGGCATTGTTTAAAGTTAATAGTTTTTTCTTATTTAAATTATTTTTAAACTATATTTATAATTTTATAATTTTTCACTTAATGGATAATTATTTCTCTTCAAGGACAAGCGGAATTTTTTGAGCCATTAAGAGATGATCCAATAAAACAACTGCAGTCATAGCCTCTACAACAGGGATAACTCGAGGAACAATGCATGGATCATGCCTTCCTTCGATTATCAGTTCTGTCTCCTCCATCAGCTTAATATCAATCGTCTTTTGGGATTTGGAGATTGATGCTGTCGGTTTAAAGCATACATTAAATTCAATAGGCATTCCGGTTGATATACCCCCAATTATTCCACCTGCATCATTTTTAGAGGTTTTTATTTTCCCATCTTTAATGATCCATGGATCATTGTGCTCCGAACCTTTCATTCTTGCGGCTTTAAAACCAGCTCCAAATTCAATTCCTTTGACAGCTGGAATTGAAAATATTGCTTTACTTATATCAGATTGGAGATTATTGAAAATTGGATTACCTACACCGGCAGGAAAATTCTCCACGTTACATTTTACAATACCTCCTACTGAATTCTTTTCCTCTTTCATTTTAGGGATTAATTCACTGATTTTCTGAGAGTTACCATTATCCAACACCCCTACATCAGATTTATCACGAAGAATTTTTATCTTTTTGAAATCATATTCTTTATCATCAATAATTCCACCAATTTCTTTAGTATAAGCGATAATTTTAATATTATTTAAAGATAGTATTTGTTTTGCTATTGCTCCCGCCATAACAAACCCCGCGGTTATTCTTCCAGAAAATCGTCCTCCACCACGATAATCTGCAGATTCACCATAACGCATCAATCTAGAAAAATCTGCATGAGATGGTCTCAATATGTTCTTAATTTTCTCATATTTAGAAGAATCTACATCTTTATTTTCAATAATTAAGCAAATTGGTGCTCCGGTCGTAAAATTATTAAATATTCCTGAAATAATTTTAACTTTATCCTCTTCAGAACGAGGTGTAGATAAAGCTGTTTGACCGGGGCGCCTTCTGTTCAACTCTTTTTGAATTAAATCCGCATCTATCTTAAGTCCAGCAGGACAACCATCTATGATTACACCAATTACTTCCCCATGACTTTCCCCAAAAGAAATGATTTTAAAGAGTGTTCCTAAAGAATTTCCAACCATATTTTTTTTAAAGTATTATATTATATATTTAAATATAATTATTGGATTATATTTAGTTATGTCTAAATCTATAGAACTTGAAAAATGTCCTTATTGCGGAAGGCAATATAGGAGATTGAATTCACATCTACCTTATTGTAGACTTAACCCAGATTATGAAAAGAAGAAGTCAGTTAGGAAGAAAAAAGAAGAAGATTTAGAATCTTATATCGAGGAAAAAATATTCGGAGAAACCAGAGGAAAGACAAAAGTTGAAAAGAAGAAAGTTGAAAAACCAAAGAAATCTAAAAAGAAATACCTTAAAAAGATCACAGTTGACTTCTGGTTAACGAGTTTACATGGTCCAGAAATTGGAATATTCCAAAAACAGAGACTCATGGCAAAGTCCCGTCAGTTTCCTAAAAACCTAGATCTTTGTGGTTCTGTGAAGGAAGATAATGATGTTGTTGGATTTTTTGGTTTTATGAAGAAGGATTGGGAAGAACAAGAAGAAAATCCTTGTAAAAAGAGATTAGTCATTAAATGGTTTGATTCCGACTCGATTGCTTGGCAAGGTACAATAGAGGAAATGGTTTTAAATAGTTTAAAATCTACATTTGGTGCAGAACATTCACTCCCTGAATTTAAAATGATGGTTAGAAAATACAAATATATCGTTGATTTGGCTAAGCAAAATCTGCGATTTCCAAAGAGATTATTTGGAGAAATTCATACATTTCCACTTTTAATGAATGAGAAGAAAAAAGAGTGGGATATTTTTACATTTGATGAGGATGTGCTCTCTATCGGTAGTGATTGGGATATTTTTGATGGACAAGATAAATTAATTGCAAAAATTGATGAGAAAGTTGTTAATGTAGGTGGAAAGTATGTTGTTAAATTTTATACTGAAAAAGCATATAAAAATGAATCATTGAAGAGTGTAATATTACTATTTACAATGATGCTCAAATTTTTACAACCGATTAAGCATAAATTACTAAGAACTAGAAAATTACTTAAAAATGGGAAAATTCTTTTGAGTGTCTCTGCCCAAGAAACAAAATTATATCGGAACCCTCGTGCTCTAAGGCGATAGAATCTAATGTTAAAATAGAATCTTGGAAGAGCGAAAAATAATGGCCAGAAAAAAGATTTTAAAATATGAGGGGACTTTAATCAAGAGAGATATTTCAAAGTGGGCAAAAGATGATGAAAAAATACAAAAATTCTGGGAAAAGATTAAAGATACTTTATTTTTTCTTATAGACGAGAAGGAAGCAATTATATTAAATACTAAGCTTGAGGATATTTACCGCAAATTTAAAGGAAGGAGAGTAGAAATTGTAATACAGGAGGCTAAATCTAAACCAAAGATTAAAATTCCAGATTTAGATGAAGAATATGATACAACTGAGACCATATTACAAAAATTGAAATTATTTCTTCAAGATGATGAATAAATTAAACTATTTTTTTTACTTTTATTATAGAAATTTGAAATTAACGAATTATTAAAAAATCTTAATTACTATTTTTATACTTAATAAAATTATGGACTTAGAAATATTTCCAATCAAGACTCTAAGCGGTAAAGTTAAGGTTCCTCCCTCAAAAAGTTATTCTCATAGAGCTTTTTTCATTGCAGGGTTAGCTGAGGCAATCTCAGTTATAAATAATCCTCTAACAGTTGGAGATGTGGAGGTAACAATCAATGCTCTTAAGAGTTTAGGAGTTAAAATTCTAAAAGAAAAGGAGAATAAATTTTTAGTTAATTTTCAAAAATCTAAATTTATTGCTCCCGAAGTGCCGATAGATTGTAAAAATTCTGGTACAACTTTTAGGATCCTATGTGCTCTGGGATTATTATTGGAAAATGGAATCCGACTAACAGGGGAATTTTTAAAAAGAAAACGTCCAATCCAACCATTATTAGAAGCTATAAAACAATTAGGCGCAGTAATTGAGGTTAATGAGGATGAAATTAGCATCAAACCAGTAAATGTAATTCCTAAAAGAATAAAACTTCCAGGAGATGTTAGTTCTCAATTCATAACTGCTTTACTACTTATTACACCGTTATTGAAATGTAAAGGGAGTGATGCTACAATTATAGAGCTAACTACACCACTTACATCCCATCCATATATTTATTTAACCTTAGATATGTTGGATAGAGCTGGAATCACAATTAAACAAGAGATTTCAAAAAGTTTAATGGGAAATTTAATAATCCCATGTTCTCAGAACTATCGTGGTCAAGTTTATGATATTCCCGGGGATTTCTCTTCAGCGGCTTATATCTTTGGAGCCGCAACGTTAGCTGAGAATGATCTTAATGTTATTATTTCTAATTTGGATTTTGATAGCCCCCAAGGTGACAGGGAGATCATTTCATATCTGAGAGAAATGGGAGCTAATATATTAATAAATCCACATGAAAAGATGGTAAAAATTAAAAAAGGAATAAATAAAAGCCCTTTAGAAGATTTTTCAATTGATTGTAGGGAAACTCCTGACTTATTTCCAATTCTAGCAGTAATGGGTTGTTTCACTAATAAAGTTATGAAATTAACTAATATCAAGAATATTAGGAGTAAAGAATCAGATAGAGTTTCTGGAATAGCTCGAGAGTTGAAAAAAATGGGAGCAAATTTAGAAGAGCATGAAGATCAATTGATAATAAAGGAGAATACAAAATTAAATGGGGCAGATTTAAATCATGGTGATGATCATCGCATAGCCATGGCATTAATTGTTGCCGCAATGTTTGCAGAATCAAACTCCCATATTTCAAATGTAGAGATCATTGAGGATTCTTATCCAACATTTATAGAGGATTTGCAAAAATTAGGAGCACACTTTAAAATCAAATAGAATTATCGAAAAGATTTTTGTCGTCTCGCTCTGGCACCTCTACCACCAAATTTTTTTGGTTCTTTTCTTCGACTATCTCCACTTAATAATGAACTATCATAGTCTTTAAATAAATTGGCAGTGGATTTGCGCCTTAAGTATTTATAAATCACTCTTGCTAAAGCTATTCTAATAGCATCAGTTTGAGCCATTATCCCACCAGATTTAACTTTTACTTTTATATCAACATCTTTAAGTTTTGGTTCATCAAGGATTTTAAATAATTCTTTAATCCGTTCTTTAGCAATACTCGGTTCGTATGCTTCTAATGGAACAGAATTTATTCTAACTACTCCCTTTCCTTCAGTATTTAAAACAGCTCGAGCAATTGCAGTTTTTCTTTTACCTGATGCATTAATATATTTAACCATTTATCTAAATCTCAACCTCTCTATTTTTCCATCCAATTCGTGTGCATATAGTTTCAAGATGAATAAATTTATTCTGCAATCGAGAAACGTCGGCATTTTGTATATCAAGTGGAGTTAAATTTTGATATCGATTTTTAAATCGTTCAGGTATATTAGAGATATAAACATGTATTCTCGCAAGTGCATCCCGACCTCTTCTATTTCTTGGGAGCATGCCCCAAACAATTTTTCTAAAAAAACGATCTGGACGTCTCGGCCAAAAAGGACCGCGTCTAGGATTTGTGGCAGTATGAATATTAAGCTTCTCTAAATATTTCTTTTGAATTTGATTTTTTTTACCTGAAATCACACAGTCTTTTGCATTAATGACGACAATATATTTCCCTAAAAGTGCTTTTTTTGCGATTTGAGTGCAAGCTCTTCCAAGGATTTTATCTTTTACATCTATTAATTTATATTCAACCATTATGGATTCATTTTTACCATTTAAACAATTATTTTTACGTTTGAACCGCTAGGATTCGTATCTAATAACTCTTCAATAGAAATAATTTTACTTTCAGTCGAGGAATTTTTTACATTTTGTCTAGCAGATTTCGATGCATTTAAACATGCAATTATTACCGTGTGATCCAGACTTCCCATACTAAGAATTTTCCCAGGAACAACAATTACATCTCCGTTTTTAGTCTTATTATTAATTTTAAAGAGATTTACTTCTACTTTATCCTTTCTTGGTTTAAAAATTCTTTTTGAAACATCTCTCCAGATTCTTCTCTTAGTTTTCCAGAGAGTCCGAGCTAATTTCCTTTTATAATAGTCGCTTGGACCCGTTGGTTTATGAGACATAATATAATTCCCTTAAAATTTATGAACTTTAATATTTTGCATTATTTTTTAAATTTATGAATATGACTACTTAGATAATTTATTCTATTTCTATTTCTAAATTTTTTAATTGTTCTTTAAAATCATCAATTTTTTCTTTAAATATTTCCCAACTTTTTTTTAAAAGAGTACCGAATGGGAGAACTCCATCAGATTCAATTGAAAAAATGAATTTATTATCATCCCATTCGACCTTAATAGCCCCTTCAGGACATTCATGAGAACATGCTTCACATAAATCACAATTTTTCCAAAAATCCGGAATTAATTTCGGATTACTTTTTTCAGTTCCAACTTCGAATAATTTTTTTGAGCAGTAATCTGAAGCTATACATTTTTGAGTACATTTTTCACATTTACGTTCATCAATTTCAATTTTAGGATAAAATCTATATCCAATATTAGCAATACTTTGGAATTTAGCGTGCTCTTTAGCCCTCCCTAATACTGTAAAGGCCTCAAATGTTAATGAAGAGCCATGTTCTAATTTTACAATTGGTATATTAGGACTTACTGGGACAATTTTTGGATCATTTGAGATTAAGTCTCCCGAGGTGACGAGAATGGTTTCATCTGTATCGTTTTTTATATCACATGTCAAGGTAACTGAACATAATGCGCAACCAGCACCTCCGCAAGAACATTCTTGTTGAAAATTATAATGTTTTAAGTCTGTAACTATTGGAATCATTGCAAGTCTATGTGCAAGAATTTCATCATAAAGTGGACTATCATTCCTTAACATTATTACCTCATCAATTGCCATTACAGGTATTTCAATTAAGATTATCCTTCTGAAGGCATTAGCCATTTCAGTCGATATATCTGAGAGTATAAAACGAATAAGGCGGTCGTCTTTTTCTATAATTTCAATACTCATTGAAATTTTAAAAGTGGCAATAAAGATAAAATTTTTGATTTTTTTAACTACTTTTTCATTTAAACTTGGTTAATTCTAATTTAGAATAAAAAAAAGAAGTAAAAATTAATTTTATCTTTACTGGGTCAAATATAGGAATCGTTCTAAATAATACAACCAGACTTGACCAAAATTTGTACTAAAAAATATATCACTTGCATGTCCCGCTAGAGGAAATAATAAATTACAGCATGTTACTCCCACATTATCGCAAGTACTTTCAATTTCAATAGAATTAGAAAAATCAACAAGCTTATCAGCTGTGCCTTGGAAAATCAGAACAGGAGGATCATTGGAATCGATTAAGGTGGTTGGTGAATATGCATCGAATAGTTCTGGGTCAGTTTCAGGACTGCCTGGTAAAAATCCACTCGCTCCCGCCCATGAAACATTACTTGGAGGATATAATGGAATTATTCCTTTTATATTTATATTTTCACTAAAAATTCCATTAAAATAATTCTCATTATAACCAAATCCGGTAACACAGGTTAAATGACCTCCTGCAGAACCTCCCATAATATAAACACTTTCAAGATTTGCATTGTACTCTGCAGAATAATTGCTTTCTAAGAGTTTTGTGAAAATTCCGATTTGTTTGACCATATCAATAAAAGTATAATTCCCAATAACGTTTTCTGGTGTAATGATTGCTAATGCTCCTAATGAACCCATATCTCTTAAGCCATATTGTATATCAAATACTACATATCCCTAAGCTGCAAGATATTTGTTTACAACTGGCATATTACCAGTACTTTTATCTCCCGCAACCCAAGCTCCTCCGTGAATTTTTATGATTGTGCTCCTATTCCCCGGTAAATTTTCATCAGGTTCCTTAGGCATATATACATCGAAATATAGAGAAACTTCCTCATCAGGATCTTCATAATATAGTACATTTTCTATGATCTGGCATTCTTTATGTGGAACTCCTAAAAATTGTTGTGGAATATTAAAAGGAGAATGCATAAAAAAAGACTTAACATCATCTGGAATTGTAGTTTCCCAATTTTCACCAAATCCTGCGCTAAATTCGGCATTTGCATTAGAAATCGAGATTGGTGTTAAAAAAAGTGGTACTGAGTTTAATCCTGCAATTGTAAAGCCAATAATCATAATCGCAAAATATGTTTTTGGATGATTTCTTTTACCTGTTAATTTTAATAAAATAAATATTGCAGCAATCACGATGAATAAGAGAAATTCACCAATTTGTGCCATAAACCAATTAGCAACTCGAGAAATTGCATCCGTCCCGCCCACATATATCTGAAAAATAGAATAGACCCCTATGATAAATGCTAAAGCGCAAAGAATTGCCAAAATGATCTTTACAATTCCTAATTTATTCAAAATTCCATGCACCTCGATTCTCTAGATACTTAATATCAAGATAAGCTAAATATATCCCAAAAAGGGCCATACCGAAAAACCCAATGTAAGTTATAAGACCAAGTATAGTAAACATGGCCATATCCGCAGTGTGAACTATACTTGATAAACCGGCGTTTATTAATAAGAAAATCCAAGCTAAAACATAAAATACAAGACAGTAATAACAGAAATGATTAATTTTTTTACCAATCTTATCAGTCTTTACGAGAACTATATCAATAATAAAAATTAGTCCAAAAGTCCCAAACCAAGCGATTATCATTATTACTCCAAGAATATCCCATAGTATTGAGCAAATTGGGTAAGTAAAGTATATGATCCCCAGAACTAAAGTTATTAGATTTATTAGTAAAATAAAAAAGTTGTAAATTTTAAATTGTTCTTTTTTTAATTTCATTTCATAACCAACTTTTATTTAATTATATTTGAAATTCAACTACTATTTGAAAATTACTTTTTTATATCGATTTAGAACTATTCAATCTCACAGTTATCAAAAAAATTCTATATTAATAAAATTAGAAAAAAAATTCAAAAAAAAGAGTTCAATAAAATTTATGGTATTCATAGGCTTCATTGGGTGACTGGAAGCAATATTTTACTTCTTGGAAGCCCCTCCGAAACTCTTTGATCTCTTCTTTTACTTTATTTGGGTCTTTTTTATCGATGAGAACTTGTTTTATAAATTCTGCTATTTGGTCCATTTCCTTTTCTTTCATTCCCAAACGTGTGATTTCTGATGTCCCTATACGTAAACCACCTGGGTTTTGATAATGTCTTCCCTGCATGATATCCCACGGAAGAAGATTTCGATTGAGAATAATGTTAGCCCTTTCTACTAGTCTTTCAATATCTCCACCTAAACCAACATTATTTTCAAAATTCGTTATATCTATAACTATTTGATGTGAAGCGGTAAAGCCATTATCTTTTTGTAAGACGTTGAACCCTCTATCATATAATGCTTTTCCCAAAGCCTTGGCATTCTTTATTATTTGCTCACAATATTCCTTACCGAATTCAATCATCTCAGCTAGTGCCACGGCTAAACCAGCAACATTATGTAAGTGATGGTTTGATAGCAATGCTGGAAACGAGGAAAATTTCAAATTATCAACAATACTTTCATCATCAGCCACTACCATGCCATGTTGTGGTCCAGGAAGTGTTTTGTGGGTGCTTAAACTCATTGCTTCAGCACCTTCACGTAGTGGATCTTGAAAGAATCCAGCACCAATCAATCCAGCAACATGGGCTCCATCATATGCAACATGGGCACCTACTTCTTTTGCTACTTCACTCAGTTCTTTTACCGGGTGTGGAAACAAGAAAACGGATCCTCCAAATAAAATCAATTCGGGCTTAAATTCTCTCATTAACTCAGCAGAACCATCTATGTCTAAATTCATGTTCTCTTGATCAAATTTAAAATATTCAATTTCTAATCCTCGAACAGTTCCTGCTGTTCCATTGATTTGCATGCCTGATTTGGTAAACATGGGTGCGTGGCTGATATGACCACCTTTAGGGATTGGCATGACCATCATCTTCCCATTATTACGAGATGTAAATGCATTATATAATGCTAAATTTGCAACTACACCAGATATTGGTCTTACATCAGCAAATTTTGCTTTGAAAAACTTTCTGGCAAGTTCCATACATAAGTCTTCAATATCATCGATGAATTTGCAGCCAGCATATACACGTTGACCACTCCAACCCTCTGCATATCTGTGAGAGAAGTCACAAGAACATGCTTCCTTTACGGCCGGGCTTGTAATATTTTCAGAAGCAATCAGAGGAATGCAATTTCTAAATAATTCATGATGAGTATGTAGAATATTTCTTATGGACTCAATTGTTTTTATCAAAATTATCTCATTTCCTTCGATATTTGTAAATAAATAATTAATTTTTTTAGAATAAGTAAAACTAAAATTAAAGTTTATCCGAAAAATTTTTGAATATCAAATTTACAATTTTACTGGTTAAATTCCAATAATGGGTAATTTCTTAAAAAAAGATTTAAATTGGCCAAAAGAATATTTTTATTTTTCTTTAGTACCTCTCTCTAATAAAAGGCGTGCTTCAAACATATTTAACTTCTGCCCTTTCTTTTGTTTTTCAATGGCAGCAGCTAAATTTTTTTTAATAATTTCATCTTCAATTGTTTTTCTTTCCATTTGTCTCTTATAAGCGTAGAGTTTTTTTGGTTTCCTGACTCTCTTCTTTTGATTTAGCATTTTTATGAATAATTCATGGTATTCATCCGCTTTTATTTTATTGTTGATTAATTCTTCTTCTTTAAATTTCCTCTTGTCAATAATGTAATCTATTTCTTTATACAGAGTAATCATTTTCTCATGGTATTCTTGAGATTCTTTTGATAAAACGTCAAAATCTATTTTAATATTATCCAGCTCAATTCCAATAGAATCAATATCCTTTTCGGTTTGATATAATTCATCGTTTTCTTCCATATATTTCAATAGTTCCTTCCGTTTTTCAGCTAATTCAGTAATTCGCTCAATTATACGATTTTCTTCTTTAATGGTTAATTGGTCAGTTTCAATACTTCGTTCTAAACGTTCAGTCTCTGCTTCATATTTTTTTATTAATGAATAATTCTTACCATTAACTTTATCTTTACTTTTCAGATTATTTCTTTGATTTTTTAGTTCCTTGATTTTGTCTATTAATTTATACTTCTTTTTTTTTAGCTCTTTTATCTTTTGGTTTATTTCATCCCTATTTTTTCTTAAATCTTTTGCCTCTTTTCGGTATTGTTCAATCTCTTTATTTGTTGAATTAAGATACTTAAAAATTTGCTTGGTTTTTTCATTGAGTTCATCCCGAAGTTTTTTGTAGTCATCAGCCTGAGACTGAATCTCACCGAATGAGAGGTGTTGCGGTTGCCTACGAGAATTATTTCTACTCATTTATTTAAATACCTTTAACCAGAAAAAGATAAAATTTGCATTCTCTATAGTGAAAAAATTTACCTTTATTTTTTAAATTTTACAAATTATTATTTGAGAATAAAATTATTAGAACAAATCAATCAAGCAAATATCTCCGATGGTGGTGACTTTGTTAAAATTTACAATTAAATTTTTTTTATCTTCTATTTTTTTAGCCAATTTAATCTGTAAATCCTCAATTTTACCAGATTGGGGATTATAATTGAGATCAATAATCTTACCGATTATGTTTCCAGTGGCAATATCATAACATTGAAGGTTTAATAAATTTGAAGCCTTAATGACTTTAATATTTTTGATATTTTCCATATATTGACTTATGAGTGAATTTGAATTTTATTTTCAATTCTATAAGTATAGATTGTGTATCATGATTATTAAAATATTGAAAAAATTTAAACCATTACAAAACCTAACAATTAAATAATATATAAATAAAATAAATAATCGACCTAAATTTGAATATAATTAAGGATACTGACCATATCCTACTTATGTATGATGGAAAAAGGAAATGGCTGCTAAAAGTTCGACAAGGTGAGAATTTTGCGACTCATAAGGGAATAGTCTATTTTGATGATATAATTGGAAAACAATATGGAACTTGTATTTTTACAAAGCCTCAAGGTTTTAAAATGAGAGTTTTTAAGCCACTGCCAAGTGATTTTATTTTAAAAATGGGAAGAACTACACAAATTCTTTATCCCGAAGATTGTGGATTAATTTTGATGTATACTGGGATTGGTCCTGGGTCTTTAGTTTTAGAAGCAGGAACAGGCTCTGGAGCTTTAACATGTATCTTAGGCAATTATGTTAGACCTAATGGGCATGTTTTTTCGTATGATATAAGAGAAAAATCATTAGAACAAGCAAAAAAAAATATTCAAAAAGCAAAACTTGAAAATGTGGTTTCTATTGAATATGGAGATATTCTAAAAGATGTTGAACATAGTGATCTTGATGCTGTAGTTTTGGATCTCGCAACACCATGGTTAGCAATAAAGAGAGTTAAAAACTTTCTGAAATTAAGTGGAACTTTTGCGTCATTCTCACCAACAATAGAGCAAGTAAAAAAAACCGTAGTAGCCTTGGAAAGTGAAGAATTTTATGATATAAATACCTTTGAGTTAATAAAAAGAAAAATTATTGTGAAAGAAAATGCAACCAGACCAACAACAAGAATGATTGGTCATACTGGATATTTAACATTTGCTCGAAGGATTCAAGAAATAGAAAATCCTTATCAAGCAAAAAAACCCAAAAAAGCAGAAAAGGTCGATTTATCAGATTTATCAGATATAATAAAATTATAAAAAGTTGTAATTATGGAAATAACTTATGAAGAATTTATGAATCTAGATCTTCGAATAGGTCTAATTATAGAATGTGAAAGAATCCCCAAATCGAAAAATTTATTAAAAATGATGGTTGATTGTGGGGAAGACCGACCTCGCCAGATAGTTGCTGGCATGGCTCAAAATTATACTCCCGAAGAACTTATGGGGCAAAAAGTAGTTGTGCTCCTGAATTTAAAACCAAGAAAATTAATGGGAGTTCAATCTAATGGCATGGTATTGGCGGCAGATGTGGAGAATAAACCATTTCTACTTAAATTAGAAGAAGATAAGAAAGATTTGGTTCCGCCTGGAAGTAAAATTAGATGAAAATTCAAAAACCTTTCTTTTGAACACCCATTTTAAATTCTTTCTTTTTTTTAAATCGTGAAGTTTTAAAATTAAATTTCCCTGTTCCACTTCCTTGAAGTATTTCCTCATATCTTCTTGAAATCTCTTCTAATACTTCTCTTGTATCTCGATTAAATACTTTCTTTGGTTCATTTAATAATCTTAAAACTTCTTTTTTTTTCGAATCTAATGTAAGGGCTAAATTATCTAGAGGAATATGATAAGAACGCACGAACCAACCACTTTTATCTTCATGTGCTGTAAGCTTAAAAATATTTGAAGGCAATTTTTTTATTTTAAAATCAAATAATTTCTTCCCCGGTTTAACTAAGATATTCAAATAATAAGGTATCTCATTCTTGGGATTAGTTATTTTACTTAAAAATTCCTTGAGTTTATCTTCGCTCAAAATCCAATCAAAACTTATTTTTTTATTATGCTTACTGATTAAATTAATAGTATAAATTAATTAAATTAATATAATAAATAAATTCAATAGGTGTATATTAAAATGACTGTAAAAAATTCTCAATTCTCAATTCGAACTAAAAGCTATTGCGATGTAGTAAATATAACAGAACAAGTTAGTAATGCTGTAAAAGAAAGTTCTATCGATAATGGAATCGTAAATATTCATGTCGCTGGCTCTACAGGAGCAATCTCAACTGTAGAGTACGAACCTGGATTAGTCAAACATGATATAGAAGAATTTTTAGAAAGAATTATTCCATATGATCGAAACTATAAACACCATAATACTTGGGGAGACCATAATGGAGCGGGGCATCTGAGAAGTTTCCTCTTAAAAACATCAATTACTATTCCAATTAACAACAGAAGCTTACTATTGGGCACGTGGCAGCAACTAATTTTTATAGAGTGTGATGAGAAAAGTCGACAGAGAAAAATTTACATTACAATAATTGGGGAATAACTAATTTTCTCTATAATGGAAAAAAAAAATTATTTAATTTTTTCGATCATTTTAGTTAATTCTGCCATGACTAACCTAAAATCACTTCGACGTCTGATTAATTCCAGACTTTCACCTATTTCTTGAACACTTTTCTTCATTCTTTCTAATTGACTTTTATAAGAATTGTCTTTAACGAGTACATTTTTCATTGAAAAAATTTGATATTGTAATGATTCTAAAAAGCTATTTATAGAATAACTCACCCATAACCACCTTTTATTTTTTTTTACTTATTCTATTTTGAGTTATAGAACATTTCTCAACTCTATTTATAAAAGAACAAAATATTTGGATGTCTTGCACATAATACGTTATGTTATCGGGATATTACGATATAAATAAAAAATTAAAAATACCATGAAAAAGACAAATTATTTATGAATAAAATTAAGGAGTTATTTAATTTCTGGAAAGATCTTAATATAAAAGTAGGAGAGAAATTAGGGTCGCTCGAAATGACTGAGATAAAAAAGCTTAGGATGGAACAAAGCAAGACTGAAGATGATGTTTATGAGATATTAAAAGAGAAGGCTACTCCAGAGGTTGCAAAAATATTACCAGAAAGGTGCGGGGATATGGAAATCGGCATTAATATTAGAGATAAAGAGTTTTATTTTGTTATGGAAGACCCAGACCCCGAGAGTGAAAAGTTAATGGCGATTGTTTTTGGAATTGATGAAAGGATTAAAATTGTTAATGACTTTAATATAGATGAATATGATTAAGAGAAGCATTATATAAAATGATAATAATATAAGCCAATTTTTTTATATATGATTTAAATCTCGATTATTATTTTAGAGGTAAAATATTTTGAGTGAAAGCAAAGATAATTTTGTTAAAATCATTTTTTCAGGCTTGGACAATGCGGGTAAGACGAGTATACTTACCGCTTTAGAGAGAAAATATAATTTTGAAAAGGAAATTTCGGAATTAAAACCCACAATAAAAGTAAATTATCAGAGCACAAAATTTTTAGGAAATGACGTAAAATTTTGGGATATGGGTGGTCAGAGTCAGTATCGTGAACTATATAAGGCGAAAGCGGAATTTTATTTTGCAGATACTGATTTACTAGTTTATTTAATAGATATTCAGGATAAACCAAGAATCCCACAATCACTAGAATATTTAAGTGAGATTCTAGAATTTTTTTCAGATAATGATATGGACGTTCCTGTAATTGTAACCTTTCATAAATTCGATCCCGACTTAAGAATTGATGATAAATTAATAAATTGGGTTATGGAATTAAAACAAAAGATTGCAGATGATTTTCCTGATTTAAAGATTTTATTCCAACAAACATCGATTTATGATATCATATCAATAGTGCAATTGGTTTCATATGGACTCTCTCTGTTTGACGAGAAGTTTTTTGAGTTATCAGAGTTATTAGAAAAATATATAGGGATTTTAAATTGTTTATCACTTATTCTTTTTGATAAAAATGGAATAATTATAAGTGAATTTTATAGTGAAAATATCAATTCAGATATGTATATTGAGTTTTTAGAAGATATTAGAGAACATCTCTTTTTATTGAAAAGAATGGAAGAGGAAAACACTTTAATGAACGAACTTACAGAAATGGAGGGGAATATTATTTCCTATTTACATAGAATCGAAGTGGGGAATGAGAATTTTTTCATATCAAGCCTTTTTGATAGAGATTCAAAAGATAAGTTTGAAGAAGAATTTGTAAATTTAAAGGATGAAACTATTGCAATTTTAAAAGAGATTATATAATTAATTATTTATTCTATATTTAAAAGCATTCTCGCTCTGTCAATTAATTTTTCTTTCTTTTTTCTATGTTCTTTAATAAATTTCAAAACTTTCTCCACGCAGTGGTTCTTATGATCTCCACACATTAATTGACCTGAAACGCATTTTTTATAGATTTCTTCTAATTTTTTATCATCTTCTTCAAAATGATACATTTCAATTTTATAGATCATACAAATGTCAGGTTGACCACCTAATTGTTCTTGCTCCTTTTTATCTTTACGCCCACCAGTAAACGCACCTTTTATTTTCTTTTCAATAGATTCTAGCGATTCGTTGAAATCAAAATAGCTATTTGGATTTCTCTTAGCCATTTTATCAGAGCCATCAAGCCCTTGAAGTAATTTGTGATATGTTGCTCCTGGCACAAAAAAGTTTTTATAATAACGTCGTGTTAAATCTCTGGTTAGTCTAAGATGAGGATCTTGATCAATTCCGACGGGAACAATTGTAGGTTGCGGTCCATCTAATACTTGCGGTAAAACAATATCACCAACTTGAATCAACGCCGCTAAATATAATCCAAAAGGTTTTTCTCCATAGATAGCATTTACCATATTTTGTGTTACTAATCTTCCTACTTTAAACGCTACGTCCTTTACTATTCTTTCCTCTGATTGGCGCCAAATATAGGTTTTTTTTGGGTCAGGATCCAAACCTAAAGCTAATATATCAGCTAAGTTATCAACGGCATCTGGTTCAGCGTCTTTATAAGAAATTCCATTATCTTCATAAGATTCGATATCCGCGATGCAGTAATAGGCTTTTGCACCCATTTTTTGAAATTCCACAATCTCTAATGCTGTTGTGAGCGTACCCAAGTGAAAGGGGCCGCTAGGTTTTATTCCTGACATGACTGCCCAAGGTTTTTTATTATCTATAGCTTTAAATATTGCATCCAAATCACGATGTCCAAAAATTATTTTTCTCCTAAAAAACCGATTTGTGCTCATTTTTTCCTTATCCGTAAAACTAACTTCTTGAATACCAAATTCTTTAATTAATCTCTCGTAGTCTTCATCATAAAGAACGGATGAGCCCCATGGATCAATTCTGAAATCATCAGGCAATTTTTTTCAAGCTTTTCATTTATATATTTTTAAAAATCTGAACAATTGATTTATAGAAGGTATTAAAAAATAAAAAAATTGGTTTTAAATGTTTTGTTCTCGATTTTTTTAAAATTTTTATTTATTTGAGAGGAATTAAATTACTTTTCTAACCAACTCAGAAATATCAAAAGCTTTAATTTCATTATTTTTAATATGTGTTTTAAATTGGTTTAAACAGAAAGGACAACATGAAACAATCGCCTTAGCTGAAGTTTTTTTTGCTTCTTCAATTCGTTCATTTGCAGCAAAGGCAGATAAATCCTTGAAAGCTGATCGAACCCCACCACCTGAACCACAACACCAAGCATTATGTCTATTTCGAATCATTTCAACTAATTCAATTCCCGGTATTTTCTTTAAAATTTCTCTTGGAGTTTCATATATACCCATATGCCGTCCAATATGGCATGGATCATGATATGTTATTTTCATGTTGATTTGGTTGTTAAATTTCAATGTGCCACTATTTAATTTGTCCAATAAAAATTCAGGTAAGTGAATAACTTCAATTCCGTGGTCAAGACCAAATTTTTTTGGGTAAGTATCTTTCAATGTTCTATAACATCCAGCGCAAGATGTAATAATTTTCTCAATCCCAGAGTCTTTAAAGATCTCTATGTTTTTTTCAGCTATTTTTTTTGCTTTTTGAGTTTGTCCCGTCATATACACTGGAGATCCACAGCAATATTCATCTTTAAGAATTTTAAATTCTATCTGTAATGAATTCAATATTTCGGCTGTGGCAATTGCAACATTTTGTTCTCTATAACTGGTAGTACACCCAACAAAATATAATAATTTTGCATCTGGTGATTGTTTAATGTTTGATGGCAACCAATCCAATCGATTTTCATGTTTTTCTAAGTAGGGATTATTTTCTTTCATGATATGTTCAGTATATCGTTTTTGTTCTGACATGGGTCCAAAACCTAAACGGACAGCTTCTTCCCTCATTGCCATAAGCCATTCACCCGCATAATGATGGATTTCTGGGATTTGACATTGTTGAGTACAAGCCAAGCAAACTGAACATTGATAAAAAATCTTAGCCAAATATTCAGTCCATTTAATCTGACCAGAGGTTATTCCCCATGTTAGAAGATTTTTTCCTCCGAGATAAAAGGCTTCAAATCCTCCAAATTCACCGGATGGACAAACGCGTTCCCAACCTGCTTCTTTAAAAATAGTTCTGCAAGTACCACATTTTCCACACTGATACATAACATCTTCATAATGTTCCAACTGTTTATTTCTTTCAAGTTTATGATTCTCGTGTTCTAAAACGAGTTTGGATATCCCTTTTTCTTTAATATATTCAATTTTTTTCTCTTTCTCCATTTTAATCACCTCCAATTCCCTGTCCTGGGTTCATAATATTATTAGGATCCAGAAGTTGCTTGATTTTTCTTATTAAATCACTTGTTGCGGGAAGTGTTTTGTCATGATAAGTCTGAACGGCCCATTTTGGAGGTTTATACATAACAACACCATCTAATTCCTGAACTACATCATGTATTTCTTTTAAAAGTTTACGAGCAATTTTTATCTCATTTGGATCATTTTTATTGAAGTTAATATTTGTGCGAGCAACGCAATAATGACCACCAAACATAAGTCTGCTATAAAATTGTGGAGGTCTTCCATATTTAATACAGATTTCTCTTGATTGTTCATAATATTTTACTATGTCTCGAGTTGAGCAGTAAGAGCCAATCCATTGTCCTCCACCTCCTCTGGCGAAATTCCAACAACCCCATAATTGAATTGGGGCCTGAGTCTCTTCTGTAGGTCTCATTCTAAGTTTACTTTCCGTGCAAATAGCTTCAATTGCTTCACATTGCGCTTTATGTTGTTTTTCAGTATAAGCTTGGGTTGTTAAAAGTCCAAAAAAATCCGGCATTTTATTTTTTACTGGATCTTTGATTACATCCTTTTCATTTAATTCTTGAACCGATTGAAGCCACCCGAGATTTACAAAATAAATATCACAAATGCCTAACCCAGCTTTCGATAGTTTTAACATTACAGGAACGCCAAATTTCATTTTTGCACCTATAGCAAGATAAGTAGTTCGATAGGGTAATTTTGGCCATAATTTTACAGCCATTTTAGTTACAATCCCTGTAGTTCCTTCCCAACCAATAAATAATCCGGCTAAATCTGGAAGGGGTTGTCTTCCATACCAGTAATTAGAAAGACTGCAAGAACCAACTTTTATTAAATCTCCTGACCCCAATACAACTTCCATTCCATTGATAAATTCAGCACCTGTACCACCCAGCATTCCCAGATCAAACATTCCATAACATAGACATGCTGGAACCACTCCTGTTCCAGGGGGCGACCAAGTTATTCCTGCCCTCAAATCTGGGTGGTTTTTTTCAAGATATCCTTTCAAATCAGCCCATGTAACTCCTCCTTCAATAACAGCATACATATCATCTTCATTTACTTCAATTACGCGATTTAATCGCCGTAAATCAACTACAATTCCTCCTTTTCTGGGAGTAGCAATTGAACCGAAATTTATCCCAGAAACCCATGGAACAACTGGAGTTTTATATTTATTAGCAATTTTGACAATTTCTTGAACTTCTTCTGCAGAATTTGGAATTATTGCAATATCACATTTTCCTTCAGGTTCAGCTGTAATGAAATCATAATGATACAAAAATTGTATTTCAGGTTGTGCTGAGACATATTTTTCTCCAACAACTTTTTCTAATTCAGAAACTATTTTACTATTGTTCATTTTTTGCTCACATATATAAATTTGAACTATTTGTTATTACCTTATTTTTAATTATAAGTTTGACTCTTAGATTTTTATATATATAGACTTGTTTGTATTATTTTTATCTTGATGTTTCAATATAAGTTGTAAAATATTATTAAAGGATATAATTTATTATTGAATTTAGACAGTATTAAAAATTGAAAATTTTTATATTTTTAACTTTTTATTCTAAGTTTTTTAACTCAATAGAAATTAATTGAAGAATATTTTAATAATTCTGATCAATTAAATATATATTAATATTTTTTGAAATAAAATCAAATTATTTTTTAAAATAATCACATGAAAGTAAAAACAGATGATTTAGATTATGAAATAATTTCATTACTTCAAAAGGATGGTAGGAGACCATATAAAGAGATTGCTAATGACTTAGGAGTTTCAATTGGGACAGTACACAATCGGATTTCAAAATTAAAAAAAATGGAAATAATTAATGGATTTACTGTTAACATAAATAATGAAAAATTAGGTTATAATCTTTGTTTTATAATTCTTCTCAGAATTGATGGAAAACATTCTGCTGAAGTGCTTGAGGAATTAAAAGATAGAAAAGAGATATTATCTTGTTTTCATATTACCGGAGAACAAAGTGCTGCTTTAATTTGTCGATTCGAAAATTTAGAAGATGTTCAAAATTTTATTCAGGATTTAAATAAAGAAAAACATATTCTTCGCACAGTTTCAAATATGGTGCTTAGAGAATATAAAAATTCGTCGGATGTTTTATTATAATTATTTGATATAAAATAAAATTAATCTAATGGCAGAAATTTCCTTTTTTTCGGTATAATCATTAAATCTAAAAATTTATTTTAAAATAGACCCAAGTTCAAAAAAGCTAAATATCAGAATGTTATAATGTTTTAATATTTTATTTGGTTATTATATTTCAAATAAATTTAAAAAAAAATCGTGAAATCAATGGCAAAAACACCAAAATTCTGTCCTGAATGTGGAGCGGATTTAAGCGGAAATAAAATATGTGAAAAATGTGGATATGATACATCGCAAACTGTAATACAAAAAGAAAAGACCCAAAAAGCTTCCATTGGTGAAGGTAATCCCAATTGGGAGAATATAGAATCATTTGTTACTATTCTTGGGAAATGGGCATGGGTAATTGTAATTATAAATGGACTGATCTACCTCTTTTGGGGGATTTATGGGTTAATAGTAGGATTATCATTCCCTCCTCCTTTTACTTTTGTATCCCCATTTGATATATGGAATATTATTAGCGGAATAGCTGTAATAATACTCGCTATCATCATTGTAAAACCAAGATTTTCAAATAAATGTGCTGCCAAGGATTGGGATTATCTGCTAAATGATGTCTTGACACTCGGAAATTTAAGAATTCCGTGGATGTTAATTTGGGGAATAATAATAGAGATACTTGGAAATTTGTGGGGCGGTCTGCCAATTCTAATTCCAGCAGTATTATTAATTTTCATGGGTCCTAAACCTTATGACTGGACAACTGACTAAAATTTCAGAATTAAATAAGAATATAAACTTTTTTTTCATTTTTATCATTTTTTAAGCAAAAAGCTTCCATATTTACCCAGAAATCAATCAGTTTAAGATTAAAATTAAAACTTATCTACTTTTTTTTGAAAGATAAGTTTTAAATTCTTATCGACAAAAAATTTTTAATTTAAAGTGCATTTTAGATATTAAAAATAATTACAAAGATATGTATAAAATTAGATTAAAAATTTTAGAGGAATTAAAAAAAAATGGGACAACCAATTATCATAGTAAGAGAAGGAACTGAAGAATCTGGCAAAAGAAATGCTTTAAAAGCAAATGTTAATGCCGTTATGGCGGTTTCTGAAGCAATAAAATCAACATATGGCCCAAAGGGTATGGATAAAATGATTGTGGAGTCGCTGGGCGACATTACAATTACTAATGATGGATTTACTATACTTGATGGCATAGATATTGAGAATGCTTCCGCAAAAATGGCAGTTGATTTATCAAAAGTACAAAATGAAAAGATGGGCGATGGAACAACAAGTGTTGTAATATTTGCTGGTGATTTATTAAGAAGGGCTTTAGAGTTAATAGAAAGAGGGGTACATCCATCGATTATAATTAAAGGTTTTAATCTTGCGTTAAAAAGAACTTTAAAGGAATTTGAAGAAATTGGACAAGAAATTTTAGAAGATGATGAAAAATCACTTATTAACGCTGTTAAAACGACATTAAATACAAAAAGTATATCTGGCTTGAGTGAGTATTTCGCTAAAATAATTCTAGATGCAGTTAAAATAATTAAAGATGAAGGAGAAATTTTTAACAACGTTGAAAATATAGGTATTATAAAGGAGAAAGGAAAATCCTTACAAGAATCAGAATTAATCAATGGAATCTATATACAAAAAGAAAAAATCAACGTAGGTATGCCAGATATCATTAATGATGCCAAGATCGCAGTTATAAAGATGTCATTAGAAGTTAAAAAAACAGAATTTGGAGCAGAAATCCAAATTTATAAACCTGAGGATATTCAAAAATTCGTTGACCAGGAAACAGATATTTTGAAAGGTTATGCTGAGATATTTTCTAATTTAGGAGTTAATTTAGTGATTAATGAGAATTCGATTGATGATAAGGTCGCAAATTATTTAAGTCAAGTAGGTATTGCTGCCATTAAATCTGTAAAATCATCTGATGCTAAAGCAATTGTTAAAGCTACAGGAGCAAAAAAACTTCAAAAGATTGATGATTTAACTGAGGATGATTTAGGATTTGCCGGGAGAGTAGAATTTACTAAATTAGGAGAAAATGATTATAGCTTTATTACAAAATGTAAAAATCCAAAAGCAGCGACTTTACTATTACGCGGTGGATTAGAACATAGCATAAATGAGGCAGAAATTGCTGTTAAAAGTGCAATTAAGGTTTTAGCTAAACTTATGGATACAAAGAGCATTGTTGGTGGTGGTGGAGCTTTTGAAATGGAACTTTCAAAAAGGATTAGAGATTTTGCAATTAAGTCAGGAGGCAAAGAACAAATTGCTATTCAAGTATATGCTGATGCAATAGAGGAACTTCCCAAGACATTGGTAAGGAATGCTGGGATGGATGAAATCGATGTGATCGGTGAAATAAGTGCTGCTCATTCCAAATTGGGAAATGAATTTATTGGTATAGATATTTCAGATGGAAAAATTGGCGATAACCTTAAAAAAGGAATAATTGAACCTACAGTAATAAAATCACAATTGTTCAAAGGTGCAACAGAATTAGCCATCTTAATTCTTAGGATTGATAATATCATATCTTCTAAAAAAATGGAAGCACCAGGAGCTGGTGGTATGCCACCTGGAATGTAAAATCTATTATTTTTTTCTTTTTTATTAAAAACTTAGTTTAATTAGAAAAGTAATCTGGCGGAATAATGTTCAAATTAAATTTCTGCTTTGCATCAAGAATTTCTTTTTTTTGGGATTTTAACCATATCCAGAAAAATTTAGGAATTTCAATTTCTTCTTGATACATCTTCTCCATTCGATCATATTTCTCTAACCATTTAGAAACGCGAATTGAAAATTGAAAATTGTAATCTTCTTCTTTATAATTTTGATTTAGAACAGTTCGGAAGAGTTCTTTTAAATCTTCATATTTTGGAATAAATCCTATGGGTGTTTTTATTGCATTAAATTCACCATGACTCCTTCCTTCTGCCCATAAAACCCAAATTTTCTTATCAAGCATTCCATTACAATATTTACCGTCCTTTTTTAAGAAATAATTTGTGGCAAAAATTTTTGGACAATGAGTTAATTGATTTCCAAATTTTCGATGATTATCAAGGTATAACCCTAAAGGAATAACCATAAAATCTAAGTTAGCCATCGGACTCGCTTTTCTTACCCCAACCTTACCAAGAGTTGCAGAAGTAGATTCGGACTCAATAATTGCGCCAAAAAATACTCCATGCTCCCAATTAAGACTTTCAAGAATTGGTATCGAAGTATCTGAATCTCTACCTCCATATAAAATTCCGCTCACTCTGATTCCGTCCGGATCATTTAATGCTGGATCAAAATTTTCAAGTTCTTTTATTCTCATTGTATAACGAGCGTTCGGATGTGCAAGAGGGATTTTATTTCCTTCTTTATCTTTCTTTCCTTCAAACCATTCACCAGAGTGATTAATTCCCGATTTTAATGGTTCTCGTCCATCACCGAGCCAAAAAGGTTTTCCATCTTTAATTAATACATTAGAAAAAATTAACTCTCTAGGTGATGTTAAAGCTTTAAAAATTAATGGATCATCAATCTCATTAACATCTCTTATAATTCCGAAAATTCCTGACTCTATATTGACTGCACGAGCATATCCTTCATTATCTTCTCTAAGGTAAGCAATATCATCTCCAACAATTTGTTGACCGGGAATCATTGCAGTAGATGTTTTCCCGCATGCACTTGGATAAGCTCCTGTAAAATAAGTTACGCGATTTTTACCTTCTGGTTTTACACCCATAATAAACATATGCTCTGTTAACCATTCCTCATGATTTGCTTTATATATTCCAAGTCGTAATGCTAACTTCTTCAAACCTATACTATTACCTGCATATTGATTATTTACAGATAAAACACGACTTTCTTTTAAGTCAATATAGATTCTTCTATCATCAATATTTTTTGAAACATTTTTTTCTAATGGTCCCGCAGAGTGAATAAAATAAAAGAAATCTTCAGATCCTTTAAGACGTTTAAACTCTTTATATCCTGTTCTATATAAGAGATCTTCAGAATGAGCAACATAAAATGAATCTGTTAATTGGAGAGCAGATATTGAAAAACGAGAATTTGTTGGACCAAGACAAAAAAAACGGACAAGAACTTCCTTACCTCTCATCACACCATCCATAATTTGAAATATTTCATTTAAACCTTCTTCCCTGCTTTTTGTATTAATTACTTTACTTAATTTAGTTCCTTTCCGTATTAATACAGCAGTATTTCCTACATCTCTCGCTTGGTCATAATACCCATCATAATGGATTGTATGACCTTCCATAGTCAACTTTTCTTCTTCCCCCTCCCTAAGCGCACCTTGGCGGACATATTCAATTTCTTTTGGATTATCAGTAATTACTTTAACTTTGGCTGGTTTACATAAATCCACAAATTCATTTACAATTTTCAATACTTTTGGGTTCTTGAGAGCAACCAATTTTTGGAGATCTTCTTCCGATAAAAGGGTTTTTGTTGTTTCAGTTAAATTATCCAAATCAAAGTCTTTCATTTCATTTAAGTGAATATTACAATTTATATAAAATAAATTATTTTTCTCAAAATAGTATATTCGGTAAAATTTATAAAACTTTTTTTCAATTTCGCAGAAAAAATCGATTAAAAACAAAAAAAATTCTATTTTTTTCAATTAATATAAATAAAAACATAATGAGCGATAAAAATAGAAATAGGAAAAAAGAAAAAAAAAGAAATTAACCTTTAATTACTTCTATTAATTTCGGAAAGATGCGCGGATAATGAACAGCCATACAATGAACGCCACCCAAAAGATCTTTATTCTTGAGCTCGGTTATGAAAGGCTTGAAAAATTCATAATTAGCTTGGTCATAAATTTTTTTTTGCTTGGCTTTGTCCGTTTTATAATCATTTTTGATGGATTTCCATTTCGCAAGCACGTCCTTAGGTACATCAACTCCTGGAACAAAGGTATCAAAACCTTTTGCCATAGCGTACGACTTCATTGGAAAGATGCCCAATAACACCGGAACGTTATATTTATTAATTGCGGTCAGAAATTCTATTGTTTTTTCGAGATCGTACGCAACTTGGGTTTGAATAAATTCGCATCCCGCCTCTACCTTACGCCCAACTTTCAAGACTTCCGCCTCCATGGGGTTTGAATTGGGGTTTGCAGCAGCCCCAACATGAAACTTTGGAGGAGATTCGATCTCGTAACCGTTTATTGTGCCCTTGTCGACCATTTCTCTCACAAGCATGCATAATGTTGCGGAATCAAGGTCAAAAACAGGTTTGCTTTCAGGCATGTCACCCATGTTAGGATGATCCCCAGTGAGTGAGAGGATATTTCTTAACCCCAAAGCGTGTCCGCCCATGATCATGCCAGCAATGCCAAGCTTGTTAACATCTCTAACGGTTAATTGCCAAATAACTTCAATATTTGCTTCCTTTTGGATGATATGAGAAGCTGCCAATGAATTAATAGTAACGATCCCTAAAGGACTATCAGTTACATTTGCAGCTACCACATAAGGCGCCATTTCCTTAGCTTCTTGAATTGTGTGAGAGAGATCGCAAGTTTTTTCCGGCTCCAATTCTCCAGTTAAAATAAATTCTCCTTTAGCTAACATTTCGCCCAATTTTGAATAAACTTTTTTTTCTGCCATTTTTTTCCAACCTCCTACCTAAATACTACACTTTTTTGATGGCCTCTATCAGTCCAATTGAAAGCAGGTCTAAGCTGTTTAAATAAATCCAAACGTCCAATTTTTTTCAAACGCTCATATATTAAAATCCACCCGCAATCCTTTTCGTAGTTTCCTACTTCACATTTGCCATCGAGCTGGCCGCCACAAGGACCGTTCATTAGACCTTTTGCGCAAGAGGTTACTGGACATATTCCACCGGTGTAATTTAATAAACAATCCCCACAACCAGCACATTTTACGTGAAAACGACCGATACGTTCAGTTTCAGCAATTCCATGCGTATTTAAACCTATAAAGATTGGCTTAACAATGTTTTTTCTATCAAACAAATCAAGCATTGCTTGAAGACCAGCTCCACAAGATAAAATAAGAAATGCATCAACTTTATCTAAGGCCTCTTGTGGAACATTCCTCCAATCTTGAAGATCTTGTCTAAAATCGCAAGGTTCTTTAAACTCTTGATGATAAACTACGTTTTTTCCTGCATTTTTGAGATGTTCCAACATTTCATTTACAGATTTTTCATCTGAACATTGAGCAGTAACGGAACATGTACCACAATAGATCAATATAATATTGTTATATCTTTTTAGTGCATCTTCAATTTCTTCAAAATCTTTTTTAGTTGTAACAATCATATTTACGACAATATTCTTTTTCTTTTTATTATTATAATTAAATAGCTATGTAGGTAAATTAAATAGTCAATTTAAGTTTTTTGATAATTTTAATTTTAAGTTACGATAATAACATGATCAATTTTGGAAAAGATCAAATAATATCTCATTTCAAAAACTCAAAAAAGAGTCATATTTGAAATTAATTTTTCTATCATACATAATATACATTTAATAATTCTAATATTAAACATATCAGTCTAGCAATTAACAGATCAACCTTGAAATTAATAAATCAATCTTGAAATTAATTTAAAAATTATGTCGAGGATTTTAAATTTTATTTTTAGATCTCGTCATTAAATTTATCATAAAAGATCAAATTAGATCATGTTTTTTTTCTCATTTTAATCAATCAATAATATACTTTTTATTAATTATATACAAAAATAGGAAAAAGAATTACTAAAAAAATCGAAATTTTACAAAAAAAAGAATAAATTTTAAATATTACTAACGATCTTGTATAAAAATAAGTACTTAATTAATTTAATTTAGCATTAACTATTAAATAATTTGATTTAATTTAAAAAAAAAATTGATTAATGGAACGAAATTGAAAATTTATGGAAGAAGTTAAATCAAAGAACTTATTGCTAAAAGAGATAAAAACTTTTAAAGAACTTGAAAAAGAGATCATCGATAATAATAAATGTTGTGCTTGTGGAGCATGTGTTGCTTATTGTACAAGTCAGGGTTTTGATGTTATTAAAATGGATGGTAATAAACCTATATACATAACAGATGCAAATATTGATAATTGTAAAGAATGCGGAATTTGCTATTATATATGCCCCAATACAACACCGTTATTAGATCAAATAAATGAAGAATTTCAAATTAAAGACGAACTGGGACATATAATTACTGTAATTGCTGCAAAAACGACTGATCAAGAAATTAAGAAACTCGGACAAGATGGGGGAATAGTTACAACTGTTTTGACGTATTTATTTGAACAAGATAGAATAGACGCAGCGATTGTATCGGAATATGACGAGAATTTTAAACCTGAACCAAAAATCATTTATGATAAAAAAGATTTATTAAAATCCGCGGGAACTCGTTATTCCATCTCATCAAATATTTTACCATTAAAAGATTTCAATAAAATCTCCCAAGAAATAATGAATAAAAAAGATATTCTTAATATTGAAGATTTATCTTTAGCATTTGTTGGAACTCCGTGTCAGTGTAGAGCTATTAGAAAAATGCAATATTTAAGAATAAGTCCGACTTATAGTATCAGATTTGTTATAGGCTTGTTTTGTTTCGAAAATTTTGATTATGAAAAATTATTTGAGATCATAGAAAAAGAAACCAAATTAGTACCAGCGAATGTTTTAAAAGCACAGATAAAGAAGAATTTTTTTGTTACTTCGAGGGAAAATAAAGTATTTGAAGTGGATATTAAAAAACTTGATGAAGCTGTAAGAGATCATTGCCATGAATGTGATGAATTTACTGGAAGATTTTCAGATTTTAGTGTAGGAGCATCTGGAGCTCCAGAAGGGCATTCTATTATAATCATACGTACAAATGAAGGACAAAATCTAATTAATTCTCTTCTTTCAGAAGGGTTTATAGACAAATATAATATTCCAGCAAAAGAGATTTCTGAATGGAAAACAAAAAAAATCAATTGGTTTAGAAAAATGACTTCTCTTAAAACTAAAAAAGGAAAATTGGGTGAAAAAAATGAAAAATAGTAATATTTTAGTTATTGGAGCAGGAATATCTGGTATATCAGCTTCATTGGATTTAGCAGAACAAGGATATCGGGTAATATTAGTAGAAAAGGATTCTACAATTGGAGGAAGGATGGCACAATTAGATAAGACTTTTCCCACATTGGATTGTTCTATTTGTATTTTAGCTCCCAAAATGGTTGAGGTTGGTCGACACCCTAACATTAAACTCTTTACATATTCAGAAGTTTCTGAAGTATCGGGATCAATGGGAAATTTTACAGTAAAAATTCTAAAAAAGGCACGCTATGTTAATGAAGAAAAATGTACTGGTTGTGGAGACTGTGCAACAATTTGCCCCGTTAGAGGACTTCCAAACCAATTTGATGAAGGATTAAAATATAATCATGCAGCGTATATTTCTTTTCCTTCAGCAGTACCTTCAGTTTATCTAATTGACAAGGAAAAATGCTTATATTTAAATCATGGGATTTGTGCGTTATGTGCTAAGATTTGTGGAGCAGAAGCTATAGATTTCACACAAAAAGATGAGGTATTAGAATATAGTGTTGCTTCAATTATTGTTGCAACTGGATTTGATTTGATTGATCCAAGTATTTTGGCACGCTATCATTATGGAGAATATAAAAATGTCATTACAGGAATGAAATTTGAGCGTTTATTGTGTGCTTCTGGACCAACAGTTGGGGAGTTAATACGTCCTTCTGATAGAAAACATGTTAAAAATATTGCGTTTATCGCTTGTGTTGGCTCAAGAAATGTCAATATATGCGCTTATTGTTCCAAATTTTGTTGTATGTACATGGTAAAAGAAGCCGTTGTGGCAAAAGAACACGCTCCAGAGATTTCTCCAACGATTTTCTTTAATGATACAAGAACAATTGGAAAAAACCAAGAGGAATTTATAGAACGCGCAAAAGATGAATATGGAGTTAAATATAATCGTGGAATTCCAGGAGATATTAGAGAAGATCCATTAACTCAGGATTTAATTGTCAAATATGCAAATCTAGATACGGGAGAGGTAGAAGAAAAGATCTTTGATATGATAATTTTAGCTAATGCCGTAATACCAAGAAGAGATGCGGATGAGTTAGCTAAGATTCTTGGAATTGAACAAAATGATTTTGGATTCTTTAAAACAGAGAATTCTTTAGAGGATTTAAAATCCACTATTCCAGGAATATATATAACAGGTTCATGTCAAAGTCCTGATGATATTCCAAATTCAGTAGCAAAAGCGAGTGGTGCAGCTTCCCTTGCTGCTCAACATGCAGTTCAAATTCCCGAGGAAGAAAGAGTGATTGAACTACCTCCTTTAAAGTATGTATCTCCATTTGATGAGCCTAGAATTGGAGTCTTTGTATGTGATTGTGGTGTTAATATTGCAGGATATATGGATAATGAAGAAATCGTTGAATATTTAAAGACACTCCCCAACGTGGTTTTTGCTATGAACAACAAATACAGTTGCTCTGAACAGACTCAACAAATAATCAAAGATAAGATTATTGAGGAGGATTTAAATCGAGTTATTGTAGCTGCTTGTACTCCAAGAACTCACGAACCACTTTTTCAAAATACACTACGAGAAGTAGGTTTAAATCCATATCTGTTTAATTTTGTGAGCATACGAGAACTTGACTCTTGGGTTCATATGAAAGATAAACCAAAAGCCACTGATAAAGCAAAAGATTTAATCAGAATGGGTATAGCAAGGGCAAGAAATTTAAAACCGGAATTTAAAATAAAGGGAGATGTAATTCCTGAAGCTTTGGTCATTGGTGGAGGTATTGCAGGTATGAGTGCGGCATTAGAAATAGCAAAAAGTGGATTTAAAGTCCATTTAGTTGAAAAAATGGACAAACTTGGAGGGCAATTGAATTTAATCTATAAAATAAATTTCGATAGAATCGATTCTATGGAATTTATTTCAAAATTTATTAAAGAAATTAAAGAACAAAAGAATATTAATACTTATTTATCATCTAATATCGTTGATGTGAAAGGCTCAATCGGAGATTTTTCGATTAAAATAGAAGATTCAGAAAAAAGCACATCAGAAATTAGAGTTGGTGCAATTATTGTTGCTACTGGTGCTTCAGAATATAAACCTACGGATTGGTACAATTATGGAAAAGATCCAAGGGTTTTTACTCAATTAGAATTATCAGAAAAATTACGCAATAATGAATTAACGGATGGAGAAACTCTTGTGTTTATTCATTGCGTCGGTTCTAGGCAAGAATCAGGAAGAAGTTATTGTTCTCTTATTTGTTGTAGTGAATCAATACGGCATGCATTGTATGTTAAAGAAAATTATCCAAATTCAAATATTTTTGTATTATATCGCGATATTCGTGTTGGAACAGAAGAAGAGCAATATTATTGGAAAGCAAGAGAAGATATTAACTACCTTAGGTTTTCAGAATACCCTGAACTGGATTTTAATGATGATAAAATTACCGTTAGAGTTCATGATATGTTAACACAGATTAATTTACACATTAAAGCGGATAAGGTGGTTTTATCTACACCCTTAATTCCCGATGAAAAAAATAAACAATTAGCAGAGTTATTAAAAGTTCCTCTAGGTAAAAATGGTTTCTTTTTTGAAGCACACATCAAACTAAGACCTTTTGATTTTGCAACAGATGGAATCTTTTTATGCGGAACTGCACATGGTCCAAAAGGTATTGCTGATTCGATTAGTCAAGGACGTGCAACTGCTTCACACGCGTTAATTCCCTTATTTGCTGGAATTGTAGAAAATGAACCAATTATTTCTAATGTAAATCCCGCGTTATGTATAGGTTGTAATAGATGCGCAGAAGTTTGCAGCTTTGGTGCTATTGGGGTTCCAATGGATAACAGTAAGATGATTTCTGAAGTGAATCCATTATTATGTAAGGGATGTGGTGATTGTGCGGCTGAATGTCCAGCAGATGCTATTAAAATGAGCCATTTTAGCAATGAACAAGTTGAGCCAATGATTGTTGAAGCTGTAAGAGGTGATTTTGTGGATGAACGCCCAAGAATTGTAGCATTTCTTTGTAATTGGTGTAGTTATGCAGGTGCGGATACATGTGGAGTAAGCCGATTTCAATACCCAACTAATGTAAGACCAATAAGAGTAATGTGTTCTGGAAGAATTCCTAAAAGTTTCATTTTACAGGCATTTTTAGAAGGAGCAGATGGTGTTTTTATTGGAGGCTGTCATATCGGTGATTGCCATTATATTGCGGGAAATCATGATACATTAAGGAGAGTTAATGAGATTAAAAATATAATTACAAAATTAGGTATTGACACTGAAAGACTCCGGCTTGAATGGATTTCAGCGAGTGAAGGTAAAATATTTGCAGAGGTTATGAAGGAATTTATAAATAAAGTTAAAGAAATAGGTCCTTTAACACCGGAGGTGAAGGCATAAAATGGAAAAAACACAAGAAATAATTAAATCAACAGATTTAATTTCTGATTTAAGATACCAGATTAGTAATCAGATTGGCGCTAAGTCTCTTTTAGCATGCATTCAATGTGGTGTCTGTAGTAGTAGCTGTACAGTATCAGAGTATATAGATTTACAACCCCATAGAGTTGTTGCTTGTCTATTGCTGGGTTTAAAAGATAAAATCCTTAATAGTAACGCAATATGGTACTGCTCTTTATGTCATCGTTGTACCGAACGGTGTCCAAAAAATGTAGATTATTCGTTTATATTAGCATTGTTGCGAAATATGGCTGTAAAGGAGGGACATATCCCACCAGAATATGAAATAACTATAAATAGTCTCCTAGAACATGGATTTACAGTCCCTTATGCTGGAATGCTGAAAAAATCTATTGATAGAAACAGAGAAAAATTTAATTTACCAGAGATTGTTACACCAAATTTAGAAGAAATTGAATTTATTGTTAAAGAGACAGGGCTAAAAAAGATTCTTGAAGATGCTAAGAAAGGAAAAAAAAAGGAGGTTAAGACATAATGGATTATGCATTTTTCTTAGGATGTATGATACCTTTAAGATCTCCACAATTAGAAGCAGCAGCAAGAAAGGATTGTGAGATTTTAGGCATAGGATTAAAAGAGATGCACGGAGCAAGTTGTTGCCCAGATCCTGTTGCTATACAATCGTTAGGAATAGAAACATGGCTAACAATAGGTGCTAGGAATCTTTGTATTGCAGAAAAGATGGGATTGAATGTGATGACTATTTGTTCAGGATGTTTTGAAACATTAAAAACCGTTCATGTGATGTTAAAAAGAGATAAAAGATACTTTGAAATGGTTAATGAAATTTTAGGTAAAATTGGTTATGAATTTAGAGGAACATCTAAGGTATATCATTTAACTGAAATTCTTTCGGATGAAAAAATGTTAGAAAAAATAAAAGATTCGGTAAAAGTTCCATTGGAAGGCATAACATTAGCTTCACATCCAGGATGTCATTTAATTCGACCAAGTAAAATTTTAGAATTCGATGATCCCGAACGTCCTGAAGTGATGGATAAAATTTTACAGACATTAGGTGCTGAGGTTAAACAATATGCTGAAAAAGTCACTTGTTGCGGTTATTGTGCAAGGTTGAATGAAGATATTGGAGATAACTTATGCGAGATGAAATTTAATGATTTGGTGAAAAATCAAATAGATGCTCTAATAACAGTCTGCCCGGCATGTACAACTCAATATGATTTACATGGAAGAAAAATTGCACGAAAATCAGATAAACCGATGGAGATTCCAGTTATCCATTTACCAGAAATTATGGCTCTAGCATTTGGAATCAATCCAAAAAGTGAAAATATGGACATAATGAAAAGAGCAATTAAACCAAGAAAATTACTGGAAAAATTGAAAATAGAAATTTAAATTATTTAATTTGTTGTATGAGTTAAAAAAATTAATCAAAATAGAAAATAAATTTTAATAAAATGATTTATGAGAAAAAAACTATAAACGTGTAAATAGATGATAATTACAAAACTAAAAGATATTGATGAGATCTATGAAATGATTAAACCATATTCAAAGATCCTCATTGCAGGTTGTGATGGTTGTTGTCAACCTCCAAGAAGTATAAACGAAGCAAAAATTTTAGGGCAAATGTTGGAACTTAAATCAAAAATGAATGGTAAAAATTTGACTTGGAAAGCAATCACTGTATTACGTCAGTGTGATGATAGAATTGCAGGCACAACAGTTAGACCTTATATAGATGAATATGAAGCAATTGTATCACTTGCTTGTGGATTAGGTGTTTCTATGCTCAATAGGATTTTTGAGGATACACTTACTTTTCCAGCCCAAGATAGTATGTTTGGAGCTTCTGAAAATCACGGGGATAATCTTTATGAGCAATATTGCGATACTTGTGGAGAATGTTTGCTCGGTGAAACAGCAGGCATTTGTCCAGTCGCCAGTTGTGCAAAGGGACTCCATAATGGACCTTGTGGTGGTCAAGTTGATGGCTTTTGTGAAGTAGGAGGATATAAGTATCCTTGTGCTTGGATACAAATTTACGAGAGATTAAAAAAGTTTAATAGGTTGGATCTTTTTAATAAGTTTAGACCCCCAAAGGATTATCGACTAATGACATCTCCTGGTCATTTAGAGTTAATCCAGGAATATACCAATGCAATAGAAGAAGAGGAGGTGGAGAAGTAAAATGGGAAATCGTCCAGCTTTCAGTAATCTGATGAAAGAAATAAAAACTGGCAAGTTCCTCTTTACTGGAGAGCTTGAACCAACTAAAATGGTTGATATAAGTGAAATCATTCACTCGGCAGAAGCTATGAAAGAATATGTTGTAGCAGCTAATGTTACTGACGGCCCACAAGGAATGGCATATGTTAATAGTTTAATCCCATCATATCTAGTTCAAGAAAAGGTTGGTCTTGAGACAGTATATCAGATGACTGTTCGTGATAGAAATCGTATTGCATTATTTGGGGATATTTTAGCCGCCGCTTGTGTAGGGATTAAAAATGTACTTGCTCTAACTGGAGACCATAGTGCTTTAGGTGATAATCCAGGTGCGAAGCCTGTCTTTGATTTGGATTCTACCCAATTTGTATATCTATTAAGCAAAATGATTGATGAAAATACAGACGTATATGGAAATGAAATTGAGACTGGAAAAGTTGAGATGAATGTAGCAATTGCAGCCAATCCAAATGCAAGTCCTCGGGAAGCAGAAATTCTTAAAGTTGGAAGAAAAGTAGCAGTTGGTGCAGATTATATACAAACTCAAACTGCATTTGATATAGATGATGCAAAAGATTTTATTAAAGAATTGTCACGATATAATTGTCCAATTTTACTAGGATTATTCCCATTAAAAAATTACGGTATTGCTTCATATTTTGATAAATATATCCCGGGAGTTTCAGTGCCAAAAGATTTACTAAAAAGTTTAAAGTCAGCAAAGAAAAGTATTAAAGATAAAAAAGAAAGAAATAAAAAAGTCGATGAAATAAATCTGGAATTCTTTGTTCCCTTTATTCGTGAGATTAAAAAATCAACGCCAGCCGCGGGAATACACTGTATGGCAGTTCATTATGAACGTTTATTCGAGCCCCTACTGAAGGATTTTAGGTAAAACTAATGAAGTCTTAAAGTTCAAAGCAAACGGAGTGTTTTCCTTAATGTTAAAAAAACTCGATAGAATGGATAGAAAAATAATCGAAATGCTTTTAGAAAATTCGCGTCGTCCTTTCAGGGAAATAGCGGATGTGGTGGAGCTTTCCGAATCCACAATTAGAAAGAGAGTTATAAAACTTCAAGAAAAGGGAATCATAGATAAATTTACAATTCGTTTAGGGGAGAACCTCGATGAAAAAAAAATTCATGCATTTATTACAGTTCTCCCAAAATCCGAGAATCTAAAAGATTTAATAAGGGATATACGGCCATATCCAGAATTAGCCGAGATCTATTCATTAGCGGGAAAATGTGGTTTATTAGTCAAGGTGAATGTCTCAGATCTTACAGAACTTGATGCATTGATTGAATCATTCAAGGCAAGAGGCGATATAGAACAAGTAGAATCAGTTTGTGTTGTATTGCGTCGAATTAAGGAAGATAGAATTTCTTAATAATTTTTGTTTTTTATATTTATTCGTCATTTTTTAAAAAAAAATAATTATTTTTTAAGATTAGTCAATATTATGGAAAAATGGTTAAAATCTGAAGGAGAAAATATTCTTAAGCAAATAGGAATTAAAAAAGGACAAAAAATATTGGATTTCGGGTGTGGTTCAGGAATATATTCAATAGTTGCATCAAAAATTGTTGGTTTGAGTGGTAAAATTTATGCTCTTGATAAGAATGGAGAAAAAATAAAGGAATTAAAAAGAAAGATCAATTCTTTAAAAATAAAAAATATTGAAATTATTGAGACTACCGGTGAGATTCCAGTTCCCTTGGAAAATAATTCGCTCAATGTTATTTTAATTTATGATGTGTTTCACCTTTTAAATAAAGAGAACCGGCATGTGTTTTTACAAGAAGTTAATCGTCTTTTAAAGATAGGAGGTTTTCTATCTTATTATATAACTCATACTAAAGAGTACGATATAGATTTAGAAGAAGTTAATAATCAATTAATTAATAACAATATTGTTTTTAAAAGGAAATTACAGGTACCTATGGTTCATTGGGGTTCAATTGAAGATGGTTTAATATTCAATTATTATAAGATTTAAACCATGTATTATTTTCATATTATTTTGCAAAATAATAGATTTAATTTATTTTGAATATTAATTACATTTGAATTCTGAATTTCTATTAATATAATATTTGGTGAAAAATAGATCAACCTAAATGATTTACTACGTGAAAGAGACGACTTAGTTCTTATAGAATTTCTGGATGCTCCAGAGAAAAATAACCAAGACATTTTTCTCAAACAAATTGAAAAAATCACAAATTCTGTTGATGGTATAGCAATAATTGATGAAAATGTAGAAAATCGGTTTTCATTAGCTCCACTTTCAACTATTGAATTGCTTATTAAAGATTATGAAAATCTCATATATGAGATTAATTTAGATAATAGAGATATTAATGTGGTTATTTCAAATATTTATTCAGCTCATGAGTTAGGTATTAAAACTATTATTTTTTTTAGTGAGAAATTAGACTTAATTTCTGGGGATTTCCTTGATATAGTATCAGAAATCAAATCGGATTTAACAAGTGATGTATCAAATATTTGTTTTGGTTTATCTTTTGATGAGATTACCGAAGATACAATGTTCTTTAGCGATTTAAAAATTGCAGGATTTGATTTTATACTTCTACCTGAAAATTATGACCCCTCAATTTTTATTCCATTCATCCAAGAGGCGAAATCATTAGAATTATCAGTATTTATCAAACTTGGCATTTTTTTAGATGCGCAACAGCTAAAATTTGCTCAAAAATTTTTAAATTTAAATATTCCAGATGATCTATTAAAAGAGATGAAAAATTCAGAAAATCAATTAAATGTAAGTCTAAAATTTGCAAAAGAGTATATAGATTTTTTAAGTGTTCTTGAAATCGATGGGATTTTTTTAATTCTACCACAGGAAAAAAATCTATTAATTAAAAAGTATTTATTTAACAAACCTGATTAATTCATATTAAAAATAAATAATGTAAATTAAAAAATGGAATTATCCCAACTTTATCAGTTGCAGGAGCATACATTAGGGATAAGTTCTTTAGCTTATGATGAAGAAAAGGGGATTTTATATAGTGGATCGTTGGATAAAACGATAAAAATTTGGGATTTACATATAAATAAAGATAATACTATTGGAACACCAAAACTATTAAATTCAATCAATGCACATAAGAAATGGATAACCGATATACTTTTTATTAAGAAATATTCGACTCTTTTTTCATCTAGCTTAGATAAAACTATAAAAATCTGGAAGAATAAAGCAAATACATTGTATTGTGATTTATATTTAGAAAGTCATTTAGATTATGTTCAAAAACTTTTTTATCTTGAAAAATCGAATCAATTAATTTCTACTGGATTTGATTGTCAAATTATATTTTGGGATCTTAAAAATTTCCACATCTTATCAAATATTGACGAATATAATTCTCCTATTCTTTCAATTTCTTGCACAGAAAACGAATTAACGTTATTTTTAGGAACTTTTAACTCTAAAATAATACTGTGGGACTTGAAAATGAATGAAGAGAAAATGTTTCTAAGAGGAGGAGGTCCTATTATGGATCTTAAATTTATATCGAGTCAAAATCTCCTAGTTGGAATTGACAATTATGGAGGATTATTTGGTTGGGACATTAATAATGTTAAATTATTAATTTCTAAACAACTTAAAGAACCATTAAATTCACTTGAGATATTTCAAAGTGATGGAAAGTTTTTTTTAATCTTGGGAGGTACCAATTTATATATTTATTCAATTTCGCCGTTTCAAGAAATTTTTAAAATTCCTGCTCATGAAGATAAAATTGAATCCATAAAATTAATTAAAATTGATCAATACAAAACTCAAACGCCTAAATATTACATTATAAGTGGGAGTATAGACAAAACCATTAAAATTTGGCAATTAAAAAATGTTTAAATCGTCAGAGTCAAAATAAGTTTTTCCTTAATTTTCTCTTCTTGATGATATGACAAAACCATATCAATAACTGTTCCTGTAGATATTTGTGCAGGACTTGTGGGTTGAATATTCAAAACCTCAAAATCAATTTGTCTTTTAAAACCAATATTGATTAATATTATATCATTTTTTACCAATGGCATGTCTAAAAGCTTCTTTCTTATAAATTTTATAACTTTTTTTGTTGGTTTAAAATCTAAATCTACTGGAGTTAACTTAACATATTTAGCAGTCTTTTTAGGAAAAGTTTGAATTCGAATGAAATCATTAAGATTAATACCATACTTATTTCTTATCTTATATGGAAGGCATATATTATTATCTTTATAGCCATATGAGATTTTTTTAATCTTGCATACGGTTGCCCTTTTTTTTCCAAAAATTTTAATAAAATCGCCTTTATTTAGATTAATTTGCTCAGAACTTTTTATTTTTAGTTCGCAAAAACTAGATGAAGAAAATGTATCAAATCTAACAGGAGAAACTAAAACTGATATTTGTTCATTAAAGCCCTGAAACATTTCAATACTCATTTAATATATTATATAGGAGATCTAGATTATATTAATATTAATAAAAATTATAGATAAAAAAGTAAAAGAAGTTAAAAAAATTTTGTATATAATTAGAGAATTTCTCTTATTTCACTTGCTAAGTCTTTTGCATCTTGCTTAGATGATTCTAAAATTTTGAGAAGTCCATCAGTATCAACTAATAATCCTGCTTCAATTAATCTTTCTAAACCAATAGTTGAGTTAAGTCTTTCTACTCGCTGTAAATGAAATATACTTTTACCTAAGTTGCTTTTTAACTTTCCTTTTTCACTATTTAAAAGCAGATCTAAGATTTCAGGACAAACTCGCTCACAAGTGTTTTTTGAAACATATCTAACCAAATTGAAAATTTTAACTTTCTGAATTTCAGTTAAAACACTTTCAATTTTTGATTCAACTTTTTGACTCATATTTTTTTCACTCATAATTTTTTTATTATTTAAAATTATTAACATCAATCTAGTATTTAAAGCTTTTGGAGCAGAAAATTGATTGATTTCTAATAAATCATGAAGTTTCTTAATTTTTATTCCTTTTTCATTCACATTTTTGATTTTTTCATTTCCATAATTTTATTATTTTGTATAAGAATTTCGTATTTTTGAAAATCCACATATTAAACAGGATTATCTTAAAAAATAAGATTGAATACTAATAAAATCGATAAATTATAACTTGATATTATATTAAGTGGTAAAAGAAGAATGTTCAAATTGAATTTAATATAAATTGTTATAAATGGGAAAATAGTGGTATTGAAAAATTATTCCAAAAAAATTTCAAAATATATAAAATTATTCCTAAATTAGTCAGAAAAGTAAGGAAAAAGAAATGAAATCGGAATGAAGAATATTCTTTTTGGATTTTTTTAAAACCATTTTTCCTAAAAATTGCATAAATATTAATTTTTTTATTGATCAAGATCAAAAATTTTCATTGATGTTTTTAAAAACGGTAATATATGAAACTAGAAAAACAATTTTTAATTTCAATTATACTTTATTTTAAAGAATACAATAGAAGAAAAATCAATTTATATGATTATAACTAGTTTAATAAATTCATTCTGGTAGATTTATAATCTTAAAAAATTTAAATTGATATTGATAATAATATTTAGATCCTCTTAAAAAGAGAGAAATATATGAATAAAAAAATGAGTAAAATAATAAAATTAGAACAAATTAAAGAAATTTTGAAATCAATTGATCCGATACAAAAAATTGAAGAAGGATTTGTTGCTTATTCTCAGGGTAAAGTAGTAGTACCCCCGATTGGTGAAATGATTTTTGAGAATCCTCCGGGTGATTGCCATATTAAATACGGATATATTAAAGGAGATGATTATTATATAATTAAAATTGCTGCTGGTTTTTACAATAATCCAAAAATAGGGCTCCCCGGATATAGTGGGCTTATGCTGTTATTTAGTCAAAAAACAGGAGAATTAATTTGCATTTTACTTGATGAGGGGCATCTTACCAATGTGAGAACTGCGGCTGCGGGTGCAGTTGTAGCTAAATATATGGCTCCAAAAAAGGTTCATCGAATAGGAATTGTTGGCCCCGGCGTTCAGGGAAGAATGCAGCTACAGTATTTAAAAACTATTATAGATTGTAAGGATGTTATTGTCTGTGGCATAACACAACAGGAAATAGATGCATACAAAAAAGATATGAGCCCATTAGGTTATAACATTAAAACGACTTTAAATACAGAGGATGTAACTTCGACTTGTAATCTTATCGTCACATGTACGCCTTCAAAGACTCCGTTGATATATGCGGATCAAATCCAGAAAGGCACTCATATCACAGCTATGGGATCAGATACTCCTGAAAAACAAGAGTTAGATTCCGCAATCTTAAAAAAAGCAGATAGGGTTATAGTTGACAGCATCGATCAGTCTCAATCACGCGGGGAATGTTTTCGTGCAATGAAAAATGGTATGATTACAAAGGAAGATTTAATTGAATTAGGAGTTATGATTTCTAATAAAACATTGCAACGTGCTTCAGATGAAGAAATTACCGTTGCAGATTTAACCGGAGTAGCTGTTCAAGATATTCAAATTTCAAAAGCAGTATATGAAGCTTTACTTTCTAATAGTTAGGAGTGATAAAATTTTATAATAAATTAAATTTAGAAAAAAGGAAAAAGAGGAAATTTCATGAAATTAGAAGAATTTATGCTTGAAAGAACCCAATCATTATGGGAAAATACAGTCAAATATAATTTGACTGAAAGTGGTGTTCACCCTTATTCACTAAAAGAGTTGTTAAACGAAGATGAATTAGAAAAAATACTTACTATGCGACTTGGATATGGTCAGACAAATGGTCCCATAGAATTAAGAAAAACAATTAGTTCTTTATATCCTGGGGCAGATTTAGATAATGTTTTAGTGACAAATGGTTCTGCTGAAGCAAATTTTTTAACCATATGGAGCCTTTTAGAACCAAATGATGAATTAATATTCATGTTGCCAAACTATATGCAGATTTTTGGACTTGCTCGTTCTTTTGGGATTAATATTAAACCCTTTCATCTAAAAGAAGAATTAAATTGGCAACCTGATATCGATGAATTAAAATCTCAAATAACACTCAAAACAAAAATGATTGCCATCTGTAATCCGAATAATCCCACAGGGGCCGTATTAAGTAAAGAAGCAATGAAGGCTATTGTTCATTTAGCGAGAAAGGCAAATGTTTGGTTATATGTTGATGAAATATACCGTGGTGCAGAATTAAGTGGTAAGGAAACACCTACTTTTTTGGGACAATATGAAAAAGTTATTGTTAACGGCGGACTCGCTAAAGCCTATGCGCTTCAAGGTTTAAGGATTGGTTGGTTGGTTGGACCAAAAAAGTTTATTGAGAAAGCATGGAGTTATAGTGATTATACAACTATTGCTACAAACCTTATTAGCCAACGAGTTGCAACTTTAGTATTGCAACCCGAATTAAGGAAGAAAGTATTAAGTCGTAATCGGAAATTATTGAGTGGAAATCTAGGTACATTAGTGGAATGGGTTAAAAAACATAAGGAGCTCTTTCATTTCATACCCCCGCATGCAGGAGGTATGGCATTTTTGCGGTATAATATAAAAATCAATTCCACAGAACTCTCCACTAGACTCAGAGAAGAAAAGGATGTTTTTGTTGTAGCCGGGGACTGTTTCGGGATGGACAACTATATACGCCTTGGTATTGGTTCTGAAAAAAAATATTTTTTAGCTGGTTTAGACCTAATTGATGAATTGTTACGAGAAATTAGTTGAATTATTATTACTTTTTTTTAATAAAAAAAAATTAAAATTTAAAATTTGCATTTTTAATTCTTGAAAAAAAGTCTTTTGGAGGAGTCGCGTTAAATAAAAAGATATCTGTAACCGTTTTTCTAAATTTTAAATCGTTTTCAGCCAACTTAAAAATTGTATTTAGATTGCTCCCCTCTTTTTCATAAAAAAAATCTGCAAGCGAGCGCTTTAATTTAAAATTCCTTATTATTTTTTTTATATTTGCATTAAACTTGTATTTTTTTAGTGCCTTTTCAGAGAAGTCTTCTACTTCAAAAGCATTAATCGCTGTTTCAGCTGCAATATTTCCAGATACTACACAAGCATGTAGCCCTTCTCCACTTATTGGAGATGTAAAACCTGCAGCATCACCCACGATCATTAAATTATTTCCATATAAACTTTTCTCTAATACTCCTGTACTTGGTAAGGGAAAAGAGCTCATCCAAATTTGTTTATAATCTGATTTATATAATAATTTTTTTACTTTTGGTTCTTTTAAGAAATCATTATAAAGTTTATTTGGATTATAATTATAATTATCTTCATAGAATGTGATAACACCAATATTAAAGCGTTTTTCATCAATAGGAAAAATCCAGCCATAGCCATAAAATGGTTTGTAAAAAAAATATACGGTATTAATATCCATTGAATTTTCCCCTTCCATTATTGCACATTTTGATATACCTAAGTCTTCGGTTTTCCAACGTTTTCTTAAACCAGATTTTATTGCCAATTTAGAACTCATTCCATCAGCAATGATAATCACTTTTCCAAAATATTCTTTCATCCCTAAAGATGTTTTTGTTTTAATTCCAATTTTCTTTTGGTTTTTAGTTATAAAATCAAACGAAAGATTTTTATCAAAGAGTTCTGCCCCAGCGTCAACTGCAACTTCTCTCATCAAATTATCTAATTCCAATCGATCCATTACTACTGAGTAATCCTCAAATCCTTTATATTTATATTCCAATTTATGAAAATCAGCGGAATACATCTTCATTGTGTGCTTTTTATGAAGATTTAAGCTTCTTAATTGAGGGTAATATTTAAAAAGCCTTACACTTAAACCTCCGCCACCAGGTTTTCGCCAACTAATATCTCTTTCAATTAGAGCTACTTTAAAACCATTTTTAGCCAAAATTTCGGCACATTTTGACCCTGCTGGTCCTGCTCCTGAAATTATTACATCAAACATATATTTTTTTTCTTTTTTCTTAATTATATATTTATATTTCAGAAAAAAAAGTATAAATATTAAATAAAAAAAATTCTATAGAATCCATTTATCAAATAAGTTAGATAAAGAATTTTTTTAAATATCTAAATTTAATTTTTATTAAATTATCCAATTATTTAACAGAAGTAAAATAATGGCGGGAAGTAAAACTCAATTAGTAAAAAAATTTAAGACTCGAATAAAAGAAGTAGTAAGAGAAATGGGAACTCAAGAGATTGACATAGATGAGAGAGAAATCAATAAATTCTGTGAGTTGATTGATGATAATAATTCAATTTACCTAGATGATGCAGTAGCAATAAAAACGGGCTATAAAGGAAGATTAATCCCACCGGGTTATTTTATGAGCATAACTAACAGGGCAATAAGTCAATTTTTTATTATAATTGGGCCTGAATTTTATCAAAAATTTGCTACGGGAGTTATACATACAAGTTCGGAAGTTGAATTTTATAGTCCCATGTTATTGAATAAAAAATATAAAGTAAAAATTGATTTAACGGAACCGGTTAAAAAAACAGGTAAAAAAGGAACATATTATTCTGTCGTTTTTAAAACATTTATTTTAGACGAGAATGATACTATTTATGCGATAGATAATCATGAATTTTTTATTAAATTGGCTGGTGATAGATGAAATTGAAAAGTAAAAATCCAATTAATATTGAAATTGGCCAAGAAATACCTCCGTTTAAAGTAAAAATTGAAAAAAAAGTATACGGAAAGTATAATAGATTGATTCATGAGATTAATCCGCTTCATTTGAATTTAAATTATGCTAAAAAATTGGGTTTTGATAATATTGTTATTGCTGGTAATTTTTTATTTTCTTTTATCACCAAGTGGATAATTGATTGGGTTGATGATATAAAATTAATAAAAAGTATTACCATGCAATTTGAAAAACCTGTTTATATTGATGAGGAAATAGTTTATAAGGGAAAAATTGTGGAGATCCAGAATGTTGGTAATAAAAAGATAATAATCTGCAAGTATTTAGTTGAAAAATTAAGTGGGGAAACAGTGATGAATGGTATTATAAATCTTATTTTTATAAATAATAAGTAAAAAAATTTATTATTGAAAATTACTTAGGTATTGTTGCCACTGCACGCACCCATCCTCCGCTAGCTCCGGTTATTTTTATAGGAAAGCAATAAATCGTGGCTCCCACGGGAGGAACTTTGTCTAAGTTTGTTAATTTTTCCATTTGGAAATATCCTAATTCGATACCAGCAAAATGACCCTCCCATATTATACTGGGATCGGGTTTTTTCTCTTTAACTGATTTCTTCCATTTTTTCGCTGTAATCAAAAACGGAGCGTCCCACGTCCAGGCATCGATTCCAACTACGTGCACGCCTTGTCTAACAATATGTAATGTTGCTTCTTTTCCAACACCTACTCCATGATTTATATATTCTCTGGTCCCAAAATATTTCGGAGCATTAGTATGAACACAAACGATATCTCCTTCCTGTAATTTATGGTTTATTTGATTTAATTTTTGATCTATATCTTCTGGTGTCATTACATAACCTTCTTCAAAATCGGTACAATCAAGAACAATTAAAGGTCCTACACACCATTCCAGTGGAATTTCATCGATTGTCATTGCCTTTCTTTCCCCAATCTCTCTATCTTGCAAAGGAGCATAATGCCATGGAGCGTCCATATGGGACCCGCTATGGGTTGATAGAGTAATTAATTCAGTCGCCCATCCTTTTCCATCGGGTAAGTGCTCTTCAGGTTTCAATTTTGGAAATGCGAAAGCCATTTCTTCAGCTCCTCTAATATGATCGCTATATTCAATTTTAGGCGTCGTGAGTGGAGGATCACATAATGTATCATTTGCTATAGGTATTGACAAATCAATATATTTAACTTTTTTCGACATTTTTTAACTACCTTAGTTATTATATAACTTGGTGTCCAAGATTGATAAAATAATATTTAAAAATTTTTTAAGTGATTAAGATAATAATTTATGATATTTATTAATTAGAATTAAATAAAAATAACTTCAAAACACTTTTAAAAGATAAGTTATTTCATGCTATATAATTTTAACACGATAGATTTCAAATCATCATTATTCCGAAAATAATATAAATTCTTTTCTTCGGAAAAAAATGGAGATAAAAGTCCACCACTTTTTAACATATAGGTAATCGGAGCATCTTTTAGCACAAACACTTTTGTTTTTTTTAGAAATTCTTCTATTGCAATAATTATTCCCATCTCTACCATATGTCCACCCTTATCATGCTCAATTACTATGAGTATCTCTTCAGAAAATTTCGCTAATAAATCGAATTTAAACACCAAATTTTCATTATGAGTTCTCTTAAATTGATTCTCAAAAAAACCTAACAAATTCCTATTAGTATTAATTATATTTTGAATTTCTTTTAAATTCGCAAAGTTTTCATTTATATATGAGCCGCATATGAAAATTTTATGCTTAAAAAATCCATCGCCAGAGAATATCTCTAGAAATTCATCTAAGAATTGTTCCCATGTGTCATCATGTGAGATTTCCATTTTTTTGCCTTTATTATATGAAATTGGTTATAAATTCATTGATCCTTTTGAATTATTATATGTTGAAATGAATTGACTCAATCAGATTTGAGTTAAATTTAAATATTAATTTTTTCATATTTTACTTAGAAAACAATGAAACTTTTTTTAAAAACCATAGGAGTGAGAAAAAATACAGACCCCCAAAAACTTTGAGAATGTGAGAAAAGATTTAGAAATCATTTCCGAAAAGACACGATATAAAATTCTTCTAACTCTCTTTGCAAGTGAACAACCTTTATCTTTCAGCCAATTGAAAAATTTGTTATCATCTGTCCAAGAAAATAAATTAAACTATCATCTAAAAATACTGAGAGAGAAAAATTTCATTAAAAATGAAAAGAGAAAAGAATATAAACGTAATGAACAACGCTCTTTTTATTCCTTAAATAAAAGATCTATACATTTACTTGGAACCCTTGGATTATCAAATGTTAAAGCAGAATTCCAAGCTCTTTTCAAAAAATTAACATAATTTTTTATTCTAATTTAATATGTCATTTCAACCCAATTTTCTAGTTCTAGGAATAGCTTCTTTAGGTTATCAATCTTTTCCTCAGGTGCATCCCAATAACCTCTTTGGTCCGCTTGGAGCATATTTTTTATAATATCCATCATAGCAAACCTATTATTTTCAATCAATGCCTCTCGTATTTCTTCATTTTCGAAGTATTGTTCGTATGATTTATCCCAAATCCAATTATCCACACTATGTGTTGTTGCAGCCAAACCTAATATATTTTCAACTTTTTCTGCAATTTTTTGTCCTCCATGGTATTTATGAACTAACAGCCCTTTAATCCAGCGAGGATTTAAAGTTCTTGTAATTGCTCCCTCTTTTATGCTTTTTTCTATGGTATCAACTTTAATTTTTTTACTGGAGGTATCCGCAATATATATATTAGCCTTTTTACCACTTAGTTCTTCATAGGTTCTGGCTAATCCACCGGTAAATTCATAATAATGGTCTAAATCCGTTATATGATATTCACTTGAATCCCGAATCTGACTCATAAGGTTTATTTTTCTTATATTTTCAGAAAATGTTTTAACGCTCCTCTTTACTTTTTGATTTCGCATATATGCATAGCTCATATTATTAAGGTAATCATCGATTAGTTCTTTTTCATTTTCCCATTGACCAGCAGAAATAATATCAGTTAAATTTGTATTATATTTGCCTGGAGGTGGACCAAAAACTCTTGCTTCTGGATTTTCAGCACCTTGCTCTTTTAATTCCATTGCTGATTTCTTTACATAATTTTGCTCTAAAGGTTCATCCAAATCAAAAACCAATTCAACTGCATGATTTATTAAATCTAAAATATATGGAAATGTGTCTCGAAAGATGCCACAAATAGTTGTTATAACGTTAATTCGAGGATGATTTAATTCTTCAAGCGGTATTACCTCAAGTTCAGTAGTCCAAATAGATTTATTTTTAACAGCCCTCACGCCCAAGTAGTTAAATATTTGCCCTACTGTTTCACCACCGGTTTTCATCGTTTCGAAAGCCCATAAAACTACACTTACAGTTTCAGGCCATTTATTATTTTCTTTTTTATAATTTTGAATCAATTTTTCAGCGATTTCTCCTCCTCTCCTATAAGCAGTTGTGTTTGGTATAAGTCGCGGATCAAATCCAAAAGAATTTCGACCTGTTGGAAAAATATGAGGTGATCTTATTGGGTCTCCTCCAAGTCCCGGTTCAATATAACCTCCTTCTAATGCATGGATAATGTTACTCATTTCCATTGAATTATCCATTCTATTCAAGAGATTTCCTATCCATTCAATCATTAAATAGTGGTCTTCTTGAGTTAAATCATATTCAGTTTCCAATTCCTTACTAATTTTTTTAACTATATTCTTGTTAATCTCAACAAATGAGGATAATTTTTCAATAATATTCATTAGATACTCTTTTATATTTTCTGACTGCTCTTTTTCATTAATTCCAAATTTTGAAACATTATTTTCGATAGCCGGAGGTATTTCACCAGAATTTATCAGAATCATTAGTATTAAATCGAACTTTTCTTCCAAATTATAATTTTTTCCTAAAACATGTAGCCCCATTGGTATTATTGAGACTTTATATCTATACAAGAGATCTTCAAGCTCTGAAATACTCCTATATTCTAAATTTAAGTCTTTTGCAATTTCATCTATTTCTTTTTCTAGATCTTGAATTCTTTCTGATTTAACTGATTCAAAGGAGCTAGAAGTACCTAATGAAAATTGATTTTGATATTCTACGATTAAAGATTCAAGTCTTTCAAGATCTTCATATAAATCAGAATTTTTAAAGGAAGGCCCTGCATGATTAATTATTACTGCATTTGCCCTTCTTTTCGCGATGGCTGATTCGCTTGTATTGGTTATATGATAATAATATATGTTCGGTAAGGACCCTAATAAATTAAGATTATAATCATTACAGTTTCCGGCACATTCCTTTCCTGGTAAAAATTCTTCTGTACCATGAGTTCCAATGTGAATTATCGCATCAGCTTTTATTATATCTTCGATATATCTATAAAAGGTAAGATATTGATGATGAGGAGGCAGATTTTTATTGTGATACTCATTGGGATCTCCTGAAACAGTACTTCTGGAAGGCTGTAAACAGATATAAATATTTTTAAGTTGAATAATCGGTAATTTTATGCTTGAATTTTCAATCATAATCTTTCCAATTGGTTCACCCCAAAATTCTATGATTTCTTGTTGAAGGTTAATAGGCAAACTATTAAAATACTCTAAATATTTGCCTTTACTTAAGAGTTTTCCATTAAAATTATCTACACTTGTATATTTTGGACTATTAACAGAACCATTTTTGATAAAAATTTCTGCAAGGTTTTTATCTTCGGGCAAACTTTCTAAAGTATATCCTTCTTTTATTAATGTGTTTAATAAATTTCTCAATGACTCTGAAACATCTAAATATGCAGCATTTCCTATTTTATCTTCTCCAGGGGGGTAATTATATATAATAATTGCAATTTTTTTCTCGGAATTTAATTTTTCTCGTAAATTAAGCCATTTTTTTATTCTTTCAGTGGTGAATTGAATATTTTCTGGTAATGGCGCCACTTCTAAGACATCTGAATGTATCTCTTCTGAATAACCCAAATTTTTCATACATCCAACTGTTAGCATTTCGATTCGTCCGTCCAATTCGGGCATTACTACCGCAATTATTTGATTAATTGGAATAAGTCCTTCTTGTGAATTTTGATATTCCTCGTAAGACATATCAAATTGAATAATTGGATTGAAATGTTGTATATCCATTTTTTTGAATAATTCTAATGTAACTGAGCCATCACCTCCCAGAGGTCCGCCATTTAGTTGAAAATATTGAAGATTTATGATTAAACTAACAATTTTTAATCCTTTTTTAAAAAAGAATTTCTCATGTGCTTCCACATTAGTCAAAATATCTGAAAACACGGGAATTATATTATAATCTGATAAATAATTAGTAAATTCCTCAACAATAGGTAATGATTGTTCAAAATAAAGACCTCCATAATAAAAAAGGCCAATTGTTTGTTTACTCGGATTAAGAGGTTTTTCAGATAAGTAATTTTCAATTTTATTAAAATATTTATTCAATTTAATATCATAAATTCCGTAAGATGGAATCTTCACTGGTTTTGGTACATCTAAGTCCTTATAACCTAAATATTGTTTTAAAAGAAATAATATCATATTTTTATGATTTGAAGCCATCCCAGCAAAGCCATAAACCCAATAGTTCATCATTAGCACCCAATAACGTGCATGTCTAAGCGATTTAATTGGTAATATTTTTCCTAATAATTTCATCATTTCAGTCATTTTTTGCCCAAACCTTACCGCGTCAGTTAAATCGGGTATCTCATCAATTCCATATTCTGTTCCTTTAGGAGCTGGTATTTTTCGTGCCAAAAAGGGGCCCATCTTTGTAAGCCTCCTAATTTCGCTATTACCTCCAACAAGTGCAACAATAGTTTTTTCTTCAAAGAGTTCAGGGTTTTCATTTTCCATTTCTTTGTAGGTTTCAACTAAAATTTCAACAGTAGGACAATTTCCACGAATGTCAATGAGCATAACTTCTGATTCATAGATTTCTTTGATAAAGTCCTCTTTCTTGACTTTTCCAGAATCTACATCATTTAAAAAATAACTCTTAAATTCAAATATTTTGCCTAATTTATTATAAATTTCTTGAATACCATCGGTTATGTGTTTCATAAAAATACTAGCTGAAATAAGTGTGATTTTAGGGATTTTTCTATCAATATCAATTTTTTTTTCCATAATAATACACTAAAAAAAAGTTAAATATTTTCAAAAATTCCTTCAATGGTTAAAATTTCATTTAAATTTTCCTGATCTAGATGATCTATATGGTAATATATGGCGTTTGCAACGTTTGCTAATTTTTTAGAGAAATCCAATTTTACATCTGAAAATTCTGTATCCACAAGAATTAAATTTATTTCTTGTTGAGCAATTTCCTTGCCAATTTTTAATACATCTTCAATTGCATCTTTAAAATAGACGTTGCCTCTTGCATCAGTTAATAGAATAATTAGAGGGATATAACCACTTTTTTTTCGAATTTCTTCTTTAGCTACATCCAACGCCTTTAACAATCCCGCCGCTAGAGGTGTTGTCCCTCCTGTAGGAATATCTTTTAATAACTTATAAGCTAAATCAGTACTTCTGGTGGGTGGCAAAATAGTTTCAGCACTATCTTGACGAAACACAATAAGAGAAACTTTATCACGATGAATATAATTAGTTTGTAAAATAGAATAAATTGCTCCTTTAACAGTTTCCATTCTGTCCTTAATTCCCATAGATCCAGAGGCATCTACACAGAAAATAATTAAATAACTAGATTTTCCCATTCTTTTTTTAATGTGAATGTGCTTTCCTTTTATTTCTAATTTATTACCATTTTTAAAAGCTCTAAGGTTTTGTTCATCCAAAGCAGCTTCATTTAATGTCTCATTAAAGGCAATATCCATCAAATTAGGTATATTTATCTCTCGTTTTTTCTTAGAACCTACATATTTCCCATGAGGGCTATATGTTGGGTGTAATACTCTTTTTCCAGAAGTATTCATAACCTCTCTTATTTTTTTATTCTTTATGATTTGATCGGCTATAACATTTTCTTTTATTCCAAATGTTTCTTCCCGTAGATTATAAGTTTGATTATCATTCTGTATATTATTTAACAGATTGTAATCAATTTGATTAGGCTCCATTTCTAACTGTTTTTCTTCTTGTTGGGTATCATTTGATTCTTTTTTTACTTCATTTTCTTCATTATCAAATAAGGTTTCGAGTTCGCTCTCATCTAATGTTTTATCTTCAAAGGGTAATCGTCTTAAGCGATGTGATAAAGCCAATTTTGCTGCTGTCTTAATATCATCATCCTCTACAAATTTTCGGCCATAGAATACAGCGATTGATTTAGCGGTTCTATTTATTGTAATATCTGCCCTATGACCGTCAACTTGCAATTTCACACAGATCTTACTTATTTTTTTTAGCTGATTATCTGAAATCTCTACTGAGTGTAAAATTTTTCGAGCATTTATTATTTTATTCTTTAATTCTTTTTGTTTTTGTATAAATTTTTTATAGAACTCATTAGGATCATTTTGATATTCTTCTGCATATTTCGTAATGAGAACCCTCATATCGATATCTTCAATACGGTCTACATCAATACTTAATCCAAAGCGGTCTAAAAGCTGAGGTCTTAAATTTCCTTCTTCAGGATTCATCGTGCCTACTAAAATAAAGTTTGATGGGTGATGAAGGCTTATTCCCTCCCTTTCAATTATATTTATTCCCATTGCTGCACTATCTAACAGAACATCAGCAACATTATCGGCAAGAAGATTCACCTCATCAATATAAAGAATATTTCTATTTGCTTCTGCTAAAATTCCGGGTTCTAAGGCTTTTATACCTTCCTCCAAAGCTTTCTTAATATCTATTGTACCAATAACTCTATCTTCAGTAGCATTAATTGGAAGATTTATCACTCGCATTTTTCGAAATTCTGTATCTTCTTCTTTTAAATCTGCAGCAATTATCCTATCTTGACAAGGATGACATGATTCTTTCAAATTCTTAGGGTTGCAATTAAATGGGCAATCTTTTATAACTTCAATTTCTGGGAGTAGATCTGCTAATGCCCTTACTGCCGTAGATTTTCCAGTTCCTTTTGTACCTTTTATTAAAATTCCACCGATTTTTGGATTTATTGCATTTAATAACAAAGCTAATTTCATTAAATCTTGTCCAACAATAGCAGTAAAAGGATATGCTTTATAATGCGTCATTTTAACAGTTCAAACATAAATTTTATTTTTTCCTTAAACAAAAAACATTTCAATTATTTAGTATGATTTTCTTATAATTCAGTATTACTATAAATAGAAAAGACCTATAGCTTAAAAAGATTATACTTATTGTGTATAAGCTATAGAATTAAAAAAATGTAGTAAACAATTCACATAATTATATATTTAATCTAAAAGAATTTTAGAACTTTAATAGATTTTAAATATTTTTATAGTATCATATGAAGATATTTTCGATATTTTAAAAGATACAAAATAATTAAATTCCAAATATGACTTTAAAAGCCAGTCAGAAACAAAACTTTGGTCAATATTTTACCTCCACCTCGATTACTGAATTTATGGTAAATTTGGTTATGGAGGAGTTTAAAGAGGAGAATAAACTGGATGATTTTAAAGTTTTTAATTTATCTCTTTTAGAACCTGCGGCTGGCGATGGTGCTTTTCTTGAAACACTCATTGAATATGGTTTTAAAAACATTACAGCGTTTGAAATTGATAAATATTATTATAATCTGCTAAAAAATAAATTTGGAAACAATATTAAATTAAAAAATTCTAATTTTTTAGAATCAAGTGAAGAAGAAAATTATGATTTAATAATAGGAAACCCTCCTTATCTTGGACAAAATTATGCTTCAGAAATATTCCAAGGCTATATTCGTAAATATCCAATTTGTAAAGAATTTTTTTGTGGAAATATGGATTTATTTTACTGGTTTCTTCATTTAGGTATTCGAAAATTAAGACCTGGAGGTTTATTATGCTTCATTACGACGAATTATTGGATAAAAAAGGGAGAAAAAACAGGTGTAGCAAAATTAAAACCCAATATTATAGAAGAATGCTTTCTCAAGACTTATGTAGAATTATCAAATTTGAAAGTTTTTAAAGACGCTCCAGGGCAGCATAATTGCATTTTCATCTTACAAAAGAAAAACAACGAGGAAAAAACAAATAAAATAGATAAAAAAATTAAAATTATTCAATTCAAGAACAGCTCGAAATTTCAAGATTGTAATTCTATTTTCCAATCTGCCGATCTTAACTGTATATCTTATGATAGTGCGATAACAAATCAAAATTTGAAAAAAAAAGGGAGTTGGAATCTTCTTTTTCCTTGGGAGGTAAAAGTAATTATAGATAAAATCGAGAATACATGTAAAAATGAGAGTGGGAAAGTTATTTATCTAAAAGATTTTTTTCAAATAAGAAATGGTATAATTTCTATTAAAGATAGAATATTTATTTTGAAGGAAAATGAGGATATCATTAGAAAAAATGGAGATTTTTTCCTCAAAATAGAAAAAGATCATTTAAAACTAAATGAATTTGAAAAAAATCGCTTAAAGAAAATATATAAAGGAAGAGCCATTCGTCCGTATGGTTTTATTGAAGATGATTATTTAGGATGGATGATATTTTTTGATAAGATTGAATTTCAATCTGATAATTTTAACCCAGATAAAAAATATCCTGTTTTAATGAGATATTTATATCAATTTGAAGATGAACTGAAAAACACCTTGATTAAATGCAAAGAATCTCCAAGAAATTGGCTATTCCCAAGACGTGGTTTTAAAATTCATAACTTGAGAAATAAAAGTGGAATTGAATACTTAGAACCTTATTATGAGAACCAAAAGAAAATATTTTTTTCCTATATTTCAAAGGAAAATGTATTTGGATTTGCAAGAGTCCCTTTTTATGCCACATCAGATACCTATTTTTTACACAATGATGGAAAGAAAGCGGATTATCTTTTTTTAATTGCCTATTTAAATTCTAAATTAATGAAATTCATTTTTTACGCGAAAGGATTAGAAATTAAAAGATCCAAAAGTAAGCTTGAAAATGAGATACCCATTATCAGTTATGAGAATCTTAAAACTCAAGAAAAAAGGGACATTTATAAAACTATTCGGAAACTTTCAAAAGAATTAATTGCTAACTCCTTGCAAGATTTAGAAAAAATAGAATTATATAAAAGAGACATTGATAAATTAATTTTTACTTTTTTTGATTTAGATGAAAAAATAATAGAAGATCTTATTTCTAAATATTATTCCGTATAACGAACTTCAAAGTTGGTTAATTTTAAATATTAATTTATCGCAAATCTTATTATTAGAATTAATCAAAATCAATAAAAATTTTTTTAAATTGATCAAAAATGAGTAAAAATTCTAACGAAAAAAGTCCCTATGCTTCAAAAATATGGTTAAAATCTTATGATGAGCATGTAAAGCCAGAGATTGATTTAGAGTTAATGTCTTTGGCTGATATGATGAAGAAAACAGCAAGAGAATTTCCAAATAGCCTTTGTTACGATTTTCAAGGAGATTGTAAAACATTTCAGGAAGCAGAAAAATTAATTATTAGTTTTGCTAATTTTCTTGTAGAGAATGGCGTTAAGAAGGGTGAAAGAGTTGTAATAAATCTACCTAATTGTCCTCAATATATTATTGCCCTATTTGGAACCTTTTACGCTGGATGTGTTCAAAGTGGGATGAATTTTCTTTTAAAATCAAATGAAATATCTTATCAATTAAAAGACAGCGGAGCGGTTGCTCTAATAACAATGGATTCTTTTTACGAAGAAAATGTGCGTGAAGCTCTTTCTAGGGGAGGGGCTTATGTTAAAATCGTAATAACAACAAATATTGCAGATACTTTAGATTTAGAACCTGAAATGAAAGAACAATTAATAAAAATCGGTAAGATTCCTTACGGTGAAGTCGTACCAATAGAAGGTATAAAATTCTTTACCTTTAAAGAAATTTTAGCAAATTATTCAGGTGAAAAAACTCCTGAAATTAAAATTGATCCCAAAAAAGACATTGCATTACTTCAATATACAGGTGGAACCACCGGTCCTCCAAAGGGAGCAATACTTACACATGAAAATATGATATCGATGATGCAATTAATTTATCATTGGTTTGAACCAGCTGCTAATCCAGGAGATGATTATTATATTTCTGGGTTTCCTTTCTTTCATTTAGCGGGATTACAATTCAATTTACAAACTGTATATAACGCGGCAGCTCAAATCTTAGTAGCTAATCCCAGGGATACAGCTTATATTGCAAATAAAATGAAAGAATATGAAGGTAAAATTTCCTTAGCATATAACGTTCCCACTCTTTATTTAATGCTTTTAACCAATCGAAAATTTAAAAAGTTAGATTTCAGTTCTATCAAAGGTTTTATTTCTGGCGCAGCTCCTTTTGCAACAGAAAGTATCAAAGAATTTGAAGAAGTAGTTGGAAAAAGTAAAGTATTAGAAGCTTACGGTATGACAGAGGCATCTCCCGGTGTTACCATGAATCCCTATCTTGGGGAAAAAAAAATTGGAACTGTTGGTGTTCCTCTTCCAAATACAGAAGTCAAATTGGTAGATGTTAGTGATAGAGAAAAAGAAGTACATATTGGAAAGGCTGGTGAGATTGTTATAAAGGGTCCTCAAATTTTTAAGGGTTATTGGAATAAACCAGAGGAGACAAAAAATGCTCTTAAGGATGGATGGTTTTATTCTGGAGATGTAGGGATAATGGATGAAGATGGTTATATAAAAATAGTTGACCGAACAAAAGATATGATAATAGTTAGCGGCTATAAAGTTTTCAGTGTTGAGGTTGACGATAAAATAAATAAACATCCAGCAATTGAACTTGCGTCGACCGTTGGCCTTCCTGACCCAGACCGTCCGGGCTCTGAAATAGTAAAATTATTTGTACTTCTAAAAGAAGGATATAAAGACTCTGAAGAAATAAAAGCAGATATTTTAAAATTTGCTGAAGAAAATTTAGCCAAATATAAGGTACCTAAATTAATAGAAATTCTTGAACAAATGCCCTTAACTTCTGTTGGAAAAATTGATAAAAAATCTTTAAGAAAAATGTAATTTTTTTTTTTTTTCTAAAATATTCATTATATATCTAATACTGCTATGTAATACAACGTAAGTTCTTTTTATTGTAGGTGATTTTAATTGTTTCACTTATTATAAAGCATTCACTACAAGTTGAAATATAGAAATTGTTTTTTTTAGCCCAAATGTTTTTCAAACAGTAACACACCGGAAGGATCATCGTCATAATATGAGAATCCAATTTCTTTAATAATTGCTGTAATTTTAGGATGACAAAAAACTATGAATTTCTCAAAATTTTTAGTTTGAAGATCAATTTGAATAATATATTGTAATAACTCGGGTACTGCTGTTGGTTCTCCATAAATAATCATCCAAATTTCATTATTTTTTGGATCTTCTTGAAAGTGTGTTCTTTTAAATTCAATTTTTTGTAAAATCGCTCCGGAGTTTCTTATCCAAGACCAATTTTTATTAACAAGATATTCTAATTTTAAGGGGGTATAGGACCAACCAACACACAATTCATCTCCTGGACCATTTGGTATATTTCTATAAATTTTTAATGCTTCTTTCGCTGTGATATTCTCAACTTCTGAAGAAGGTTTGTTAATTAGCTTGAGTGTTTTTATATCTGATTCAAGAATATTCATAATCTTCTTTTTTTGAAATCCAAATTTTTTAGCAAGCGAAATTGAACCAAAATTTTTAGACCAAGTACTATATTGAGCAGTTTTTGCCTTAATTTGTCTAGCATATTCCAATGCATATTTTATCATCTCCTTGCCAATCCCTTGGTGTTGAAGCGAAAATTTTACTCGTCCACCTTCCAACCACACCAAATCTTTTGACATTATTTTAATCCTCCCAAATCCAATTAAAATTTTTTTTTCTTCATCTTTAAAAGCTCCATAATTTATACATTCCTTTTGTTGAAGCCATTCTTCTATAACATCTGGAATATAATCATCGCCTTCCCAGATATCATTGCTAATATCTTTAATAGCAGGAATATCTTCAATTTTTAATTCTCGGAAATATATCTCCATCTAAATCACTCCAAAGATAAAATAATAAATAGTAAATATCTAGTTTTCTGTGTTGATATTATTAAAATTCATCAAAATAACTTTTAACAAATATTTAATGCTACTTCTTAAAAGTATAATTTCATTTTTAAAATATGATCTAATAAAATAAATGAAATTTATTATGACATTTTCAATTGTGGCATATGACCCAAAAAATAATGAATGGGGTGTTGCAATTCAATCAAAATTTGTTGCTGTAGGAGCAATAGTCCCATTTGCAAAGGCAGGTGTTGGAGCAATTGCAACTCAAGCTTACGCTAATACCAGTTATGGTCCTAAGGGATTATCATTACTTAAAGAGGGTCTCACAGCTGAAGAAACGATTGAAAAATTGATTGAGCATGATGATCTAAAAGAACAAAGACAGGTAGGTGTTGTAGATTCTTATGGTAACACAGCATCATTTACCGGAAAAGAATGTTTTGATTGGGCGGGACATATAATCGGAAAAAACCATGCATGCCAAGGAAATATTTTGGCTTCAGAACGGGTCGTATCAGCTATGTCAAAGGCATTTCTGGAGACTAAGGGTGATTTGATAGAAAAATTATTTGCCACATTAGAAGCCGGACAAGAACAAGGTGGTGATAAGAGAGGTCGAGAATCAGCTGCAATTCTAATAGTAAAAGAGAAAGGAGCATATGATGGAGGTACAGATAGATATATTGACATTCGAGTTGATGAGCACCCTAATCCCCTCAATGAGCTGCGAAAAGTGTTTGAGATTTATGATATGTGCTTGCTTCAAAGAGATGATCCCAACGACATTATCAAGTTAGAGGGAGATGTGATGAAAACCGTAAAAGAGATTTTAAAAATCGATGGATTCTATGAAGGAGAAATCACTGGAGATTATGATAATAAAACAAAGGAAGCTTTTAGAAACTGGTTACATACCAATAACTTCGAGGTAAAAGAAAGAGAAGATGATTATATGTGGGGTTCTGTTTATAGATTTATAATAAAATTGAAGGAAAAAAATTAAAACGCTATTAAAATTTTCTTCTCAAAAATATAATCATTTTTCGAAGATTTTTATTTTTTTGAAATAGCTCTCTTTCTATGTTTTCATTAAAAATCCATGCTGAATTAGAAAAAGGTTAGTTAGATTTTTATATTCTTTTTTGTTTAACTTTGTTTTTTAGATCCAATTTATCATTAGAGAATATTATTTTTATAATCGAAACATTTATAAGGGTTAATTGACAATTAATGATTGACAATTAATAATTGAAAAAATTGGAGGTAAAAAAAAGTGAATGATGATATATATGATGAGAATTACAAGAAATTTATGAAAAGATTTCGCAATTTATTTGAAGGATTTTCGGATTTTTTTGATAGAGATTTCGGTTTTTCGGATTTTTCAGTGTTTCCAAGAATTGATTTAGATAAAGATCTTAATTACAAGAAGAATAATACAAAGTCGTATTCTATATCATATCATTATCAAACGGGGATGGATAAACCTGAGATCAGGGTAAATGGAGATGTTGATGATGAAATGCTTTCTATATTCTTAAAAGGGATTCCGAAATTCATTACAGAACGACCTACGATAAGGAAAATATCATTAGTACCTGAAAGTAAGGAAGAGATGAGAGAGTTAAAAACCAGTATCGAACCATATACAGAAATTACGGATTTTGAAGATCAAATTGAAATTTGTTTAGAGCTTCCAGGCGTTGAAAAGGAAGATCTTAAGTTGAATTTTGATGAGAAAGGAGAAGAATTAACAGTAGAGGCTAAGAGAGATGGTAGAAAGTTTTATAAGGAAATTAAATTGCCTATAAAGCTTGATATCAAAGATTATACTTTAGAATTAAAGAACGGTATTGCATGCTTAAAGTTTAAACGAAAAAAATCGAAGGAAAGATAAAAAATTTGAGAAAAAAATAGGAAAATTATTTTTTTGTATAATTAATATTTATTTAAATCTTAACAAGAAATTTAATTAAATTAATTTAAAAGATCATATTATAGGTGAAAATTGTGAGTTCAATATCAAAGAAAAATAAAGAGAAGGATTATCTTAGGATTGCAGATGCATTAAAAGAAGATTCTGGTCGTGGTATTTTACGTATAGATCCATTGATATCTAGAAAACACAATTTAGGAACAGGAGATGTAATTGAAGTTTATAATGAGAATAAAGACAAAAGAACAGCTGGATTATTATATCCTGGCAGACAAGTAGATGTTGGATCGAGTATCATTAGATTAGACAGTTCATTAAGGCGAAATCTTGGCGCTTCTATTGATGATTGGGTTACTGTAAGAAAAATAGAAGCTAAACTGGCAGGAACTATTACGTTTGCTTCAATTGGAAGGCCAGTAGTTATAAGGGATTCAAAAGCATTAGCAAATTTATTAGATAATCGTGTAGTTACAAAAGGAGATATCATTAGTTTTTATGCAATGGGACAAAGATTTGATTTTATGATTACGAAATTTACTCCTCAAGCTGAGGCAGTTAGAATTCATACTAAGACTAGAATAATAGTTTCAGAAAAGGCGGTAGAAGAAATCGAAGCTGCTGAAAAATTACGAGTAACTTATGAAGATATCGGAGGGTTATATGAAGAGATTAGAAAAATTAGAGAAATGATTGAGTTACCGATGAGACATCCAGAATTATTTAAAAGAGCGGGCATATCTCCGCCAAAAGGAGTTCTCTTGCATGGACCACCGGGAACGGGTAAAACATTATTAGCAAGAGCAGTTGCTTATGAAACAGATGCACATTTCATAACTATTTCAGGTCCAGAAATAATGAGTAAATTTTATGGGCAAAGTGAAGAAAATTTGAGAAATATATTTGAAGACGCGAAAAAAAATGCTCCTTCGATTATTTTTATTGATGAATTAGATTCTATAGCTCCCAAGAGAGGTGAAGTTACTGGAGAAGTTGAGAGAAGGGTTGTTGCTCAATTGTTATCTCTTATGGATGGTTTGAAATCGAGAGGAGAAATAATTGTTATTGGAGCAACAAATAGAGTGAATGATATTGACGAGGCATTAAGGCGTCCAGGCAGGTTTGATAGAGAAATCGTTATTGGTGTTCCAAATAGAGACGGACGTTATGAGATCTTGCAAATTCATACAAGAGGAATGCCCTTATATAAGGATGTTGACTTAGAAGAATTAGCAGATAGAACCCATGGATTTGTAGGAGCTGATATTGAAGCATTAGCTAAAGAATCAGCTATGTTAAGTTTAAGGCGTATTTTACCTGAAATAGATATGGAGAAACCAATACCAGCAGAGATTTTAAATAAAATTCAGATTACGATGGAGGATTTTAATCAAGCACTCACTAGTATTGAACCATCGGCATTAAGGGAAGTATTAATAACTACGCCTAAAGAAACCTGGGATGATGTTGGCGGATTAGAAGATGCAAAACAGCAATTAAAAGAGATTATTGAATGGCCACTTAAATATCCAAACCTATATAAGCATATGAATTCAAAACCACCAAATGGAATATTACTATTTGGCCCACCTGGAACAGGCAAAACATTATTAGCAAGAGCCTTAGCTCACGAGAGTGAAGTAAATTTTATTTCCGTAAAAGGTCCTGAATTTTTTTCAAAATGGGTTGGAGAGAGCGAAAAAGCCGTTAGAGAAACCTTTAGAAAGGCAAGAATGGCAGCTCCTTGTATTATATTTTTCGATGAGATCGATGCAATTGCAAGTATAAGAGGCATGCATATAGGTTCTCAGGTATCTGAACAAGTAATTTCTCAACTTTTAACTGAAATGGATGGATTAGAAGAATTAAGGGACGTTGTATTAGTTGCAGCCACGAACAGACCAGATATGTTAGACCCTGCTCTATTAAGAGCAGGAAGATTTGGGAGACATGTTCAAATTAATTTACCGGATAAGGAAGCGCTTATTGAAATCTTTAAAATCCATTTAAAAGAAAAGCCAATTGATGATAATGTAAATATAGATAAATTAGCAGAAAAATTAGATGGTTATACTGGTGCAGATGTTCAAGCAATAAGTGAAGAAGCTACATTACTGGCCATTAGAGAAGCAGTTTTACAAAAGCAAATATTAAATGAAGAAAAGGAAAAAATCGAAACTATTAAAATTGAAAAAAAGCATTTTGAACAAGCTATTGACAAAATTTTGAAGCGTGCAGATGAACATACGAAATCTTATATGAGAGCTAAGAGAACGGTGGGTCCAGAAGAAAGTTTATATGGTTAAAATTTAAGAAAAATCAGTAATAAAAAAAGGTGGATAAAATCGTTATAAAAGAAATAAAAAATAGGAAGGAAAGAAATCTTGATACTTTTTTAGAGATTATAGGAAATCCTACAAGAAGAGCAATTTTAAGTAAGACTGCGAAGGTTCCATTAACTATTAAAGAATTATCTGATACTTTAAAAATTTCAAGACAAGCAGTTCACAGTCAGATGGAATTACTTAAAAAATTTTATATCGTAGAGGAATTTGATATTTCTGGTAAAAAGGGGAAAGCATATAAGATAAAAGATAATATTTCAATACACATTGATTTATCTCCCAACTATTTCAATATTACACACAATTTAGATCAAAAAGATGAAAAATCAGATATAATCAATGAGCAAATTTCTGAAATTTTTGCAGATTTAGATGAGTTTAAGGATGAATCCGAAAAAATTCATTACTTAGGTAAGAAGATTAAAGAATTAGATAATGAACTTAAAAATTTAGATTATAAACGAAATAATATTATTTTAAGAAAAGAGTGTTTATTGGGAAAAATTAAGGAAAATTTAGATATGTTATATAATGAAGAATCAGGTTTATCTAAAGTATATAGAAATCAAGGTAAGGAGATCTTATCAACCTTCTTTTTCAGTCCAGAAAAGTTCTTTGGGAGATTTAATATCGAAAATCTAATTGATGAGATGTTTTATCTCAAGAGAGATGAGATAGAACAGGCAAAAAGTGAAATTTCAATTAAAATTTTATTAAAAGATATGTCTAAATTGATGGATTTTCTATGGAAAGAAGATGAAAATGATTGGTTTTTTGATTTTTAATTAAAAAAAAATTAGTTTTCCTTATTCGATGTTACTAAAAACATAATTTTAAGAAGCTTATTTTAGTGGGGCTAATTAAAAATTTATAGAAGTGAAATTTTTATTTAGTAAATATTATATTTTAATTGGAACTGGTAAATTTCATAAACGATTGGACTCTGATTATAATTTCGAGATCTAACGATAAAGAATCTAAAGATTTAAATGCTCAAGAAGAGCAGATCGATGATATATTAAAAGCCACAGATGTTGAAAACGAGAAATTAGTTTTTTTTTGGAAATTTAAAGATGTTAATAAAAAATTAATTTATGATTTGAATAAATGTGTTGGATGCAGTTTTTGTAAATTAGTTTGCCCCACAGACGCAATTGAATTAGGTCCAGTTCCTGAAATCGCACAAGGTATTATAGAGAATGCACCTTATATCATAATTGATTATGATAAATGCTGTTATTGCATGTTATGTCCTGTTGTTTGTATAAATGATGTATATGAAACAACTATTAAACCTGAAGAACAATTAATTTTAAGCCAATATCCAAAGCTTAAACCTTTTTTTAAGATTGACCTTAAAAAATGCATTAAAGACATCAAAAATGAGATTTGTAATTTATGTCTAAAAGTTCAAGATGGAAATCATATTAAAGATTTCTTAAAAATTCAAAAAGAATGTCCAACAAAATGTTTTAAAATAGAATCTCCGATTAAAGGAGAGGTTATAATTAAACAAAATATGCTTCATCGATGCGATCCAACAGGTTGCAAGGCTTGTGTGAATATTTGTCCCACCGAATCTTTTTTTATTCCTGAAACTGCCGAAGATGTTAAGAAATACGGAAAAATTGCAGTGAAAGAAGATGATTGTATATATTGCGGAGCATGCCAAAACAGTTGTCCTGAGGATCTAATAATAGTTAAACGTTTTGATATTGAAATCGAAGACCCAAAAGTTAAAGAAAATTTTCCCTGGATACAGGGCTGGAGAAAAAATATTAAAAGAATTTTAAGAGAGAAGTTATTGGATAAAAAAGAGCAGATACAAATTCCATTACCAGAAGAAGAACTAACTATACCTTCTGAAGAAGATTATTCTTTAGAAAAGATCCCGCAATTATCTGAAGCTGACAAGAAAATATTCCGAAAATTAAATAATCGAATTAAATCATTATTATCGAAATCAAAAATTCGTTATTGGATTGAAAATACCAAGATTGAAAAAATAAAGCAAGAATTAAAAAAGAGTAAAAAAAAGTAGTTCCCAATTTGAATAAAGAAAAGAGAAACTAAAATTTATTTAATTAAATTGTTTTCTAAAATATTGATATGTCTTATTTTTCTTTAAATCCGTTTGAATCAGATGAAAATCATGAGGGAGATATTGACACTATAACTTTGATTAGAGAACAAATGATTACAGATATTGAAAGAATACAAGCAATATTATTTGATGATACATATGTTGTTGGTCCGGATTATGAAAACCTATCTGATAAAGAAAAGAAAATATGTGATAATTTCTTAGAATTTTATTCTATTTGTCCTATTTGTAAAGGAGAAAATCATAAAGATGATTTAATGAGGTTTTATTTTGAAGAAACTGAATTTGCGAAAAAATTAAAAGAAAATTTGTTAAAATTAATGCATAAATCAAAAAATTATAAAAATAAAATTATTATAGGGATTCCTTGCTGTCAATGCTTTAAAAAGATTAATCCTTCGGTTTGATCTATGCGTGATAGCTCATTAATATTTAATAGAACATCTTATCCAACTCTTTTTTCAATTTCAACGGTTCAAATTTAGGTTCTCTATCAAATGTCAATAAGCCATTGATTTCTTGAAACTGGTCGTAGAGTTCTGTATAGCAGAAGCCGTGAATCCATTCTTTTCTTTTATCGAATTCCTTCAATAATTCTAAGACTTTTGTATATAATTCTTCTGAATCTTGTAATGTATTTCCATAACCCCACTTTTCTTTTATCTCTCCGTGTAAATCGTAGCCAAAACCACCTATTTCGCTATATATTATTGGCTCACCGTTATATTCATAAGGTTTGAGATAAATTTTAGGTCTTGCTTTTTTAAAACTCCGTATCCCGTCTTCAAACGATTTAGGAATGAATTCACCCGCCGAATAATAATGTATTGTGCACATGTCGCTTACACAATGAAACCAGCCATCATCATCAACAATGAGGCGCGTTGGATCAATAGATTTCATCAAGTAATATAAAGAGAGTGTATAATCTCTCTTTCTTTCATCTCTATCTGCTCCGGGGACGCCCCAGGATTCGTTTAAAACCGTCCAGGCAATGATCGAAGGGTGGTTATAATCTCGTTCTATTTCAGCTGCAAATTCATTGATTAATCTTAGTTGAGATCGTGTAGAGAATTGATAAGCGTTTCCTATTTCGCCCCAAACCAGCACGCCCATTTTATCGCACCAATATAAAAACCGGGGATCAAACGCTTTTTGATGAGTTCTTAATCCATTAAACCCAAAACCCTTTATATATTGTATGTCTAACTTTATTGCATCGTCTGAAGGCGCTGTATATAAACCGTCTGGCCAATATCCTTGAACCAAAAATAATTTTTGATAGATTGGTGTATCATTCAATAGAACTTGTCGATTAAAACTCACTATATCGTTTTGCTCATCATTCAGTTTTGATACCTCTTCTGGGCTTTCCGATAAAGAAATCTTTCTCATGCCAAAATAGGACTTTACTTCGTCATGAATTTCTTTTGAAGATTTATTACATATCTTTATTATAATATCATACAAGTTGGGGTTTTCTACATCCCATAAATGTAATGCGTTTTTAGGAATTGAGATTTTAAATTTAAATCGATTAGGATTTACCAACTTTCCGGTAAGACTTTTCGCCTTGATTAACTTTTTATCCCTTTTTATTTTTGCATTTCCAAGAGAATTTAGACTGATATCAATTTCGTTGATTTTATCGTTCTCAAAAAATATTTCTGCTAATAAGGATAGCTCAGGGAAACCTACTCCAACTCCATCAACTTCACACTCAATGATAATGTTAGATTTATCCACATCTGGGGTTAATTTCAACCCTTCAATGCGATAATCTCTGGAAACGGCTTCTAACCAGACTGTCTGCCAGAGCCCAGTGACGCGAGGATAGAAAATGTGTTGTAATTTTTCGTACCAAAATTGTTTTCCCCTAGGTATCTCTAAATCTGTACTCGGATCTTGTACTCTTACAACGAGGACGTTGTTTTTTTCTATAAAATCGGACACATCTAAAGTAAATCCGATATATCCACCTTCGTGCGTTCCTATTGATTCCCCATTTAAATAAACGGCACAGGAATAATCTACTGCTCCAAAGTTCAATAAAACTCTTTCATTCATAAATTCTTCGGGTACTGCGAATTCTTTTCGGTACCAAACAGTATCGTGAAAAGATGTATCTTCTATTCCACTCAACTTGCTTTGAAAGCAAAACGGAACGACAATTTTCTTGTCAAATTTACCTTTTTGTTCCTTTTTGTTCCATCTTTCTTTCAAGCCCGTGTCTGAATCATCAAAGGCAAAATTCCATTCTCCGTTAAGATTTATCCAATTATCTTTCCTAACAAATTGCGGTCTGGGATATTCTGGTCTTGGAATCTCTTTTTTTTCTAATGAATTCAAGATTTTTCCCATTTAAATATTTTAAAATGTTGATAAATCACTGAAATTAATCAAGTTTTATTTGTCCTTCGGATTTACTAATAAATAATATTGGAATCACCGACAATAGCGAAATTAGCCCTCCAAAAATGAATATCTCAGGTGTCGGAATGTATCCATCAGCTATAGGGATTCCAAATGTGCTTATGATAGCCGATCCAATCGGAGCTCCTATAACCATGGGTAATAGAACCATGAAAATCATGCGAATGCCTTGAAATTTTCCAATATCTCCTTCAGGATATTTATCAAGAAGCCACCCTCCATGCGCAACTTGAGATATTAGCGCTGGTATAGTTGCCACAAAATAAAGGAGGAATATCACTACTGCTAGAGAACTATTTCCTTTAACTAGAAATGATGTGAACCCTAATATAATCGTTCCTATTGCCCCCAAGATCGAGCCAATTACGACCAAAGTCTTGCGGTTAAATCGATGACTAAAAATACCCACAATAACCAATACGACTATCGTGAGAAGCAAGAAAAGCGCCATAAAAAGACCTAGTTCCGTTTTTGAGAAACCAACGTAATTTTCCATGAATATGAAGAGATAAGGCATGTAAACTTGGCTTCCTATACCCGCTAAAGCCATGCACAGAAACAGCAAGAAAAGAATGCGATTTTCTTTCAGAATTTTAGGATTCATGAGATCAGCAAATTCTTTGAGTAATGACTTTTCAAATTTAATTTCATCTTTTTTTATTGGAGTAGATTCAATTAAAAATGCAGCAATCAAACCAGTGGAAGTTACTATCCCCCCTAGAATGTAGAAAAACACGAAATACCCGAAGATATCTATAATTACTCCTGCAGCACCAAATGCAATCATAGCTGCAATATATACCGTTATATTATTAATACTTTGTATTCGATTACGATTACTCGAATGTCCTATGTCCGTTATCCAAGCATTATACGCAGCATCGTTTGCCGTTGAGCCAAAAAAGGTCATGATTGCATCGGTAATGATTACCATTATAACAGCAATCCCAATCGTTTGAATCCATTCTACCATTGGATAGATTGCTGTTATTACGCCCCAAAGAATGTATCCAAAGACAATGTAAGGTTTTCTTTTACCCCATTTCCCAGAAGTTCGATCGCTAAGAACGCCCATTAAAATTGTGGTAAGAGTAGCAGTTATTGCACTTACTGCTACCATCCACGCAATCGGTGTTGGATCGGTCGTAATCCGATCGTACACAAATGTATTGAACCAGCTATTTTCAACAACCCAGGCAATTTGTCCTGCGGTTCCTAAGAAGAGAATGGACAAAATATTACGTTTTCCAATTCTTCTCACTTGGATTTTACTCTGCTTTTGTTCGTTTTCTTCACTCATTATACTAATCACTTAATATTTTTATTTATTTTTTTTTTGGACAGATATATTTTTGATCTTAAAAATTTTATCTTCTTTGAACTATTTAACTATTCGTTTAAAGTTTATATAAACTCAATATTATTAGGATGAACCAGCTTTACCTCCTTTAATAATTTTTTTTTTTAGTATAAGATTCTCTATTAAACTTGTCCATTTGGAATCAAGCGAAGCCAAGCACTTTTCTAAACCTTGCTTTTATCATTTTTCACAAGTTTATATCTTTGTATAAATCGATTTATCTCTCTGTATAATTCGAAATTGAAAAATGTATAAATCTATACATGTGTAGATGATATTAAAATAAGCCCATTAGACCGTCATTTCAGAACTTGTTTGAAATTCGGTTTCTTTTATATGTTTTATGACCATTTTCTTATATATGAATAAAAAACTACTTAATTTTAATGGTTCATATTAATAACCTGTTTTTCATAAGTTCATATTTTAAAAATATATGGATATTTATAGATATGTCTTATTTTTCTTCGAATCCATTTGAATCAGAGGAAAATCATGAGGGAGATATTGACACTATAACTTTGATTAGAGAGCAAATGCTAGTAGATATTGAAAGAATACAAGAAATATTATTTGAAGATACATTTGCTGTTAATCAGGACTATGAAGCCTTATCTGATGAAGAAAAGAAAATTTGTGATAATTTCTTAGAATTTTATTCTATTTGTCCTATTTGTAAAGGAGAAAATCATAAAGATGATTTAATGAGGTTTTATTTTGAAGAAACTAAATTTGCGAAAAAATTAAAAGAAAATTTGTTAAAATTAATGCATAAATCAAAAACTTATAAAAATAAAATTATTATAGGGATTCCTTGCTGTCAATGCTTTAAAGAGATTAATCTTTCGGTTTGATCTATGCGTGATATCTCCGCTACCTTGAAGCGTCGCAGTATAATTTTGTATAAACTTTCTCATCTTCGTTTATAGATTGAAAATATTTTGTAATATTTGTAGATGGCTTTTTTCCATTTAATATAATACAATCTAATTTATACTCTTTAATTAAAGTTAATAAATATGAGTCAATCGGGGTTGATTGCTTCTTTAGAGAAAAAAATTGCTTTTTAATCCCATAGATTATAGGATTGAATAATAGATCGTTTTTTTGAAATTTTTGAAAATCATTTATTGATAAATTCTTTATTATTTTTTTACCGTCTTTGAGATAAATTCCATCTAGATCTTTAATTAAAAAACATTTTAAGAGATTCAATTTACTGGCTATAAAATATGAAATCGAATCTGAAGTAGTTTTCCAGTTATGGGGAAGCTCATCATTTCTTTTTAGATATTTAAAGGTTGGAAAATTAATTATTTTAAACTGTCCAGATGACGACACTAACCTTGTTAATTCAATGAATGAATCAGTAAGAGTAAAATCTTTATTGAGATCTTGAATTTTTATAGCATTCAGATCCATAATTTTAATTGCTTGCCAATGCGCAACCTCATCATTGATTTCTCCTCTTTTATAGGATTTTCGAATTTCATCAACATTAGAGCCCCCTCCAGCTATTAGAATTATTGATTTTATCGACGGTTTAATTTCTTTAATGGCACGTAATTGGGAGATAGTATTATCTAAATCAGTCTTGTTATCGATTATTTTTCCTCCGATTTTAAATAGAAGAACATTATCAATCATCTATAAATATCAACAATTTTTTATATAAATAGATTTAATGCCCCCGCAACAGCAATAGCGGAGGATATCACGTTATCTGGAAACTTGATTATGTCTGAAAAGCTTACCATATTATTATATCCTAAATTACTTAGCGCAGTATTTATTAAAAATGTCTCACCTAAACCCGTTGTAATAAATAATGGATTTTGCGTTAAATCTGGCAGTCTATAAGATGTTAGTTCCATAAACAACTGAATTTCATCCATAATAATTTTAAGCTGAGCTTGATATATATAGTTGGCAATTGAATTCAACTCATCTTTTGTAGTTTGCTCTAAATCACTGCATATAATACGTGAAAGTCGAGCATAGCAATTATCAAAGGACTTAGAACGATTATCTGCAGTATCACAAGTATATTCCTCTTCGGTAATATGCCCTAAAATGCGATGAACATCTGCAATTAATGCAAACTTTTCAAATGAAATTCTACAACTTTTTCCCTTAAATGGAATAAAATGAGTTATTGAGGGAATGGTTGCTCTTAATGCACCAGTATAAATTAATTCGTGATTCATTATTCTTGAAACATCATCTTTACCAATTGTTTGAGGTTTTCCATATTTAATCGGAATAAGATCAATAGTTGTTGAGCCAGCATCAATTAAAATACATTCCGGCTTATAAGAGCCGATAAATAGAGCTGTTGCAACCCAATTTGCTCCAGCAACATTTAAATAATTTTCCAACGCGTCTTGAACTTTAAGGAATATATTTTGATTGTTGATCACCATTATTTTATCTGACTCGAAGACTCTTTTTAGCGCCTTTGAGATGGTTTGAATCCCATCCCTTTTTGTTTGAAAAGCGTCAGACAACTCGGCTGTAATAGTAACTGCAATTTTATTTATATCATTGATATCAATATTACTCTTTTCTAACAGTTGTGTGCTTAAATTTCTTAGCATATTAGGTAATTCTTTTATGGTTTTTTCCCAAAATGGGTAATACCTAATAGCAGTAAAAATTTTGTTTAACTTTTTATTATCAAATTCCACTAACGCAGCTTTAGTATTTGCCCCTCCAATGTCAAGTCCTAGCAAATATCTCTTGTCTGTCATATATATTTTCAACTATTCACATAAAATATTTTAATTTCTTAAAGCCATTGTGAAATTAAAAAAAGAATCATCATCTAGATATATAAAGTCTCGGTAATTTGAATCTTGCTCTTTATATATTGGATTAATCTTTTTAATGATGGGTCAATGGCTTTTTCTTCTTCAATAAACTTACAATAGGTTAAACTGTTATTATAAATTTGATAAAGAATGATTAAATTTACTTGTTCAATATATTTTTGATCATTTTCTCGTTTTTGAAATTTTGGTAAATTAAAGTTGAATTTTGTGCGTATCTTTTGAAGAGGGTAAGATTTCACTAAATCTAGGGATTGATCTAATTCTAAAAATTCAAAAATATTTTCTTCAATTTTATATAATTTTTCCAAACCTAATTTTTTTCCAACTTCTTGTAATCTCTTTTCGAGAATATCATATGTTATTGTTCCGTTTATAAATAATTTGAATATCTCTAAAATATCGTGTTTTAAGTTCCCACATTCATATGTGAAATCATTAGATAAAGATTTTTGTAAAAGAATTATTGGTATTTCAATTACCTGTTGTTTAAACCATTCAGTTATAATATTTAAATTATTAGATGGAATTAAGGAAGAAACTTGATGGTAATTAATAACTTCATGCGAGAGAATTTCCTTCATTATGGGAATAATTGTATTAAAATCATCAGAAGATACTAACCACTCAAAGAAACTAGCTAATTGAATCATAATTAAATTAATTATTTTTTCGTTATCAGTAATACTACTCAATTTTTCTCTTATCGATTCTAGTAGTTCCGCAATTATTAACGATGTATCTTTAACTAAAGCTGATCTAAGTAGCTCTGTAAATTCCATTCTGCATTGATATATATCTGCTAATGAAAGATCAGATGCATAAACGAGTAAAGAAGTTGCTTGTTTTAATACGATTAAATCGAAATAGGAAATTAAGATGTATTCATTAATAATATTATTAAAATCATGTAAAATATTCTCGAGTTCTTTACCTTTATATACTGAATTTATATCATTTACGTTTTTTAAGAAGTAACTATCTAATTGGTTAGCAAATTTTGATAATAAATCAATAATATAATCTATAATAGCAATTGGGAGATTATATTTCTTTAATATTTCCAAAATATTGTCGTAATTGACTTTATAATGTAAAGCTCCCTCCACAAAAACCTTACCAACAGATTTTTTTAATTCATTATAAGGAATATTAATTGATAATCCACTAAATAATGGTTTAATTACATCCCAAATAACAAAATCAAAAAAATTTTTGTAAAGTGATTTAATCTCTAATTGCATTGTTTTAAGGATAGTAATTGGTTTTTGATATAACGAAAATACATTTATTTTTCTTATATATATAGCTTTACTTTATTTTTTTTAAAAAAAAAGACATAAATCAATAATATCTTAAATAGGAGGACCTAGATTATGTCAATTTATTTATTACGAATTCAATCAATTTATTTACGAATTCATCCTTTATTAAAGCATTAATTAGAAAAAAATCATCTTCATTTAAATTTAATTTATTCTTTAAAAATTGAATTTCCTCCTCATTAGCCAGATCCATTTTATTAAAAACTAAGATAATTGGTATTTTGCCATCTTTGGAGAAATTATCACAAATTTCATAATATAAATCCACCTGACAATCAATATCATATCCGCAAGCAGGAGTAGGGTCAAATATGAAAATTATAACATCAGAAATCAAGTTTAGAGCTAGTATTGCTTGCAATTCAATCTTATTTCTTTTTGACATAGGTCTATCCAAGATCCCTGGAGTATCAATTATTTGGAGTTTAGTCATATCATAGTTTTTTTCTACTATATGATGTCCGATAATTATCTTTTTAGTTGTGAAAGGATATGGTTGAACTTCGGGTTTTCCTGACGAAATTAATCTTACAAGACTACTCTTTCCTACATTAGGATACCCGGCAATAACTATTGAAGGAATTTCATAATCAATAGAGGGTATTCTTCTTAATTCTCCTCTAATTTCATTTAAATAATTTAAACTTTTTTTTTGTTTGTTTATTATTGAAGATATTCTTCCAAATACTGCTCGTCTATATTTCGCAATTTCTTTGGGGATTTCTGAATTTTTAATTCGAGTTTTATAATCTTTTTCAATTTTACTTAAGATAGGCAATATACCATTTAATTTTCCTAGAGTTAGTCTTAATTCATCAGTATTAACGATTAATGAGGCCAATTCTCGATAGAATTCGGGTATTTCCTGGATAATCGGGACCATCTTAATAATTTTTAAAATTCTATCTATAATTTCTTTGATTGCGACTTGAATTCTTTTAATTTCTTTTTTTCTTGCTTTTAATATTTTAGGGGCATTTTTAGATACTGCCGCACTACTTTTCATAGCTCTACTAAAAGCAATATCTAGAAGTTCTTGAGATGTCGGGACACGATAAAAATTTGCGAAAGGATTAATCATTATATCTAAAATATTAAAGAACACAAAGAATAAATTTTTTTTTATAAATTGGACTTTAACCTTTCAGTCAATTTATTTATTTTGTCTTTAATTCCTACAATTTTATTTTCAAAATTAAATTGTTCTAAAGAATTAATATCAGTTGTTAATTCCAAGATTAATTGATACCTATCAAAACTTCTTTTCAAATTCCCTTGTATCTCATCATTATCTGCTTTTCTTTCGAGCATTTCAATTTTTGCAAGTTTCTGTTTAATTTCTTCTGGTACTTCTTTTGTTTTGGTTAGATTATTTGATTTATTCTCCATTTCTTGCTTAATATTGATAAAATCAGAGTTTAAGTGATTGTTGTTTTCAAATCCAATAACGTTTTGAAGACGTTCAATCGTTTTTTCTAACATCTTTATTTTTCCATCCCAATTTAATTTGAGATAGATATCTACAGCCTCTTCAAAAAATAAGATGGCTTCTGCGTAATTCTTTTTTCTCGTCTCTATTTTTGCTTTATTTTCAAAGTCTTCAGCTTGTGATTCAAGAAGTGCTATGGAATCTACTATCTTTCTCACCTATATCTCAATCCTTCAAAAATTTACATTAAATTGGGAAAATTTTTAAGAGATTTAATTTAACCCAGTTAGAAATTTTTGTTAACAATATAAATAGAAAATAAGTTTTAAATATTTTCTTCAAAAATAAAATAATATAGTATTTTTTAAATTTCATTATGTTCAAATTTGAGTAGAGAAAAATTATGCCTAAAAAATATAGAGCGAGCGTAATTGGTGCCACTGGAATGGCGGGACAGCAGTTTATGGAAGCATTAATAGGACACCCTTGGTTTGAAATCATATCATTGCATGGACACGCCTCGATTGGCAAAAAATTTGGGGAATCAATCAGGGGCTTTACGAGTTATAAATATCCAGAGGAAATAAAAGAAATGACAGTTACTGATATTAAAGATTTAGATCTAAATTCAATTGACATTGTTTTTTCTGCAATTCCTTCAGGGTATGCTCGAGAAATTGAGGGTGAAATTGCAACAAGTAAACCTGTGATAAGTACAGCAGCTGCTTATAGATATGAAGAAGATGTTCCAATATTTTTACCTATTGTTAATGGAGAGCATTATAGAATTTTAGATATTCAAAAAAAGAAACGTGGGTGGAAAGGTTTTATTGTTCCTGGTCCTAATTGCACAGCTATCGGATTGGCAATTTCATTATATCCTATTTTAAAAAAATATGGTATTAAAAGTGTTCATATGGTTTCCATGCAAGCAATTACAGGAGCAGGTTATCCTGGTGTTGCTAGCTACGACATAATTGCAAATGTTATTCCTCATATAGAAAGGGAGGAAAGAAAAGTAATGAGAGAGATTAAGAAGATTTTTGGTACAATAATTGAGGATAAAATACATGATCTTGAATTTTTAATCGATTGTAAGTGTAATCGAGTACCCTCTATAAATGGTCATATGGAAAGTGTTTTTATAGAAACAGTTAAGGAATTTGAAGATATTGAAGAAATTAAACAAACATTGAGAGATTTTGAAGGACAAACAGCTGGTCTAGATTTACCAAATGCTCCTGAACACCCAATAAAGGTTTTCGATGACCCTTATCGACCTCAACCAAGAATTGACCTTGATAATAAAGGGGATGAAAAAACGGGGATGAGAACTTATGTTGGTGGAATAGAAAAGACGAATTTTATCAACGGATTAAAATTTACTGTTCTAAGTCATAATACTGAGTTAGGCGCAGGGCGAGGTGGAGTTTTATCTGCTGAATATTTAATTGCTAAAAAATATATTTAACATAAATTGCGCTAATATTTAAATTCTAATTGTTTATGAGAATATTTTAATTCCTACATTTTATGCTTAAAATTAAAAAAAAAAATAAATTTAATCTTCTTTTTCTTCCTTTTTTAATTGCCTTCTAGAAAAAAATGTAAGAACTGCTCCAGTAAAACCAAAACCGCCCTTTAAAGCGATTAATTCTGTTATTAACTCTATGAAAAATCCTGTGATTGTACCCTCAATTATACCTGTTATTATAAATATTATTAAACTAATCAATCCTAAGCCAACTCCGAGACCAATAATAAATTTCCCAAGTCTATAACGACCCATTGCTACTATTAAAGCGCCAATAATAACTGAAGCACCACCAGCTGCGGCTATATATCCAAAGATTTTTAAAATTATTGAAAAAATTGTTGCCAATTCTTCTCCAATATAACCTAAGGCTAAATTATGAATTACTTCATAAAGTACAATACTACCTGTAGCGCACCCAATAATCATTAAAGTTCCACCTAAAATGCAAAGAATAATCCATTTCTTATTTTCCATATATTTTTCCCTCTTAAGATTTAAAATTCATATTTATCAATCAAAATTGGTAATAAATTTTTGATTTTTAATTTTTGAACTAAAGTGTTTTTTGGATAAATATTAAAGTAATTTTGATTTTGAAATTTTCTTATAGTTATTAATTTGGCAAATGGATTAAATCTATTTAAGTTTAAAAAAAAGTTTTGAACTACTAATTTTAGTAACGATTTATCAATATTGATTACCGAAGATATATATCCAATTTTAGAAGATAATCTATTTCTAATATCAGATAAGGAATTTAGTTGATTACCTGAAATAACATCGGATTTATCAAGTAATGAAATTTTTTTCAGTTTTCCATTAAATGTTTCTATTAAGTAGGCATTTGAAACTTGCTTATTAGATTTTCCTTTATTTGATGATTCCAAGTTTGTAAATATGATTATTATTTTATTTGATAATCCCAAAAGAGAATTGTGGATATTACAAATTAATTCTGGAATAGCCCAGTAGCTTAATTTTTTTAAATTAACATTATATCCAACTAATCGGCTAAAGAATTTTATAAAGAAATTATATATAATCGGTCTTGGATAAGAGTGCCAATTAATTTCATAGCTTTTATAAGCATAAAGTAATTTTTGAAGTAGAAGTGAAAACCGGCCTTGCTCAAAAGGAAAATCACTCTCAATTAAATCATTTAAAAAATGCAAAAGTTGTTGAAAGTTAAAATAATAGGTAGATTTAAGTTTAAATTTTTTAGTAATTTTTTTTAAAAAGGTTTTTTTGTTTATTGCATTAAAATCATAATTAAAACCTTCAAGATCTAATAATTTGATATTTAGATTCGAAGAAAATTTCCTAATTAAAATTAACAAGTACAAATTTTCTTGGGCTAATATTATACCACTATTAAATTCAGGGAGCACTTCAAAAATTGATGTAAAAATTTTACTAGAATCAATAAAATTTAGATATCTAACTAAACGTTTAAGAAAAGTTATGAAAGAGGGTTCAGGATAAATGTATAACATATTCTTATTGATGAGATTATAGAATATTTGGCATAGATTAGTCAAATAAGTTTTTAGATCAATACTATTTATACTACTAGTTAATGAATTTATTTTATCTATTGCCTTTTCCGTGTAAATTCTTAACCCAGAAATAGTAATACCTTCTTTCTCCCTTAAATTATTCTGAAATTTGTTAAAAATTACTCCAAAATTTTTAAAATCTTGGTCTACAAGGGATTCGTTATTCAGGTCAATTTTTTTTACTTTGTAATGATTACCATTTTTATAAGTTAAGTGTAAATAGCTTTTCTCAATTTTTTTTCGATCATCTGAGATTATAATATCTAAAACATGCTGCTTATCATTAACAAAATCCGGATAAATATATGAGACTAACTTATATAATAGAGCCGGGTCTATTTCTAATGGTGTGATTGGAATTCTTACTTTTATTAGAGATTTATCAAGATACTTTTTCTCACCAATTTTAGCATTGAAATCTAAAATTTTTAGCCAATTCTCTTTAAATATCTCATTAATACTCATCAAAATCAACTGTTTTTTTGTGTTTTATTCAATTTTTTCATATAGAAATTTAGTGTAGGAAGATTACTTTTCTTAAAATATCTTAAAAAAAGATTCAAGGTGTCTTGTAAATTTGGGGGGCATCCAGGGATTTCTAGTATTTTTTTATTCTTTTTTTCTATAATGGCTTTTTTTAGAAATAAAGTCTTTATATCCTTTCCTTCTTTTTCAATAGTTCGAAATTCTCTTTTTTCAGTTGTCTTTATTGCGCAATCCCCGTATAGTAATATATTATTAGGCGAATCGGGCTCCAATGGATTTGCTCCAACGAGATACGAGCATTGTGGTAAATAGTTCAAATCTTTTAAGAAAAAAGTTTTCAAAAAGTTTAATAGATAATATGATTGCAAGAAGCATCCGCTACAAATTTCACCTTTTTTGATATTAAATTTTTGTACATAGATATCTTCTATTCTTTTTTTACACTGTTTAAAGGTGAAATTAATATCTTCAAGATTTTCTCCTGAGAGATTTATTTTTTCCAAATTTGAAATACCAATATTTTTTTCAATCCAATGAGACATTAAGAAATTCTTTTTGGGATTAAGTCCAAGAATTTTTAAAGTTATATAGTCTGTTGCTATTGCTTCATTTCCACATACTATATGTTTGATTGGATTAATTTTAGAATCTTTATAAATAAATGGACCTGCTCCTTCCATAAAGTAGAAAAGATCATTTATTATTAAATTTGATTTTTTAATTTCATAGATATCCAAAATTCTTGAAATCAAATCTGTTTTATATTGATCTGCAATAATATAATCTTTTTCTACATCTTCTTGATGTTCAATTTTCCTAAATTTGAACGGAATACAAGAAAATAAATTTAATAAAGATAAGTGAATATCAAATAAAGGATGGACATTAACTTGATTTATGCAAATAAATTTATCTACATTTAAAATTAATTTGGGATATTTAATAATTGAATCTTGAACCTCAACCTCCTTAAAACTTTCTTTCTGAAGTCTTAATTTCTCCTCTTTGGATATTTTTAACTTATCACTATTATCTAAAAAGGCTAATTCACTACCAAAATATTCGGTAAATTCTTTGAGTCCTAATTCTTCAGAAACATCTTTGATTGTAAGATTTTCAAATGGAAATGAGCCGACATAAATTTTTTTAGCCCCAGCTGTTTTGCAAAGTTTAATAACTTCAATAAGTGTATTAAAATTAACATTAGAAGGAAATCCGGTAATCATGGTTAAGTTAATTTTTATAAAAACAGTTTCGTCTTTTTCTATAAATTTTGATATTCCACCAAGATTATTTATTCCTTTTATAACAGCATCATTTGGGTTATCACCCGTAGTAATGGAGACACTAAATGCATTGTTCATTTTAATTTAATCTAGATTTTATTTTATTAAAGCTTTTCAATATATTAGAATAAATTTTAAACCTTTTAATTATGAAAGATTTTTAAAGATTTTCGATTAATTGTGCTACTTTTAGTTGAGTTTGATATTGTCCGTATGCCTTACCTTGACTTATTAATTGCCTCAAGATTTTTTGGAGTCGAAGAGGAATAACCTTACCAGCTGGCTTATTTTCAAATTTAGAACCAGGTAAAGGCATAAAAGTATGAGAATGAATTTTAATATTATTTTGTTTCAGAATATATTTGAAAAAATTAATATTTTCATCAATATCTTCTGAAGTTTCTGAGGGAAGTCCAAAAATAAAATCTAGATGACAATTAAATCCATATTCCTTTAAAATGTCTATAGCATTCAAGACATCTTCAAATGTGTGACCTCGGTTAATATATTGCAATAATCGATTTGATGCCGTTTGAGCTCCAATAATAAAATATTTATTTGAAATGTACGGGATACAAGAGTCCAACATTTCATGTGTCACAAATTCAGGTCTAACTTCACTTGGAAATGTACCAAAATAGATCTCATTTAAACCTTCAATTTTGTAAAGTTTACTTAATAATTCTTTCACCTTCATTGGATTTGGGTTTAGAGATTTTGATCCATAGGCAAAAGAATTTGAAGAAAGAAACCATATTTTATCATATTTCACTTCAACTGCTTTCTCTATAGTTTTAAATATGGTCTTAATAGATTTATGCTTCATATTATTATAGAAATTTCCATATTGACAAAATTTACAACAGAATGGACACCCACGAGAAATTTCTACTGGACCAAATAATCTGTGTTTGAAACTTATCGATGAGTAATTGTCTAAATTTAAACGTTCCGAACTTTCTTTTGAACATAATTTGTTATTATAGTAATAATATATTCCACCTTTACCTCGATAATCATCATAAGATTCATCTAAATAACCTTTTTGATGGATCCAATTTATTATTCTTGGAAAATTATATTCTCCTTCTCCCTGAATGACAATATCTACACCTGCTTTTAACACTTCTATAGGTCTTGCGCTTGGATGAGGACCACCAGCAATAATTATAGGTGATTTTCCTATATGGTCTTTAAATAATTTTTTAATTTTAAATATTTTATCAGAAAATCCAAGAAACTGCTCAGAGAATAGTGAATATAATAAAATAATATGTTTATAATTGGAATAATTCTTCCAAGTTTGTTCATTTTTAAAAAATTTAAATAAATTTTGGTTAATTATTTTTATTTCAATATTTTCAGAAAAAGTAGAGTAGGAATCCAATGAGCCCATTAAAGCAGCATAAGAATAAGTATTAGGTTTTGAATAATTAAATAAAATTAAAGATTTTATTTCCAAACTCATTTAATATTATTTGCACCAAGTTAATCTACAAACACAAAATTAATATAAAGTGCACCTGTTGGAAGATTCTTTATCATTGTTTCCAAAATTAGAATCTCAAAAAAACACTATAGACAGGTGCATTGATATAAAATATAATAAATTATTTTAATATTTGGATTACGAACTTATCCTAAAATCAACAATAAATAAAAATTTTAAAACCAAAATAAAATAATTAAAATTTACGTCCCTTGAGAGTGCTTTTTAAGCATGTCTTTATTAGTTTTTTTCAAGCGTAATGCTAGTTCAGCAACTACCGCGTCTAAATAAGTAAATGCGACTTGTTCGAAGGCTGTTCCCTCAGGAGTAAGAATTGCTTCGAGATCATCATCTTTTGCTTCTTGGTCTCTTTTTGTTCTTCCTAATAATTTGATTGTCAAATCCCCCATTCTGCCAATAGTGGTATCAGGATAAGATGTTACTACAATTATAGCGTGTGGAATTACAGAATTTACATAAGATCCCAAAAGACTTTGGACTACTGAAGTAGTACCTGATCCTGAAAGAACAATTAAAATATCTTTCTTTTTCATAGCAGGAATGCTTTGCAAATTAGAAACCATATACGCTTTCCCTCCCAAATGGACTAATCGCGTTGCAAAACATTGTAATATCATGGCACTCCTGCCTGATGCTAATAAGAAGAAATGTCTTTTGGTTTTTATTCCTTCATATATAATATCTATGAAAGTTTTTGTATATTTCCAGTTCATAGAAAGGTGTTCAATATTTTTTTTTATGTTATCGATGATTAGTTCCATACTGTCGAATAAATATTGCTTAGTTATACCATTTTTTTCGTGTTCAGCAGCTGGTTTTTTCTTTTTTAATTCTTCTTTCAGAACCATATTAATCAAAATTATTTGATTTGATTACAATAATTAAATTAATTTTCTATTATATAATAATTTTTAAGAATGCATTAAAAATACTATATTTTTAAAAATCTTACAAATTTCATATCATAATCACGCTATCAAGGCAAATTTAATATTACTTGTGATTAAAAGAGCAAAAATTATACACAAGTTGATCATCTAACAGAAAAATTAAATTGAATAAATTTAATTGAATTTAAAATTTATTAAAAATTTATTAAAAATACTAAAATCCATTGTATTTAACATTCTTTCGAAGATTCAACGAAAATCTTAAAGAAAAAACAAATATTACTAATATTGGCAACAAATTTTAATTTTAAGTCCTTTAAGATAAAGATTTTTAATGAAATATCATAATCAATTTCAATATATAACCTAATAATTTTTTCTATTATTCTTAATAAAAATTTTTAACTTTGTATTTTCCTTCTTTAAGTAATTTTTATGGGCTTTATTCTAAGAAAATTTAACTATTTTATAATTTCTTATTTTTGTCGATTTTTACTTTATGATTTTAAAAATATCCTTCTTGGCAAAAGGTTTAAATATACGAATGCTTATAATTTAAACTAAGTCTCTAATAAAAATTAAATTAAAAAAAATTAAAAACTGAAATTTTAGAAAAAAAAAATGGAGGAATAAAATTATGGCAAAAAAGAAACATTCTTTCGCCTGGAGTCCAGTTAGGAGATTAATGAAAAAACAAGGTGCAACTATTGTTGCGAGAGATGCAGTAGATCTCTTGATTGAAAATTTAGAGAGTACAGCTACATCTATTACTAAACAAGCTATCACATTCTGTAATCATGCAGGTAGAAAGAAAGTAACAAAGGATGATTTGCTTTTAGCAATCAAATATTTCTAACTCGAGTTCCCGATTAGTAAATATCATTTTTTTTATTTTTTTTTTTTTCTCTTGGATTAATTTATCTAACTATACTTATCGGTATAATAAATATAGTGAGTTATATAAAATATGATATTAATTCAATCTATATATTATTTTGACAAGAGAAAAATATTTGATCAAATGTAGGCTAGGCTTTAGATTTATTAAATATTTGGAAAAGAAATTTAAGGTAAATTATATATTAAATTAATAAGTTCTAATTTAATATTGAGAATAAGGATTAAATAAGAAAAAAAACGAAGGGAAATGAGCAGGGAATTCATGATTCCAGGAGCGGCTTCGGTCGCAATAAAATGCAAAGAAGGAGTGGTTTTAGGCAATGATCGACGGGCTACATTAGGTTATACTGTTACGAATAAATCAACTAAAAAGGTATTTCCATTAACCGATAATATTGGCCTTTCTGCATATGGATTAATTGGAGATTTTCAAATTTTAGTAAAAATTATGAAAGCTAGAGCAAATTTGTATCAATACGAAGCTGGTTCAAGAATTTCTACACAAAGTATGGGAAAGATGATTAGTAATTATCTGTATTATCGGAAAATGTTTCCCTTATTTACAAATGTTGTTATAGCTGGAGTAGATATTGATGGACCAAAGCTTTATACATTAGATGCGATCGGATCTTTGATGCCTGATGACTACGGAGTGGGGGGTACGAGTATGCTGATGATGGTAGGAATGCTTGAATCGGAATACATACCAGAAATGACAATTGCAAAAGGTGAAAAATTAGTAGAAAAAGTAATACGTTCTGCATTAGCAAGAGATGCAATGGCAGGTAATGGTATTGATATTTTAACAATAACTGATGCAGGATATAAAGAGAAATATCTCGAGTTAAATGAATTAGGCGAATAGATTTTATTAATATTATTTTAGGATAAAAAGACTATTTTTATGTTATTTAGTAATAATGGTTTTATTTCTGATGATATAAAAGGATTTACAAAAGTAGAGATTGAAGAAATAAAAAAACAATTAATTTATTTTGAGAAAAATAAATCAAAGAAATCAGAAATTATAAACTTTATTTCGTCCAAGTTTGATTTAGAAGATTTTAATAAAATTTCTGAATACTTAATAAATTTAGAAGATTTTTTTAGTAATTATTTCGAAGTTGGGAATTTAAATGAATTATATTATTTTCTATCAGAAATTTTAAGTGAATTAATGCGAATTGAACAGAGGATTAGAATTCTCTTCTTAGATATGAGGAATATAAAAGTTATAATTAAAAATAAGAAATTAATTGAAAAAATATATAAAAATATTAAGTATTCAAGAGACCAATGCGATAATCTTATTGATTTTGTACAATCTAATAAGGAAAAGTTCAGACCCAGATTCAATAATCAAATTAATATATTTATTGAAAGCTCTATACTTAAGAAAACTTCTTTTATTCTTAAAAAACTTCCGTTAAATCTTGAAATTTGGGAGCCATTAAAATCATTATGTGAAATCGTAGAACAGCACGCTGAAGTCCCAATTATTAATGAGGGACGAGAAGAAAATATTGTTTTTTATTTACATGATATAATTTCTGACCTTCAAGAGTCCAAAATCTTTAAATCCGTGCTTATTTATGAATATATTAATTTATTTTATTCAATGGGGATTTTTTCTATCAATGAAATAGAGGAATATAGGGATTCTACAGAGAAAGCAGAGATTAAAAAAAATTTACGTTTATTTTTAATTGAATTATTAAGGGATTTTATATTTAATTTGTTTTTAGAAAGGAAAGAAATTTATGATGACGGAAAGATCATTACTAAGAGTGAAATAAAGAAAATCTTAGAAGAGTTAAATCAAAGTGATATTTATAATTTCATTTCAAAACCGATATTAAAGATTTTTGAAAAAATTGAAACTTATTATCAAAAAAGGATTGAAGAACAAGATTGTATAATCCACCTTCGCTTAAAGAATCTTCAATTAATTAATTTATTAGATGATATTGTGGATTGGATTTTAGAATTTGAAAATTATTTAAAGCCTTACGATGAGATCACATTAAATATAAATAAAACAATAAATAATATAAATTCAGAAATTCAAAGAAGAACGGAAAATTTTGAAAATTCCGCTCAATCTATATATGAAGAGAAAGTAAAAGCTGAAGTAAAAGATGTTATTGATAATAAAATTGCAAAATTAAATCATATGTTGAATTTTTATCAACAAGAAACCTCTAAGACTATAAATCAGGAGTTTCCTGAATTAGAAAATATTAAAAATATGCTGAGAAAATATACGGTAGAAACTACTAAAATCCAAAAAGAGATTACAAAAATATTTGAAGATATTAGAAAAAAAGGAGTTAGTCCATACAGTCTTATAAAAAATTGGGAAAAAAATTTTACTGAAAAAACAAATCAAATGAAATTTGCACTATACTTATCAATTTCTAAACTTTTTATTTCATTTAAAGAGATTATTGGCAAAGAAGAGATTCTTTTTAGCACGATAAAAAATATTGGATTATTAGACCATGAAATTCCACTGAATTATCGTTTTACAACACTTTTTCCGGAAAAATTATCTGATGATGAATTAAAGGAGAGAATTCAATCGATTAATTCTCAAATAAAAAAATCAAATCGAGAAAAAAGACTTTATCAAGAAGAAATGTCAAAATTAGAAGAAGTTTTATCCTCTCGAATTAGATTAAGGGAGGGAATTTCAACCTCTAATGTCCAATGCACTGTATGCCATAAATATATTAATATCGCGAGAGAAAATATAATTGTGTGTCCATTTTGCGGGTCGGTATTTCATTATCTATGCGTAGCTTATTGGATTTCTAAATATAATGCTTGTCCTATGTGTAGTAATCAATTCCTAGACCCAAATCTAGGTTTATTTGAAGATCAAGAAGGAGAATAAAATAATCTTTACTAAATATTTTTTATAATATAAACCTAGCCTTAAGAAAGAGGGGAACTAAGCTTATTTTGGATAGGAAGGGCAAATTAGCAAGCATTCTCTCCCCAGCATATCGATCTCTACTAATATCATAATTAGCGAGGGCTTCAATGTTCTCAATTTGATACGCTTCCCAAATATATTTTCTAAGTTTTTTATCTTTACGAACCACTTTTATATAAGTGTCCCAAATCAACTCCATATTAGAACCAGAATGATAGAATATATATTCTGAACCTTTTCCATTTTTAAAATAATTACCAAATACTCGGTTGATTTCGTTATCATACTGTCTAAGAGAGAGCTGGTTAAAATCATTATTAATTTCCATTAATGATTTAATTGTATTAGAAGCAATCTCTGCCGATATTATCCCACATAGTATTCCCTCGTAGAAGAACGCTGTAACTAAACCAGCAGCTTCACCTAAAATTAACATTCTATCATGAGAAAATGTTTTAATTGGATGTTTTGAAATTTTCGCAACAATTGATTTTGGATCACGCGTTAATCCTTTTATAAATGGTTGAATTTTTTTATAAGAATTAAGAATATTATTTAATTTTAAACCGAGTTCTTGAATTGGCTGATTATCTCCTAAAAAACCTATTGAAAGCCTTTCTTTCCCCTTATTTATAAATAATGGACCATTTCGGCTTATTTTTGGATTAATATGAAAGAGATAATTTGCATCCATATTTTCATTTAATTTATCCTCATCTCCATGAAAATGACAATATATACCCACATATTCATCCGGAGTATCAAAACCCATTGAACGTTGCAAATCCAAAGCTCGGGAACCAGTAGCAAAAACTAGTAATTTACATGAAAAGGTTTGACCATTATTAGTAATTACTTCCAAGTGGTCACTATATTTATTTATTTTTTTTACTTTTTGTTTATCTTTAAAAACACCACCCTGGTCTTCGAATTTTTGGATCATTCTGTTTAATAATTTTTCTAAATAAACTACTTTTCCTAAAGGGCGACCAAATTCTTCAGAATTAACAATTCCATCAAATTTACTTCCCATATAATTCGTTTTAACATGATATGTTGGAAATATTTCTACATTTGCCCATTCAGTTTCTTCAATATAGGGTTTATTATGGAATGGGAAAATATTTGTAGATAGTGGGCGCTGAGATATATCTTGCGCATCAAGAAGAAGAGTTTTTGCAAATTTTACAATTTTATTAGCAAATGAAGCACCAGAGATACCAGCTCCAATGATGATGATTTCGAAATTCATTTTTATCTTGAATTTTATATTCTAATAATTTAAATAAAATTTTTAAAAATATTTAAGCCATATCATATTTTCAAAATAATAGATTTTTTTTTAATCAATCGAGAAGATTTATTATGGTTGCAAAAATAATAGCTTTAAACGGAAGCCCAAAAGGTAGTAATGGCACTACAATTCAATTCGTTAAATATATTCAGCGCAAATATCCCGAACGAGAAATACGAATTTTCCACATCGCTCAAAAACTAAAGTATTATGAAAATAATATGGGTGCCTTTCAAGAACTTATAGATGAAATTCAATCCAGTAAAGGAATTATATGGGCTTTTCCACTTTATATATTACATGTGCATTCAAATTATAAACGATTTATTGAACTTATTTGGGAGCGAGGGGTGGAAAATGCATTCAAAGGAAAATATGCAATAACTATTTCAACGAGTATACATTTTTATGACCATATGGCCCACAATTACATGCAGGGAATAATCGATGATTTAGATATGAAGTATTTTGGATATTATTCGCCATATATGCTTGATATAAATGATTTTGAAAAGAGACAGAATTTTATTAAGTTTATAGATAATTTTTTTGATGGCATTAATAGGAAAGTACCAACACCCAAAAAATTTACTCCTCTAAAATACAGAGAATTTGAGTATAATCCAGGAGAAAATTTTAAAGTAATAGAAACTAAAGGTAAAAAGATTTTAATAGTAACTGATTCCGTTGATGAAAAAACAAATATTGGAAAAATGGTTACTGCAATGAAAAACTGCTTTTCGGAAGCGGAGATAGCAAATATATGGGATGTTAATATCACAGGACATTGTTTAGGCTGTTTAAAAAGCGGTTATAATAATGAGTGTCATTATCTCAAAGTTAAAGGAGATAATTTTATCGGATTTTATAAAAATAAAGTAATGTCGGCTGATATTCTGATTTTTGCTGGGGCTATGAAGGATAGATTTTTTTCTTCAAGATGGAAACTTCTCTTTGATAGAGCCTTTTTTAATACACACACACCAGTATTAGTAGGGAAACAATTAGGCTTTATTATTTCAGGGCCATTAAGCCAAGATATGATTTTCCGAGAGTTTTTAGAGTCGTGGACCGAATTTCAAGAGGCTAATCTTGTTGGAGTCATAACAGATGAATTTGGAACTTCGAATGAAATTGATTTATTATTGCAATCTTTTGCTGATAAATTAATTAAATTCGCAGATAGTGGTTATGTTAATTATACCTTTCGACATGAAGGTGGGTTTAAATTATTCAGAGATGAAATTCACGCCAATCTCCGCATTGTTTTCAGGGCAGATCATAAGTATTATAAGAAATATGGACTATATGATACACTCCCAAATAAAGTATCATTGATTTGGAAGGCGGCGCGGGGTTTTTTGATGTTGTTCCTTAAAATGAAGAAGTTCCGAAAGAAATTCTATGAGATGATACCTACTAGCCCACCCAAAAGAATTTGGAAAAAAATAGAAAAGCAAGAACCAGAATTGGCGTTAAATAAATGAATTTTCTTATTTTTCTTATTGTTGCCCCCAAAATATTTAATGTGTAAAAAAAAATCGCAAAGAATTTGAATAAGAATCATTAAATATTAATTTTTAAGGTGATCTTAAATGGACTTAATAATAAGAAATTTATATATCATAATTTGTAATTATACAAAAAAAATATAAATTAGAATAATAGAGTTTGTAGACAATATTATAAAAAATATTTATAAGTAAAAAGAATCAAAGATATAATTACAAATAAAAAATATTTAAAAAGGATTGATTGATATGGTTACAACTAATTTTTGGCTAACGGGATTAAGTGCGTTATTTGTTGTAATATTTGGCATAATAGTTGGGTTATTTGCTATTATTAAATCAATAAAAACGAAGCAAAAACTTCTTAGGAATTTTGGCATCATGGCAATTTTTATGGGACTCTTGCTTCTCGGCCCTGCCACGGATTTTTTGTTTGTGCTTTTAACTGGGAGTAATATAGACTTTTTTTTATATGTTAGATTAAGTTATATGTGGGTGGTTCCGGGTATAGTTTTTATGATGTGGATAGGAGGTGAACTTCTCGCTCCAAGGGCGAAATGGTATATTGTTGGTGTTTTTACTGTTATCGGTTTAATTTTTATGTATTTACTATTCTTTGATACACTAAATTCTTTTAAACCGTATGAAAATCCAATGGGTGAAGATGTTATTGATTCCTCGTTCAACACGGGGGCTCTTCCATTCATAATAATTGTAGTCTTAATTTTATCAGTCTTATTATTTGATGGAATAGGATCATTGCGAAAGGCAAAACAATTAACTGGCGAATTGAGGAAGAAATTTATATACCTAACAATTGGGTTTTTCTTATTTACTATCGCTGCTGTGATGGACGCGTTATTGGAACCTGGAATTGTTTTATTTGTAGCAAGATTCGGGTTTATGGCAGATAATATTTTCTTATATATTGGAATTAAATAGAAACCTCGAAAGCAGAAGTTAAAAAAAATAATTTTTTTATTTTTCTTTTTTTCATATTTTTCAATTAATCAAAACTAGTACTTTTTTTCAAAAATATTTAGATCAGATTTTGATACAAAGATTTAATTATTCTGCTATCAGAATATTCTTATATCAGAATGGTCTGACTTAAGATGATGAAAAGTAATTATAGACTATCTCATGTTGCATTTGCAGTTCTTGGGTTAGTTGCTGAACGAGAGAGTCATGCTAAAAACATTAATGAGAGAATTAAAGAGCGAGGTATGAAAAATTGGACGGAGATTGGGAAATCCTCTGTTTACGGCGTTTTAAAAAAATTAAGAAAAGATGAATTAGTCAATATGAGAATCGAAGAACAAAAAGAAGAGGGAAAAGCTTATACAGTGAAAATTTACACAATTACCAAATACGGGTTGAAAGTTTTAAAAACGAAGGTTTATGACACTTTAAGGAGTTTTAAAGGCAGGAGGGAATCCGATTACGATTTAGCGTTGTCTATGTTACCGATACTATCAAAAGAAGAACAAATTGAAGCGTTTACGAATTCTTTAGAAATTATTAAAAGAGACATAACTATGTTGAAGGAAACAGAGAAAGTTTCGATAAAAAAATCGATGGAACAATGGAATTATTACCCGTTGACCATTAAAGCACTTTTTTATCGTCCAATTATAATAATGAAAACTCATATGGAATTTATAAAATGGATATTAGAGCAGATAGAGGTGGAAAAAGAATGGCGAAAGTACTAATTGATGGATTTAGACATGAAGTAGGACGGCATTGTGAATCGACAGCAATGAGAGACATGTTTGAGTTTTATGGACATCCAATAACCGAAGCTATGGCTTTTGGGCTTGATGCAACTATGGGATTCGCATTTTGGGATGCTAGTTCTCAAGAGAACATCTTTAAAGACACTTACAAAGGGATGGTTCCATTTTTTATTGGTGGTAAGTCTAGCTCGATTTCTGAGAATAGTCTCGCATGTAGAGTCTTAGGTGTAATTATAAAGCAGAAAACCTCGGATAGTGCCGATAAAGCGTGGAAAATTTCCAAGGAATTAATAAACAACAACACGCCACACATCATTAAAACCGATATGTATTACTTGCCTTACAGCGATACTTACGAAAAATTCCATTTTGGCGGACACACAATTTCGCTCGTGGGCTACTACGACGATAAAGATGTGGCATTTCTGTATGATAACGAGCTAATTAATGTTTTTAAAGTCCCAATAGATTTAATAAAGAAAGCGCGGGGCTCGACCGAATGCGGAAGGTACATGAACCCGCGGAACATGTGGTTTACGATGATTCCTCGATCCGACGGTAAGCGCCCTCCACTTGCCGCGGGGTTGAAGCTTGCGATTCAACAAATCGTGAAAAACATGCTTCAGACTTCTCTAGGGAGCCAAGGGATTGGTGGCATAAGAAAATTTGGTAAATCCATAAGTAAATGGAAAGATACGCTTAGTGCAACTAAAATGCACACTTCCCCCGAAGGAAAGGCGTCTCAGTCCTACTTGCAATTTGAAAGCATGTACGGATTCATCGAGGAATACGGCACTGGAGGATCAAATTTCAGAAACTTATTTGTTGATTTTCTACAAGAGATCCCTCAATATGCCAAAGAGAGTCCGCGAGCGTGGAGCCAAGAAGAGATTGAGATCGTAGAAAATCAGTTACTAAACGCAAAACAATCTGTAGCATTGTGGAGCGAGTTCTCTGGCGCGTTAAAAGAGGCAATGGAGACTGGCGGAAACGATTGTATCGCGCATGTTAATTTAGAAGAATTGCGAGATATAATTTGGAGTATAGTCGATTTGGAAGAGAACATGTTTAAAGCACTATCAAAAATCAAATTATAAGGGGATTTGATACATGGAAGAAAATAATTTAGCTGGTCGTTGTGGAGTCTATTGTGGAGCTTGTAGAAGCTATTTGCTCCAAAAGAAAGACTTATTTGAGGAAAAGGGGTATAAGAGAGGGTGCAAGGGATGTAAAGCTCAAGATAAAAATTGCGCTTTCGTTAAGAAGGGTTGCAAGGCTTTAAGAAATAATGAAATCGAATATTGTTTTGAATGCGAAAAAATGCCTTGCGAACGATTGACGAGCATTAACAATAGGTATAAATCAAAATATAACGTTAATTTTTTAGACAATTTAAATAGAATGAAAGAAATTGGAGTGGATCAATGGCTTGAAGAGCAAAAGCTACTTTACACTTGTCCTGAATGTGGAGGCGAGATATGCGTTCACGACGAAGAATGTTACGATTGCGGATATAAATATAATCCAAATAAAAAATAAAGAAGGTAAATAAAATGGTTAGATTAGTAATGATGATTTTAAACACATGAAATAAAACAAAAAAAAGGGTAAAAAATATGCCAACAAAAATAGATTTTAAAAATAAATTTAAAGAATTGTACAAGCCTAGCGTAAACGAGGTCGTCATAGTCGATGTTCCCGAGATGCAATTCCTTATGATAGATGGAATGGGATCTCCAGGCGATTCTAAAGAGTACACGGACGCGCTCGGAGTTCTTTACCCGGTTGCGTTTAAGACCAAGTTTTTAAGCAAAGGGAGAGGTAAGGATTACGTAGTTCCACCTCTAGAAGGGTTGTGGTGGGCAAAGGATATGAAAGATTTCAGAGAAGGTAAAAGAGATAAATGGGAATGGACTATGATGATAATGCAACCGGATTGGATTACTCAAAAGATGATTGATAAGGCAATTGAGATTACGAAAGAGAAAAAACCAGAACTCCCTGATATCTTTTCGAACCTTCGATTAGAAAAATTTAATGAAGGAAAGAGTGCGCACATCTTATACATTGGTCCATTTAAAGATGAGGGCCCAACGATTGATAAGATACATGATTTTATTAAATCGCAGGGAGGGAGTTTTGATGGACATAAACAAAAGCACCACGAGATCTATCTGAGCGATCCGAGAAAAACTGCACCTGAAAAATTAAAGACAGTAATAAGACAACCATTTGTTTGAAAAATAAAGAGGGAAAAACATGGATAAGATAGAAATTAAAGGCGCTCGAATTCATAATCTTAAAAATATAGATATCTCAATACCGAAAAATAAAATGGTATTAATAACGGGAGTGAGTGGATCTGGAAAGTCGAGCTTAGCTTTCGACACTATATTTGACGAAGGGTTAAGGAGATATATGCAGGCGGTTGGTTATCCGCCGCGTGGGAGTGATGAAGCCCCGTTCGATATGATAACTGGATTGAGCCCCACCATCGCTGTGGAGCAGAGAACAACGAGAGTTGTTAACCCTAGAAGCACGGTTGGGACAAAAACAATCATTTATAATCTTTTGAGAATGTTCTACGCAATTGAAGGTGTATTAATTTGTCCGATTTGCAAAGAGTTCGTCGAAAAGCCGGCTTTAGAGTGTGACATTTGCGGTATGCAAGTCGAACCATTGCAAATTAAACACTTTAGCTTCAACGAACCATCTGGGATGTGCCTTGAATGTAAAGGGAGGGGTTATATCATGCATTTTACAGAGGATTTAATCGTTAAGGACCCAAATTTAAACTTGATTGAGATTACAAAAGTTGGATCTGGTTGTTTTGCTGACCAGCTCCACTGGGTAGAGCAATTGGGAGATATATTCGACTTTGACATTTATACCCCTTATAAAGACCTTCCAGAAGAGATTAAACATTTGTATTTATTTGGAAGTAACAAAAAGCTGAATTTTAGATGGGAATCCAAAACTTTTTCGGGGGTCTTGAGAGCAAGAAAATTTGAAGGAATTATACCCCATATAGAACGAGCGATGACTTCTGGTACGAGTGATTATAGGAGAAAAAAAATTATGAAGTATTACATGAAAAAAGAACTGTGTTCTGAATGTAAGGGTTATAGAATAAACGATCGAGCCCGAGAAATCAAAATAAGCGAAAAACATATTGGTGAATTAGCAATGATGACTATTACAGAGTTGATAGAGTTCTTTGATCTTCTAGATAATTCCTATTTAAAAACATCTGAAGGCCGTGGTCTTAAAAGTTTGATACAAAAAAAGTTAAAAAGTATAGTGAATGTTGGACTTCCTTATCTTCACTTAAATCGGGAATTACCCACTCTTTCGGGTGGGGAATTAAGCAGGTTAGCGTTAATGAACCATCTGGATTCCGGATTAAATTCGCTAATATACATTTTGGATGAGCCTACAATGGGACTTCACGAAATAGAGAAAGAGAATCTCGTGAAAATGTTAAAATCGCTTAAAGATTTGGGAAACACCATTATCATAGTTGAGCATGATAAAAAATTAATATCCTCTGCTGATGAGATAATCGATATGGGACCTGGTGCGGGAATTGAAGGTGGAGAAATTGTATATCAAGGAATATTAGAGGGTATCACAAGGTCCAAAAGATCAATTACTGGTAAATATTTAAGCGGTGAATTGGAAATTCCTAAAAAGAGCGCTAATGATCGAAAGAAAGTTTCTAAACATAATCCCAAAATTAATTTAAAGAAAGTTAACACTCATAATTTGAAAAATGTTAAAGTTGATATTCCATTGGGCTTAATAGTGGGAATTGCGGGTGTATCTGGCAGTGGAAAGAGCTCGCTCATTTCAGATACACTAGTCCCCTTAATAACACCTTATTTCGAAAGGCAAAGAAGCAATAAAAAAATAAAGGCATTGGAGGAGGTAGAAAACGGTGGTGAGGGAGATTTAACAACTTCAGGATATATAATTGGGTGGGAAAATATTGATGAAGTTATAATAGTAAATCAAAAGCCTCTCAGTCGCCTTCGAACCTCCTTTCCAGCAAGTTATATTGGGATATGGGACAAGATTAGAAATTTATACGCGAAACAACCTTTAGCAAAAAGGAAAAAATATAAAGCTGGTCATTTCAGTTTCAATTCTGATAAGGGACGATGCCCAGCTTGTAAAGGTTATGGATATCAAGATCTGCAAATATCACTGTTCTTGCCCGGACTATCGATTCCATGTAATGAATGCAAAGGTATGAGATATAAACCAGAAATTCTTGAAGTTAGATATAAGGGAAAAACAATTAGAGAAGTTTTAGATTTAACAGTTAAGGAATCGTTAGAAGTTTTTAAAGGTCAAACAAACATCGTTAAAATTTTAGAGATTTTAGATAAAATTGGTATGGGATATATGACTTTGGGGCAATCTTCGCTTACTTTAAGCGGTGGTGAAGCACAAAGAGTAAAGTTGGCGAAAGAATTAGGTCGAGAGAAGAAAGCTCACTCTTTACTCATATTGGACGAGCCGAGCATAGGGCTTCATTCATATGATATCGCGAAATTATTGACATTATTAAATGAATTGGTTGAGAGAGGGAATAGTGTTGTAATTATTGAACATGATCTGGATATTTTGTCCTATACTGATTGGATCATAGAATTGGGTCCTGGAGGCGGTCCAGCTGGTGGAGAAATAATAGCTGAGGGCTCGCCAGAAGATTTGAATTTAAATAAAAATTCAATAATTGGAAAATATTTTAGATAAAGATTTAAAACTCTAATGGATATGATACTGAAACTCCATTTAGTTGATTTTAAGTTTGTATTTTTAAATATTGTGAGACATCTCTGCTACGAATTGAGAAGTTTGCATCAATATAAAGAGTTAATGCATGTATAGGATAATTTTTATTTGAATGACAATGCACAACAGTTATAGGCCATCGTTTTACTTTAGAGGGCTCAATTTTAACAATTTCTATATCTTTACCGTAAATGTATTTTTTACAGAGAGGACAGATACATAATAATTTACTTGATAAAAAAGTTTGAGTCTTTTTATCCAACTTTATCATTTAATAAAACCTTTTTTTTGAATTTATTTTGATAATAGGATTAAATTTCCGAATTACTACAAACATAATCTCAATTCAATCTATATAAACTACTAAATTTTCAATTTTATTCAAAATTTGAAAAAAAAATTATTGATTTATGTAGTTGGTGGATTTATAAGTGGATTTATGGCTAAATATAGACCAAATACGACCATAAATAGCCCGCAAAGTATCAGAATAATGTTAAATACTTTAGGATTAAAAGATTTCCCTCCAAAATATACAAACGCAGAAATTGCGAAATACCAAATTAAATCACCCATTTCATGTCCAAAAAAGAATAATAATATATTAATGGGTTGATCAAATCTTACTTCATAATTTACCATAAAGCTTAAACCAATTACTGCCCACCAGAGCCACCAATATGGATTGCTCATAGAGACCAAAATTCCTCCTAAAATACTATTTCTGCTATAACCTTTAATATCCATTGTATCTTCTTTTTTTATTTCTATATTGATCCTATTTTTTAACACATCTTTAATAACCATTATACCAAAAAAGCATAGAAGAAAGCCACCAATTAAGCCGATTAAGATTAGAATGGTGATATTTTGAAGAAAAAATGAAACTCCAGTTAAAAGTAATAAAATTAAAACAAATTCTAATGCAGCATGCCCAATGACAACCAAAATCCCGATTAAATACCCCTTTTTTTCACTTTTAAGAGTTTTATATATTGTAAAAGTTAGTAGGGGTCCAGGAGATATTGCTCCAGTTAATGCTACTAAAAAAGAAAATATAAATAATTCGAATAAATTCATAAATTTATTATTTTCCTCACTTTTTTATCTTATTCGTGATATCAAACGATCTCGATTTAACTGTTTTCCCCCTAAATAAATCATCAATAAATCTAATAATCCGAGAAAACCTGATAGAATAAGTATATTAATAACGTCTAATACAAAAATATTTGCCATTTGTAAGAAAAATAAGGAGATTACAGGAAGTATGATTATTACCGCCACATTTTGGGCAGATTTGGCGTCTTTTGCTCTTGATGAGTTTATTATCATTAATATTACGGAAAAAAAAGAAAGCAATGGTGTAAATAAAAATAGTAATAAATACCAGTCCAATCCAATGAGATTAAAGCCAATTATATCGTAAGTCATGAAAAAGATCAGTGCTTGAAATGCTCCAAAAGCAGCCCATGTTGCTATAATTGCAGGAATAAATGCTGTCAAGACTTTTCCTAAAATCAATTCTTTATCAGTTATCGGAAGTATTAAAAGGCTTTCAATTGTTTTTCTTTCCTTTTCTCCTGCAAAAGAATCAGAGGCTATTACCATAGTCAAGATCATGGGAGTGAATAAGAAAAGTGGTTTCATCAGAAAGTTGATATTATAATAAATAATAATTTTTAAAACTTCATTTTCTTGGCCTTGAAAGAAAGGAATTAAATCTCTAAGACTTTCACCATTATTAATTTCTTCTGGTGGGATGAGTAAAGCAGATCCAATAAGTAGAATTGGAAAGATAATTGAAAAGAGTATTGGTAATATAATAATAGGCAATAAAATTTCCTTATTCTTATAAATTTCTTGCCAATCTTTTTTAAATATATAAAAAGAATTTTTTACTTTCATTATTATTTCTCCCCTGATTGTTGATTAATTTTCGAATCTTCCATTAATTTTATATAAATATCTTCTAAGCTATACTCAATAGGTTCAACTGATATTATTTTTCCACCCAATTCTACAATTTTTTCAACAATAATGGGAGTAAATTCTTCCAAATTTTTTAAATGGATTCTAATACAACCGTTAATTAGAAATACTTCTTTTATAAAATCAAATTTTGATAATCGAGATATAATTTCATCGGATAGTTTCTTCAATTTAATTTCTAAAATTCTAAATTCCCACAAATTTTTTCCAATTTCATCTGATGTACCAATCCGTTTTATCCTACCTTCATCGATAATCCCCACTCTATCACAAACCTTTTGTACTTCTTCTAAATTGTGAGAATTAATAAATATAGTCCGATTTTTTGATTTTAATTTTAGAATTAATTCTCTTACTTTAACAGCGGCAATTGGATCTAACCCAGCAGTAGGCTCATCAAAAAAAAGAATTTTAGGGTCGTGAATTAGGGTCCTAGCTAAAGCCAGCCTTTGTTTGAGTCCTTTTGATAATTCACCAGCGTACATCTCAATTCTATCTAACATCTCAAATTGTTCTAAAATATCTTCAATCCTTTCATTGAGATTTTGAATATTATAAAATTTTCCAAAGAATTCTAAATTCTGTTTAACAGTTAGAGTTTCATAATTCCCATGATTTTCTGTTAAAAATCCAATAATACTTCTTATATTTTCTTGTTCTTCTAATATACTCATACCATTGATAATTGCGTTTCCAAGAGTTGGTCTTAATAAACAGGCTAGCATTCTTATGGTTGTCGTTTTACCTGCACCATTTGGTCCTAAAAAACCGAAAATTTCACCGGAATTTACTGAAAAATTGATGCTATCAACAGCCAAGACTTCAGTTTTATCTTTTTTATTTATAAATTTTTTACTTAAATTTTCTACACGGATAATTTCGGTCATAATGTCAGTTTTATTAAAAATTTCAAATTTAATAATTAGGTCTAAAATCTTTAAGTAGAAAAGGTATATATTGCTTTATAATTTTTTTTAAATTTAGATTAGAACGAATATTTTACTTTTTTTTTTAAGAATTTAAAAAGAACTTGAAGATCTAATACTTTTTTTTAAATTTCGGGCATAAATTTTATTCATTCCAATTTTAAGTTAAAAGAAATAGAATGTATTAAAAATTAATATTTCTTAATTAAACTATAAACTAATAGATAGAAAAACTTTCTAATTATGGATTATAAGGATTTTATCGCTGGACAAACAGAACAAAATTTTTGGTTTCGAGGTAAAAAGAATTTAATTAATGTATTAATGAGTAAAGTTAAAGGAAAAACATTAAAGATTTTAGATATTGGAGCAGGAACAGGCATAGATCTTAAAATATTGAATAAATATGGAGATGTTTATGTTATAGATATTAATCAAAAGGCTCTTGACTTAATTCCTGAAAATCTATATATTGAAAAAAAATTGTGTGATGTAAGAAATTTATCTTATCCTGATGAATATTTTGATGTTGTTTGTTCTTTTGATGTTTTTGAGCATATTGAAGAAGATTTTAAAGCCGTATCAGAGGTAAGAAGAGTATTAAAGAAAGGAGGGTATTTAGTTTTTACAGTACCTGCATTTCAATTTATTTTTAGTTCTCATGACAAGGCTTTAAACCATTTCAGAAGGTATAGTGAAATAACTATCTTAAAACTCCTAAAAGATTTTAGAAAAGTTAAAATAAGTTATTGGAATTCATTATTATTTTTACCAGTATCACTAATGAGAATAATGAAAAAAAGATCAGAACCGAAATTGGATTTTTTTAATCTACCAAATTTACTAGAAAAAATTTTTGTGAGATTGCTTAAAATTGAAAACAGGTTAATAAATTCTGGTTTTAAATTACCATTTGGGCTTTCTTTAGTAGGTTATTGTATAAAATAAATTATTCCCATTTTTTTACTTTCATTTTAAAAACAATAAATTTGTAAAACACAAATTGAACCATAAAGTGAATTATTGTTCCACCAAAACTTGCATAAACATAATTTAATCCTATAATAACCTCAAGAAAAATCGCAATTAATGAATAAATCGTTCCTGCAATAATCCCTAACCCCAAATATATAAAATATCGAAATATTGTTATTTTCGTAAATCGTTTTTTCTTAAATGTAAAAAGTTTGTTTAATATAAAACTATTAGTAGTTCCTATAAGATAAGCAAATGGATAACCCCAAAAACCTCGCCCTATTGTAAAATCAAGCAGCCAGAGAATAAATATGGAGACTAGTGTATTACTAACACCAACAACTAAAAATTTTATTAATTGTTGAAACCATGGAGCAAATAGTTTCCATCGAAATCTGATTAGATTTATCGCCATCTTTTTTGTATCCCCCAAGAGATTAAACTTTGACCATTGTTCATCCAAATCTTCCCAATGAACAGGTATTTCTACAACTTTTAGATTTCTCCTTTGTGCTTTTATTAAAATTTCTGTATCCCAGAACCAACCTGAACTCTCAATATCATTAAGTGAAGTTAAGAATGATTTTCTTCGAAAACCCTTAAATCCACATTGATGATCTCTAAGTTTTGACCTAAATAGGGTTCTAACCATTGAGTTATAGAAGGTACTGAAAATACGGCGTTTAAAACCTCTTTTACATTCAGAATCTTTTAATTTTCTAGAGCCAATCACAACATCAGCTCCATTTTCTAAGTGTTCAATAACTTCTGGTACATGTTTTAAATCAGTTGCAATATCACAATCCATAAAAATAACATAAGGTGTTTGGACCATTTCGAAGGCTTGCTGTATAGCTTTACCTTTTCCAATTGATTCCGGGTAATCGTAATGAATTAAATTTGAATCTTTTTTCTTTAATTCGTTAATAATATCAACTGTTTTATCTGTACATCCATTAGTAGCAAAAACTATTTGAATATCCAAATCACTTTTAGAGATGTATTCATACAATTTATTATATGAATTTTCAACCCGTTTTTCTTCATTCCACATTGGAACAACAATTGAAGTCTTCAAAAATTAATACCATTCTGTTGTATTTATTGTAAAATAAAAAAATCTTTATTTTATTTTATTATTTCATAAATTAAAAATCGAATCAAATAATTTGTATAAGAAAAATCTTATAAAAATCATTATCTAGCATAAACTGATTATATATCTCCTTCCTATAACTATATGATAAGCTTTTTAATTAAAAATATTTAAGAATAATTTATTTTAATTTAAAAAATTTATATTTTTTATTAAATTAAATTATCTACGATTTAGGTGCAATATAAATGGAAAATAAAATAACATTAGAAGAGAAATCTTTTTTAGAAAAATTGTTAGATTATAAGGCTCCAATCTTTATATTTACGGGAATTGCAATAAGAATATTCATGTTAATCTTTTATTATTATATACACGTTATAGATCCATCAAGAAGTTGGGGAGATGTTGAATTAAATTTCATTCCTTTATATGTATATCCACCTTTATCTATGCTTTTGTTAGAGATTTTCATTGTATTATCATTTGGATCTCTTGAAGTATTTACTTTTTGGGCATTTTTTTTTGATATGTTAATTTGTTTGATGTTTTATTTTGTTATTAAGAGTTTTAAAATACCAAAGAAAGAATATGTATTTGGTTTGTTTTTAATCAACCCCTTTTTATTTTTAAATAATGTGTTTAGCTTAGATAATTGTGGGTACCATATTACGGACTCTTTCTTTTTTATATTTTTATTTTTGGCGTTGATATTTTATCCCAAAAAAGAAATTAAGTATCGATATTTATTTTACATTTTTCTATCATTATCAATTGTTTCGAAATGGTATACATTACCTACTGTAGCTTTTTTCTTTATAAAATATCTTATTGAAAAAGATTGGAGAGAAATGAAAATTTTTTTAATATCAGTAGTTCCCCTATTATTTAGCTTCTTAATTTTACCCTTTTTTTTCTGGGAAGATTATATCAATATTTATCTTTATTGGGAGAGTTTGGGTGCAGAATTTGCTCCTATTTATTTCAGAATTCTTCTAATCGCAATTATTTCTATTTTATTTTTAATATTCAGATTAAAAAAGGCAGACCCTATAGAAATAACATTCGTTTCCATTGTTACAATGGTCTCATTTATGTTTTTTAGTGTTCCTTTTATTAGATATTTCCAACCTTTGATCTTTTATGGAATTCTAAAAACTAAAGAATTCTTTACAATTAATTTAGATTTAAAATTTATTAAAAGAAGGATTATTTTTGATAATAATCTATTAGTGTTTTATTTATCAATCTTAGCTTGTGGTCTGGCTTATTTAATGATAATTTTTGTTTTAGAACCTTTTTGGTATTGACCCAATTTAATAATATTTCTTTTTTATGCGCTTTTTTTATAGAAATAAAGATATATTAGCTAAAAACAGTAGATTATTTAAATCATAATTTAATAAAAAATTAAATTTTTAACTTAAAGACCAGATAACTTTCTTTTTTTATTTGGGAAGGACATAACTTAATACCCAAACTAGGACAATCACAACTACAAGAATAGGAATCATAAATACTAAAAATTGATAAGCTCCTTTTATAGTTGCCCTGCTAAATTCCCTCATTCCTTCTTTGAATTCTTGTTTTTGCTGTTCTTGCCATATTTCATAATCCCCTTTAATTTTTTGCAATTTGTTTTCCCAATCAAGTTTAGTTTTTTCTTGCTTATGCTTAAATTCATCTTGCCAGGTATTAATTTGTGTATCCCATTTATTTTTCAAATTTTTAAAGAATTGATTAAATTTATTTTTATTTTCTTCTGATTGTTCTAAAAAAGATTTGGATTGTTCTTCCGTAGATTTTTTTAAAACTCCAAATCCGTTTTGAATACCAGATATAAAATTATTCCATTCTCCTTCAAAATTTTTTGAAATATCTATCTTCGTAAGGTCTCCCGATTTTGCATCTGCTTCTTGGGCTTTTTGTTTAACATCACTTGTTTCAATCTCTTCACTAACCTTCTTTATTTCAAAAAGATTATTAAAGTTTTTAGTAATTTTATCAAACTGTTCTTTTATCTTTTTATTTAATTCATCTAAATCTTGATTTTCCATAAGAATAATTTAGATTTGCATATATTTAAAAATACGTACTTTCAAAAATAAGCATATTTTACTTATTTGTTTTTATTTTCATTTTCTTCACAGAACCATAAAGGATTTTCTATTTAAAAAAAAATTTATAACTTTACTCTTACTAAGAATAGCTAATTATGGAATTTGAAACAATTAAAAATACTCCAATTTATAAGGCATTTTCTGAAGTCGGAAAAAAGATTTTCTTACCACGAAGTATTTTTTATTGGGCTGAAAGAGCAAAAAAAGAAGCAGAAATAAGTGGAACAATTGGAGCAGCATTTGGTTTTGAAAAAGATTTTATTGAGGCTGGAGGAGATCGATGGGTTCCTTGTTATCTACAAAATATAAAACAATTTTTCAATACTGATATTACTAATGTCGTACCTTATGCTTCTATTCCTGGTTTAACTGATAGTAGAAAGAGATGGAAAGATTGGATTATTAAGAAATCACAATTGGATGATAACAAAAAAAAATCATTAAAAGATCTCGAAAAATATCTGACTTTAACACTATTTACACCTGGGATTACTCATGGGATTTTTACATGTTGTAGTATGTTCATAAATCAAGGTGAATATATCATCTTGCCAGATAAAAGATGGGGTAATTATGATAATATCATAGAAAAAAATATTGGAGCTAAAATAAAATCTTTTAACTATTTCTCCGAAGACACTATTGATTTAAAAAGCTTAGAAAAAGCGATGCAAGATGTGTTAAAAACACAGGATAAAATAATTTTAATTTTAAATATTCCAAACAATCCTACGGGATATATTCCAACAAGAAAGGAGGCTAGTGATTTAATAGATTTATTTAAAAAAATCGCAATCCAAAACAAAAAACCATTAATAATTTTTTGTGATGATGCCTATGAAGGATATACTTATGATATAGACGCAATAAAAACCTCATTATTTTATGATTTATTTCAATTGGAAGAAAATATCATTCCAATCAAGTTAGACGGAATAACTAAAGAATTATTAATGTATGGAGGGAGAATAGGTGCACTAACTATAGGAATACATAAAAATTGGATCACAACTGACCTTGAATTAGAACAGTTAAAAGTTGAAATAGAAAATAAATTTTCAGGTTTTATAAGAAGCACAATCTCAAATTCAAATATTTTATACCAAACTATTCTTAACTCTTTACTCTCAAGTCAGGAAATTGAAAAAACCCTACAGCACCGTAAAAAAGTAGAAAAAATGTTGGAAAAAAGGTATATTTTACTTAATCAAGAATTGAATACAATTAAAAGCAATGAAATTTCTATTGATCCTAATCGTGGTGGTTTCTTTCTATTTGTCAATTTAAAGTCGATTAAAGCTACTGATTTTGCTGATTTGTTGCTAAAAAAATACAAAATTGGAGTAATTCCCATAGAAAAACCTCATGAAGGAATTAACGGCTTCAGAATTGCATATAGCTCAATAGATATTAGAAAAATTCCAGAATTTGTCTCGAGAATTAAAAAAGCTATGAGCGAATACGAATAAATCCTCGAGATCTGCTACAACCCAATTATCTTTTTAATTTTAATCGGATTTTTTTGATATAAATTTATATATTGAAAGAAACATAAGAAAAATATAAGTTAATATTTGTGAGGTATTTTTTATATGAAAATATATATAGTTGCTAAGGGTGAATTAAAGGAAGTAAATAAGCCAATATTTTCCTCTGGAGATACTTATATTGTTGATGATGAAAAAACAATTTATATATGGCTTGGCAAATATTGTTCAGTAGATGAAAAAACATTTGCGGCAATGAAAGCTAGAGAATTGGATGGAAAAAGAGGTGGTGCTGCAAAAATCATCACTCTTGACCAAGGTCAAGAGATTAAAGAGTTTTTGCAACTTGTTGGAGGAATGAAAATCGTAGATAAAAATTTAGCAAAGACTATGCTCATTGATGTAGACACTGGTGATTGGTCAGGTGCGGGAGAGCATGTAAACACACTCTATAGAGTCTCTTCTGAAGAGTTTGAAGATATAAATACCATGAAATTTATCCAAGTACCCTTTAAAAAAGAAAGTTTAGATTCTGAAGATTGTTTTATTGCAGATTTAGGCGATAAAATTTATATTTGGCAAGGTGCGAATACTAATGTTAAAGAAAAAGTAAAAGCCGGACAATGGGCAAGAAGTTTTGATGCTGAGAGAGCAGGATCACAAAATGAAGTTATTTTTGAGGAAGGTGACGACTCAGAATTTATGAAAATTTTCGAAGAAAAAGTTGAGACCTCTGTTGATGAACATGTACAATTTTCTGCAGAATCTGCATTAGAGAAAGAAGAAGTCTCTGAACCGGTAAAAGAACCTGAGCCTGAACCAGTAAAGGAACCTGAAATGGTAATAGAACCTATAAAAGAACCCCCTACCCCAACTGCAATGGATGTTGATACTGGGATTTTAACAGTAGAAAAACCCATTGGACGGCGTAAATGCCCCAAATGTGGCGAGGAACTTAAGTATATGATTCATGAGACCATTGACAAAAATAACATCATAATGGATTACCCAAGAGTATATGGCAAGAAATATAGGTGTGGAAAATGCGGGACAGAGTGGAGGGAGAAGTAACCTAAAGAAATAGTATTCCCTAATAAAATAATTTATTTATTTTAAATTTCCTTTTATTTTTTTAATTCAGAAAAACGTTATTAATCCAAAAAGATTAATATGTAAACCAATATGATTTTGATATACATATTGCATGTTTATACAAAATAAAAAATAATGAATATAATGTCTGAAGAAAATAAAGAACCAGAAAAAGAAACTGAACCAGAAACTCCTCCTCCAAGCGAAGAGTTCTCAGATATATTAACCGTACCAAAACCAGAGGGACGTCGAAAATGTCCTAAATGTGGTGAGGTACTTAAACATATGATTCACGAGAGTGTCGATAAGGGAGTGATCGTTCTCGATTACCCTCGAATTTGGGGTAAGAAATACAAATGTGGAAAGTGTGGCTGTGAATGGCGCGAAAAGTAGTAAATTTCCAAATATTTTTTATTCATTTTCTTTTTTAGCAAAAATTTTTTAAGAACTACCTCTACGTAGAACTTTGATTTTCTTTTTTAAATCAATTATTTCATCTTTTAGTTTTCCAGATTCCTTTTCCATCCGTGAATTTTCCATTTTAAGGATTTGAATGTTATCCAGATAACTATTCTCTTTAGTCTTTAATGCTTCTAATTCTTTCTCGAAATTAATTTTCAAATTTTCAATTTCAATATCTTTTTTTACACTCTCCTTTTGAGCTAATTCGAGTTTTTGTTCAACTCTTTTTACAATTTCTTCTTTTACCATGCTTGATTTAGTGATTTCCACATTTTCTGTTTCTCGCTTAATAAGTTGCTCTTCAAATTCTTTAATTTTATCTTGCAATGATTTGGATTTTTCAAGTTGTTGATTCAAATGATTTATTTCCCCTTTAAGAAAATTAATTTCTTCATTTTTTTCTGCTATTTTTTCTTGAATTTTTTCTGTTTCTTTAACTTTTCCTGTTAATTCATTAATTTCTTCTTTTGCTTTACTGAGAGAGTTTTCTTTATCAAAAAGAGCTTTTTCTTTTTGTGTTATAATTTCATCTTTCTTTTCAATAATAACTTTTAATTTGTCATACTTAGACTTTTGGATAGTATCTTTCTCAAGATATTGAATTTGTTGATGAAGTTCTTGAATTTGAGAATCTCGTTGTTTAATTTTTTCTTGAAATTCACTAATACCATGTTCTCCTGATTCAAATTCCTTAATTTTTGCCTTAAGTTGCTTGATTAGATTTTCCTTTTCATTTAATTGGCTAAATTCTATAGAAAACTCATTGATTTGTTTATCTTTTTCAATCAATATATCATTTTGTTCCCCAACTTTTAAATCCAAGGAAATGATTTTTTCTCTTTGTTCTTTTAATTTTTTTTTAATGTTATCTCTTTCTGCCGTTAATTTAGAAATAATTCCATCTTTTTCATTAATTTTTGACTCAAAATCGGCGGGTACTTCAGGTTTTTCAGCTTTAGAGGAGCTTGAATCCAACTGTTCAATATAATTTTTTAGCATTAAATTTTGTTCTTCTAATTGCTTATTTTTTTTCAGTAAGAAATTAACTTGATCTTCCAAAGAAGACGGCATTTCTTCCTTGCTTTCTTTGCCTTCCTCTTCTTCTATCCAACCTAATGCGGATAGGGCATCTGAAAGTGAATCATCTTTTTCTTTTTTTTCATTATTCATAATTATTTTCTCAACGAAAGGGAGATATTTCATTCTTTATTGAGTTTATCTATGTTAAAAATATAAAATGTTTATCTATATATCTTTTTCTTAAAATTCTAAGAATATATATTTCGCGAAATATTTTCGCAATATAGATCTATAAAAAATTTGAAGGAAAAAAATATAGTATCATGCAAATTCGTGCATTTACGGAGAAAGATACAGAAGAAATCACTAATTTAATGAAACAATTATGTTCAATAACAAATCAAGAATTTGACGAGGAACGTTGGAAGCACTCATTAATAGCGGAATTTAAGAAAGATGTTAAGAATGAAATGATAGTTGCGATTAACGAGATGAAAAACAAGGTCGCAGGGATGGCTTTGATTTCTATTAGAAAAACAAATTTTGGATTTTTATTTGGAAATATTTCAAACTTAATAGTTGATCCAAGTTATAGAGGAGAAGGTTTAGGGGAAGAATTAATAAGATATTCGATTGATTTCTTTAAAAGGAACCATATTAATTCTGTAAGAATCATTGTTAAAACGGAGTTAGATGAAGGCGCAAGTAATTTATTTACTAAATTTGGATTTAGTGAAATTTTTAAAGTTTTGGAAATTAAAATGTGATATTTAAATTTTTATCTTCTAAATTAGTATTTTAAAGCAATTCAATAATATTGCTTTAAAGGGGAAAGAGGATTAAGTTATGATAAAAAAATACAAAAAAGGGCAATCAATTTTATTAGCTGGACCTTCTAAGGCCGCATTATTAAATGGAGAAGTTGAGATTTTTGGAAAAGTTATAAAGGTTAAAGGCAAAAGAGAAAGAATAGATCTTTTAGAACCGAATAAAAAAGATCCTAATGTAATAATTATTACAACCGGTATAAGGTATCCTTTATTATTTTTGGAAGATTCTGAAATTGATATTTATGTGGCGAATGAAGACCAGGTTATTGAATTGGAGGATAATTCGATTCCAGAAAGTTGGGCTAAAATTTCTAATAAAATTATTGAAGATATTAAAAAATCGACCAGTACTACACCAGTAAAAATAATGGTATTAGGTCTTAGCAGCGGGAAAACGACAATTATTAAATATTTAGCCAATAAATTATTAGCAGAGGGTTTAAAGGGAGGATATTTAGATTCAGATTTAGGGCAACAGCAGATGTATATTCCCACAACGATTAATATTGGAATGATAGATTCACATATTTTATCAACTCAAGATTTTCTTTCTAAAGACACAAAATTTATTGGTTCTACGTTTCCAAAAGCTGACTTGAAATATATCTTACCACATTATTCTAAAGAATTAATTGAAGAATTTTGCAAGAAAAATAAAGAAATTCGATTTATTCTTATTGATACAGATGGCTGGATCAAGACAGAAACTGGTATACTTTATAAAAAATATTTTACTTCTATGATTCAACCAGATTATGCTATCATATTTAAAAACAAGGAAGTAAAAGAGTTAGAGGAAATTGAGAAAGATATAAAAAAACTCAGTTCAAAACCTAAAATCTTTTTAATAGATGCTGAAAATAAATATTATTTTGAAAGAACTAAAGAAGATCGCCGGTTTTTAAGACAAAGGCAATTTGCCATGGTTTTTGAACAATTTCGCAAAATTACTGTTCCTTTTAATGAGATAATTCTGATTAAAGAGGAGTATGACTTGGAAAATGAGAAAATTATCGAAAAACAATTATATTTAGAAGAATTGGTAAAATTACCTTATCATTATGTAATTATTGCTTTAAAAACCGAAAAGAATGAACTAATTAATATAGGGCTTCTTTTTAACATAAATACTGAGAAACACTATTTTCTTTTGTATTCAGATTTTAATTATAAGGAGCAAATTAAAATTAAAAAGATCGTAATAGGAAGTCTTAGGCTCTCCGTCAAGGGAAATTATCAGGGGTATTTATATCTGTAAAATTTTTTTTTTATATTTGAAATATTTTGGGGAAAACAATTGAACTTAGATGATTCAGATTTAATTGAATTAGGTAAATATTTTGGTGTAAATTTAATATCATTTAAATCATTGAGAGAATCACAGGATGATAAATACGCTGATAAACTCAGAGAAAGGGCATTAAAAAAACTGGAGAAATCAAAGGAGAATTATTTAATTGAGAAAGAAATGTTTTATGCTGGGGCTATTGATTTTATGGTAGAAGAAAATAATGGGCGTAAAAGATTTTTCATACTTGAGACCAATGGAGGCTCATCAAGAGGTCTTTCAATCATAACATCTAAACAACAAGGATTGTTATATGATGGATATTTACAAGCCATAAAAAATTCCTTAAAAAACAATAAAAGAGAAGATAATAAGCTCTTTATTTTAGTTGGCACGCCTATTAATGATGCGCTGCTTCATGAAAAGATTTTTCTATTAGAATATTTGAAAAAAAAAATATTAGAAATCGGATATAGCGTCAATATTTATACTGAATTAAATGTTAAAGGATTTTTTACTGAAGATGTGGCATTTTTTATCACAGATTATAGAAATATAGCCTTGAATATCTCATTTAGAGATAATTGGGTTATGTATAAAGATCAAAAAATAAATTTATTAATCGGAGATGGAATTGCTCGTAGGATAGAAGATGAAGATTTTAAGCGATTAATGAGAGAAGATTTTCGAAAAATTAATACAATTATTGTCAATCCGATTTTTTTTATTACAGATGATAAATCTTTAACTTATTTGGCTGAATATTTTGCTAAAAGTAAGTTAGAAAAATATCGAGTAAAATATTTGATGTTTAGTAAAGGAATGAATGAAGAGGATTTATTGAAAAAAATGGATTTTGTTGTTAAAAATTACAAAACAAATTTTATTATCAAGCCAAGTGGTGGATCTGGTGGAGCAGGTATTATTCCTATTAGTTCTGACGAAGATCCCTCTAATTTTAAAAAGATTATTAAAAAAAGTAAAGATGAATTTTTCGGAAAATTTCTTAAAAATCGGGATCCATATCCCTACACAATTATGGAAATGGCAAATTTCTCCTTAATTAATTGGAGAAATGGAAATCACACTTTTGATATCAGAATATATTTGAGTCAAAAAGAAGGAAAAATAATTCCAATTGGTGGTTTGGTTAGAATTGCGCGTAATTCTTATGGAGGAACATTGAATAAACAGGAGTTTGTGGTTAATTTAAGTGGTTATAATGGAAACATTGAGGCAGATCGTGCATTAGCCATATCACCAAGAACAAGAGATATATTGAACCTCTCTGATGAGGATTTTGTTGATATGTTTTGTATTGGATGCGTACTTTTTAAAAGCATCACCGAAAATTATTATAAAATTATTAATTTTTCAGATTGGAGTAGGTTAATTGAATAAATTAGATTATTATATTGATGCAAATATCTTAAAAAAGATTTTAAATCCAGAAGATAGAAACAATTTATTAAAAGAAATTTATGAAATCTTTGACAATTTTAATAAAAATGATCTCATTGAACTTGTATTTCTAGAAATTTCAGATGGAAAAATACCTGTATTAACGATTAATAAGCCAAAAAGCTTAGACCAATTAAAAAAAGTATATATCATGGTTGGATCCCAACATAATGAGTATTGCGGGCTTTTTGGACAGATATCCTATCTATATGGATTAATCTCGACAAATAATAGTGAATTTCTTCCTAAAGAGCCGGAGTCTTCGATGATGATATTTTTTCCATTAATGAACCCTTATGGTTTTTTAAACCCTCGACCTGATAATAAATCCGGTTATTATTTGAAAAATGGTGACAATTTAAATAGATATTGGAGGAAGACTTTTATTTCAAATTATATAGAGAAAGATGAGGACAATAACCCATATATTATTCCGGAAAATGCTTTAGTCTTTAAAAATTTTATTCAGGAATACTGGGAGAGGGATCTCGAGATATATTTAATCGATTTTCATGAAACTTCATTATTAAGAAGATTTACAGAGGATATGGTTAAAAATTTAAATGCTTTCTACAAATTAGAACATTATTATAAAATGTGGATTGTTGAATATCTCGTAAAAAGAGAAGTTTTGCCTAAAAGAGAACCATTATTTGTGAAACCCCATCCAGATTTAGATCATCATCATTTTAATATTACCATTAACCAAGGGGAACAATTAAGAGAGAATTTAAAAGAAGCTTGGGAGAAAAATAATGACAAATTGCCCTTTGCTTATATTTATAATTACAAGAGCGGTGATTTTTGCAGATCAATTGCAAGAAATGTTCAAAGTAAATTGAAAGATCTCATGTGGGATATAAGACAACCAGCATTTCTTCACCCAGAAGATCATGGATGTTTTGTATGCTTGGGACATTCTACTCAAAGACCTAAAACATTCACATTTGAATTAGAATGTGATAAACAATTTTTTAATCTTTTAGAAGAAATTGAGAAATGCAAAAGCAACCAAGTCTATTTTAATAAAAAAATTGATAATATCAATAAAACAATAGAGATAGTAAGAGAAACAATTAAAGCAGTTGTAAATTTTAATTTTTAAAGAAATTCAAAGCATAAGTAACTATAGACAATTCATTCTTTTTAAGCAAATGACCTCCCTTTTTAAAAACTAAAGTATTTTTTTCTGATAACTCCAACAATGCTTTATTTTTTATAAAATTCTTAAATTTTACGATTCTATCGTTTTTTGCATGAACTAACATTACTTTTTTGGTGAATTCTTTCCATTTAGCCTCGGAACCAGAAAAATTTTGAGTTTTAAAGTTTTTAATCACATGATAAGGAGATATTGCTAAATTGGTTTCTTCGTTGGGAAATTGGTGTATTCCTTTAAAGAAATATCGAAGCCACACAATTGGATTAAAATGAGGAATATTTTCTCTAAAATCAGCAATTGCAGATACTGCAAATATTTTTTTAATTTCTTCTAAAGGAAAACCTCCACATAAAATGGTCAACGCACCTATACTAAATCCGGCTGTATAAATCTCTTTATTGCCTAACTTATCATTTTTTTGAATCCATCTCACAATATGTAAAAAATCATTAATTCTATTCTTAATATCAGCTTTTTTTCCTACTTTTTTAGATTCACCAGTACCACGAGCGTCATAAGCAAGAACTGGATAACCAGAATTTACGATTGGAAGGAAAAAATATTCTAAATCTTCTTTTAGATCTGAAAATCCCGGGGATATTATGATTATGGGTTTATTTTGAGATAAATGAGTTGAATTAGAAATTTTCAATTGATATATTGCACCAGATAAAGATCCCCCTTCAACAGAAATGCTTATTTTTTCCACGTGTATATTTTTTAGGTTAATCTTATTCCATCTATCAAACCATATATCACGAAAACTCCAATAAACTTCAAATGGAATTAATACAATTAGAAAAGTTGTAAGGGATAATATAAAACATGTATAAATAGGATTTTTCCAAGATGCATTGACATAAAAGATAAAAGCAGAAAAGAAAATATCCACAGTAATTAATATTATTCTTTTACTATTTTTCGAAAGCATGGTTCCCTATATTATTTTAACTTAAATACTGTAAAAAAAACATCAATAAAAACTAAAAAAAAATAAATTCCGAAGAATCCTTTTTTTTAAAAATTTTCAAAAGTTGGTTTAAATTATCATTGTAGATTTTTATTTGTTAGCTTTATCCGGTGGACAACCATATTCGGTTCTAATCTTACAATTTCTCTTTGAACTACTTCCCGAACAATTTACACAAATTGTAGCCTTCAACATTTTTTCAATTTCACTTGCTGAACGCCCCGATTTTTCTTTATCAGTCTCATCTGCCAGCATCTCATCTTTAATTTTACTTAGATCCTCATAGGTTTCCTCTTCTAAATCATCGTCCCATTCTTCTAAATTTATTTCCTCTTGATCTGGAATGTCATCAATTTCTTCTTCTTTTTCTACGGTTTTTTTTTTACCCATAATATATCATTAATTTATTACTATGAAATAAATTTTATTTTTAGATTTTATAATAATATTTTCAATTTAAATAAAATAGAAATCTGAAAAATTATGCATCTTCAAGCTTTATAATATCTTTTAATTGGTTATACGCGATGCAATTCTTTCTCTCTTGTTCAGAGCATACTTTAACTTTCCAACATCGATATTCATCACATAAATAAGAGGGACATTTTTTCCTCTTTTGCTCTAAACACTTTTTTATTCTCCAGCATTGAAAAGATGTTTCATAAAATTTGTGAAATTTTTTAGGAAGTTGGGTATAGTTAAAATTTGTCTTTTTCAAATGATCATCTAATGAGACTGAGTTATAGGTGTTCCAAAATAATAGAACTTTTTCTTTATTTTCGGGTTGTTTTGCAAAATCAATCATCGCTGCTAATGTTTTTCCAGTATAAGTTGTTTCAATTTTGAAATCTTTCTGTTTTCCTTCTAATTCATAAATTTTATCAACAGCTGCCTGACCACGCTTAGTTTTAACACCGTAATTTGAGCCATAATAATCTATTTCTAAATCAAAATCACTTTCATTTATTATAATATCAGGAACGGACTTATCATATTTGCGTAAAAGTTTAATAACCTTATTTGCAGTTCTCGCAATATTTTTAGTGTTTATTACGATTGCATCAGCTACTCTAACTGGTCTAATTTTTGTTTTTAATCCAGTAATTTTACATCCAGCAATTAAACCTGCCGCAGTCCCCGTAGAACCACATGGTACAAAGATATGATCTGGCTCAGGTATCTCTCCAGCATCTATTTGTTTTTTTAATTCAAAAGCTGCATTTACAAAACCTAATGTTCCGAGGGAAGTACCAATACCCAACAGAGGTGAGGCTCCAAAAAGCATTAAATAATATTTTCGTTTAAATAATCTTAATCCTAGAAGTTTAAGTACTAATCTATAAATACCTTTTACAAATATAATCTTTGCACCAAGATGATGATATAATAATAATGAACGCTGAACATGCCACGTTAAAGGTTGAGGAAATAAATATAATCGTGTTTTCAATCCAAATTTATTCCCAACAAATACAGCTGCTAATCCGTGGTTTGTGCCTATGCCACCAGCAGTTGCAACGATTTTTTTTCCAGACTTTAAAAATTTCCCATAAACAAATTCGAATTTTCTGATTTTATTTCCACCATAGAAATCGGTGCTTATATCATCCCTTTTAATCCATAGGTTATTATGCCCAAGCTCCTTTCCTAAATTTTCCATCTTTTGAACAGGAGTCGGATATTTGCCTATAGCGACCCATGGAATCCTATCCTTTAAGTTTGGAAATCTTTCAAAAAGAATTGGTTTATCTCTGACCATAATTATAAGATTAATGTATTTAATTTAATGATTATTATCAGTTATCCGCAGTATTATCATTGTTTAAATAAAATCTAACTAATTCTGAACGTTTTTTTATTAATACCTTTAATATTATGAATATATAAACAAACTTTATAACTATCAATTGATTTATTCACAAACAAAACTTAAATTTTAATTAAAAATTTAGAGAATGATTTCAATATGAGTGAAGTTGAAAAAGATTCAAATGAATTATTGAATATTTTGCTGCTGATAGTTGGTGTTTTCTTTATAGTAAAAGGAATTCTTGATTTCTTGGCATGGGGCGGTATTTTGGTTCCAGTTTGGTTGAGTGATTTTGCAACGAATCCTGATACAGCTGCTGCTCTTAGTTTTTTTGGTTCGCAAGGTCTAATCTCGGTAGCTTTAGGTTTCTGGTGTTTAGTTGCGGGAATAGGAATGTTTAAAGAAGAAGAATGGGCTATGGGACAAGCACTTGTAGTTCTAAGTTTAATGGTTGTGACAGGGGTTTCAGCGATAATAAGTTGGATTAGTGCTCCAGCTTCTTTTGATTTGACTTATTGGCCGAATTATATAGTAATAGTGGCTTTTATTATCGGATTAATTGGTTTCTTCTGGCTTTTATTAACAAGAAAGAGATACGATTAAAATAAAGAAATAAAAAATAAATATCTCATTTTTTTTACTTTTTTTTTAATAAAACAATTAAAAGTTCTACAGAGATATATTTTCATATTTCAAGAATAACGCTTTTAATTTTTTCAAAATGATTCATTTAATAATGAAAACAAACATAGTTTTTATTATCGATTAGAGTTTAAAGTCAAGAAGGATATTGAGAGCAAATAAATTTCAAGGAAGCATTTTAAATTATTTCGGGGAAGATAATAATATTATTTCACTTCGAAATTTTAAAAGAAGGCAAAATAAAAAAGCAAAAAGAATTGTTAGAGTCTGAGAAATATTTAAACTTCGCTAAAAGGGATAACTTTATTTATTTTATTCCTATATATCAACCAATTTCGTATATATCTAATAATACTAGTTATACTAAAGAAAATTTTTATGAAGAGTATTTTTTAATATTTTTAAAAGATGTTATAATTATAAAAAAATAAAAAAGAATAATCAAGAGAAAAATCTAAAAAAATAATACTACGTTTAAGTGATAATTTTGAATTTAAAAAATGAAAAATATAATTCTGATACTAGTATCAAGAAAGTTTTTAATTTTTTCAGAGAGAAATATCAAACTAGTGAATATTTTACCAAAGAAGACTTGAAAAATATTACTCAGTGGGATAAAGAATCTACTTTTAATACTTATTTTACAAAAATTTTTAAACCATTATTACTTGAGCATGAGAAAGATAAATATCAAGTGGGTGAAACTTTTAGAAATTTATCATCTTTTAATAAATTCAAGAGACATTTTTCACAAACTCGAAGAATGCGTGATGATTTTATAAAAGAGAGATATGAAACTGTTACTATCTATGAATTTTATATGCCATTAACAAATGAAGGAAATCTTAGATCTTCATTAGATTCTTTATTTTACAAAGATGCAATCATTAATCGTCTGAAAAAAACTCCTATTGAAAAAATTAAAGCATTTTTTCCTTCAAAAGAAAATGAAACTAATGATCAATATTATGAAAGAATTTGTAATTGGATTTCAAATAAATTTATTGGATATTCGATTGGACATTTTCAAGGGCGATTTAGGGCAAGTACTTTAAAATCTTTTGAAGAAGTTGCAGAAATTCAAAAAAAAGCTGAAAAATATATCATAGATGAAACAACCGCAATTGTTAAGTTTATTTTTCCTTTAGGTGATCCTAAGAGTAATGCTGTACAGCAGGATTTAACTCCATTTTTTACTAAAGATAACGAAAAAGTTACACAGATAAAAAAAGAAATAGATCGTTTATGGTTTCTATTCAATATTCTTTTTATTGAAAGCATTTTACAAGTGGTTAGTGGCGAAGCTGAAATCTGGATGCTTGAAAGTGGTTTTATTACTCGGTTGCATAAGTGGAAACTTGAATAGATAAGTCATTTTTTCGGAGTATTTAAAAAATATAATTATTTTCAGAGATCTTAACAAAAAACTTTATTAATTTTAAAAATAAAAAATATTTGAGAATCTTTTTCTCGATGAATATTCATATTTAAAATTTGATAGCGAATATGGATACTGAAAAAATAAATAAAATATCAGAAAATGAAAGAATTTCTTATTCAAGATTTTTCTAAAGTTTATCCAATTTTAAAATGGGCTGGAGGGAAAAGACAATTATTAAGTCAAATAGATAAATATCTCCCTAAAGGAATTAATAAATATATAGAACCTTTTTTGGGAGGCGGTGCCCTATTTTTTTATCTATTACCAAAAGAAGCTTTTTTAATTGATCTTAATGAAGAATTAATAAATATCTATAAAGTAATTCAAGATAATGTTGATAAATTAATTAAATTATTGAAAGTACATAAAAAAAATAATAATAAAGAATTTTATTATAAGATTCGACATATTGATAAAAATCCTAAAAAATTTATAAATCTTTCAAATATAGAAAGAGCAGCTCGCATGATATATCTTAACAAGACATGCTTCAATGGATTGTATAGGGTAAATAGTAAGGGAGAATTTAATGTTCCCTATGGAAGATATAGAAACCCAAATATTTGTGATGAAAAAAATTTAAAAACTGTATATCAAGTGTTAAAAGGAGTTAGAATTATCAATTCAGATTTTGAAATTTGTCTTGATTTTGCAGAAAAGGATGATTTTATCTATTTTGACCCTCCATATCAACCAATTTCGACTACTGCTAATTTTACTAGTTATACCAAAGAGAATTTTAATAAAGAAGATCAAGTGAGATTGTTTAAAGTTTATGAAGAGTTAGATAATCGTGGATGTAAAGTTATGTTAAGTAATTCCTATAATGAATTTATTTTAGATTTGTATAAAAAATATGATTTAAAAACAGTTTATGCAAGAAGAGCTATAAATTCAGATGCTTCGGGTAGAGGACAAATTAAAGAGGTTTTAATTATAAACTATTAAGATTAGTAGAATCTTTTCAAATTTTAGCTTAATCTACATATATTTTCAATTAGTTTAATCCACTTATGATTTAGGATTAGAGTCATTTCTTTATTAAGCTTATTTGAATTTGAGTAAAAATCATAAAGATTAATAATAACATAAATATTTTGAATATTTAAATCTTATAATTTTTTATCAGTTCTTAAAAAAATTGAGTTAATAATAGCCATTTCATTCATCTTTATTTTTCAAATTGCCGTTCTTTAACCATTATTTGATATAAATTGTTTTGAGCTAATTTATTAACTTCACTTTCAATTTTTCTTAATTCTATTAAGACATTTTCTATAATTTCATCGGTTAATTGTATATCAAGAAAAGCTTCTAAAAAGGTAAGGTCTATATCTTTTAGATCTAAATCATTTGGAAAGTGAGCTTTTAAGATCAATAAATCTAATAATATTTTTACCAAATCTATGTATTTCATGGAAAGCAATTTTGAAAAAAATACAATTTGCTTATACACCAACGATTTTGAATCTATTCTAAGAACAGGAAGTAGAGACAGATAGCTAAAGTGAAAATTTAAATAACCTCCACTTAAATGTGTATTCCAAAACATAACCCTAAAGTAAAAATCTAATAATTTAGAATTAAATAAAGCCAGAAAATAGTAATTGGATAAATAATTAAGGTCTGAATTTGGGTTTAATTTCAATGCGTATATCTTTCCAATATTTGCAAAATTTTTCCCAATGGCACACATTAAGTCTAAAGCCACCTCTCTTATCATAAGAAGTTCGTTTTGAAAAATATTCCACTTTCCCTCTACAATTTCTAAATTATTTGGGTTTTTTGAATTCGGAATTTCTCTTAAAAAATAGAATTGATTTACAGGATTTAATTGGAAGGGGAAAATATCGTTATTAGTAATATAATTATAGTAATCCTCTCCTAATTTCTTTCCTCTATTTTCTGATACAAACACTTCGTAATTTCCCCATTGTGTAAAATCAAATTCTCGATAACAATTTATAAACCCTTTTCCAACGGTTGAACAATTGGGATGGTAATATAATTTATCAAATAATTCGAACGATTCGAGGTGAAGAGGAATATATATCAAATAATTAGTTTCTTGGTTATTATATCTCACCAGCTCTATAGGATGTAAATAACTTCCTAATTCATTTATATCCGAATATCTACCTACTTGTATCATCGAACCCTCCTTTTTACTAAAATTTCTTAAGACAGTAATAATTGGATAAACTGCAGCATCTTTAAACACCTTTATCATGGATATATCAACTAATATTTCGATGTTGTAACTATTTAGAAAGGCCTCCCTAATTTTTACGCCGTAATCCGTTGCTAAATACTTATTTGAAGTAATAAAACTAAGATATGTTTTGTTATTTTTTTTTAGTAGAGATAATCCTCTCTCAAAAAATGGAATTAATATGTCATAGATTTTATAGGCCCAATTATAATTGTTTTTAAGAAAATTCTTATATAAGGAATTATCGATTTTCTCTTGTTTATAATAATCAGTTTCTAATAATACTTCCTTTATTTTTAATTCTTTCTTCAATGATATTATAATCTCTTTATATTTTTCGATCGTGTTTTCAGATTTTAATTTTTTTATCTTTTTCCTTTTTTTTTTCAACTTCTTAGTTATGGATTGTATATCTTGTTCAATTGGGATTTTTTCCATAAATTTGACTGAGACATAAGGAGGATTTCCAATAATAATATCAAAACCTTTAGGAAAAACTTGCGGGAACTCTAAATACCAATGAAACGCTTTCATTCTTCTCAGGAACTCTGTATTCAGATTGTTTTTTAGGTTTTTTTTATTAATAATATCATTTAGGGTGTTTAGATAAATTCTATCTGCGTCATCAACAATAAGATTGTTTAGGCTTTCAATTAAATCCTTTAGTAAAATAGTATTTTTATCGTGACTGTATAAATAAAGATCAATTAATGTTGTTTTAAGAGACTTTAATGAAGAAAAAGTAATTACTCCACTTTCTAATTCTTCTAAAATTTTCGAAATTTTAGGATCGCTAAAGTCTAGGAAATCAGTGCCCTGTATTTTGTTAATAAATTGATAATTAACTGTGCTTATGTTAATTTGGGATACAGTTCCCAGTAAAGAATTTCCTACTCTTAAGTTATATTCAATATTTGGAAGAGGCATAATTTCTTCGGAATCTTCCGAGATCCAAAGCCATAATCTTAACTGACATATTTGAATTGCAGAAAGTAGCAAGTCTACGCCATATAAGTTGTATTCGACAATATAATGTTTAATTTTGGTTTCATTTATTTCTTTATTTAATGTTTTTAGTATTCTTTTATGAACTTCTAATAACAAATTACCCATTGATAACAAGAAAGCGCCTGAACCAACGCAAATGTCGCAAACTTTAAGATTTTTTATAATTTTTTCGTAAACTCCTAGTAATGTCTTTTCTTTTAGCATAAAAATTTCTTCAAAATTCTCAAGTAACTCACTTTCCTTGTATCCTTTTGCCTTAAGAAAATCGTTTATTCTGATAAGTAAATGAGGATATAATACATTTTCGCAAATAAAATCGCATATTAAATTATGAGTATAATATGAACCAGTACCTTTACGAAATTTTATAGTTTTTTCAAAAATGTAACCTAATATCTCACTATTTAATGAAGATTCGTCTGCTCCATTATCTAAAAACGAATATTTTTCTAAAAATTCGAAAATTTTTAGTAAATATTTTGCTTCAATCATTAAATTAGGATTATCTTCTTCGACTTTTGTAAGTCTAAAGAGACCTCCATTTAAAAATGGAACATTCTCGAATTCTTTTGGTAAATTAACCCTATTTTCTTTTTTAACAGCTAGTGTTTTAAAAAATAGATTATTTAATTCGGTATGCATTAAATGTTCTGGAACTTGACGCAGATAGTCAAAAAGATTAAATATCGACCCCCAATCCATTAAAATCTTAATAAAAATGAGTCTATTGAAAATTGTATATAAAAATTCAATTTTTTCAGATTCATGTAACTTTTCATCATATAAGAGGTTTTTAAAAATAGAATTTTCTTCAGATATCGAAATTCTTTCTTCTTTGGTGCTAATATAGGATCCACCATGTATTAACGCGAAGAATTGGTTATAAAACTGTTCAGTTATCTTGTTAATTTTCTCTAAATTAATCGTTATTTTCTTTCCAAAAACAACATCTGAAATATAACTATATGCTTCTTCAATATTTAGCTCTTTTTCTCGAACTGTATTACCGTTAAAAAAAATTAATATGAAATTACTCAAGTTAATAGCCATGGCGTTATTAAATGAACCGATATTGATATCTTGAATCCATTCTTTTGCTTGTTTTATTCCAATTTGAATATCTGAATTGAATGGTTCTAACTCGATCAATAGATTTTTTTCGCTTTTTCGATGTTTAATTATTTTAAAATCTGGATAGCGATATTTCTTTTCTTTATATAAATCAAAAGTTTTAACACGATTCTGAGAAATGATTTGTTTTTCGGGGATTTTTAAAATTCTCAATATATTTAAAAATATTTGCTCCACTAAACTTTCAGGTTTCTGTTCTTCAAGCATCCATTCCGGCTTAATCTCTTTTTTATCTTTAAGAACTTTATAATAATACTGAATATCTATTCTCTGCTTAATTTCTTCAAGAATGAAATCTTCATCTATTCTCATAAAAATCTTCTTTTAAAATACAATAAATAAACGTTATTGTTTTTGATAAAAATTTGTTTTTATTATGTCAATAATAAAATAATAACAATTAAAAAATATATTAATAATTCTTTTTCAAATGATATTGGATAAAATGTATGGTAAAATCTACATTGAAAAATAATTTCGGCAGGAGTTTGATCCCAATAATCAATTTCTCCTTTTTTACATACAGTACATTTATTCGGGCGATTTTTAAAACCATTCTTTATCGGACAATTTATATCGTCATTGCGTAAAAACGGACAGTTAAAGGATGAATTTATATATTTACAATCATAACCCCAACCCTCAATTTCCCCTTCATTATAGCATATTAGAGAATGGATTAAATTATTTCATTGAAGTTTTCAAATATTGTTTTTTTCATCTAAAATTTATTGATTTTTTTAGAAAATAAATCTTTTTTAATAATTTCAACTATAAGATAATTAAATTAAAAAGGTTCAAAATGAGATAAAACAAGAACTTGTTATGGTGGAAATTCCTAACCAAGAAATTGAAAAAAAGATAATGGATGATCTAAATGAAAATGAAAGTTATAGGAAAACTGCAAAAGATTGGGAAGGAGCTATTACAATAGAGTTTTTATCTGATGGTAATAAATTAAAAAAAAATTATTATTTATGGCTTGATTTATGGCACGGAAAAGTTAGAAGTGTGGAGTTCATTGGTGGACCATCCGAAAAACCTTTTGAATGTTATATTTCGGCAAATGAGACTAATTGGAGAAGATTATTTAAAGGAGAATTAGACCCAACTATTGCGATGAGGATGGGTAAATTTAAATTTCAAGGTAATTTGGATAAGTTAAGACGTAATACAAAAGCAACAACCTACATTTTTAAATATCTAACAAAGTATCTCAAGGATTGGTGATTTTTTCAAAAAAATTTTTGTTATTATTTAATTTTATTAAAAATATGAAAAAAAATGGTAGTAAAAGGTATTAGAGATAAAGTTGCAATAATTGGTGTTGGTGCAACAAAATATGGAGAATTATGGGATGAAAATCAATTTTCTTTATTGATTAAATCTACCGATGAAGCAATGGCAGATGCTGGAGTAAAAAGAAATGAGATTGAAGCAGTTTGGATGGGAATATATTATTATTTTACAGGATTATCAGGCGGAACATTTGCAGATGCTTTAAAACTGTGGGGTATTCCAATTACAAGAGTAGAAAATTATTGTGCTTCAGGTATGGATGCATTTAGAAATGCATGCAATGCTGTCGCTTCAGGTGTTAATGATGTAGTTTTAGCATGCGGTGTTGAAAAAATATTAGATGAGGGATCCCGAGGTTTACCTGGATTTCGGAAATTTGGTCATCCAATGTATCCAAGACCTTCTGCCCCTGCGATATTTTCACTAGCAGCTACACGTAGTTTTAAAGATTATGGATGGACCAAGGAAGATTTAGCGAGAGTTGCAGTAAAAAATCATGATAATGGAGCACATCATCCTAAAGCCCATTTTAGAAGGCCAGTTTCATTAGAAACGGTTTTAAACGCTCCAATGATTGCAGATCCTTTGGGTCGATACGATTGTTGTGCTATTTCAGATGGTTCAGCAGCATTGATATTAACGAGTCCAGAGCTTGCACCGAGTTATGCCCATGGAGATGATTATATTTTAGTAAAAGCTAATGCATTAGCTGTTTATACAGGAATGCCTTGGTATTGGCCGAGCTTCGATTTCACTTCATTTCCAGCGACCAGAAAAGCAGCAGAATTAGCATATAAAGAAGCCGGAATAACGGATCCCAGAAAAGAAATCAGTTGTGCTGAAGTCCATGATTGTTTTACAATTACTGAACTCTTAAACTGTCAAGATTTAAAGTTTTGCGACAGTGGAATGGCAGCTGAAGAATTAAAGAATGGTACATTTAATTGGGATGGTGAAACTGCGGTTAATCCATCTGGAGGCCTAAAAGCTTTTGGGCATCCAATCGGTGCTACTGGATGTAGAATGTTGCAAGAGGTAACTAAACAACTTCAAGGAAGAGCGGAAGGAAGACAAGTACCTGATGCTAAAATAGGATTAGCTCATAATCTTGGTGGAGCATTTTGCGTTTGCAGCGTTAGTATTTTAGGTCAAGCAGATTAAAATAATTTTTTTTTTCATTTAGTATTTAATTTTACTTAATAGAAAAATTACAAATGCTATGATAAAATAGGATTTTTTAAAATTTATTTTTTTTTAGTAAATAAGATATTTTCAAGGTCTAGATTGTAATATGATGAAATTATCCAAGAAATGATGCGAAATTGTTTCTTATAAAGCGACTTGTTAAAAGAACAAATCCATAATATCATATAATTCTATAAGCTTTTCTACTGTAAGGTTAGCTTCTGCTTTCAAGTCATCTAA
>JAUWGH010000010.1 GCA_030606485.1 Promethearchaeota archaeon | reverse complement strand
TTTATATAACTCTTTAATATCATCTCTAATTAATTGATTTGATAAATCTATTATATTCTTGTTGTTATTTCGATTCACTTTACCTTTAAATCTCTCCGTAGCAAAATTATATAAGCTTTCAAAATCCATTTTACTTAAAATATTACCTCTATAAAACCATAAGGAATTCCAACCTTCATCTTCTTTTAACACATCTTCGATATCCTTACATCTAAATATAAATTTAATAACTTTATCATATCGAGTCATTATTCTGAAGGACTTGGTTGAATGTTCTTCTAAATTAAATAATATATTTAAAATGGTAAGCACAGAATAAGCGATTAATATGATAAAGATAATCCATTTTCCTTTATCATCCAAAAAACCAAAAAATACAGACAAAATAGCACCTAAAATAATCATTATCGTGAAATTCATTTCAAGAAATATTTTTTTCTGATTTTCATAATGATCTACTCTACTAACCCCATAAGTAATATAATTTTGTAATCTATTACTAAGTTTTCTTTTATGTTCGAATACTAAAGATTCAAACATTTCTTTTGGATCTTTATCATTTTGATTTTTGTTCATAATAGAAGATCAGATATTCCAATTAATTTTACAAAATTCCTATTAATTTTTCAAAGTTACTTACAATTCCTTTTACACAATTTGGACATTGAAAAAATACCTTATTTTTCTCTAATTCTTTCGGGGTATTTATTTTCCAACTTAATTTTTTGTTATTCCATTTTAAACTTAAGTTGTTCTTCTTAAATTTCATTTTCTTTCTTTTTGTTTTAGTAGTAAATAATAATGTTTTATTGGAATTATAATTTATCTTTTAGTTGAAGAATGAAATTTTTGGAGAATATATAAAATCTGTATATCAAAGAATCTTATAATTTAACACAAGATTATCCAATTGAAAGTTGATATTGTAAGGATAAAAATCTTAAATTTGATGATTTAATAAATTTAAACTCCATTCACCTTAAATATTCCAAATACTATTAATTTTTAATAATATCAGAATAAAAAAATGTCTACAATCATTTTAGATCAATTTAAAAATCTTCAATCCAAAACCACCCTTAAAGCTATTTATCTTTTTTTCTCATTTTCATTATTGTTTTTTATTTTTACTAAGATTGGATTAATTTCTTTAGAAGTCCCTTCCAATTTAGATGATATTTTTTCAAAATATTTTATTTTAATTATTATTGCATTTCTAAACGCTACTTTTCTATTCTATATAAATATTGAGAGTTTCCTATTTAAATATTGGATGAATTTTCTTAATAAAGAAGAATATCCAGATTATAAAGACGCTCAATTTAAAGAGAATTTTAACCATATCTTTATATTAAAAGAAAGAGATCAATTTTTATCAAAATTTTTGTTTTTACTTTCTTTACTTTTCCTTTATTTTATCTTTTGGGGGGTTGAAACGTTATTTTTTTTTTTAATAATTAATTTCCTGTTTTTAGGGATTAAATTTTTATTAAAACAATTCATTAAGAAAGAGAATAAATTTTTACTATCTACTCTCCTGATTTTAATTTTAATTAATTGTGCTATTTATGATAATATTATAAATAACAACTTCATCTTGCTTCTACTTAATTTATTTTTTTTAATCCCTATTATAATTTTAAATACTTCTATATTGTTTGATTGGAAAAAATTAGAAGTTAAAGTTAAATTGATTTATTTTATGGAATTATTCACACAATATCATTATTCGGACATTCATAAAGATGAAGATGAAATTATTACGGATTTTATAAGTAAAATTGAATATAATCGTTGGAAAGATGCAATATATAGTTTTAAAGCAATATTCAATGAACATTTTATATTTATGGTTAAAACTGAGAGTTAATATAGAGAAAATATTGAAATTATAAAATCAATAATTAAATTTATTAATAAATTTGAGGAGGATCTTAGATTTAATGATTATAATTCGGAATTTAATAAAATCAAAAAAATTCCTTCTATAGATTTAGATAAAAATAATGATGGAATTAGTAATAATTCCGTTTATTTTATTTACAAAACTTACCAGTGTCTAAATTCTTTTATTAATATTTTTATATACTTATCTGAAGAAAGCAAATTAAGATTATATAATATATTATCAGAAGATTATTATAATAGAATCCAGGAAAATCACAATAAATTACTAGAAATGATTGAATTATTTGCAAGAATAAGAAGTGAAACAGAAAGAGAAATAAAATCAGAATTAAATGCCCAAAAGGGGAATAAAAAAGATATAATCTCAAAAGCTTTAAATGATGTGATATTTGAAATTAAAGACGATCAATCAATTAACGAATTTTTTCAATTTTTATTAAATGGGGTTGATACTAATATATTTTCTCTTAAAGATTATGAATTTTTCATAAATCGTATTAATGAAAAATTGGATTTCTTGAAAAAAAATATTAATTTAAATTTTAAGTGGAATATATTAAAAAAAAATAAATAAAAGATTAAAAAATTAAGATAAAAAGGTTTACAATAAAATTTGTATCTAACTTTAAAAAATCTTTAATTTACTAAGATATTTTGGGTATTTTATGATTAAATATTTTCAGTGATGATGAGATAATCGGATTATTATTTATATCTTGATCTTCTAAAATAAGAATCTTTAAATCAAGTTAAAGTAAAGCCCCTTAATTTCCGATGACAAATTATTTTAAAGAAAGGAAATATCTTGAAAAAGATTTTTATATTAATTATATTATTTAGTAAATATTTCGTTTAATCCTTTACGAGGTATTATATTAGTATAGTCACATTATTATAAGTATCACCTACCAAAAGGGATCTTATTTTATAATTTTTTTTTGAAATATGAATATAAAAATTCATTAGTAATGATATTTAACACCTTCATATGATTTTATTCCAATTTAACTATGAATATAATTGCACTTATCATTAGAAACATCATTTGTTAGGATTTCGTTAATGAAATCTATAATTAAAATAATTTTACAAAATCCGTTTTCAGAGTCAATATAATGCAAAAAAAGATATTTATTGAAACTAACATCCCAAAATCTTATTTCCTTTATTTTAATTATATATTCTTTAATAATTATTTGACCATTTTGAAAATATCTTAATTCCCATCTTATTTCAGAGACTTTATTATTTTTTAAGATTTCACTTAATTTTTTAATTTCCATATTTTTACAATTTGCATATTATAAAGATAGATTTAAACAAAGAAAGGTTCGGGTAATCATTAGTTATCTATTAGCTATATTCTCTTTACCTATATATAAATCTTTATATAAACCAAAATTGACCTAAATATAACTATTTTTAAAAATTAATATTTACAATGAGCCAAAAAAAAATCATTAAATTGCCGAAAGAGATGGTGGAGCGAATCGATAAGTTCATTGAGGAGAAAGGTAGAGGGATGGGCCTTGAAAATAGGACCGAAGTCACTAAACGGGCGATTGATGAATTTTTAAAGCAAAAAGAATATTGAAATTAAATATTCTAAGATTTTTTTTAAATGTTATCACATTTCAAATGTTAGAATAAGAAAATTGTTTTAATACAATTGAGTTTCATCTATAGGTTCAATGAGATTATCTCTTCCTTTATGAAGACCAATTTATACTTAATAAGTAGATTCTTATAATTTCTAATTGAATTTGTTTTGTGCAATAAATCCATAACTATGGTAAAATTACTGGTTTAAAATTAATGAAAAGTAAAATCCTTTTTTCTCCAATTTTCGATACTATGTCGGAATTCTTCTTCTTTAATTTCGTAACAAAATGGAAATAAACTCTTTCTATTTGGTTCAAAATCTCTCCGATTAACATAACTATATGCACCTGATCCGCCATATTCGGAAATATTTGCAAAAATAAAGACTTTATCTTTTTGCTTTTTATTTGATATAATCTCTCCTAATTTGTTTCTAAAAGGATTAACTAAGTTAGTGAAAGATGGAGTTGCTAGTATTTTTATATCGTGTATATCCATCCAAGTGTCAATCACAGCAGAATTTACAAGAAGATCTTTACAAATTAATACTGCAATATTTCCAATAACAGTTTGGATCTTTTTAAATAATGGTTTTAATATTATTGGAATTCCCTCCCTTCTCTTAATTGAATTAAAATAAACAGGGAGATTTTTTATCTGAAATGTAAAAGATTTATCAGCATTAATTATTACTGCCTGATTAAGATAAGTATCATTGTCAATAAGATTGTCAACTTCTAGTTCCATGTAATTTATTGGATCTTTATATCTTTCTCGTAACTCATTTTTAAGGTTGTCTATGATTTTGTTAAAATTACCCAGAGTGCAATGTTCCATCCCTCCAATAATAACTACTTTATTCTTCTTTGAATAGTCTAGTAAAAATGGTAAAATTGCGTAGGGTAAAGTGTTCTCTGAAAAAAGGATTAAACTTTTATTTTCTATGATATCTTCTTCAATCTCTTTTAGATATTGTCTTATTTTTTCACTTATAGAATTCTGTTGTCCCAGATTATAATGAAGTATAAAATTTTTTAATTTTTCTTTATCCCATACTGTTGTACATAAAGTAAATAATCTTAAAATAGAATTTTGACTTTTTAAGTTTTTATTACATTTATCTATTAGTTTCTTTCTTTCTTCATCAGGAATTTTATTAAGCTGAACAATAAAAACTCTTAAACTTTTCTTATTGTTTTGTTCTACATCGAAACTATCGTTTAAATCAACAGTTTTTGGATTAAAACTTAAAAAGTAGGCATTCTGCAATATCCTATCTTCCATATTCCAATTTACGGTTCCCAGTCTTAAAAGACCTAAATAGTTCTTATCTTTACAGTATCTCTTTTCAGTAAACAATCCCATGGAGACTTCTTCAGATTTATAATCCAGTTTTTTAAAATATTCATAATTATTTTTTGAGAGATATAAAGCAATTTCTAATGGTTGGTATCTAAAAAGTTCTTCCTGAATAAGTACAAAATTATTATTTGTTATTTCATCAAAATGAAATCCTGTGGTGTCTTTTCTAAAAAGTTTAATAGAAATATGATTCTCAACTGGTTTAGGTATAAATGGAGATTGAGTTGTTAAGATAATTTGAATTCTTTGAGATGCATTAATAAGATAATTAAAAAACTTTTCTTGAAGCTCTGGGTGTAAACTTAAATCTGGTTCATCAATAAAAAGCATACGATGATATTCTTTCGTATCCATTATTTTACCTGCTCTAATTTGTGGCAAGTATTTTAAAAGTTCTATGAAAAACATTAATACAGATAATTCCTGCATACCACTTCCTAGCTCATTAAAATTATAACTTAAAGAAGGGATATATGCATCTTTACAATCAAATTCATATACTGTGTTAAAATCAGAACGCTTTGGAAGTCTAAGGTCGATATCTGGAAAATATAGATGAAGTGCATCCAACCATTTTTTTAAAATTAAACGGAACTCATTAAATAATTTTTTTGATGATGACTCTAATTCAGAGATCTCCTCATCAGTAGAATTAAAAAAGTTAATTACTTCAATTATTTTATCAAATGACCAAATATCCGCTTCTGACTGTAATTTCTTAAAATTATCTAATAAATCACTCAACGATTTTTCAAAACCCTTTCTCTCACCTTGTGTCACTATATCATTATATATTCTGCTTTTTGGAATGTAAAAACAATCAACCCCTTCTTTAAATAGTTCATATTCGCCTTTTTTTTCAACTTCAATACCAGAAAAATCTCTTGGTTCATCTTCAGAAAGCATATCTTCCTCAGGAGTTATTTTCCTAATTTTATCATACAATTGCTTTAAAGTATAAGTTTTTCCAGAATTATTCTTTCCAACAAAAATATTTAATCTGCCTAGCTTAACTATTCTCTTTTTATCATCTTCTTCTAATACTACTTTCTTTATAGTTATTTGATTTTCACAAATCCATTTTAAATCATTATGCAAAGATTTAATATATCTTAAATCATTATTTAAGAGGATTTTAAATGCTTTTTTTCTATCTCTTTCCTCTTCTGAATCTATGAAATAAGGATCAATTCCTTTTTTAATAGGAGGAAGTAAGTCTTTATAGATATGTAAAGCTTCTTCATAATTAATCCCATTTTCAAGTAATAAATCAAGAAATGTTTTCTTCTTTCGAGTTAAAGAATAAAGAATGTGAAAATTAATATCTTTAACATCTTTTTGAAATTCATTATACAATTCTGTTTTGGTTTTTCTAATATAGTTTGCAATCACATCACCATCTACTTGAATTTTTTCTAATTTTGGCAGATCTTCAAAGTTGTTAGGTAATTCTGTAAAAGGATTACGTTTAAAGTTAATTTCTTTAAGATTTTGTGGTAATTGAATATCTTCGGGGATTTTACTAATACCTGCTCGATATAAGGTTAATATTTCTAAATTATTTAGCTCCTTTAGATTTCTAGGAAAGGATTGAAGATCATTTTTATCTGACAAATCTAGAATTTTTAAATTAGATAAATTATGAAAACAATCTGGTATAACCTTTAAGTTTGTTCTTGAAAGGTCTAACATTTGTAAAGAAGTAATTTTACAAACTTCCTTAATCAAATCAATGTTTCTGGAATAATATCCAAGATCTAGACCTTTAAGGTTTTCTAAATTGTTAAAAATTCCAGATTCATACACCAATCTGGTATGTGCTAATGAAAGAAATTCTAAATTCGATAGATGCTCTAAAAATTGATGTATATTTATAATATGACGATTTCCTATAACCAAAATTTTAAGAAATTTTAAATTCTTAAATGATTTAGGTAGTTGTGAGATTTTAATAGGGGTTATTGGATCATCTTGAATGGATAGTCCAGTAATGTGATCAGCTTCTATAACAATTGCTAATAAACTTTTACCTTCTATGTCCTGATACTCTTCCAATTTATCATTATTAGGGGGCCATCCATTTTTTAAATCGAGTAATGAATAAAAAATTGGACGAAATGCATAAAAAAATTCCTCTTTATCAAGAATATTAAATTTATATCCGATTTCCTCTTCAATATCAATGATTACTTGCTTTTCAATTTCATAGGCTTTGCTATTTTTAATATCATTACTCATATATCTATCACCAAATAATAAATAATATTTTTTTCTATCAGTATATTCAACAAAATTTGTCCATTCTCTGGAATTTCTTATTATACGTTATTCATCAATTTATGATCATTTAAATTTTTATTTTATGATATCATTCATTCTTCTTTTATGATTAATATTCAAGAATAATATCTTTATGTTGTGATACCATCATTTTTATAGAAACAAGACTGATAAAGTATAATTTATAATTTTTTAGAGAGAATTTTATCTAATTGCATACTATATGTTGATTCGATTTCATTTAATAATTCCGTATTTTTTTCAATTTCTTTTATAACAGTTCCCTTTTTATGCAGATCCTCTGTAATTATATCTGTTTGCCTATTTTGGAAATGAGATTTTTACTTTTTATCCTTTTCTTTTTTCATAGTTAGAATATTCTGAGAAATAAGATATAAAAAGAAATACAGTAAATAGGGCTAGAGATTTACAAGAATTAATTAATCAAAAGTATTTAATTCCAAATAATAAAATATTCTCATTGAAACCAATGGAATATTATTATGAAAATTATATTAAGGATATATTAAATAATATCAATTACATAATAAAAATGCAAAAAGTAAAAATAAAAATCACTCTTATTATACAATTACAAATTTAGGAAACGACCTTCCAGAATAAGGAAAAGATAAAATAGATTAAAATTTTTAAAGGTTATTTAATATGGACGAAGCCATCTTAAAAGACTTTTTTCGTGAAATGATTAAGGATTATGGATATTTTGCTTGGGATTTATTAAACATAATCAGTCTTGATGATACTTATAAAAGTGGATATAATATAAGCTGGTGGTTTGAGAAGTATAAAAGTAATCTTAAAACTATTTGGAATCTTCACACTAACATTAAAAATTGGGATATTGATAAAAAGCAATTTGTAGATATTGAAAACACTATACCTAGAGAGCTATTCATACTTAATTTTTACGCTTTAAAAGGAAACTTGGAGCATTTCGAAGATCCTTATGATGAATATAATCTTAATCGAGAAAGACTTAAGAATATTCTATATGCAAATATTAATATTTGGAGAGAAAATATATTTAACGAACAATTGATTAGAAATGATGAGAATTTAAAATCTCAACTGCAAGGTATCCTATACCTAGATAAAGAGATTTATCAGATTGGCTATCGTTTCGATGAGATGTTTGATACTCAAGATTTTACGATTCACTTATCTCGCTTAACTCTCCCTTATTCCGAACAACTGTTAGTAATGGTTGGTTTGGGATATTGGTCAACACGAATAACAACGTCAGGATTTTATTTTGAAAATTTTTCTTTAATGCCCTTGAAATTTTTCCCTACATGGCTCAATCCTGATTTAAATTCCCAAGAAATGCGTGAACAAATAAAGAAATTAAAAGAAAATAGAACACAATTAATTTTTTATTTTCAGAAAGAAGAACCTAACAGCGAGATATTAAATGAACTGAAAAATGAATCATTAATTTTACAAGAATTAAAGAAAATTAAAAAAGAAATTAAAAAAAATAAGATTATTGGAATTAAATCTTATGTAAATGTATTATTATCATTCTACTTAGAAAATCCCAATAAAATCAAAATTGAAAAATTTAAAAACATCATTCTGGATGATATAGAAGAGTTTAATAAAGAAGAAAGAACTGCATTTTATAATGAACTAAAAATTACTATAGAAAGATGGAAAATATTAAATCCACAATGGAAGAGATGGATAAAGAATATTTTGAAGTTCTTGATGTCTTTAAATTAATATATTAAAATAATAATATCAAGAAAATAAAAATCATAGCTTTTTTAAAATATTATTGTTTTTCAACTCAATAATTTGAAATTATTATAAGGATAGAATTAGAATTATAAAAAATTGCTATGTATCATTCGATTATTCGTTTTTCAATTAAATAAAAGCATTTAACTATTGTAAAATCATTGGGATTTCTATTTAAAAAAGATTAATCCTAAAATATTCTTTTGTATAAAAAAGGGGTAATATTTTAATGATTATAATATTTTAATAGCTTCTAAATAATCAGATCCTCTTGAAGCTCTTTATTTATAGGATTAAATTTAGAAAACATTCAAATATATACTAGATTTACTATGATTATAACAGATGTTAAAAACTTGAAGCCATTATATTATTGAAAACCATAAAAATTATGCTCATTGTTTTTAACATCTTTTTCTATTTTCGAGGAGAGACTATTTATATTTTTTAGGTTATATTATAATTTTTAATTTAGCCTTAAATTATCGAAATAATTAATTATAAGAAATTCCTAAATTAATTTTAAAAAATGGAAAAGTTTTTATACATAAAATACCATCTTGTTAATGTAATCGTAATTTTTAAAAAAAAACTAACGTATGGTAATATGACAATGAAAATCGTAAATAAAAATTCCCGTCTTAATTTTTTTTTTTTCCATTGTCATAATTTATATTATAATTTTTATTTCTAAAAAAAAAGCCTTTTGATCTCTCTTATAAAGCTTTACTTTTTCTTATGAAATATCATAAGAATCCGAAAATTTAGTACAGCTGTCAAAATTTTTTCAGCAGATTTATTCATTCCCACTTTTTTTAAAAAGAATCAAAAATGCGTTTTAAATAATAGTATAGTGGTTTCTTAAAAATAGTATTAAAAAGTTGTTTGTGGTACTAAAAAGTTGTATTTGTGGCGATAAAAAGTTGTCTTATTAAAATGCCAATTATTATTGAAATACTTTTACCTGATATTTTTATAGAACATGATCTCATAAAAATAAATGAAAATTTTGAAATTAAAAGATATAGCTCTTATTTAATTGAAAAAAGATATAGTACGGAGGCAATAGGATTAGGACCACTCTGGAGTATTTTATCTTATAAAACAGAAATAACTTTTAATCCTAATAAAATCCCGTTACTCCTTACAGAATAATTAAATTTAATATTATAATTCTCATTTTTTTTATTTGTTAGAGATTAAAAATGTAGAAAAAAAAATGTGAGATTTAATCTCACTATATTTTATTTATTTTGACAAATAAATCCTAAATTCCCCATTAATTATATCAAATGGAATCCTATGATTTTTTAACCAAGATATTGAGGGAATTAAATCCTCATGATCTCTTAAATTATCATTTGTAATTATTGGACAATCATCCTGAATGGCCTTCATTATTAAAAGAATATCTGCCTTAATACCTGGAGGAGCTTCCAAAATTATTCTTCGTTTTAAGTAATTTTTATAAGACTCAAGATAATCAATATAATAATACAGTTGCCAATCAGCTATACCGATGATCCAATATTTATATTTTAAAGTGTTATACATTATGTCGATATTTTTTATTTTAGGGGGGAATTCATTATAATAACCGGCGATATTAGAAATATCTATAATTATTTTTGGTTTTAATTTTAACACCTCGAGTGAGTGATAAGTGCAGTGAAACCCCAAACTAAAATCTCTTAATTCCTAAAATGCCCTAAATCCCATATACAAATATAAAAGACTAATTCTTACTCACTCACGACTTAAACTCTAAAAAAAGTGTAAAACACTATTTTACTTACATCTACTTATTCTCTACTCAAAAAAAGCTAAATATTAACTAAATGCGAATACTTTTACTGACGGAGATTCCAATGCAATAGGTTTTATAAATAACCTATATAACTATAATGAAATTTAAAATATATATTTTTTTATCTATAAAAAAGTGACTATCTTTTATAAAATAGACTCAAATAAAATGCAATTATTTTTTCCTATATCTAACTAGATTTTTAGTTTTTAATCTTAATCTAAAATTCCATAGATAATTCAGGAAAATATTCCAATAAGCCAGATCGTTCAAGATTTGCACGTAAATTATTTCCATGAAAATTCCAATTTTTAGTATTGTTCCATTCCTCCTTGATATTCTCTTTCAAGTTAATTAAATAGCGATTCATTTCTCCATTATTAATATCCATCCCTGATAATAAATCCCTTATATTTATTCCGTGGACTCCTCCTAAAATACACTCTAAAAAATAGGTACTTCTTGGAGGATTTTCCGAGTGGATTGCTTCTAGTATAGTCATCAAGCGAATATCATTATAATAACCCTTTTTTGCTCCAATATCGGTACGGATTGAGATCAGACCGAATACAATCCTTTTTTTTTGTTTACATATCACTTTCACAGGATGAGGAACATAACTATTGGCATTAATTGTATCAAATTGTTCACCTAATTTTTTTCTATATTTTTGAATTTTTTTATGACAATTAGCAGAAATATCTTGTTCTGGATAAAAAGTCCAGAGAAATTCTGCAAGCTCTCTTTTTCCATCTTGAACAATGCTTTTTTTGTTGTAATTATTTAACGAGGTTCTTATTCTTTTCATTAGTTCGATTGGATAGCCTTCCCTTTTAGCAATCTTTTGTAAAGTTTTATCTTTGACATAATAAGCAAGACATTCAATAGTATCTCTTGATTTATCAATAACTTCATCAATGCTAACTTGAACTCCTTCAGGGTAAAATGATTTCCCTATATCCATATAATGACATTCAATTGTATTGAAACCGCGACATCCTTTGAATCGAACAATGAATGGATTAAAGATTTCGATATTTCTAGTAGATTGTTGGCTAATTCCATAACAACTCATCAATGATCCAAATCCAATTATTAGAATCATTTCTATTGTTACCTTCCTCTTTTTTTATATCAATTTTTTTTATTCTTCAAATTTTTATTTTCCTTTCTAAAGACTATAGAATATATTTTTAATCTCCTTTAATATTTACTCTGACTATATTTTAAATAAATATGTTTTATGCTGAAAAAGACATCAGTAAGTGAAATCAGAAGCCACGTGAAGTTTTCGTGTAGAAACATTGATATAGCAGAATATAAGCATTAAATTTTACATTATAATAAAAAATTTCTTGCAATAATTTAAAAATGAATTTTAAGTTGATTATAATATGAGTTATGATTTAGAAATAATTAAAGAGAAAACAAATAAGGCAATAAATAACGTGTTAGAAAAGGATAAAATATTATTGAAGATTAATTCTAGCGAAAGATCAATTGCCTTTAGACTCGCAATATACATTGAAAAAGAATTTCCAGGATGGAATGTTGATTGTGAATATAATAGAGATGGTGTTCAGCCAAAAAAATTACGCTGTGGATCAAAAAGAAAGAAATTTTTACCTGATATTATTGTCCATAAGAGAATAACATCAAAAAATCTTTTGGCAGTTGAAATAAAAAAATCTGAATATTTATTATCAAGTATAGAGGTCAAAGCTGATAAAATACGACTTAAATTTCTTACTTCTGATAAAAAATATGATTATAAATTTGGGTTATTTGTATATTTTTATGTAAATGAGGATTTTCAAAAAAAACCAATTATTGAATATTATAAAGATGGGCAAATAATAGTCAATTCTGAAAGTTAACATGAAACTTGGAATATCTATTGAAAAAATTTTAAATATTATTCATAGATTTTTCTAATTTTTTGACATCAAAAAATAGATACGTCCAATATTTATCACCTAATAATACTTGAAAATTTTTTTTCATATAGATAAGATTATCACAATTTCCTTGTTTTCTAAATGTTTAAAATCTTATTCACAGTAGAGTAACGTAAAATAGTATATAAAAATGATTATTAAAGATTTCTCAATTCTTGATATTGAATTTTATTAAAAATTCTTCAATGAAATTAAAAAAAAATGTTTAAATTCATATAAGTTATTATTTTTCAATTTAAATATCTGGATTGTTATTAATTAAATTAGAATATATAAAATGAGAAGCCAATGGAGAAGGGGTAGAGGGAAAAAGGAAATAAAGAAGAGATAGGGAAATGTTTATGTATAATTGCAATTATTTTGCAATTATTTACGGAATTAGTTATGGGGACCAGTTGCCCGAGCATAACGAATTTGAGTTTAATTATAACGATATTTTGTCAAGAAGTTTTTATTACCTTGAAAAAAGTCTAAAAAATAAAATAGAGTTAAAAAATGTTCATGAATCAATGAGAGATTTTACAACAGATCGAATTTCTTTAAACATTTATTTATCGTAAATGATTATTATATTTTTAAAAAAGAGATAGTTGAAAATTTTCAATCAAAATAAATTATGAAAAAGCAAAAAAAAGCAAAGGTGTGGTTTAATAAAGGTTTTGCATTCTCTGAGCTTGGGGATTTTGACAAGGAAATCAAATGCTATGGGAAAGCAATAGAGATCGATCCAACATTTGCAGATGCGTGGTTTAATAAAGGTATTGCATTCTCTGAGCTTGGGGATTTTGACAAGGCAATCAATTGCTATGGGAAAGCAATAGAGATCGATCCAACATTTCCAGGTGCGTGGAATAATAAAGGTATTGCATGGGCCGAGCTTGGGGATTTTGACAAGGCAATCAATTGCTATGAGAGAGCAATAGAGATCGATCCAAATTATGCAGGTGCGTGGAATAATAAAGGTAATGTGCTCGCTAAGCTTGGGGATTTTGACAAGGCAATCAATTGCTATGAGAGAGCAATAGAGATCGATCCAACATTTACAGATGCGTGGAATAATAAAGGTAATGCATTCTCTAAGCTTGGGGATTTTGACAAGGCAACCAGATGCTATGAGAGAGTAATAGAGATCGATCCAAATCATGCAGAGGTATGGTTTAATAAAGGTAATGCATTCTCTAAGCTTGGGGATTTTGACAAGGCAATCAATTGCTATGAGAGAGCAATAGAGATCGAGTCAACATTTGCATATGCCTGGAATAATAAAGGTATTGCATTCTCTAAGCTTGGGGATTTTGACAAGGAAACCAAATGCTATGAGAGAGCAATAGAGATCGATCCAAATTATGCAAGAGGGTGGAATAATAAAGGTATTGCATGCGCCGAGCTTGGTGATTTTGACAAGGCAATCAATTGGTATGAGAGAGCAATAGAGATCGATCCAACATGTGCAAGTGCGTGGAATAATAAAGGTCTTGCATTCTCTGAACTTGGTGATTTTGACAAGGCAATCAAATGCTATGAGAGAGCAATAGAGAGCGATCCAACATGTGCAGATGCTTATGGAAATTTAGGTGTAGTATTTATTCATTTACACAAGTTTAATGAAGCCTTATTTAAATTTAGGAAAGCTAGAGAACAATTTATAAAAAGAGATTCTGATCTATTTGTTAATGATATAAAAAAATTAAATAAATATGAATTATGGACTAAAAATATCTTAGAATTAATGAATCAATTAGAGCCTTTAGATACACAATTTTTAGAATGTATAGATAGTCAAACTTTCATTGAATTACAAGACAATGCCATAATTATTTCAGAACAAATAAATAATAAATTAATAGAGTTTGAAAATAAAGTATTTCCAGAAGATGTAATAAAATTATTAAAAGCTAAAAAAACATGCTTTAATTCTTTAAGAAATGCGTTAGAATTTGAGAAAGTAGATTTGAAAGAATTAGGAGAAACAAAGAATATTTTTGAAAAATGGGATCTTAAAAAACTAATTATCGTGGTAAATTCTCTCGACACTTTTATTCGTAGTATACAAGAATATAATTCTATCGAAGTAATACCTCCAGAAAAAAAAGCAGCTTTATTACAAATATTAAGAGTTACTCAAGATTTAGATGGTTATTTTACAAAGAAAATTCAAATTGGATATAAACAAGAATTGAAAAATTTCAAAGAAGAAATGTTTGAAAGGTTAGAAAGAGTTAGTCAATACCAAACTTTAGAGATAAGTAGAGGATTAAAACGTATGTATTATGATGTGAAAAAAGAAATTGGATTAGAGACAAATAGAATATCGATGAAAATTGATGATACTAAGCAAGAATTGATTAGTGAAATAAAAGATGTAAAATATACAATAACCGGAAATATGGCAAATCTATGGGAATCTATTCAGAAGGAACTGGGAGCATTATCTAAATTAAATATACATCAATATTCTCAAATCCTCTCAGAAATATCAAAACTAAATAATCTAAATGAAATGGTCGAAATTAATAAACAGATTTCTAAAAATATTTATAATTTGGTGAGAACAAGTGCGAATTTAACCCAAAAACAACTTGGTACAATTGAAGGAATTAAAGTTAATCTAAATGCGGTTGCAAGTATAATAATTGGTCAATTATTACAAGGAATATTATTATTTGAGGACTCAAGAGAGACAGAATCAAAAATAATGGTTGGAGAAAGATTTAAAGTATCTGTAATAACTGATTCGAAAATTCCATTTGAAATAAAAAATATGGGCGTAAACCTTCAACCTCTTGATGCTGTAATAAAGGGAAAGAGGGTAAATTTTGAGCAGCAAAAGGATAGTTATTATGAATTTTTATCACCAGATGGAATTAATATTAATGTGGGTCAAAACTTTATCTGTTCTTTTGATATTTTTGCTCCTGAACCAAGTACTATTGAAGAACTTTATATAAGAATTGATGGAGAAACTAAGTTAAATGAGGAACGGCTTCCTTTTATGAGTTTTGTTGGTCCTTATTTAATTGAGAGAGATAGTAAGATTAAAAAAGTAGGAAGAACAGTATTTAAAATATTTAAGTATGTATTAATACCTTTGGGGTTGAGCATTCCTAAAGGTATCGGTTTAAGCATTGGTAATATTGTTCTTAATTCTATTCTTGAATTTATTAAAGAAAAAATATAGAATATTGAATACATTAGATTAATTAATATTAACAGATTTTATATTGATAATATTTTTTCTAAAACATCTTGGACAATAAAAAAAAAAGCAAATTATCCATAAATTTTATAAATCAATCAAAGTCTTGAATATTTTAAATACATATATACAATATTAGGATTTTTAAGAAACTTATTTTTTTTTTCTCTATTAATTATTAATTCAAATGTAGGTAAAAAATGTCTATTATATAGAAAGTCTCTAAGGTAGCATTGAATTGCTGTAGTATTTTTAGATTAAAATTAAAACATCTCTATTATAAATCATTACATATAAGATAATAATTCCTTTTATTTCTCTCTAATTATTATAACGCCTAACTTTTTCTTATATTTAAATATATTACTTTCAATAAAAGGGTCTTTTATTACCAATTGAATGGAGAAATTAACTTTTCCTTCTATCTTACCAGTCAATTCATATTCCCACTCCAGTTTTTTATCTAAATCCTCATAGTTAGAGTCTTTAAGTATTTTTAAGTCCATCCTATTTTTTGGATTCATAACAGAATTTAGCGTGGTATCTTTAAGGACTATATCTGAGTGATTAAAAACTTCTATATGTAATATTTTGGTTTCATTAGGTTTGGTATCACAGAAGAATGCAGAATCATAATTTATTTCAAGACAATAATTGAATATATAGGATTTGAACATATCTTGTAATAATTTTTGAAAATTAGAGATATTGTTAGATATGTTTGTTTTATCACTAAAATATCTAATTGCGCTTGATAATTTATACTCCGGAAGTCCAAATAACATTTCAAGAGATTCTTCTTGCTTAAGAACAGGATATTTAGATTTAAGTTCTCTGATATAATGAAATTCGCCACCTAAAATGGAAAAGATAATAGTTAAATGAGTTAACTTTAAGAAGTTCTTAAATTGATTAGCATTTTCCTTAATTTTTAACAGATTTTCAAAATCTTGGGGATAGAAATATTTCTGGTATAATGCAGAAAAGAATAAATCTCGAAGAATTACTATAATTTCTTTCAATTTGGCTTTTTCAAAGATTATTGTAGTATTTAATTTCTGAAATCTGTGATAAAAATATTTAAAAAGCGACAGGAATTCTTCAGAATTGATTAAAATCTTATATTTATTTAATATCTCTATGGTGGAAAATACATTTCCTATGAATGTTTTTAACTCATTTTCTGTATATGTTTCATTTATTAATTTTAAAATTTGGTTCTTATTTTCCATAAGGTTGAGTTCATAATCGTTTATATTCCATTCTGGTGATACAGTTTCCCATAATTCAAATATTTGTTCTGCTTTTTCGCCTCTTAATAATATTGCAGTAAAAAAATAACAAAAATCAAACATTAAATCTTTATTTTTCGGAAAGATTCCCATTCTCTTAAGAAAATAATAGATTAACTCTCTATGGGTAATTACTTCAGATATTGGCGTTTTCCAATATTTTATATCAATCTTTAAAAATGTTTTATTTCTCTGAACGCATAATTCTCTTTTATTAACCTTCTTTGAATTTTTGAAGGCAGCAATCGAAAGTGGGTAATTAATATTTAATCCAAATACATCATTTAGGCTTTGTTGTGCTTTATAAAACTGTTCCTGATAATGAACAGAAAGATCTCCTAATGTTAGTTTTGGCAGTTCTTTAGGTAATGTGTATTCCTTTGCAGTACCTTTTTTCAATGCTTTCAATAATTTTGCCGTCTTTTCTAAATTTTGTCCGCCTAATAATACCCCAGAAGAAGAAAATGGATAGACTCTAAAGAATTCTTTATAATCTGTGACCACTAAATATTTAGCTCCCTTAATTTGTTTTATAGAAAGAGATGGTAAAACTCCTCTCGTGAGAATCGTTTTACTTTTTACTCTTAAGATCTCCACAGAGAGGGGTTTTTTTTCCTTGAATTCCCTCTTGCCAAATTGTATTATACCTTTTAGGACTTTTCTCTGACTCATTCTAAGAGAGTAAATTTTCTTTTGATAGATCAAGTTATTTTATTATCTTAAGAAAAATAAGAATCTTTGATTATAATTTTAATCTAAAATTACTTTATAATAGTTTAACTCGGATAATTTTGTGCGATACTCGATTTTATATGATCAAGATTGTTTAATTGATCTTAATTATTATTTATTTTATGAAAGGTTTTAATAAATTTGTTGCTTCCTTAAGACCTTTCCAAATTTTTTCAAGAAAAGGATGATCTTGCTCTAACCACACTTTTATTTTAATCCATCTTCCAGGATATTCTCCATATAATACATCATTTTCAACCTCTTTTATCAAATTGGAAAATTTCTCTTCATCTTTTATATTAAACGATAACTCAAGAATATCCTCTTCTTTGGGGTCAATTATTTCATCAAGTGGTTTTCGAGAGAATATCATATACGGAGCATCAGCCGGCTTTAATTTAAGTTTTTTTATTAAATATAAATTCCTTTTAAAATCAATTTCTTCTGCTTTCAAATTATTTGCAAATATTACTACTACTGATTCTTTTCCAATTCTTTCTCCGAATAGATAAAATGCTGCTATTAGCCTATTGTTTATTTTTTTTTCTTCTTCGGTATATCCATATTTTGTAAATAAAAAAGTAATATAAAGTTTAATTCTTCGTTTTTCATCCTCACTAATAGGTTCTCCATCATAAATCATCATTGATTCACCTGTTCTCATACTTTCAGGGACCATCACATAAGAATAATATACATGTGAATCCATTAAAATATTTCTATCAATCAGGGACATAATTTTTTTTACCATTTTGTTACTTTTTCGCAGATTATATTTGCGATTTTTCCCATTTCTTTCTTTCATTTTATTATCATTCATATTTGGATTTCTTAAAAAAAATATTAAGGATAATAATAGATTGATTATTTCTATTTTTAATGTTTTTCATTTGCGTAGAAGACATTTTTAGTCAAATGAACACCCAATCAAGATTTAAAAGCCCTTAATTATTTTAAATCACATTGTCTATTCAACATTTCATCTGCAGCTAAAGTATGTTTTTATTTAAAACTTAATATCACAATAACAACAGTGATGACGACCATTAGAAATATCATAAGAAACGGTATAAACATTCCAGCATTCAGGGCATGCTGGCAATTCTCTCTTATTTATTAATGTGCCATTCTTAGAGAAAATGCTCCCACACCTTTTGCATCGGCATTTATTAGTTGCTGATTGAAAATAAATTCTGCTTGATTCGCAAATAGGACAATCTGGAATACCAATTAACTTCTCAAAAACGGTTTCTTCTGGTATATCTATGATTATCGGAGTAAATGGTACCCCAATTTCTGGTTTAGGAAGCTTGATAATATAACCCATATCAACATCCAAACCTAGTGTTTTAAGCAGCCAGAGTAAAGCCCTTGATTTGAAATAATCCAATCCCCAACCGAAACCGAAACAAAAAATTATACCATTCTCTCCGATTATTTTCGTACCTTCATAGCCCCAAGTGATATCTGGTGGAATCGAAAGGACAACTTTACTAATTTTTCCGATCTTTGATAGGTTCTGCCTGCAATAATTTATACTACTTTTCGTATACATCCAGATCCAATGGTCATCAGGATCTTCAATAAAGTATTTTTTCTTTTCTTTTAAGTGAATTTCAAAAGGTTTTTTAAGTTCTTGTGGTATATTTGCGATCTCATCATATGTAATATCTAGACCAAGCAGTTCTAATAAGGTATGAAAATCACCAGGACCACCACCTTTATAGCCCCAATAAAAATTCTCTCCGCAGTGAATTTTTCCCTCATCACCTACAAATTCTATATCGTGATCAATTAAACCATAATTATGAATGTTAATCTCCGGAAAGCTTCGAAGAATTATTTTCTCCAATTTTCCAATTTTAGGAAGAAAGGTTTTACAATACGCTTCAGTTCGACCATATCTCCTTCTCTCATACTCGTAATAGATATTACCTTCAAATTCTGATTCGTTCCAGAAGTCTCGTAAGAAATCTCTATAATCTTCTACATGATATTTTTTAAACTCATATTCTACAATTTCCATATTCTTCATCTCCAAATATTATTTTTTTAAAATATTTTTCAACTAAACATTTATAAATAAAAAAGAAAAAATTTCAACTTCAGGCTTTTTTTTTATTTATTTCTTTATAAATGTCTATTTTAAATTATTAACAATAAGAACATCAACTAAAATGAGTAAGTAAAATGTATTCAGAAGTAGTGATTATTAGCAGTATTGAAAGTATTAATTCTCTTTTTGAAGATTATAAGGCTAAATGTCCGGTTTGTGAGAGACCATTCAAAATAAAGACTCAGAAGCCATTTATTTATTGTAGCGAATGCAAGTTTCAAGAGAATATATATTTTAAATATGTATTAACCATTATCTCTATGACCGTTTTTTGGTACTATCTAAAAATTTTATGAATTCTTCATGTCTTATTTCTAAATCTCCAAAATATCCAACAGGATATATCTCATCAAATTCTCTTTCCATTGCCTCAACCTCTTTTATTCCTTCATATTCAGATTCAATTTTTTTGCCGAGTGTAACAAATAGGTCCTGCACTATCTCATAATTCTCATTTTCCGGCAAAAGACATCCGGGAAAATTATTTACGATTTTAACTATTTTACCCCAATATTCTTTAATTCCAGATAGCAACGAGACGTTAAGGACTTTATCGAAAGAAACTCCAGAATAATTGCTTATTTCTTTAATCCGTTCATAATTTCCTTGTATAAATTTAACTTCTTTTTTTTTCATAATTATCACTATGATTTTTATTTGCAATCTTATAAAATGCGCATATTTAAAAGAAAAAGATATTGAATATTTTTAATGATTAAAGAAGTACCCTTTTATTTCTCTAAAATTGTTAAAAATTGTACTCCCTATAAAATTCTCAAATGGATATAATAAATATACTGAGCCCATAAATTTTTTCCGATATTTGGATAAAACTAATTTTAGTGGTATAATCCTTGGAGCATTTATCCATTATATAAATGTCCAATGGTACTATCAATTGTTCGAAGAGAGTAACTGCTTGTACCCAGTTTGGATCCTGATATTTATTCATCGGTTCTTCTAATAGCTCTCTAATTTTCTGCTCGATATATTCCTGAATATCGTCCCTAGCGTCATACATCATATTCAAAGAAACACTTCATTACCCGATCGAGTAGGAAGGAATTCTCTTCCATCTTCATACTTGCACGCAAAATCTTCTCTAATTGCGACCTCCTTATCCTCAGTATAAAAATCAGCATAATCATCCCCAATTCCACTATTAGAATCGAGCTTAATCCCTGCTTTCTTCCATCTTCGAAACATCTCTGTCAATTCTTCAAATATCGAAATAAAATCATCAATAGTACCTGCATTAGACGTTATCCATTTATTTCTCCAAGTGGTAGTGTAGATCTCTTTTTTTTCATTTTTCACGATACATCATTTTTTGTTTTAATGGTAATTTTAACTCATGATATTTAAATAAAAAAATTCTCTCAATTCAAATCACTTCAAATTTTTTCTTTAAATATGCGTATTTTAAAATCCCTAATACAGAATATTAACTAAAAGAATGATATGGAAAATGTATTCGGAAGTAATGAATATTTACAATGTAGAAGGGATTGAAACTATTTTTCATGAGCATAGTGCTAGATGCCCGGCTTGCGATAAGCCCTTCGAATTAGAGGTTCAAAAGCCCTTTGTCTATTGCGGTGAATGTCAGTTTATAGTAGGTCTTATTCCTGAAAGAAATATTATATGTTCCAAATGCGAGACTCCTTTACAATTAAAGGTTCATAATCCTTTTATATATTGTAAAAATTGTAAGTTCTTGGTTAGTTTAACTGATTGATTCTTTAATTTCAAGTGTCGACTTGGGTGTCAAAATATTTTTAATAGATCAAAAACAATAGTTTATTATTAGCATTTCATGACAATAGAGCGATTTAAATGGCAGCAATATTTGTTAAACCAACTATGGACATTAATGACTTATACAAATATTGGGGGGAAATCAAAAATTCTTGGAGGAATTTATATGCTTTACTGTTATATAATAAGGATCATGAGAAATTAAGAAATTACGTCATCCAATCCTACAATATTTTAGACGACATGTCCGGTGAGGACGTATTCGTCTTTATTTTAGACGATTTAAAAGATCCAAATCCCCCAGTCAAGATTTTTAGTTTAATGAAAGAGTTAGGCATTAGTTATACAAAAATTCCTTGTTTAGCGTTTTTCAAATCCCTTGATGATGATGAGATTTTTAGTTATCAATTTCAGAAAGATAAACCATATTCCGAGCAATTTCTGTTCATTTTTGATAAAGCTAGAAAATGTTGCGAAGAAAACGAGGAAAAAGAGGATAAATTTGAATGCCTTAAAAGCAAGTTAACCCGACATAAAATTAAAAAAAAAATAATGCCCATTCTAAAGGCTGCGCTAAGAATCGCTGAAATGAAAATTTCTTCTTAATACCCCTTAAAAAATTTGAGAGAGCGAAGAAAAATTGTGATCTTTTTATACATATTTATCAATTGTTTCTGTAAGGATAAAGTCAAAAATCGGTATTTATATTCGAAATGTTTTCGCCAATGCCCTTAACCTCGTTTTTTAGAGGAAATAAATACCAACGGGCTTTATCCTTCTTTTTTGATTAAAATTTGGAAATTTATTAAAAATAACGATGTCTCTATTTCATGTAAATCAGACTATCAAAATATCTAACATTAAGAAAAAACAAAAATCTAGTTTTAGAATATATATCAAAAGGATATCCATAACAAGGATCCTTAAAAAGTAAGATAAATTTAAATAGTCGAATTTTCTTGTTAAAATACTATTTCAATAAATATACAAAGGTGGAAAAAACGAGTAGTCTTAAGAAATTAGAGAATAGAAAGCTTAAAGAATTTTTAAAGAAAATTAATACCGATCCTCAAACCCAGACATTATATGATTCGAAATTAAACCGAGTTATGAACTTCCTACGAAAGACTACAGGTTTTAAAATCGCAGCGATAAAGGAAGGTGGATCACGAGGGAAGCGAACAGATATTAGGAAGAGCGATTTAGACATAATTTTTTGTACTGGCAAAGATCAAAATAAGAATACTATTCGAAAGGATCTTTTAGAGAGGGCTAAAAAAGGATTTAAGAAGAATTCTAAAGTGCATATGGGGGACAAGGCTGTCCATATAGATTTTTTAAATCCCAAATGTTATGTTGACGTTGTATACCTTACAAATCAGGAATTTAAACAGGAGAAAAAGAAAATTGCTCAAATTAAAAAGCTACGACCATTACATAAAAATACGATAAAGCTAGCAAAATACGCTCTTGATAAAGCTAAGCAGAAGCATATCGCAAGTTATGAAGTTGAGCTTGCCTGCCTTACTTTTAATTACAATACCCTTTCGGAATGTGTATATCACCTAATTACTTATTTTTCAGGGAGATTAAAGCAAAATAAATCGAGTGTTGATAAAGTATTAAAAATTTTATTATAATTTATGAGACTTTATTATTACTCTTTAGGAGGGTGTCCTAAAGGTAGTATCTTCCAAATGTGAAACTCCTTTACAATTAAAGGTTCATAATCCTTTTATATATTGCAAAAATTGTAAGTTATTGGTTAGTTTAACTGATTGATTTAATTTATTCTTAATTCAATTCTTTTCCTGGATAATTGTTCCTTAGTATTATTCTTAAGTATGTCCAACGCTTCTTTAGCAGGGGTATAATTTGGATCAATTTGAACGACTTTTTTTAGGCATTTTATTGCTTCTTTATATAAACCCTTCTTGACCAGAATACTTGCAAGACTATACCATGGAGTTATGCAGTAATTTTTGAGTTTGATTGATGTTTTATAACAAAATTTCGCTTTTTCAAAATCATCAACAAATGTGTAATATGTTCCAAGATTATTCCATGCAATTTCATTGTTAGTGTCAAGCTCGACGGCTTTTTTAAGATAATTTTTAATTTTATTAAAATTAGGACAATAATCGGGAATATTTTTAATCATCTCAATATACACATTTCCCAAATCAATGTATCCACTAGAATAATCCGGGTGTTTTTCGATTACTTTAAGAAAGCATAATTCGGCAGATTCATATAATTGACTATGTAGCAAACCGTATCCCAATAGTGTCCATATTTCTTTAGAAATTGAGATATTTAATAATTTTTTGAATGATTCTACAGAAATTTTTCCTTTTTTAATGGATTCTACAATATAATTGGTTGCATGATTATACATTTTGAAGTTTTTTACTTTCGCTTTTTCATAAACAGTAAGAAATTTCAGATGATATGTTAGTGCTTTCAAAAATTCTTTCCGTTCAATTTTAATTACTCCCAAAGTGAAGTATGATAACCAAAAATTGGGATCTATTTTTGTTGCTTCTAGATAACAAGCTTCAGAATTGTCCAATAAACTCAGATCTTTAGTTGATGATTGCAGAACATAGGAATGATGGTATACTCGGCCTAAATTAGAAAGTGTTAATATATCTTGAGGATCAATTTCTAATGCTTTTTTATAATAGATTATTGCTTCTTGGAAATTTCTTTGTTCAAGAAATTTATTACCCAATAAATAATATCTTTTTACTTCTTCATTTTCTGATGTATTCCATTTATTATTTTTTTTCCTTCGATTGATTTTACTCATAATAAATTCCGATTTTTATAGAAAATTAATGGTTATACTTTTCTTAAAATAAATCTATTTAAAGAGAAAAAATTCTTTCAACAATTATTTTCTTTCTTTAAATATAGAATTAAAGTGTAATCATATCGGAAACAAACTAAAATTACATAATTCATGATTATATTGTCCCAATTGATATAAAACAATAATTCTTTTAGAGAGAAAGTAAGTTTTATTCAATTTAATCTCTTTTGGTTCTCATTTTTTCTTTATATATCTTCATTAAAAATATGATTCAATTCAATTTTTTCAAATTTTGAATAAAAAATTACAGGAGGTGAAAAATCATAAAGTGGGCCGAGATTAATAACGAGTGGCTGGATGGTTTCACAAAAGCCCTTATAGAATATTTCTTTTCAAGATAAGTGTATTATCTTATTTTTTTTTATTTTATGAAAATATAGTCTTAATAATTTAGTTATATCTCTTTCTTTAATAGTATCTTACCGCTCCTTTTTTATTTAAATAATTAGAATTTAATCTGAAATTATAATGATGAATTTTAGAATTAATAACATGGGAATTGACAATATTGCATTTAATGCACAATTTGAGGAATTAAGAGATAAGTTAATATGTGAAATTAAGAATCAAGAATCTTATCTCCAGAATAAATTCCAATCTGAAAAAATTAGAAACCAACTCTCATGTATTAATAGTATTAAAAAGTTTGTTCTTAGGACCAAGGAAATAACACCTGAAGATTACGATGTTATCTTAAATTATCTTGCGATACAAGTAGGTTCAGTATTAAATGATAGTTTTTAAATGATAATTTCAATGGACCTTTTTAAACAAAAAAAAGGAATAGAAATCTTTTTATAGTTAATTTTTAGATAATATTGGTAAGGATAAAGTCAAAGGTTGCATCTCCCCCCATACTGGATTTTTGTCTTTTGGTTGGTGTAGTATTTATCTACACTTATTTTCGCCCTCCTCCTCCCCCTATTTATTGATGGGCGGAGAAGCATTAAAGACTTTATCCTCCCTTATTTAATAGAACTTCATTTTTGTCATCTATTTTTTACTTAAATATGAAAGCATTATTTTTTTAGTTGCTATATTATGACAATATTTTTTATATTTCTTCTTCCTTTTAACAACCTTTGGGGTCCCAATCAAAGGTTACAAAAGCATCTTTTCCGTGATTATATGTATTAAATTCATATCCTCTAACAGAGCCCACAATCGATCTATCCCAAATCGTGAGTTCTATACCGTAAGCGCACTTTATTTTATCAGGACATAAATTTAAATTTCCAATCTCTTGACCAAGTCCTCCATCGATGGCACCAATAATGCCTTGTTCATCAACACCTGGAATTGGATCATCATATCGAACTTCTTCACCTATTTGTTCACCAGACTCTGAAATATTTCCTCCAAATATTTTTAATCGAAATTTTTTAAAATAGTCATCTCTGAAATTACCATAGATAAAGATTAAAGATACTTCCCAGTCCTTATTTCCGATAAATGCATCACATTTTTTATAATTTCCTTCGCTATCTTTGACAGTAACACCTTTAGTAGGCAGTGTTGGGGGTGGAGTTCCACCAAACGTAAAAAGTTCAGGTTCTCTATTATCCAGTATAAGTGAGACATCAGTTGTTTGTCCAGGAAGTGGATTTTTCTCTGCATCTGCTAATTCAAGCTTTAGCAAATATTTATTATCCTTTCCATAACTCCTCCAATGTACCAAGGGAGCAAGACTATAGTTATCTATATCAGTATCATATTCACTCTTACTAAACCATCCATTACTATCTGGAGTTCTTGTGATAACAGGTAACAAAGGAAATGTATTACGTGCTTTCCTCTCATCCGTAATATTTTTCCAAGTAATACCCTCATCATTGCTATATCTAAATCTGTAATATGCTGCACCCCAAACATTTATATTCCCCCAACATGCAATGATACCTCCAAAAGGTCTATCATATATCAATGGAACTGCATTGTTTGACGCATCAATCTTAATGGCAAGCCCTTCATTAATACCACTTTGACTTATTTCATCAATATGCACTTCATTGACAATTTCAATATCACATTTAACGCTTACTCCATCTTTTGGCCTTATCTGGATATTCCTTATTAATACATTTCCCCATGTTGGTTTATAAATATGCCCATAGGGGGTTGGGTCTTCATTCCAAGATAATATTGCCTTGACTTTTACAATATTTTCAATAGGACAATCTTTCAATTTTGATTTTATATTAGGAATTTTTGCCTTTACGGCATAGAAAAGATGTTTATCATTTACAACGGGGATGTCGTGAACTCCCACCGTCGATGTAGCTACATGCTTATAACCTGAACCCCAATCGATATAAAAAGCAACATACTCTTTACTACCTAGAGTACATAAATCACCATTAAACCCGTACGGCAATTTAATCTCTATAACTGCTTCCAAAAGATCACCATTAGGATAGAGTCCGATACATTTTAATTCTTCATACATTGTTTTCAGAATATAAAATTTTACTGGTACAAGCATGTTAGGATCAATTGTAAGTTTAGGGAGTAAAATTTTGATAGTATCTGGGGGAAGATGGCGTATCACTCTGAAAATCTTATTTTTATCTGTAGATTCAGTAATCGAGCCGAAGTAATTTGGATTTTTCATAATCATCTTCTTAAATTCAAGCCGCTCTACTTCAACTTTTCCTTCTTCTTTTATTCTCTTTTCCGCTTCGATGGATTTATTTATTAATTCTATAATTTCTTCTTTATCCCCTGCAATTACAAACTTTTCAACAGAAGGAATTAATCCAATAGGTTTTATTTCTACTTCTGGTAAAAGTTTAAATTGGGGGATAGAATAAAAAATTGGATATATTGGTTTAATCTGAATCCATGTATCAACAACATTTCCCCATACTGGTTCGAAATTAGGACCCGTTGGTAATTGTTCCCAAGATAAAATCGCCCTCACTTTAACTATTTGTGATTTATTGCATTTAAAATAATCCTTGGGAATGAAAGATTTGCGTACAGCATAAAAAAGATGTCCTCCATCAACAAAAGAAATATCATGAACATTTACCTCTGTTATTGCGCCCACACTTACAAAACCGACGCCATCATTGTAATCAATATAAAAACCTACATATTCCTTGCTACCTGCTTTACATAGTGATCCCTTATAACCATAAGGCAATTTTACTTCAATAATAGCCATTAGTATATTATCTTCAGGATAAGAACCCACGCATACTAACTCTTCGTATTTAACATTATTTGTCATTTCATATACAGGGAGATATTGAATTGCGAGTTTCTTATCGATTATATTTCCAAAGTAATTAGGATTGATATCCGTTAATTTCTTAAATTGTAGCCTTTCGCTTTCAACTTCTATTTTTTCGATCAATTTTTCTGAAATAACTATATTAAACTCTTCTACCCCTATAACCCCATATTTGATCTTGTCTTCTGTGGTATATATGATTTCTCCCTTTGGATTTTTCACCCTTAAATATATATCTGGTTTTAAATCAAGAAAAAGTTCTTGAAAATCTTCTTTATCATACAGAATTTCAAAATTACCATCTTTATTAGTAATTGCAGTGCCCAAACGATCATCAAATAATAGATCTTTATCCAATGCTTCAACTGTCAAGCTAGTAATCCCTTTTTTGCTTACTTTTCCTAAGACTTTTCCGTAAATTATAAATCCTTTCTTTTTTACATCCATTTTTTATCCCTCTTTATGTTTTTTTACCCTCCTTAATATTTTAATAAATTAAAATCGATTTTTTTTTGATAGTACTATATATTTTATAATTTATTTTCTCAACTCAGCATTAAATAATTTGATGTTGAATTTAATCAGTATGATATTGGGGCATACACCACGCACATCCATTAAATCCTTTATTTTTAAAGTAATGGTCTGCTTCTTCGAAAGTTTTAAAATATTCTTTACCCTCAGGTGTCATTTCATCGATTTTACATGCTGGGGATTCATTTTTCAGATCATGAATTTCCTTCGTATTCCAGTTGACTATATACGAAATAATAATAATTGTTGTCACGATAAAACCGATGGCTAAAATTAACAGGATGATTATACAAATAACACATGTAACACTAGCACGTTTCCAACCTTTACTAGGGTCAGAGCAAAGTTCCTCCAATTCTTCGAATTGATTGCTCAGGTGTTTAATAAGTCCTTGTCTTCCTTCAATTTCAAATATTTTTCTACTCTTAGTAAATTCTTCTAAGATAATTTTTATTTCATCGAGAGATAAATTTGCAACCATTAAATTTTCTTTAAGCTCTGCTTCACGTTTGTTCATGTTTTTTTTAAATTCTTCATGTGATACTTTCATTTTTTTTTCAATATTTTTAAAATTGTCAAGTGGCTTTTTTATCAGCATTTTAGCTTTCTTAACTTTCTCCAAGCCTTTTGCGTTGTCTTCCATTAATAGCTTTTTAAATTTTGTTTCTTTTTCAGGCTTTTTGAGCATTTTCGCTTTATCTGCATTAAACCAATGATCCTTACCTCTTGCAAAATCATTGGTAGCTGAAATAAAAAAACTCAAGGCTTCATCCAATTCGTATTCTTTAGCGTGGTCAATGTCAATAATAAAGCGTATGACGCCACCACTCTCAGATTTATATTTCCCTATTCTTTGAAGTTTATTTGATTTCATATTTTGATTTTTATTTATTTTTTTATTTAAATATATATGACAAAAAAAAAATATTATAAAATTACTATGAAAGCCTTGCACCTCAATATTATGAGCCTTAAAAAGCATATATTCATAAATTTATAGATTTAACAACGTTCAAAAAATAAATTAAATGGAAAAATTAAATATATAAATATTTTAAAGCTTTATTTTTTTAGTTGTAATATGACATTATTTTTTTGAAAAATTTATAATATGGTATTCAGAAGAATTTTATCTAGGAAATAATCTACCTCCTAAAATATTTCCATATCTCTTTATCTTAAAGATTAGGTCGAAAGATATATTAAGAAAGAATAGAAAAAAGCGTTAGTTAAAATATCGAATATAAAATTTTCTTCCATTTTAATAACCTTATTCTATATTTATGGGGATTGTAAAATCCCTCTCATAAAAATTTAAGATCTTATTAAAGGAAATTCCTCAAAGAAATTATTTATTCCATATAATGTCTCTACTCATTTATTATATTTTACTATGAAATACTTTTATGTTTTTAATATTTTATATCACTATTTTTTGAGTATTAAATTTAATTTTATAATGATGATTTTTTTTAGGAAATAAAAAAGATAAACGGAGCATATAGTTACTTTTAATTTTAAAAAGATTTCTTTTTAAACGCCGTTCTTCTTTGTAATTTCTTACTGTACAATCTTCATCATTAAAGACTTCTAAATCAATATCTTTTTCGATAAATTCATAGTTATGAGGTGTAATTAAATAAACATCAATTTCAATCGTAGGGAATGTAACAATCAAACGATACTCATTTTCTTTTTTTATAAAAACTAATAAAAAAAGAATTGAAAAAAAATATTTAGATTTAAGTTTTAATATATTAAATTCTTTATCATTACCTAATAACACGTACGCCAACAATGATTACGAAAATAGCACCAATTATCATTAGATAGAATCCCACGAAAAGAGTATAGTTTGTTAATAGCGTAGGAGTAATTATAAGAGGTAATATTACTAAAATAATTATAATAACTCCTATTATTATCTTTAGAATGCCCATTAGCCTTTTATCTTTTAGTTTTCTCATAAGGAAACAAATTATCAAGTTTATAATGACCAATATCAAAATGATTATAGCCAGTATAAACAACGTTAAAATATCCCCTTCCAATGGTAACATCTCCATAACACCATTAGCTGATTTAAACCCCCACATCCATTGGTAGGTATGAATTTCCAAAATCAAACCATAGAAATAAGGAGTAAACCAGCCAATTATGATTAGAATATCTCCAAGAATACAAGTTATCTTAATCCGTCGTCCAATCACCATTTCCATTTCTCCCATATTTAATAACCTATTAATTTGTAATTATAAATTAAATTATTTTTTTTCTTAAAATTTTCAATAATAACGCATGGTACATTTTCCTTTTTAAATACATATGACAATTTTTAATCAAAATGAAACTAAATTAAACCTTATATAAGATTAAATCTCACAAATTTAAAAGATTTTAAAAATGTCTTAAAATTTTTAACCTCGTTTTATTATTAATTTATAATAAAATTTTTAGCTGAAATGGTCATATAACTTTTATTTTTCTATTTATAATATGGCATCTTTTTTTATATCTCGAAATTAATAATCATAAAAAAAAATGAATTTCAGATATTTATTTGAAAAGATTCTCAAGAAACTAAGAAAGATAATAAATTAGAAGAGAGATAATATGGGAGAAATATAGAAATTTTTTGTGATGTATTACTCCCATAATTATAATATGATATTTAAATCAAACTGAAAAAATATCGATACAGTGAAATTGCTAAAAATCGAGATTTCGAATTAAATTATGAAATGTATTATATATTTTCTCTCTATTGAGTTTCTAATTAACAAATTTAGCTTAGCTAAAAAATTCATTTAGTGTACATTTTAGTTTCACTCGATTAGCTTACTTTTAATTTAATTTCTAATTTTTTCATTAATTAAATAAATTCTTCATATTGAGTATAAAATCTTTAATATGAAGATAAATTATGCACCCAATCTAAAACATTTAAAATGTTGCCATATCAGAAATCAAAAAAATAAAATTTTCTGATATTTATTCATTAATTTTTTATAATAATTCAATTATTAAATTTAGTTAAACATCTAATTATGATTTCCCAGTCATTTAAAATTTTGTGATCTTGCTTTGTGAAGATCTCATAGCAGATTCGTTGTATTCATTTCTTGTCAGTTATATTTAAATAATAATTTACTGAAAGTTGCTAACTGAAAATTTTATAATAAAAAATTTGACTTAAATATATAAAATATTAAAAAATTGATAATAAAATGAAATGGCATATTGAAAAGAGCGAGAAACTCAAAAAAATATTGGATATACTTACTTATAAATTGATGGGAATTAACCTCTATGACGTTGAGCGAACAAATCAAGCTTATTTAAATTATAGGAGGGAAACCAAATGGATATAAAATACCGATTTAAAGGTAGAATTCTAGGACAAAAAGATAAACCATTGGAAGGGTTAAAAGTAAAAGCGTACGATGAAAAGGGAACCTTTCTTGGTTCTGCCGTCTCAAATAAACAAGGGAATTTCGACTTCGAATGCGGTTCTGAACATAAGCCTAGATTTATCAAAATGTCCTATCGAAACACTATCCTGTCGTCCAAAGAAATTGGTGTTATGGTTGGTACAGTTGTAGATGTGGCAGATTGGATAGTTATCTGCATTCCATCGCCTAAAGATTGGCATCTCAAGGGTCGAGTTCTAGATAAAATGAGTGGTGAACCCTTACAAGGATTAACTGTTAAGGCGTTTGATAGTGACGGACAGTATAAAGATCCATTGGACGAGGATATTACTGACGCGGCTGGCGAATTCAACATTTGGTTTGATGATACAGACTTCGATCGAGATGAACCAGAAAGAATAAGATATTTCATACCACTACCAGATGTAATCTTTACTGTCAGAAATCCTCAAGGCGTGGTCATTCACGAGACTGAAATAGATCAAGATGTGTGGGGGATCCCACATGATTGTCCTCCCTATTGTTATCACAGAGGAAAGGAGTATACAATAGAGATCGATTATGTTACAGCTGCAATAAACAAGGTTGGACCTGTACCCATCGCCGATATTAAAGCATCTGGACTAGCTTCCTATGGAGGGATCGATGATCGACCTTTTGGAGGCAATACTACAATATTTGGTAGAATTTGGGGTGCAAAGGTCGTTAAATGGAGACTTAGCTATGGCATAGGATTTATCGATTCCAGCGATCCTCGGTTAGGTCAGAGCGGTTCTGATCCATTTACCACCATTGCAGAAGGAACAAATCGGGTTTGGGATGGCTCAATTGCTAAATGGAACACACAAAACATAGAAGGTATCCACACGGTCATTCTGGTTGTATGGGATGAAAATGAAAATACTTTCCAAGACACTCAACTTGTATTTCTGCACAATACACCCATTACTCCACCAGCCGAAATATCTACTCCCGCATCGTGTGGAATTCTCAATAAAGCTGATGGGACGAGCATCCAAATTCAAGGCACTGCTTCTGACGACTATTTTATGGCTTATAATCTCCATTGGGTAGGATGCAGCCAAACGGAATTGACCAATGCTGGAATTTCTTATCCTCCTACAGGAAACCACACACCTGTAATCAACGGTCAACTTGGAATCTGGAACATTAGTGGATTAAGTAAAGGTCCATACATGTTGAGATTATCTGTTAGCGATAAGACGATAATTAGCGATGGAGCCCACACCAGAACAGATTACACCTGGCATACTATGAATATTAGATAAGTAAGCAGATAAAATAAAAGTTTCTGACATCTATTCATTAATTTTTTATAATAATTCAATTATTAAATTTAGTTAAACATTTAATTATGAATTCCCAATTATTTAGAATTTTATGATCTTACCTTGTGGAGATCTCATAGTAGATTCGTTGTATTCATATGTTGTCAGTTATATTTAAATATCTACTTAATGAAAAATGCAAACGGAAAATTTTATAGTTAAAAATTTGACTTAAATGTATAAGATATTAGAAAATTGATAAAAAAATGAAATGGTATATTGAAAAGAGTGATTTTTACTTTATTTTCATTAAAGTAAAATTCCATATTATAGAGAAATCTAATTAAGAGTAGAGATGATATTATATGTCAGAAGAACCTTTAATGAAATTTGAGAAAGATGCTTCAGTACCAATTTTAAGATATGATATTCCCAGCATGACTGCTTATGAGGGCAAAAGCATATTTAGAATTATACAATCTAACGCATTATTATCTATATGAAGAGAGAAGAAATTAAGAAAGAAGATCAATTGAAAGGAGATTCACTAGGTAATTATTTAAATTTACTTAGGATGAGTATAGATTTTTTAAATTCAAGTGTACATAATCGAATTAGAGAACATTAAGACACAGAACATATTCCAGAGTATAGCTTCTTAGATAATTTACAAATAAAGATTTCATATATTAAAGATAAATTAGAAAAAAAAATTAAATTAAAATTCTAGATATCCTAAGAGCTGTTATTTAACAACCCGTTTTAATAACTTCAATAATCCAATAAGCAACCCTACTGGCAATTGCTATTAACCATGAACATTTATGCCATATCAAGCACGGTATAAGTACAGCCACTCCCGCCCCAACAATTCCTGCGACAATAAGCCATTTCCACCACAGAAGTGGAGAATGTTTTTCGTCACGTCCCCTATTTTTTGATTCATCAGAACGAATTTCAATTAATTCATTCAGGTTTTTCTTGATATTATTAACTAATCCCTTAAAACCATCAGCTTCTACAACTTTTACTAATTCTTCATAAATATCTACAATTTCACCTGGTATTTCAGGTTCAATATCTTCTTCCAACAAAGACTCTTTAATAAAATCCAACGCTTCATTACGTAGTGGAGCTACATTTTCTTTTACTTTTTCTAGCTCGTTAATTTTTTCATCTCCTAGAGTTTTTACTGATTCATCTATCAATTCTAACGTTTTCTTTAGATGTCCCACACTCAGTATATGGTATGATTTCTCCCGTCTTTTGTAAGTTTTCTCCCTTTCCTTCATTTTCAAAATTTTTGCTCTATTTTTTCCTCTATTGGCAATTTCAGTTCTAAGAAGTGCATTTGAGGAATCCCACAGTTCTCCAATTACCTTATCCCATCCTAATTCTACTTTGGCAATTGTTTTCAATTCCTTAATTTCACTATAATCTAATGGCATTTTCCCATAAATTCTTTCACTCATGAATTTCACCCCAAAATATTTTTACATTAATTTATTTTTCTTATAATTTTCGATAATAACATTCAGTAGATTTTCCTTTTTAAATACATATGACAATTTTTAATCACAATGAAACTATGTTAAACCCTATACAAGATTAAATCCCACAAATTTAAAAGATTTTAAAAATACCTTAAAATTTTTAACCTTATTTTATTATTATTTTATAATAAAATTTTTAGATGAAATGGTAATATAACTTTCATTTTTCGATTTATAATATGGCAACCATTTTTTGTCTCAAAATTATCAATTTTAATTAACATTTATTATGATTGAAAAAAATTTCAAAGCTGGTCAATAAACTATTCAAAATTCAGAATGTTGTTGAATTGGAAAGAATTTTTTATAGGAATTCAATAATATTCAGATAAATTAATTCTTATTTTTTCTTAATAATTTTTAAAACTAACATTTGAGCTATTCTAAGAAATTAGACCAACCCTATTATCATAATATTTTTATTTAAATATAAGACCGACAAAAAATCGACGAAAAAAGAAATTTTAAAACTTTTTGGAGAGAGAAGCGCTTATAAGTAAAAATTGAACTTTAGTAATTCTCATGGGTCTTTTTTTATAAAAATGTAAGATTTTATAATTATTTTATAAAAGAAATTTTTTAACAAATATGAAAAAATATAAAATTCTGAGAGAAGTCGAAGTAAGGGATATCATCTATGAAGATATAGATGAAATTATTAATTTAATTAAGGAAATATATGGGAATGAGTATCCAGAGAAGGAGTTCTACGAAAGAGCAATTATTAGTAGTTATATAAAGGATAACATTGATAAAAATAACGTTTTTTGGAAGGGGGGTTTTTACAAGGGGAAATTAATCGCACAGATGCTAAGTGTAATAAAGCATGGCGTAGCATTCTTAAAGCTGACAATGGGGAATCAAAAATACAAAGGCATAGGTGTTATGACACTCATAAGTTTTCATATGGAACAAGTATTAAATAATTTGAATGAATCTGATCTTAAATGTATATATGCATTTGTAAGTAGCACTAATACTCCAATATTAAAAATACTTACAAATCATAATTTTGTAAAACTGGGGACCACTCCTATGCATGATAAAAATAAGTCGTTTATTATTTTTGGGAGGGTATCATATGATTTTAAATGGAAACTTATAACTCCATACATAGCGTTTTGCAAATATCTCTATAAAACAATCAAAGAAAATGGTTTAAAGCGACTTATCGTTGCTCAGCCAATATTTTTACCAACGACTCCTACTCAAAAAATGTATAAAATTAAAATAGAAAAGATAGAAGATCGATTTCCATATGAGATTCTAATCCGAACTGAAAATTTTGTAATGAACAAAGGAGGTATATGCGCACAATTATACGAGAATGAATACCATAAATCTTGGTATGATTTTCGATTCATAAATGATATCCCGTTAGATTTAAAATATCAGATAATTAAAAAAATTGTAAACGATTTCTATTACACCGATGAAATTAATTCGTTATCCTTTGTAATTGATATTAATGATAGACAATTACAGAGCTTACTTCTAAACCTAAATATCAGATATTATGGATTCCTGCCATTTTATTTGAATGGAAAGGATGCAATACTAATGGGAATAACAAAAATTCACAAATTAAATAAATAATATTATGGTGCTATTATTGAGAAAACCAAAAATTTTATTCTTAAAAACTCTTTCAAAGGAATTAAAACCGACGGAGCATCTTGCTCTGGAAGTTTTGAATGATCCAAAATATGATGATTACCCCCAATATGTTGATAAGGAGGAAATACAGAGAGCATTCGACGAATATGGATACAAATTAAATCCTTTTAATGCTGCTATTTATGCAAATATATTAAACTCACCTAATATTGAGGGCCACTTTCTAGCAGAAAACCTGCCTGAGATTGACTCTGTTGTGATTGATGATGTGTGCAACGTGCAAAATGCTCAGAATATTCTAGATAAAGATGATGAGATTACACATATTGGATTAAGTACTTATGCAAATGGGTTGAATAAAGTCGTAGATGTGATAAATATGATTCAAAGAGACTATCCAGACAAAAAAATATACACGGGCGGTATCGGAGTATTATTTCCTTATATACAAAAATTGATTAAACCGCAAAACATATGTATTGGGAATGGAATTAACTGGCTTCGTAAAAAATTCAACCTCCCTACCATTTCCAGGGAAGGTTTTAAAATGCCGACAATTATATCTGATCAATTTAGTTTTCTAACAAATATGAAAACCGCCTATATGGTCTCCCAGATTGGTTGCCCATTTAGATGTGATTTCTGTATTACTTCCGCAATTTATCAGTACAATCCGTTTAGTAATCATAAGAAGATAATAGAACTTCTAGAAAAAATAATGTCCTCAAATGATGGTGATATGATATTGTATTTATGTGAACCAAATGCTTGCTTTCCAGAGAGTGTGTGGAAAAAGGTATTTGATTATTTTATTGAAAATAAGAGCAGATATAATAATTATATGTATATCATTTGTTTAATTTCGCTTTCTCATTTGAAAACATTCAACCTTAAAAAAATTCAAGAAGAATCTGCTATCAAATTCATGTTAGTCAACTATGGAATAGAATCCACTCTTCAAAAATACGAAAAGAATAAGGGTTTAAATAACAATTTTATTAAGTCGCTTAATGATATGGGTATTATAACGAATCACAACTTTATTCTTGGGTTGCCGATACATAATAAAAAGACAATTGAAATTGATATACAAAGAAATTTAGAATATGACTCCCTCTGGTATTTCATATCTACTCTAAAACCGCTTCCAATGACGCCACTTTACGAACAACTTAAAAGTGAGGGAAGAATTTTTGGAGATGATCTTCCATCTGAATTCGTATATCATGAAGGTTTCTTTCCATTCGAGCATAAAAATCTAGGGAAAGGATTTTCCGCATTAAAATACGCATTTAAAGCATATCACGAAAGTGAAAAGAAGATTCTAGATGTATATTCTAGATTTGTGGAAGCACTTCTTAAATCGCCCGTATCTACCTCCTCTCCATATGCCAAAAATTTAATTCGTTCGTTGATAAAAATAAGCGAAATGAACTTTGAGTTGTTTAAACCAAGAATGGAAAGTGAAATGAATAAAAAATATGAGATAAGATTAGAGAACTGTATAGTCAATGCAAGAGATTTGTTTCAAGTTTAAATAAAATATTTCATTTTCTTCTTTTATTATTACTTTCATTTTTTGTAATATATTAAAGACCATCTCCCTTATAATGTGATGGTGCTTATCCTCAACACAAAAGTGAAATGATGGTTTTTCAAAATTATCAATGTCAATCCAGCGGAAATATCTAAATAATTTTAAAATATCTAAAACTAAGTTCTCTGTTTTGGCATATTCCACCAAGTCTCTTATTATTGAATTTATAAACTCAAGACCACTTGTAACATCCTTGAAATTAATGATTATATCTTTATTATTTGACATTTTTAGCCATAGATGTTGAGTTTGATCATCTATAACTCTGTACCAGTTCGTAAATTTATTAACATTATAATAAAATAGCTCTCTTCTCCTTTCTATCTCCAAATCTCGAATTTTAAACAGAGAAGTCTTTTCAAGAGATAATCTTAAAAAGTTATTAGATATGATCAAATTCTTTATCTTTAGACCTAGAAGCCCAGCTAATCCAGCTATCCATTTCGAATGATCATAATGTATATTGGGGTAATATCCAGAATATTCTATGATATAAGAATTATTTATAATATCGATCTTGAAATCCTTGGTCAATTTATTAGCGAGCATAAAATTTTTAAATCTTTCTATCATATTCAGTGCGATCTCATCACTAGGCTCATTTTTACCGATAAGAAAACTTCTATATTTTAAGAATAGATCTATTAAACAATCAAATTCTATTGGTTGATATTTGTTTATTTTGATTATCTGCTCATAGTAGGGTATTAGCGCTCTAAATGTGATTTTATCATAGAAATTCTGAACTTTTTTATCCACAAATATTTCTAAATCATCTAGGGTTTTTCCCTTTTCGAAAATTTTTAGAACAGATTCCATTACATAATTGTAAAAGGAGGATATACTCTTAACTCTTTTATCGTTAGGGTTCTTTTTCTGTTCCATCTTGACATACCTTTCGACCCAATCTCTAAGGTAAGGAGATACAGAAATGTTTTGGGACGAAATTTTTTTCTTAGATAAATTTCTTCTAGATACCATATTATAATATCTTTCAGAGAAACATAAATATTTTTGGCATATAACAATTAAAAAAATAATGTTTTAAAATATTCATATATTTAATTCATATTATATTTTGCTTTTAGAATGTTGTTAAATCTATGAATTCACAAGTATTAGTTTTTTAAAGCTCATAATCCTATGATCCATAGCTCTCATAGTATTTTTGTTGTATTTTTTTTTAACCATCTATATTTAAATATTCATTTATGTTCCAAAATCATTAATTGAAAATGTAAATATAATTTAAATTTAAAAAGGTGTAATAATTCAATTTAAAATTGAGGTTGTTATATGGAATCTCAAAAATCCAAAAAAAAAGTTCCCAAGGAGTTAGAAGGAATAGATGAAAAACTTTTAAAGCGATTTACAGAAGATCCCGAAAGATTTTTTTCGCAATTACTCCCAATAGGAGCAGGCCTTACCGTCGAAACGTAAATTTCCATTACCATTTCACCCGAAGTTAGAAAGCAATTAGAACAAAAAGAAGGAAAAAAGGAAAATCTAGTTCCAAATATTATAGTCGATTTAAAGGAATCAAAAGCTCTCAAAGGTAAAATTGTTATTCCGAAAAGAAAAAAGAGATAATGAAAGGTAAATGAATAAAGGTAATAGCTCCAGAAGCTCCTTTCTCAATCGCATCAGAAGAAATGAAAGAAGAGGGACCAATAGACAAAGATATTTTATCAGCTAAAATGGAAATTAGTAAAAAAGAAGAGAAAAAAAAATCAAAATGAGGGTCTGGAAAAAGAAATGTCAAGGCAAAGAAAAAATTAATCTAAAAACTATAATGAGAAAGATAATAGCGTTATAGTAACGTTAGCTGAAGAAATTTTTGCGGGAAGTGAGATGAGTATCTTTTTAGGATTGAGTTCAGCTCATTTAGAAAATGTTGCATTTCTTTAGTATAAATATAAATTAAAGACCTAATTTTAAATATCAAAAAAGTTGCCATATCATAAATCAAAAAAATAAAAGTTTCTGATGTTCGTTCATTAAAATATTATAATAATTCTGTTTTTAAATGTAGTTAAACATTTAATTATGAATTTCCAGTCATTTAAAATTTTCTGATCTTGCCTTGTGAAGATTTCATAGTAGGTTCTTTATATTCATATTTTGTCAGTAATATTTAAATATCCACTTAATGGAAAATACAAACGGAAAATTTTATAATAAAAAATTTAATATAAAAAGTGTGAAAAAATGAAATTAAAAACTAATTTAAAATATACAAGTCGTAAAACAATAGCTCTGCTCATTATAGTTGCCTTTTTGCTACCATCTTTCAGTTTAATAATAACGGTTGCTGCTGAAGAACAAACCTTTCAAAACATTACTGTGGATACTGCCTATAACATGATAAAAAAAGAAAATAAATATCCAAACCTTATAATTTTGGATGTTAGAACCCCGTATGAGTATAAGAAGGGTCATTTATACGATGCCATTTTAATACCCTACGATGGACTTGAAAAAAGAATTAGCGAAATTGAAGATCACGTAAATCATGAGATTATAATATACTGCAAGGCTGGAGACAGGAGTCAATTAGCATCAGAAATCCTAGTTAACTATGGCTTTACGAAAATCAACAATATGCTTGGCGGCATTCTAGCATGGATAGATGTTAAATACCCGATCTGGACAACTTATCACTATGTTACAGTAGATGGAATAGAAAAACCAAAACTTCAAATAGAACCTCTACTTCTATATCTGACAGGTTGTCCATGCTGCACCAGTAATCAGGAATGCCCAGATAACAGTGAATCCATAACTATCACGTCCACAGTGTTAGAGCAAGACGATAATCATATTGTAATTCTCCTAACATACGAGTTTGATGGTATAACCTATGAGTTTACTATTATCAATACTTTACTATGGAGTTATAATGAGATCACAAATGAAATCAAAAGAACTGCTTCTTTCATTTCAAGTGAAATCATTACAGGAGACACGTCCACGCAATTTTATGAACTAAACTATCTAGCTCAACATGAAGAATATAATTTGACTTTTTATACGAGACTTACTTCCCTCAATTCAGAAATCTATAATGGTTCTTCCACGATTTTAAGATATATCCCTGCCGACGAAAAGTCTATTACATCGATGGAGATCGTAAAGTTCAATTCGCCTGTTAAATTATCACAACAATACCATATTATAGGAGAAGTAGCTAAAGAACTTGGAGAAGTATATAAATATAGTGAAGATGATTCGTTAAAAGGTTTTTCCAACAACTATAAGGTCATGAACAAAGAAGCTGAGGAACTTTCATATCTTGTAAAAAAATGTCTTTCTGAATATGATTTACCAATTCAACAAAATTCAGTAATTATAATTGATGCATACACACCCAATGGTGGCGGTGGCGGTGGCCTCCTTGGCGGTGGTGGCTGCTTTGGCGGTGACCCTTTCTGGGACTGTGTTTTGTGTGAACTTGCTGTTGCTGCAGGTGGATTCATAGCATGTGTACTTTTAATTATCTTTGTGCCTGGTGCAGGTGCATTCTGTATTCTTGGATTAGAATATTTTCTTATGACTGGAAGTACTTATATTGCTTGTCAGATGCTAGGTTGTTGCTAATGATATATTCGTAAATAGATGATTGTAATGAATGTAAAAGGAAAGATCAAGGGTTTTTGGAAAGAGTTTAAACAGAACTGGTTATGGGTTAATATTGGAGGTTGTATATTCTCAACGTTCATGCTTTGGCTGTTATTTTCTCTTGGAATTATAAATTTGGTGATAGCAATCCTTTTAACAGTTTTTTACCCATTTGCGATATTTTTAGCGTATTATGGTCGGATATCAAAACACCAAAAGATTATTATTAAGATAGTATTGGTAGGATTTGGTGGATGGGGTATAGGTTGTCCTATATGGATTTTTCTCGCCTATGTACTTATTGCTGCCCCTTGGGCACCCTTACAAGTTTTGGTTTTGGATGCAGTGTTAAGAGGTAGAATTCATCTCCTACTTATGGTGTCTTCATATGTACTCGGAGCATATATAATGTATAGAGTAGGAAAAAAAAGAGAATGGAGACTCCCTTCCACTTGGAGCTCCCCTCCACTTAATAATTTGGGGGGGAAGGAAAAAAAAAAATATGAGGTTGCAAATTCATCTCACCCGACATAATTGCGACCTCTTTTTTTTTATTATTCCATTGATAATATATATCTACTGCCAAATTTATATCTTTATATTGTTGGCTCCTCGTGCGCCAAGTTCTGGTTCTTTCTTTAATATCTACTTTTAATTTAGTTCTGAATTTCTTAACGACCTCTTCAGAATATTCCTCCACAATATCCGTATTTAATTCTTCAGCGTTACAATGCTTTAGTTTTAAACAATCTTCTCCACGGATCACAACTATATGACTGACATTGCCTTTCGCAACTCCATTGAAAATCGCTTGTTTTTGCCTGCTAAATCCGTGCTCAAGATGTTGAAATGATGAATATAATTTTACTCTTTTAACAATCCTTAACCCTCTCAATTCAGAATTCTATAATAAATCATCCACATTAATGATATTTACTCCAACAGAGAAGAAGATAAATACTTTTGAACGGATTGAGTTTAATTCGATCTTTAAATTATCGGAAATGTATAACATTTTGGGTAAAGTTGCGAGAAAGATTGGGAAAATCTACGATAAATCTTATAAAATTTCTGAAGATAAAAGTATCGCACAGCTGGCTCAAAATTACTTCATTATGGAGGATAAAATTAGGATTCTCTCCATTTTAGTTAAACAACAACTCCCAAAATACGACCTACAGATTATCGAGAGTTCAGCAAAATTAATGGATTTTGGACAAACTGATTGTATAGCAGTATGTTGGTTTATACAAGTCTTTGGATGTGCACTTATAGCTGGTTTTTTTTGCGGTACGATTATATTGATACTCGCTTTGACTGGTGGGTGGGCTTTCATTTTTGCTTTAGGGTGTGAATTCGTATATGGTGTTATATGTGAAGGGGGATTAGGTTCCATGACTTTGGAAGAATGCATTGATTGGTGTTTAGAGATTTATTAAACAAATATAAATAAAATAAATCAAATATTTTTTTTTAACACCTTTTCTTTAGTGTTTGGGGTAATTGTTTTACGATCTGCTTGTTTTATCTCGCTAGGTTTATTTTCTTTTACCTTCTCTTGTTTTTTGAAAGTGATATGGTACAATATTGCCCAACATAATGATATAAGAGGGATATAAAGATATGTCAAGGAGTTAAACAATAAACAAATTATCAATAAGATTATTCCAGAAACATAAGGAGCTATAACTTCAAATTTAGAAGGTCTTTCTGGCTTGTTCTCGAAAAATGACCACCCGATAAAAAGTATTATACTCAGAATTAAGACTCCCCAAACAAAAGGTGTATAGTCCAAAACAATCCAAGTTATACAAATTATAATAGCTATAACTAATGCAGCTAGATTTGAATTTTTATAAGTTAACTGCATTATAACACCTTTTTGAAGTCTTTTAAAGCTCCTTTCTTTATTCATTAAATTCGCTTACAAATGCACGCGAATTTTTTCCTTTAGAAGCATTATTGTATTACATGATACAGTTGGTTAAGGTTTTATTTAAAGTTTTTTATCTGACACAAAACTGTAATCTCCCATAAAAAATAAATGTTCAGTTTACTTCTTTAATAATAGGTCAAATATTAAGACCTATTGCATTGGCCCCAGTTTTATGTTTAGTAAGTGTTCAGCTTGTTGTGAGTAGGGAGTAGGTAGAATATTTGTATAGTAAGTGTTTTGTGCTTATTTTTAGATTATAAGATTTAAGTGCGTGAGAAGTAGTTATTAAGATTTGTGCGTGAGTTTTAGGTTAATTTAGAAATAAAGAGATTTTAATTTGGGGTCTCTCTGCAATTATTACTCTCTAAAGGTGTTAAAAATAAAACCACATATAATCTCAGATATTTCTAATATCGCCGGTTATGATAATAATTTCCCCCCTAAAATAAAGTACATTGATTTGATGTTCAATGCATTAAAGTCTTCATATTGGATTATCGGTATAGCTGATCGGAAACTGTATTATTGTATTGATGATCTTAGGTCTTACAAATATTACTTAGAACGAGGTATTATTTTGCAATCTCCTCCAAGTATCAAAGCAGATATCATTATCATAATGGAAGCACTCGAAGATGATTGTCTAATACTTACAAAGGATAAGTTGCTGGATCATATGAATATAATTCCCTCTAAATCTTGGATAAAAAGTCATAGAGTACCTTTTGATATTATCAACGGTGAAATAATTCAAAAATTACTAAAAAATCATAATTCGATCAAATCTGCATTTTTTAAACCATCTGGTATAGGATTAAAAATCCTAATTAATTTAGAAAATGACCAAAACTTAGTAAATTTCAATATGTATGAATTTTCTAAAAATTATTGTAAAGATTCTGTCTTAAATAGAAGTATTCATGCCTATTATGATATAAATTCAGGATTTTTTATACATATTGATGGCAAAGCTTTGCTTTTTGAAAAGGAAAATTATAATCCACTTATATTTACATTCAATAATATTAAAAGACGACATAAGCGAAAGTTGTTTAGAATTGATGGAGATATTCCTAATAAATATTTCATATCTTTAACAACCAGATTTTTTTTTGAAAATGAATTGATTTCAGAGTTTTTTGATTGTAATTCAGTCGAAGAGAATATTGTAAATACATTGGAGAATATAAAAGCCTAAAATATGAAATATGATTTGAGATTTAACCCTCTTTTAGAGACTATAACATTTTTTATTTTTATTTAACTATTATATGATTACTGAAAAATGGATGTAAAAAATCTGTAAGAATGAGTCTGAGAAAAGTTTTAAAGGAAATAATACAGTTTGGCAAAAGAGAATTTAATGAAAAAAAGCCCCTTACTTTAGAAATATGTCGAGTAAAAAGTAAAACAGTGCTAACGATAGGATCTCTACCATCTATGATGATAAAACAAAGAAAAGGAGCAAAATATCTCGTGGTTGCTGACTACAAATATTTCTTTCGAATTTATTTTTTTACATCCAACGGGGTATTGTTAGGTGGAGAAAATCTCGAAAAAACGAAAAGATTGCTTAAAATATTGAAAAAAGGGACGGTAAAGGAATACACACTACCTAAAGAACCACCAAAATTGACAATCGGTGATATCTCTACTCATTATCAAGAACAGTTCAATAAAGCACAACAACTCTTAAACAATCAGTTTGAATTAAACATTAAATATCTACTCTCAATAGTTGCAGTAAAGGGCTTGAAAGAGGTTAATGAAAGAGAATTATGCGTCCAGAAGGATATTAACTTGTTAAAAGTCGATGTTAAGTATTATAAAACGCCTTTATTTGATGTAATTGCATACCGGGAATTAATTACTTATTTTCTTAGCAAAATGGGAATCATTCCGAAAAATGAAAATTTAATGTACGATTTTTGTTATTTTCTTACTGCAATGTTATTAAGAGGTAAAAAAGCAGAACAGATATTCAAATTATGGGAAACTGTATCACCAGTGTGGAATATAAAAAATTATGAACTCAACCTTATGGAAAATAAGGACCAAATTTTAAAATTAATAAATGAAATATATACGGAAAATGAGTTAAAAATATTCATAGGAAATATATTTTCAACGTTAGATATATTAAATAAATATAAGATTTTAATTAATTCTGAAGAATTCCTGTCGCTCTTTAAATATTTTTATTACGGATTTCAGAAATTAAATACTCCAATTCTCCTTGAAAAAGTAATGGCTAAGGAATTGATTATTATTCTTCGAGATCTGTTCTTTTCTATCTTTTATCAAAAATATTTCCTTCCCAAAACTCTAAAGAGTTTATCTGAGATTAAGAATGATCCGAACCGTTATAGAAATTTCTTAAAACTGACTTATTTAATTATTATTTTTTCCATTTTAGGTGGCGAATTTCATTATATCAGAGAACTTAAATCTAAGTATCCTGTTCTAAATGAAGATGAGTCCTTAAGAATGCTATTTCTTCTTCCAGAATATAAATTATCAAGCACAATTGGATATTTTAGTAATAAAACAGACGTAGATAACAATATCTCTAACTTTCAAAAATTATTGCAAGATATGTTCAAATCCTACATATTCAATTATTGCATTGAAATAAAATATGATTCTAAATTCTTCTGTGATACTAAACTCAATGAAAATAAAATATTTAATTTAGATGTCTTTAATCACTCCGATATTGTCCTTAAAGATGTCACACTAGATCTTGTTATGAAACCAAAAAATAGGATTGCTCTCAAGATAATTAAAAGTCCCAACCACAAGGATTTGAATTGAAAACTGGAATGGGAAATCGAATTAACAGGAAAGACGGCAGGAAAAGCGAATTTCTCTATTCAATTGGCAATAAAAAACCCTTTTATCGAAAATAATAAATTAAACTATAAGAAGAAATTAAGCGTTATGGCAATTATAGAGAAATAAAAAAATATTAGATGAACAAGAAGAAAAATTTAATAAATAAATTTGAAGAAAGTATAATGAGAAATTCTGTAAAAGTAAATGTAAAAATTTTCAATGTAAAACATTGCTTATGTTTATTATCCATTTAAAACACTCATTGATTCAGTCCTATAATAATCAAGATGAAAAAAATTATGAGTGAAGAAAAAGTTTCTAATAATAAAAAAAAACAGATATGCCTTATAGATAATTATTCAAGTAGCTTCCAAACTAAACGTATAGAAAGGATTGTAAATATTATTCAGGAAAAAAATCCAAATATCGAATTAAAAACTGTACCTTACTCTCAAATTGATTTTAAACTCCTTAAAACTAGTATTGGATTAATTCTATCAGGTTCTAACTTAAATGTTTCTGAATTTTATAACAATAAGGATTTAGAGAAGAAATTTAGATCAGAACTGAAGTTAATTCAAAAAGCAAAACAAAAACCTATTTTAGCGATTTGTTATGGACTTCATTTAACTGCCTTTGCATTTAAAGGAAAAGTACAGAGAATGAAGATTCCAAGTAGAGATAGCAGGATTATTTCCATCTCGCTAAAGAAAACTGATGAATTGATACCTTATAGTAAAATCCCAGTAAACATTCATCATCGTGATTATATATCACCTGATGATTATAGCATCCAAAAGAATTTCGATATAATAGTTACTTCAGAAATAAATGGCTTTAAAGCTATACAATATATGCGTCACATCAAAAGACCTATTTTCTCAGTTCAATTTCATCCAGAAACTCATAACATCAATTATAATTATTCAGGTAATTATGATAAGAAAATAATTAATAAAACTATGACCATAGGTGAAGAAATTATAAATAATTTTGTTTTACTTTGTAATCAATAATATTTTTTATAATATTTAATAAAATTTCCAGAATTCACAAAAAAAATACGCCGTCTCAAAAGAATTGGAATATTCAAGGTAAAGATTCAATAAGTATATAAAATTTCTTTTGTTGTTATTAATTGTTGTTGTTAATAATTATTGGATGTTATAAACGTGCAAAGCCTGATTACCCAGTTAACCATTTTTCGAATATAAAAAACGGCTTGAATAAAAATGTGAGTTTTAATTTCATTTAAAAGGTTAAAAATTAGGAAATATTTAAATTAAAAATTATAATGAATTTAGAATTAAATAAAATGTAAAAAAATTAGGGGGCGAAAAAAATAAAAAATTGTACTAACTGTGGGGAACAAATTAAAAGAAATGCAGTGATTTGCGAATATTGTGGAGCAAAACAAGCGACCGGAAAAAAATTTATACAAGGAAAAGACGTAAGACTTTACTTGGTTTGGAGTATAATATTATTATTTACTGGTATTTTCTTATTGTTATTGACTTTTTTTTTTGGTCCTGAACCTGGTGTGCGAGCAATTTATTTCTATGAAATGAGGTTTTTGTCATTTATGATGATAATACTTCAGAGTATATCCATAATTGCATATTTTAGTTGTCCTGAAATTACATATGGAATGATAAGAATTTTAAGAAAAACCAAAAATGAAGAAAATAGACTAATAAGATTTGGTAGGAATATACAGATTTATTGGTTTGTTTTTGTGATTATCCTATTGGTAATTTTTGTTATAACTTTTTTTCTATGATTTCTCAAATTGAGGAATCAGTTAGTTAAACTGACCAAGAACTTACAATTTTTGCAATATATAAAAGAGTTCTGCTTTTAATATATCGGAAAATGCCACATGGACTTTTCCAATGAGAGGTTCAACTGCACCAACGAACAGCTAAAAAACTAATATGGAACGTGCATAGTTCATTAGGAATGACTGAGTTTGTACCTGCTGGAGACATGGATGAAAATACCGAGTATATTACTACAGGTTCTGCTGATTTAAATAGAATTCTCGGCGGAGGAATTGCCACAGGAAAACTCACTGAAGTATTTAGACCATTTAAATCTGGAAAGACTAATCTTGCTCATACAATTGCCGTCACTGTCCAATTGCCCCAAAATAAAGGAGGTCTATTCTTTCTGTAATATCGTAAATTAAATATTAGATATTATTGTTTGAAATTTCTATATTAAAAAGAAAATTATCAAAATCAAGACATCTAATATAGTGTAGAGTATTTAATAAAAAAATTAAAAATTATAATTTATTTCCGCAATATGGACAAAAGAGAGAGTTAATGGGGATGTTTATTCTACACATAGGGCAAATTTTCCTCATTTCCTTAATATAGTGTTCTATTTCCTCAACTAGTTCTCTTTTTAATTGCTCTACACTATTTTTCTCTTTCATTTGATTTTATTTCTCTTTTTTGAATAAAAATAATCTGATCTGATCTGATCTGATCATCTGGAGTTTTTTTACGATATTAATATTGCTTTTTTAATTAATATATTATTTAATAGAAATAATTTGATTCTTATTTTCCTTTAATGAATTAATTAAAATCTCCATTAAAATTTACAATACCAATAATTTTAAAAATGTTTTAGAATAAACCTTTATATCTCGAAATAAAATTAAGATATAATAACAACATCGCAGAGAAAGGATAGGGAGATGTCGTATCAGAAATTATTTATTTCAGATAAGAAATATGAAAAATACAAGGGAATAATGGTTAAATTAGGATCAGGTATTTTTATTTGCACCATTTTCAGAATAATACAGGGATTTAGCTGTAAAAAAGGAGGTTAATGATTGATATGTCATTCGTTAGGGTGCGAGCATGTATTCTTCGTTGTAAAGAATATGTGATTATTAATCCAAATGATCCAAATAATCAAAAATTAATTAAATTATTTGAAGGAAAACATAGGGGGCATGCAATTGTTTCGGTTGCCCTTTCTGAAGTTAAAGATTATTGTAAAAATGTTGGAAAGCAATTAAAGGAAGAAATATAATTTAAATAGTTAGAGAAATAAAAACTATGACTCCTATTACATTGGAATTTTTAGCTCTTAGATGTGCTATAAAAAAAATTTACTTTATATAAATCGACTTTCTTCTTTTAGCCCTTGATTTGTGATAGGAGTCACCTTTTAAAAATAGAGGAAATTACAAAATGAATGAAGTGATTAAAAAGTTAAATAATTTCTTAAAATTAATAAAAGAATTAAAAGAAATTATGGTTTATGAAGATACTTTCTGGTTAGATCTTATTAAAATTGAAATGAAATTTGAACATTGCAAAGAAACAGTAGAATAACATAAAAAATCTTCAAAAAAACATTATTTCTCATCCATTCCTAATCTCTATTACCTCAACCTCTTTTATTTCTTCTTATTCTGATTCAATCCTTATACCGAGTATAGTGAAAAGTTCTTGCACTAATTCATAATTCTCATTTTTCGGTAAAAGACACCCCGGAAATTAATTTGAAAGATAATGATTATAATAGAAAACTTGGAGCCAGATGATTTTTCTTTTCCCTTTTCAAGAAATGATTTATCAAGTTTTCCTATACAAATTTTTAAAAAGATTGTTTGAATAACCTAAAGCATAAATTCAATTTCTTTAAGAGAACTTTTAATGAAATTTATCGCTATTTTTTCTAACGATTCAGTTAAGTCTTGATTGAACATCTCAAAAATTATTTTTAAATTTTTAAATTTTTTTTCAGGTAAATCAATTTCAAGTTTAATTTTTAAAACCCCCATATTAGAATTATATTAAAATTTGTATCAACAAAAATCATTATCAATTCATATCTTTAATAAATTTGGAATTTAGCAAATATATTTCGCGCTATATTATTTAAATAATGTAGAAAGCATTAAATGGAGTAGACGTTAAAGGATAATGAGATAAAAACAAAAGGGGAAAAAATATCAGAATTGATGAGTGTAGAGGCCTCTTCTCGTAAGTCGCGAACTAATTTCCTTAACTTTTCTTCCGCTTCCTCAGCCGTTAACCGCTTGGACTTGTCCGTTTTCCAGCCAAGAACCGTGTGCTTGAAAGGAGCCTTGAAAAATGCCCTCAACCGAACGGCTTGATTGACGCTTTTGATGTTTTGCTCGTAGCGCGCCTTCAAGGTTTCCACTTGTTCCACGCTCAGTTGTTCCTGCTTGCGGGGCGCCCTCTTTTTTTTGGTATTGTTTCGTGACTCGACTCTTCCTTGACCGTCTTATCTAGGAGATTTAAATGTTTCGATTTTGATAATATAATTAAGGATCAAAAAACTTAGTACTTACTTATTTTTTAATCTAATAAGACTGATAAAACAAAATAAATTAATTTCAAAAAAGGAAATTTATTCTGGGGTAATTTCATCTAAATCTGATAAATTCAACCCTGAATCCATCTCGGAATGAATCTCCGCTAAAAATTCATTCAATAATTCTTTTAACTCCTCCCCACTCTGATAAATTAGGGAAACCCACTTATACAAAAATTCTAATCTTTACTTTATTTTATCTCCATTTTTTAAAAATGTTATAAAAAAATTCCTTTTTATACTAATCTCAAAATTCGTATAAAGTTTAAATATTAAAAACTAAATTAAGTTTTTATTTAATTAAATAGAGGTTTATAAAAAAATAGATATTTGATTTAATCATTTATTAAGAGTTTAAAATATCAAGACTTTTTAATGAAAATAATTCGAGATTTAATATCACTAAATCTAACTAGCATTAAAATTTTATGGAAGTGGAATAATGTCTGATAAAATAGTATATATTGATGCAACGACACTCAAAAATTTTATAAAGGATGTTTTTATTGGATTGGATGTCCCTAAAGAAGACGCAGAGATTTGTGCAGATGTTTTAATAACCTCGGATATAAGAGGAATTGAATCCCATGGAATACAAAGAATGAAAATGTATTATGATCGAATTAAAGCGGGTATATATTATCCAAGGACGGAAATTAAGATTATTAAAGAAAGTCCTACTACAGCCGTCATAGATGGAGGACTTGGAATGGGTCATGTTATTGCTTATAAATCAATGAAATTAGCAATTGAGAAAGCTAAAAAATATGGTATCGGGGCAGTGGCTGTTAGAAATTCTACTCATTTTGGAATTGCAGGCTATTATTCACTAATGGCAATAAAAGAAGGCATGATTGGAATCGCTGTTACAAATACAAGACCCTCTGTACCACCAATTTTTGGAGTAGAACCTATGTTAGGAACTAATCCTTTAACAGCTGGTTGTCCAACCGATGAAAATTTTCCATTTCTTATTGATTGTGCAACTTCAATAATCCAAAGAGGTAAAGTAGAAGTATACAACCGCCTTAAGAAAACACTTCCTAAAGGATTAGTTATAAATAATAAAGAAGAATCTGAAATAGATCCAGCTAAAATTTTAAATAATTTAGGTAATAATACAGCGGCTTTATTATCATTTGGCAAAAAGGGAGAAGAAAATGGCGGCCATAAAGGTTATGGATATGCCACATTAGTAGAAATATTATCAGCAGCATTACAAGATGGCATTTATTTAAAAGATACAGCTGGAATTGAGGAGAATGGTAAAAAATATTTAAAAGTTGGACATTTCTTTTTAGCAATTAATATTGAAAATTTTATTCCATTGGATACTTTTAGAAAGATTACTGGAAACATTATGAAAGGTTTAAGAAATTCCAAAAAAGTCCCAGGTTGTGATAGGATATATACCGCTGGAGAAAAAGAATTTGAAGCAAAAATGGAAAGACATAAAACAGGAATTCCGATTAATGAGAATCTCCAACAAGATATAAAAATAATGCAAGAAGAATTAGGGTTAAAGGAATATAATTTTCCCTTTTAAATAACAATAACCGTAAAATGTATTGGAATATTAATTAAAATTATACTTATTAAAATTCCAATAATTAAATAATCTAGGAATTAAATGAAAAGACTTAAAAATTTTTGGAAGTGAATATAAATACGGAAAATTAAAATTGCTATTGCTGGGATTGGTAATTGTGCTTGTTCATTAATCCAAGGTATTGAATATTATAAAAATAAAAATGATGATAATTGTATTGGATTAATGCATTGGGATATTGGCGGGTATAAACCAGGTGATATTGAAGTAGTTGCTGCATTTGATATAGATTATAGGAAAGTTGGAAAGGATGTAACAAAGGCTATTTTTCAACCACCTAATTGTACTAGAATATTTTGCAATAATATTCCAAAAACTGGTGTTATCGTTAAAATGGGAAAAGTTTTAGATAGTTTTGCAGATCATATGAATAATTATGATGAAAAATATAGATTTGTTTTATCAAATCAAAAAGAATCAAGCAAGGAAGAAATAATTCAAGAACTTAAAGAATCTAATACGGATATGCTCATAAATTATCTCCCAGTTGGTTCTGAAAAAGTCGCCAAATTTTACGCTGAATGTGCTTTAGAAGCAAAAGTGGGCTTTATAAATTGTATCCCTGTTTTTATTGCCAGTAATCCTGAGTGGAGTAGTCAATTTGAAAAAAAGGGAATTCCAATTATCGGAGATGATATAAAATCTCAATTTGGAGCTACTATTGTGCACCGAATTTTAACTAATCTTTTTAAGAAAAGAGGAGTAAAGCTTACGCGTACATATCAGCTTAATACAGGAGGCAATACTGATTTTCTTAATATGCTAGATAGAAATCGTCTAATTTCTAAAAAAATATCTAAAACTGAAGCTGTCCAATCACAAACGGCAATTCGATTGAAAGATGAAAATATACATATTGGCCCAAGTGATTGGGTAGCTTGGCAAAAAGATAATAAAATTTGTTTCATTCGAATGGAAGGTAGGATTTTTGGAGACATTCCTATAAACCTCGAATTACGCCTTTCGGTAGAAGATTCCCCGAATTCTGCAGGAATTGTAATAGATGCAATAAGGTGTTGTAAATTAGCACTTGATAGAAATGAGGGTGGTGTTTTATATTATCCTTCTGCATATTTTACAAAACATCCTCCAGTACAATATTCTGATGATGAAGCATATCGATTGACGGAAGAATTTATAAAGGGAATAACGGAAATAAAAACTCCTTCAAAATTCTTTCATGCATATATAGATGAGATGATAAGTTTTGGTGGAGAAAATTTACCTCGGAGTATATCCACCCTATTGGGAGGGAATTTAGCGAAAGTATATAAAAGTCGGGGCATAACAAATTTAGAAGCCGCTTTAATGAAGATGTATAAAGTATTAGGGGCAGAACCAAAAATAGAAAAAGTGAACGAACATGAATATAATGTAAGAGTTAAACATTCTTCCGAATTTTGTCCGATTGGCGGTGAGTCTAATCCCTCAAGAGGTTCAAAATTTATAGAAATTATCTGTATTCCTTATACAATTGCATTTCTAAAAAAATTTGACCCAAAATATGATTACCAAATAGAATTAAAAAAGTGTATCCTTCGACATGGGGGTCGAATATGTGAATATAATTTAATTTTTACTCCTAAGGAATAATTTAATTGGAATTCATTCCAATCTTCTCTTATCCCATTCTTGTCTAACCTTTCTAAGCTCCAGAATTTCTTTTGTTGTTATCTGCAACTTCTTCTAAAAATTTTTTTTTTTAGGTTTTTCAGCCACCTTATCCTTTTTATTCAATTATTCTCTCTTCTTTAATTTTCTTTTTATATTCTATTTTTCTTTTTTATACATAAATAATCCTATTTTACCATCTATGTTTTTAATAACAAGATTAACATCATCTTTATGTTTCCAATTTAAAGCTTCAGCGATAGAAATAGGTATAGTTATCGTTCCAGAGCCAGAATGTTTATATTTATAATATTTAGTTGTTTTTCCATTCATTTTTTAAATTTCGCCTTTAATTAAATAAAAAAAACCATCATCCTTTTTAAAAAGATTCGATAATGATATAATAAATATTATAATAATTGTTATAACAGAAAATAAAAGTGTAAAAATATGCCCGAATCAATGAGCCATTTTTGCTTAATATTAAGTGAAAAAATAGATAAAATGTTTATTGCATTAAAAAACCAAGTAAATGATATTCAATCGAAAATTATTAAAAATAATATCAAAATACAAATAAATGACATTCAATCGGATATAACTAAAAATTATATTGTCTATGATAGGAGAAATCTATTATTTGACGATAAAGAATTTAAAATAATAAGAAAAGCTTTAACAAATTTATTAGATTCTTCTATTCTATCAGGGGAAGAACATAAAACAAGTAAGATTTTATTAGAATTTGTAGAATCATTAATTTAATATATCTTTTTTTATTAGGAATTAAAATAAGGAAGATTTTATGAAAAATAAAAGAAAAAATGTGTTTTTTTACATTATTACGGATTTTAAAGAATTAAACATAAAAACAATTGAAAGAATTGAGGGAGAAATAATACAATACAAGCATAAAATCTATTTTCAGATTTTAGATAAAATCAAAGGTAAATATATTAACTACGGTGAGATTGATTTTAATTCAATTGATGAGAGTGATATAAATTTCAAAAGAGCCTTAGAAATCTGCGAAAATGTATTGAATGAATAAGAAAGGGAAAATTCTGAAGTTAAATGAATGAAAATAATTCAAAAGATAATAAACAAATTAATCTAAGTTTTAGAATTTACAACATAATTCCAACTATGAGGAAATTATCTGGAAAAATATATCCAGAATTTGAAAATGCAATAAAATATCTTTCCGATAAGGAATTAAGCGAAATTAATAATTTTTTAATGGAAATGAAATATAAAATAGACAAATTAGAGGAAATTCAAAACAAAAAATAAAATTAAAAAAGGATTCCTGCTACTCTGGATTTTTGTCTTTTGGTTGATGTGGAATTAAATCTACACCATTTCGCCCTCCCCCTCTATACCCCTCTATGTAGCAGGAGTCCCACCTTTAAAAATAATAAAAAGAGATGATGATTTAATTATGAGTTTAACTTCATTTTTGAATAAAAAAGATGTAAGAGAAAAATTTCGAGAAGAATATCCTAAACCAAGATTTGATATAAAAAAAGAGATATTATGTCCCCCCTTAACTCAAGATTACGGATTGGTTGGAACATCTTTTGATTATCTTTTACGATTTTATATAAAATATTTAAATACAAAAGCTATTACTAAGCAATGGGTTGCCGAAGGCTCACTTAAATTGCTTGAACTAGTACTTGAAGTAAATGAATTGTTAGAGAAGCGAAAACCATTAAAAAATCTTACTTTTGTTAATAAAGAATTAGTTGTAGAAAAATTGTTTAAAATGCTTAAATTAATAGAAAAGCGTTATGCAATAAAAAATCATAAACAAAAAATAAAAATCATCAAAAAACATTATCAAAAAGCAATAAAAATAATCTCAAACGCCAAGAAAAATTATTTTTTATTTCTTAAAAACGGTCAAATAAATGACAATCTGATAAAATCTACATTATTGCTTGCTAAATTAGATCCTATTTATAGGGTGAGTCATATAACAAAAAGTTATAATATTGATGGTAAAGATATTGAGGATCTAAATAATCTTATTTCTCTAGTTAATCCAGATTTTTTCAAAGCAAATGAAATATGTTTGCTAAATCCGACATTTGGTAAAGCTTCAAAACTAGTTGGAGGGGCTGATGCAGATTTAGTTATTGATGATAAATTAATTGATATAAAAACTACAAAAAAACTTCAAATGCACAGAGATTATTTCAATCAATTAATTGGTTATTATACTCTATATAGAATTGGAGGAATTGCTGATATGCCATCACAAAACGAAATAAAAAAATTAGGTATATATTTTTCCAGATATGGTTATCTTCATTTATATAAAGTAAAAGATATTATAGATGAAAATAGATTCACTAAATTTATGGAATGGTTTAAAGAAAGAGCAAAGCAAGAATTTTGAAAACACTATCGGGGCGAATTAAAGAAAATTTTGTATGTATAAAGTTAATAACAAATATTAAAAAAAAAAAATATTTAAATATTTTAAATTAGTAATTATAAGGAATCCATTCTCTCTTTTTGCCTATTCTATACATGATATAGGCTGCAATTCCATATAAAGGTAGTAGAAGTAGGAGTAAAATTCTACCTCTTAGCACTGGAGGTAAAGCTTGTAAGGGTGCCCAAGGAGCAGTAATAAGTAAATAGCCGGTAATAAACCATATAATAACACCGAAACCAAATCCACCACATCCTATCAACATAATTTTAGATATAGTCCTTTGGTGTATTGATTTTCTACCATAATAAACTAAAATTATCATTAAAGGAAATAAAACTGTAAAAAAGAGCGCTAGTATCAAATCAATAATCATAAGAAAAAATAACAGCCATAGCATGAATGTATTGCATATACAAAATCCAATACTAACCCATATCCAGTTTTTCTTATAGTTTTTCCAAAAACTCTTATGGTTTTCTTTCTTATTCCTTTCTTTCACATTATTTTCCTTTTCATTCAAAATCCTTTTTTAATTTCATTCATTTTTTTCACTTAAAATATTTTTCCAGTAAGCCTGAAAGAAAATTTTAATTTGAATCATTTTTATCTTGTAGCTAAATCTAACAAAAAAACATCTAACAAAAAATTTTATATATAATTTTTACTTTTTTAAGAAGAGAAAAATAAGATTATAAATATAGTTTTGGGTGGAAAAAATAACTATTACATTTAATTTTATTAACATTTTATCATTTCAAAATACTTTACCTACATTTATATTAATTATAATTAATTTATTTATAATTAAATCTGGCATGAACCAATCAGATGAAGTGCGATTCTCCAAATTATTAATATTAGCAGGAAAAATTAATATTTGTTGCGAGATTATAAAATATTTAATCCCTAATATCTCTATGACTGATATAAATTTTAATTATGCAGTAGAATATCAATTTTTTCTAAGTTATCAGATTTTTCGATCATTATTATTTGGTATACCCGCCATTATGACTTATGGAATTTTTTTTATAATTTTTGGAAAGGAAAATCGAGAACATTTTAGAAATTACCTGATAATTGTAGGAATTTTATGGACTTTTAGCAACATATTAACCACCATTTTCTGGAATGGTGAATTATTTACATTTTTATTTGTTTTTGGAGGAATTAGCGTAAATATTATAGCTATACTATTTACCATATATTATCTCGTCTGGGGCATACCATATTTAGTCTCAGCAATTTTTTTAATAATTCATGGCATAAAAAATAAGGATGGATTTCTTACTTATGCTGGTAGCTTCTTTTTATTTGAAGTTATTTTTAAATTGATGGTTTTACCTTTACTTATAGCTACAGCCTTAATCTTTTACGCTGCTGGTGTGATAATTTATGAGCCAGCATTGATTGATCCTCTTTTAAACATGATTGGTTTTATAGTTTTGCTATTCTTAATCCCGGCAATTGGAATTGTTATTGCGTTTCTTTTTAAAAAAGAAAAGGAAATTTAAATTTCAATTATTTAAGCCGTATTGTTTTTCTGATTTTCATTATAATGAATTATTTATTATATATTGGAATAAATTAACTCCGTATATCATTTTTTAATAAAAAATTATAATCCAAGATTTATCTCTTTTCAAGTATTTTATTGGATATCTTAAAAAACAGTGCTACTATTCCTAGTTTATATTTTACTTCTAATGGATAGATAAATTTATTTTATTGCTTAAACGTGAAGATGTATTGTTTATATAAACTTTGGGGTGGTTACAAAATCCAATGATGGGGTTTAATATAGTTAAATATAGTTAAAAAATGAAAATTAGAAAAAAACTTATTAAAAATGTTAAGATAGAACAAATAATAAAATATGCTAAAATTTGAGTCTTCTGATTAATAATTTCAGGTAATATGTTTTCAAGATTTTTAAAATTACCTTCTTTAATAGTAGTTTCCATATTTTTAAATTCTATCTCCAGTTGAGTCTCTAGTTTTGTTATGCCGATTATATTATTTGAAGCCTGAACTGCTTCTTTAAGGAAATTTAATGCCTCTTCATATTTTTTTTTGCCTAATTCTTCACGAGCTTTGTTTCTAAAAGAAACTGCTTTTTTTTTATTAAATAAATAACGATTAAACAGATAATAGCCCGTTAGTACAAACATCATTTGAATAATTGAAGAGAATATAAGTTCATTAGGAGTATTAGAATTAAAAATTTTAAAATAAAGATAAAGCATATAAAAGAAAACCAAAGACCAATAATAATTAATTTGCAATAAACCATCATTTTTATTTGAAAATTCGGATTTTACATAGATATAAGAGGTCCAATAAAAGGTAATACTAAATGATATTATAAAAATAAATAGATTTATGAAACTTAGACCAAAATAAATAAAATAAAAAATCAAAATTAAAAAATTTAGGCCAGATTTTGTATTTTCTTTTTGAAATCCTCCTTTAACATAATATATAAAAAGAATTAAAAATTCTCCGGTTAATAATGCAATGAATATAAGAAACGATAAGAACTCCAATTGAACGTCCAAAATAAAGATTTGGAACATGCTATGGATCATATAGGGAATTAATTATTTAAATATTCTATTTCCTAACTTGGATAAAGAGACTGGTTTTGGCGAATTCAATTTAATCAATCTTTACAAAAATGTCTGTGAATTCAGAGAATCCCTTGATAAAAAGATTAAAATTTATAAATAATTGAGGGTAATATTTCTCCTTCATGGAAGGCATATTTAAATCCATCTTCAGAACAAATAGAAAATTATTTTTCTTATTAAAATTTTTATTGGATTAATTTAAAATTTCCTTAATCGTTTGTTCGAGATCTAATTTTCAATTGAATTAACCTGTCAGTCATCACTGAATTTTGTATCCGATCAATATTTTTTATTTAAATACCTTTATTTTATAATTTTTTTAAAAAATGGATCTTGTCTAAAATGAGTGAAAAAAAAATAAGAATGCATTTATCCCTCACCCCTAAGCTTAAAGTTTTATTAAAATTCAATGAAGTTTATGACATAAATCCGTTATATCGAGCATCTAGTAGGGAGATAAACCAAGACTTTAAATTGAATGTAAATGGAGAAATGTCTTTCATAAAAGGAATTAATATTAATGAAAATATCTTGGATAATTCAGTTAGTGATTTGTATAAGCATAATCTCCTTGGCAGGATAGCGAGAGACGGTAAAAAAATGAACGACAAATCGAAATTCCTTTATTTCATATCACCATTTTTTTTAACTAGTATATCTCTTCCCACTTTTAATCATAATTTAGATTTTTAAATTATTAAATAGAAAAGTAGAACAAAAAACACCACAATTTTTTATAGGATTAAATTTAAAATAAATACACAAAGGAATATTAATTTCCAAATTATTTTTATCAAAAGAAAATAATTTAATTTATTTAAGTCTTAATATTAAATTAATCAAATTAAATCGATCCCAAAAGTGTATTTCTCTTTTAATTTAAAATCTATTCTAGAAGCAACAAAAATAGAACCAAATTTTGGGTTATTATACTTTACTTTGGGAGTAATTAAACTTGAACGGAAAGAATTCTTAAAAGCACTTATATATCATCTGAATTTTCTTACCATTTATGAGAAAGTGAAAGTAAAAAAGAATAATTGAGTAAATTTTTATTGTTGTATTACTTAAATATTGGTACTATTCAATCCATCTTCTATTTTATGGCTTTTTCGAAAATTTTAACCTAGGAAGGAGTTATATGTCTGAAGATTCTTCAAAGAAATCACATTTAAATCCTCTTTTTCAAAATAATAAATCTTCAAAGGGAAGAAAAAAACAACGCTTTTTTATACCCTAACAATACATTTAATTGTATTTGGAAGTATGTCGTTTATTATTCTGTTCTATGGGCCTTATATGATTTATGCTAATAATTTAGGGCCTTCCTGTGAAGAACTTCCAAGTATTGGGCTGTGAGAAAAACAATTGAAGAACATCAGGATATTATTACATCCATTGAAAATACAAGTCCTGGATTTGTTTGGGTTGAAATAAATAAACCATGTGATGGAAAGGGAAAATTACTTATTTATTATGATACAATTACTACTCGGAATAAAATTAAGAGTATCATTGGGGGTGAAATCTTCTTCGGTGTACCTTATAGAATGTTTAATATTTAGTATTAAAATTTGAGTGACTGTAGATAATTTTTAGCAAAAATTATTACTCCATAAGTGTTGGAGCTTTCTTTGTGAAACACCTAAACTATTATATTTAAAAAAAAATTTACTCTGAAGATCTTTATCGGGATGGTTAGTATTCTCAGCGATGTATATCTCATTTGAAGAATTAATTACTATTATTCTAGCGATGATTTAAATATTTAAATAGTAATATAATTAAAGTAAGGATAGAAAGAAGTATATTTAAAGAATAATTTATTTAAAGATTACAGAAAGGAGTTAATTGCATGGTTGAAAAAAATTCAGATAGGAACAAAACCAGCAAAAAAGCTACATGGTTTGGATTTACTCTAAATCAAAAACAAATGTTATTTATATTTATTTTGGCTTTAATAGGAGTTATTTTTACCCCAATGATATTAATTAATGGAATTTTTATGTTGATTTCATATATACCTTATATTTATAGATATGATGGAACATTCTACTTTCAAATGTTTGTGTTTAATTTATCAGTTATTATAACTATGTGTGTTGTTCTGATCATTTGTATCTATACAATAATAAGAACTAGAATAATAAGAGATATTAATTCTTAATACTTATATAATCATTTTATATGGCAAATAATTAATTAGATTCCATTATTAAATAAAAATTAATTTGGAATCAAATTTAAAACGTGTTTTAATAATAATGATTATTAAAATAACGAAAATTGCAGCGATTAGAATGCAAACATTATATCCTGGTATTGTAGGAATAAATTGGTTATTTTCTATTATATTCCCCGAACTATCAGATTCATCTATACCAAAAAGATTATTTATCAATATATTCCCAGATATATTATTATAATTACTAAACCATAAACATATTCCATAGTAATTGTCTTTTATAGTGTTATCCAAAATTGTATTATTATTACTATGTTTTATAAATATACCACAAAAAATATTGTTTGATACACTATTATTTGAGATCAAGATATTTTTACAATGATATAAGGAAATTCCTTTTGATCCTTTGGATAATTCTAAGTTTGATATTAATGAATCATTACATTTGATTAGAATTATTTGCCCTGCATTAGTAAAATTATTGGATCCTAAAGATTTTTCATTGGTATAAAAATATAAGGGCTTTCCATTTATTAAATTTGAATTATCAATATTATTTCCAGAAATTAGGTCGATATCCGCAAAGATTCCTACGCTACACTCATACATTGAATTATTTGAGATACTATTTTGATAAGCCTGTTCGTATATAAGTATTCCATATCTCTTATTTTTACTAGCCGTATTTCTTGAAATAGTGTTATTTTGACACCACCCGATTACAATCCCATCGTTATTCATATTAAAGGTGTTATTTGAAACGACATTATTGTCTCCATTAGTTGTAGATATACCAGAATGTTCATTATTAGTTGCATTATTTCTTGTGATTGTGCTATAATCACAAAAAGAAATACGTATTCCACGTTCTTCATTGTAACTCACGGTGTTCTCAGAGATATAATTTTTATTGCCATCACTTAAAACCATTCCTTCTCTATTGTAATTTACAATATTTCTTGAGATTTTATTATTATTTATCTTCCATAAGAACATTCCACACCCGTTATAATTTAATGTATTTTCGGAGATGGTATTATTATCACAATCCTCCAAATATATTGAATTACCGTTATTGAAATTAGCAATATTATTTGAAATAGTGTTATTATCACTTTTCAATAAAGATATTCCATAGCCATTATTATTAGAACAATCATTATCAATAAGTTGCCCATTCTTTGTATTAGCTAATTTGATTCCTGCATGAGAGTTTGCCCATTCTGAATTTTTTAAAATACAGTTTTTGATTTTAAAACAAACATTCGAATTTTCAATTAATATACAACTTCCTGAATTACCGGCGTTTATAATCACATTTTCGATAATGTAAGGGTCGCTCCAAGTTCCTGATCCGGAACACCAATCGTATGTAGATTTTGTTACAGTCCAATTATTATTAATATGTATTTTATGGGGAAGATTCCTATAACCAGAATATATTAGATTATTTTTATGATTAAACAAATCAAATTGTTCATCTTCATTAATTTCTTGATAATCTATTGCTTTCTGGATGGAAATAAATGGGAACAATAAAAAAATCGCTAAAATTAAAGATAAAATATAATTTCTCGATTCTTTGTTATTCAGCATTTCAAATCTATAATTTGAGAATCTATGATTTAAGATCTATTATAAATATTTAAATTTGTTTTAAGCCATATTATTTCTTTCCTTTTACAATACATAAAATTCCATCAAGATGCAAATATTGAACATTTTTAAATCCAGCAGTTTCAACTAATCTAACTAATTCATCTTGTTTAATCCATTTAATTCTCATATTAAATATTTTGGTTAATATATCTAGAATTTTTCTTACTAATCTGATTTTGAGACCTTGGTATTTACATTGAACACCAGCGCCAAGTGAGAGTTTCCCACCTTTTTTCAAAACTCTATACATTTTATCTAATGTTTTACTTGGATTTAGATCGCTAGGGAATATTCCAGATGAAGCTACCCCATTAAAATAATCATTTTTATATGGTAAATACTCAGCGTTTCCTTTTATTAAATCAATATTATATAGACCATCTCTTTCAGCATATTTTTTAGCATATCTTAACATATCAAATGAAATATCCAGACCAACTATATTACCACTATCGCCGACTCTCCTTGCTAAAGGTCTTGTTAATAGTCCTGTGCCACAGGCAATATCTAAAATAGTATCACCCTTTTGGATATCAAGAAGGTTTGCAGTTGGTTCTATTGCATCTTTGACATAATCATATGTAAAAATGTTGCCTCCAAAAAGACGTGTTACTAACTTTGCTCTAAAATTTTCATAAAGTTTTGCATTTAAATCAGTCCAATAAGTGCCTGATTTCTCAAAAGATTCTTTAAATCTACTTCCAGTTAAATATTTTGCTTTAAAGAGAATAGGAATGCCATCTATAATTGGATAATAATCTTTGCATTTATTGCAGTAAAGATGTCCTTCTTGAATTAATTCTTCCGTTATCTTTTCTGTTAAAGATAATTCACTATGGCAATCTGGACAGCATATAAATTCTAATAATTTAAGTCTTATTTTCTTCACCCCTCAAATATAATTATCAATTTATTCCTATATTTTTTTACTTTATTTCATAATTTATGCTATAATAATATTAATTAGGATTATCAATTATTTTTCAGAATTAAAATGTGAATTACTGTGGATTATTTCCACAAAAATTAATCCCATATTCTTTGGGAATAATCCAACTCTATCTCCATTTTTGACTTCTTTCTGTAACTTGCTGTATTTATGATTTACAAATATATGGCTAATTTCGGTTTCTTTTATGTTGAATTTCTTTAAAATATCAAATACCGTTTCTATTTCATTATCTTCAAGATTCAATGTGCTTGGAGCACCTGCATTGGAATTATGTTGAGGTGCCTTTTCTCTTAAATCTCCATACAATTTTACTTTTATTGGCATCTTTTATGTGTATTCAGAAAATAAAAAACAGCATCTGTTTTTATGAAACCAACAAGTCAATTTAATATAAATATTACTGTTATGAAAAAAAAATCATTGATTTATTAATTACAATAATTATTTCCTTTAATTCTATAATATTACAGAGTGATAAGATTTCTTAGTTTTTTAAAAAATATTGAAAAAATTAATTTTTTTGTCAAAAAAATTGGTTTCAAAATCATTTCTTACAGGAATTTTGCACATCCAATTAAAGTAGATTAATCTGCAATTCTATACCCTGTTTTCTCCCACGCGTTTCTCATAACCTTGTTATGCTTGAGGTATTCATCTACTATTTTCTTAGGAATGCGATTTAGGGGACAAGAAAAATTTATGCATTTTTTACAGGCTCTTAATTGTAAAACACATAACCAGAATATTATCCCTACTACTGAGATTATCAACATCAAATATTGTTCTCCAATAATCAAGAAAGGCATAGGAAATCCAACTATAATCAATACTCCTATTAGGAATTGAATTTGTTCGGAGTGACTCAACGGTTCTGGGTGATAGCTCCAAGTTTTAGGTAAGCCATAGTTCGCGTGGCAACGGAGAGTTTTCCCTTCTTCAGCATAGTATGGGCAATGACTACATAGTATCCGGTTTTCCCATATAATAAAAAAGAATATTAAAAATCCGAAGTATGCAATGAGCCACAAGCTATTGCCCGATAAAATAATTCCAATAATGGCAGGAATGAAAGCAATAAGAAAGGGTATCAAAAAGATGATAGTATCCTTAACTTCATACTTACACATTAGAACTTCGCCAAGACCACAATCATTACATTCTGAAAGAGGTTGATTACAAATACTCATTGTATCCCCTCGAATATCGTTTGCTGACATCTTCTCGCTATTCATGTAAATAGTTAATATTTAAAATTTTATATATATTTTATTAATTTATTTATGTTTTATTCATTAGATTTAATTGCTTTTTTTGCTATAGATTCAATAATATGTCCTTGCTTATGAGTTTTAATAACGCTAAAACCCTATTTTCTTAATTGATTTTCCCAATACGTTCTAGAGTGGAAAAATAATTTCTACATGATTTTGTACTGCATTACATATGGCTTCCTTGAATCGACTTAATTGGTTTGATTTTTTTTAAAATTAAGGGAAATCATCAGAAAAACTTAATAGAATTTAAAAAGAGATAATAAAAATTTTTATCGGAATAGAATCAAAAATTTTTAAAAATTAAGTTAATTTATAAATTTGAAAATATCCTCAAACAGTTTTATTAAAAAATTGAAATATTTAATTATTTTCTGTGACAAATATTGGTCTCAAAATCTTTTAAATACTAATAAAAGAGAAAGAATTATTTGGTATAATGATATAATTATTTTCTAATAAAAATTAAATTCTAATAGGAGCCCTCCAACCGAAAATTTTTTTTAAGAATTTAAATTCTATTTAGGTGTTTTACCAAAAATATGAGTTCAAAATCATCAAATGATTCTGAAGAGAGAATTAGAAGAGCAACAGAGTTTATTTGGAAAGTTTGGTGGTTTTGTTTTTATTTAATTATTGCTCCAATAGCTTGTGCTTTATTAACCTATTATATTACAGATTTTATAACGATTCAAATTACGGGACAATCAGATTTTCATTTTGCAATCGCTTTTTCACTTTTAGCCCTCACTTTTTCATTATTTTTCTTTTATATAGGTTTTGATAGATATCGGGATAAACCATTTTTTAAGAACATAGAAAACAATTTAGTTGCCAGGATTCATATTTCTTATTTTGTCACATTTGCTGCTGTTCTTTTAACGCCAATAGTTGAATTTATTACTTCTCAATGGCAGACTGGAAAATTTGGACTTTTTCCTTTAATTGCTTTTATAGTAATTTATAATATCACTTGGTTTTATTTTTACTTTAAGCCAGTTGATTTATTTGATGATGCAGAAAAAAGATTTAAGCACATAGTTGGTATAACTTCGATATTTACCAATTTACACAATTTCATATTTATAATTAGTTACATAATCCAAATTGTATTTTTAGCGTTTATATCTTATACTCAACTATCCTGGTTTTATTTATTTATTCTAAATGTATTTTTTTATGGAATTACGCTTCTATTTACAAGAAATGTTCGTTTTAGAATTACTAATGCAATAAAGGAAAATAGAAAGTTTTTAAATGAATTAATTGAATTTAAACAAAAATTAGTTAGTTCTAATATTGGACTTTTTTTCTGTATATCAATTCTATTAATTCTTTTGCATATGCTATTTAGTCCATTAATGCCCCCACTTTCTAGTTTAGACTTATTTAATATATCATTAATTATCTTATGCCTGATTATAATCTTTCTTAAAGTTGAGTTATATGTATATTTTCATTATACACACCATTTAGAACTGGCAAGTGAAGAAAGGAGAAAAAAGGAACAAATTAGACATAAAAATCGTCAAAAAATCAATTCTATTCTTTCATTAACATTAATCACCAGTATATTTTCACTATTATTATTTTTGGATTTTCCAATTCTTGCATTTTTATCACTCGTTTTTATTAATATACTGTTTTATTTAGAAGAAAGGGCTGGCTTTTCTGATAAGAAATATAATAGAATCCTCTATATGACTAATACTATTATAATTTTAGCTTCTTTTTGTTTCAGAATTTTAGAATTGAATTGGAATGAACAATTAATTATTTTTTGTATAGTTTTATATTTTGTTCTAGAAATTTTTGCAAAGATTAAATTACTTGACAAAAGAAATGCTTCGATTGTTCAAGATTTTCTTATCATTTCTAGCTTTTTCCTTATTCTTTATTTATTTTTTCCTTTTATATTTAGTGCATATATTGTTTTTACTTCAGATCCTTTCATTATATCTTATTCATATTTTTTCATAAATGCATTAATCTTCTTAATTGCTCTCTTAAGTTCCCTGTATAGATTATATTTTAGTAGATTTAAGAGAAAAGCATCAAATTTTTTTAAAACATGTTTGACTATAATCTCATTTTTAATCGAAATTTTTCTATTTATTTTAATTAATTTCAGAATTTATTTCCTTGTAGCTGCTGTAGATCCCGGATTCTTTTTTAATTCTTTAATAATTTCATCTATTTTATTCCCTTTATTATTTATTTTGTTTGCATTTCTAAATTACCTTATTGGAATCTTTTCTAAGGGAAATTTTCTAAATTATAGTTATTTTGCTTCCTGGTTTTTATTTGCTTCAATTTTTATTTCAATTATTTCAGTTTTTTTTAACATTATAGCTCTATTATTAGACCTATTATTTTTTTCAATTACACTTCATTATCTTTTAAAATTTGGAGTAAAGTTAGGAAAAATTTCGAATTCAAAATATCAAAATTATGTAAAGTTTAATTCATACATTGTTGCTGGTGAATTATTTACAATCTTATTTTACATATTTTTTGAATTAGTCTTTGTTTTAAATGTTTCATTTTTATTAATTTCTATATTTTTATCAACAGCAATTATTTGTGTGTTAATTAATATCTTTTCTCTTAAAGAGGAACTTTTTTCTAGAGAATTTATAATTAAATTCACAAGTTTTGCATTTATTTTTCTTTCCTTTATCATTTTTTACTATTCTTTTCTGTTCTTTTATGGAACTTATTATGTATTAACTGTTCCTGTGATTTTGTCTTGTATTAGTTTATATCTTCCAATTTATTATATTTTTTACAAAAAATTAATTCATGAAAATTGGTATAAAAAGTTTATTGCAATAGATAATATCCCTTTATCGGTTTCAATTATTATCCTTCCTACAATTATCATATTGGATCTGTTAAATACAGGGTTAATTCTTTTTAGTATATTTCTAATTTTAATTGGTATTAATTGTACGCTATATTTGATATTTGGTTTTTTAAAATTATTAGAATATATATCTATTCGTTATAAATATAAAGAACTTAATCAGAGGTTAATCAATAAATCACAGATATTTGTTTGGTTTTTTATCTCTATATCAACGTCAGTAATTTTTCTTTCAATTATAATAAATGAGTTTTTAATTTCAATATCGATTTTGATTTTTTTCGTTTTTAATATTTATACATTAAAAAAAATGCAAAAACTGGGGATTATTAGTAGTAGTTCTTTAAAAACTTGCTATAATATAATATTTTTTGGTTCTACTTTTACGTTATCTTACCTAGTGATGTTGTTATTTCACAATATTATTAGTTTAATAATAATATTTCCACCAGATCTTGCTGTATTGAATTATTTTTTATATTTTATTTCTTTTTTCTCATCAATTTTAGTTTTATTTAAGGTAAGTGAATCAGTTTTTAGATTAGATTTTTTTAAAACAAAAGAAATTATAGAATTAGGCTCTTGGTTATATGTAAAAATATTTCTTATTCTCTTGATTTCAGATTATCTGCCATTTTCAATTATTAATAAAATCACATTTTTTATTGCAATTTTCTCGATTTTATTCCCAATAACCATTTCATATCTAAAGAAAGCAAGAATTTCATTAGATAAGTATATAATACTTATAGAAAATATCACTATTTTTACATTTATTGGTTCATTTCTTGTATTTTTTATTGAAATATTTTGGAGTTTTGCAATAAATTTTTCATTCTTTAATGAAAATCCAATTATTTTAATTGGAACTCTATGTATGAATATTTTTATTTTTTTAAATTACTGTTTCATAAAAAATTATTATTCAAAAAGAAAATCTAAATTTCGATTAATTGAATTATTTTCTCTCAATTTATTGCTTTTCATTAGTCTTCTTTATATAGAGCCCCTTATTTCTTTCATTTTTCTCTTTCTTCTTTATATTATAATTTTTCGCGTTAGAAATGAAAATTTAATTTTAAGAGTTTTAAATATTTTCTTACTTAGTTATATCACATTTTTAAGATTTTATTTAATGTTTCATATATATTCAGGTTTTGATTTCTCTATTTTTGAGCCGATCCCTCTTGGATTTTTTATTATAGAATATTTAGTATCTTTATCTTGTGTATTATTTTTTGCTATAATTTTAAACCTCAAAAAGCATTTCCATCTTGAAAAATTTATTCTGTATGGATCAATTTCTGCAATATCTTTTGTCTTTTTCTTGACTTTCACTAATATTTTACTATTATATAATATCACTATTTCACTTGGAATAATTTTATTCTTTTATTCAGTTTTCCTTCGTCGTATTGGGGATAAAAATTATCATTTGTATAAGAAAACTTTAATTGTATTAATTATTTTTGATGTAATTAGCTATATTTCTTATCAATTTTTATTTATACTCCCTGTAGATGATTTAATTAATAATATTTTAATTTTCACTTTTACCTTAAGCATAACAGGATTCGGATTTGTTTTATTATTTAATGAAATTCCTGAGAAATATAGAAAATATTCATTCTATACATTTTTAACTGCAATTGTTATATCTCTTCCTACCTTTTTATATTTCTTATTTACATATTATTTACCGATTCCGCTTGAAGAACCTCTTCCTCTAATTATCTCATTAAATCTAGGAATTTTTCTTTTTTATCTTTCAATTGGAATTTATAAATGGAAGATATCTTGGGCAATTTGGAAAGCAGGATGGTGGCTTTGGAATATATTTCCTATCGTGAATTTTGTCATAATCTATAGAATATTCCTTGATATCGATGTATACACTAATGCACTTACACTTTTTGGAACATTAGATTTTAACGGGTCATTAATTATTTCAATTTTAATTTCTTCATTGTTGTATTTACCCGTTCTATACACAAAAATTAAGGAACACTTTGGTCAAATTTTATTATTCTTCTGGATTGAAAGCTTTGGATTGGTTGCATGGATTACATTTAATATATTTGGAGAGAACTTTCTTCTCACTTATCTTTCTTTTACAATTATTTCAATCTTTTTATTAATGCCTATAATCTACAAATTAAAGTATTGGAAGGTTCTTTCAAAATTATGGATTCTTTTAAGTGGAATCAATATAGTATTTTTAATTTTCTATTTAATGTTTTTAAATATGTTGCCCGAGATAATTACATCTATTGTTCTTATCGCTATAGGGCTATTTTCAATGATTTATTCATATTTTCCTATGATAAGAAGTAAAATTACAATACTTATTTTTTCATATACAACATTTTTGCTTGGAATGTTTTTATTAATTTATTTTATCTTATATGCAATTCTTCTCAATCCATTTATCGCTGTTAATATTTCCTTTATTATTTTAGGATTTAGCATGTTTTCATCAAAATATCTGAAATTAAACAAGAAATATACTCATTTTGTTATTTCAATTATTTTGATTATAAATTTCTCTTTATTAACATTCTTCTCGTTTTATATTATACCAGGACTTGAACTATTTTCTATATTTTTTGCAATTGCAATATTTGGAGGGACCTTCTTCGTTTTTAATCGATATGAAAAAATGATTTATAATTTCAATAAAGCAATTCCCTGGACAATTATGGCGTTTGGAACGTCTTTAACAATTACGTCATTATTATTTCCATTTACTCAAGAGTCTCCAATGTTTATTTGTTTCATTTTTAGTTCAGTGTTAATATTATTTTTCTATCCCCTTTTAGATAAGTATAGATTTGTATTACTGTTTCTTGTTCCATTTCCTCTAACTTTTCTTATCCTAGCATTCCTATTATTTATTCCAATAATTCATACTGTTGGAATTATAACATGGTTAATGGTCTATTTTAGTTTTTTGCAAGTTATAATAAATTTATTCAGTAATTTGGCTAAAAAAGGAAGAATTAAAATTAAAAATGAATATTTAGAGATAATTCAGAAAGATCTCATATTAAGAATTCTAAATTCTGTATGTTTTATCATTAATTCATTATTTATTTCGATATGGATTTCAGTTCTTACTCCAATTTCTTGGTATAATCAGATTTTTGAATTTTTAATAATTTGGTCAGCATTATTATTATGCTCTTTGAAATATATTGAATTATCTGGAATTAAATTAAAAGTCAAACCATTAACAAAATTTTTGAATGGATTGAGTTTATTCTTATATTGGATTCTTCCAACCGCTATTCTCCTTAATGTTTGGATTTTTCTAATAGAGATTGAGGTTGAGATTTTGTTTTCATTATTTTTTATATCATTATTAGGTAGCGGTATTTTGTTTTTAGAAAGTTTCGTCGTAGATAAGTATCTTTTTAAATATTTGATTCCAAAAATAAGGAATCAGATAATACTTTGGTCTTGGTTTGTTGGATGTAATTTATTTTCTATATATCTATATCTTTTCCATTTGGATATTTTTCTTTTACTATTAACATTATCTCTATTAAATCTGATATCAACTTATTTTCTATCCCAAATAAACGTAAAATATAAAAAAATAAGCTCCCTCTTGAGGGTTTATTTGATTTATTCTATTCTTATAATGAATTCTTTATATTTTGCATCATTAATATCCAATTTAATTTCAGGTATTACTGTATTATTGATTGGTTTTCCAACAACATTACTTTTCTTATTATTATCCTTTGTGTTATTATTCTTTTCAAGCTTAATTTATAATAAAATAGTTCAAATTAAATTTGTTCTCCAGATTGAATTTATATTTTTTATTTTCATTCAAATTCTTTTTGCAATCTACTGGATTACGATTTCTGGGATATTTCTGCTTCTAAATTTTTTCAATATAGGCTTATTATTATTAATTGAAAGTTCATTTTCATTCTACTCAATATATTTATTAAATCAATTATATTTTAAAGAAAAATATCTTGATTTTAAAGCAAAAGGATATTCATTGATTACTTTTTGTTTATATATTGAACTAATACTATTAATTTACAGTTTATTTGAGAGTTTTGGATTCCTTGAGAGTTCATTAATTTCTTTAATTACACTTTTTATATTATCAATATTTGAATTATATATTGTAAAGAGTTTTAGGAAGAGATATGGATATTTAATTCATACAACAAGTTATTTGTTAATATCTATATTTTTACTCATATTTTTAAACCGATTTTTAATAGACAACCCAGACCTTCTCTGGTTTAATTTATTTTTATTTTTTACAATGCAATTTTATACCAATTATGCATTGTTTTCAACACTTAAACAATTTTTTATAATGTCTAGATTTTATAAAAAAATCGAAACCCTTAAAGAAAAGAAATTATTCATCCAAGGAATTATAGGATTGAAATTTTATCTATTTTTATTCATATTTATTCAAAGAGCGTTGGGTTTAGCACCAATTGAATATCAAATAATGCTATTAAGTATTGCTGTTCATCTTATGATGATAATTGATCAATATTTATTTAAATTCTTACTCTCAAAATGGTCAAATTCTATCAAAATTATTTCCTGGATATCAATAATGATATCTTCCATAATGTTTTTAGATTTGATCTTTACATTTGCAATTGTATTTATCCCATTGATAATAATATTCTTTATAATTGAATTCTATTACCTATTTTATCTATTACGGAATATAAAAATAATCAGAACTAATAAAACTAAGATTAAAAGATCATTGTTATTTTTATTATACGTAAATTTTATATCTTGGCCTTTATATTTCGCGAGTTTAGATATTTTATTTACCATCAATTTGATTATTTTTTCTTCAATAATATTATTTGTTTTATCTTATCTTGATATCAATATCAGAGTCTTTAAAGAGAAGTCCAGATTAAAAATTAGAAGAATTTCATTTTTATTTCTTGGATCCTTACTCTCTTTAAATTGTTTTCTATACTTAGGACTTTTGCTACAACCATACACAACAAATTGGCCATTTAATTTAAGTGTTGCTATGTTGATTCTTTTAATTTTTATTGCCATCGATATAAAACCATTTCAAAAGCATTCATTACTAGCACTTCCATTTTGGATTGCTACTTTTTTATCATTAAGTGTCATTGTTTATTATTTTTCTTTATCCTATATTTGGAGTACAGTATTTTTTGTTATTACACTTCTACTATATCCATTTATATTCTTTTTTGAAGAATTAAAAAAACAGTTTGGTCAAATTATCGATTATGTTTTGATAAAGTTCAGAGCGTTAAAGATGAAAATTGTGAATTTCTTTAATTCTATTAAAATTGCAATTTTAAAGGCTTATAATAAACTTGTTAATTTTTTAAAGCAAAATTGGAAATACATTTGGGGGATTATTATTATCATCATTTTTATAGTTATATTTATCTTATTAGAAGAAAACATTGCAATACCTCCTTTAAATTTAGCTTGGTTTCATGCTTTACCAGTTGATTTGGTCGTTACATTTTTATTGGCTTATCCAATTATGCGTGATCTAGCTAGTGAAGACCCAGAAAGTAGTTTCCGAGTAAAGCTGATATATTATTGTATTATTTATGGCTCAGTTGTTGGAACATTATTTGGTTTTATTCCACCAAATATATTTTTAATACTTTTTTCAATTATTATTTTTGGTGCAATTCTATTATTTTTTATTTATCGTGAAGAAAAAAGAGGGCGCATCTCCATAAAATGGAGGTTTTTTACTACATTAATATTTATCATTTTAATTATTTTAACAGCGATTCTACTTTATTTGCAAATTGCTGGAATTTTTATTCTTATATAATAATGAATTTAATTTGAAACGAGAATTTATGAGTGAAAAAAAAGATAAGTTTTGTAGATTTTGTGGAGCACCACTTAAACCACATTGGGACTTTTGCAAATCATGTGGTAAAAAGGTAATTGGGAGACCAAAATTAGAAGAAATTCCAGAAGTTCAAAAGCCTAAAAAAGAAAGAATTAAAAAAAATGAATTAGAGGAAATTGAAAAAATTAAGAGAGAGAAACAAAAAAAGGAAAAAGAAAGAATTGAACAAGAGAAAATTGTGAAAGAAAGACAAGAAAAAGAAATAAAAAAGAGAGAGGAAAGAGAAAAAATTAAACAAGAAGAATTAAAAGAGAAAATAAGAATTGAAAACCTTAAAAATGAAATTAATAGTTTTTTAGATTTAATCCCATTTAAAGAAAGCAAAACTAAGAGTAATTTAGAAAAAGATATTGAAAAGTTAATGGAGTATAGAACAATTTCATTAAAAGAAAGTTTTTCTCAAAGATTTATTATTATGATTGATTCTAAAATATCTAATATCAATAGGCTTATTGAAAAAAGTGAAGTTCAAGAAAAAAAGAAATCCTTAATGGAGATTGGAACAAAATTCAAACGAATAAGAATCGATGAACTTTCTGAAAAATCTGGAATTAAGGATAAAGAGTTCCTAATTGAAATGATTTTAAGTATGGTTGATAAATTGGAATTATACGCTGAATATATTCCACGTAGAAAATTAGTTTTATTTAATACAATGGCAAATATTAACGAAAAGCAAAAGTTAATGGATGTTAATAAGGATTAGAACGTGTTTTTGAATAATTAAAAGAAAAGAAATTAAAATAGTGATTCCCTATGCTTTAATTTTTCACTTATTTCTTCAAATTTTTTGTTTCATCTAAATTTTTTATAATAATGAATTGTTTTATTCCAATAGCTGTAAGGACCATCCCGCATACAGCTAACACACATGCAATAACCATTGGGATAATTAATAAACCAACAGTTAGATATAGAAATTCTATATATATAAAACAAGAAACTAAAATAATCATACCAATTATTGTAAAATGTTTCGCATGGGGCATAAGTTCCATAAATTTCAATCCATTTTTTATTTTTTTTTTTCTTTGCAATTATTTTTTTAGAATTAATATAGAGTATATCTTATATAAAAAAATATATACATTTTAAAACTAGTTATTTTAAAATAAAAACAATTAGAATAAAATTAAATAATAGGATGCAAAAAAAAGACAATAAGTTAAATCTGGTACAAAAAGACAGCACTTCATGTTCTCATAAGAATTTAGTGAGGGAAAGAGGTCATATCGTTTGTAAAGATTGTGGTTTGATATTAAGTGAAGATATTACAATATTAAAAGACAATTTCCCATACTCCAGTGAGTTGGAAAATCGGCAACGGACTTATGAATATCGTATCAAAAAACTAGATAAAGCAGCTTTACAAGATCCAATAATAAAACTAAAATATGATAAGATTAAAAAACTCGGCAAATGGTATAAAGATTCGAAAACTAGTTTTACTCGTCAAAAAAGTGAGATTGATTTACTTAAAGGCTATAATATTCAAATTGATTCAGTTCAGTTTGAATCGATAAAAAGGAAATACTTATCGTATTTGAAGAACTTTAAAAAACCCTTTCAAAATATGATTTTGATATTTTTTGCAATTATCTGGGATAAAATAAAAGACTCAACAAACATTAGAATTGAAAGATATATAGAAATTTGTAATGAAATAGGGCATAAAATCAATAAGAAAATGTTAAATAACGCTTTGATTAAAGTATCTACTATTAAAGTAAAGAAAAAAAAAGATATTGATAATGTGTTAAAATCCATAAAAAAGGAAAAAAAACAATTGAAATTAGAATTAGAAAAGAAATTAAAAGAACAAATCAAGTTTCTATTTAATAGAGAAATAAACAGAATTCCATATAATTTAGTTAGTTATTATATTGAAAGTGAAGAAAAATTTGAGAATATGAAAATTCAAATGCAACTCTTGGCTTATAAGGTATTAAAACTAATTCCTTACAATTTTATCAACAGTGTTAATATAAAAGCCTTTACTGCAGGATTTATATATTATATTGCACAGATTAGCCCTTATAAAAAAATTTTTACACAAAAAATAATAGCAAATGAAGAAGTTTCTGACTTCAGTGCTACAACTATAAGGAAACAATTCAATTATATAAAAAAGTTTTTGGGAGAGCCTGTGGTCATTTTGATCTAAAAACAAGTCAATCTTTTATTTGAGAAGATGATTTAACAATAATTGAATAAAGACGGTAGGGAGGGACTTTTAGCGAGCAAAATACTTTCCTTCTCCAAAATCATATAAAGGTCATTTGAAAGATTGGTCATAAAATTCTTTCTTTTGTCTTCTTGTCCCTTTTCTGTTAGAAAATCATAATTATTCAATATGATATTAAGTTTTTCATCGACTTGTTCGAGAAATTTAATAGTTAATATTTCTGTATCTTTCTGGAAAACTTCCTTCGGTAAATTTAAATCATTTGAGAAATAATCTCTTAAATCCCGTAAATCATTTTTAAGTTGTCCTTCTTGGTGCCTTTCTTTGACATCAGATCCCAAAATTCTTTCTTAATTTCAACCATTTTTCTTATCACTTAATAAAAATATTTTGAATTTGATTGTTAAAAATTATGTATTGAGATAAGCAGAAAATGGCGAAATATAAGTTATGGCAGGGTTTGTAATTTTTTAATCTCAAAAAAAACGAGAAACTTTAAAAAACCAAAGTTATAAAAATTCTAAAAATATATTAGAGAGTTGGATATATAATGGTTGAAATTATCGGCTAATGTTGAAAGGATTGGTTTTTGTAAAAAAATTGATTTATTTTTTTTGAAGAGATAAAAAATATGGATGAAAAAGAACTAATAGATTTGATAAATTTTTTTAAAAACAACTACATTTATTTAGAAATCAATTCATTTACTCAAGAATCATCTATTGAAAATAGCAATCTGAATATTTAAACTATTAACTTTCGAAAAATTTTAAAAATTGGTTTAATCAAAGAACCTGCTTACTTCCATTACAATCCGAAGAATTAAATAATCGCTCAAATTGTTCAAATAATTATAAATATCTTCACTTAGAATCCTCACATATACAAAGTAACCATTTCGAAAAAGAAGTTTTAATAACATTGTTAGGGCACTTAAATCTTCGGTAGCATTGAAAAAATTAAAAGAAATTGGAGTCAATTTGACGGAAATATTATTCATAAATCTCTCTTTTCTTTATACTTATAAATCCATAGAATAAAAGCAATAACGCAATAATAATCCATATCAATAACGAGATTACTGGCAAGTAATAATTCGTCTTCTCCAAACCTCCAAGATTAATATTTTGGTCGGGATCCACATACGCCACATATTTAAATACACCACAATTTTGAGCGAAATAAATTTGCCACGTTGCTGTGGGAGGAATAGCGTTAAATAATTCTATAAATGAGACAAATACATTTCCTAAATGATATCCAATATCAAAATGATAAATTTGAAACCTTTCGTAATTAACTTGAAGTAGTGCTTTAATATATGGAAATCCTAGAAATGAAAGAACAACTATGAGAATAACTGCTAAAGCTGCATTTCTTGATTTTTTAAATATTGATGAAAAAGCTAACGTTATACTAGTAAAAATAAGCGTCAATAGAATAGCATAGAGAAATAATGAAAATAAGAATGGTAAAATCCCAATAAAATGAGAAAGATTCCCAGAATATCTTATTAGAGCAATCCACCCCACCAGAAATATAATGCTGAAGCTTAAGAGTATTCCGTACAAGAATAACGCAATATATTTGGCGAGAAATATTTTATATCGATTAATAGGTTTGCTTACTAAAATTAGTAAAGTTCCCGAGTCTACTTCTTCAGCAACCAAGGGAGCGCCAAAGATTCCTAAGATACCAGTAAAAATTATGCCAAATGTCCAAGAGAATAGTGGATAAGCTAAAACAATGGTTATAATCGATGCTGCATGTTCGACAGAAATAGAAGCGAAATCAACATTTATAGTAGTAGTAGATCCAAAACCAATCATTAATGGAGACATTATCAAGATTAAAGGTTGAATTAGCATTATTAAAAGAGAAACTACGAATTTTATAGGCTTGATTAAATCAAAAAAGGTTTTTTCAATTAAAGTAAGCATAGGTGGAGATTTCGGAATATTTACTTTTTTAAGTCTTGTTTTTATACCCTTCATTTTAATTTTAAAATTATTCATCCAATCCATTCTTCTAACGTTCACTTTTATTTCACTACACAAATTTCAAAAAAATATCTTGTAATGATAATTCAATTTGGTCAAAACGATATAATTCGGCTTTATTTTCAAATATGATTTTTGACATTGTTTCTCGAAGTTTTACTGGATCTTTTGGTATTATGCGAATTTTACCGTCTCTATCGTCAATCCACGCGTTTGAAACAAATTCTTTCTGTTTTATTTGTTCTAATAATTTTTCATTCATATTTGTATCCAAAATAAACACGTTTTCTAAAAATTTCTTCTTAAGATTTTTTATCGAATCAGTTAAAATAATCTTTCCCATGCTTATTATTGTAATATCCTCGCACATTTGTTCGATTTCAGATAACACATGACTGGAGACAAAAATACTCTTTTTTTTTCCTAAATCTTTTATTTTCTCTATAAACACAGCACGTCCAACAGCGTCTAGATTTGTGGTTGGCTCGTCCAGGATTAATATCTCAGGATCGTGAATAAGTGCTCCCGCCAACGCAATTTTTTGTCTCATCCCTCCAGAGTATTTCCCAAGTTTTTTATTTCTATCGCCTAAAAGGTCAAAATCTTGCAATAGCTCTTGGGCTTTTCTCTTTGCTTCTTTGCGCTTTAAACCACCTAACCTTCCCATATAAATTAAATATTTTTCTCCACTCATATTTTTATATAAAACGGGATCTTGAGGTAAAAATCCAATTAATTTGCGCGCTGTTACCGAACCTGCTTTCTTTTCTCTTATCTTTGCTTCACCATAGGTTATTGAAAGTGCTCCAACCAACATATTTATTGTCGTGGTTTTCCCTGCTCCATTAGGACCAAGAAATCCGTGAATTCCTGGTTCCACACATAGATTTATTTTTGAAACAGCTTCGAACGCCCTTTCTCCTTTTCCATAAATTTTCGTTAAATCTTTACTCCATATTTCAAACATTTCTACGTCTTGAGTTTGAATCAATTTAACTGTTCACCCTTTCTCTTTTAATTATTCACAATTATAATTCTTTTAAGACTCTTTTTGTGGAATAGATAATATGTAATAAATATTCCAGCAACAATGCCCATTATTGTAAATGTCAAAATAAAACATGTAAAACTAGCTGGAATAATTATTTTTACAGAATCCGCAGTAATAACCATTCCATTTTGACTATACATAAAAATATCTATTTTTTTTAAACCAGCACCTAAAGAAACGGAGAGATTTGTAGATTTTGTAGGTCTGTATTTATTATCGTTAATAAAGACTTCAAAATGGTCATAATTTCCATTACCTTCCCATTCTATCACGAATTCGTTTGCTTGCATTATTTGCTCCTCTTCAAGATTCGAAATATTGACATTAAACTGAGAATTAACGCAAAATATAGTTCCTCCACTTGAGAATACACATTCTTTTCTACCATCTCTATTTACATCGCTGATCGGATAGAACGAATCAACATCTAAATTAAACCTAAAAAGTATTTTTTGGTTAAACGGATCGAGAATTTCAGAAATGGATTCATCTGTATAATAGATATTCTCCCATCCCGTTATTCCGGTTTTCACATATAAAAAACGAGAAACAAAAACATCGTCTTTTTCATCCCCACTGAAATCTCCAATGTTTTCAACCCGATCAAAGAATATAAAATCCGGTGGCATATGTGTTACCCACTCGTATATATAGGAAAAAGGTTCCAAAATCCATCTATTCTCGTAAAACTCTTTTGGGGAATTTTCTGAACTAGAAGAAATATCAAAATAAGTAAGATTAGCTCCTTTGTACGATGAAAATTTATTCATACCTATTTGGAGACCAATAATCCCATCTGAATATCCATCGTCGTTCAAATCGCCGATAGATGCAAAAGGTACTTTCAATCCTTCTTCTAACTCTAACTGAAAATTTAATCTTTCTCGTTGTTTTTTTGTAGTTGGAGTTTCATATCTAAATAGAATGTTGAAATTATCATCGCTTGAATTCCCGCTATATATCCGAATTTCAGAAGCTTCATATGGATGATATTGATTTAAATATTTTTTTTCATAATATCCGACATGATCAAGGTAATTATCGCCATTAAAATCCTCGTACGATATTAGAAGCTTACGACCAGCTCCTTCGGCGGTGAAATCTGTAGTTTGAGGGGATATACTGCCGCTTAATGAGAATAATTGATCGTTGTCTATTTGGCTGACAACTTTTTTTGTGTTTATATCAATAATTTGAATACTATTAAGAGATCCAGAGCGATCGTAATTCCCTAAAATAATTCCTATTTTTCCATCTTTTGTAACCTTAGTTTTTCCAAGTAGTTCAAATTTACTTGAATTTATAAACCAATGAGAATCAATTACTGTTTTTGAATCAGAATAATCGTCAAAATAAGATAGATGTACATCCCAATGGGGATCTTGAATCAATTTATGAGCAAAATATTCCTTACTTCCGTTAAGAAAATAACCGCTTATAATCCAATTATTTAAGGAATTATTTAGCGGTAAGATGTTTACTTTTTTATAAGGAATGTACTTTTGGTTCAGATTCCATTTCGTTAAACTCTTGTGATTTTTCACGTCAAAAAGTCTTAATCTCGAACTGAACGAATTATTTACAACTTCTTTACCAATTACCGCTACTACATCAAGATATCTATCACCAGTTCCGTTAATTACTTCAATATCTTGCACCTCCAAATTTAGAAGGTTTATAGCAGAGAAATCATCTTCGTAATCATATATATAATAGTTATCAAATTGGTTTCCGAATAATCCCCAATAAAACGCTCCAATCCCAAAATGATTAATCGAAACTTCAAAGGGATCTCTGCCATTTGTAATAATTAGACGAATTTTAATATATTTATTTGAATCTACGAAATTTGAAAGCGTAGTTTTTTGGTTATAGTTAAAATATAATCCAGATTCCCGATTATAAGTTCCTCGGGTAATAAGATATATGTCGTCTCGCCGATAATCTGTACTAAAATTAAAAAATTTATAATTATTTCTGTATCCACTGTGATTAGTATCTTTAAAATTTCCGAATAAATCCAAATATCTTAAATCCCAATATTTATTGCCTGTCCAATTACATAACACCCACTCATTGGTAGATTCCTTATAGATCTCATAAGTAAAATTATACCACTCAAGGTTGGAGGAATCATTAACTAAAAGACTTGATTGCATTTTAAACGCAGCTAATCTTTCCATTTGAGAAAGAGGATATTCTATCAGTCCCATGCGCTTTTCATTACTAAAATCTAAGGGAATTGTAAGATTTAAAACCGTTTTCCAAATA
>JAUWGH010000004.1 GCA_030606485.1 Promethearchaeota archaeon | reverse complement strand
CTGCTGTCTCCCCTGGTAAGTTTCCCGGCGTTGAGTCCAATTGAACCGCAGGCTTCACCCCTTGTGGTGCTCCCCCGCCAATTCCTTTAAGTTTTAGCCTTGCGACCGTACTTCCCAGGCGGCACACTTAATGGTTTCCCTTCGGCACTGATATGGCTCATAGCCATACCAACACCTAGTGTGCATCGTTTACGGCCAGGACTACCCGGGTATCTAATCCGGTTCGCTCCCCTGGCTTTCGTCCCTCACTGTCAGGCGCGTTCCAGTCTGACGCCTTCGCCACTGGTGGTCCTTCAAGGATTATAGGATTTCACCCCTACCCCTGAAGTACCTCAAACCTCTCCCGCCCTCTAGTATAACAGTATTCCTAGCATACTAATAGTTAAGCTATTAGATTTTACCAGGAACTTATTATACAAGCTACGGACACTTTAAGCCCAATAAATATCCCGACCACTTGAAGAGCTGGTTTTACCGCGGCGGCTGGCACCAGCCTTGCCCTCTCCTTTCTAGTAAGGTACATTACACACTTACCACAGCTTAAATATTAAGCACTTTGGGTAACCCCGTCACACTTTCGTGTATTGCGGAGTTTTCGCGCCTGCTGCGCCTCGTAAGGCCTGGGTCGTTGTCTCAGTACCCATCTCGGGGCTCCCGCTCTCACGGCCCCTATCGATTATTGGTTTGGTGAGCCATTACCTCACCAACAGCCATAATCGACCGCAATCCTATCCTATGGCAAAATAATAACCATTTTTATTATTCCCTTTTATTGAAAAACTTTTCCAAGCCTTTTCAACTATAAACCATTATCCTCCGTTTCCAGAGGTTATTGTTTTCCATAGGGTAAGTTGATCACGTGTTATTGAGCAGTTTGCCATGGAATATTTTGGCATTCCATTCAACTTGCATGGCTTATTCTCACCCAAATAGCAGTCGGGTCCGGCAGGATCAACCGGAATTATTAATTGGAATCGGTTTTTAAGACTTTCTTAAATTATTTGGCAGATGTTTTTATTTTTTTTAATTATACTTTTTTCAGTTTTAATTTTAATTAAAACCACATTTTTTTTATCGTAATTTGAAAGGAACTCATCATTTTTTGGAAGTTATACCGTTATCCGAGCTCACGCCGATTGATTTACGATTTAAATACATTATTAATAATCAATTTATATATTTTAAATTTTTGCATTTAGTGGTAAATTTTTTTTATGATTTGGAACCAAAAATTACCAGTTTTAAAAATAATGGAGTTTAAAAATCTATTTTTAAAAAAATGGTTAAATTCCAATTTTTAGGTTATTTAATGATAATTAGAGAAAGAATAGGAAAACATTTAGATCAAATTAAAAATCTAAAAGGAGTAGAAAATGTTGTCTTAACTCAGAGGGACGGTAATCCCATTCAATCAAGTGGGGTTTGGTTTTCAAAAGATGAAATTTTTAGCGTTTCTGCAGCCACAAGTGCAATTTATAATATCGGTATTCATTTACATCCAAAAGAACTAAAATATATATTAATTGAGGGTAAAAAGGCAAAAATTTTAATCGCCCCACTTAAAAACTCATATGATTCTCCACTAAATAAAATTTTAGAAGAACAAGGTATTTTTGAAAATGATAATGAGTTTTTCATAGCAATTACTACACTTCCAACAGTTAATCTTGGAAGCATATTTTTACAAACAGGAGATAGTCTTATGAAAATTAAGAGAACATTGATTACATCAGGTGAATCTTTCAAACCACCTTTAATTGAGTTTAATGACGAACAAATAAAGAAAATGATGGAAGAATTCGATGTAAAAGAAGATTTTTCAAGAGACTTTAAATTATCAGCTTATTCATTAGGGTTTTCTGAAAAGGATTCTTATCAATTAGATGAAATTTTAAAAACTTTTTCTTTTACAATACCTGATTTAAAATGTTCTTTTGTTACGCTGGAAGGAGGTTTTATCGCTTCAAAAATTATAAAAAAAGAAATTTTTTGGTATAATCCACTTGAAACAATTGCAGCTATGAGTTTCTCATTATTTCAAACTTCGAATAGATGCGCTTGGTTGTTAAAAAAAATGCAAATTAAAACAATTCTTTTAGATTGTGAGACCAATTTTCAATTTATTTATGGTCTTGATAAAGGAATTTTTAGCTCTCTCATTGATAAAGGAAAATATAAATTAGGTCTGCTTAGGTTGATAATACCTCAGTATGCAAATAAATTAAACCAAGTAATTAAAAAAGCATTAGTGATCGAAGATTACAAAAAATATTTTGACATTAAAAAGCTGTTAGGAGAATTAATTATAAAATAAATAATCAAGGAGGGAATAGAATCCTGCAAATTATACATTCAACAGATAAGATAGGTGAAAAAAAATTATCCCTTATCTTATATTGCCTTCTTAATAGAATACCGATAATGATATTTGGAGAAAATGAAATTGATGTTGATAATTTTTCGGCAGAATTATGTGATCTAATGCATTTTAGAAAAGAATTAATCTATTATACTGATTTTGTATCGGAAATTGAATATCAAAACCTATGTAAAAATGAGGAAATTGATTATAATTCTCAAAGAATTATTATTAGATGCCCTTCAAGTGTTGCTTTAAAAGCTTTAAACAATATTAAAAATTTTAAATCTTGGGTAATTGGAATAGAGATCCAAATTAAAAATCAACAGAAAATTAAATTGATAAAACAGTTGATGCGTAAGAAATATTTTTTATTTGTTTCTATTATATTCACAAATAACTCGATATCAGTAGAGTTGACAGGTGATAATTCAAGTGATATTAATTTAAAATTAGAAAGAAGAATTCTTAGAAAAAGTTCACAAGATACTGAAAATTCTATAATAAGAATGAAAAGGATTTTATCCCAAAAAACAAACACAACAAATATTGATGATAGAACATTAATTAGCCTTTTAGACTTTTCTATAGAAAAAGAAGAGATCCAAAAAAATATTTTTAAAAGAGAGATCCAAAATTTCTTTTCTGCATCAAAAAGAGCTTTTTTCATCTTAAATCGTTTAAATTTGCTATCAACTTTAGGTTTAGAGGCAACAATTAGCGGAAAGATCCTTTTAAATACAATAGATTATCAAAGGGCGCCAATAGAGAGAATACTTTCATTTATATATTATGAATGGGGTGAAGGATTCGATCCATTATTAAAAAATGGGAAACATGTAAAAATTGGAGATCATTTAGAATCTTTATGGGGGTAATATTTTGCTATTTGATTATAGTAATAAAACAATTCAAATTAAAATTGTATACTATGGCCCTGCAATGTCAGGAAAAACTACATCATTAAAAAGCTTATTTAAGTATTTTGGAAAACAAGAGACATTAAAATCAATAGAAAGCACGACTGGAAGAACATTATTTTTCGATTTTGGAGTATTAAATTTTCAAGGTTATGAGTGGAATATTAAATTTTTAATATATTCAGCTACTGGACAAGATTTTTATGCAAGTACACGACCAGCAACATTAATGGGAGTTGATGGAATAATTTTTATTGTAGATTCACAAAATACATGTATAAAACAGAATTTGAGGTCTTGGAATGAATTATATACCTTTTTCTCAAACAAACTTTATGAGATACCTATTATAATTTGTTTAAATAAATGGGATTTGGATAATAAAATAGAGAAATTAGAATTTTTAAATGAGATTAATTACACTCTTTTTGAAAAAGTTGATATTATTACTACTATTGCAACAGATGGTATTGGAATTTTTGACTCTTTTAAAAACATGCTTAATTTCATTTTTCCGCAAATAAGTATTCAAATCAATTAATTAATTTTTTAAATGGAAAAAAAGAATAGTTTTAATTAAGAATAATGATTTTAAGATTATTATAATTTCAGATACATATTTTTAGAGATTCTTTTTATATATCCTAACAGATACCATTGTTTTAAAATGTTCCTACACTCTCTTATATCTGATTCATCCATCTCTAATAAAGACATTAATTGAAAAATAGAAAAGTTTTCAGATAAATTCCCTTTAACCTTACTATACAGACCCATAATTAGTGCTATCTATCAATTTAATTAAATGAAAGAATTAATGATTAGTTAAATATTTTTTTGAATATGTTATATTAATAATTCAATTAGATCTTTTACATTTATTGAAATCTTTTTTGAGATTATCTCCTTCATTCTTAATTCATCTATTGATTCTAATAATAAAGATGTTAAATTTTTAATTTCTAATATATTATTCTTTTTACTTTCTACAGAGATCAAATCTTTCATTGCTTTATATTTATTAAATATTTTAATGAACCGATCTGTAAAAATTGTTTTTATTTTGGATTTTACATTTGCAACATTCCCCTTTTTTTTCCCTTCACTAATTAATATAGGTAATACAGGCATGTATTTATTTACTTTATCCGCCTTAGGACTTCGAAAATTGAAAATAAAGATTGGTATTCCAACAATCACATTATCTGTTTTGATCTCTAGAGTATATTCATGCAAAAATTTTTGTACTTTATCCAACTCCATTTCTTTAATGATTAAAAAATTATTATTAACTTTTTGTTTTTGTTTTTGAATTTGTTTTAATATATTTTGAAGATCTACAAATTCTTTATTATAATCTTTCTCATCAGAGTCCATTTTTGTTTTTATTGAATTAATATTGGATTCTAAACTAGAAATTTTTGAGTTATGATTTTTTTGAATATTATTTCTTTCTTTTAATAAATTTCTTTTTAATGCAGTTATTTCATTATCGAATTGTTTTATGGAATTTTCAACCATTTTACACTCTCTATATGAGTTTTTAATGTTATCATTAATTAGAGGTAAATTTTTTTCTTTTGTTGATTGGCCAAGTTTTAATATTTCTTTTTTTAATGATTCAATTTCATTAATAATAACAGATGAAATATCATTAATCTTAAATTTTCCTGAATTCAATAACTCTTCATCAGAATCATGCAAGCCTCTCTCTTTTTCTTCCCTTAAGTCTTTATTTAATCTTTCTAACTGTTCCTCTTCCTTTTGGTGATCTATTGTTTTAATTTTATAATTATCAACATCCTTTGAAGTTTTTTCAATCCATTTATCACATAATTTATTGATTTTATCATTATATTGATCTAACATATTAATATCTGTAAAATTTATAAAATCATAAATTTCTTTACGAATATTGATTTGATCGACACTTTTGGTTATGGGATCTCCATACAGAATAAAATGTTTCGCTTCAAATGTCTTTAAACTATAGGTATTAGAGAAAAAGGGTTTAAAAAAATTGATTTCATCAATACCAAATAAGGCTTCTTGAATAATTGTTTTACGTGAAAAATTTGCCTTATTAGAAAGATATTTTGAATTATAGGAGATTAAAGAATTAATAAAAGATTCAGAATCGGAAGCCTTAATAACTGCTTCAGGATTTAGTGGTATTTTTTTAAAAGGACCTACTAGAATTTTAGGAGCATTATGAAATAGATAACTATTAACACAAGCACGATTTTCATTTAAAGGAATTAATCTAACTGGCCAAAAACATAAGGAAATTGTTTCAATTGTGCCCCATTTTTTAATAATACTACCATTTTCTTCGAATAATACACATAATGACAAGGCTATTTCTTCAATAAATGTTCTCCTAGTTTGAGAGGGGACATATTTTACATCTCCGATCATAAATGGTATGATTTTTTCCATAAATTATATCACATAAATTTTAATCAATATTAATTTAATTTATAATTTTTTTGATATTTAAGTTATTGTTATTTGCGATCCCGATTTAATTATAGCCAATTGATATTAGTTTCCCTACATAGTTCAAAAATAAGAGCCCTAAATTGATAAAAAGTAGAATTAAATATTTTAAAATGAGATTAAGAGATTAATTTTTTTGTTAAAAACCAATTATTTTTGGAACTTAAGTTAAATCTTAGAGTTGAAGATAAGATTTTCAATTTCTATTAGAAATTCTAGTTTTTTATTAAGTAGTATTAATTAATTAATTTATAATTCTATGATGAGACTAGACAAATCTGATGTCATTTGGCGAGTGATGAGTTAATAGTTACGCTGAGAATTAAAATTTCTTTTCTTTGCATATTAATTTAAAAAATCTTGAGAAAACAAATAAAGATTTCATCAATAATTTTTAATTAAATTATAAATTTAATTATAATTTTTTAATTAAAGCAAAAATTGGTGATCTCAGATTAAGGGCGATAATAAAAGTGTTATTATAAGTTAAATTATTAAAGGAATTATAATTTGGTGATGAATTTAAAACATAAAAAATTTAATTGTAAGGAATAGTTATAATTTTGTTCATCGTATTTTTATGATTCATTATCTAATGGAGCTGTTCCATTTCCATATATATGATACAATACTGTTCGCCTAGCACATTCATAAAAACTTCTATATATTTCTCTTTTTTTATTATATAATGCACAAGACTCGTAGATTATAGGATCCCAGAATGTTAATTTATGAGGCGGATCATACCATAATTCTTCTTCTTTTAAAATTTGCTCAAATTCACTTGCACTTATCGTTTCTGTTAAATCTTTCTTATTTAACATTAGTAACAAGGGAATTTCTTTAATTAAAGAACCTTTAGCTACGCTTTTTAATTCTTTTAATGATTCAATATTATCTTCGAAGAGATGAGTTTGAGAATCTACTACAAATATTACTCCATCTGATCCTTTGAATATTTTTTTTCTTAATGGAGAAAATCGACTTTGTCCAGCAACTGTATAAACATGATAATATACTTTTCGTTCTTTTGTAGATTGAAAAATTCCTCTATCAAAATATAAAGTAGAGCCACTTGCCATAGCAATTTTTGTTAAATTTCCTGTAGGTTCTATGTCTTTTTTTTGTTCTTTTGTTAGACGATATAAGGTGTCTACTATAGTAGTTTTACCCGAGCCAGCCATGCCCCAGTATAAAATTTTTATATAAATGCGATGATCTGCTGTAACTCTCACCATAAAATATCTGCCAAAAATAAAGATTTTCTTAAAATATTTAATAATAACTAATTATAATCAAATTACAAAAAGATAAACATTAATATTAATTTTTTTATTAATAATTTCATTATGGATTAGATATTAATAAAAGAATTGTTTTTCATTTTTTATATTTTTGTTTAAACTTCATTTCTTTTAGATTGTAATCATTACAAAAGTGTTTTCAAATTTTATTATGAAATTTTTTTAAAAACAATAAAGAATTAGAAAGATGATATATTAAGAAGGAGGATTTTAAAAATTTATATATAATTTTCCTAATCGGATGTTATAGGTACACCAAATTATTATTTTATCATAAGAGTTTCCTTTTAATTTTGATCTAGCTATATAACTGATAAGATCACAATACATTATTTGTCTTTTATTTCCTAATTTAATTTTAATTTGATTTAGTATTTCATTTAAAAGATTTTTGTCTAAATTCATAGATTTTAAGTCTTGTGAAATAAGAGTGGCACCTCAAATTATCCAATTTGATTAAAAAATTGTGAGATCTGCGTGCTTGTCCAATCAAACATTGATAAGATTATTTGTATAATAATAATGAAAATAAAGATACTAAATCCAATTAATAGTCCATATTCTAGTAGAGAGCCTGCATTTTCATCTTTTAAAAAATTTCCCAATTTATGAATTATATTTCTAATTTGTATTTTCATTTTATATCACATTTTTTGTTTAAAATTTTAAACTTAAAAACTCCGAAAAAAGTAGAAATTTAAATTATTTTTTATAAAAAACTTTAATATGTATAAAAATCTTAAAAATTACGTTTTAATCCCAATTTTTTCAGAAAACTATGATGAAAAGCTGTGGAATATTAAAATTAATTGTTCTAATTGCTCTAATTTTAATCCTAAAGATTGGTCGCATTTATTTAACAGTAAATGTCGTATTTGTTTGATAAATTGTTTAATAAAATATCAAAATACAACAATAAATTCAATATTTGACCAACAAAATCATAAAATAATTGAAGATGAATATATTTCATATTTTTTAGATTACATTAAATATTTTAAGTATTTGAACAAATTGTTTAAGAAGATTCAAAAATTAGTGCAAAAGGGAAAAAAAAAATAGTTATTTTGAATTAGAGTTAGATTTTAATATAAATTTAAGAAAAATCGATCCTTTTTTTTTGTATCAGAAATTGGGGAAGCAATTCAAGTTATATTTAAAAAAAAATAATCATGATCTTTCTTTTCAAAAATGGATTAATGAGTTAAATGAAAATATTAAAAAAATCTTATTAATCTTAGATTCTTTAAATCTTATTAAACATCTGATAAACACCCAAAAGACATTTGAGTTGGATCATACAAGAGAAAGATTTATTGAAGACTCAAAAACTCATCGTAAATTATTCAATTGTAAAAATTTGAATGAAAATAAATTTCTTTTAAAAACATATTTTATTGGATCAAGTAAAAATTATCAGATATCTATTTATAATTGGAAATATCATACTGAGAAATTATATAGAGTTGAAATCTTTCTTGAGAATCCTAATAAATTAGATTATTATAAAGAAATAATAAATAAAATTAGTTTCTATATAAAATCATTAAAAATAGAGAAATTTCTCACTTTTCAAGAATTAGTAGATTTACTTTTAAAACATTCACTAACTTATTTGAATGAAATTATGCCAAATTTATCCTCTATAGAAATGCACAAATTATCTTTTTTATCATCTATTAATATACTTAACATTAAAAAATTATTCCCGCTTTTAATTGATGATTATATTGAAGAAATATTTTTGGATCAGCCACATGATAAAATTTATCTTAATCATCAAATATATGGAAGATGTCGAACAGAAATTAGCTTTAATTTGGAAGAAATTGAAAGAATTAAAACATTTTTAAGATTATATAGTAGAGAAAGGCTTGATATAATTCATCCTAGTGTTAAGTCTGTTATAAAAAATAAATATTTTTATTGTAGATTTTCAATTGATATTTCCCCATTACAATTGAATGGTTTTTGTTTAGACATAAGAAAACTGAATAAAAATATTTTTTCAATTCCTGATTTAATATTTTATCAAACTCTATCCTCGGAAATTGCTTCTTTTTTATACTTTTGTATTCTAAAGAGGATAAATTTAACAGTAACTGGAGAAACAGATACAGGAAAAACAACTCTAATTAATGCATTTGATCTATTAACACCTAAAGAATTTCGAAAGATTTATGTTGAAAATGCTGTTGAATCATTAGATGAATTAAAATTTGATATGCATCAAGTAAAATATAAAACCCAATCATTAGAAAATATAGAAAATTCTCAATTTACAAAAAGTAATTTAATTCAAACCTTATTACATAGAACTCCAGATATTATATTTTTGGGCGAGATTCTTACAATGGAGGAGTGTAAAGCTTTATTTCATTGTTTAAGCGCAGGATTAAGAGGGTTTCAAACAATCCATTCAAAAGATATTTCCACATTAATTAATCGGTTCCTTTATCATTTTAATATTGAAAGAATATGTCTAAATGATTTAGATCTAATTATTTTGATGAAAAAATTGCCAATTGGTCGAAAAATCGTAGAAATTTCAGAAATTAGTGTAAATAAAGGAATTTCAGTTGAAAAAATTTTTGATTATAATCCAATGACAAATAATTGGGTTAGGAAAAAGAACCTTTATCATACTAATATCATAAAAAAAATTATTAAGTATGAACATCTACCAGAAGAAGATTTTAATCTTATGATAAACCTATTTAAAGAAATTTTTGAATTCCTTTCCAGATTTAGATTCAATAAAATTGCAGATTTAGTTTCAATTTTCAATATTATTGGTTTTTTGGCATCTAAAAATAATTATTTGGAATTAATTCAATTTTGGGAGAAAACCAAAAAGAAAATTAAAAAAAGGGGATTTTAAATTTAAAAATTATAATAAGACTAGGATATGCCAGAAATTTTAGAGAAATCCCTTATGATTGGATTTGGAATAACATTATTAGTTATTTTTCTTTCTATGATTAGTCCCTTTTTTAAATTAATTGAGAATTACAATGTTGAGTCGGATTTTAAAAATAATTTAACATGTATATCTATTATTAACTCTGGAATAACAAGAACGATTGAAAATCCCTCTTTAAATTTCAGTTGCGTTATTGAGATGCGAGAAAATTTTAGTATATTTGCTTCCGGAAATAAAATTAAGTATACATTTATCGTAGACAATATTGAATATGATTTTACTTACGAATTTATTTACAAATTTTTAACTATTTTTTATGAAAAACCAGGTTGTCATATTTTAAAAATATACATAATTTCAGAAGTAATTTTCTTAAATTTTTTATAAAAATTAAAGGTGATATATTTTTAGTTTTCTTGATTTATATTGCAATTTTTGTTATTTTTTTCGAAATAAAAAATTTCCACAATTTAAAATTAAAAAGCTAAGTTCAAGATATTCAAAAATAATTTTTATTAGATATAACTTATTGATTAGCGATATAAATAAAGCAACTACTTTGGTTTTTTTTACTTTTTATTTCTTATTTTTTATTTTTTCTATTTATTTTAATATTATTTTTAAAATCTTGGTGATACAACTTGTAATTCTAATAAGTTTCCTCTTTTCTTTTATTTTTTCTATAATAATCACTTACATATTTAATATATATTTATATAAAAAATTAAAAAATGAAGAATTAAATATTAATGCTTACTTAAAATTAATAATTTTAGATTTCTCTCTCATTAATTCCCTTTTTACATCAATTTCCGATAAATGTCTTAATTTTATTGAGTCTATTTCTAATTATGATTATCCAATTTCTAAAATATTTAAATCAATTATAAGAAAAATTCAATTTGGTAAAAATCCAGAAAATGAGTTAAAAAATTTAAATATCATTTCTAAAAATTTTCAAAGTTTTTTAAATGATTTAGTCTCTAATAATTTTGAAGATATTAATTTGGTTAAAATAAATGAATACTCTTATTCAGAGGATTTATTTGAAACATTTATTCGAAGCATTGAATCAAAATTAAGTATAATCTTCTTTATAGGTTTATTTTTTCCGATAGGAAGCATTTTTCTTATAATACTTCAAGAAATCAAACCCCTCTCATTAATCATTATTATACCTCTATATTTTTTTATTATTAGATATTTATCATCAAAATTTTTAAATGAGGATATAAAATTATTAGGGATTTTGAACTTTGAGTCTAAAAATAAAAGAATTGAGTTTAATAATTTTCTATTATTTTTAAAGAGCTTTGCAATTATGTTATCAAGGAAAACATCGCCGGAGAATGCATTATATTTTGCGTATAAAAAAACTCCTAAATCTTTTCAGAAAAAAATGGAACACCCCGTATCATTATTGATAAAAAATTCAATATCATTAAAAGAGATGCTTGACTTATTTTTTTTTAATCTAAAATCACAACGCTGCAAACTGATTTTAAATGTAGTAAAAAAAATGATCCATGAAGATACATATCATACTGCAAATAAAATTTGGGATCTATTAAAAATTATCTCAATACATCAGAAATTAGAAAAGAGAAAAAGAATCATTATTAAAGGTGAAAAATTTAAAAGTTTAATATTTGTTTTTTTATTACCATTTATTCTTGGGATTATTTCTGGTGTATTTCCAACTTTTTTTTATTATATTAATCTTTTAAATGATCCAGAATTTATCACAACTATTCCTTTTTATAATAATTTTGATTTATTTGATCTGATACTCATATTTGGTTCCTTTTTATTAAGCAACATTATAAGTGTTTATTATTTCTCTAAAATTATCAGCATAGAATCTAAAAAAATTATTGTATTTACGTCCAATCTAATTTTTGTGTTAATTTTTTTAATCATTCTTTCAATTAGTTTAAATTCTGTATATCTCCTAAATTTTAACTAATAAATTTGTAAAATATTTGAATTAAAATAAAGATTCCAATGAAAACTTCACAAATAAAAGAGAAATTTGCCAGAAATGTTAATAAATTAAAATTGAGAAGATCATTAGAATTTACTAAATCAATATAATTTTTTAAAATGATTAGATTCAAATAGATAATTAAGATCATGTAGATAATGAATATGAACAATGCATCTATATCGGTAGTAAATATTGAAAAAATAAAGATGATAAACAAGAAAGATAATAAAATAATAATTATTGACAGATGATAATTTAACATAATCAAAAAATATCATATAAATAATTATAAAAACTTGTGAAAATATTTTAAAAACATATTAATTATTTTAAAAAAGCTCATTGTGTATGAAAAGATGAAAGATTTGAAATTAAAGGGATTAGAATATTCTGATGGAATATACAGATTATTTAATAAGAGATTTGTGTTTTTTCCTCCTCAGATTATAGATTTATTATCATCTATATATGGCGAGGGAGTAAAACCTTTACTAATATGGTTAGGCAAAAAAATGGGCAGGGTTTTAATAGAAATTTGGGAAGAAAATTTAAAACCTAAGACTCTTGAAGATTTAACAAATGCATTTTGTGAAATGTTTAGCAATATGGGATGGGGAAAAATTGAACCTCATGAAATTACGGAGGAGGTTATTATTTTAAAATTATATCATAATATTTCATCATACATGGAGAATAATTTTAAATATATTTGTTATTTTATATCTGGAATATTATCAGGTTTTGGAGAATTTGCACTATATAGAGCTTCTGTTTCAGAGATAGAGTGTATGATAATAGATATGGAAAAGAGATGCTGTATTTTTAAAATTGAAAAAAAAAGAATTTAATTAGATTTTCTTATTGATTTTCATTGATTTTTCAAAATTATTTATTTAAAACTTTTTACTCTTTATGATAAGCTTTTTATTTGTTAATAAAAATATTATTATTGATCGTGGGAATCTAGGGCAATTCCTGAAACCCTATACTGGGTGGACCGTAAATGCTCTATAACGGACAGAAAAATGATCTGAGGAATTAAAAATGATTTTTATACATATTTAATGTTTCAATGATCCATTCGCCCAATTAGGTAAGTTATTTTTGAGATATTTCTTGTAGGAGATATATACTCAATTGATGATGAACCCGACCAGGTCAGGGATGGAGCAGTCGTAAATCAAAAAATTTACGCTTATTGGTGACGGGTGGTAAGAATAGAAATATGCTATAAAAATTTCTTTTTTATTTTCAAGGATCAGATCACTCTAATTACCAGGGATCCCATTCCTTAGGATTCAATTCCTCTTCATATTGTTTTTCATTTTGAACGCTTTTTTGAACATCCGTGAGTTCTGGTACTGTAAATTTTTCAATAACCTCATTTTTTTCAGAAATAGAAACAGATTCTTCTTTTTCTTGGGATTTTATGGCATCAAAATCTTTGAAATCTGGAGTCAATGTACTCATCTCTGAACCAATTACTACATCTTTAAAAGCTAATAATATTGATAAAAAATTATTAAATTCACTTTTATTCATTTCAATTGTTATTGCATCTTCCATTTTTTTTAAGGACAATTTAATTTGATTAACTTCTCCAGATTCCTCAACAGATATTAACTCAATATATTTTTGTTTTTCTTTTTGCTTTAATTTCCATACTGTTTCTCTTTTTTTTTCAATTTCCATTTAAATCCCTAGTTGCTTCAAATTTATCTTTTTTAAATTTTATTAAATTACAACTTTTAATTTTAAAATGACAAATTTATAATTTAAAGTTATGTTAAGCAATAAAACTAGAAGAAAGAAGAAAGATAATTAATGTAGTAATTATCGGTACAGTTAAATCATCATATGTACTTGGTGATAGTAATTCTGTAATTGTTGCAATAATGCTTGTTAAAAATGAGAAAATGATAACTTGAGGAAGATCAATAACCTGCTGAGAAGTTGGAATAACGGTGCCGAAGAAAAGATATGCAAAAAATGACACGATAAAAGCTGTTAGGAAAAGAGTTAATGATCCAATAATTGTCCTTTCTGTATGAGTCCATTTTATTTTTATTTTAATTTTTCCATATTTTTTCCCTACAACGCTAGCAAGAGTATCTGATACAATCATAATTAAAATTCCTGAAATTGGAAAATAAAATCTTGTTGGAGCAAATATTGAAAAAAATAACATAAGAATAAAAATTGAGAGACAGTAATTAAATGGTCCTTGTAAATATCCAACTTTCTCTTCGGCCTCTTCACCAATTGCATCAAATAAACTCTTGAGTTGTTTCACTTTACTCTCTTTAGAACTAAAATAGGTGAGAATCATCATGGAGCCAGCAATTATAACTGAATACCAATAAAATTCTAAGAAGGGAGTTATAAATATTGAGAGTCCAGCAAGTAAGTGAATTAATTTACGTGCAGTAAATTTTGATATCTTTTCCTTTTCTTTTAAATATTTGGGAATTAAAATCACAGCTAAAACATAAAGATATGAACAAATAACGAGAATAATATCCATTAAGATGGTCATTATAATATATTAAAATGAGATGATTTATAAAAAAAACTAAAAAATAATTATCTCAAAAATTTAAATATCCTTTCTTTATTTAGATAAAGGAAATTAAAAATAATAAATTATAAAAAATATTATTACTAGCTCACATGATAACATCAGCGTGTTCACTGGCAATCAATTATGGTTGTAGTCCGACAACTTCCTATCCCGTCCGCTGAAAAAGCATTCGAGAATGCTTTTTTTAAAATGTTATACGATGCATCTACATCTGCGTTAATAACATCTCATTTTAACGATTTAAGCAAGGATGTTTATATTATTTTTTCCAAAAGTATATCTTGTAAATAATCAATGAGTTCCTCATTATTTATAAGCAATTTAAAAATTGAATTCAACTGTTCAATATTTAATTTTTCTAAAATTTGTATAAGTAACTCTTTAAAAGGTAAATCTGAAGATAATTCATTTAATTCGTTGATTTTTTTTGAAATTTCAGGATCTTTTAAACTGGAGATTATATTCTTAACTTTATTAAAAATCATTAATTGTTCTGAATCATCAAAATCAATATTGGAGATAAAATCTAGAGCTTTTTCTAATGTTTTTTTTTTTAATAACATAACTTTTATTAAAAATTGATTTATTTAAAATACACAAAAATTTAGAGCTAAATAGAAAAGATAAGATAAAAAACTTATAATTATTACAGGCATTTTATATTGGGAAATAACATAGAAAACACCGGTTTTAAAATCATATAAAATTGAAAATGATTTTATTTTATATTTAATGTCATCATACTTTTTTATGGATTTTAAAGGAAAAAATTTAAAACATAATTTTAGATAAAAATCAAAAAAGATCCTCATCCTTATATCAAGAAATATTAAAAATTGTTCATATAATGAACGAAAATAAAGCTGATTCTTTATTAAATTTGGAATAAATAAGGAAAAATAAATAAAAATAAAAATAAAAAAGAAGTCAATTAAATTAATTATTTCCAATGAGTAATAAAAATTGAAAATTGAAATAAAAAAGAGGTATTTTGCATCTCCACCCCCAATAAAATTTAGCAGATAAAAAACAAAACAAAAAAAAAACAAAAGGACCATATGTGATAAAAAAAGTAAGATTAAAGTAAAATCAAGAGAAATAAATAGAAAAAAAATAAAAAACAAACTGATAAGAAATAAAATTTTAAAATTTTTTAATGGGATTCTTCGATTCCTAAGATCTAAAATGGAAAAGTAAATAGAAATTATTACCAGAATTATAAAAAAGATCATTTTAAATATTAATTTAAAAAAAATATTTTAATTTAGATAATTTATTGGTGTTTAGTTTAAGGAATTTAATTAAATTAGAGAACATTTTTTTCTTTAAGGTTAGTAAATATTTTCTATCAATTCTATTAACTTTTTAACACAATGGGCTTTTATATTTTCTTCTTTATATCTATAAATCCTAATACGACCAAAATTCTTTTCTTGAATAAAATTAATTTTTTTTAAGAAGTTTAAATGATTTACAACATTAGAATGATTCAATTTTGTATTTTTTATAATTTTAGATATATTTAATTCATTATTTAGAGCTAAAGTTTTTATTATTTTAACTCTCGCCCTTGAGCAGAAAAGATTTTCAATATTATATTCATTTTGGATTTTATTTTTCATATATTTAAACCTCGACTTTCAAAAATCGATAATAATTTTTTTTTTAATAATTCGAGAGAAATATCATTTATACTTACTTGCGCCTGTCTTCCTCTAATATTTTTACTTTTAATTTTTATCGATATAATCCCATATTTTTCCAGCTCATGAAGATAATTCATTATTTGTGAGTAAGAAAAAATTGATAGTTTTAAATATTCACATATTTGTTGAAATTCTTCTTTTATTTTTGAAATAAGTCCATAAGATTTTTTATTTTTTTCTAAGACATTTAAGATTGAAAAAAGAAGGATTAATTTATGAGATTCAATAGAGATTAGAAGATCTTGTGAAAAATTTGATATTGTTTTATTATTTGCTAATCGAACACATTCTGGTGAAACTTTTTTTAAATTTCTTTCCTCTGCAATCTTTATAGAAGCCCATAATATATCTAGCGCTTTTCTTATATCACCGCTTTTATATACTAAATTAGAGATCATATCAAAGATATTGTAATCAATTACATTAGGTTTTATTGAAATCTTTACTCTAGACTTTAGGATGTCAATTATTTGATTTTTACTATATTTATTAAAATGAATAATGTTGCTTTGAAGTGTACTTAACGTACTTTCATCTAAATTATTTAAACTTGAAATATCTCTAATAATTCCGATAATTGATAGTCTTTGAGGAGTATTTAACGTCTCATCATTAATTCTTGTTAATGCATAGATTATGTCATCATTTTTCATAATTATGTAACTTAATTCATCTAAAACCAAAATTAAATGCTTATTTTGTCGATTTAAATTATCCTTCAACATATCGAGTAAATCTTGAAATGAAAAACCTCTAGAAGGAAAGTTTTTATTAAAATGTTTCATGATTTTGACTAATATTTTATATCCTGTTCTTTCTTTTCTACAATTAATATGGAAATATTCAAATGGGATCTTTCTTTTTTCTGCTGTGCTTTTAATTATTTGGCCAAAATGTTTCACAGTTACCGTTTTTCCGATACCAATTCCACCTGTTATTAAAACTTTTCTCGAAGCTGAATTTGGTTGGGTTATTAGTATAAGAAATAATTGCGAGAGAAGAATTAATTCTTTTTCTCTGTGAGGTAAATCTTCGGGAACAAAATTTATATCTAATTTGCTTTCATCTATGAATAGAGTAGGTTTTTTTAGTTGATCCTCAATAAAATTATGAATTATTTTAATCAACCCCTTTAATATATTTATTAGAAAATATTGAAATTAATAATAATAAACAGAGTTTTGATTTATTATTAAATAAAAATAAAAATTCCTAAAACATAATTCATAAAAATCATAATTTGGTATTAATCAAAAAAATATAAAGATCCGATCCTATACTTCTTTTATTTACAAGATTTTGTCGAATTAAATTGAATAAATTTTTAAAGCAAGAGAATTTATTAAATGAATTTTTCTTAAGTAATAAATTTCCATATTATTTAATTTATTAAAGATTTTTAAATATTGAAATTGATCGATAGTAATTGGATATTAATTTCTTTAGAGGATATTGTTAAAACATTTAATATTTTTTTTCTTTGGAAGATTATATCAGTGTAATTGTAATATGCACATGATATATTGTTATTTCTTTTTGATAGTGAGATTGATTAATAATGAAATTGGATAAAATGCTTAATACTACAATCGAAGCAGAATTATATGAACTTCCTGCACCAGGAAAATTAATTGGACTTGAAGTAATTGATTCCTATGCCAGAAAAGTGGGAATCGTAAGAAGTGTCAAAATTCAATTTTTTCCACAAAAAATTTCAATAATCGTAAAGGGATTAGGTGTAGAATTTACAATTTCCGCAGAAGAAATAAAAGCTATCAATTCAGTTGTAAATTTAAAAATTCCTGCTAAACAAGCAGATGAAATCCAGTTGCAAGATGTTGAGAGATTAAGAGATGAAATTTTTTCTGAAATAAAGAGCTTGATTTAATTATTAATTGAAAGGTTTTAAATTCCTTTGATTAAAATTTTTTTGGATTAAAAATATCTTTTTTTTTTACAACTATAAAAATATTTAAAATAATGATTTTCTTTTATTAAATGATGACAAATGATAAGCTCGGATTTACGTTGTATATACAATGAGGAACTTCACCCCTCATATCCAAACAAGATATTAAATGATGAGAAATCATCTATAAATTATAGAAACGGAACAGCCCTATTATTTGATTTTAATGATTTGAGAGTATTCAAAAATTCAAGGAAATTTATTAGTAGGGATATGTTGAAACGATATAAAATCTTGGAGAAAGGCAAAATTAAAGTAATGAAATTTTGGATTTGAACTTTAGGTATGCTGAATTAGTTAAATATCCGAATTTATTTTTTGGCGACAGAAAATAAAACTAAAGGGTGGGTATGCATTTCATTTGTCATCAACATTTTTTGTAAAATAAATAATAGTAGTTATCTTAAAAGCAAAAAATTTAAGATTTATAATAAAATATTCATATTATTATTGAAATTAGAGGAATTTTGTAAAAAATGGGAAAAATTAGAACTATATTGATAAAAAATATTTCAAAAGAATTAATTGAAAAATATCCGAATATATTTACCACTGACTTTAATGAAAATAAAGATTTATTGAATAAATATGCGGAGATAGATTCAAAACACTTAAGAAATAGGATAGCTGGATATATTGTAAATTTGCTTAAAATAAAAGAGAAAAATGAATCTAATTAGAAAAAGAGAATATAATTTTAAAGAAAATGCTTAAAGAAAAAGATTTTAAAAAAATGGCGGAACTTTTAAGAAAAGGCTCAACAATGTTAAATAAAGCTTGTCCTGTTTGTAATTCTCCTTTGTTTAAATTTAAAAGTGAAGATGTTTTCTGCCCAATTTGCAATAAGAAAGTAATAATTGTTAAGGAGGGGAAAGAAATAATTAAGAAGTATAATGACATGAGTGTGGAAAATTTAAAATATACAAATGAGTCGATATTAAGTAATTATTCTGAAGTTACTGAAAAATTAGAGAAGATTTTAATTAAGAAATTTAATTGGCTATTAAATAAGTTAGAAGATGAGGATCAAATAAAGAATTTAGAATCTTATTCGATTACATTATTAAATTTTCTAAATTTAATAGAGAAACTTAGAAAAAATGAACTTTAGAAGAAAGAACTCTCTATAAATAAAGGATAATAATATAATATTCTCAAATTCAATACCAAATTTTTTAAAAATTCAATTTCGATAAAAGTTCTATTGAAAAGGTCATTTATGCTTCTGTAGTGTAGCTCGGTCAAACTAATAAAAAATTAGGGCAACGCATCGGAGGCTCTCACCCTCCTGACGGGGGTTCAAATCCCCCCAGAAGCATTAATTTATTTGTTTAAAGTGTTGAGAACCAAAATAATGGAAAAAAAGAAATCAGATACATCGGATTCCTCCTTAAAGGTAATAAAACTTTTTTAAACGATTTAAATATTTTTTGTGAATTTTGTGAAAAAAAAGACTTTCTACTTAAAAACCTATGGATGTGCCTATAATAAAGTAGACTCTCAAATAATACGAGAAATCCTTAAGAAAAACAATTTTAATGAAACACCCCTCCAAAACTCTTATTTTATTATAATTAATACTTGTGCAGTCAAGGGAGTGACTGAGAATAAAATTATGCATAAATTAAAAATTCTCTCTCAGAAATTTTTAAAAAAAAAAATAATTATTACAGGTTGTTTACCTCAAATCACTAATAATACTTTAAAAAAGATTATTGACTTAGTTCCATCATTTTCGGCTATAATTGATGTTAATAGCATTCATAAAATTAATTTAATTTTAGAGGAGATATTAAAGGGAAAAACAAACTTAATTATAAAATCTGAAAAAAAAATTGATAAATCCAAATTTCTTCTAAATTATCCACAAAATAATACTACAGCTATAATCCCAATATCTGAGGGTTGTTTGGGGAGTTGTACTTATTGTTGTGTAAAAAATAGTAGAGGAATATCATATAGTTTTGATGTAGAGAACATTTTAAATCAAGTAAGATATCAATTAAGAAGAGAAAAAAAAGAGATTTTCTTAACGGCTCAGGATTGCAGTTGTTATTCTTATAATGGATTGAATTTTATAGATTTACTAAAAAAAATTTTAACTTTGAATCAAAGATTTTATTTACGAATAGGAATGATAAATCCAACATTTTTCATTGATTTTTTTGATGATTTTATCAAATTATATAAAAATAAAAAATTATACAAATTTCTACATATTCCAATTCAATCTGGAAGTGATGAGATTATAAAAAAAATGAGTAGAAATTATGAAATTCAGACATTAAAAGAAAAATTAAAAAATTTAAAAAAAGAAATTCCTGAATTAACTTTAGTAACAGATATTATTTGTGGATTTCCAGGTGAAAATCAACGGGAATTTATAGAAACTCTGTCGTTCATTAAATGGTTAAAGCCAGAAATTCTTAATATTTCAAAATTCTCACCTCGACCTGGAACTCCTGCAAAAAAGAAACCGCAAATTAAGAGTGAAATTATTAAAAAAAGAACGAGAGAACTACATAATCTTTATAATAGAACAAAATTAGAGCATTTTAGAAAGTGGATAAATTGGAAGGGTGAAATTTTAATTACAAAAAAAATGAAAAACAACTTGTTCTTTGGAAAAAATATTTATTATGTCCCAATTTTTATTAAGGAAGGAAAAATTGGAAATTTTATTAAAATTAAAATTGAAAAAATGGAAGGATCTTATCTACTTGGGAATTTTCATTAAATTATTTCTAAGAAATATAGGTTTTAATAATGAGACATAATGATCCCTGATTGAATATTCTGCAATTTTTGTAGCTGACGATATTAATTTTTGTGTTAAAATCTTTTTTTGAGAATTTTTAATTGCTAAAATCTTATCTGCACAATAAATTATTGCTCCCGCCAGAATTAATGGATTTCTTCCACCTCTTTGTTTTCGATTAAGATTCTTTAGTAAAAATTCTGCCATTATTGTTAATTCCTTCTTATATTTACTAAGATTCCATTTAATTCCCTTCTTAATTAAACGTTCTTTTAAAGATTTATGGGTAATAATTTCATTAATTAATCTTGGTAGATATCTTTCACTTTTAAGGGAGGAATCCTTTTTATCAAGATGTTTTTTATACATGATCCCATCACGAATTATTAATCGAGGTGTGACACGGTGACCAATTATTTGAAAAATCTTGGAAATCTCTTTTATTGATAGTGGAACGTAATCATTATCCTGCCTTAATGAATAATATAGACAAAAAGCGATAAGTGAAATATTGTTAATAACTCTAGGAGCAGATTTTATTATTTTCCTATAAAAATATGCAGCATTATTTCTAATAATATTATTTAAATTTAAATACGAAACAACATTATTTAGAATTTTTAAAATTCTATATTCTGTTTCAAAATTTTTAATTCTAATAAATTTTGAATAATTTTTTTTTAAACGACGAAATAATTTTTGACTATTTGGAGGTAATAAATTGCCGTTTTTATCCTTAAGATAATAAGAATTCTCAAAATCTATACAAGTTCCCAATCCACCAATAAAATTGATTCGTTCTCCTAACGCAACATATTGCTTATTTGATAAATTATATGATTCAATCATATTACTCATTATATATGAATGATCACTGAAAATTTCACCGATAACAAGTCCACAATTTATGCAAACTCTTTCAAAATCAGAATTAATTATTTTACAACCACATTCTGGGCAGGTAGTAAGTAACTTATTAGAGATTTTTCTTTTAAAATTTGAACTATAATACAAATTAAATAGAACCCTTTTTTTTATTAATAATAAGACTTAAATCTTTTATTTCCTTTTTTGAAAAGGAAACTACCGTCTAATAGAACAAGATTCTTTTTAAAAAGAATTCTATTCCTTGGAGAGAGAGAGGGAGTAAATTAAAAATGAATTGATATAAAAAAGAGATAAGAAAATTTAGCTTTAAGATAAAAATGTTAAAATCTTAAAGATTAATCAAAAAATTAATTAAGTAATAAATTTTCTCTAATTTTAACAATCTATCAATATTTTCTTATTTCAATCTTATTTGAATCTTATTTAATTTTTCTTGTATCAAAAAATTTATTTATTTTATTTCTTTTATCTATTTAATTTAGGTGTTAAACAATATGGGACATAGAAAGCAACACGCGCCAAGGCATGGCTCTCTTGCATTTTTACCTAGAAAACGAGCATCTTCAATAAAGGGACAAATTAAACATTGGAGAGATCTTGAGGGAGAAACAAACTTTCTGGGTTTTAGTGGATTTAAAGCAGGAATGACACATATTACATATATCGATGATTATAAATATAGTTCAACATTTGGTAAAGAGTTAATGAAACCAGTTACTATCATTGATACTCCTCCATTAATTCTGATTGGAATTAGAATATATAATCAAGACAACTATGGTAAATATATAATTGGAGATATTTTCACTAATGAAATTAATAAGTATCTTCTAAGAAAGATTAAAAATTTTAAATTGGAAAATTTTAATCCAAAAGAAGAAAAGAAAGAAATTGAAAAGAAAATCCAAGAGGGAGCAGAGATTTTTGGAATTTTTCAAACTCAACCTCATAAAGCTTCAGTACCACGGAAAAAACCAGATATTATTGAAATAAAAATTTCTAATGGTGATAGTCCAAATGAAGCTTTTAATTTAGCTTTTAAAAATTTGGGAAAGGAAATTAGAGTTCGAGATGTTTTTAAACTTGGAGAATTAATTGATGTTGTTGCCATTACAAAAGGTAAAGGCTTCCAAGGTCCTGTTAAACGATTTGGAATTACTATTTTATCAAGGAAAAATAGTAAAGCTAGGAGAGTGGTTGCTTGCATCGGTCCATGGCATCCCGCTAGAGTTTTATATACTGTCCCAAGAGCAGGGCAAATGGGTTTTCACCAAAGAACGGAGTACCATAAAAGAATTATGCAAATTGGTGAGAATGGTGAAGAGATTAATCCAAAAGGTGGATTTATTAGATATGGCCTTGTAAAGGGTGATTATATTATGATTTTAGGTTCCGTACCTGGCCCTAAAAAAAGATTAATACAATTAAGAAAAACCATTAGAGGCACTCAAAAATTTATTGATTCACAAATAGAAATTACATATATTAATCGAGAAAGCCAACAATTAAAATAAGAATTGATGTATTATGGAAAAAATAAATATTTATAATTTAAATGGAAAACCTAAAGGATCAGTTTCGATACCGCAAATATTTAAGGAAAAACCAAAGTTATACTTGATTCAAAGAGCAATAAATGCCCACTTTAGTCAAAGTAAACAAAAACAAGGAAGGGATCCCCTTGCCGGTAAAAGAAATACTGCTCGTAGCTGGGGGACTGGGTTTGGGATGGCTAGAGTACCCAGAATACAAGGTTCCGGGTTTTTAACTGCAAGAAATGCGGGATTTATTCCTTCTGTAAAAGGAGGTAGATTACCACATGCTCCAAGACCTACAAAAAAAATAGTTAAAAAAATAAACAAGAAAGAAAAATCAATTGCATTGATATCATCAATTTCTGCTTCTGGTGATATAAATTGGGTCAAAAAAAGAGGGTATGTTACTGAAGATATCCCTGAAATTCCATTAGTTATAGATGATAAAATTCAAACTATAAAAAATACTAAAAAGATAATGGAAATCTTTATAAAATTAGGATTAGAGAATGAGATTAAACGTTTCAAAAAAGGAAAAAAGATTAGAGCTGGTAAAGGTAAAAGGAGAGGTAGGAAATATAAAAATAAAAAAGGAATTTTGATCATCATAAAGGAAGATTTTGGGATATATAAAGCTGCAAGAAATATTCCTGGAGTAGACATTAAAAATATAAATAATATATCAACCATTGATTTTGCTCCCGGTGGAATTCCAGGGAGACTAGTTTTATGGGCACATAATGCTTTCAATGAATTAAATCAATTTAAAATATTGGTGTAAATTTATGGAAAATGATTATAAAATTATTAAAAAGCCATTGATAACTGAAAATACATTTGATTTAATAGAAAATGAAAACAAACTTGTTTTTTATGTAGAAAGAAAAGCAAATAAAAATCAAATTAAAAAGGCAATTGAAAGAATACATAAAGTTAAAGTTGTAAAGGTAAATACTTTAATAACACCTGATGGGAAAAAAAAAGCATTTATTAAACTTCACCCAGATAACTCAGCCTCTGATCTAGCTATAGATTTGGGAATTTTTTAGTTATTTTTAATTACAAATATCACTTTTTCTCAAGTTTGGATATTGATTGTTTTGAACAAAGCACTTAATTTAATAGATCATTAACGAATTTGCTTTTTTCAAGAATTTAATGAAGCTTATTGGATTGAAGATTTTAACTCCTAAAAGACTGGTGATTTTAGTTTCTAATACTAACTTTTTAAAAAAAAGTGCATCATGTAATATTATATAGATAATTCGATTTTGATAATATTTTTGGACGATATTATTAATTATTGATGGATTAAAATCATCAATTGATAAAATTATATATTGGTTCTTTATTTCTATTAAGTGGGAATCTTTTTTATTAAACTCAATATTATTTCTTTTTAGAAATTCTATGAGAAGATGCATAAAATTTTTAGTAATTGGTGATAATGAACTTTTTTTGCCATTTAAGACAAACGATTTTTCATTTTCTTTAATAGTACTACATAGAGAGAATACTAAGTCTTTATTTTTATCATAATCATAATAATTTTTATTAAAATTTAATCTCCATAATATATATCCAATCATATTTATTTTGATTTTCTGTTCCTTGATGTATAATTCATTAGAAATAAATTCATTGATTGTTTCAACATTTTTAGAGGCCGTATTTTTATTATAAAAATATTTTAAAAAAAATGAGGAAAAAATGATATTTCCATTCTTTAATTTAAAATTTAAAATTAAATTTCCTTTTATTCCTAAATCAGTAATAAGGTTGAAAAATATATTTAAAATAGAATCTATTAATGTATCTTGAATAAGATATAATGAATATAATTTAATTGATTGAATATTTTTATTATTTTTTATAACACAGAATTTATTTCTAATATTTATTTTTATAGTTTTATCTAAATCCTCTTCAACAATAATATTAATAAACTCTCTTTTCAATTCATTATCAGTCAAAAATATTATATGTAAAGATTCTTTTATTGAATATTCTTTTATTTCTTCCTTAATTTTACTTAGAGACATCAAAATATTCTCTTTTTTCTTATCTTGGTAATTCAATAGAATAAGAGTTTTTAGATGTTTTTTATTTAAAAATTGAATAGAATAATATTTTATCAAACCTTTCTTTAATAATGTGCTTAAAAGCGGAATCATCTTTTCTAAGTTATTTGTCTTCAGAAGATTAAAAATAACTATTTTTTTCATTCTATTTTTACTATGATATATAATCATTTCATTTTCTATAGAAAAAGAGAAAAGATTATATTTTCCTTTTTTTATCATTTTGCTGAATTTAATTTTGATAGAAATTTTTAAATTCCGAAGAATTTAGTGATTTTTTATTAAGATTTAGTTTTAATTATTATAATTTTGTAACCAGTTAATTTCAAACAGATCAATATTATGATTATGGAGATAATAAAAATTAGAATATAAGGGAAAAATATTTTTAGATACCCAATATAAGGAATTTTGAATATATACACACCTAAAACTTCATCTTCGCTAACATATATAGCATCTGATTTGTTATATTCAATGAAAAAATAACTATAATCTTCAGAACTATTAATTATTTTATAGGCTCCATCGACTAGAAGATTATTATCTCCTTTCATTAAAAAATAATATTTTTCATTAATTATTTTTTTATCAATAGCTCTATGTATGATTGGTGTATTATTCAATAAATTGTTAAAAAAAAAAGGATTTAAACCATTTTCATAGTAATAATTAGGACCTCGGATAATTAAGATATCTCCCTCATTAAATCCAACTTTTATGCTTGAACTATTTTTTTTTTCTACATAAATAAGGTCTCCAATGTTTAGATAAGGAGACATTGAATTTGAAGTAATTATATATATATTTTTTTTAAAAAGTAAAAAAGGTAGTAATATAATGAAAAAAATTAAAATTAATATAAAAGAAAACCGGATATCCTGAAATAATTTTTTTTCAATCATCTATTCATTATTTTTAATAAATCCTTTAAAAAGCCAATAATTTTTTTAATTATCTAAATAATTTTGTGATAAGGTGAATCTGTTGAGTAAGTTTGAAAAGTATAAAAAAAAAACTGAATTGATCTATCCACATAAGCATTGTTTAAAATGCAACAACATGATTTCAGAAACTAAAGAATATTGTGATAAATGCTTCCAAAAAATCCAACAAGAAAAAAAAGAAAAAGAAATGAAAGGATCAATATTTAAACGATTTAAGAATAAAATTAAAAAGAGTGTTTCTAAAAAATTATAGAAAAAGCACAGGCAAAATGAATCTATAAAAGAATTCTTCATTCAATAGATAAACGATTTATTAGCCAAACTTTATCCAACATTAGAAGAAATGGCCCTAATCTTGGACCGAATTCTTTTCCTATTAATATTAAATAAATTACTTTAAAAAATTTCTGGGGTTTGATTTTTAATTCATTTTTAGCTATATCAAAAATTTTATTTTGAATTACTTCATCAATTAAATCCTTATTTGAGATTAAAAACATCTTTAACATTTTTATTCCTAATTTTTGAGTGGGACTTAAATTACTTTTAATATCTTCTGAAACGGTATCAGGAACTTCAAATATTGTTACTTTATTCATTATTTTTCTTTTAATGGATTCATTTTTTTCATTTTTCAAAATATATTTTATTTCATTTATCCATTTTTCCGCCCTATTTAATTGTGTTTCAAAATCATTAAAAGGAAGATTCTCATCAAAACCTTTATATTTTAAAATTTTTCTTGCTTTTTCATATATTTCCTCGATTTTTAGAATGTTTTTTAATTGTACTATAGTAGTTAAATACTTAAAAGGTAATCTAAGAGGTTTTTTCGTTGAAATACTATTTGTTTGACATAGTGGATAAATATATTTTAGAAATTTTTCTTCTGTTTCTGAACTAACACGTTCAATATTATAATAAACGTTTTCCATTTTTTCATAATAGTCGTAAAGCTGATATAATTCTTCAAGTCTAAATGAAATATGTTTATTTGGAAGTGTTCTTAAAAATAACATGCGTAAAATTTCGGGATTAGCTATTTCAAGGTATTTTTTTGGTGTAAAGATTATTCCCTTTGATGTCTTCATATCCTGATCTCCCAATCTTAACCATTCATAACTTAATTTGATTGGTCCATCATAATTGAAAATAGTTTTACATATTTCCAAACCAGTGTCATAAGATCCTCCTTTAACGCTATGATCTTTTCCTGCAGGTTCACAAGTAGTTTTAAATATTGCCCATTTAGCAGGCCAATCAACTCGCCAATTTAATTTTAATTCTCCTTTATTAATTGGAATTTCTCCACTATTACCGCATGATGTGCAAGAAAAGGAAACAGTATCTTTATTTTTGTCATAAGATAAAACACGATTAGGTTGTATTGAATTATTATCATCTATTTTTTGCATTTTACCACATTTTTCGCAAATAACCATCGCTGGAAACCAGTCCTTTTGAGTATCTATAAATAATTTCCTATTTTTTTCGTCTAAAGTTGGTAAAATATTTTTTCTAACTATCTCCTTGATTTTATCAGTATTATTTAACGAGATTCTTATCTTATCCTTCATTATCGAATCCTGATATAATTCATGAGTCCAAATTATATCAACTTTTATTCCAAATTGTTTAAAAGTTGAGATGAGTTCTGTTCCAAAATAATCAGAATAACTTTTACAATCCGATTCATCGAAGGGGCACGGAATTTTCGAGAATGGTTTTCCTAAATATTTTTTTGTAAAAGTTTTTTCAATATATTCAGGAAAGCGTTTAGCAGCATCTAAACTATCGATAAATAAGAAAAAATTTACTTTTTTATCATATTCCTCTAATTTTCTACGAATTGAATCACATATTATTAGCTCTCTTAAAATCCCAATATGAATATGTCCAGAGGGTGTTTTACCAGTAGCTAAAGTAATTTCTAATAAATTTTTGTTTAAAATTTTATTAATAATTTTTTCAAGCCAGTGAATAGGGTACTCTTTGTGCAAAGTCCTCAATATATTTTAATTAAAAATTAAATATTCTTTATTAATATAAAGATAAAAGTTTTTAGACAAATTTAATTTTTAGTTTTTAAATATAATTAAATGTAAATTAAATATGCGAATAGCCGTTCTTGATAGAGAGACTTGTAAACCACATAAATGTAGTCCATTTGGTCAAAAACCTTGTATAAAATATTGTCCTATGGTGAGAACAGGTGTTAAAACAATAAATTTAATAAATGAGAAAAAAATTGAAATTTTTGAAAATTTGTGCTCTGGATGCGGAATTTGTGTTAAAAAGTGTCCATTTAATAGTATCAGCATAGTAAATCTACCTGATATGTTGAGAAATGAAATCTCCCATAGATATGCTATAGATGGCTTTGCTTTATTTCGTATGGCAATACCTAAGAAGGGAAGTGTTTTAGGATTAATTGGACCCAATGGTTGTGGAAAAAGTACTATGTTAAAAATTTTAGCAGGAGAAATAATTCTTAATTTAGGCAAATTCGGTAATGATACTCCAGATTGGAATAAAATTATAAATCAATTTAAAGGTTCAGAATTACAAGGATATTTTATTGATTTAAGGGAAAAAAATATTAAGATAATCCATAAACCCCAAAATATTACTGATACTCCTAAAAGGGTTTCAGGAAAAGTGGGAGATATCTTGAAAGGAATATGTAATAATTATTATTTAGACGAAATCATTAAAAAATTAAACTTAAGTAAAATTTTGAATAGAGAGATTTCTGTCTTATCTGGAGGAGAATTACAAAGAATGTTAATAGCAGTTGCAGTTTTAAGAAATGGCGATGTATATTTGATAGACGAGCCAACATCATATTTAGACGTAAGTGAACGAATTAAAATAGCAAGAATTATTAGATCCTTAGCAGAAAAAGGGAAAACAATCGTAGTTGTTGAGCATGATCTAGCTATCCTAGATTATTTAAGTGATTACGTAGCAATTTTTTACGGAAAACCCGGAGTATATGGAATAATTTCACACCCTCAAAGTGTACGTAATGGAATAAACATTTACTTACAAGGTTACATCAAAGATGAAAATATGCGCATTCGAGAAGACTCGATAATTTTTCATGTCCGTCCTCCACAAATTTCTTCTTTTGACAAAGGAAAAATTATTTTTTCATATAATGATTTAGAAACACACAGAGGAGAGTTTCATTTAAAAGTATCAGGTAGTGAGATACATGCTGGTGAAGTTATAGGGATCTTAGGCCCAAATGCTATTGGGAAGACTACATTCATTAATCTTATAGCCAATCAGATGAATCTTAAGAAAGTTATTTCTCAAAAAGAATCTACTGAACTTATCGTATCAATAAAACCACAATATATTAAACCAGAACAAGATTTAACGGTTGGCAATATAATATCTAATATTAAATCAAAACCTCATTTATCTCCACCTATTATAAAACGTTTAATCAATAACCTCAATTTACGAAATATTGAACAAAGAAAGATTACTGAATTAAGTGGAGGTGAGCTACAACGTGTTGAAATCGCAAAATGCTTGGCTGAAAAAGCAGATATATTTTTACTGGACGAACCTTGCGCTTTTTTAGATGTTGAAATGAGATTAAATGTTGCTCAATTAATTAGAAAAGTTATTGAAGAACTGAAAAAAGCAGCTTTTGTTGTCGAACATGATATAGTTACGCAAGATTTCATTGCAGATTCAATTTTGATTTTTGAGGGTGTCCCAGGAATAAAAGGACATGCTTCAGTTCCATTGGGGTTGAGAGATGGTTTTAACAGATTTCTTAAAGTTATGGATATTACATTTAGACGAGATAATTTAACGAAACGACCCAGAGTAAATAAACTAGGAAGTACAAAAGATGAATATCAGAAAAAAATAAATGAATTTTATTATGTCTCATAAATTTTGGTTTAATTAATTCGAAAATTTATAATTGCTTTAATGTTTGAATGTTATCTCAAATATATTTTTATTAAATTTTCTCTTTCTTTGGAAAATAAATAAAGTTCCTGCACCACTAATAAGACTTATAACAAAAACTAAAATTACATTACCAAAAGTAAAGATTAAATTATTTTCATTTTGGTTATTATTAAAAACTAATGTTAAGTTGATTGATAGATCTTTGTAATATAAATTATTGTAAATGTCGATGTAAATTAATTTTTCTCCACTTTCTTCAAATATTTCGCTTGGAATTACTATAATAAGTGTCCCATTTTTATTACTATTATAAAAACTTTTGTAAATCAGAGTATTATTTGAAAAAATTCTCACACTTATGTTAATGATTTCTAAATATCGAATTTGACCATTACTGTGGTTAAAAAATCTTATGTTAATTGTTGTATCTTCGTTATATTTTACATTATGATTATATTCATTTATAGAATAATTTATTCCCAACCTTTGAACTTTTAAACTGTAAGTAAAAATTTGATTAAAATAAATATTATCATTAGGGGTTATTAAATTTAATTTAAATTCACCAATAATTGGGAATGTTAAAGTTGAGATAGTAATATATATTAACCCATTTATAGTATTATATTGTTCATCGTAAACTAATTCCTTTTGTTTATAGATTTCTAGGGTTACTAACAGATTATCAGGATAATAAGTTTCATTTTTGGTGATATTATAGAATAGAGCTTGAAAACTTATGGATTCACCGTAATTAATCTTTTCTGTATAATTCGATAAAGAACATAATAAATTCAATTTCTCGACTTCTAAATCATAACTGAAAATATTGCCAAAATAAAAGAAATTCTCAGAAGCTATTAATTTTAATTCAATTTGACCAACAATTAAAAATGTTGAGGTTGAGATAGTAATATTAATCGATCCATTTACAGTATTATAGTTTTGACTAAAAATAGACTTATTTGCCTTATATAATTCTAAAGTGATTGAAAGATTATCAGGATAATAAGTTTCATTTTTTGTGATATTATAGAATAGAGCTTGAAAACTTATGGATTCACCGTAATTGATTTTTTCTGTATAATTGAATAAAGAGCAAGAAATTAATTTTTTCGAAATTTGAATAGATTTTATAGCAATAGGACCAGAAAAAATAATTTCCTCACCAACTATATGAAAAAGATAAAAAATAACACTAAAGTTGATAGAATTTTCCGAAAAATTAAAATTCAAATCTATTATATTGATATCCCAAGTTTTATTAATTATTCCCATACTATCATTTTGCTCTGAGCACCATAATATCTGATCAAGATTATTATAGAGTTGTATCTGAACATATGCCCATTCTTCAATCGGATTGTAATTTAAATCCCAAGAAGCTTCTATTATTATATTCTCATCCGTAAAATATTCATTTTTATCAGTGTTAAAATTCAAAATATTTATTTGAAGTACTGCAATTATATTTGGAATAATTATTATTAATTGTGCTAAAAAAAGCAAAATAAGAATTATTAGTGATATTTTTTTAAGATAAGGCACAAAAATTTTTTATATTTATATATTTAAACTTACTGTTTAATTTTTTTCTTTTCTAAAAAAATTTTTAGTGAATGTTAGGAAGATTTTGAAATTTGTCAAGACAAAAAAAAATTATTTAGGACATTTTATTTCTTTTTAATTATATAATCTCCACTAATTATAATATTATATTTTTTACTCCAATAGGATATATTTTCAATAATTAATTGTCTATCAATTTTACATAACTTTGCGAGATCATCTAATTTCAATTTTTCAAAATTTTCCATAACAGATTCTAATTTTTTATTAATTTCTTCTTCTGAGGGAGGTAACATTATATTTTTCATTTGAAGATGGTCTTTAATTTCCTGTAAATTTTGATCTATCCAAGAAGAAATAATTCCAGCTATAACTGAAGCTGCAGTATTACCTTTAATACCTATTAAATTTTTGATAATATTCATATGATAATTACTTAGTGTTATTGTAGTTCTTTCAGTATCTGTCATTAATTAATTAAAACCGTTTAATTACTTTTGATCTTTATTTCTAACATTTTTACTTTTAATAATAAGACAAAAATCGACATTTAAAAATCTTATGGTGAAAATATGGTAAGAGTATGTTATTTATATGTAAATAAGCATCATTTAAATATTAAACAATTTTTAATATATTTAGAATAATAAATTTCTATTGTATTTTTCAAAAGTGATAAAAATAATGTTTAAAAATTCTTTATTAACAAACAGATTTAATTTACGAGAAAATGGATCTCCTCTTCAACATAATATAATAATAGAATTATATAAAAATGGCCCATTAACAAGACGAGATTTAGTGAAAAAATTAAATAAAGCTAGAACCACTATTTTTGATAATTTATCAAAACTACAAAGAAATAATATAGTTTCCAAATTTGCAAGAAATAATGGAGAGCGTGGTAGACCTCAAATTTTCTGGAAATTAAATATCGAATAAAAGTAAATATGAAAAATTGATTTATATATTTTTTAAATAAATTATTATTTTAATTGATTCATGGTAAAATAAACAAAGACCCCTATATTTCCATTGAAATTTTTTTAAATATATACTTAATAAAATGTATAGTATTAACTAGTTAAATATACCCCCCATAAATTTGTAATTTCATAATATAAATAATTTTTTATTTATCAATTAAGTTTTTTTAATAATAGAAAAACAATTCAAAATTAAAATCTAAATAATCTAATAATAAATTGATAAAATATCAAAAAAGAAATATCATAATTTTGCAGTGGAAATCCTAGAGTATAAGTAAATATCTTATTTAATTAATTTAGAAATATTAAAAAAACTATAATTTATTTCCTGATCCAAACCAATTTATTTTCATTTTTATTACTTCAGTAATAGATTCAAGTGCAGGAGTTAGAATTTTTCTTGGATCATAAGTTATTGGTTTATGGTCATCAAATGGATTAGAATGAATAAATTTATCAATCTCTCGTCGAAAAGCTAATCTGCATTCAGTATCAATATTCACTTTTGAAATACCTATTTTGCAAGCCTTACGAATAGAATCTTCAGGAATTCCAGATGCACCATGCAAAACTAATGGTGTAGACACACAATCCTTTATTTCCTTTAATCTCTCAAAATCAATGAATGGATTATCAGTTTTATATAATCCATGAGAATTTCCAATTGAAATGGCCAAAGAATCAATACCTGATTTTTCAATAAAAATTGCAGCTTCTTTAGGATCTGTCATAGCCGATTCAGCTTCAGATACATTAATCTCATCTTCTACTCCATATAAACGACCAAGCTCTCCTTCAACAGAAACTCCAAATTTGTGTGCATATTCTACCACTTCTTTACATTTCTTTATATTTTCTTCTAATGGATATTTACTTGCGTCTATCATTACAGAAGAAAAACCTAAATCAATACATTCCTTACATTTACTAAAATCCAATCCATGATCTAAGTGTAATGCCATTTCTACATTAGGGAACTTCTTTTTTGCAGCAATTGCTAAGTGAACTAAAAAGATAGTTCCTGCATATTTCGTTGCACCATGACTAGCAGCTAGAATAACTGGACTATTCAATTCTGATGCTGCCTTAATTATTCCTAAAATTTGTTCAAGATTATTAAAATTAAAGGCTCCAACTGCATAATTCTCCTTAGTAGCTTCTACTTCTAATTCTTTTGTAGTTTTAAATCCATATTTCTTAAACATAGTTGCTATTATAATATTCTTCTTTTAATATTAAACTTTTTAGAACTCCACAGTTATTGGTGAGTTTTATTTAGATTTTTAAATATTTAACATTAGATTTATATTAAGATATATTATTGAGATCTTATAATAAAAAATATCATAACCATTACGTGAATTCAATTTTGGTTAAATATTATTATAATATTGCTTATATGACATTTATCTATTTGTTTTTATTTACAAATATCTTTTTTTTAACACTATCACATAATCTATTAAACATAAATCAGAAAGAATTTGATTATAATATTGCAGATGCAGGTAATGATTTTTTTTTGCAATCAAATGAATTTAATGATAATATTTATAAAAAATACATCAGAAGTAAAGAGTATAATCAATTAGAGTTGGAAAGGTTATCTAAATATAGTATAAATCTACAAAAATCCTTACTTAAAAACAAAGAAAAATTACTTGATGAAAAAGTTCCAATAATAATCATTTTTAATGAAGAATTGTCAAAGGAAGAAAGATTAAGAGAAATAATAAAGCTTTTTAGCAATTTTGACATAATATATGAATTCAATATTGTTCCTGGGATATATTTGGAATGTCAGAGCTCAGAATTAATACAATTAAAAACTTTAATTGAAGAATCCAATGAAATCATCAAAATCTTTAAGGAAAATATTTATACAATTCCAAATAATGTGAAAATTCAACAAAATAGTTTAAATCCAGTGGACTGGAATAATTGGTGGCTACAATCAATTGGTGCTGAAAATTTAACATATGACGGTACAGGAATTAATGTATCTATTATTGATTCTGGAATTTACCCTCATCCCGATTTTCAAACAAGAATAATAAAGCAAATAAATTTTGCGTCTAAGGGAGAAGAAACAGATAATTCTGATTTTATAGATAGAAATGGACATGGAACACATGTTGCAGGAATTATAGGAGGAGATGGAGAAATTTCTTCAGGAAAATATCGAGGGGTGGCTCCAAATGTTAATCTAATAAATGCTAAAGCTGGTAATTCATCAGGAAGTTTAAAAGATACTGATATTCTAAAAGCTATTGAATGGTCTGTAGAAAAGGGTGCTCAAATAATTAGTATGAGCTTTGGAGCTCCATATCCAGAAGTATATGATCCAATTACATTAGCTATAACAAATGCGACTAATCAAGGTGTTTTATGTGTTGTATCAGCAGGAAATGATGGACCCAGTTATTATTCTGGCGGAATCCCGGCAACAAGTGTAAATGCCATCGCTGTAGGTTCGGTTGATAAAAATGGAAATTTATCTACATTTAGTAGCAGGGGCCCAACAAATACTTATCAATATTTCCCAAGTATATGCGCTCCAGGAGAAAATATTATCTCTACAGAAGCCATTGATTCAATAATCTCCAATAAAAAAAAATATCTTGGAGATTATATTAATTATCCCGGTTCTTATGATTATTATCCACTCAGTGGAACCTCTATGGCATGTCCAATGGTCTCGGGTGCTTTAGCTTTATTATTACAAGCCTTTCCTGATTTAAATCCAGAAGCAGCAAAAATTGCAATATTGAAAGGAGCATATAAAACTAATAACCATGAAACTCTGAAAATCGGTGCCGGAATTATCAATATATCAAAATCTATTGATTTATTATATGGTATAAATTCTTCGACTAAAGATGTAAACAATATTACAACTATTTATCCCAATAAACTTCCAATACAACCATTTGATCTTCTTAATTATCCAGGCGATAAACAAATTTTTAATCTAACGGTTTTATCAGGAATCACAAGAAATATTGCATTTCAAATATCTGATCAAGTTCCTGGTATTAGGATAGAATTAGATAAGGAAAAAATAAATTTTAACTCTCACGGAGTTGATTTTTTATCAATCTATGTTGAAATTCTTTTTAACGCTACTCCAGGAGTTGAAAAAATCACGATAAACATGTCTGATGATATTACAGGAGAAATAATAGATCAGATAGAAATAGAAATTGAAAAAAAAATACCCGAATTTAAAATATTATATGAGTCATTTCATGGTTTAAATGATTGGTTTCCGGAATACTCTTTCAAACAAATTGATTTTTATAGATCTATGAAAGAACTTTCAAATCTAAATTGTTCCCCTATATATTTTATGGACAAATGGACACCTAAATATAATTCTTCCTTAAATAACTCTATTCTAAGTTCAGAAAAATTAAGTTTTTATGACTTAATTATTTTGCAAAACCCAATTTTACCTTATAGTCAATCAGAAGTAAAATCTTTAAAAGAATACTTTGAAACGGGAGGTAATATTCTATTTCTAGGAACAAGATATCAAGAAATATGCATAGAAAGTATTAATTTTTTATTTGATCAATTAAATGTTGGAATTCAAATAAAAGAAGAAAATATTGAAAATTCAACTCATTTAGGAATTGGCGCGATATTAGATTCTAATGAAGTAACAAATTTTTTAGAAAATTCTTCAATATTTAAAGGAGTCTCTAAATTTTATTGGCTAACCGGTTGTACGTTTAATGTTTATGGAAATGGAGTATCCCAAGCTCAATTATATAATTCTTCAGTTGTAGCAAGCTGTGACAAATCTGATGAAGGGAAAGGCAAATTCTTAGCATTTGGAGATTTATATTGGCTATTAGATGAATTTTATGACAATGCTTCTTATTCATCAGCTCATTCAACGTTACTACAGAATGTTATTAAATTTTTTCTTCCTGAAGATGATTTAACTATTAATCTCGGATTAAAATCAGAAAGGGTATTCTCAAATACTATCTCTTTATCTGTATTTATTAAAAACCAAACTACTGAAGTAGGAATTGATAATTTAATTAATGGAGATAGTCTTAATGCATTTATAGAAAATCCTGTAACAAATCAGGTTATTCCAATTATATTATCAGATTTGGGAGATGGTGTTTACTATAAAAATTCAATAACATTACCAAATTATAGTTATAAAAATTACAAGATTACTGTTTCTGTAAAAATTAGTACTCTAATTTTTGAAAAGAGGATTAAATTATTGCACCCTGATAAATCAAAAATCCCAGGAATTATTGATTATTCAATTGAATATTCTAGCATAACTCGGGAAAGTGGGATAAAAAATATAATATTTATTAACTTAGATAAATCTAATTGTAATTTAACTGCTTATATGGGAATTCACCCTAGTTCCTTTTTCAATTCAAGGAATACAATTAACAAAACACTAAATTTTGAAGAAGAAAGTTCAAAAAAATTCAAATACACTTTTATTCCAAGCATTGAAGATACAACAGGTTATGCTTTTTTTTATTTAATCCCAAAATTTTCTGAAAATTATTCAAATCCATATTCTAATCGTTTATTCTTTAAAATCGAAAATAATGATCCTATTATTAATTTGACTGACTCTTATTATGGATCACATATATATTTCAATGAGACTATAGTTAATGAAAGTCTAATTATTCAAAATACTTTTCTTGGGACACACTATAATTTCCAAATAAAAGCTAATGAATTAGTTGATTATGAGGATAATCAGGATGAATTGAGAGTTTTTATAAATCTTTTTATAGTCACATCCTCAACTGATGGTATTCTTAACCTTTTATTCCCTTCAGATTTTGTCTTCTTAGAATTAAATTATAATACTGATTCGAAAAAATTTATCGGTACATTTTTAATTCCTGAATTAATGAATTATACTTCATATAATGGTATAATCAAAAAATCCGTAGAATCGTATAGTGGCTACTATGGACTATTTTATATAATTATTCAAGATTCCGAAGGGGGAACTGATGCCTTCTACATTGTAATGACAATAAGTGATAATCGAATTGATCCATCTTTAATCATCATAATTCTAATAATTATTGGTGTAATCAGTATGATTATTATAACACTTCTTTTATTATCTCGAAAAACGCGTAATTTAGATAAAATATATGAAAGCTATTATGAAGAAGATTACACGATGACTAATAATTATAAATTTCTGGATGAAATTAGATTAAAAGAATTTAAATTTTGTCCCTACTGTGGGCAAAAAGTAAAAATTAATGATAAATTTTGCATATTTTGCGGAAGAAATATACCAGAAATTATATAATTTAAGTTAAAAATCTCTCTTATTTAATCAAATACCAGTTTCTTTTTTTTAAGTCATTTTGACTTAAATTGATATTTGGTTAATTATTAATCCTGGAAATATGAGTTCAATAATTTTTTTAAAAGAATTAACAACTCCATCTCCTAAAAGTGCTATTGTTTTAAAAAAGGCAAATGATTTATATTTTTCAAAAAAAATTTTCTCTAAAAACTCATAAAAATTAAATTTCCTTAATAAATCTTGCTTGTTGAAATTGCATACAATGGGCATTTTCAGCAATTTTTCCCCATAAAGACTGGCTAATTCTCTCCATGAAACCAAGTTTCTATTAAAACTTTCTACAAAAGAATCAGCAACAAAAATTATTCCATCTGCTCCTTGCAATGTCGTTGGACGAGTTATTGCATAGTAATCTTGGCCAGTAGTTGAATAAATTAAAAATTTAACATCCCACTCAATACCTTTTAACTTTATTATTCCAAAATCAAAAAATAAAGTTCTTCCGGTGGTAGTATTAATGGATTTAATTTTATCTAATTTCCCAAATTTTTGGAATAGATATTTTAAAGTTGTAGTCTTTCCACTTAGTGCAGGGCCATAAAAAACAATTTTTACATCTATTATTTTTTTTTTATTATCAAATTTCAAATTTATATCCCTTCTAACCATGATTAATGTTTAATCTTGTTAAAAACGATATTTTGTTTTAATAAAACTATATAAAATTCTCTAATTTTTCTAAAATTAAAATTAATTAATGTTTAAAATTTAAAAATAAAGAAAATAAGATTTTTTTAAGAAGATATTTCCTTCAAAATTTGTTCAAGTTCTTCCGATGTTGCTTGATTTTTCGGAATTTTATGTCTAATTATTCCATCAGCCATTTTTCTCGGAATAATATGTACGTGAAAATGTTGTATTTCTTGACCTGCTGCTGAATGGCTATTAACCAGAATGTTATATCCATCTATATTTAATTTTTTTAAATAATCACTAGCTAAATCTTGGACTATATTGAAAATTTCACAAACTTCAGTTTTTTCAACATCTTCAAAAAAATTTACGTGTGATTTAGGGGCCACTATTGTATGGCCTGGAGACATTGGAAAAATATCAAGAAAAGCTAAAATTTTATCATTTTCAAATACTTTTTTAGAAGGTATATCCCCCCTAATAATTTTACAGAAAATACAGTTTTCATTCGATGCCATTTATCTTTATCACATTTTTATTTTTTAATTATCAAGTAAAACATCAGAAAATAGTAATTATAAATTTTAATGAGTTTTTACTTTTCTTAAGTATTAATGATTTTTTCAACTAAAAATTTCTGCTTTAATTAAAAATAAAATAATTAAGTATTAAGATAAAAAGAAATAATTACAAACACACTCTTTTTTAATACTATGTCCTTTTAATATTTCTATAAATTATAAGCCTATTAAAATTTAAAAAAAATAGGAAATTCTCTTATAGTTGTGCTATTAAGTCAAATAACTGATTTTTTAGAGAAAAGAATTGCACCAAAATCTTATGCTTTTACAAATGATATTTATGGAATTCAATTTGGACCAAAATTAGAAGATAAAAATATAAAAAAAATTATGATTACTTTAGATCCTTCTTTAGAAGCAATAATAGAAGGTGTAAAACAAAAGGTTTCATTGATTATTTCCCATCGTGGTTTAATTCATACTCCCACAAAACATTTTCATGAAAATCTTATTAACAAATTTCACTTATTATCAAGCGCCCGTATTATTCTTTATGTTATAAATACAGCATTTGAAGTGGCTCAAAACGGAATTTCAGAAATTATTGCAAATAGATTATCATTAAAAATCGAAAATTTATTTGAATTAAAAGTTATATCTGGCAAAGAAATCCCTTTAGGTCGAATATGTACACCTGAAAAGTTTTTAAATAATACAAAACCTTTTTTGTTGGAAGATTTGATAAATCGAATTAAGAAAAATCTAAATCTAAGATATATAAGATACATCGGTAAATTAAATCATGAGATAAATAAAATTTGTATAATTGAAAATATTTCAGAAAAATCACTATTAAATGCATTAAAACTCAATTGTGATTGTATGCTAACTAGAGATATCCGATATGAAACAGCATTAATTGCTAGAGATTTAAATTTAGACATGATAATAACTCCTCATTTTAATAGTGAGATTATTGGAATGAAAGAGCTATATAAAATTCTCTCAATTGAATTTCCCCGAGACTTTTTCATTTTTTTTGATTCAAATGATCCATTTTCTTATGCACTATAAAGGCTTCATTTTTTTGATTTTAAAGACCGAATTTTAAGAATAAATATTAAAAAGATACAAAAGAAGAATATAATATAAGAATTCTAATAATTATTTTTAAGAAATTTAATTGATGCTTATGCCAATAATTGAATATAATGGCAAAAAACCCCAAATAAGCGAGAAAGCTTATGTTTCACCAAATGCAACCTTAATAGGCGATATTGTTGTCAATGATGATGTTGTTATTTGGCCCGGATCAATCATAAGGGCAGAAAATGCTCAAATAACTATTGGAGAATACTCCACGATTTTTAATGGTGTAATGATGGTAACTAGATCTCATCAAAGTCCAATAATTATTGGGCGTTATTGTATTATCGAAACCGGTGTTTTGATTTTTGGTTGCATTTTCCAAGACTATATACAAGTCTTAGAAGGTAGTATAATTTATGAAGGGGCTTCTATAGGTGAAGGCGTCATTATACTTGAGAAAAGTCAAGTTCCTTCTGGTTTAACGATTCAAGAGAGAGCAATAATGAAAGGAATACCTGTAGAAAAAATAAGAGAACAAAGTAGAAATGATTTATTAAAGGTAAAAGAACGTGCAGAACACTATTCACAAATGTTTATAAAAATAAAAAATCAATTACCAAATATTCAAAGTTATGTATTAACATTATCTGATTTAATGAAATTATTAATCGATAAAATTAAATAATAGTTAAATCATAAAAAAAAACGCTTTTCCAAAAACCAATGTTTTTGGAAGCTTCTTAATCTTATTAAAATAATGCCCTATTCAATCAATTCCCATTTTTTGTGGGTTTATTAATATTTTTATTTTTCTATTATTATTGTTTATGGTAATTAAGTTTATTTGAAAGTTCTTTATATCTTGAACGTAGCGTAACCTCTGTAACACCAATAACTGTTGCAATTTTCTTTTGTGAGATCTTTTTATTTTTTAATTTACATATTAAATATATTGCCCCAGCACATAATCCCTTAGGGTCTTTTCCACTTGTTGAGAAATTTTTAATAAATTTTTTTAATAATTCGATTGTTTCTTTCTCGACTTGTTGGGAAAGTCCAAGATCTGTTATGTATCTTGGAATTAGTAAAATTGGATTTGTCGAAGGAACTTTAAGATTTAATTCTCTAACAAGAGTTCTATAACATCTTCTTACATCTCTTGGCTTTACATTGGTTTGATCTATGATTTCTTGAAGGGTCCTTGGAATTTTTCCCTTTCTACAGGAATAATATAAACTTGCAGATACCATCCCATTGATGGATCTACCTCGTAATAACTTTTTATTAAAAGCGTTTTTATATATTTTTATGGCTAATTCTTTAACATGATTAGGTAAATTTAAATTACTACCAATTCTTTTTAATTCGGTTGTGGCTAACAACATATTCCGTTTGTCCCAAGTCATCCGAGTATTCCATTTTGCAGCCCTTTTAAGATTAGGATCATTTAAATTCTTTTTATCAATCACAGTGCTTAATCCCATATCTGGTAATAATAAAGTAATTGGAGACCCTGTACTCTCTCGTTTTTCTTTCTCTTGTTGAGTAAAGGCTCTCTTCCCATTATGAGCAGTATCAATTATATGCTCACTTATAACTAAACCACATCCTTCACAAACTAATTCTCCTCTTTCCGGTTGTGAAATAATTTCACTTCCGCATTCGGGACATTGATTTGAATACTTAATTTCTTTATTACTGATTATATTTTTAATATCATCCATTTTTTTTATTCTTCTTCTTTTAAAAATTTATAAATTTAACTATAAATACAACAGAACCGATTTCTTAACCCAAATCTTTAAGATATTGTAAGATAATACTATGATAATTTTGTCAGTGAAACTCTTATAAGCGTAATTAAATTAAAACGTGTAAAATGCTTAATAGTATCCTATATGTAACCACTACTCTATTGCAAATTTAAATATATAATCTTTAACTATTTAAATGTTTCGCTATCAAATTTATTTAGGAATTTTTTGGGAATTAAATAGAAAAATTTTAGGTCCATTAAAATTATTTTATTTTTCCAAATATAACATCAATCATAGTTTTTAATTGAGATGTCTGCATTATTGAATAAAAAAATCTTGTATTATTGGTGTATTTTCTATCAAATTTTGATTCTTTTAAAATTTCCAAATCTAATAGCTTTGCAAGTATTCGATTAAATTCACTAGAATTTTTTTCAAATTCTAATGTCTCACAAGATACCTCATATAATTCTCTTAATTTAACTAAATCAATGTAATAATTATATTCATTAGAAAAGTAGTTTGCTAAATTATCCAGAAAGATGTCTATTAAAATATCTGCTTCCGTTAAATATGATATTATTTCAAATTCATCCAAAGAAAAAGTATCAAATTGAAGTAAACATTGTTCTCGCAAGTGATCAGACGTAATATTTCTATTTTTTTTAATGATTGGATAAATTTCTCTCATCAATTCTATGCATTTGCCTGGTCTCAGATAATCATATTCTGCAACTAAATCAACCATGAAATCTGAAAGAGAATTATCGATATTAAAGGGATAAGTTAAAGTAAATCTTTGTTTAATTATATCAGACAATTGTGATGGGTTATATAAGTCAATCCTTTTTTTAACATCAAATTCTGAAAGAAAATTTAATTCTGGATTGATGGAAATCCTGTTAATTGTTGATATTATTGAAATTTTCATCTCTTTACCAAATCTTAAAAATTTTTTAAAAATCTTGGGCTCTATTTCTTCAATATTATGAAATACAAGAAATTTAAAAGTATTAAATTTTTTACAAGCAAGTTTTAAAATGTTCCAAAGCCTTGGAATAGTCAAATTTAACAGGAAATTAATATCTAATTTAATCTCTTCTGTCTTTTCTAAGTTTAAAATCAATGAAATTATTATTTCTTCTAAATTTTTCCCCTCACAATTAACAAATAATTTCAAAATATCTTTTCCATTATCTTTACTGTTTATTTTTAAATCTGAAATCGTTTTATTTATTAAAACAGTTTTCCCAACCCCTTTTATTCCTTTAATTAAAATATTTGCCCCAAAATCATCTATAAATGAGTCCTTTAAAATTGTACTAAGTATTTCTTCCTCAGATTTTCTATGCAATAACTTAGGAGGAATAAAATATGGATCAAATATAGCTTTAGGGCCAAAATAAGTAGGTTTTATTTGGGATGCCATTTTTTTTCACTTTTTTATTTTTTATTTTTTATTTACTCTCTCTCTGTATTTTTTACTTTTAATTTACTCTCTCTCTTTATAAAGTCCACAATTTTTTTTAAAAACAAAACTAAACTCCATTTGAATTAGTATTTTCATTTTTAATAGTTTTATTTAATTCAATGTTTAATAGTCTTATAGGCTCAGGGATTCTATATTTTAATAAATTTGATATAATTTTTATGGCTAAATTTAAACTTATATTATTACCAACAGAAATATAAATGCCTTTTTCTAAATTTATAATTGATAAATATTTTCCTACTAAATGGTTTTTAAATACGATATCTCCTACAATCTTAAATTCATTTAATTCTTTTAAGTTAATTAACTGTCCACTTTTATAAAGATTCTTCTTAGTTACCCCTATGACTGGGATATCTTCTTTTAACTTTAAGCCAAAATCACACGCAACTCCAAATAGAAAAGGATGCAATTGACCACTTGCATTTAATAAATAACAATCCGGATTAAACTTAATTTGTTCAGCTAAATTTAAATAAATTTCCAGATCTCTTAAAAATAAAAGAGTAGGAAAATAAGGAATGGTCTGTTTATATTTCCTTATCTCAAAATTTTTAGCTTTCTGGTTTTTAATATCATAAAATATTGTTCCGGCGTAAGCAACATTATTATAATATTTAATTTTCAGACAAGCAATTAAATTAATTTTATTTTTTAGATTTGTTGTCTTAATTCTTTTAGAACTTAATCTTTGATATTCTCTGATTTCTTCTAAACTCGAAAAGGCGGTCTCCTTTAAATATGGTTGGAAACATTCCGGGCATACATATTTATAGGATAAATTATGCTTTTTACATTTCATCGAAAGTTTCTTATAATATTTCCATCATTTTCGGCTAATAAATTTTAATTATACTTTTTTAATTTAATTTTCTCCAAACTTATGGCTTCTTTAAATCTTTTTTTTCTAAGTTTATTTGGAAATTTTAAATCAATATTATCAAATAAAATAGCGTGTTTATTTAATGGAGCTTCAAGAACTTTTAATTTAGATGGTGAATAAAAACCTTTTACAAAAGAAATTATTTTACTATTACCTGGAAAAGTTCTATCTTTTAAAATCCCATAGGGGTTGCACGCTGCAATTGGAACTCTGTTTTCTAAAGATTTCGCTCTTAAATAAACCCCCCAATTCTCCAACCCTTCTTCTCTAATTAATGTTGGAGATATTAAAAATTCAGCACCATTTTTAACTGCAAGGTGGGGGGTTTTAAACACCATATCAAAACAAATCAAAATAGAAAATAAGTTTCCATTTAGATTAAATAAATTTAGAGTATTTCCAGGTTCAAAAAAAAGTTTTTCATAACGATATAAGTGAATTTTATCTTGGCGCCCAATTTCTTGACCATCTTTATTGAAATAATAACATGTTACATAATTTTTATCAGAATTTTCCCTATTTTCCCAGATCCCTCCAGAAAGTATATTGATATGATATTTTTTTGCCATTTTTTTAATGAATTGATAATGAGACCCCCTCTCTTCTTGAATATTTTTTTCAAGTTTTGGATTCATCTTAATCCATCTTTCTGGTAAACAAACTAAATCGTAGTTCTCTTCTATAGATGGAATGCTATTTATGAGATTTTGAATTTCAAAAAAACATTTTTCGTCGTTTTCAAACATTTCCGGTTGAATTAAGATTAGTCTCAAATTAACACCTAATCTGCTTATTTAGAATTAATTTTATTTATAATTTCTTTTAATTCTAGAAGAGAATTTATTTCAAACTCAGGTTTTGTTCCATTAAGAATTTTCTCTCCCGTAGTTATATTATTATACTTCCCACCTCTATGAATATATACGCTATTCATCCCATTCATACGAGCCGGAACGAGATCTTTCTCTAGATTATCTCCTACATATATAGATTCATATCCCTTAACTCCGAATTTTTTAAGGCAATAGTCAAATAATTTGGGATTTGGTTTTCTGATGCCAATCTCATCCGATATTACAATTAAATCAATTAATTCATCAATTCCCAATCTTAATATTTTTTCATATTGTTTAATTGGTATTCCATCAGAAATTATTGCAGTTTCTATACCTAAATCCCTAATTTGCTTCAAACAAGGAATAACATCATCAAATGGTTTAATCGATATAATTTTTTGCCCATGATATGCCATAACAGCAGCAGATACGTATTTGTTTTTTTGATTTGTTCTGATAAAATCAATTTGGGGCTCAAATCTATTAATACGTAGAATAAATATATCATAATGACGAGAATTATTCGTGCCATATTCTTTAACAATCTCATCCAAAGTTGAAATTGCACTGTTTAAATCCATTTTTAACCCTTTTTTAATCATAGCTTTTAAACCGCTAATTCTAGATTCTCTTGCTAATTCTGTCGCATTATAAAGTGTATCATCTAAATCAAATGCTATTACCTTAATTACCACTTTTTTTCACTTATTTGAACCGATTAAAAAAAATGAATAAAAATATTTTTTAAACTTAAGAAAATATATAAAAATTAATTAAAATAAATCTTAATATATTTAATCGACAGATATTATTTAATATCGATATATTTAATAAAATCCTATTTAGTATTTTAATGGTTTAGAGAGAGTCACATTTGAATATTTTTTAATCTTAAAAATACATAAAAAAATCAATTAAAAAATTAATAAAAAAAAGTCACAATATTGGATTTCATTAAAAAAAATTTTTTTAGGGGGTAAGGTATGAAGCCTATCGTTTCTCTCAGCTATTTCCATCGTAAGATTGGCCCATTAGTATATTATTCGTTTCCAGAAAATGTATTGGATGCTAGACTATATGTTAGAATTGCAAATATTATGGACCAAGCTATTGAAGAAGGCTTTTTTACCCATAGTATTGAAGATCTTAATTCAATGAATTATTATTTCGAAATTTATTCGGAAATAGCTCGAGGAGGTAGGGAAATGTTAATGCTATCTGTGATAATTGATCAATCAACGACTCTAGAAATAGAACATAATATTCTTTCATCGTGTATTGAATTTGCAGAAAAACTTCAATCTAATGAAGAAGCACATAAAGCTTTTTATATAAATGAAAAAAATAGCTATAATGAAGCTGAACAAAAAAAAATAGAAGAAAATGAAGAATTAATTAAATTATGGCTAAAGGAATTATATTGGGCCTCATTAGAGGAAATTCGTGAAAAAACTGAAGAAGAACAAATATCAATTCTATTAAAAGATAAAGGAATTTTTTTTACACTCGAGAAGCTTTCTAATGGACCAATTACATATGAAGATTTACAAAAATGGTTCAATGAAACGTTCAAAAAATCATTATTTGAAGATTTAATAAAAACATTATTAGATCAAGATTTTATTCACATAAATGAAATTGGTTATGAAAGATATATTCTTCTCGTAAAAGAAGTTGAATCAATACGAATGCCACCAAAAAGTGTTATTGAACATTTTGATGAAGATCCAATGTTAATTGATCTTGTTATTCAAAAAGTAACACAATTTTTTGATGTATATAAACAAACTAAAGAAGATTCATTTCAATTATTTGAATTGATTTCTGACTCTAAAATATACAATGTACTTTTAAAACTTAGAACTGGTCCAATTTTAAAAAGTGTTCTTCCCAAACTCATATCAGAAAAAGCTTTAGCATCTTATATCGAAATTATCGACACTTTAAAAAAACATGAAATTATTGATGAATTCAAACATGAAGGGGCAATTTATGTTATCTTAAAAACTGATATTCAAATAACTACTTCGTTTCCTAAATATCTTAGAAAATTATTATCAAGAGAAACTAAAGCGGTTATAGCTGATAAATATGAACCACCTGCAAAAAAAGAATTTGATATAAAAAATTTTCTAGATGATTTATCATCAAAACCTACTTATAGAAATGAAGTGGATAAGAAAAGAAAAGTGTCTAAGAAAAAAAAGAAAAAATAATAATAAACTCCCTCAGTCTATTAAATAAAAATCAATCTTTATGATTTTTTCAAATAAATTCTTACATTTTTCTCCTTTAACATTAAGATTTTTCAAAAAATTATGTGAATAAATTATTAGTTATTACTATCTTTTTAAATATAAATATAATATTAATCTAGATAAATTTCATTAGGTAATTTTATGTCCAATGAGAAAGGAATCCTGTGTATTGATATTTCCTCTCAAAAAATTAAGACTGCAGTTGTGAAGGAGAATTGTGAAATTATGGTATCCAATGAAGATTTTTTTTTCTTTATAAATGATGATATAGAAGGATTCGCAAAAAGTTATAATACAGATGAAATTTGGAGAAAATTGACAAATTGCATCATAAATACACTTAAAAAATCTAAAATCAATTCAAAAAATATTATTGGGATAACTTCCTGTACTCAAAGACAAGCATGTATCTTCCTTTCTAAAGAAGAGGAAGTAATATATGCTGGCCCAAATTGTGATCTACGTGGCATAGATTCACAATATCTAATAGAGGATATGTTTGATGACGAGGCACTATTTAATATTACGGGTCATAGTCCTCCAATGATATTTCCTCTTGCTCGACTTCTATGGTTCCAAGAAGAAAAAGAAGATTTGTTTGAAAAGATTTATAAAGTTTTATTATTTGATGATTGGATTATTTTTAAATTAACAGGGAATTATTGTACAGATCCTACTTCCGCATCTGAATCTCTTTTATTTGATATAGTTAAGAATAAGTGGTCTGATAAAATAATTGATGCTTTCAACTTTAATAGAGATATTTTTCCTGAAATTATTCAAGTTACAGATATTGCTGGAGATTTAAAACCAGATTTAGCGAAAAAATTTGAAATACCCAAAACTACCCCTATAATAAAAACTGGAGCTGATACTCAAGCAAATCTAATAGGAACTGGTTGTATTGATGATAATCAAATTGGAATTACATTAGGAACAACGACGCCTTTATATTTTGTGCTAAATTCACCTCGATTCGACCCAACATTTAAGATGTGGACAACACGACATGCAGTTAAAGATAAATGGTTAATAGAAAGTAATACAGGTATGACTGGCAAAATTTATGATTGGTATAAAGATTCATTTCTAAAGGGGTTATCGAATGATATAGATTCTGTAACCGAAAAATATTTACTGGAAACAAAACCAGGTGCAAATTCTACACTTGCATTTCTTGGTCCAGAGAGAATGGATATTCAGAATCAAATCAATATTAAACCCGGAATTTTTGTCTTTCCAACTCCAGGTTCAATTTCGGAAATTTTATCAGATAGAAAAAATTTCTTAAGAGCCATATTCGAAAATATAGGTTTTGGGATTTTGGAAAACCTAAACCAAATATTAAACTTTGTAAGTAAGCATAATAAAATACTTTGCAGTGGAGGTATGACGAATTCAAAATGCTTTAATCAAATTCTATCAAATATTTTAAATAAGGACCTATACTTACCGAAGATTAAAGAATCTGCATTTATAGGTGAAGCAATTAATGTTTTAATTGGATTAGGTTATTATAAAGATTATAAAAAAGCAGTAGAAAAATTAATTAAATTAACAAGGGTCACTCCTAACAAGGAAATCGTTGAAATATATGAAAATATTTATCGTCGTTGGGGCCGTATTAAAAAACAACTAGAATATGTATAATTTTTATAGTTTGAAACTTAAAAAACAGTTTTTATGACATATTTTAAATAAATTAATAATATTAATACAATTTTATAAGATAGTTGAAAATGATTTTTCAATATTAAAATAGGAGAAAAAATAATGCCAGAAATTAGTACAATCCAAGAAGGTTTTAAAGTGATAATAGATCGCTATAATTCCGAAGAAAAAATTAGAAAAAAACTTGCTAATTATGAAGATCCGATAGAACTTACTTTCTTAGATACTTCAACTAAATCTTTAATTTTAGTTCATAGAGATCAAGGTATTGAAATAAAATTTGGAGTAGGTGATGATAATGCTCCTGTAAAAATTCATTTTGGATCAGAACAAGTTTTGATTAATCTTCTAAATGGAGAAATCGGGGCTGTTGGGGCATATTCCTCTGGAAAAATAAAAGTTGTTTCTGGGAAAATTAGAAATTTGATAAAATTACGAAAATTATTATTTTAAAAAAAGGTGTCTCTCCTGAAAGCATTAATTACTGCAGAACTTATCGAATCGGAAATTAATCGATTAAAAGAAAAAATGGAAGTTATATATGAAACATGGAAAGAATCTGGACAATTGTATTTTGATGAAGAAGAATTAATCGAAAAGTTAAAGCAAATTGATATTTTCATTTGTGAGGGTGATAATGTAAAAAAAAGAGTAATTGAAGAATCTTCTCTTAAGATAATCGCTTCATGTAGAAATGACCCGAATAATGTTGATTTAAAAACGGCATCTGAAAAAAAAATACCTGTTATTTATACTCCAAAAAGAAATTCTGACTCAGTAGCAGATCTAACTCTTTGTTTAATTTTAACTCTTGCAAGAAATTTAACTAGAGTAGATAAATATTTACATTCAGAGGATTTTGAACTAATTGATCTAGAAGATTGGGTTAGAGATTATAAAAAGTTTGAAGGAATTGAACTTAAAGGTAAGACCGTTGGAGTTATTGGATTTGGTAATATAGGAAAATTAGTAGCACAAAGATTAATTCCTTTTGGGGTTAATTTACTAATTACTGATCCTTTTGTTTATAAAGATAAAGTAAAAGAATTTGGAACTCTTGTAGAATTGGAAGAATTGATGAGTAAATCAGATTTTATAACCCTGCATCTTCCACCAATAGAAGAAACTAATAACTTAATCAATGAAAAAATGATTTCTTTAATGAAGCCTAGTTCTTACTTGATAAATACAGCAAAAGGTAGTGTTTTGAATTATAGAGCTTTGAAAAAAGCATTAGAAGATAAAAAAATTGCTGGAGTAGCTCTCGATGTTTTTCCACTCGAACCAATTGATGAAGATAATGAATTTCTAAAATTTGAAAATGTAATTATATTACCCCATTATGGCGGTAATACAGTAAATGTTATAAAAAGACATTCGAGAATGATTGTTGATGATGTTCTATCAATATTAGATAAAAAACCCCCTAAAAATATAGCAAATCCTGAAGTTTTAGAAAGAATTGGAATCACTTATAAAGAGAAACAAGAAGATTCTTATATACCATATCATATATTACGAAAAAAATTAGCAGATGTTGGATTACAATTATTAAAGGAAGGTTTTATCTCTGGCTCCTCTGGAAATCTTTCTATTAGAATTCCAAATGAAGAAAAAATTGTAATAACCCCTAGTAATGTTAAATATGAAATGATCAACCCTAATGATATTTTGGTTCTAAATTTTGATGGAAATGTTTTAATTGGTGATAGAAATCCATCGGTTGAAAAAATAATGCATTTAACTATTTATAAAAATCGACCTGATGTTGGAGCAATCATCCATTCTCATGGTGTTTATTCTACTATATTAAGTCTTTTGGATCTTAATCTTCCACCTGTCGTTGAAGAATTTGTTCCATATATTGGGGGCGAAGTAAAAGTAGCAGATTATGGTGAAGCTGGCTCTGAAGAAATTGCCGAAAATGCAATTAAAGCTTTAGGTGATTTAAACGCTGTTATTCTATCAAATCATGGAAATATATGTTGCGGGAGCCACATAGAAGGAGCATTAGACGTTTTAAAGATGCTAGAAAGAACTGCAAAAATATATATTTTTGCGAAATTACTTGGAACCCCAAAATCTTTACCAGAAGAGACTGTGGATTATGAACTTGATATATTCGAGATTTTCAAAGAAAGCAAGAAAATTTAATAAATAAAACCCTTTAAAATTTTTTTAGTTTTAGATATTACAATGTCTGCTAACAAAAAAAAACCCCCAAATGACAGTATAAACTTGAAATATTTAATAGGAGATATGGGGTTTGAGATTCTCCTTGCTATCGAAAAAGGGGCAAGGAAAAAAGAAACGATTAAATTACTTTCTGGAGTCCCGATGGAATGCATTAATGGAAGACTACCAGTTTTAATTGATCTTAATTTAATAAGCAAAAATAATGAAGAATTTTACATAACTGAAAGAGGAATCGAATTTAAAAAACGAGTAAAATTTAAAAATAAAATTTAATAGAGATTTTAAATTAAGTAAATATGCATGATGATGTACTCAGTGACAATCTGAGCTAATGCTCTTGGCAATGATTTTGTCGCCCCAAACTGAATGCACCTATCAATTTATCTCTCTCTTTTTCCTTCAATAAATTCTTGAACCCATTGTTTGGCTATTATATCAGAAGGGGCTTGAATTGGAGGATGCTTAAAACAAAATGAACTGATACTGTTTAATCGTCCTGAAATACCTCGATCTAAAGCAATCTTCATCACTCTTAGTAAATCAAATATCACCCCAGCAGAATTTGGAGAGTCCTCAACTTTTAATTTTGTATCAAGAGTTAGAGGTAATCCCCCAAATGTTATTCCATTAACTTGAATATAACAAATTTTTTTGTCTTTTAAAAAGGGAACATAATCGCTGGGTCCTATTCTACATTTTATTGGATAAGGCAAAACACTTGTTATCGCAGAAGTCTTCGATTTTCTTTTAGTTATTAATCTCGACTCTTTTTTCATATTTTCAAAATCTGTATTTCCACCAATATTAAGCTGAAAAGTATCATTGACTATAACACCTCGATCTAAAAATAATTTTGTTGCAACTCGATGTAGTATAGTTGCCCCAACTTGAGACTTGATATCATCCCCTGCACATGGAAGATTTTTATCCTCAAATTTTTTCACCCAATCTACATCTCCAAGAACTCGTTCGCTCACAATGAATTCAGGTATGCAGTTTATGAATCCACAACCTGCCTCTATTGAAGCCTGGGCGTAAATCCTTGATGCTTTAAAGCTTCCCACTGGTAATAAATTTAATAAAATCTCAGCTTTAGAATTTCTCAATTCTTGAACAATATCAACCGGTTTTATTTCTGATTCATCATAACAATAAAATGAATCTCTCATATGCTTTGCACATCCATCGGAAATTGGTCCAGCTTTAACAAGAACTCCAGATTTATTGAGACTCTCTGGATCTACAAAAATTTGGCAACAATTTGGAGGTGTGAATATAGCTTCATGAATATCCTTGCCAATTTTCTTTTTATTAATATCAAATGCACAAACGCATTCTAAATCATACGGAGTATAATTACCAATCTTGGGGTTCATTAAACCATGAGTAAATAAATTATTTTCTTCAATTTTTTCATAATATTTTATTCCTTGAATTAATGCAGATCCAACATTTCCTATTCCAGCAATTGCAAATTTTATTTTTCTGATAAAAATATCCCCTTCAAAATCTCTTTTTTGATAAAATATCTAAAAATAATTTATCAATTTATTTAAATTTTAAAATCAAAATATTTACCTTTTATCTCCATATTTTCTCTCATAATAGCCCCATGTCTTTTTTTCTCCAAAATTTTCTATACCCTCATTTTTTACACGTTTCTTTAAGTAATTATATTCCTTTTCAGATATTTCTGCTCTTTTAAGGAGAAAATCTAAAATTTCGTAAGCTTCTTCTTGTGTACTACAACGTCTTATAAAATCTTCCACCCTCGGATAAAAGAGATCATTAATTTCATTAGAATCTTTAATTCCATTTATTCTAATTTTTTGATTACCATTTTTTAATTCATTAAAAAGATGAGGAAGTTTTTTCTTGATATCTTCTCTATTATAAGAAATTGAAATCCCTTTCTTACTGTCAATGATTACTTTCTTTAAACTCTTTTCTTTATTTTTCTTCCCCATTTTTGAAAAAATCCACAAATTTATTTTAATAAAATAATTTTTGATAAAATTAAAAAATTTTCTAGATAATCAAATTAAAAGAGTATAAATCATTGCAAAAAACTATAAGATTTTTTTTTTATAAAAATACTTTAATGTTAAACTTGGTTATTAACCTTAATTTTTAGAGAAACAAAATTTTTAACTTATGTAATTTTTTAACAATTAAATTAGAATTAAGTGAAACATTTTTGAAGTCAGGATATAGATTCATTAAGGAGACTTTTCAGAATATCGAAACTGGATATGATACGGACTATTATCATAGAGGAATAAAATATAGAAAGGGTAAATCTGTTGAACGCATAGAAAAACCAACTAAATTATATAGGGCGAGGGAATTAGGTTATAAAGCAAAACAAGGATATAGTATCGTTCGCTCGAGAATCCGAAAAGGTAGTCGACGTAAATCTAGACCAAAAATGGGTCGAAAACCAAGAGCTATGGGAGTATCAAAAATTACTCCTGGGAAAAACTTACAAAGAATTGCCGAAGAAAGAGCCCAGAAAAAATATCCAAATCTTGAAGTCTTAAATTCATATAAAGTGTATGATGACGGAAAATCGTGGTATTATGAAGTGATATTCGTTGATCCGCATCATCCAAGGATTATTTCAGATCCAAATATAAATTGGATTGGATATAAACAACATAAGAAAAGAGTCTTTAGAGGATTGACTTCTGCAGGAAAAAGGGGTAGAGGTTTGCATAAGAAAGGATGGGGCTCTGAAAAAAATCGCCCAAGTATCAGAGCAAATAAAGGACGTGGAAAATAAATAGCGTTAAGTATCATTCATTTAGTTTTAATCTGTTTATGCCCTATTTTTATTACCTAAAATTATTGATGCATAATTTAATGTGAATTTAAATATCGACCTATCTTTTTACGAATTATATATTAATCAAGCTCAATAACAAAATTTATCACATAAAATAAAAATTTTAAAAACAATATTAATTTTTTAGAAACTATCTCGCAATAAAGGGGTTTAATAATAATTGGGGTATTTTGAATCAAGAGTCCCAGTTGACATCGAAAAATATGATAATATCATAGATAGACTCAAATTTCTTCAAAAATTGGATTTTAAAAATGTTATCTTAGAACCAATAAATAGTATTGAAAAATTGCCAAAAAAATTAATAGAAAAAATAAGAAAATCAATTGATCTTAATGTATATTTCAGAATAAATCTAAAACCTAAAAATATTGCAGAATTAAAACAAATGATAAAAAAATATAATGATTTTTCACATATTTTATCAGTGGAATCTGAAAATAAAGAAATACAAATTTATTGCGCAAGAGATACTAGAATTGATGTTGTATCCTTTTCTTATCCAAAAATTACAAAAACATTAACTCCTGGGGTATTATCACTCTCCAAACAATATAATTCTTTTATTGAATTTTCATTTGCTCCGATCTTTAATGAAAACAAATACATTCAATCTAAAAATATTCGTATCATATACTCAGCATTGCGAATGACCTTAGTTAAAAACGCCAATTATTTCATTAGTGGAAATTTTCCAAGTTTATCTGATTACAGATCCCCAAGGGTTTTAATAAGTATTTGTCAAACACTTTTAGATATGAGCCTTACTAATGCTAAATTAGCTTTAAAAGATAATCCCTCTAAATTAATAGAAAAATTAAATAAAAAAATTGATCCAAATATAATTGAAGATGGAGTTAAAATAATAAAATAGGAAAATTGGAGTTAAATAAACATTGAAATTTGAAAGACAACGATATATTTTATTTTATTATATTGTTGAAAAAGATATAATAATTGATGGAAAATCTATTATTAATCTTATTTGGAAAAATTTATTTAGATATTTTGGCATAAAAGAAACAAGTAAAATCGGATTATGGTTAATTGAGTTAAATTTAGAAGAACGATGGGGCATCTTAAGATTTGCTCATACATCAAAAGAAATTGTAATTACTTCATTGGGAATGATACGATATTTACAGAATTCTCGATTATCTATTTATCCCATAAAAACAAGTGGAACTATAAAAAAAATAAGAAAAATATTAAAAACTCTTCAATTAGAAAATAAACTTCTCTTTAAAATATAAATGATAAAAAAAATTAAAGATTTAGAAGGAATTTATAAATTATTAAAAATCAATTTAAAAAAAATTTTAATCAAAATAAATGAATTTTAATGAAGATATGGAAAATTGGTATCAAATTTTCTGATGGAATAAGCGATCAGTTAGAATTATATGATAACGCATCAATATTCAAGGGATATTTAACTATCAAACGAAGTTTTTTTGATGAATTAATCAAACAAATAAAAGAGAACCCAAAATATATTACGGGAAAAGCAATTAATAAAATTTTAGCACCAGATAGATCTGATTGGACAAATAATCCATGGCTTCTTTTATTAATAAAAGACGTGGAAAATCAAAAACCAATTTGGCTCTTATTTAAAAGAGAAAGAAATCTAGACGGATTACTTGTTGCAATAGGTCCAAAAAAATTTGCAAATTATTTCAATTCTAGTAAGGAATCAGAAAAAACTATTAAGAAATTATTAAATTACTTTATAGCATACCCTAGCAAATGGATAAATCTAGTTCTGCTTCCAAATTTTCTTTAAAATTTTTAGTATCCATTTAAAATGTATTTTTCACTATAATCTAATATCATATTTAATAATGTTGAAATAAATTGGTTCGACTCTTGTGAAGAAAATTAATAATGTAAAAAAATTTCTTGCATTTTTTATTCTTGTCTCAATAATTTGTTCTCTAAATTTTTTTCCAAAATTTGTTGGAGCCAGTTTTAATGATGATATTTTAACCTCAGTTGAAACAATGCCAATAATTATTGATGGAAATTTTAGTTCTATAGAAGATGAATGGACAAACGCAAATAGTACAGAAGGATTTATTGATGATCTCCCTATTGAAATTTGGGTTTGTTATAATAAATCTAATTCATCACTATATATAGCAATTAGTATTGAGTTAGAAATCCATCCATCCAATGAATTTTTAGGAATAATTCTTTGCAATTCTTCAAATGAAAATGATACAGAATTTTTAGATGCAAAAATTGTTCAAAATTATAATTTGGATAATTCATCACTTCATAATACAACATATTTTGATTTTCATCTAGTTAATAGGACCAATTATATTCAAGATATTAATATAAATGGAAATGGCTCCTGTATGCTTGATGAGAAGAAGACTAAATATGAATTTGAAATAAAATTCAATGAAAATAATACAGATAAGCAGGATGTTTTCTTAAATATCTCACAAACTTATGCAATAAAATTCATATATGGAGATAATCCCAATTATAATAGCTCAAGCTCTATTTTAAAAGAATCTACATCTCTGAAAATAAAAATTGGTTGGATTGAAGAATCTGAAGAATTACCTCCAGATATATTAGAATTAGTTATAAATGTTTTAACAATAATATTTTTTATCAGTGCAGGTATTCTCTATAGTTATTTTGGTTTTTACATCTTTAAAACTAAAAACAAACATAAAAGGAAGAGATAATAAATGTCTAAATATAAAAAAATTCCCGAAAAGGAAACTGTAGAAAAACAAAAACCTAAGAAAATATTATCAACGGATGAATTGATAATAAAATCGGGAATTATTTCGTTTTATTTAGCTGGTATATTCTTTGTTATTTCCATATTATTCAATTCGGGTATTGTTACCATTTTTATGAATCAAAATCTTTACCTAGATATTGTTGATATTTTAATTAAAACAATTTCAATTATACTATTTTTCTTATTTTTAAGTGTTGCAGTAGGTAATGTAGAAGAAATAAACGGAAAAATATTTGGTTGGAAAAAACTCACTATCCTTATTATTATATCATTAATTCAGTCCATAAGAAATGGTTGGGTATTTCTTTTTTCAAGTCTAGGAATTATTATACTAATCCTTTATCTATGGTTACTCCAAGAAAGTAGATAAAAAAGAAAGAATAAGTTTATAAATTAAGTTAGCCTGCCTAGTTCTTCTTTTAAGAGGTCCCTTACAGCCATGCGAATTGCTTCACTTCTATTTGGATATAGATCTCGCGTTACTAATTCTTCCAATTTATCTATATATTTTTCAGGTAGATGAATTGTAATTAATTTCATGAAATTTAAATAAGAAATCAAAAATATATTTGCGTATATTATTTCTGTATTATAAAATTGAAATAAAAAAAGCTTTTTTTAAATCATATGACAAAAAAGATTATCTTAATTGCTCATCGCGGAACTAAATTAGAGTATGATGAAAATACTATAATTTCATTTTCTAAAGCAATAGAAAACGGAGTAGATTTTATTGAATTTGATCTTCATAGAACAAAAGATCACAAATTAGTCATTAATCATGATAATACTTTACAAAGAACTTATAATGGAAATGGTATCATTTCCAATATGACTTATGCAGAAATTTGTAAGTTTAGAACTAGAAAGGATGGTCAGAAAATGCCACTGTTTACCGAAGTAATTTCTGCATTTAAAAATAAAACTAAATTTATAATAGAATTAAAGGGAGATGATGTAGTAGAACATGCCGCAAAAATAATTGAAAAATATAATATTATTTCAAATTGTGTGATTAGTTCAAAAAATCTTTGGAAATTAAAAAGGATCAAATCTTTTTTACCAAATTGTAGAATTTGCTATAATATAACGAAAGGAAAAGAATTTACGTTAAATGAATTCTTAAAAAACAATTCTTTAAAGATTCAATCCATGAAATTTGATATGATTTCCCTCCGTTCTATATTGGTTTCAAAACATTTTGTTAGCGTTTGTCACTCTAATAATATTATCGCTTTGGCTTGGGATTTTATTAATCTCAAGAATTCCATTTTAAAGATCAGAGAATTATTAAAATTAGATATTGATGGAATTCTCTTTGATTCATTAACTAATTTAAAAATTATCAGAAATGAATTAATAAAATAAACATAAATTAAATAGCTAATATTTCCGAATTTCCAGCTGGGATCAGTAGTATAATATCATCTAAGGACAAAATATTCACCCACTTTTTCAAATCATCATCAACTTTTTTTAAAAAAAGATTTTTTAATTTTTTAGCAATATTCCCTGAAGATTTTCCAAACTTCTCAGGAGTCAATAGTTCATAAATCTCCGTTTGTTTTTTAATAGATGATTCCGGTCCTGAAATTACCTTTGGGTAAAAATGTATTAATTCGGGATTCAAATCATCCTTAATTTTTTCAAATATAATTCCAATTGTTAAAATTAATTTTACTTTTTGAATAAAATTCTTTTTTCCCGAGATTATAAATGAACCTTTTGGTAAAAATTCTCCCGAGGGGGGCGTTTTACTCACTTGTTTAGGTAGAACATAAAAAATGTCAGTTAATTTATAACCTTCTTTCCATGCTCGAGAATAACAACCAACAAAAATACTAGCTTCATTAATAGTATCTAGAGGGATTTCCTTATTTTCTGGATTTTTTATAACTGTTAATGGTGATCCTCTAATTTCTGAATGTAAAACTAAATCATTGGGCTCAATATATTTTCTATAGATTGCTTCATTCGAACTAATATCTCTTCCTCCAATTACTAAAAATTCATTACTGGAAATGAACCATCTATATTTTTCATACCATTTTTTCTTTGGTTTTCGTACCAAATGATCAACAATAACTTGTTCACTATCTTTCTCAATTATAAGTTTTTCAATCTTTTTTTTTGTTTCCTCAATGGCAAAATAAGTTCCTTCAATTTTTTTTTGAGCTTTTTTACCTTTAGAAAAAATTAAATTTGCATTTTCTCCAATACTTTTATTTAAATCTATGATAAATTCTTTCCCATCTAATTGAATAATAATTTGCTTTTTAGAAGGTATGATTTTTCTGAATGGAATTGTCTCTTTTATTCCTTGTTCTTTTCCAGAATTTAATTTATCTTCAATTTCATTCCATTGATATCCTTTTTTTTTAGCGTCCAAAATTGTTTTTAATAGTTTTTCTAATTCTTTGAAATGTTTATATATATTCTCTCCAATATTGTAATATTTTTCTTTTTTATTTTCTTGTTCTGTTATATATTCTATTTGTGTTTGTAATCTTTTCTCTAATTTCTCCATCTCTCGATTATATTTTTCAACTGGTTGAGGTATAATTTTCGCAGAATCTAATTTTGAAAAATAAAGATCAAGACCCTCATTAAAAGATTCAATATATTGTTTCTGATAACCTTCATATATAGATAGATCAAATGGTACTACATCAATCGCTTTATTCTTATCATCTAAAATAAATTGAGGTTTTAATTTTTCAGTTTTTAATTTTTGAGCAAAATCCTTTAATACATTAAATAATGTGCTAATTTGTTCTTCGTTTAATGTATTTGATTTAACTTTCTTATCAAATTGGGACATTTTACAAATTTCTTCACTATATAATCCTGCGATATTAACGTTTCTTGCGATTATTCTCACTAATTCATCATTGGAGGTATAAATAATTTTAGAGAAGGAATCTTTATCCAATGAAAATAAATCTAAACCTCTGGATGGAGGAAATTTATATTCTCTTTTAGCTAATAAATCTCGATCTTTATATTTTTTATATTTCTTTGCCACCATAACTAAATTTTCTTCATTTATGAGAATATAGTTGCCTTTAGCAAAAAGTTCAATAATAAATTTCCATGAAGCTGTGTTTTGATTACTCAACTCTATTATCAATATTCTATCCAAATTATGCTGATAGACGCTTAAAATTCGACGATTTTTTAAAAATTTTCTCAAAGAACTACAATATTGACTTGGATATTTTGGTACTGGATAATTATAATTGGTAAGATTTACTCTTGAATCTCGTTCAATAACTAGATTTCTATTTACTTCTCTAGTTCTAATTTTTATTATTAATAAATCTTTTACCTCGTATATATTGTCAATAAAACCATCACTTAACTTATCATTTAATTCCTTTGCTAGGGCATAAACGTCTATATTAGAAAGTTGTGTTTTCATAACAATAATTTTTTTTGGATGCTTGTTTATTAATTTAGCTTAGTATATTGTTTTTACCATTTTTTCTCACATCTTCTCTTGAAAACTTATAAGTTAATGAAAATGCAACATCTTTAATAAAATTTACATAAATTCCACCTCTGCCCACCATGATCATCGGTCCAAAAGAAGGATCTCTACTTATTCCTAAAATTAATTCATTTATTTTAAGTTGGGTTTTAAGATCAATAAAATTATCGGTAGAGATGATTTTAAATTTTCTTCAAAAATGCATCTAAATCATTTTTGGTTCCTTTTTTTCTATTTTTTGATTTTTTTAAGCGGTGCAATTTATAATTATTTCGTTCGTTAAGTCTTCTCAAGGTTTCTAAATCTCTTAATCTAGTTAATTTAATAACTTCCTCAAGCTGCTTCCGATTATCATCACTCAGATTTAACAAATCGGCAAAAAGATCCAAACTAATAATACGGATGTTTTCGGGATATTTAATCCTCTTATCTTTAGGGAGTTTCTTAACTCGAGCAATCCAATTTGGAAGCAAATATGTCCCGACAATGAATAACATAATTTTGGAATGCTGATATTTCTCAATCTTATCTATGATATTTCTTTTGTGTAACCAACCGGTATAATCAAAAAGCACAACTTCAATGTGGTCTAATTCTTTAGGATCAATATTTAACTCTTTTGCGATTTTATCTTTAAGAAGTTTTTGTAGATATTTTTTATCATTTTTAAATACATTATCGCAACGTTTATTACTATTAGTATAAATTGGGGGCTCTGAAACGAGTATTGGAACATCTGGAGACTTTTTTCTTTTCTCATCAAAATCTTGCGTGGCTATTTTTTCAATTAATTTATGATTCTCAAACCCTATTAATTGTGCTAAATCATTACGAAATTTTTTATCGAATTCTTTTTTTCCCAAATCATTTTCTAATATATCTTTAACAGTACCCCATCCTACTCCCCATTTTTCTGCAATCTTATTTATAGAATCAAATTCTTTGGAACGACCGTCCTTTATTATGCCCTCTCGTTGCTCATCGGATATCCTAGGCTTCGAAAATTTCTTATTATATTCTTTTTTTTCCAAATCATTTTTAATTATATCTCTAGCAGTAGAAAATGATACTCCAAATTCTTCTGCAATATCGTCAAAAGAGCCGGGGTCCTCGGAACGACCAGCTTTTATTATGCCCTCTCGTTGCTCATCGGATACTTCAGGCTTCGAAAATTTCTTATTATATTCTTTTTTTTCCAAATCATTTTTTATTATATCTCTAGCAGTAGAAAATGATACTCCAAATTCTTCTGCAATATCGTCAAAAGAGCCAGGGTCCTCGGAACGACCGGCTTTTATTATGCCCTCTCGTTGCTCATCGGATAACTCAGAATACGGAAATTTCTTGTGAAATTCTTCTTCTCCCAAGTCATCTTTTATTATTTTATTAGCAGTAGATTTTGCTACTCCCCATTTTTCTGCAATCTTTGGAATTGAGTCAGGGTTTTTGGAGCGACCGTCTTTTATTATGCCTTCTCGTTGTTCATCGGATACCAAATCTTTATTTGCCGTAAACCTCTCTTCATATTCCTTCTGTGTTAAAACCTTATGACACATCTTTGCTAATCCACCTTTCTTTATTCTTAAATTCATATTTTTTAATTTTTTAAATATTTTCCGCTGTGAAAGATTAGTGTATTTGATGTAATATTTAACAAGATTATTTATATTTCTATTTTCATTAAATTTATTTATTATTTTAACCAAATCATCCTTCTCTTCTTTAGTTAGTGCATCATTATCTTGATCTTTAATAAATTTAATAAATTTCTTAGTAAATTGCGTGCCCCTATAGGCAATACCATCATATTTTTTTAATAATTCTTTCAATTTTGGATCTTTTAAAATCTTAAATTCTTCTTTAGCTTTATCAATAAGATCTTCCAAATCTTCTGATTCTTCTCCATCTATTTTTACCTCTTCTTCTGTTTCTTTATTTAAATTCTCCGAATCTTTTTCTGAATCTTTAATATCAGTGTTGTTACGGCTTTCTTCATTCCGCTCTGAAGTCAGTTCCGATTCTTTATCATCTTCTTGATTATCTTTCTGCTCTGTGGAAGTTGTGGAAGATGTGGTAGCCGTAATCTCTTTACTTTCTTCTTCGTTTTGCTTTCCTTTTAACGATGGTTCTTGTTCTGGTTCATCTTTTTGGATATCTTGTTCTTTATCCTCAACCTGACTCCCAAATTCCCTCCTCAACCTTTCATCCAAATTCTTTCTTTGATCAATATAATTCCTAAATTCTCTATTCAACCTCTGCTTTAAATTGAGTGTTTGGTCAGTAAAACCAGTTCTATTATAGTCCATTTCCATTTCGTTCTCTTCCTTTTGCTCCGATGCTTGTTCCTCTTCTTTAGCATCTTCTTGGCTTTCTTTCTGCTCTGTGGAGGTTGTGGAAGTTGCAGAAGATGTGATAGCCGTTATTTCTTTACTTTCTTCTCCAGTTTCCTTTCCTATTAGCGATAATTCTTGTTCTGATGCCTCTTGATTACTTTTATCCATACTTAAATCATAGTTAATCTCATCTTCATCCCCTTCTTCATATAAGTTTTCTGTCTGGGGTTCTCCAATATAGTCCTGTCCAAGAGTTCTTGTATGCACATTTGTGATGTCTGTCGCCATAGGTTCTATAGCATTTGAAATTTCCAAAGAGTCCTCTTCTAAGCTATATTGAGTATCTGAGAGATCTATAAATTCATTTAAGAACATATCTTTAAGATCCCATGACTCATTATCTAATTTCATTAATTCATCTTTTATTTCTTCTCTTACTATATTTTGAGTAATTTTACTATCTTGAAAATCGCTTGAGGATATATCTTTTATTAACGATAATTCTCCATCTATTTCTGATAATTCATCTTCCAACATGTCTTGAATAACTGGGACTTCTCGAAATTCACTTGAAGATATGTCATCCATTTCCAGTAACTCTGCATCTAATCCAGATAACTCATCTCTTGCTATATCTTGAACATCTGAATCTCCTTGAAGTTCGCTTGCTAATTCACTATCCATATCCGAGAATCTAACATTCAGTTCTGACATGTGATTACTTTCTTCATCCCGTTCGATTAGAAGAGAGGTAGTCGTTCCTTCATTGTCATCAATATATGGATTTATATCTGAATGATCAAGTTCAATTGGCTCTGTTGATATTCCCTCTTTGGTTTCGGGATCCAAACTGCCTAAATCTGAAAGGTTCGGCTCAATATTTACTCTTGCATCACCGAGATCAAGGTCAATTAACTCCTTACCCTCATTAGTTTCGGGATCTAAGCTGCCTAAATCTGAAAGGCTTGGATCAATATTTAATCTTGCATCACTGAGATCAAGGTCAATTGGCTCTGTTGATATTCCCTCTTTGGTATCAGGATCCAAACTACCCAAATCTGAAAGGCTTATATCAATATTTAATCTTGCATCACAGAGATCAAGGTCAATTTGCTCTATTGATATTCCCTCTTTGGTATCAGGATCCAAACTACCCAAATCTGAAAGGCTCGGATCAATATTTAATCTTGCATCACCGAGATCAAGGTCAATTGGCTCCGTTGATATTCCCTCTTTGGTATCGGGATCCAAACTGCCTAAATCTGAAAGGCTTGGCTCAATATTTACTCTTACATCACTGAGATCAAGGTTAATTAACTCCTTACCCTCGCTTGTATCGGGATCCAAGCTGCCTAAATCTGAAAGGCTCGGTTCAATATTTACTCTTACATCACCGAGATTAGGGTCAAAAACTCTTACATCACTGTGATCAGGTTCAAATGGCTGGACTTCATCTAAATCTTCATTTGAATCCTCTTTTAATTCCTCATCTAAATCTTCATTTGAATCCTCTTTTAATTCCTCATCTAAATCTTCTTTAGAATCCTCATCTAAATCTTCTTTAGAATCCTCATCTAAATCTTCTTTAGAATCCTCATTTAAATCTTCTTTAGAATCCTCATTTAAATCTTCTTTAGAATCCTCCCTTAAATCTTCTTTTGTATCTTCTTCTGACTCATTATCTTGAGTTTGTTCTCTTAATTGGGACATGTCTCTTAATTTTCTTTAATTGAATACGAATTTAACACTCGACAAATTTTTTTAAAAGTCTCATCAAAAACCTTTTGAATAAAAAATAACTTTTCTTTTACTCCTTCCCCGCTTATAAAGTTTTTATGCATTTCAGAAATATTATTAAACATTTTCTATCAACTTTCCTATTTTTAGTATCTCAATAAAACAATTCTATTTAAAGGAAAAACCTAGATTAAAATTTTTTATTATTCATAAAAAGTTAAATATTTCACGGTTTTATTGAATCCTAAAGATAAAATGTATAATATTGAATCTTTATTATTAAAATATCAGAGATTGTTGCATCCGTGATTATTAAAATCGAAAAATTAAGATAAGGATGTAAAAAAAATATGGATTGTCAAATTTTACTAGTCCCTGATTTATTAGAAGTTTTTTTTAATGAATTGCCCAATATATTTGGAGATCTGTTGAATTTTGTGCGTGCATTTGGCTCCATGTTAGGTTTAATACTGGGAGTTTTCGGAATAGTTTGTTTATTAGGTAAAAATTATTTTAAAATGAATGGAGCAAAATTTCTTATCTTTGCAGGTATTCTTTTGATAGTATGTGGTCCAGATTACGGTCTGCATTACTTTAATATAATTTAATTTGAAAGGAATGGAAAAAAAAAATATAGGGTTTTGGTGTACAGGTGTGTAATGAATGTTATTGATATAAATGTAATTTTAAAGCATATTCCTTATAATTTCATGATCATGATTAAGATTATATATAAATTAGAAATTTATTCTAACAATTTTTCATAGATTAGATAAAAAATTATCGAAGTCGAACTCAAAAAAGTTTTGCTGATCGATTTTTTTTGGTTTTCCCTATTTTTTTCATAACAATAAAATAATAATAATAAAATAAATTATTAGATTTTATGCCCAACAAAAATGAGGAAGAAACTGATCTAATGGAAATACGATTGAAGAAAGAAACTAAACTTTATTGGATTAAGGCAATAACAGGTGCCATAAGCGCATTTGTTGGAAGATTATTTATTGGTCTAATTGGTTGGCCTATGTTTATTTGGATGCTCTCTTTTTTGTTCGGCTTTCCTTTCATAATTAGTTTTTTGATTTCTCCTTATGATAAGGAAGAATGGAATTGGAAAATAATATTAAAAACTGGTATTGGAATTTTCTTCTTTACTTTCATGGTAGTTGGGACTTTAACCCATACGATTTTAAAATTTTTATAATTGTATTCTCTGTTTTATTCTCTTTTCTCGCTTTTTTTCAATAAAAACTAATTCATCTAAATTTAAAATTCGATCACAATAAATACATTGAATTTTTAAAGGTTTTTCATTTAATACATTAAATTCAGAACCTATTGGTTCTTTTTCAGAATTAGAAATGCAAGTACTATTAGGGCATTTTATTAATTTTTTAATCATTTTCGGTAACTTTAATCTTAATTTTTCAATTACATTAAAATCTTCTATTAACGATATTGATACATTTGGCGTGATTATTGAAATTTGTTGAATTTGAGTTTCTGTTAGAAATACATTTTCAACTTTAATAATATCTTTTTTTCCATATTTTTTTGATTCAATATTAACACCAATTGTCATTAGATTCTGTGTTTCTCCTAATCCAATAATATCCATGATAGATAATGCATATCCTGCGTCTATATGATCAATTACTGTCCCTTTTTTAATTTTTGGTATTTTTAATTTATTTGATTCTCCCATATCTCTCTCTCTTTAATGATGAAACCTAAAATTATTCTTTATTTATCTTTTAAGAAATTATCCATAATTAAAAACTTTACAATAATAAATATATAATAATTGAAGATATTATTAGGAAACTAAGATTATCATCTATTGGCAAATCAAGATAATCTATTATCCCAATTATTAAAGCAACTGTTAATGAGATAAAAAGTATTTTCTGAGGGCTTATAAGGTTCGGAAAGAATTGAAAAATTAAAAATAAAAATAAAATTCCAGATAAAAAAGAAAATAATATCCCACCAATTAATCCTTCATAACTCTTTTTCCCTCCTCTTATTTTATGACGTCCTAATGTAATTCCTATTAAATTTGCTGAACTGTCACCTACGGAAGATATAAATATTGAAAGACTAACTATTAACGGACCAGTGTTTGATAGAGGTCCAAAAATTAGGATTATTGAAATAGTTCCCACTGCCATTGTAATATGAGGTCCTATTCTAGTTTTTAATTCTCTTTGTCGTAAAAGTCGATTAATTGATTTCAAAGGATAATCTTCAGGAGCAATTATTCTCACATAGTCTGCTGTTAAAAGTCCCATTAATGAAATACTGGTTAAAAAAACAACTAAATATTGAGTAAAATCTGCATTATTTAAAAATATTAAATTTTCCCCAGAAAAAAAATTTTTAATAAAATCGGGAAGAATGGAAATAAAATTATCTAAAAGGAATTTTGCAAATACTCCAAATATGAAATAGAAAAAACAAATGCAAATAACTATTAAATGAGCTAATTTTCTGTACATCTCATATTTAAGAGGTAATACTCTCAATCCTTCAGCATCAACACGTAATTCAGTTAAATTATTCGCGCCTTTTTTCATTCTTTTTCTTTCTCTATATATTAATAAATGGAACACAAGAAAAAAGGGGAATATAAATAAAATAGCAAAGAAATCAAATGGATATATTAAAATTGGATTAACATTTGGGTTAATAATAGGTCTTAACATACTTGCAATAATTGCGAATAATAATGTTGAAGTAGTAATAATATTATTAATAAAAGCACTCATCTCATTATACTTATATGAAAGAAATGAAAGTTTAAATAACGTACCACATGTCAAGAATAGTAAAAATAAATATATTACGTACGTAACTATCAAAAAAATGCACAATTACCAATTTTTATTATTAAGTAAAATATTAAAAAAAATTTTAACTTAACTAAAAAAAAAAAAAAATTATTAAAATTAAAAAAAGGCTTCGTTTATTTTTGGCATATCCTCTGCAGATAACGCCTTTTCTATTTCTTCCGTTGGCATCTCATAATCTTTTAAGGCACCATCCATATATTCCTTATAAGCTAACAAATCAAAAAATCCATGACCACTAAAATTAAATAGAATTGTTTTTTTTTCTTTATTTTCCTTAGCTTTTAATGCCTGATCTATTGCTTCCTTTATCGCATGACATGTTTCTGGTGCAGGTAATATATATTCTGTTTTTGCAAATAAAAGTCCCGCTTGAATAACATCTGTTTGATGGTGCATAACTGTTTTTATGACTTTATTCTTCAATAAAATAGAGAGGATTGGTGCCATTCCATGATATCTTAATCCTCCCGCATGAATTGGAGAGGGAATAAAGTTATGACCTAAAGTATACATTTTCACAATAGGTGCCATCTTTGCCGTATCTCCATAATCCCACATATACTTTCCTTTACACATACTTGGACATGCTCTAGGCTCAACAGCGATCATTTCCGTTTCGGGGTATACACCCCTTATCTTTTCTCTTATAAAAGGAATGGCGGTTCCAGCAAAATTTGATCCACCTCCAGCACAACCAATCACAATGTCAGGATATTCTCCTATTTTAGAAAGCTGGGATTTTGCCTCCTGACCGATTACTGTTTGATGTAAAAGCACGTGATTTACAACACTTCCTAAAGAATATCTAATAGATTCATCCCTTAAACAATGTTCTATCGCTTCAGATATTGCAAGTCCTAAACTTCCATTATGATTATTATCTTTTTCCCAATATCTCCTTCCAGATTCTGTGAATTCTGATGGACTAGCATGTACTTTGGCATTGAAAATTTTCATTAAAATTTTTCTTCCTGGTTTTTGTAAAAAACTTATTCGAACCATATACACTGTACATTTTATCCCAGATAAATTACACGCTAAAGCTAAAGCACTACCCCATTGGCCTGCACCTGTTTCCGTTACCATCTCATTAATACCTTGTTTCTTGCAAAAATATGCTTGTGCAAGTGCAGTATTCAATTTGTGGCTACCAGTTGGGCTTACTGATTCATTTTTATAAAAAATCTTTATATTATCTCCTTCTATTCCAAGTTCTTTTTCCAATCTGTATGCTCTATGAAGTGGTGTAGGTCTTCCTATAGATGCATACATTGCTCTTAAATCATTTGGGATTGGAATTGAGTTTTCTTGTGATACCTCTTGTAAAACACATTCTTTTGCGAAAATCCTCATTGCTAATTCGGGAGGTGCCGGTTTACCATCGGCAGGATTGACTAATGGTGTCATTGGAGTTGGTAAATCTGGAAGTATATTTATCCATTCTTTTGGTATTTCACTAGTTGGCAATAATATTCTGCTATTAAATAAATCCATATTCAATTCTCCTTCAATATTTTTTTTAATATTACAATTTATTCACATCTAAGATGTGATTCATCTCTTATTAGATCTTAATAAGAATAATGCAGTTTTAGGATGCGAAATAGTTATTTTAAACTATTTAAGTAATAGTTAATAAAGTTGCAAGATTATACTAAGGAAAGATCAATGCCAATAGGCTTATCGACACCAACGCCAAGCCCACTGCCAACGCCATGAGCAATTAAAAAGATTACAATTAACTTCCTTAATTTTCAAGCTTTTTTAACTAATTTTTTTTTAATTTCCTTATATTAAAATGTGATATTCTTTAAAATATAAAAATCTTTTTTTTTTAAAACCAAAATTAGAATATTAGACTCTGCTTAGAATTTCTCTGATTTTATTTGCGGCGATTCTAAATACCTTCACTGTTTTCATCATTGTTTGAATAATAGTTCCTGCTCCAACTAAAACGAAACGACCAGCATTTGATACAATAAAATAACCTGTTTCTCCTCTTACAATTATTTCATTAATATTTTCTCCAAAAAGTGAGTTCATTGCGCTTCTAGCTGTCATTAGAATTGCCGAACTTAGACCTCCAAATCTATCTCCATCCATTTTATATTGTGGGAGACAACTGAAAGCTATGACATATCCTTCTTGGCTTACAAGCGCTAGTGCCTCAATTTCACAATTTGATGTGATAAAAGTTATTTGAGGGGCAATTTCATCAATAACTCGCTGGTCTAATCCTAGGTCAGAACCAAATTGCGTTTATTCTCACTTCCACAAATTTAAACTTTTTTTATGACTAATATAGTTCTAATAAGGAAATGGTTATTTATTTTTTTTTCTTTTAAGATTATTTTTAATTAAAAAATGTAAGTATGATTTCAGATAAATTTAGGATGGATTAAATTAAAAATAACGATATAATTATTTATATAAGATTTTAAGATAAATATAGATAATAAAAAAATTTTTTTGATTTATTTGATTACTACACGTGAATATATTGAGAATATTTATACCATAATCTTTGGATATTCCTCTCCAGATCGAGATATAAAAGTTGGAGAAGTTATTGGACCAGGAAAATTAACACAAGAAAAAATAAAAAACTTAGTTAGTGAATTATTGATATTTCAAACTCAATATAATGCAATGTTGAAAGATTATGCTGGCTCAGAAATTTATTTCATTGAATTTGAATTATTTAATATTGATGAGAAAGATGCAAAAACTAAATTGTATCCAAATTCTATGATTTTTATTCCTGGTTCTTTTAAGGATTGTGAGTCTCTTCTACTTGCATTAAAACCTGAAAAAAAAGTTTTAGAAATTCATAATTCCCGAGAATCTCTAAATAAAATCAGTAAATTATTTTTTGAAGTTGAGGAATTTACCAGACGTCCTGATTTAAATAAATTTCATAAAGAAGCGGTTCTAGCGAAATTTGCCACTCATTTCACGTTTAAACTACAAGGAGATTTATTGGAGGGTAAATGGAATAAAAAATTAGTTGGAATAAAATCTTCGACACCTACTGAAGATGAATCAATGAATGTATATAGCACAATTAAGGGTGATAATGTATTTTTATATGGAGAATCCCCCCCTGAAATACGAGTTGAGAACCCCATATTTGTAAAAATTCCTTTAAATTTTAAAGAAACTGTTATCAATGAACATACCAAGTATTTTATCTCATCACCAAGCGCATATTTCATTACATTAAATACATTGAAATTGGGGGCAAATTTATTGAAAATTGCAAATACTGGTACAATTGACGAAATTCAAGAAAAGATTGTTACTTACTTAATTGAAATTATTGCTCAAAAAATTCAACCAATAAAAGAGCCTAAAAATGATCAATGGTTAATTGATAAGATAAATACAATATTAATGAATTGTTCTTTATCTTTTAGTAAATATTTCGATTTCGTTTCTAAATTCATTAAAACGGGCGAAACTGGCAATTTAGAGGAAATTATTGAAAAATTAGTCAAATATATTTCTCACAAAATAGAAATAACCGAAGAGAATTACAAAGAATATAATTATATAGTTGAATTTACTCTGAAACAATTGTTAAAAGAATATAATTATATTCACGCTGCTGAGCTCGAATCAACATTAAACTATTTGAATGAATTATTTAAAAAAACCTTAAAAATATTCATTATCGCGCTTCCAAAATACTTTTTTGGATATCAATTAAAATTCTATTTAAAGAACTATATACAAAGTCTCAGAATCTTGATGGAAAATAAGCCAAAACTCTCAAATATCCTCGGAAATAAATTTATTGATAAATTGGATGATTACATTAGTAATTTAATAGAAAAAAGATTGATTATTGAAAGAATAAAAAAATATGATGAGACACAACCAATTGAAGAAATTAAAGAAATAATTAATTCCAGTATAATGGAATTTTTTGAAAAACTAGATTTCAATATATCCGATCTTATTTCTTTTTCAGAGATAATGATGGATGAAGACCCAAGCCGAATTCGAATACATTTAGATAAGCTTAAAGTTTTTCCTCAAGAAATAAAATTTCTATTAAATCTTATTTTACGATATTCTACAATAAACCGATTCCTTAGAGGAATATCTATAGATGAAATTCAAGATCCAGTTACATTTGGAAATTTTTTTCATAGATTCTTACAAAAAAGAGTGGGAGGGATTGATTTAAAATGGAGCGAGCATTGTCTAAATTGGATAAAATTATATGTTAAACAATACTTGAACATAATAGAAAAGAAAGATTGGCAAATTTATGAAATTGTTAATGAATTTATTGATTTCTTGGAAAAAATTGAAAAACAAGATCAAGACCCAAAAAATTTTAGCGTAATTTTGAATAGATACATTGAAACCATTATTAATCAAGAAGAAAAAAGTATTCTCTTGAATTTCTCTAAACATTATCAAGCTTCATTAGAAATTAAACAAAATTTTCCTAAATATATAGAAAACATTATAATTGAGGATCTAAAAAAAATTAAATTTGAACCAAACCCTCAAATTCCCATTAAATTTATTTTTCCAGATGATTCTCAAGAATCATTATTTGAATTTTTAGAAAGAACAGAATTAAAATATTTCTCGAAATTAATCGCACGACCTATGACTATAACTCTAAAGCATATTTTAGATGAGAATGAAAAAGACCGGGTTAAAGAGGAATTATATCATGTCTTTGATTTTCAATATTGGCATAATAATCTTAAAATTCGTTTAAAAAATAATTGGAATGATATATATAAAGAGTGGATGTCATATTGAGCATTTCTGGAATAAAAAGAAAAACTACAGCAGCTGAGAGCACTCAAAAATATTTTCAAACTATATATTTACTAATTTCACACTTGAAACGTGAGGCAGATAAACAGAAAATTTTCGAATTAATTGGGACTAAAAATAAACTTCATAATGTGCTTATAGCGGCTGCTGCAATCCATGCATATCATAATTTAGGTATAAGAATACAAGATTCATCTAATTTAGCTCAAATCTCTGTGGAATCTACATATAAAATTGAAAAAATGGAAAAAGATACTTTATTTAAAGAAATAAAATCATTTGCAAAAGATTCATTTGATTATGAGGTAAAACTAAATAATAAGAAGTTAAATCTGAGAAAGAACATAATAAGCTATTTACTAAATTATGATAAGTTGGCTGGGTTTCAAAAAGAACAAGAAGAACAGAAAATTAAACAAGAAATGGAAGATTTTCTTGTCCTACTAATACAAAATTATCCTGAATATCATTTCTATGATTTTATTGGAGATCTTTTAGGGTTTACCCATCAAATTAAAGGCGATATTATTGAAGAAGGATCAGAATTAAAAAGCATTTCTATTGAGATTGAGAAGGAACTAGCCTTAAAAGAAAAAGAAGATAAATATATTGAATTATCCTTAATTTCACGCTTAGAAGAAACGTTAAAAAATAAATTTGAATTCAAGTCATTTAAAGATCTCCAAATGCAAACAATGTCTATTAGAATGATTTTAAGAAAAGCTTTAGAATTTAATTTTGATACTTTTCCTATTTCAAAACGTGCTTTAAATTTATTTTTAAATGCAAATCAAACTAAACAAGAACTTGTAAATAAAATTGAAGAAGGTCTTCAACAAGAAAAAAATTATGAAGATTTTGAGAAAGAAATAATTGGATTCATATTTAATGATCTTGCTCAAATAAATAGTAAAAATGTTAATGATTTTGTCTATTACTTTCAAAGTTTAATGAATTATTCTTTTTCCGATACCATTTTTGTTCTAAATAAGTTTGGTGTTTTTAACCTTAACCATCTTAATAAAATTTCAATTGAAGTTGTAGAAAATGTTATAGAAACAATGAAGAATTTTAATATTGATAAATCAGATATTAATAAATTGCGAGACCCTCAAAAGAATCCAATAATTCTTGCAAAACTTTCTTATAATCATTTAAAAGAGACTCATCCTCAAGAACTAACTGCCTTGGAAAATGAAAATGGATTAAAATATATGGATTTAAAGGAATTATTCTCAGATGATAAAAATCAAAAAATAATTGAAAGAATTTGTAATGATATTGGAACCTCACCAAAAGAATTAAAAACATATAATCTTAAGCACCAAATTATTAATAATCGAATTATAAAAAAATATAATCTTCAAAATTATTCTCAATTATTAAAAATATTAGAATACAAAGAAATAATAACAAATCTCGCAAGAGAAATATATTTTAATATTTTTTCACAAATTATTCGACACCTGGGTCGAATTCTTGAAGCTTATATTAAAATCAGCGATGATAAATCATTATTTTTAAAAGGATTAGAAAGAATATTCGGTACAACAAGTACTGAAGGATGGGTTAGTGTTAAAATTGAAGAGCTAATGATTGAGAGAATGTTAAGAAGACAAAAAGAGCTAAGTAAGATGTTTAACGCACAGAACAATCCTTTCTTAGTAAATGGTTTCATTTTGGCAAGACTTACAGATAAATCATTAAAAGAAGGTATTAATGAATTAAAAACTGAAGTTAGTCCAATTTTTGAGGATTTTGTTTCATTAACATTAAAAGAAGAATATATTTCTCCAGTTTCTTATGTAATTGCATATGATTTAATTCAAAGACTAAAAACATATGAACAGCTTAGAAAACTCAGAGTTGAAGAAATCTATGAACAAAAGAAACAAAAAGAAGAAGAGAAGAAAAAAGAAATAAGAGAGAAACAAGAAATTAGCACGTTAAATTGGATAGAGAGAAAAATAACCTCATCATTAATGAGAATTACCAGTCCAGGAATAAATCCTAATCAATTATATTGGAATGAAAAAGATACTAAAACAGCAGCTGAAAATTTAAAACTTCATAGTGAATTAAAAGGAGATCCTATTGAATTATTCTCTCAATATTATTATTTTGCATTACAGAAAATAAAAGAACGCTGGGATCCTATCCGAATTCCGGCGTATGAAGACATAAAAGAAATAGTAATTAAAATTGCAACTCCAATTTTACAAACAAGACTGAATCGTGAGCCAACTTCTGAAGATTTTAAAGTAATGATTGAAGGAGAACGTTGGGGAATTGCTAGTAGTATATCAAAAAAAATCGGAAAATTTTTGGATAAAGCATTATATGAAAAATTCAAAACGCATCGAAAAAAATAATATAATAAAAGTAAGTATTTAATTCTTAATTATTAATTCTCCTATTAAAACAAATTTCTGAATGAAAATTAAAGAAATTTAAAAAAACCTAAGGATTTAAATAAATCTTAAATTATTTTAATAAATTAATTTTTCTTAATTAAATATCTTTTAAACATAATAAGTGCAAAAAATTGGGGACCTTCACTATCTGGCTAAAAAACCAGTTCAAACATCTCATTATATCAAAATCAGAAATTATTATGGCTATGTTGGTTTTTAGTTTGGCGGTTAGTGGAGTTGCTGTTGCCGCAATTTTGAGATTTCTTGAATTTGACGGATTAATTATTTTATTTTGTTCAATAATTATTGAATTAATTTGTATTTCACTCCTTTATTTTATTCTAAAAGGTTTTTTAATATCAGAAGAACAGAAAAAGCCAATTAAAAAAGGAAAATTAAATAATTTATAATATAATTACTTTAAAATTATTTTTTTAAAAATATTTCTCCCACTTTCTATCTCCATAACCATGATTAACTAAGAAATCCTTGATGTCTGATAATAATATCTCTGGATCATATTCCCAAACTTCCCTCAAACTAAATGAAATGCAACGTAATTTCTTGATTTTTAAAAGATTTTTTATTAAATTTCCATATGTTGCTACTTGTGGTAGGCTCCACAGGAACCTTCCCTCTGGTTTATAGTCAATAATTTTAATTAAATTTTCATTTGCTTGAATTAAATCAATATGTCCAGTTAAAGATCCATTTTGACCTCTTTTCCAAACTGGAATTTCTATAGCAAGGGATTCCTCATCTTTTATGAGAATATTTTTTAATACGGCTTCATGATTGGGTTTTTCTTTTAAACCGTTCTGTCTAAAATTTCTAAATACGCTTTGAACCATTTTAGCATATTTAGAGGTTTCATCTAATCGTTTTATTTTTCCTTGTCTTATCAATTTTGTTTTAAAGGATCCAAGTAATTTAGGACTAATTCCTGATAATTTAAATTGTGATATTCTTGGAAGATTATAATCATTAAATAGTTGATTCGGTATATCTCCTTTTCCAATTCTTTCAAAGAAATTCCAAAGTTTAATAATATCTGGGTTATTTGAAATCTCTTTTAATTTTTTATGATTTTCCAAATTCCAATTAAAGGAATAAACTAATCCCTTATGATGAAAATTCTTTCTTTTTATCAAAAAAATAACTTTAAAATTATTAATTCAATTTAATATTAGATTTATAAAAAGAAATAACTAATTATTCTTAATAAAATTAAGATATTAATGAATTATTAATTTTACACGATTTTATTTGAGTATATTACCGACAATATCAAAAAAACCTTACTCTAATTCTAAAAATAGAATAATTATAACGATTTGAACATATAGAATCATTAACACCTCCAAGAAGTAATTGAAGGGGATTAGATAACTCAATATTATATTAATAGTTCAATTACTTCAAGAATTTTAGGAATCCTTAAATTAGCGGACCTAGGCGGATTTGAACCGCCGACCCTCGGATTAGAAGTCCGATACCCTATGTGCCCATTTGAAGGTCTTAATAAATCTTTAAATCCAGGCTAGGCTATAGGTCCATTGATAGAATTATTTTTAATCTAAATCTATTTTTAAAGAAAAGGTCATTTAAGTTAAATTTTTCTTTTAAATTAAAAAGATGATATGATTTCATTGTAAAAATAATTTTGGTGTTTTAAAACATAAAAAAAACAATAAAAGGTAAAATCATTAAGTTAATTTTAAAACATTCAATCCTATTAAACCCAGTGTCTAAATAATACGAAATGGTTTTTTGGCCAATTTTAATTAAATTAATAAACTTAAAAGATAAATTTCTCGATGATAATTAATAATATAAAAAATTTTTTATTATTCAAAAGAGTTTTAATAATCGCTTCTCTAAACTTATAATAATAATCATCTTTTATTTGTGAAGAAATAAATGAGTTTAGAAAATGAACTTGAAATAAAAAACCTCCAGAAAGAATTAAAAGAAAAAGAAGGTTTTATTATCCATTTAAATGAAAAAATATCACAATTGAAGTCAGAATTAAATGAAACCAAAATTGCAAAAGTTAAATTTGAAGGAGATTTGAAAGCAATAAATTCAGAAATGAAATTAATGGAGATTAAAATAAAAAACACAGAAGAAATGGAAGAAAAGGTTAAAATTTTATCTTTAGAGCAAATGAAACTCAAACAACAATTATATGAATATAGACAAAAGAATGAATATTTATTAAAAGATCGAGAAGATCTTTTGAATGCAAAAGCACAAATCTTAGAAGTAAAGAATGAAAGTCTTCAAGAATATGCTAATTTAAAACTTAAAATGCAAGAGAGAGAGGTAAAAATTGCTGATTTAAAAGCCAAATTTAACAAGGCTTTAAGTCAAATTTTAATAAAACAAATGGATTTTGAAAAAAATCTTAATAATCAGAAAGAGTTGGAAGAAACCAGAACGTTAATTTTTGAAGAATTGGTGAATTATAAGCAAAAAGTGGCAGAACTTCAAAAAATAATTCGGAAAGATCACGAAGAAACTCAAATAGTAGAATTTAAACAAGATATTAACTTTCAAGGAACAGGAATAATTTCAGATATTTCTGCTATGGAAAATTATTTCAAAAACCATATAGAAAACACTAAGCGAAATATTCGATTAGTTTTACCAAATATTCGGGATCTCGAAAGATATGGTTTATTAGAAATTCTAAATAATTTACATGAAAATGTAAATGTTTGGGTTGCAGGAAAAATTGATGAACAAGCCGATAATGAATTTATTCAAGAAATAAGAAAAAGATATCAAATTATTAATTATTCTAATGAAGGTATTTTTGCTTTAAATATAGATTCCGCTACTATTTCTATCGGAATAACAAGGCATAAAAAAACTATTGGAATTTTTACTGATTCAATCGATTTAATTAATTTATTTAAACCAACAATTATGGAACCGTTCATAAGAGGTAGAAAGGTATCATAATTACCATATTTACTTATTTGATTTTTACATCCATCACAGTTAGATATTTATAGGGACTATATGTTTTAACAATTTTTGTTGTTAAGACTTTCTCAATATTAAAATTCAATTCTTCTAATTTTAATTTAAATTTTGTATTGATATTTTTTAAAGGATAAGGTTCTCCAGATATACTATAAAAATGAATAATCCCTTCTTTCTTTTTTATCATATTACATGCTACTTCTAAATAATCTATTGAATTTTTAGGCAAATTCATAATTATTCTATCCATTTTATTTTTGAGTCTTTTTCCTAGATCATTATTTTTATTCAGAAGATTTTTAACATCCATGAGAAAACAAGTAATTTTATCCTCAACTTTATTAATTTTAATGTTTTCCTCCAAGTATTTAATTGCATCAGGATTTATATCCATAGCAAAAATTCTCGAATTGCACTTTTTTGCTATCTGAATTGAAAACGAACCTACCCCAGCAAATAAATCCAAAACGATATTATTCTCATTAATACCTGAATGCGTTATTCTCTGCCTTTCATGAACTAGTCTGGGAGAAAAAAATACTTTTTTAATGTCCAATTTAAAAAAACAGTTATTTTCCTTGTGTATTGTTTCTGATCTTTCCTCACCTGCTAAAAGTTTTAATCTTCTAGTTCTATATGTTCCTTCTCTTTCACTTTTTTTCTCAAAAACTGAATTAATACTTTTATTTACATTCAGTAACGCAACGGCTATTGTCTTTTTAATTTGGTCTAATTTTTCTATTTCGATATCTGTACTTTCTGGAAATTCAATAATTGCAAATCTTTTTGATTTTTTTGACCCAATTATGTCAAAAGATCTTGGAATTAAATACAAATAGTTGCTATCTAATTTATTTTTTAATTCCCCGATTATATCTTTAAATTTATATTTCTCATTAATTATTGGTTTGCTAACAATTATCTCCATAAATGATTTTTGTTCAATTATTTTTATAATTTTTTCTTGAGTGTAAATGTCCTCTTTTAAAGGAAATAAAACATAATCTTGGTTCCTTAAAATGCGATATTTTTTTTCGATAATTTTTTTTTTTGAAAATAATTTTTTAATGGAGTTTGATTTTTCTCTCTCAATCTTTAAATAATGAATATTTTCTTCTTCATCTGATAATTCAATAGTCATTTCAATTAGTTGATTTTCATTTTTTAATTTCTCAATCAAGATGCGGCTTAAATCTTGACTTGATTTGGTGCAATTTATTAAAATTGTTCGGTCACAAATGAAATTACTCTTTCTAAAAACGATATCTCTAGAATTTATTAATTTTAAATCTTTATGACCCCATCCATAAAAAGTTTCACTTATATCATTTAATTTTATTACAACTTTAAATTTACTTTCTTTCCTAATTTCTTGTTTTAATTTAATATTTAAATCAGAACATGCTTTATCTGCTTTAATTCCAATTATGCACTCTCCTCTTAAAGTTAAATCTTTATCTTTTGTAATCTCAATAGTTGTTTTATGTGCCCCTAGGATATTTGCATGGCCGAATGCTTTTATAATTTCTAAAGACTCCACCTTAAACCACAAATTTTATTAAAAATTAATTTTCAATAAAAAAAATTAAAATTTCTTCTAGTGAATCGCTTTCAATCAGATTGTTATGAAAGTTATTTTCTAAATAAGGCTTTAAGTCTTCTATTGGATGGGAAATAAATTCTTTTTTTTCATTAAATTGATTATAATAGCTTTTTGGAACCAAAATTCCGCATTTTTGATAAAATTTGGCATAATTTTTGAAAAAATCTACCGAATCCCTTACAGATTTTTTATATAGCTCACTAGATTGATCTGGAAATGCAATTGATTCATTCTGACCAAATGGATAAGAATCACTCAATTCTAAAGGTACTGTTCCAAAGAGTGTTGTCATAAAAATCACATGGATCAATTTTCTATTTATTCCCTTAAAATTCTCTATAAAATTAAGCCATTTTTTTATTATTGGAGAAGTCTCTCTATTAACATCTAATTCTGGTAATATTATAACGTATTTAACTGATTCAGGAACAATGTAAGTGTTTTTTATATACTTTATTAGGCGTGTAATTATTGGACGATTAAGTGTTTCTGAAGAAATGTAAAATAAACCTCCTTTTTTATATCTTTTTTCATATTTTTCAATAAAACCAGAATATTTCTTTAATATGTTTAAACCTCTAATTAAACTTGGATGGGAACGAGTTCTTATTTCTACTAATTCCCATAATTTCCCCTCCCTTATAGCTTGTCTAATTGTCTTTAATTCTGAATAAGATACTTGTAAATTGTGTTTTGCCAATAATTCTGTTCTTAATTTTTTGTTGAAAGTCATCAGTTCTTTGGGAGTGAAGTTAAAACAAACTGGACAGTCGCACGGAAACTCTTCCAATTCACCTAATTTTTTAGTTCCGGTGGATAGGGTAAAATATCGCTCGTCTTTAGCGTATAACATAAAAGCTGCCGAATCCATGAAATCACATCCACAAGCAATAGCTAAAGAAAAAAATTGAGGGAGTCCTAAACCAAACATATGTAATGGTCTATTTGGAATAATATTATTCTTAACAGTTAATAAAATATCAACTACTAAATCAAAACGATAATCGATAAAAAATTTAACTAACCCTCCAATAGCATATATACCAAAATCTAATTTACTCATTTCTTTAGCACTCATTTCGAGCAAATCTTTATATTTTCCGCCATGAATTGGTCCCATCCATTCAGATTTAGTATATTTCCTTCTTTTTATGTTTTCTTTTGCTCTTTCAATAGTTTTTAAAACTTTATTTTTTGCAACTTCGTAAGTATCATTTGGTTGCACTGGGATATCTAAAATCACAGGAAAATCTGAACCAATATTCTCTTGGAAAAGCTCAATGTCCTCTGGATTAATATCTATTTTGTCATTATACATATATTGCTGAAAAGCTCCGGAATCTGTTGCAATAATACCATCATAATCTAGTAATTTGTGAATGCCATTCCTTAATGCTCTCTCTTTTAAAATTTCATTTTGATATAATATATATGCATTTGTAAATATACAATCGACCCCTAATCTTTTAAGCTCATACGGGGTAATTAAATTCCCTGAAGGTTTAACTACAGCAAATAAATTAGGTGTTATTAGATTTTTACCGTTCACTTCAATTTTCGCAATTCTTGCGAGTCCATCCGTTTCTAAAATCTCGAAATGCAATTAATAGTTAGCCTTTAATTTTTCTTCTTTTCATAATAAATAAAAGCACCCAAAATTTTATTTTTATTCAAAAAATTCATTCATACGATTACTTGTAAATAACTCTTCTAGCCAGTCTACCTTTCCTAACGCATATTTTTCAAAACCTTTATCATTTTTAATTATTGAAACCATATCTTCAGCAATTTCTTCAAAATTTTCATTTGTTGTATCAATTTCCATAATCGTTTTTATTATCTTTTTTTCTAATAGGAAAGAAACACAATCACCTAAAATTTCGGCTTGTACATTTTCCTTAATTTTTCCCTCTTTATAATTCCTTTTTTCCAATCTACTATTTAATACATTGGGATGGCATCTAAGAACAATTCCATAATCAATTAATTTACTAGGAACTAAATCGGATAAATGACCTTCAATGATAATTAATTCATAATTTTTACTTCTTTTCTCTAGTTTTATGATTTCTTTTAATCGCGGAATCAATGTTTTTTCATTTACTACCCATGTTTCTCTTGCATTATCATAATTCAATGTGTGTCTTTCATTAATAATTAATTCATTTAAAAAAACACAAAATGTGTTTATTTTTCTACTAATTAGTTTTGTCAAAAAAGTTTTCCCCGTTCCGGGTGTTCCAGAAATAATACAAACTTTAGCTTTCAAAATAGAAATGATAAAAATTTTTCTTATGATATATTAAAAAAGTAAATTTTTTATTTAAATCCAAGATTATTAAACTTATTAATATATTTCTTGAGATTTTGCGCCCGTGGCTTAGCTTGGTTAGAGCGCACGGCTGAAGTAAAAATTACTGCCGATATAACCGTGAAGTCGGGGGTCCAAATCCCCCCGGGCGCACTATTATAACTTATCAAATTATTTTTTAACCTTATTGATTTACTTGTTAATTAAAGTTAAAATATGATATAAGCACTTAATTTATTAAAGAGAAAAAAAAAATATAAGATAATGGCGACTCTAAAATATTCAATAACTGGTCTTTCTCAGTATACAATCTCATTTGAAGAAATATGTAATGAGTGCGATCTAAAAGGGTGCGAATATGGTAAAAAAAATCCATTTCAAATTATTATTGATTGTAAAGATTTAACGCATGCAAAAGAAAAAAGAAGATATGAACAACTTCAAAAATTGCAAAAGGAGGCAGATATCGATGAAACATATGAACAAATTGCAAAAAAAGTAAAGATAAATCTACAGGAAATCTTTTCGGAAATTTGGAAAACAAAAATTAAATCTCATAAAGAAGAATTAAAATGTTTAGATTCAAGACGAACAGATACCATATTAGTAAGTCAATTCTCTCAACAGTTATGGGCTTCTTTTGCAAAAGTAATGCGTGAAATTAATAAAGAATGCGAGAAAATTTCATAAAAAATAAAATTCTGTGTCATAAAATCCAATAAATAAATTATAAGAAATTGAAAATAATTATAAATAAATGTGTTTATTTAAATTAAAGTAAGATATTAGATCAAAAGGTTTTTCATCTTATGACTATTATAAAGAAAATCAGTATGACTGGTTTCAAATCCTTTGGAGATAGAACGGTTACGATTAAGCTCTCTCCAGGTTTTACATGTATTGTGGGTCCAAATGGTGCTGGAAAATCGAATGTTATCGATGCATTATGTTTTTGTCTTGGACGTTTATCGAAAAAAACTATGAGGGCTGAATCACTAAAGGATTTAATTTTTGCTGGAACCCAAAAAGAAAAGCCTGCCTCAACTGCAAGGGTAGCTATTACATTTGATAATTCAGAGGGAATATTTCCTGGTGGTGGAGATACATTTGAAATAGCAAGAGAAGTAAGAAAAACAATAGGAAGTAAATATTTAATTAATGGAAAGACTACAACCCGGTCAGCATTACTAAATGCTTTAGCACAAGCAAATATTGACCCTGATGGCTCAAATCAATTTGTTTTACAAGGAAAAATAGTGGAATTAACTCATATGAATTCTGCTGATAGACGCGTATTCATTGAAACGCTTATCGGTTTAGAAAAATATGATGAAATGAGAGATGCTACTCTTAAAAAATTAGATAAAGCAGAACGTGATTTAGGAAAATTTGAAGCAATTTTCTCAGAAGTATCTTCTCAATTGAAAAAGGTTGAGAGAGAAAAAAATGATGCGTTAAAATGGAAGGAATTAGATGAAAAAATTAACCATTATAATTCGCAATTAATTGCTTTAAAAATATCCAAATTACAAGCGGAAGAGGAACAATTAGAAAAAGATATGGAAAAAACCCAAGAAATCATTGAAGAATTTAAAGGAAAAATTGATAGACAAGAGGATATTTATAAACAAGAAGCTCTTATAATGGAAAATCTTCAACAAGCGATAAGTGAGAAAGAAAAGGAACGAGAAGATATCTCTGAAAAAATCACTAAAATTAAAACAGAACTTAGTTCTAATAAAACAACAATGGAAATAGAAAAACAATCCCTCGAAAAATCAAAAATAAAAAAGGAGAACCTTGAAAAACAGCTAAAGGTTTTGGAAGAGGGTCAAACATTTGATGATTTGATTGAAGATGTCCAGAAAGATATATCTAATATTGAAAAAGAAATAGAAAATTCTAGAAACTCATTTGAAATTAGTCAATCAAAGCATAAAGAAATTGAAGGAGATATTAATGAACATACAAAAATTGTTGCAGGTTTTAAAGGTGAAATCTCTACAATAAAACAAAATGTCTCTTCACTCAAAGCTGAAATTGGGGTATTGAAAAATAATATTAAACGAAATAAGAATAAAAAAGTTGAACTTGAAACCGAACTAGAAAAACTAAAGGGGGAAGAAGAAGACATTGATAAAGTCGTTGATGAAACTAAACAAAAACAGCAGCAAATTCGAGAAAAAATAGCAGAAATTAAAAACCAGATTAAAAATGAAAATAAAGTTCAAAAAGATTTGGAATCGCAAATAACTGAAATCGAGAACCAAAAAAGTAATATAAATAAAATTATCTCTGATTTACATTCATCTTTTTCGTCTTTAAATACAGAGATAAAAATGAATAAAAACCAAATCAATACACTCAATAAAAAGAAAACTGAAATTGAAGAAGAATTCAAAAGATTGAGTGAAGGAAAGGAAGTTCAAGTAAGGATAATAGAATTGATGAAAGAGAAAGATGATTTTATTAAGAATATAGCAGATATTAAGAAACAACTTTTGCAAGAAGAAAATACTTTTAAAAAAAATGAACAGAGTTATGAATTAATTCAAATGAAAAAAAATACATTAGAATCTGAAATTAATGAATATAATACCAGGATCTCTAATAATAAAACTGAATTAAGAATTCTCCAAAAGAATCAAAAAAATTTTAAGCGAGAAATTAAAAATCTTAACTTAGAAATAAAGTCACTTTCCGAGGACTTGAATGAAACAAATTCTAATGTTATTAATCTCTCTAAAAAGAAAGAAAATATTAACAAAAGAATAAATGAATTGAATAAGGAGAAAGAAGCCCTTTTAGACCGAATTATGGTCTCTGAAGAAGATTATGATCAAAATAAAGAAAATTTAACAGGAATTTTACAAATTTTAAATATATTAACCCAAAATATACATATTTCTGTTGAATCTATAAAAGCTGCAATTCAAGAATCAAATTTTGAAGCAATTTCAACATCTGCTGAAGATTTTAAAACATATATCTATGATATTGTTGAAATGATGAAAATTATAGAAGAAATTAATAAGGAGGAATTATCTGATAAGAATATTCGTGGTTCATTGAATTCTTTCACTCAAACTTTGAATTTATATATTGAAAATGCAGACTCTTCAATTTCTCAATTACTTACATCCGTAAAAGAATCTACAGACATTGCTGTCCAAGAATCAACCTCCAATATTGACGATTTCGTCCAAGATTTAATGGAAATATTAGAAAATGTTTATCTTGCTTTAAGAAAATTAACATTATCAAAAAGTCAAGATTTATATAAAGAGTTAGAAGAAATTTCTGAAAGTATTAATTCCCAATTAAATGAATTGAATGATCATAAACAAAAACTAACTGTTTTTAATTCAAAAAAGGAATCATTCGAACAAAAATTATCAGAGGATAAAAGAAAATTAGATGACTTCTCTTCTCAATCAGAAGAAATAAAAAATAAAATTATACAATTTGAAAACGAGATCACTGAAAAAAATAAGTTTATTGATGAGAAAAACAAAGAGAAAGAACAATTAAATAAAGAACAAGAAAATATTAAAGAGTTGAAAAAACAGTTTTGGACTATAAAGAAAGAGATTCAAGATAAAATTGATAATAGTCAAAAAGCACTTGATAATGTTCTAGAGAATTTACAAGATCTCAAAGGGATACAAAATTTATTGGAAAATATAACTGAAATTGAGGAAAATATTAAATCTATTGAAAAAGAAATTGTAGAAAAGAATAATGAAATTATTGCAACAAATAAAAGCATTGAAACAAGGAAAAAAGAATTAGAAGCACATCAAAACAAAATTGACGATTTAAAATTAGAGAAAGAAAAATTCTGGGGAAAAACAGCACAATTACAAAAACAAATTGATTCAGAAAATCAAAATCTAGAATTAATAACTGATGATTTGAGAGCTCTACAAAATATTCAGCGACTCATAGATTCTATTGAAGAATTAAAAACTGAAAATGTTGACTCGAATAATAAAATCGATGATAATAATAAAAAAATTGAGGAACAAACTATTTCTCAAGCAGAAATTCAAAAGCAAATCGATGAGGAACAAATTACAATTAATGAATTAAAAAACCATAAAGATGAGGAATTCAATAAGCAGAAGGAAATTCAAAAACACTTGAAAGATATGAATAAAAATTTACAGAAACAACAAAAAGACTTTAATGAATTATCTAAAAATAAAGAACGAGAACAACAAATTAAAACTTTAGCAGAAGAAATTGAAAATTCTAATCAACTCATTGAACAAATTAAAAAAGATATCGAAAAAATTAATGAAACTCTTACCGAAGTAAATAATGAAAAAATAGAAAAACAAAAAGAAATCGATGAGATAGTGATTAAAAAAGATGAATCCTGGAAAAAACAAAAAGAAATGCAAAATGTTATTTCCTCCCTAAAAGCAGATTTATCGATGGAACATTCCAAATTGAATAATCTTGAATCAAAAAAAATCATTACAACTGATCAGATTGAAACTCTTTATGAAAGAGGTAAAGATTATGGGGCTCTTCCACCAGTAACTGAAGAACTTACAGAACAAGGACTTCAAACTGATATTATCGAAACGCAAAATGCTAAGAAGAAACTTGAACCAGTAAATCTTAAAGCTATTGATCAATATGATGACGTTAAAGAGCGATTTGATGAAATAGATATGAGAAGACAAACCATTCAAAGAGAAAGAAAGGCGATTCTTGACTCTATTGATAAAATTGAATTAGAAAAAACTAGAAATTTTATGAAAGCTTACCATGAGATTAATAGACAATTTTCAAGTGTGTTTCAAAAATTATCACCGGGTGGTTCGGCTAAAATGATATTAGAACGGCCAGATAAACCTTTTGAAGGAGGAATTGACATAGAAGCTCGCCCAAGAGGTAAAAAAATTAGTTCACTTGAAATTTTAAGTGGCGGAGAAAAGGCTTTAGTTGCATTATCTTTCATTTTTGCCGTCCAAGAATTTTATCCTGCACCATTTTATATTATGGATGAGATAGATGCTGCACTTGATGGGCCTAATGTTCATCGTGTCTCGATTGTTATTAAGGAATTCGCTAAACAAGCTCAATTTTTAGTTATTAGTCACCGTGAGGAAAATATTATAAACGCAGATAGAATATACGGTGTTTCAATGCAAGGTGGAATTACAGATGTTTTTAGTGTGGATTTAGAAAAAGAAGCTAAACAAATATTGGAATTGGAGGAAACTTAAAAAAAAGAAGGAGAATGTAAATATGCCAAAATGCCCTTATTGTGGAAAAATCTTTCAAAGGCTATCTCAACATAAATGCCCTAAAAAGCCTAAAGATGAAACCCCAAACATTTCGAAATCAACTAATGATCAAATAAATTCAATTGAAAAACCATTGCCTGAAATCCAAAAGGAAATTGAAGTTAAAGAAGAATTAATCGCAGAATTTGAAGAAGATAGTGAATTATCAGAAGAAATAACAGAAGAAATGAAAAAAAAAATTGAAGGTGATAAAAAATTCTGGCAAAAACCTCCATATAATTCACTATTGGATCCGGAGTTATTAAAGGATTCAACATTTTTAAATCAAGATTTCACACCCATAATTCATAAATTCTTTGAAAAGATGCTTAAAGAAGATTTTATTAATTTTAGAATTTCTGGAATGGCAATTTTAGGTGCAGCAACTATTCATCATACAAAAATAAAGGATGTCATTGAACATGAACAAAAAATACAGCAAGAACAAGAAATACAAGAATTAAGGGAACGAACTAGACGTTCAATTCCAAAAGCATTTTCTCAACCAATTCAACCAAAAAAGAAAGTCGCTACTAGGGAAGAACTCTTTTCTGCAATGAGATCTGCAATTTTAGAAACAATGCAAAAACGAGAAAAATTAAGACGCGCACGTGAACGAAGAGAAGAAGCAAAACAATTGGTACAATTTAAAAAATCAAAAGCAAGATTACCCAAAGAGTTATTAAAACATATTACAGGAAAAGAACAAACGATTGAAGAATTGATCGATGGATGGTATAACAAAATTAAAGCTTCCCTAGATCTTAATGATACTGATTATATCTCATTTTTTGAACTTTTAAATTTAATAAAAAATGAACAAGAGGATACAATTTCCCGTAAGTTTGCTCTTGTTAGGATGTTCCTTTCATTAATGTTCTTAGGAACTTCCAATAAAATAAATATATTTCAAGCAGAAGATTTTGAAGATATTTCAATTACAATTAAATGACAAACAAAGAATTATTAGAATAAAAAAAAAATTTTTGATATGCATGGAAGAAGAAAATAATAAAAATAATGAATTAGAGCAAGATAAATCTAGTGATGAATCTTTAGAAGAAGATGAAATTGAATTAATAGATGAATCTACAGAAGAAGAAGTTGAATTAATAGATGAATCTACAGCAGAAGATGAAGCTGAATTAATAGACGAATCTATAGAAGAAGATGAAGTTGAATTAATAGATGAATCTATAGAAGAAGATAAAATTGAATCAATAGATGAATCTACAGCAGAAGATAAAATTGAATTAATAGATGAATCTATAGGAGCAGATGAAGTTGAATCAACAGATGAATCTACAGAAGAAGAAGTTAAACCAATAGATGAATTCTTGATAAAAGAAGAAATTAATAGAGTTGAACCAGAAATTCAAGAATTATCGGATGAAGAAAGAAAAGAAAGACTTGATTTAGATTTTCACAAAAATCAAATTGAAGCCGCCTTATTTGTCGCAGGTCGTCCACTTGGGCTTGAAGAACTTTCTTCAAAATTAGAGATTAAACAAGATTTAATAAAAAATATAATCAATGAACTCGCATTTGAATTTCTGGATAGAACCACTGCAATTGAAATCGTTCAAATTGGAGATAAATATAGTATGCAAATTAAACCCGAATATTCCGAAAAAGTTGCAAGGTTTGCTGCTGGAGGCCTTATTCCCCAAAGAATAATGCGAACATTAACTATTATTGCCCTAAAACAACCAATTCTGAAATCAAAACTTGTTAAAATACGTGGTTCTGGCGCTTATGAACATGTTAAATGGTTATTAGATAATGAATTTATTAACGCCATTAAAAAAGGAAGATCTCACGAGTTAACTACAAACCAAAAATTCGCTGAAACTTTCGGTTTCTCAACAAACGTTGAAGAAATGAAAAAACAAATAATTTCTCAACTTGAAGGCGAACAATAATTTAATAGAAAGTATTTATTGCTCCAATAGGTTGAAAGTTATTTATAAATTAAAATATTTAAACCTAAATCTTCTATCTTCTCTTCTATATCGGGTGTAGTTAATGATCTCTGTGTCTCTTTATCAATTACTATTAATTCTTTAATTCTAATTGTTTTTTTAATATCGATTTGTAGCGCTTCCAACATTTTTGCTTTATTAATGTCTAAAATTAATATAACTTTATTTAATTCTTGATTCAATGGAATTTTATTTGAAGATTTAACCATTCTAACATTTTTAATAATTTCTATACCAAATTTACCTTGTTCAGCTAATTTTTCTGAAATTCCTTTATAAGGAACTGGCCATTTTTCAAAATGGATTGATTTCTGTTTTATATAATTTTTAAAGAGAATAGAATAAATATCCTCTGAAATAAAAGGACTTATTATTGCTAAAATCTTTAGTATTTTATGCATCAGATTTAATACGGTTTTTAATGCATTTTGTTTTATTGCTTCATCTTTTAAATAAAATTTATATTTTATTGCCTCAATGTAATCATCACATATTTCATACCAGAAAAATGAGCGAAATGCTGCAAATCCTTCATGCCAATTATATCCTTCGAATGAATTTGTTATATATTCAAGAACTTTATTAAATTCTTTATAAAAATAGCTATCAATAGCGGATAATTCATTTATTTCAATGTCAATCTCTTTTAAATCAATTCTTTTATTAGCTAAATATAAAAATCTATATGCATTCCATATTTTTGTTAGAAATTTAGAAGCCCCTATTAATTGGTTGTATCTTCTCTCATATTTTCTATTGAATTTATCTTCAGGCAATTTATTTTTTTCTTCATCGATTTTATCTTTACTAACAGGTTGTTTGGTATTTTTCTCAATCCATGAATATTCAAACGGATAATCATCACCTAATGAACCCATTGCAGCCCACTGTCTTAGTGCATCCGCTCCATATAGGGGTAAAACTTCATCTGGAGAAACGACATTACCAAAACTTTTAGACATTTTTCTACCATCAGGACCTGCCACCATCCCATTAATCATAACCTCATCAAATGGATCTTTTCCTGTTAGTTTTTTACAGCGAAATAATGTATAAAATAGCCATGTTCTGATAATTTCATAGCCTTGTGGTCTATGAACTCGGGCTTTCATGTATGTCTTATCAAAGAAATCATTATCAATTTTCCATTTTGATATAACCAGAGGTGTGATGCTTGAGTCAATCCAACAGTCTAAAATGTCCTTTTCACCAATAATATCTTTACTCTTACATTTTGTGCATTCTTTTACAGGCGATTCTTCTTTTGCTGGATCAACGGGCAAATCTTCTCTTTTTGCGGAAAAAATTTCCCCACAATCATTACAATACCAAAATGGTATAGGTGTTCCAAATACTCTCTGTCTAGAAATGACCCAATCCCAATCTAGACTTTTGCACCAATCAATTAGACGTCGTTTATGTTTTTCCGGAAACCATTTCATTTTTTCTCCAGATTCTATAATCTCTCTTGTGAAATCCTTAACTTTAATAAACCATTGAGGAATTGGGAGATATTCAATTGGTTGCTTGCAGGAAGATCTTTCTGTATGAACTATTATTCGATGTTGATATTCTTTCTCGCTTATTAATAATCCCATTTTATCTAATTCTTCTAAAATTTTTTCACGAGCTTTAAGAATTGTCAAACCCTGAAATTTTGAATTTTCATTCATGAGACCATCTTTAGTAAAAATTTGAACAACTGGGAGATTATATCTCCTCTGCAATCGTATATCCATCTCATCCCCAAAAGTACATAAATATACAATTCCAGTTCCAAAATTCATATCCACTTCTTTATCAGCTTCAACACGAACAATTCTTTCTGAAAATGGGATTCTTATCTGAGTTCCTATTAAATCATAATGCCTTTCATCATTCGGATGAACAAAGATGCCAACACATGCTTCAATATATTCTGGTCTAGTCGTCGCAATAATAATGTATTCTTCAGGATAATTTGCTAAAGGTAATTTAACTTCCCAAATTTTTGCCGCTTCATCCATATATCCTACTTCTGCTTTAGCGACAGAAGTTTGACAGTTCATGCAATAATGTGTAGGATGTTTAGCGCGATATAGCCAACCTTTCTCATAATAATCCAAAAGAGATTCTTGAACTTGCTTTTTATACGTGTTATCCATTGTTCTATAAATATAATTCCAATCTGTAGAATATCCTAATTCATCAAATTGCCTGGTCATTCGTTTTATGCAATTTTCTGTCCATTCAATGCACTTTTTAAGAAAATTTTCTCTATCATATTTATCTATTTTAAATTCTTCTGCTACAGCTAATTCTGTTGGAAGACCATGGCAATCATAACCTTGAGGAAAGTAAACATTAATTCCCTGCATTCTTCGAAATCGTGCGACAAAATCAATCCATGAATGATTTAATATATGCCCCATATGCAAATCCCCACTTGTAAAATCGGGTGGTGTATCAATCGTAAATATTTGTCCTTCTTTATTTAAATCAAATTTGTATATATTTTCTTTTTTCCAATATTCTATCCATTTTTTTTCGATTTCTGAAAAATTATATCGCTTAGGGAAGTTATTTTTCTCCGACATTATATTTTAGCCAAATTAATTCAATTACTAGTTAAGTTTTGCAATTTTCTTTTTTATGTATTAATGTATATTATCAGAATACATCAAAATTATTTATTTTTGATGATTCTAAATATTAAATATAAATTAAAAGTTGCTATCGATAAAGAAGATCTAAAAATATTATTTAGTAGTTTAAAAAGAGTTAGTAGAAATTAATTTCCTCATAGTAATTATCTTAAATAAGGGCCTGTAGATCAGAGGAAGATCGCTTGATTCGCATTCAAGAGGTCACGGGTTCGATTCCCGTCAGGTCCATTCAAATTCTTTTTATTAATAATTTATAATTAAATTTTAAGAAATCGTATTTTTTATTCTTTGAAAAAATTCCTTTGGAGGAGTAGCATTGTATAAAAATATATTTATAACTTCTTGTTTGAATGCTATATCTTTTTCAGCTATTTTAAATACGGTATTAAGATTTTGACCCCTATTTTCAAAAAAGAAATCTGCCATTGAATGTTTTATTTTAAAATTTCGAATTATTTTCTTAATTTTTGGATGAAATTTATATTTTTTTAACGTATTTTCTGAGATATCTTCTTTTTCTAAAGCATTAATTGCAATTTCAGCAGCTACATCTCCTGATACTATACTTGCATGTATTCCTTCCCCACTTATGGGGGATACAAATCCTGCAGCATCTCCAATAAGCATTAAATTCTCTCCATATAAGCTTTTTTCTAATACTCCTACACTTGGTAAGGGATAAGAATCCATCCATATTTGTTTGTAATTCGATCTTGGTAAAAGATCTTTAATATTTGGGTTATTTAAAAACTCCTTGTAAATTTCATTTAAATTATAGCTAAAATTATCTTCTTCAAATGTCCCACAACCAATATTAAAACGGTGTTCATCTATAGGAAATATCCATCCGTATCCTTTATAAGGCCGAAAGAAAATATAAATAGAACTTGAATCTAAAGAATTTTCCCCTTCTAAAATAGCACATTTTGCTATACCAAGTTGTTCAGTTTTCCATCGTTCTCTCAATCCTGATTTTATTGCCAATTTAGAACTCATTCCATCGGCTATAATAATTATTTTACCTAAATATTCATTAACACCTGAAGGTGTTTTTGTCCTGATTCCAATTTTTTTTTGATTTTTAATTACATAATCAAAGGAAATATTCTTATCAAATAGTTCTACTCCCGCATCAACCGCTACATCTCTCATTATATTATCCAATTCTAATCGATCCATTACAATTGAGTAATCTTTAAGTTTTTCCCATCTATTTTCCAATTTATAATATTGTGAGGAAAACATTACAATATTTTTCTTTTTTGGGATATTGAATTTTCTTAATTGAGGATAATATTTAAAAATCCTCGCACTTACACCTCCTCCACAAGGTTTTCGCCAATTAGTATCTTTTTCAATTAATGCAACCTTAAAACCATTTTTAGCTAAAATTTCTGCACATTTAGAACCAGATGGACCAGCTCCAGAAATTATTACATCAAACATAGAAATTCATTAATGATTATTAGAAATAAATTACAATTAATTGGCGAATTATTTAAATTTTATTAAAATATGAAACCTTCTTCTAAATCTTTCTTATTGCTTGATCCAAGTAATTTGTTATTTATAAAAATTTCTAATACCTCATCCGGAGGCTCCTTCGCTTTTACAAGAATAACTTTTTTATCTTCAATTTTATCAAATTTTATGAAAATAAAATTAAAAATCAGTTAATTTATAATTATGGTTTTATTTTTGAAAAAATTTTAATGAAATAATCATTACTTTTATTTTGAATTTAAAAAATTACATATTTCAGAGTTTGATTAATATGAATAAAGATCATCCCTCTAAGGAAATTTTAGAATCTAAGGGAACTATTTTAAGAGGAAAAACAATATGCTTGTGCGTCACTGGTAGTGTGGCAATAATTCAAGCCCCAATTATATCTAGAGAGCTAATGCGACTCGGTGCTGAAGTGGTATGTGTTATGACTAGAGCTGCCACAAAATTACTTGGTCCCGATCTAATGCACTGGGCTACCGGAAATCCAACAATAACAAAATTAACTGGCAATGTTGAACATGTCTATTTAGCAGGACAACGACCCAAAAGGTTAGGAAAAGCCGATCTTATTTTAATCTGTCCTGCGACAGCAAATACAATCTCAAAAATAGCTACTGGAATCGACGATACAGTAGTAACCACAGTCGTTACTACAGCTTTTGGAACTCAGATTCCTATAATTATTGTTCCAGCAATGCATGAAAGTATGTTCAATCACCCAATCTTGGAGGAAAATATTCTTAAATTAAAACGACTAGGGGTTGATATCCTGGGTCCAAGAATATCTGAAGGAAAAGCAAAAATTGCAAGAGTTGATGATATCATCCAAAGAGTAATTGATTTAGTGCATCTTGTAAAAGATTTAGAGGGAAAACGATTTCTTATAACAGCTGGTCCCACAAGAGAGTATATAGATGAAATTAGATTTATTTCAAACAAATCATCAGGAAGAATGGGTGTTGAACTAGCGAAGGAAGTAAAGGTTAGAGGAGGCGATGTTTTATTAATATATGGAAAAGGTACCAAAAAGGTTCCTGCATATATAGATATGGTTCCGGCGACTTCTACAAAAGAATTTTTAAACATAGTTAAAGAAGAATTAACAAAAAATAAATATGATTTTTTCATTTCTGCAGCAGCAATTAGTGATTACACCCCAAAAGAATATTTAGAAGGAAAAATCTCCTCTAGTAAAAATGAAGAATTAAGTCTGGGATTAAGATTAACTCCAAAAATTATTGATATAGCAAGAGAAACGGATAAAAATGTTTTTATTGTAGGTTTTAAGGCTGAAACGAAGGTTTCTGAAAAAGAGCTTATTGAAAGAGCCTATAAACGCCTTATAAAATCAAATATTGACTTAATTGTCGCCAATGATGTAGGACGTGATGAAAGAGGGTTCGGAACTAAAACAAATGAAGTCTTTATTATTGACAAAGATAAAAATATTATACATGTTCCATTAAATACAAAACGATATATAGCATCAAAAATAATAGATGTTTCCTTAGAAATCTTTAGGTTAAAAAATTATTAAATAATTTATGTCTCTTATTTTTGATATTAACATATAAACTCCTTATTTTTAAATATAGTTATTTGCATTTTTTCATTTGAATTTGGTTAAAGAAAAAAATTTAAATATTAGAATTATTTCTGATTTAAATTGAAAAGTAAAAAAGAAATTAAAGAGGCAGTAAAGGAGATAAATATACTAGGTAATATGAGTAACAAATTATAGAGTTAATAATATAGATATATCACAAGTATACAACCAAATTTAAATATATAAAAATAACATCCATTCTGTGGTAGAGTTAAAAATAGTTCGAGAAAAAAAGTGACAGACGACCAAGAAGGTAAAATAAAAGAAGGCACGATTGCCGAGTTTATGAGAAAGAGAACTCAGTTAGTTGGATTTGAGTTTGGTCATTGGAAACATGTTCAATATGCAGCAGAATTCATGGACAATGCTATTGATGCGGTTGAATCTTTCCAATGGGAACAATTGAAAAAAGGTTCAAAGACAGCTTTCTCTGTAGATAAAGATTTTGATGTTATAAAATTTGGAAACAAATTAAATGAAGATCTAATTAAGGAAATTGAGGGAGAAGGTTATAAAACTTCAGAAATGGAATTAAAAACAGAAATAAGTCAAAAAAAATATATATTAACTGAAGGAAAACCTACAGAAAAAAGAGATAAAAAGAAAAAAGAGAAGTTAGTAAAAAATTTAGTTCTTGATATGGAGAAATTACTCCAACCATTTGAGAATATCGTAGATATTGAGCCAATTGTAATTATTAAATTAACAGAATCTGAAGCTCCTTCTGTTTTGACAGATGAATTAGGGAAAAAAAATATAATGAGATATACATTTGAGATTTTTGATAACGGAACTGGAATGAATCGTTCTGATTTAAGAAAATTCGGTATCTATTTAGCATCAAGTAAAAGCGTAAAATTAAAACAAACCAGAGGTAGTCAAGGGTTTGGAGCTCCTAGTGCATTTAGTGATTCACAAAATACGACAGGAGAACCAATAATTGCTGTTTCCAAAACACAATTTGATGTTTATGCAACAGCCTCTCAATTTTTTACAACTTCAAAAAATGAAAAGAAATATGTTGTACCCCATACAGAAATTGAAACATCATTTCTTCATGGAACATATATAAAATTGAATTATTTGAATATTAAATATATATCACGTTATGTTGATGATTATATTAAAAAAACAGCACTAATGAACCCTCATGTTACTATAAAATATATCGATCCAAATAATGAAAATTTTAATTATTCCAGAAGGGTTAATATATTTCCTTCAGAACCAAAATATGCATTACCACATCCCTCTTCTGTAAATATTGGAGATTTTCAAGATTATATTACAAAATCTGAACATAAAACAATATCTTCCTTCTTACAGGACAGTTTTGTTAGAATGAGCTCAAAAATTGCAAAAACTATAACTAATAAAGCTGAACGGCAATTAGAGGAGAAATTAAATCTATTAGTAGTAGATAAATTTTATATTAATAGAGCCCCAAAATTGACTTCTCCAATATATTTAATGCGCTATGAACCAAGAGTCTGGGGAAAATCTACACAAAAAAGAGACCATCTAATAACCTATAAAATTGAAAATATAGACTTAAAAAAAAATTACTGGGAATTAATTAATCAATTCAATGAAAAATGTAAAGAAATTGAAGAAATACAGAAAAAAATTAAATCTCAGAGAAAAAAATTTGATAAAGAGAAGATTTCTAAGGGACAAGAAAAAGATATAAAGAAGGTTATAACTAATTTTAAGAATAGTATTAAAAAAATTGATAATGAAAAGGATGAAGTTAAAAAGAAATTAGAAGAGAAGTTTAAAAATATAAAAGATGGAATTACGGAAATTAAATCTCCTGAAGTTCGAAAAAAGAATTTAGAATTAATTAAAAAAGTTATAATTTCTAAAACTAAACCTGTTGAAATAACAAGTGATCAATTTAATGAGTTATTTCTAGCTTTTAAATCTATTAAATACTTATCTCCCCCGACCGATACAGCAATACCTATTGGCTCAACTATATTAAAAAACATTTTAATTGACGAATATAATCTAAACGTTTCTACTAATCTCGAAGATATTGATGAATCCAAAATAGATCTTCAAAGTATTACTGAAAATGAAACTCAAAGAGAAATCAATGAAATGATGCCAAAAGATTTTGTTGCAGCTGAAACTAGATCACCTACGAGTGGAAAAGGCCTTGCATTTGTGGTTGAGGCTGCATTAGCTTATAAAGATGGATTAGAGAGTCCAAAATTACCTAGGGAGGCTCTTTTAAGATATGTTAATCGCACATCGAAATTGCGAGATAGTGCAGATTGTGCTATAATGAAAGCAGCACAGTCCGTCAAGTGGAAGGAGAATTACAAATTAGATGTTTATGATAACGGCTTGCCTAAAGGACCTCTTAGACTAATAATAAATGTTTCTGGTCCATTTGTTCATCTTATGTTCAAATCTCAGTCAAAAAATGCATTGGCTGAAGATGAAATTTTAATGACAGAAATAAAATTAACTCTTCAGAAAATTGGTCTCCAGATTAAGAGTTATTTAAACAGAAGAGAAAAAATACGAAAAGGCATGGATAGAGAGAAAAAAATTTTGAAATATATTCCAATTTTTGTTAATTCTCTTTATAATATTGCAAAAAATGAAGATAAATATAAAAATAAATTGAAAAAGGTTGAATTAGAAAATCTATTGCGTAGTGCTATTGGTGAAAAGCCAGAGAAGGTGTTATTGCCAGAAGTACCTATAGTTGAAAAACCTCCTATAATTCCATCAAAAATTATATCGAAACTACCGAAACCTGCTATAAAGGTTCCTCAAATCTCTCCTAAACCTCAACCAGAAAAAATAATTACACCGTCCATACAAACTAAAATTCCTGCATTAATGGGAAAAATTCCTGTCACTATTCCTAAAAAAACTTCCACTCCTAAGAAACTAACTACAACACCATTAATTTCAAAACCTAAAACCTACCAACCCATACCAATGGCTAAAAAACCCGGAACTCCACAAAAAATAACACCTATTAAAAAACCTTTGAAAAAAACTCTACAAACATCATTACCTATAATAACAACAGAAAAAACCTTCTCTATCTTAAATGATGAATGGCAATCAATTAAGCACTTGATATTTAGATTAGGAATTAGTGATATGATGGATGCCCGATTATTACAGGTTAAACTTAAACAACTTGAACGGGAAAATAAAGTCTTAGTTAATATTCAAAGTGGGAAAAAATATTGGAAGTTAAAAAAATAAAATAGGCAAATAAAATGGCATCAAAAAGTAAAAAAAACTACGATTTAAAAGCTACTAAGGATCTATTAAGACAATATTTAGAAATAGGACAATACAAAAAGGAAATAAAATTCCCAGAAGATACAATTAAAATTGAAGATCTCTCTGTAAAAAATACAATTAGTAGAATTAACGAACTTATAGATAAATTAGTCCAGATGATTTACAATACAGGCCGACCTTCAATTGAACTGCCCTCGAGGTCAGGATCAAATATAATATGGGATGAAGAAAACGACTTATTGCTATTAGGAAAGCAGATAGTGGAAAAACAATTTCACAGTCTTGCTAGTGTTGAAGATATTACTAGATTAATGAAAGTTTTAGAAAATGTCTATGAACTCCTTAAGACAAATGATTACGCAACTAAACGTGAAATTTTCTATACTGCTGTGAGATTATTTAAAGATCAGAAGAATAGTGATAAGAGTATAGAAGATATTTCTACTATGTTATATACTACAAGAAATTCAACTCACATTATTGCTGCTCCAAGGGGTGCGTGTGTTGGTAAGCTTAGAATTAGAGATGGTGCTGAAATAATTGACCTTGAAAGACAAGGAAGTGGATATTGGCAAGTATCTACTATGTTAGATGAAATAGATATAATTGAATCAGATGCCGAATTTATTTTAGTAATAGAAAAAGACGCCGCTATGATGCGCCTTAACAAGCATAAATTCTGGGAAAAATATCCTAGTATTCTGATAACGGCTCAAGGCGTTGGAAACGTTGCAGTTAGAATGTTTTTAAAGCGCCTTAGTAAAGAATTGAATCTTCCAATATTTTCATTAGTTGATAGTGATCCTTATGGACATTATATTCATTCCGTTTATTTGAGAGGCTCTAAAAGGTTAAGCTACGAATCACCTTTTCTCGCAACTCCCAATATTAAACTCCTCGGCGTATTAACTAAAGATCTTGATGAATATAAAATACCTGAAGAAGCAAGAATTCCTATGAATTCAAATGACATTAAGAGGATAAAGGATATGTTAAAAGAAAAGTTCGTTAAAAAAAATAAAAAATGGGAAGCAGATCTCAAATTAGCCCTTAAATTAAAAATAAAGGCGGAAATCCAAGCCTTTTCTTCTCATGGATTTGACTTTTTAGGCGATAAGTATTTACCAACAAAATTAACTACGGGGGATTGGATATAAGATGAAAATATTTTATAAAAATAATAAAAATATCGATGGTGGCATTGTTCAATTAATTGATAAAGAAAAAATGATGAGTTGGCCTCCTGAAATTCCAATTTTAATTATTGAAAAATATCGAAAAGACAATTTATCAAGATTTACTAATAATAAATTAAGATCTCAAATAAATAAACACTTAGACGAACTTGTTAAAGATGTTGCTATCCCTTTAATGGCTAAAGGTTTAGAAACAGAAAATAGCGAGGAAAAATTAACGTTATTAACACGTTTAGAGGAAATTACTAGGAAAAAAACTGAAATAGCTAAGCCAATTATACCATATATAGAAAAACTCCTTAAAAATGAAAATGAAAAAATTAAAAAATTAGCCCAAAAAGCGTTAAATAACTTTGAGAAGGCAAAAAAGAAAAAACAATTAGAGCAAATGCGTAAAAAAATGGAACTACTTGAGAAAGATTGGCTAGAAGAAAAGGTATCGAATGAAGAATACGCCTCAGAAAGAAAAAAATTATTAAAATTACAAGCAGAAATGGGTGAATAAAAATAGAATTTAGATTTATTTGAATAAATCTAACAGAAACACTTAATTATAAAATTACAACTTAATTTGTAAAATTTCTGTATAATTAAAACTATAATAAAATTCATTCTTTTCACGTTAAAATAACGATTTTTTTGAAAAATATTCTATCATCATATTAAGTAGTTCCTTTCCTCTTTCTGTTAGTTTATAATATACAAAATATCCTTTTTTTCTTTCTTTCCAGTGGTTTTTACTGAGTAAATTAAATTTTTCAAGACATGAAACATATCTGAAAAAAGAACTTTTTGACATCAATTTACGATTTTTCACTAGATCCAAAAAATCTCCACTTAAAAGTTCAGATTCTCTATTTAAAAGACATAACAAATTTATTGCCTTTCTATTTAAAAAGTTCTTGATTGAAGTGTCTTCTGAGAACTCAAAATTTTGCATAAATATTAAATATATTAAAATCTTTTAAATGTTTCATTTTTTGGGACTTTTAGAGAATTATGTCGTTAAAGCCCAGAATTATTTTTAAATAATCTAAAAATTAAAAATAATTACATTTTATTAAATTTTTTAGGAGTCTCTTTATTTTTTAAGACTAAATTTATATATCTCGAAAGAAATAGTTAATATTAAAGAACCCTAAAAAAAATTTGGCTAAATATCTAAGTGAAAATATGAATATATCGACATAATTCTAATAATATGGAAAAAATAAAAAACAATAATCTCTTTAAATAATTGTGGAGTTTTTATAATTACTGGCATTATTAAGTAGGCAACAAAAAAATTTTGAAGAATTTATATAAAAAAAAAAATATGAAGTTATTATTATGGTGGAAAAAATTATAATTCTACCTAATGAGAGTTTTAGCTTAATACCAGAGTGTTTGTTAAACTTTAACTTTAAGAAAATTGATAATTGGCTTGAAAAGAAAGAACAAATAGGTAGATATATACTTGATCTATTATATGATTGTGGAGCAATTAAAACATGGTTTCAGGATAAAAAAGAAGGGTGGATATTAAATAGTAGATTATGGAGCCCAGTCTATATTTCTCTTAGAGATATTTCAAGTAAAAAAAAAGGAGCTTCCATATTGGAAGCAATAGGAAAAGCTCTTAGTCTACTAATTATAAATGAAATATTCAAATTTGATAAAATTCTTGGTTTAGCAACAACAGGTACACAAATTGCAACAGTTATTACCTTATTTAGTAAAATTCCTTCGTTATATAACCGAAAAATTGTTAATGGAAGAGAAATTAAGGATTTTGAGGAATTTATTAAGACTTATGGCGAACATAGATTAATAGAGGGTGAATTTGAGGATGGTGAAACAATTATACTTGTTGATGATTTAGTAACTAAATTTAAATCAGCACATCTCGTAAAAAAACAATTGATTTATGAAGCTAAGCAAAGAAATAAAAAAGTTATATGTAATGATGTAGTGGTTTTAATAGATCGAGAACAAGGAGCTAAAGAAAAAGCTAAAGAATTAGGATATAATCTTTATTCCTTAATTCCATTTAAATCTAAACTTCATTGGCTTGAAGATAAATTCGACCCCCAAGAATATTCGATTATTAGAGATTATTTTAAAGATTATTCAAAATTCCAAGAAAAAGATAAAATAAAAGAAATAATTTCTTTAGCGAGACTAAAAAAATAATTCTTTTTTTGCTTTAAGATGGGTAATATCTTATTTTATTCTTCTTATCATTAATTTTGCTATAAATTTGAAATTTTATGTCCGAAAGTCCAGGCTCGTGTTGTTTTCCAGAAACCCTTTAAGATCCCCTCTGGTAAAATGTAATTTCTGGTTGTTATTTTTCCACATCTCTCGTAAAGCCTCAATTTTGTTTCCTTCATTCAATTTAATTATATTTATGAATTTATCTCTCTCATTTCCCTGTAGATCAGTTATTTCAAGACCATATTGAGTAGGATCTGGAAAATATCGGTTTGCTCCAGAAGGATTTTAGAAATAAATTTAAAATTGATAATGTCAATCTGGAATACGCATTAAAAAAATGGCGAGAGATACGTGGCTTCTTTCCAATAAGAGATAATAAGGACGAACCTTGGTTTTTAATGCCAAATGATATGATTTATGAAATGCTTCTTTATGAAATTGAATTCAGAACTCAGAGAGGTGTTCTACAAGAACTCATATTCGAGAATTTCAATTTTCAATTAAGCGATGAGGGTTATAGAATTATTGTTGATATCATAAAAGGATTCAATTTGAAGTTAGATTTTACCCAAATGCGAAATTTAACCGATTTTGAACACTATTTCATGAGAAAATTTTTAGAATATGATAAAGGCTTTTCAACTACTTGGAAAGATCTACCAATGGATGAACCATCATTAAAAGAAATGGAGGAAGAGCTAAATTCTGAACTAAAAAAAATTAAAGAAGATACTGACCAAGCACTTGAAATTTTCCGAATGCTTTATAAGATCACAGCGAGGTTAAAAAAAAGTGAAGCATCAATTCAATGGGGTGAGAAATATTTGAAATTTCGGTCTAATGATATTGATATGTTGCATAATATGCAACTCTCATATTTTGGTTATCAGATGTATCAAAAATTTCTCAGCACCGCAGAAAAGATTCTTGAATTATATGAATCTGATTTAATTACACATATGAATCTTTTGAAATATTATATAGATATTAACCAGAATTTAAAAAAAGCAAAAGTATTTATTGATAAAGCCTTGAGCATTATTGAATTAAATAGAAATTTTTTCATTTTAAAGCATTTTTTTTAGAATATAATGCTAAAACATATTTTCTTCAAAATGACTTTGATAGTGCAAAAATTTATGCATTAAAGTGTTGGATTGAATTTAATGAGCGATCTCCTGAAATATTTCTATTCATTGTTGATATTTTGAAAAAACAAGAGGAATAGGAAGAATTAGAAGATTTTTGCTTAAATGCATCTAGAGAAAATAAATTTGATCCTAATATTCTTGAATAACTTCATTTTGCACATCTTAAAAGAAAATCCCATAAGAAAGCAGAATCTATTTATGAACAGGTTTCTTATTTATTTCCTGAATTATTACCAATTCTGGATAAAATGAAAAAAAATTCAAATAATAATTAGAATCAATATAAATTCATAAAAACATTATTGAATCTAATTAAAGGAGTTTTTCTATTAAATTTGAATTTAATTCCCATAAAAAACTCATCCTACTCCATAAATAAATAATTTTTTTTAAGCGAGATAGAAATAATTTTAACTTTTTATTTGATATTAATAATTGAATTTCTAAATATATATAGAAAATAGAAATTTTCTTTTCGAGTGAATTATATTGAAATTTGAAGATATTAACTTAAGGCCTCTTGATCTAAATATAATTGAAAATTTTTTAAAAGCTTTTATTGTATTTTTATGTGATAAAGAATATTCAGAAGATATTATTAATAATGCAAAAAAGAAGATTTTAGAAAATATAATTAAAGATATTAATAAATACGGTTTAAATTATGTACAATTCAATGAAATATTATTACTGCTAAATCAAAACAGGGTAAAAGAAAGTTTTTTTGAATATTTTTTTGGTAAAAAAGAATTAAAATTTAAAGAATTGAAATCTGGTATAGAAAAATTTAGAGGATACAGTTTATTACACTTTGGTAATTTTAGATTCACATTTAAATTCCTTTCTGAAAAGACAAAAGAGAAAATTGAAAAAAAATTAGATATCTATAAAGAAATTGACATAGACAAGGTATATAGAAAAAGAAAAACATCCATTCATGAAGTATATGATATTGATGGGAAAAATACATATTATTTGGGCTATTTAACTGGTCAAAAATTAGCGAGGGAATTAAATTTCTTAAAAAAAGAAATAGAAGAGTTATCAAAAAAAAAAGGATTTACAAATTCTGAGGAATATAATGAATATATAAAATTTTATAATGAATTAAAATGTAAAAGTGATGATATACAAATATTTCAACAAATGGGTTTAGAAAATACCTTTGCATATTTAATTTACAGCTATTTAGATGTATATGTAGCAACATCTATGAGAAATAAATGTGAATATGAAGAGGTATTTAATTTTTTAAAAAGAATAAGGGACGATAAACAAATCTCTAATCTAAATATACGATTTTTTGATCCCACTCAATCATTTTGTAAAGAATCAAGAGATAAGGGGTTGCTTGAAGGATTAATGCTAAAAAGAGCAAAATGTACAATTTATATGGTACAGGAAAGTGATTCTATTGGAAAAGATTCTGAACTTGCTTCTACATTAGCTCAAAAAAAACCTGTAATAGCATATATTCCAAATGACCCCGTAGAAAAATTAATAGATAAAATAAAAGAATATCCACTTGATTATATTAAGAAAAGAATTTTAAATTTTAAAGCTGAAGGAATCTTTTCAAAGCCAGAATTTATATCTCAATTAAATAAACTCTCTTCAGGAGATAAAGAAAAATTCTTAAAGTTTCAAAAATTTTTGTTAAGTTTTGTTGAAAAATTAGATAAACATCGAATTAATCAGCCTTATACCTTTTGGGAAACAAAAGAGCAACATTTTATTGATAGTAATAAAGATGATTTTGAAAAAATCTGTAAAATATTAGCTATTGCAACTAAAGTTTATTGGGATCATAGAGCAAAAGTTTTAAAAGAATTTCATCCATTAGCGATGCAAGTTGATATAAATACAGGAGTTGCAATCGGTGTGATTGTATGTAGAAAACCCGAAACTTGTGTTAAAATATTAATAGATATTCTAACAAATAAATTAAATTTCAAAATAAAGAGAGAAGATGGTTATACAGGTCTTTATGAAACTACTACAGATTCAATATATCGTATAATAACACGAAATGATGATTTGACTAATTCCTTTTGGAACTATTTTTATGAAAAATAATTAATAATATTTTGATTTAAAATGAAAGAAATTCTTATATCAAACTAGGATTTTTTTATTAAATAGAATTATTTGAACAATTCATCAATAAATAAATTATTAATTATATTAAGTCCTATTTTTTTAATATAAGAAATATATATTTAAATATGTGATATATATGGAAACAAAAAAAGTTGAAAAAAACGAACTAAATAATAAGAGAAAAGAAATTTTACCAACGGAATTAACATTTGAAGATTTATACCCTAATACCTATCTCTATACTCCTCCAGAATCGTTAAAAACCCTTGAAGTATTTTTTAATAAGAGAAAAAAGAAGAGTTAAATTAAGATTTAATTTAAAAGTATATTCATTATTTTTTCAAAATTTCTTTCTTCAAAATATTTTCATCCCTTTTCAAACCAATCTTGAACAGTCATATAAAGAATTTTTAATAATTTCTAAAAATATTCTGAGTTCCTTAATAGTTATTAATATTAATTTTCTAAAATTCTTTTGATTTCTTATTGAATTTCTTACCTTTATTTAGAAATTATAAGAAGAAATTATTTACTAAATAGCTTTTTAAGTTCCTCAAACTTCTTTGTCGCTCTACGAATTTTATTCCTAAGATTATTTGCTTCCTCGTCAATTTCTTTTTGAATTTTGTGTAATTCATCAAATCCTGGGGATTTACTTATTTTTTTTATTTTTTCTAACATAGAAACCTCTTTTTTCAAATGTTCCTTCTTAATTTTTTGAATTCTTTCTTCACATTCATCTATTACATCCTCGAGATGATTAATTGCATCTTTAGAATTTGATAAATTAGATAATTTATGCAGATATTTATTTATCATATTTTTAAATTCTATTATGTAATATTCATTAAATCCTGCCATATAAGGAGGATATTTTTTATTTATAACTCCTTCCTTTATATCTTCTATAATTTCAATTACTTTATTTTCATAATCTTCTTTGTTATTATTTAACTCTCCTTCAAAATCATTTATTATTAATTCAAATTCAATCAAATCATAAGCATCTATGAATTCTTTTATAGACATTTCTAAAAGATCTTTACGAATTTGCTCTTGATTTAAATCAAATCTTCTGATTGTTTTTAAAATTAATACTTCGCCTCCCGCTAAAACTAAAACATTATTCACTTGTGTATTATCAAAAGAACCAAGCCATATAAACACATTATCATTTGGTAGTATATCTTTAAATAAAGTCAATAAACAAACCCACAATTTTAAATTTTCCTTCTATTTACACCAACTAATTTATTTCAAAACCTTTTTAATTATTATATTCTCTCCTACTAATTGAATACCGAGATAAGTTCCCTTTTTAATATTTAATTCTTCACACATCTCTTTCGGAAGAACCATAGCCAAACTATTACCAAGTTTAACAACTTTAGATACACTAATATTTTGAGACATGAATTAAAACCTCCAAAACATTATGAAATATGTTCTACTGTTAATTCATCTATAGAACTTTCAGGAGCTAATTGAGTGATTATAACATAATCAGATACATTCGCTACATATTCTATTAATTTTTGCATACGATCTTGGTCATAACTCGTAATAATTTCATCAATTACGAATAAAGGAAATTCTGGTAAATATTCTTCTTTAGCCGCAATTAATAGAACAACACCAATTGTATATCGCTCAGAAGTAGATAATGCCTCCAATGGCCAATCTGATAAAATTTTACCATCTTTTTCTCTAGAGATGTAAATATTATAGTCTTCTTTAATTCCAATTTCTTTAAAATCAGTAAAACCAAGTTGATTATATATTTCGTTGATTTTATCGTTAAATTTTTCTGCTGCTTTCTCAGTGATTTGCTCCTTCCTTTTCTTTAAATAAGAAATACTCTCATCAATAAATTCAATCTTATTTGTAAGTACTTCAGCGCCTTTTGTTTCTTTTTCCAATTCTTTAACTCTTTTTTGTGTGACTTTTATTTTAGATTCAATAATTTGGATTCTATCTTCAAGTTTCTCTCTTTTTTTTTTAATTTCAATAATTTCCTCACTAACATTTTCTAATAATTTATCGATTTCTTTCTGATGCGATTTCTGTTCTAGTAAATCAGAGTCAAGATCTTTATTAATTTTATCACGTTCTAATTCTCTTCTCGCTAAACTTTTTTCATTCTTAGCTAAATTAGTTCGTTGAATGCTCAATTCTCTCTCTTGAATTTGCAATTCGTTGATTTCATCTTTTAAATCCTCAATTTGTCTCTTTGTTTTTTTTAATTCTTGTGAATAATCTTTTTTAGTATTTTCTAGACTTTTTTCAAAATCTTGAAGTTCTTTTAGAGTTAATGGCTTACCACAAGCATAACATTTCTCTTCTCCGTATTTTTTTCTTTTAACCCAGTTATCATTTATTGATTTTAATTGATCATCAATTTTTGATAATTCCTGTTGAATTTCTTTCTTTGATTTATTCTGATTATCCATTAAATCTTTTAAATCTTCGATTTTTTGTGTGATTTTTGGATGGTCCTCTTCAATTTCAGAGATTAATTCTGTTTGTCTTTTAATATCAATTTTTAAGTCCTTAATCTGTTCATCAAGGCTCTCAAGTTGCCCTTTTTCCTCTCTAATTATTTTATCTAATTGTTCCTTTTTGCTTTTTTTAGCGAAATATTGATCTCGAATTTCCTTACTTTCTAAGAATTGTTCTTCATCAACCTCAGGAAGTTGTTTTAGTTCTTTTCTATATTTTTCTTTTTCCTCAAAATCATTCTTTAAAGATCTTTTTGTTTCATCCAATCGTATTAAATCATCTTTGTATTTTTGGTATTGTCGATTATAATTTCGTTGAAAATTTACTAGAGATTTAATAATAACCTCATAAGAATTACTACCTGAAATATCTTCCATGTATCCTCTTATTGATTTACCGTATAGAATTGAATTCATTAACTTGTTTTCTGGAGTTGCAAAACATACTTGAGACAAATTAATTCCTCTTAATCCGAATGGCTCTTCCGAAACTCCTAGCAAATTTCTACTATTTTGAGGTCTTCTAAATCTACGTATCCATGATTGATTACTAATAGTTAATTCTACCTCAAGCTTTTCATCCGGAGCCGTTGCGAAAAGGTTCATGTAATAGCCCTTCCCTTTTAATTCTGAAGAAGGAATTAAAAATAATTCCAGGCCCCTTGTGAAACTAGTTTTTCCTTTTGCGTTAGGAGCTCTTAGAAGATTTAAACCTTTTTCAAAATCAAATGAATGTGGACCTCTAAAGACTCCAACATTTTCAAAATTTACTCTCATAATATTACTACTCATAATAAATCGCCACAATATTATTAATTAATTTTTCTAATTCATCCTCAACTTTTTTTGATAGATTCTTTTTAAATATTTGGTGTTTATCTATTAATTCTTTTACTCCATGCTCAAATTCACTGAGCATCTTATTTTCAAATTTTTTACTTTCTCGAGTTCTTTTCTCATTGTTGGTTTTTCTTCTAGACATTTTACAACCTCTTTTACAGTTTTTGGCAAATCTCTTTCATAAATTGGTTCTGTAATAAATATATCTAATTTATTATTAAATCTTTTTTTTAAGGACCATAATAAAGTTAATAATTCTCCATTTGCTTCCATCAGGAAAGTTCTCGCGTCAAGCTTTTCAATAAAATAGGATTGCAAATTTTTTCTGTGTCGTCCTTTTTTCCAATCCCATATCATCTTTTGGACGCTGTTTTCCATACAATGAACTAATATAAATGTCATTTTTTTCACCTTTCAATAGTCCCGACGCTGCGTCGGGACTATTTTTTATATCTTTTTTAAATACTTTCACTCTTAAGAATTTTATCTATATAAAGCGATAGAACAGTTTTCTCTAATGTCCGCATAGATTTAATATTTTCAAACTCAATTTTTGATCTAATATCGTCAAATTCTAAATTTAATTTTAAACACATTTTTTTTGCGATTTCGATTAGAGTTTCCTTACTAGGTAAAGGAAATTCTATATTATGCAATCTATCTTTAATTGCTTTATCTATTAAGTCATATCTATTAGTGGTTAAAATTACTGATATTTTAGAAGTATCCAATTCGTCTAATCGATGAAAAAACACATTGTTCTGAGCGAGATGCCAAGATTCACCTTTAATCCAATCTCTTTTTGGAAAAATTGATTCACAATCATCAATTAGGATAATAGAATGTCTAAATTGGCCTGCTTTTTGAAAAAGTATGGAAATTTGTTGTTCTGACTGTCCATATAATGAACGAGCAATATCCGTACCATCAATAAAAATCATATGACTATTAAGTTCTTTAGCTATTATTTTTCCAATTAGAGTTTTCCCTAATCCAACATCACCATGGAAAAGAAACCCAGGAATTCCATCTTCTATATGGTATTTCTGCTGAAACCGTATTATCTTTCTAACATCTTCTAATATTTTTTGATATTCTTCACCAATGACATCATTTCTACCCTTATTTATCTCATTAGGTGCAAAAATTTTAAAGGTTTCTTCAGTATGCCTTGACATTAAATCATAATCCTCTCTATATAGTTCGTCCTATTTTTAATTTTAATTTTTCTGCTAAGTTTATCCATTGTTTTATAGCGTATATCGAAGCAGTATTAAAAATCACTTTTTTATCACCTAAATGATGTATTAACTGTATATCTTTGGGCTTTTTTTGATCTCTTTCTATTACATTCGTAAAATGTCGGTATTTTAACTCACTATCTTCAAATAATTGCTTGAATTTCTCTAATTTCAATTCTCCCTTAGATTTTTCGGCAATCATTAATGCAGAAGCAATCGGAAATATTAACCTAAACCCTTTTTGCAATATGCCTGATGCTATCATTCTACTAATAGAACTGCCATATATCTCTGCTTCATAACCGCGTTTTATTGTATCTTCAATAAATTTTTCCCATTTAGATGTTAATTTAAGAAAAGAATTATCAATGTCTTTCCCAATTATTTCAATGTAGCCATGCTCTTTAAGTAAAAATAAATTTTTGACTACACTTTTCAATCCACTACATGCATTTTTGATAAAAAAGAAAGGAATTTCTCCATTTTTCTTTCTCTTCAATCGTTCTTTCATTTTTTCTAATGTTCCTGTTTTTTCGTAATAATCTTTATCATCTTTTAACCTTCTTTCAAGATCATCCGCTTCAATTTTCCCATCAACAGTTAATGCAAACATAACAGACAAAACCGATTCAATTCCTTCAAGGTGTGAAAAAGTTGATACATCAAAGGTTTGGATTCCTCTTAAAAGACGATCATTACTACTGTTTAATCCATCATAGATGAGATCTCCAAATGATTCAATCAAATATTTATACTCTATTCCTTCAATTACCATTTACAGACCACTTCTTAATCTTCTTTGTTCAATTAAATAATTTTGTGCAGCTGTCCGCCAAATTTGCAAAGCTCTAACTGAATGTAAGTTAAAAATTACTTTCTCATTATTTTTATACGCTATTAATCTAATTATTTCGCTCTTTTTCTCATCTGTTCTTATTGAAATCGGAAAATAATAGTAAGGTAATCCCATATCAAGATATATATTAAGAAATTCCTCTAGAGATATTTCATTTTCATTGCTTTCTGCTCGATTTATTGCTATAATAATTGGTTTTATGAATCTTATCCCTTTCTCTCCTACACCTATCGCAAGCATTTTTCCTAAAGAGCTAACAAATAATTTTAACTCTAATTCATCATTAATTATCATTTCTAATAGTGATTCCCAAATTTCTGTAAGGGATATTAAACTGTTATCACCTATTGGTTGATCAGCTGGCTCAATATTAACTAAACCAAACGATGCTAATTTACTTAATTTTTGTTGTTTTTTTTTCAAATCGCCTAATAGATATCTTAATATTGAATAAGGAATTTTGCCTTCTGTTTCTAATTCAAATTTCTTCCTTATTATATCATATATACCAAATTCATTGTAGATCTCTTCTGCTTCGGAATCTAGATTAAATCTAAAAGGATTCGAAGCTATTGTTAAATCGACTAAAACTGTTACAATAACTTCAACACCTCTTAGACCCATCCATGGAGATAAATCAAAGGATTGTATTCCCCTTAATATTTCGAAATCTTCACTTCGCATAGCTTCACAAATTACATGACAAATTGTTTTTTCATGCGCTATAAACATATCTTCCATTTTTTAAACACTCTCCACATTGTTTTGTTCTATATCTTTACCTAGAAACTTTTGAGAACCGAATTTTATTGAGTCCTCTTCTACTAATTTTTTTTGGTTTGTATGTGTCAAAATAACAGCGTTTAGTGCAATTTCTTCGGCAATCCATGTGATTACTTTATTCATATAATCAATAGCTTCTTTTGAAACCCTTTTTGCACCACTTTTCGCTAAAATATTTCTAATATTTGAAATATTGAATGTTTTGACTTCCAATTTTTTTGGATCTCTTCCCAGAAAGGTTTTTAAACTCACTTTTATTGCATCCTTCTGTAATGTTTTTGTACCTTTGAAATGGGTTAATTTAACAGCAATTAAAGTTATTTCTTCCGAAATTTTGGAAACAATTTCGTTAATTAAGTTAATTGATTCTTCTGCAATATTTTCGGCACCGTTATTTTTAAGGACTCTTTTTAGTTTATTATTTGATAACATTTTAATTAATATATATTTTTTTTTTGTATTAATTTCTTTTTAATATATATTAGTATAAAATATATATTTTTTCTCATATAAAAAGATTTTGCCAGAATGTAGAATGAATAAAAAAAATTTAAGGTCAAAAATATTTAAAATCTTTAGGCTAATTGAATTTCTAATTTTCATTTTTTGAACTTGGAAAAAAAATAGAATAAAAAATTTAGCAGATCAGGTTATAGAAAGTAGAATTTGGATAAAATGTAGAAAATCGTGAAGAACTCAAAATACTAAGTTAGATAAATTTTTCCAAAGAATAAGTTATTTTTAAACAATATATTCATGTAATTTATTAATAAGCTTAATAAAATCATCTCTTACTTGTTTAATAAACTCTTTTTTGGCAAAAATTGGTTCTTCTTCAGGGACTTTATCAAAATTTAATATTGTCATATCCACTTTCGAATGGATTATTTTATGCCTCCATTCAAAATATTTTTTTATATTTTCAAATATTTTACTTTCTAAGGGAAATAATTCTCCAAATATTATTCCATATGCCCTGTTATACGCCCTTTTACAGTTTCTCCAATTCTGGAAATTTATTAAACCTCTCCCATTCCGTAATTCAAGCATACTTTCCAAAAGGGATTTACCAGTTGATTCTGCATAATCTTTCACTTTGTCTTTTGTATATTTGTCCCTAGCAAAATCGTTCATTAAAGACTTAATATTCGGTATATTACCTTCTTTTTCTATCTCTATGAATCTCTTTTGTGTGAAAACTTCAAAGCCTGTTACTAACATCACTAGACACTGTAGGACAAGTGTCGATTCAAAAAGAAAATTTTTTGACTTGCAACCTTCGATAATGATATTAATTCTTTTAATTTTGAACTCCCATATTTCCTTTGCAGTTGGTATTAGAATATCGCGAGAATCTTCCCTTATGTGATACCATGCCACATCTACACCTTCATCTCCTATTTTGTATAATTCACCATTTATTCCTTTCCTTATTATTCCCTTTCTTTGTTCTGCTTTATTGTATTTTAAATTTAACCCACCTTGTTCACCAACATATAGTTTATTCTCTTCTTCCGACCAAGTTAAAGAAATAAATAGACCCTTATTAAGATTTAATCCCCAAATATTCACCCTTGCCACTCTTATCCCCCTTCTTGTGCTCCAGTGGATAAAAATTAAATCAAAGTTTTTATTTCGATGCAGAAAAAATCTCGAATCTCCAACTTGAATATCAAGTATCAATATATTTTGTAAAAAAGTATCCATTAGATTGCTTTTTGAAATTCTAAACGTTAAGGTTCCTTTTTTTTCATTAATTTTATCAAATTGTAAATTTAATGGATTGAACGTTTTCATATCTTCTCTCCATCCCATTTTTTAATTAAGCTAAGGGAACTTTCACTCGTTTTAGCATTTAGAAGTTGTCAATATTCTATATTCTTAAAAATTTTTTCTATCTGATTAATTTTTGTTCAGATTGCAAATTTTTTCCGCATTTTTATTTAGTTAGAATTTGAATTTAATTAATTCCATAAAATTATTTATCTTGTGTCTTAATTTTTTTAAAAACAAAATATAAAAATCTCTATTTTTTCTGAATTCGAGATTAAAATTACACAAAAAAAAAGTTTGAATTTAACTAAAAGCATTAAATTTTCTTATTATTTACTACTAATTTTGTCGGGTCTATTAAGATATTTTTGTGAAAATTAAAATTAGTCTCATGTTAAATACTTCTGTTCAAAAAATTTTTGAATTAGAATTAAATAACATACTTGAAGAGGGAGAATATAAAGATTTAAATAAACTTATTATGAAAAACATCGATTCTCTGATGAAAAAAAGAAAATATTTCTTCGAAGATGGTTTATACCAAATTTTAATAAAACCAGGATCAATTTTAATTAATCTCAAAGAGGGCTATTATCATGGAGCTTTCTCTGCATGGGATTTAAAACTATCAAAGAAAATAATCACCGGGAGATTTACAGCTCAAATAACACAGAAAAATAATTTTACTGTTGTAATATTTAATTTATTTACTTGGATCTCTTTAGAACCTTAAAACGTTAAAATTAAAAATTCTTTAAAGTTTCGTAAAGAAACTCTAAAGAAAAAAATTCGAAGATTATTCTTAAATTTATTATTTTTCTTACTAATCTTGGAATATACAGAGAATTTGGATGATTAATGAACTAATTCTTTATCAAAAATTTTAAGGAAAAATTTAAAATCTTAGTTAATTTTTTAAAAATTCCCATAACTTAATTAAATATGAGCTCATTTTCTAAAGATTTTACTATTTCAAACCTTCAAAAAGAAATTGATGATTGGATTATCAATGAAGGTGGCGGATATTGGCCACCTCTTTCAATGTTAGCTGCTATTCTTGAAGAATTGGGCGAGATTTAGCGTGAAATTAATATTATAAAAAAAAATAAAACACCCAAATCTAATCAAGTTAAGGGAGATCTTGGTATGGAATTAGCGGATCTAGTTATTACAATAATATGTACTGCTAATTATTATAAAATCGATTTAACTGAAAAATTAATCAAACTAAAATAAGAGATAAAAATAGATTAATTAAATTATAAGAAAATAATTGATTAATTTATTCGATCATTTTACAGATATTTTCAATTTTCTCTACGGTCTCATTAACTATTTCATTTTGTGTTGGTTTAAATGCACCCCAAGCACCTTTTTCCTTAATTAAAAATATGTCTATAAGTACTTCTTCCATTAAAGTAATATAATATTTAATATTAGAAAAATTTTTTTCCATGGATTAAGTTTTAAATTTTGTTTAATAGATCAACTTAAAATTGCAACTGAAAGAAATGTTCTTAATAATAGATTCAATTAAAAAAACTTCAGATTTTAATTTAAATGAAATAAAAATATTACCTGAACCGCAATTCATAAAGATTTTTAAAAAATATAATAAAATTACTTCTAATTCACAGGTTAAAACTAATTTACCAGAGGAGTTTAAGCACGTCATTTCACAGCTCCAAGATAAATTAATTGAATTTGGTTTATCTGAAAATTTAGAAATAATTAAGGTTCAAAAATTAAAAAATGATAATGAGAATTCAATTTTTCTTCAAGAAGCATTTTTAGATATAAATATTAATCAAATAATAAATCAAGATAATTTCTTACAACAAGGATATACTCTAAACACATTAAATAATAAATTAATTATCCAAGCCGAAAGTGCTCAAGGAATATTTTATGGAGTTCAAACCTTTATTCAACTATTAAATTGTGGAGAAAATAAGTTAATTTTTCCTGAGTTTGGCATAATTGATTATCCTTTACTGCTAATTAGGGGGATTTCAGATGATATTTCACGAGGTCAGGCCCCAACTGTTGAAAATCTTAAACGTTTTATTCTGGAATTAAGCCATTTTAAGATTAATCAATATTATCTCGTATATATGCAAGATATGTTTAAATTTCGAAATCACCCTGAAATTGGCAAAAATCGTGGATCTTATTCTAAAGAAGAAATTAAAGAAGTATCTCAATATGCAAAAAAACATTTTGTTGAAGTAATTCCAATATTTCAAACAATTGGTCATTGGGAAAATATCTTAATTAATAAAAATTATTGGAAATATGGGGAATTTCCCGGCTCTAATAGTTTAAATATCAGTAATGAAGAAATATATCCATTGTTAGATGACATGATCGGAGAGTTAAGCGATGTATTTGATACAGAATATTTCCATATAGCTGCTGATGAGAGTTGGGATGTAGGAAAAGGGGCATCTTCTGAGTACGTAGAAGAGATCGGTATTGCTCAGGCTTATCTTAATCATTATAACAAGATATACGATACTGTGAAGAAATATGGGAATAAATATGTGATTATTTATCATGATATTCTCTATAAATATCCAGAAGTACTCGAAGATCTTCCCAAAGATATGATTATAATGTACTGGAAATATGATAAAAGAAAAAAGCACAAAATTTTGGATAAGATAAAAAGTTTTGATCTTCCATTTATTGTAAGTCCTTCAATTTGGGATTATAATCGTCCATTCCCGTCAATATCAAGTTTTGAAAAAAATATTATCAATCTCATAAAATATGGTTATGAATTGGGAGGAATGTTAGGTGAAATCACATCTGCATGGGGTGATTACCGAAATAAAGAAATTAGAGAAAATCGATTGTATGGATTTATCCTTTCTGCAGAAGTTGCATGGAACCCAGGAAAAGAAATTATTTTAGAAGAATTTTGGAAAAAACTCATACTTCATTTCTTTGGATTATATGATGATAGAATTAAAGAAATTATTGATATATTTCGAAGAATTCAAGATGAAAAATTACTACATTTTAGATGGAAAAGGTTTTATAATAAATTTTTTAGCCATCCTTATGGAAAAAATTCATCAAAATATATGAGAACTAGAAAGATAAAGGACTTTAATGATATAATAAATGATATGGATAAAATAATTGAATATTGTTCTGATTTAGAGAATATTGTATTGAAAAATAAAATAAATATTAAAAATTTAAGATTTGTTGCGAAACAAATACAATTCTTCTGTAAGAAACAAATAAATTCAAAAAAATTAGTTAAACTCAATCTTAAAAAAGCAAAAAAAGAGAAAATTACTAAAATACATAAAGAGATTGCGGAATTAAAAGATGATATTATTAGTTTATTCAAAGATTATGAGTATTTATGGTTAAAAAGTGCGAAATCTGATTGTTTCACAACTTTAAAAAATAATTATTATTGGCTGGCAAGATTTTATGATGATAAAATTGAACAAATAAAAAAAGGTATTGAATGGGAAAATCCTAATATTCCAAGTGAATGGATTTACTTGAAAGTTAGAAAAACAAGAAGTTTTAATAGCTATTTTGTTAAGTCACTTAAAGAAAAAAAGAAAATAGAAGCAAAAAGGGCAAGAAGTAGTCCTACTTATTTTAAAAAGATAATTGAGATTAAAGAGGAAATTAAGAGTGCCTTTTTGCAAGTTATTGCTGGATGTTTCTCCGAAGTATATATTAATGGAGAATATCTTGGATACGTCATTTCTCGACAATCATTTAATTATAACATGCTAGAAAATAATATCCGAATATTAAATATTGGAAAATTTCTAAAGATTGGAAAAAATGTAATTGGAATAAAAAATGTTGATTATATCAAAGGTATTGGGCCAATTAATGTATTCGGAGAGATCCTTTTAATAACTGGGGAAAAATTACAAATTTATAGCGATTCAAGTTGGGTTGCTACACGAAAAAATTTAGAGAATTGGAATATAACAACTGATCTTGTCGTACCTTGGAAGTTGTGTGAAAGTTTTGGGCGTCCACCAAAAGCTAGTGGAGGCTTGTATTTTTCTGACTTTGAAAATGGATTACATTCAAAAGAAAGTGATCATCTAATGTTATTAGATTATGGAAGCAGTTTGATTCCAACGTGGCTGTTAAAATTAATTGTTAAAATTATTGACTACTATGATTTCATTGAATAAGAACAGAAAAAGGGACATATAAATTAATATTGCAATAAAAAAAGAATAAAATTTTAGATTTAATCTAATAAAAATTCTTTAAAATCTTTTATTAAGCTTCTAAATCCCTCAAATAATATCTCTTCTGTATCAGTTAATCTTCCCATTATTTCAATTGATGGTGTACTAGTAGCTAACTTTTCAATTTTTGAGATTCTTTGATGCAGTAAAAATTCTAAATGCAATTGATATTTAATTAATTCTTCTTTAGGATATATTCTATTCTCAATTTTATTTTTAATCAATCTTTTAAGTTCTTTAATCTCTATAAAGAAATCATTTTGTCTTTTTACTAATTTTGTATTATCTCGTTCATTTTCAGCAAATTGTTGAATTAAAGAACTATTAATCTCATTCTTTGACTGAATTTTAAAATAATTTCTTTCAAAAAAGGGCTTAATTTTCCAAAACGGTAGTTTATAAGTTCGTCCTCTTTTGAAAGGTCCAATATTTTCACTAAATAAATTAATTCGGTCACAATCTTTAATACATTCTACAACTATCATTTTATTTAAAAAAATAATTTTCAATCTCTCTAAATATAAGCTGATCTCTGTTTCTAATTTTAGCATTCTAATATACTAACTCAATAAGATTGTCAATTCTTAAGAAAATTTCACAAATAAATTATAACTTGCCGTATATTAAAAAAATAAGATTCATTACTTTTTAAAAATTAAATATTAAAATATCAATATAAAATAAAATTTAATTAGAAAATTAATTAATTATTTTAAAATTTAAAGTGTCTAATATGGGGGTGTTCGGAGATCTATTCAATTTATGGAATGAAATTTCCATTCTATTATTAATTTTTTACATTGGCACGAGTATTTTCGGATTTTTACTTATATACAAACAGGTTTCTATTGTTAAAAAAGGAGAATTTTCAATTTTGGATCGGTTTGTGTGTGTTATTTACGGTTTAATCTTTGGATTAGCAACAATAACTATTATTGCAATGATTGTTATTTTTATTATCGAAACTCCTGAATTTTGGCAATCAGGAGTATCACCCCCAGAGATCCCACCTTATGTATTAATTCTTCCTATGATTGCAAGTCTCTTTTATATTTCAGGGTATCCCCTCTTTGATTTTATATTTATTGCATGGACTGAGAAAAAGAGTGAAGGTTTAACTCCTTTTCATGAATTTATTGGAAAAAAAATCATAAATCGATTTCCAAAACCCTATTCTCTCCTTGTTGCAGTTCTTTTATATTTTATGTTTTTTTTATTTCCCCCTATTATGATATGGTTAATCACAAATGGTCCTGTTGTTATTATTTGGATGTCATGGATGTTAATTTATCCCCTAATGATTTTAACATTCTACGGCGCAAAAGGGTATGTTGCTGGAATAAGTAATGTATATTATCATCTGCCTGAGTTAAATAGATATTTCTTTCTAGGATTTGAAAATGGTAAGCGTTCTATGGAAGAATTTGGCAGAGATCCAGCCCCTAGAATTATTCTGGGAGTTATGTTATTTGTATTTGTTTGGACATGGATCTCATTTATACAAACTGTAAATTACTACTTTTCGGGTTCAATGGCAATATCAACCATGTCCTATGCTTGGATGGTCATTATAGTATTGATCTTTGGGATCATTGGTTATTTTACCAGATTTTGGGGGCGAAAAATTAAATACAGAGGAATTGATGTGTATTTTGCAGGGTATTTAATTGCAGCTGTTGGTTTAAATGTTTTAATCAATTTTTTAATAGTAAATGCTAATAAATTAGAAAATATTTTTAATTCTTGGATTTTCACGCAACCAATAAATACTAGGTTTATAGAATTTGTTCCAGCAGCAATTATTGAAGAGGTTATTTTGTTATCTTTTATTTTATTCTATATAATCAATTTAAAAAATGAATTTACTCAAAATCTTAGATATTCAATGATAACAAAATCAGGGCAAACTTTTGATCCTATCCCTTTATTCAATTTTATTAAAAATTCAGATAAAAGAATACGGGATCATGCAGAGGAAACAATAAAATTAATGTTTGAAAGAATACCTCGGAAGGGTGATATCGACCTTACAAGTAATAAATATAAAAATGCATTATTTGATGGTATATGTGATCCTAGTTCTAATTCTAAAAGAATTTCAACTGAAATATTGGTTCAACTAGAAAATGATGCTCCAGATGCAATACTTTCATGGATAATTGAAGGATTAAAAAGCCCAAATTATGATAAGAAAATTCCCATCTTAGAAACATTAATTAAAGCAAATGAAAACTTAATAAGTCAGATTCCAATCAATGTTCTTTTACCATTAATCAAAGATGCTGAATGGCATATAAAATATTATGCAATTATGGTTTTATCAAGAATTCCTAGCAAAAGTTTAAACTATATTGCACTAACAGAGTTTGAACATTTATTACAAGATTCTGATTATAAGGTTCAAGAAGAAACGCTTAAATTTTTAATAAAATCCCCTAAAAAATTTCCTTTAGCCTTAGTTATTGAAAAATTGAAGCATCCAAATAAGAATGTAAGAGCTGCAGCAGCATTTTCTCTCCAAGGAATTAGTATTGACGATTTAGATTCAAGTACAGTTAATGAATTAATATCCCTAATGAATGACCCAAATAAAGAGGTTAGGACTGAAATTTTTACTACAATAGCTAAAATTGGGAATTTTAAAGAATATTTTATTCCAATAAAACCTTTCTTAGATGGTCTCTTAGATCCTAATGAAGCAGTTAGGAATTCTGCAATAAAAGCATTAGAAAAATACCATGATGAAGTTCCAACCGCTCTTAATTTGGATTATTTATTAAGTAAGATGGCTTCATCAAAATTCGAAATTCAATATAGCATTCTTAGATTATTAGGAAAAATCTGGGAGACAAATCCTGAAAAAATCACAGATATTTTATTAAAATATATTAAATCAGATGATGAACTGATAAAAAATAGCATTTCCAATATGATTATTAATATTGGAAAGCAAAATCCTGAGATGGTTTTTAGTAAATTGATAACAATCCCTGACTCAGCAAAATTTATCACAAAAGGTATAATAACCAAAACTATAATTAATATCGTTAAAGAAAATCCTAAACTTTTTATCCCAAAATTATTAGTAAATTTGAATTCAGATCTAGAACATATTAAATTAACTTCAATTAATTCATTATCTGAATTAGCAGAAGATTATATTGATTTAATAAGCATTGATCCCTTTATAAATATTTTAAAAACTGAGGGAAATAAGCAATTTAAAACAGAAGCTTCTAAGATTATCTCAATTATTGCGATTAGAAAGCCCAATTACGTTAAACCTTTAATTTCTGTTTTTTTAAACACCATAATTGCACAAGAAAAATCAGTTAAAATAACTTTATCTAAATCACTTATCAATATTGCTAAAAAGTCCCCCGAAATAATACCTATTGACCCTATCATCAATTTATTAAAAGATAAGGAACCATTCGTACGGGAATCAGCAGCTAATGTTTTATTTTATATTGGACATAAAGTTCCCGATAAAGCAGCCAATGCACTAATAGATTCAATATCTGATGATGAATGGGTAGTTAGAGATGCTGTTATAAAAAGTTTGGGAAATTTGATTAAAGATATCAAGAATTATGATATCATTTTAAATCAACTTATTAAAATGCTTGATGATGATCAAAAATGGGTACGCAGGAGTTCAATGGAAATATTAACTGAAATTCCGAATATATCCCCAAAATTAATTCCGTTTAATAAAATTTCAAAAAACTTAAGAGATAATGATGAAAGAGTTCGGGAATCTTCAATCAAATTGATAAAAATTTATAGTTTAGAAGATTTGGATGAAATTTTCCCTTACATCGTTGACTTACTTAACGATCCATCAGATTCTGTCCGAGAAAAAACTGTTATATCAGTTTCTCAATTAATAAATAAAATTGGAATTAAAAATTTATTATCTACTCTTTTAAAGCTACTTTCTTCTGATACTCCAATAAATGCACAAAGATCTGTTGCAAAAATCTTTTTAAGAACGGCAAAATATGAAAAAGAAGATATTAAAAAGAGAATAATAGCCCTTTTAAAAATTAGATGTGAGATGTCTCAAGACTCAATAATTTGTAATGTGCTACAAGAACTTCAATAAAATAATTTCAAGTAATAATTTTACTTCTTGTATTTTATAAATCTCTAAATTTACATGCCCTAATTATTTTTTATTTTCGATATATCAATCCATTGATAATAAATAAAACAGAATTAATGTCGTAATAAGATTTTTTATAACCCATTATTCCGTACTTAAAAATTATCGACAAATTTTATTTAAAATAAAAAAACAATAATGGATTAATATAATGACAATAAACAATAAACAGCCTCAGCCAAGTATTCCAATTAATAAAATCAAAAGATTTGAAGATTTTTTCAGGTTATTCCAAGAAAAACCTACTGAATTTAAATACAGAGATAAAATCTCTAAAATTTACGCAGAAGGAGAAAACATTCTTGAATTTTTATTTGAAGATCTAAATGCATTTGATCCCGCATTAGCCGAGATGTTAAAAAATAATCCTGAAGATGTAATCCCGGATATTATTGAGGCTTTTAAAAACTTATTAAAATTTCACGCTCCTGGAGGCAAATTAAAGGATGAAGTAGAATATTTTATTCAAATTTCAACAGATAATGATTCTAATCTTATTTTGCTTAGAGGATTAAGATCAAAACATATTGATAAATTAATTTTTACACGTGGAATTTTGCTTCGCGCTTCTACTGTTCGTCCAAAATTAGAAAATGCGATTTATAAATGTTTAAGATGCGATACTGAATTCCCACAAATTCAACTATCCAACACACTTATTTGGCCAAATCATTGTATGAATCCAAAATGTAAGGCAAATACTCAAAAAGATTTTATTTTCATTTCTAAAAAATCTGATTTTATTGATTGGCAGAAAATAACAATACAGGAAACACCAGAAGAGTTGCCAGCTGGAAGAATACCTAGATCCATTGATGGGATTCTTATTAAAGATTTAGTCGATAAAGTACGTCCTGGTGATCGTGTAAAAATAATGGGAGCTTTCAAATCATTGCCACAAAAAAATGCTAAAGGAAAAGGCTCACTTATATTTAGAACTTTTATTGATGTGAATTCTATTAAATCTTCAGATAAAGAGGATAAAGATTTTTATCCAACTCCAGAAGAACTGCAACAAATTAAAGAACTCGCTGCAGAACCATATATTCAAAGGAAAATCGCCAGATCTATTGCATCATCCATATATGGAAGAGAGGATTTGAAGTTGGCAACCGCTTTATGCTTGTTTGGGGGTACTAGATTAAAAAAAATTGATGGAACTTATAGAAGAGGAGATATTCATGTATTATTTGTAGGAGATCCTGGAACTGGGAAAAGTGAGATTCTTAAGGCCGCTGTTAATGTTTCTCCCCGAGCATTATATACATCTGGTAAAGGCTCTACAGCTGTAGGACTTACGGCAGCTGTTGTAAAAGATCCAGATACAGGAACTATGTCTCTTGAAGCTGGGGCAATTGTATTAGCTGATGGAGGAATTGCTGCTATAGATGAGTTTGATAAAATGGAATCACAAGATATTGCTGCAATACACGAGGCGATGGCTCAACAGACCGTTAGTATAGCCAAGGCAGGAATTATAGCTACATTAAGAGCTCAAACTGGTATAATTGCTGCTGGAAATCCCTATCAGGGTAGATATAATAAATATAAGACACCTACTGAGAACATTAGACAACCACCAACATTACTTTCAAGGTTTGATCTTATTTTTATTGTTATGGATGAGCCTGATAAAGCTAAAGACGCTCAATTGGCAGAATTCATTTTAGAACAAGCTACTGGTGATTTTACAAAAATCTCTCAAAATGCTGACGAACCATTAATTCCCATAAATCATGACCTTCTTAAAAAATATATTCATTATGCACGTAATAATTGTTTTCCAGTTTTAACACAAGAAGCAAAAGATAAAATAAAGGAGTATTATTTAGATTTAAGAGGTAAATACGATGCAGAACAAGCAATAATATCAATATTAGCAAGAAATTTAGAAGCTTTGATTAGATTAAGTGAATCATATGCAAAAATGGCTTTAAGAGATAAAGTTTTAATAGAAGATGTCGAAGAAATAATAAAAATATTTAACAGATTCTTACGAGATGTAGGATATGATGAAAGCACTGGTAAATTTGACATCGATAGAATTTTTACCGGACAGACTCGCTCAAAGATAAATAAAATAACTAAAATCTTAGATAGAATAAAGAATATGATCAATGAAAATGACGGAAAAGCAGTCGAAATAGAAAATGTTATGGAAATACTTGAAATGGAAGAAGATCTAGATAAAGAATTTATTGAGGAAACCATTGATCAAGCTGTAAAAGAAGGAACTCTTTATAAACCTAGAAATAAATATATAAAATTTGTGGATAATAGATGAGTTAAATTTGATTCATACAATATAATACGAGCTTTTTTAACGCATCATCACAATTTTCTCCCGTTTTTGCAGAAGTATAAACAATATCTATAGCTCCTATTTTTTTTGCCGCTTCTTCAATTTTCTTCTTATCCGTTTTTGATTCTAAATCACTCTTATTTGCAAGTAAGATTGTTGGCTTTTTCTCACAGAATTTTATAAAATCTGGATACCAAAAATTTGCTAACTCATCGAAAGAACGATCTCTTGTTACATCCCCAACTAAAAAAGCTGCTTGAGCTCCTTCATAATAAATATGCCTCATCATTGCCCACTTCTCTTGACCAGCAATATCAAATAAAGCAACTGAGACATTAAGATTATCTGATAAAGAAACATTATGCATAAAGATATTACTGCCAATTGTCGGTTTATAATCCGTAGCAAATTGCTTAGATACAAAAGATCTCGCTAAAGATGTCTTTCCTACAGCGTTTTCACCAATTATAACAAACTTAAATTTAAACACTTGAATATCACTCATCTTTGTAAATATTAAATTAGTTTGTGTTTTAATACTTTTCTTTAAGTCAATACCTAAAAAGAATTAATCCAAAATTATCCCCAAATCTTTTTAACCTTCAGAAATTATTTATATTCAATTAAATGAAAACCATCTAATGATTGAAAGGTTTTAAAAATGCCAGTTGGATTAATTTATGACGAGATTTATTTAAAACATGAAGTAGGAGTCCATGTAGAGACGCCAAAAAGACTTATTGTAGCGAAAAAATTTTTAGAGGAAAAGGGTATTTGGAACTCTAAAGAATTTCCAGTTATTAAACCCCGCAAGGCAACCATTGATCAGATAAAATATGTTCACTCGGAGAGGCTAATTGAGCAAATTAAGGAACTAAGTGATTTAGCAGCAAAAACAGAGAGTTTAAAAAATATCGATATGGACACCGTTGTTTCTGGAGATACTTTTGAATCTTCTTTATATTCAGTTGGGGGAAATTTAACTGGTATTGATAAAATATTAAAGGGAGAAATTAGTAGCGCTTTTGGTCTTGTTAGACCACCTGGGCATCATTCCAATAAATATAAATGCGCAGGTTTTTGTATTTTTAATAATATTGCAATCGCTGCGGAATATCTCTTTAGAGAAAAAAATGTAAAAAAAGTTGCAATCTTCGATTGGGATTGCCACCATGGAAACGGAACCCAAGACATATTTTATGATGGCTCAGAAAATGGACAATTACTTTTTTTCAGTTCTCATCAAGATGGACGAACTCTCTATCCTGGAACCGGATTTACTAATGAAATTGGCTCAGGAAAGGGAGAGGGCCATATAATCAATTTCCCTATGGCTCCTTCCTCTGGTGATGATATAATTCAATTGTTGTATAAAGAAATAGCAATTCCAATAACAAATGAATTTAAACCAGAATTTATCCTAATCTCTGCTGGTTTTGATACTCATCATACCGACCTCCTGACAAGAATGGGCTGGACAATCCAAGGGCCAGCAAATCTTACAAAACTGATTAAATCACTAGCTGATGATTATGCCAATGGAAAAATCTTAATTACTTTAGAAGGAGGATATGAATTAGATAAACAGGCTCAAGCAATATATAATGTATTAAAAGTTCTAAACAGTGAAACTGATTTAATTTCCGAAGATGAAAGAAAATCTGATGAAAAAATACTTGAATATACCCAGGAAAGACTTATCAAACAAATCAAGAATAACTTATCAGAATATTGGAATTGTTTTTAATCATTTTAATCTAAAAAATTTTTTAAATTTTTTTTTCTCTATACATTAAATTTTTTTTAAGCGACCTATAAATATATAAATTTAAATGTCTATCTATTTTTTACTTAGAGAATTATTTTAAAATAATTTAAATGATTTAAAATGTCAGATGAACGTGATCCTGAAAAAGAAGAAGAAGAGGAAAAAAAACCTTTAGGAGCACCTCCATACACACCTCCACCACCAGCCCCTACTCAAATCCCGCCTCCGATAAGTCCACCGATTCCTCCCCCAGTACAAACACCTTCTCCCCCTCCAGCGCCACAACCACCATTGCCATCCACCCAAATATCTTCAGTAGATATAGGTCAAATTCAAACTCAAGTACAAGATTTGAATAGGCAAATTAACCAGTTAGAGACCGAACTGCAAAATAAAAATAATCAAATTAATGAATTACAAAATATTGCAACTCAAAAGGATGCTCAAATTAATCAACTAAACCAACAACTTGCTACTCTCCAGCAATCGATGGAAGTCCATAAAAATCAGGTAAATCAACTCAATTCACATATTCAACAACTACAAACACAATTAGCAGAAGCACAAACTCAAGCACGTTACTTTTCGGCTGAAAATGTTCAATTAAAACAACAAATTGGTCCAATACAAGCAAAAGTAAATGAATTAACCCAAGAAATTTCAGCAAAAAATAAAAGAATTGAAGAATTAAAAGAGCCAAAACCTGTAATGCCTTCTACACTTGCTTCTACAAGTCCTTATCCTTTTAGCCAACAACCTACTATGCCAACACCAGCACCAACACCCTCAATACCTTCAACTGAACCGACACCCTCAATGCCTTCAACTGAACCAATAATATCTCCCGCAATTGGATTAGGTACTGGAATAAGAAGAGTTTGCCCTAATTGTGGCTCTACTGCGATTAAAGAGGTTGAAGACAAAACCAAAATAGTGTCCTACATTCCTAAACCAATTTACGCAAAGAAAAATATATGCACCAAATGTGGCTATGAATTTTAAAGGTTTATCTAAATTCTTTTTATTCGAATAATATATTTTATCTCTTTTTTTCTAATTTCTTCTAGTTGTTTTTCTGATTTTGTAAATATTCTTGTTAAATTTTAATATCTAATCAGCAAATAAAAAAATTTGAATGTTCTACATTTCTAGAAATACAGCTAAATTATATATTTCTATTTTTATTTTTATGTTATTACAAATATATAATAATCTTTATGAGAATACAAATATATGTCTGAGAGAAGAAAGGAGCTTATTACTGAAGGAAATACAATAAAGCAAGCTATTTCAATAATATTAATAGCTATCTTACTCTTTGGGCTATATTTGGGCTCTATAGCTTTATTTGGGCTAATATTCGGTATAAGAACAACTCCATCAGATGAATTAGCAAATGCACCAGAAGAAGAGGCAGAATTATTCGATATTGCATTTGATATGTTTAATTTGACGGATCTTCTCGATTATGATGACCTCCTAGAACACGCTGGAGAAGCAGTTTTTTATATTGAAGATTATGATCCTTTTGATGAATCTTGGCTATGGAAATTCTCTGTAGCGGATGAATATAATAACGATGGGAGTTGGTCCCAATCAGTATCTGGGGTAAGCCCAACAGAATTTACTTACTGGCATGATTATAATAATGACTATTCAGATAGAGATATAATAAGAATAAAATATCCAATTGATGCAACAGCAGGAGAAAATTCATTGGTAATTCCCGCCTTATTCCCTACACCTTACATTATGGATCATCCGTGGGAGCATTCATGGGTAGATCCATGGTCACCTGAATTTGATGAAAGTTCTCTTCTATTATATAAAGATATTTTCAATGTAGCATCAATGAGCTTTTCTTTTGATGAAGCATATTCTTGTAATCTTACATATGATTTATTTAGCGAATCCGTTATGAGTCCAACTGAATTAAATACTTCCGCTGTTATGGAAACTTATACTCCTAATGCGATAAAAGATCAATATTATCAATTACCAGACCCAGGAGGCATACCAGGATATATCTTAAATAATCCAAATTTTAAAAGCCATTATGATGCATTAGATGCAATTATTAATTCTACAGATAATGCATATGTAAAAGCTAATAAAATTAGAAATTATTTGCAAGAAAATTTTGATATTGATGTCCTTCCTCCTTATAATCGCCCCGCTCATGGACAAGACGTAGTTGAATGGTTTTGTGGTGAACAATCTGGAATTTTCTCTGATTTTGCTGCAACTTTTACAGCATTTGCTCGTGCGTTTGGAATTGCAAGTCGATATGTTGATGGTTTCAATTCTCGAAAATTCCCTATCTATCCGAGCGAACATTATAATGCTCAAGAAGATAAAAACTATTCGATAATTAGAAGGTTAAATCTTTATTCATGGTCAGAAATTTATGTTCCATTAGCTGTTGATGGATCTGGTGTCTGGACTGAAATGGATGTTTTATTTGAAAGCTTTGGAGGAGGAAATCCCTTAACTTTTGAAGAAATGGAATTAAATGTTTATACTAATACAACTACTCCCGTAATTCGCGGGGATTCAGTTGAAATTATTGCAGAACTTTTTTCAGACGGAACCCCTCAAGAGGGAATAACTATTATTTTTGAGGATTCAACGGAAAATAATCCAAATTTAGGTGAAGGAATAACAAATAATGATGGTAAATGCTCCATAATAGTTGATATTAACGATCAGACTGTTGCAGGACCCCATCTAATTCAAGCATCTACGGGATTTACTATTAATTACACTATTTATTTTCTAAATGCACCCATAGAAGTAAATCTTACTGATGTTGATCCCACTATTATTGATAAAACCGTTAGCAGTAATACTAGAATAATGGGAGTACTTTTTGATCCCTTAAACGGAAAGGGAGTTTCTAATGGAGAGGTGGAATTTATACTCTTAGATTCATCTAATAATAAGATTTCACTAGCATTCACTCCCGATTCTGAATTAACTGATAATGATGGAGATTATAACATTATTGTATATGTGAATGATCATGTAGTGAGCGGAACATATGGTATTAGAGTTGATTTTAACGGATCATTTCAAATCGGATTTCTTTCTGGAGTTTTTTCTCAATTTTATTCATATCCTCAATTAAGTGATTCTAGTTCAGAAATCTCTGTTCAAATTATAAATCCCGATGCTATCTTTTTAGATTTATTTATTAATGGGTATCCCTCTGATGATTTTTCTAATCCTAGAGTAAAAAGAAACACTTCGGTTGAATTGAGAGTAGTATTATATTCATTAAGTGGTGGGCCTTTACAAGGGAGAACAATTAATTTATACGATATTACAGAAGATCCTTTAGGACCACCAATACATACTGAAGATACTAACTTTAATGGAGAGATCTTCTTTAATTATAATTTAGATTATGATAAAATAGCAGGACCTCATTTAATTTATGCACAATGTGGTAGTCAAGAGAATTATTCATATTTTATATTGGATGATAATGTTAGAATAGATCTTAATCCACCAAGACCGGTTCCTAATATTATTAATCGAATTGATGTGGGTGATTACACATTTAATATAAAAGGTTCTATTCTAGATGACACAAACAATAATCCCATAAAATATGCACAAGTTTCTGTAAGATTATTTAAGAATTTAGTAGATTATTCTAGCTATCTACAACCTCCATATCCTATTCTTTTTGATTGTGGTGAATATGGATCGTTTGATCTAAATTTTAATGTTGATGATAACATTCTTCCTGGAAATTATTCTATAAGAATCGATTTTAACGGAATATTTGATTACTTAAGTCAAGATTATCCATATCTTTTCAATCTTCCCTATATAAACACATCTACATCTACAGTGATGGATTTAAAAATTGAAGCTCCAGATATTCAAATCCTTGATTTCTGGATAAATGGAACTTCAACTTCTGAGTATGAACAACCAATTGTAAAAAGAACTCAAGAATTAAATTTAAAAATTAATCTTCAAGGTGGAAGCGGTCCTTTAGAGGGAGAATTAGTCAGATTTTTCGATGAAACAAATAATTCCGAAATAGGTGTAAAAACTACAGATGAGAATGGATGTGCAAATATTACATATTATTTAAACGCCGGTGATTTATTGGCAGGACCACATTTGGTTTATGCGGAATGGGAATTGGGCAGTTTAAAGAATTACTCTTATTTCATTATATATGAAGCCATCAGAATAGAAATAAATCCACCAAAGCCTGTTCCAAATATTATTAATCGAAGTGGTTCAATAGACACTGCGTTTAATATAAAAGGTACAATTGTTGATGATCTTTATAATAGACCTATAAAATATGCAGAAATTACTGTAAATTTAATTAAAAATAATAATAAATTCAATACACAACTCATTCCTATATATCCTAGCACTAATCCTTATTATTGTGGTGCAGATGGTACCTTTGATCTAAATTTTGATGTAAGTAATACTATTCCGGCTGGAAATTATTCCTTAAGAATTGATTTTAATGGAACCTTTTATTATTTAAATCAAGACAATGATTTTCCGCATAATTTCTTCCTTACCTATATTAATACATCAACATCTACTATAATGGATTTAAAAATAAAAGATCCTTATAGTATCTCAATTGCTCTTTGGATAGATGGAAATGAAGCATTACCTACTTATGATAATAATTATCCCCCTCAATCCTTTAACCGTAATGATAATGTTAATTTCACAGTAAAAGTAATGTGTGGCGAGAATCCTGAGCAATATGGTGATGTATTTCTATACGATGTTTATGAAAATAGGTTATTAAATTCTGGCCAAACAGATGAAGATGGATACATAGAGTTTATATCTAACATAAATGAATCATGGGTCGTAGGTCCTCATAAAATCAAAGTATTATATCAATTGGATGGTTATGATTTCCTAAATTATACTTTTATTATATTGAATGGAAGTAAAAATGTAGAAATTTCTGTTGTTAAGAATGATGTTGTTATTAGAAACATTGATTGGATAAATGTATCTGGGTCTGTTAAGGATACATATAATAATATAAAAATGAAGCAAGTGGAAGTTACAATTAAATTATTTAATAATTCAAATGATTACTCCGATTATCTTATCTTCCAAGCTGGTTATTATCCTTCTATGATTATATCTCAGAATACTAATTGGGATTACATGTTTATATTCAAAGTCAATATATCGATACCATATGGTAAATATGATATACGGGTTGATTTTAATGGAACAATTATTGATCATCCAGATCCATTTTGTAGCATAAACCTCAATGATTATATGATCTCAAATAGTAGCATGCCAAAAGTCCTTAATGTTTCCGCTGGAACCAATATAATTGATGGATACTATGATTCTTATTTTGAAGATTATTTTGGTGAGGGTGAAATAATTACAATTCACGGAAATTTAACTTGGGATAATGGAATTGCTATGGTTGGATATGATGTAAATATGACTCTTGAAGATTCCCAAGGATATGTATATGCAGAAATATCTTATACTACTTTAGTCGGAGGTGAATTTTGGGGATATATTACAATACAATCGGGATGGGATCTTGCTGATAGAGTATTTGCTACTTATTATGGAGATAATTTTATATTAGAATTCAGAATTAGGTTGCCATGGGTGTAATTAAGGTGAAAAATAAATTGTATCCCTACAAAAACTTAAAAAATATGAAACTTCTTCTCATAATAATAATTACATTTTTCATAATTTGGTTAAATGTTTCATTTTATTCAAATAAAACTTTAATAAATGAAAATAAAATCGAAAAAGGTCTAAGCCCAAGACCAAGTATAGTATATAGTTATTTTTTAAATTTAACAAATCCAACTGAAGTAAATAATTCACATTTTAAGCATTATGAATCAATAACAGTAAAGGGAATTGTATATAACCCTTTTTTAGGTGGAGGTCAACCCAATGTAAATGTTACATTAATTTTCGATGGAATAGATTTTGGAGAAAGTATTGGTGCAAAAGATGTAACAGACTCAACTGGAAATTTTACAATAACAACAAAAATACCTATGTGGGTTAATATCTATCAATCACATATAATCAATATAAATGTAACAGATCCTAAAAATACGAAATACAATCACTATTACCTTATTTATGTTTCAGCAGACTCAAAAATGTTCTATAAAGAGACAAACTATAATCCTAAAGTTAATGGTGAAAATTATAAAATTAAAGGAAATTTATATTTTGATAATAATTCTGGAATTTCTACAACAGATGTAGATGCATATTGGAGAATCAATGGTTCAGACTCACACCAAGGCACTATAACAACCGATTTAAATGGACTTTTTTCTGGACAAATTTCTCTCCCTTCTACTAGTTGGAGTTCAATTGAGCTGGTTCTTAATTTCACCGGTTCTCCAAACATTTATGAATCAAGTTTAATAATTAATAATTTATTGGTATTTTCAAACTTCACATGCAAATGGGATATACCTAAGAACATCACCGAAGTGCAGAATATAACTGTTCGAGGAGAATTAACATCATCCACAAATTCCTCCTTTAAAATATTTAACAGATCAATTAATATTGAATTTGGTGGAGTTTTAATTAAAAATTTAACAACAAATAGTAGTGGTGGTTTTTCATTTAATTTTATGCCATCAGGAAATGGTACATTAACTGTTTCAACTGATAATCTCCTCCATCTCCCAGTAAAATCATCAATCATTGTTAATGTCACTGCTGGTGCTGAACCACCTCCCCCGGGCGGATTATTAATTAATCCAGTTACAATTATTATTCTAATTGTAATAATAGCGGGAATTATTACTGCCGTTTATTTTTTTAGTAAGAGACAAGCTGCTGAGCCTAAAGTTGTCCAAATCCCTCTCGAAAATAAGTTAAAAAACATAACTATACTTAAAGATACCGATAGGCGTGAAGAATCAGTTGTTTATCTATTTTATGTCTTTTTACAACTTAGTGAAGCTAAATATGGAGTAATAAAGAAGTCTAATGAAACGATTAATGATTATGCCATTAAATGTGTTAGAGATATGGGGCTTCCGCCTTCAAAAATATATCCTTTCATAAAAAAAATTGAACAAATTTTATATGGAAGTGGAGGTAAAATTAGTGAAGAAGATTTTGAAGAAATTTTCTCTCAGTTTATTACATTATTTTATGATTTTACCGGATATAAAATTACATTGAAATAATAATATGGTAAATAAAAAATTGAAAAAAAATATAAAAAAATAAAAATAGTGAAATGATATGGCAAAAAGTAAAAAAAAGAAATCACAACCCATTTTTGATATAGAAAGTAAAAAAAGGAATATACAAGTATTAAATCAAACAAATCGTATGAAAGAATCTATTGCATACATTTATTTAATTTATACTGATTTAATCCGGCAAAAATTTGGCCAACCAAGAAAATTTTTCGAAACTATTCGTGAATTTGCAATAACTTGCGTAAAAAAATTAGGCCAAAATCCAGAAATTATTTATCCATTCATTCAAAAAATTGAGGAAACGATATACGGAGGAGTTGAACCTACTGAAACTGATTTCAAAGCCACATTAAGTTTGTTTTCAAAAGTCTATACAGAAATAACTGGAAAACAATTCAGATTTTAATTAAATTAAAAAGATAAAATCATCTTTAAAATATGCCAGAAAGAAAAAGTGTTGTAGTTTCAAAATACATAGTTTATATTTTTTTTACTGTGTATTTAATAATAGTGGGAATTCAATTGTCTACTGTTACGAATGCTCCCTATTTTGTTAGTTTCCTTCCAATGGTATGTTTCTTAGGTGCCGGAATCATTGGAATTAGACTTATAATTTTCATTATGGCTTCTAGAAAATTAAAAACCCGACAGGCAAAATCAGAGAAAAAAGTGAAGATTAGTTGGAAACAGAGTTTATTCCTTATAATTTTCGTTTTATCTTTCATACCTCTATTATCTTCTATAATAGATCAAGGAAAAAATGATCATAATTTTTCTATACATAATTCTCAATGGAATGGATGTTCTGAATTGAAAGATACACTCGAAGCGAATGGTTACAATGTTTTTTCAATTCAAACTGACTTAAGTGCAACTCAGAGACTTGATAAACCTGTAGTTTTAATTATAATGGGAGCAAATCGTTTTTATAATCCATTATATGAAATTCCGTTTTTTATTGATTTTATGAAAGGAAATAACTCCCTATTTGTATGTCATGATCATGGAAGTACATCAGAATTATTATATCAAATTGCAATTACAAGTGCTGGATCATTCCCCGTAACTATATTTCCTGAAGGAATTTTGCGTGATAATGCTTCATATGACAAAAATCCAACATTCCCTATTATAACAAATTTCCAATTTCACCCAACAACCCAAGGAATTTCCAATGTAATTTTAAGTAGATCATCTTGTGCTTTAGGTGGCCCATTTATTGAAATGTTTGGATGGAGTTTAATTGGCCAATCAAGTCAATATAGCTTTGTAGATAGAAACGGAGATGGAATATATACTAGTGAAAATGATGGATATACCTTATTTGGAGGTATGGGTGAATTTTTAGGTATTAAAGGCGATTTTACAATACCATTAGGAGGGTACCCGCAAGCAGTATTCATGGCAACTGATGTTGGAAGCCATTCCCGTATATTCTGTTCTGCAGATGCCAGTTTATTTGATAATGAACTAATAAATAATGATAATTATGATAATAAACAATTTGCATTAAATATTTTGAACTGGCTTACCTTTGGAAATCCTTCAAATTATATAATCGCTTTTGATGAGGCTCATATAAGACCTGAAAATTTGCCAGATGTATCATCTGCAGGCGTTTTTGGCCTTTATCTTGGTTATGTAATTCATTTATCAACAAATCCTCTAACTGCCTTTATTTATCCATTACTGGGAATTTATACCCTTAAAAGATATTTACCTAAAGAAGCTAAAGAAGAAGAAAAAGAGATAGAAAAAAAAGAGGAAAAGAAAGAAGAAACATTGAAATTCCGGACCTCTTCCTTCTTTGCAAGAAAAATTAATTGGTATAAAGATAATCGTAAATTTAATCAAGCATTAACTTTACTATTCAGAAGGCTTGAGAGAAAAATCAATTCTTTATTAAAAGGTCGAGCCTTTACTGTAGAAAATATAATTAATTTAATTATTATGGTAAAAGGAAAAACCAATATTTCAAAATCAAATTTAAGAAGATTAAATAATTTTTTTGAAGCAATAATTGGCGTTAAAAATAATAAAAAGAAAATTAAAGATCCTGAAGATTTCCAAAAGTTATATTTCGAAATGGAATGGGCAATGAATCAAATTTAATTGCCTAAAATTAAATCATTAAAAAAAAATTAATTATAAATAAATAATTAAAAAGTGAGAAAAAATGGAAGCACCAAAAAAAGTAAAAGACCGATTTGGACAAGAATTTGACCTATCTCCAGTAAGAAATGTTGCACAAAATGTTCTTTCAGAAGTAGCATGCGTTATTGTAGGATATGGAGAAATCATGCAGCACCTTTTTATCGCTCTTCTAGTAAACGGTCATGTTCTGTTAGAAGGCGTGCCAGGTTTAGGAAAAACAGTCATGGCTAAGACTTTTGCAAAAGTTCTTGGTATGTCATTTAGTAGAGTACAATTTACACCAGATTTATTACCTGCAGACATCACTGGCTCCAAGATTTTTGATCAAAGTGAAGGTAGTTTTGTATTAATGCCAGGACCAATCTTCGCTAATATTGTTCTCGCGGATGAAATTAATAGAACTGCCCCTAAAACTCAAGCAGCTCTTCTAGAAGCGATGGCTGAACGGCAAGTAACAATTGAAAATGAAACTAGGATATTAGAAAAACCATTTATGGTCATTGCAACAGAAAATCCAATAGAAATGGAAGGTACATATCCCCTTCCAGAGGCACAAGTTGACCGATTCATTTTTAAACTTTGGCTTGATTATCCGGATATAGATGATGAGGTTGAGATTATTCGCCGACAATTATCTGGAGATATAAGTGAAGTTGAAAATATAACAAATTCAGAAGAAATAATTCAAATTCAAAACTTGGTAAATATGGTATATATCGATGATAGAATTTTAAAATATATCAGAGATATTATAGTCAAATCTAGGCAACACCCACAAATTGCTCTTGGAGCTGGACCTAGAGCAAGTTTGGCGTTAATGAAATGTGGTAAGGCAAGAGCAGCAATTCTAGGACGGAATTATGTAACTCCTGATGACGTAAAATCACTTTGTATATCAGTATTAAACCATCGAATTTTATTAAAACCAGAAGCAGAATTAGAAGGTCTTAATTCTAGTACAGTTATTAAGAGAATTATAGAAGATCTTCCAGTTCCTATCTAAAAAAAGAAAATTGGTGTATAAAAATATTAGCGGGACATGGACGGTTATTGATACTGCTCTCTGCATTTTTTTTAATGGCAGGGTTTGCCTTTGTCAATTTTTTTTTAATATTTCTTGCAATTATACTTCTATTTAGTACTATTATCAGCCTGCCATCGTTTCATTTAGGATTAAATATTGAAGATCTCAAAGTTACGAGGGAATTAGAGAAAAATAAGGTATTTAAAGACGATTTTGTCCATGTAAAAGTCATATTAGAGAATTTGGGAAAAAATAAATTTGAATTTATCGAAGTGAGAGATTATTACAACCCTACACTTTTTAGATTGGTTTTAGGAGAAAATCATATTTTAACAAGAATTGATCCAAAAGAAACAATAAAATTTTCCTACGTATTACAACCAAGAGTACGAGGTGAATATCCATTTGGGCCATTATCCGTCATCGTAAAAGATAGATTAGGTTTTAATTCTGAAGAAAGAATCGTTCCAAAATCAGTCACGAAAATTTTAATTTATCCTCCTTATGAAGATATTAAACGAATTGAAATTCTTGGTTCAAAAAGATCTCTCAGTTTAAACTATGGTATTCAAAGATCAAAGATGAAAGGTTTGGGCTCTGAATTCTTTGGATTGAGAAAATATGCTTTTGGAGACCAATTTAGATTAATAGATTGGAAAGCAAGTGTTCGTCATCAGAAACTCATAGTTAAAGAATATGAATCAGAGAGAGACATTACAGTCCTGATTATGGTTGATTGTGGAGAATCTATGGCAGGTGGATCGATTGAAAATACAAAATTCGAATATGCCATTAGAGCTACAATGTTATTAACAAAGATTTCACTTACGAGAAGAGATTCAGTAGGGGTTTTCTTATTTTCAGATAAGAAAAATTATCATTTTAAAGAACCCAATAGTGGGAGCAATCATTTCTATCAAGTGCTTGATTTTATCGCAAAAGTAAAACCATCTGGTAAAACTAAATTAGAAGAAGCAATGGATTTTATTAATAAACAATTTCAAAAAAGGAGTTTAGTGTTTTTAATTACAGATTTAGAGCAAACTTCTGATGATATTATTAAGGGAATTAAAAAAATTGTAATGTGGAAGCATTCTCTAGTCGTCATAAGTCCATTCAGTCCTTGGTTTGAAATTCACGAGGTTGATTTATCTCCAAGTGATAAGGCGCTAGCTGAAGCAATATCAGAAGAAATGATGGAACAAGTTTTAAAGATAAGACATAGTGCTAGAACATTAGGGGTACCAATTATTAGTGTGGGTCCAGATGATATGATGTCTCAGATCTTAGCCCAATACTTAGAAGTCAAAAAGAAGGGAAAAGCATATTGAAATTGGGTAAATTTAAATAACAAAAAAGTGATAAAAATGGTAAGATGGTATCTAACAACATTAAAAGTTGCAAATATTTTAGTATTTTTTTGGATTTTAGCAATTTTTAATACGATTTTTGATCAGAGTTTAATTGACTTTGCTGCAGTAATAAATGTAATAACTTCTTTAAAGAATATTGTTAGCTATTTAATTTTTGGATTGCTCTATTTAGTCGCAATAGGATTATCTATGATGGTAATTTTCTTGTTTTTATGGCATAGCTATTTCGATCCCTCTTTTATGCGTAATTTTCTTGATAATTTATTTAAAGGTCTTTTAAACTCATGGTTTGCATTTCCAGAAGGACCAATAGAATCCTTAGGCCAGATTCCAAGTCGTTTATTAAATCAAATTGAATTAATAACGGATGATATTTATAATGTATCATTCCAAATCTTATTTTTGCTTTTAATTATTAATTTTATCAGATCCACACTTCAAACAAATCCAAAATATAATTTTTGGGTAGTTGGTTGCCTTGTAGGAATGATTATAATCCCACTATTCTTTGAAGGATTAAGAAATGCGTTTAATTTATTTAATATTAGTATAGAATATTTGGATGATCTTCCAAATCCTCTCTTTTCATCTATTCTTGAGAGACCTGTTAATGACTTTATATCTTTTATTTTAAGTTCTATTTTTCAATTGGCACTTGCACTTTATATTTATCTAGATCTATCCTTTCAAATAAATTATATAAATTTAATATCAATGCCCTCTTTAGAAAGATCTGAAAGGTTAGAATCTCAATTAGATGTATTAAAAAAAGAAGCCTTGGAGATTACAACAAATATTGAACAAATTAAAGAAGAAAGTAAAAAGAAAAAGGAAGAATTGGGAATTGAAAAGGAGGCAAAAATTTCTAAGTTCTTAGGAAAAAAGGAACAAAAATTCTCGTATATTAAGGAGATGATATTAAAAAAGAAATTAGAAGAAGAGGAAAAGAAACTGATTTCTGCTGCTCATGATACAAGGCGATTAGGGAGTTATATAGAAAGATTGTTTGTAGAAGATTCAGAAGCAAGAGATACACTCACAGCTACAAGTTCCGCACCAAGACCTTCTAAACTCATTGTTTCAACTCTCACCAGTTTTTTTATTAGAGTAATTGCATTAATCTTTATTGGTTTTATTATTCTCCATACTTCTTGGATAATTAATTCAGTTTTGAATTTACCGGAGGCAATATCAGGAAGTGTTGCAATGTTCTCACCGGAAATAATACTTGTTGTAATGTTGCCAATTATATTACTTTTCCCTCTAAGTGCTCAAATAATATCTTATGTTAAAAAGCGAGCCCTTATTAGTCAATTAAAGGAAGAAAAAGAAATAAAAGAAATTGAAGCTACTGTTGGAGATTATCTAGTCTCTACAGAACAGGAAAAGAGTGAAATCATTGAAGAAGAGGGAGAGGTTTCAATCACATAATAACTTTTCATATGTCTAAATTTAGAATATATTTTGCTAATGCTACTTTTTTTTGTAAATTTATCATTAAAATATCATATAAATGGGTTTTAATTCCAAGGTTTTCAATTTTTAAAGTAAATTTTTCATCTCTTATGTCAATGATAAAATGTCCTAAAAAATCTGCATAATATTTTGCTATTCCAAAAGAAGATACTTCAAGATTTAATGCTTTCATTAATTTATCCGTTGGACCTTTTACTGGAGCCCCTTTTATTAAAGGACTAACTCCAATTACTTTTTCTTTCACTTCTTTTAGGGCAGCTCTTATTCCCTTTACCTCTAAAATTGGTTTAATTGATACAATAGGATTTGATGGGCATATAATAATTTTTTTCGCTTGCTTAATTTTTTCTAATACGCCATTAACTGGTTTTGCTTGGTCTATTCCCTTAAAAATAACATCTATAATGCCGATATTAGTCTTATACTTAATAAAATATTCTTCAAAATGAATATCTCCACGCGGTGTTATTATATGAGTTTCCACCCATGTATCAGTCATAGGTATAATCTCACATTTAACTCCTAATTTATCACAAATTTTTTTTGTGGCTTCTGACTTAGAAAATCCTTTTGACATTAAATCTGTTCTGTAGATATGTGTTGCAGCATCCTTATCTCCAATGTTAAACCAATTAAAACCATAATATTTTTTTAAAATATTTAAACAGGTAAAACTCTCATCTTTAAATCCCCACCCCTTATTCTCATCTACTAAATTTGCTACTGTATAAGTTATAATGTCGATATCAGGACAGATTTTTAGCCCAAATAACTCAATATCATCTCCAGTATTGACGATAATTTGAAATTTTTTTTGAGGTAAAACTTCAATTAAACCTCGTATTAACCGTGCTGCACCTATTCCCCCCGCTAAGACTACTATTTTTGAATTTTCCAACATATTATCCACATAAACTTTTAATTTTTCATAAAATTTGAGCTAATAAATAGAATCTTATTAAGTGGTTGGCGATTAGGAGGTTTAATCTCTTTTTTTTTTGGGTAGCCAACAGTAATAAATGCTATGGGATAATAAGTTTTAGGTAGATTTAATATAGATAAGACTATTTCTCTTGTAAATAAAGGCGCTGAATACCAGCAAGAAGCTAATCCATACTTTTGAAATGAAATAAGTAAATATGTAATTGAACTAGCTACACTTAAATTTCCTAAGATAAATTCATTCTTATTACGTTCATTATCTGGATATATATACAATACAGATGAATCCATACATGAAAGGATCAAAAGTGGAGAATTTAAGAACTGTTCTCTAGTTAATTTAATTTTTATCTCAATTTCTTCTTCTGATTTACAATCATTCTTTAGATCTTTCCTCAATTTTTCATTCATTTTATCCACTAGAGTTAATCGTTGTTCCTTATTATCGATAATAATGTAGCGCCATGGCTGATAGTTATGTGCTGAAGGAGCCCATTGAGAAATCTCTATGCATTCATCTATTATTCTCTTTTCAACCTCTTTTTTTTCAAAAGGAAATTTATAACTCCTTCTATTCTTTAATGCATTTATAATTTCCATAAAAATTAACTCCTAAAAATATCAAATTTATCTTCTCTTAAAATAGATGTTATAGAAGCATGTTCTTCTATATTATAATCATAACCTCTAATAATCACTACTGGAATTCCTTCATTACTTTCACCCATTACTAATTGTGCAGCGGATACCAAATTATCTGCTTGTCCTATTATTGTTGTTTGTAATTTATACCCATATAAATCCATGCAACCTCGTTTATCTAAAATAGGTTTCATTCCAGCAATACCAATTGCAACTCCTACAGTCCCAACTCGAAAAGGTCTTCCAAAAGAATCTGAAACGATTACTGCTACTTCTTTATTTGATAATTCTTTAAATTCTTTTCTTATTCTCCTAGCATCCTCATCCGGATTTTCTGGTAGTAAAGTAACATTGTTAATCCCTTCAACATTTGATTTATCTACCCCAGCATTAGCACATATAAATCCTTGATGTTTTGTTTCAACTATTATCACATGCTCAACTTTAAGTATTTCTTTCGATTCTTCTAATATTGCCTGAATTAATTCAGGAGGTTTTATTGGAATCCCAGCTCTTTCTGCTTTTGGTTTCATCTGTTTGTATATTTCAATAGCTTTTTTACTAGGTACAATTACATTTAAATTTCTAATACGCCCATTACTCTTCGAAATAATTGATTGAGATATAATAATAACATCCTTATCCTTTAAGGATATATTGTTTTTCTTTAGTGATTCTATTATTATTTTCGAAATATTATCTCCTTCTTTTATAAAAGGAATATCTTGAACACCAATTATCTCAATTTGATTTTTTGATATCATTCTAAATCATTTATTCTTGTGAATTTTGATATTTTTTAATTTCTTTATCTGAACTTTTAGAAAATTTTTCAAATTTTTCTGGAATTGCACAACAGGCAGAATAAAATTTGAATGAAATTCCAGGATAACTTTCTTTTACCCAAATTAAAGTTTTTTTGGAAGGAATCTCGATTCTATTAACTCCTGCTTGAACTGCATATTTCTCAATTTTAAATTTTAATGAACCTCTCGGGCGCATACAACCTAATGAAATTTCTGTATTAGGAAAAATTAATCTAGTTAATGTTACAATCTTTGCAATATCGATTGGATTTGGCGTGGCAAATCTTTCATTCTTATCCTCTAAAGATCTGGGAGGAATTAATACAATTAATACAATTACTGAAGGATTAATAATATTCTGTTTGATAAATTTAATAGATTCAATTTCTTTATGAAGTCTCCCATAAAATAGTCCAATACAAATGTGAGGAACTATATTTAAATTATACTTTTTTAAAATCTGAACAGCTCGTTTATAATCTTCTAAATTCTTATTCAAATGATAAATATTTTGGATAATCTCTTCATCCATATTAATATCAAATGATATAATATCAACATTAGAATCTGCCAATTTTTTTGCCGTTTCCTCAGTTAACAATCCAGTATGTGTATTTATAATTAAATTAGTCTCATTTTTTACTTTTTTAATCACATCTAAAAAATCATTTAAAGGGACCGCTCCTTCTTCATCACAACCCCCAGAAATTAAAGCCCCTACACCATTATTTTTTGAGTGATTAAGCAAGAATTTTTCTAATTTAATTGAATTTTGAATTTTTTCCATTCCTTCTAAAAATTTTTTATTACAATGTTCACATTCTAAGGCACACTTATTTCCTGTAATACTTATAGCCGGAAATCTTTTACCCGGTGTATATATCTTAAGTTGATTTCCAAAATTTAGAATTGAAATTTCATGAGAAAGATCAAAAAAAGCTTCTAAATCGTTTTCTTCTAATTGTAAAAAATTATGGTAATCATCCCATGAGGCATTTCCCACCTTAATTTTATTAAGTAATTGCTGGATTTTATTCATATTTGTATAACCATTTATCCAAACTATATTTCTCTATTACCAATTTTTCTGCTAAATCTAATTCATATTTTGAAAATTTTCCCTTCTCCAATTTTATTCCTAAAGTTTTTTCAAAACCATTAATAAGATAAGAAATAAATTCATTTTCATTAAAATTTTGAATTTGTTCTTTTATTCCAATTACTTTAGCATACACTGAAGCCACCATCTTTTTAGTAGGAACATTATTTGGAGCTTTTAATACAGAATACATCAACTCAGGATTTATTTTTAATAATATCGTTCCATGTTGTAATATATATCCTCTTTTTCTAACTTGTGCATTTCCGGAGATCTTTTTTCCATCTAAAAAAATCGCAGGGCAATGTATAACTCCTTTATCAGATCCTAAATGATAATTACTAAGGGCTTCAATTATCCCTTGAGTAATAATCTCATATTGTTCTATCATTCTTGTAAATCCCTTTTCCTCTAAAAATTTTAATGGACATACAGCTGAATAAGTTATTTCTCCTTTAGAATCATGAAAAACCGTACCTCCTCCAGTTATCCTTCTTACTATATTAAATTTTTCCTCTTTAGCAACAGCTATGTTAACCTCATCTGAAACACTCTGATGATATCCAATCGTTACCGTAGAAGGATCCCATTTAAATAAACGAATCGTATTTGGAGTTTTTTTTTCAATACAAGATTGTAATATTGACTCATCTAATGCCATATTCCAATAACCATCTCTGATTTCTAATGGTAAAAATCTCCAAATATCCATAATATCACTCTTAATAATTAATTTACTAATCTCTCTAGTAATTTATATATTTCTTCTTTCTCATTTTCATTTAAATTTCGTGGATAATTATAGATTGGTCCTGAAGGTTTAGAAGTATAATAAGGACGATTGCAACCCGGACATCCTGTAGTCCTGAAGGCCTCACTCTCATCAACAAAATTTCTTAATTCTTTTTTATTTAAATTAAAATATATAATATCTCCTTTTTGATTAAATGTAAAATCATCTAATTTCTTGTAATCATTAATGAGAAGATATCTACCTAATTGTATTTTTCTAAAGTGACTAATGTTTGGCTGGATCATATTTTCAAATTTTGTCCCTTCAATAGGAGTAAATGCAAATAACCCGGGTAAAATAGAAAACTTATGCAATTCTGTAATTAAATTTAATGTTTCTTTCTGGGTCTCACCAAAACCAATTATTATATGAGTGCTTACAAGTCCATTTCCAAAAACATCTAAAGCATCTCTTAAACTATCAAAGTGAGAACGCCAAAAATACGGACCATTAACTCCTATTCCCTTAATTTTTTCGAAAATTTCTTGTGTTGCGCCATCCAATGCTATTCCTACTCTTTGTACTCCACACAATTTTAAATCCCTTAAACTTTCTTTAGACATTGGAGGAATTGCCACAGATATTGGTATATTGGTAACTTTTCTAATCTCAGATATAATTTCAATTAAGTCTTGCAAATTCTCGGCATAATTAAGTGTTTGAATACAAATTCTCTGAAATTTTTTTAAAGAAGCAGTATATTTCAATTTGGTTAAAAAATCCTTAAAAGGAAAAATCGGCCAGTTGATTCGCGATAATTTTTCATTTGGACTGTTTGAATTTCTCGCTTGAGGACAAAAACCGCAATTTGCAATGCATTTTCCTTTCTTATAAGTCATAATATAAATCGTAGTAGGTGGACTCTCGAGTTTTATGGAAGTAAATCCTAAAATCGTGGCGCTACCAATAGAAACTCTAATTTTCCCAATCGTCATAGAATATTTTAAAATTAAATAATTATGTTAATTTAAAAATAATATAAAGTAAATGAAAAAATTATGGTTAAACTCCTTCTTAATATTATCCTCATCGAAAATTTCAAAAAATATCTCTTAATTTAATTTAAATTTATAAATTTCCTATAAATCTTATAATAATCTTTAAAAGTAGTAATTATAATATTTACCATAATGTCTCTCTTGATGAATAAAGTACAAAATGCATTGTTATTTGTATTACTCTTAGTAGTGGTACTCTTATTGGTGCTCTAATTCGAGAGAGAACGAACCTGAGCCTTCTTTTCTATAAATAATTTCTATGGATTTGTTCTTTCTTAATCTCCAGCAAATATCTTTAGAATTAAAGCTCAAAGGTTCGAAGAAGCATTGAAAAAAAGAATTCATAAAATTGAAAAAATGTGGATAATTTTAATAAAAACAATGGAATGGAATAAAAGGAAATATGAATGATTATAACCCCCAAAAAATAGAAGAGAAATGGCAAAAGAAATGGGAAGAAGCAAAAATATTCGAAGTACAAAAAGATCTTAAAAAGAAAAAGTATTATATACTCGAAATGTATCCTTATCCCTCTGGAAAACTTCACATAGGTCATCTACGTAATTATACTGTTGGCGATGCATTTACTAGATTCAAACGAATGTGCGGATTCCAAATACTTTATCCCATGGGATATGATTCTTTCGGATTACCTGCAGAAAACGCCGCAATTGACGAGGGAGTGAATCCGGAGGAATGGACCAATTTAAACATCGATATCGTGAGAAATCAACAAAAACGCATAGGATTATCTTATGATTGGACTCGTGACATTCATAGCCACGATCCAAATTATTTTAAATGGGACCAGTGGTTTTTTCTGAAAATGTTTGAAAAAGATCTTGCTTATCGGGAAGATAGTTATATTAATTGGTGCCCTCAATGTGCAACAGTGTTGGCTAACGAGCAAGTTCAAGGTGGTCACTGTTGGCGTTGCAATTCAGAAGTAGAACAAAAATTTTTGACCCAATGGTTTTTAAAAATAAGATCTTATGCCGAAGAATTGTTAAATGGCTTAAATAATGTTGATTGGCCCGAAAAAGTTAAAGTTATGCAAAGAAATTGGATCGGGAGGTCGGAGGGGTCGATAATTAAATTCCCAATTGTGGGAGAAGAAAGAACCATCGACATATTTACAACTAGAGCTGATACACTTTATGGAGTAACTTTTATGGTATTTGCTCCAGAACATCCTTGGGTTCGCGAATGGGTTAAAGGAACTGAATATGAAAAAGATTTTGAAATTTTTTATACTGATGTTATGAAGCAGAATAAATTTGAAAGAACGGATGTTGAGGTTGATAAAAAAGGGATGTTTATCGGAAAATATGCGATTAATCCAATGACAAAAGAAAAAGTTCCTATTTATATTGGAAATTTTATCATTTATGAATACGGGGCAGGTGCAGTCATGGCGGTTCCTGCTCATGACCAACGTGATTTTGAATTTGCAAAAGAATATAATATCACGATTAGAGTTGTTATTCAACCACCTGATTATGAATTAAATGAGGATAAAATGACAAGAGCTTATATGGCAGATGGCATCCTAGTAAATTCAGAAGAATTTGATGGGATGGATAATCGAACCGCGATTAACGCGATAACAAAAAAGTTAGAAAAAATTGGGCTGGGTAAAGCAACCGTTAATTATAAGTTAAGGGATTGGTTAATTTCCCGTCAAAGATATTGGGGATGCCCAATACCAATAATATATTGCGATGATTGCGGAGTTGTGCCTGTTCCTTATGAGAATTTACCATTAGAACTACCAAAAGATGTTAAATTTACTGGAAAAGGAAACCCTTTAGAAACTTCTGAATCTTTCATTAATTGTCAATGTCCAAAATGTGGTAAACCAGGGAGGCGTGAGACTGATACAATGGATACTTTTGTTGATAGTTCGTGGTATTTTTTTAGATTCTGTGATCCTCATGTAAAAGATTTACCATATAGAAAGGAAATTGTTGATTATTGGGGAAATGTTGATCAATATATTGGTGGAATAGAACATGCAATTATGCATCTTCTTTATGCAAGATTTTTTACAAAAGTAGCGCGTGATCTTGGGCTACATTCACATGATGAACCCTTTCAACGATTATTTACACATGGTATGATTAATAAAGCACATCCATATTGTTCAAAATGTAATACCTTTGCGATGAAAGCAGAAATGCATGATGAGAGATGTAAACGATGTGGAACGAAATATATTCTAAAAAGCGCTAAGATGAGCAAATCTCTAGGAAATACCGTTGATCCAATTGGAATTATGAATGAATATGGGGCAGATGCAACTAGATTTTTCATTTTATTCGGAGCAAGTCCAGAGAAAGGAATGGAATGGTCTGATCAAGGAGTTGGTTTTGCATATAAATTTGTATCTGGTTTATGGAATTTATTTACAGAGTCTCTAGAGAAAATAAGGAAAAAAAGGAATATTAATGACGATTTAATAGAATTCCAATTGAATAAGACTATAAAATTTGTTACAGAGCATATGAATAATCTAGCAATACGTGATGCTATAAATGAAATTGTTCAATTCATTCCAAATTTGAAAGAATATAAAAAAAATGGTGTTATTGAACATCTCTATAAAGAATGTCAAGAAAAATTGCTTCTGCTCTTACATCCATTTATACCACACATAACAGAAGAATTATGGGAAATGCTTGGTCATAAAGATTTCTTAAGTATATCTACTTGGCCATCCTATAACAAAAATCTACTAACAGATGAAAACGATTTTAAATGGAATTTAATGAACAACACAATAGATGATGTAAAAAATATAATACAAATTTTAAAGGATCAAAAAATTTCTTTGATTAAAATTGTAATTGCAACCGAATGGAAATACAAATTGTTTTCTATATTAATACCATTGATTGAAAAATCTAAAGATCAAGGAGAAATTATGAAATCAGTTATGCAGGACGCTGAATTGAAAAAATTTGGGAAACAAATAAATCAAATCACCAATAATATTTTACAAAATCTTAGGACATATTCAAAAATAGTCCTAACATCAAAAGATGAAATGGACTTTTTTAATGAAATAAAACCAACTTTTCAGGATAAGTTTAAATGTAATATTGAAATATTTTTAGAAGATCAAATTGACCATAAAAAAGCTAAACAAGCATTACCTGGAAAACCTGTTCTAATTTTAGAATAATTGAGAAAAAAATAAAAATAAAAGCTCAAAAAAATATACTTTATTTATATAATATGAAATTGATGGTGCTGAAAAATATCCAAACAATTCCCTGATTATTCAAATTTGATTTTTTTTGTTAATATTGGATGTTTTGAAAGCTCCTATTTTTCATGGAAACAAAAAAATTTACCAAAATCTTTTTTTTTTGAAAGTTCTCTCGCTAGAAATGTACCTAAAGAATCCAGATATTATCATATAAACAAAGCTGACTCTAAGGTTATATTTATCAAAAAAAAAAATATAGTCTTTGTAATTGGTGCCGATAAATCCGTTCAATTTCAGTTAATTGAGGCGATTTTGGATTACATCTCTGATGAATTTATTGAAATCTATGGAGAATCTTTTTTAAATTCGTATGATGCGATTTATGATGATTTTTTTAAAGGTTTTAACTCAGTAGTAGAGAAAGCTATAAAAATAGTACCGAGTAAAAATGGAAAATTTATTGATGCATTTTGTAAATATTGTAAAAAAACTCTTAAAATATATGTAAAGAATAGTTTAATCGAGAATTCAACTAAAAAACTAGTCCCTTTAGTTTTTAATCATCAAGACCATGCTCTATTACTCTATATCGATACAAATTTTGTTGTAAGAAGTGCTGAAATAATTGCAATTTCAGGCTAATAAAACTTGTTCAATTCGCTTTAATATTAATTTTCTATAATTATTTATATCCAATTAACAAATTTATGTATATATTGAATATATAAAAAATTGAGAAATTTTTAAGAATACATGACAATTTACTCACTTCAAGTTATAACGACCACTGGTTATCCATATTATGATCTAGAAATAGAACCTCTGCCTAAAGGAGTCCCTCTTTATCTAAGATTTTTCGATTTTTCAACTCAAGAATTTAACCATAAGAATGAATTCAATCCAACCGAATGTTTTGAATTGACTTCCGGATTTGTCTCAGCTATTTTTGAATTTGCAAGGCTTTTAGATAAAAACCTAAAAGTATTAGAATTTATTCCCTTACGTAAAAATACAAAAAGAAGTAATAAATCCCAAGAAAAGCAAATAAAAAAACAAAGTGGCAATGTTTTAATCACATGTCAAACAGAAACCTATTTAAATAGTAAGGCTGTAAAACAAAAAGTTCAAATGATATTTGATTGGGTAATTCAAAATAAAATCCCACTTGGTTTTGAAAAAAAAATAAATCTTGAAGAAAAAGAAAGAATTATACGAATACTTACAGATGCAAAAGCAAAAGAACTAATTGAAGCAAAAAAAGACGAATTAACACGCGTTTTTAATAAATTTTTAAATGAAATGGAGGTTTATGGACTTGAAGGAGTATGTGTTACATCATTTGATTTATCCCCTATAATTTCTTTTGGTATTAATTTTAAATCCGTTGCAGTCCTCCTAAGAAATTTAGGAAAAATTCCTGAAGTAGAGACTTTACGATGGAAATATCGAGAATCAACAATTGGAGATCTAAGGAAATGGATATATATCGTCAATTCTGGAGTAGGCCCTTCTGAAGAATCTATTTTTATGCCTTATTATTATATTCTTTTCGCTAGTCCTGAGAGCTTTCTTGGAGAATCACCTGGTATTTTAGCTTCTAAAATTAATCTTATTTTAGGCTAAGAAAAGATATATCTCGAATCATATACTTGATATATTTGAAAGAGAATCAGACTATCATAATTCGGCTCTTTTTCTTAATAACACCAAATATGTCATACATATAAAAGAATAAATCTTTTAAATTAAAAATTAATTAGAATAAAAAATGTTTTAAAATCTCTGAATAAATGATAATTTTATTAATATATACTATTATAGTTTGGAAATAAATTAATAAATAAAATCAATTCGATATATTAGGTAATTAAATTTATTAGAAAATGCTCTTTTTTTAAAATATAATTAAGTATCTTGCTATAAAAGTAGATTTTTATGCCAATCAAAATTATTATAACAGAAAATTTTGAACACATTAGCGAAATTGCATCCATAATTATTAAAGATAATATCAACCAAACGTTACAGAAGAAAAAAGAATTCGTTATTGGATTAGCAACAGGAAATTCGCCTACTGGTCTTTATAAACATTTAGCGAGAATGGCTAACGCTGGTGAATTTGATAGTAGTCGGATCCGCAGTTTCAACCTTGATGAATATATTGGCCTTCCAGGTGAAAATGTTCAACAACGCACGATACATCCGGAGAGCTACTGTTATTTTATGATTCAAGAATTTTTTGGACATCTTGTCAATAAATTCATAGAAACAACTGTTCCTTATGGGTGCTTAATCGATCAAGAAATTCTCATACAAGAATTAAAAGGTCATCCAGATGATTGGCGTGAATTGGGCACAGATGCTGGTAAATCAATTGATATCATAGATAATCCAGTTTCAGAATATCTAGCTTGGATCCGTAAAACAATCTTGGATGGATATGCCCAAAAAATTAAGGATATTGGAGGTATTGATTTGCAAATTATAGGAGTTGGTGGACGTGGCCATGTAGCTTTCCATGAATCGGGAATTCCTTTTGATGGTAGTAATATCATGTTAGTTAAACTTGACGATAACACGATAAAAAATGCCGTTATCGATGGACATTTTCCCTCAGAAAAAGATAGCCCACATTATGCTATTAGCATGGGTGCAGAATTAGTTTATAAAGCGAAAACAGTAGTCCTGCTAGCTACTGGCAAACGAAAAGAAAAGGCAGTTGCCGAATCGCTATTAGTTGATCCTACACCAAATATTCCCATTTCCTATGGTCAGAAATACTCTGAAAAGGGTGGTAATCTAATTTATATAGTGGATAAAATTGCTGGTCGAGAGTTACTCGCTAATAAAATGATACTTGAACAAAAAGGTATAGAAATTAATATTTTGCAAAAAAACAGTAATTAATTATCTCGTTTTTATATATATTATTTTACTACGAAATATAAAATTATTTTTTACAGCGTTAAAGCTACTAATTTATTTAATGAACTGTAACAGTCTTACTTAAGTTCAATGGCATATCTGGGTCGAGTCCATGGAAAATTGCTGTATAATATGCAAGCAACTGTAATGCTGGAATAAAGGTAATTGGACTAAATATATTATGGTATATATCGGCTGGTTGAGGTATATCAATTGTCATATCACTATGTACTTTAACTTTTTTATCACTTTCTACAACAATGGAGATAATTTTGCCCCCTCTTGATTTAAATTCCATTAAATTTCCGATTAATCTAACATAAGTCTCATCTGGCGGTGCGATAAAAACAATGGGGTATCCTTTTCGTACCAATGCAATGGGACCATGTTTTGCTGCAGCTGCAGAATATCCTTCAATGAATCTACAAGCTACTTCTTTTAACTTTAATCCACCTTCTTTAGCTGTACCAATTGATATCCCACGAGCTAAAAAGAAATAACTCGAATGTTTCTCTAAATCTTTTACAATTTTTCTAATTAAATTAATATTATTACTCAAAAAATTCTCAATTATTTGAGGTGTTGATTTTAAAGCCTTGTAATAGTTTTGTATTTCACTTTCTGGTTCTATTTTTCTCAATTTTGCAATCTCCAACGCGATTAATGCAAGTGTAAGTACTTGGCAAGAGTAAGTTTTTGTAGCAGCGACTCCAATTTCAGGACCAGCTTGTGTAATTATAAAGTGATCTGAATATCTTGTAATTGATGATCCTACAGCATTAGTTATCGATAAAATTTTTAAATTTTGTGCTTTTTTGGCCCAGCGAATAGCCTCAATTGTATCTATTGTCTCACCTGATTGTGAAACTGCAATTATTACTGAATTATCCCTTAAACAATTTGTTAACTGACCTTTTAACTCAGAACATTCAATTGCCTGAATATATTTACCTAAAAATTTGGAAATAATAAATTTTCCAGCTAAGGAAGCAAATAGTGAGGTTCCAGCACCAGTAATATAAATATCATTGGCAGCCAAAAGTATTTGGGCAAAAATTTTAATATCTTCATTCGAAATCTTCAATGTCCGTTTCAAAGCTTCAGGCTGTTCATATATTTCTTTTAACATAAAATGTTTATATCCTCCCTTTTCTGCTGCATCAATACTCCACTCAATTTGTTGAGATTTCTTCTCAATTATCTCTGAAGTATTCATATCATAAAATTCTACCTCTCCTGCTTTTAAAATCGCCATCTCACAATCCTCCAAAATGTAATATGTTTTTGTTAATGGCAGAAAAGCTGGAAAATCTGATGCACAATAGGTTGCTACTCCGGGTTCAATCCCAATTATAATCGGAGATTCTTTTCTTACAGCAATAATAGTATCTGGGATATATAAGCTTAGAATGGCTAATCCATATGACCCTTTACAGATTTTTAAAGCTTCAATTATTGAATCCTTAAAGTCTAACCCTTCCTTCATTTTCTCTTCAATTAAATGTGGAATAATCTCTGTATCTGTGTCAGATTTAAAATTATGCCCCCTTTGAATGAGTTCTTCTTTTAGAGTCATAAAATTTTCAATAATTCCATTATGTACTACTGCTATTTTATTTGAACAATCTAAATGTGGATGACTATTCTCTTTAATTGGAGCACCATGGGTGGCCCATCTAGTGTGCGCAATCGCAATAGTTCCTGGAAAATCATCTAATTTTATTTTTTTATGAACATCATTGATTTTTCCAGAATCTTTTTTCACAAATATTTTTCCGTTAAATTGTGAGGCAATGCCTACAGAATCATATCCTCGATATTCCAATCGTTTAATTCCTTCAAGTACAATACTCCCTATAGGGGTATCTTGATTTGATATAACTCCAAAAATTCCGCACATTATTTATATTTCAATTTAATTAGATTATTAATAGTAAAATAATAAATAAAATAAAAGAATTTAAAAATTCATGGGTTTTAAAAAATTAGCAAATACAAATCATATTGGATTAATGCATCCAAGACAAACAATTTTAGTCACGACTTTTCCGATTAATATTATTCCACTTGCTTGGAATTTAATTATAAGTAGAAATCCTCCTATTGTAGGAATTTCTGTGTCGCCCTTAAGATTTTCGCATAATTTAATTAAAGATCAAGGAGAATTCACAATTAATATTCCTACAAGCGAAATATTAAAAAAACTAATGTATTGTGGTCAAATCTCTGGGAAAAAAGTAAATAAATTCAAAGAAACAGGCTTAACATCATTAGATGGAATAAATGTGAAGTGTCCTCGAATAAAAGAGTGCATTTGCCACATAGAATGTAAGCTGATCGATAGTAAGGTTTACGGAGATCACACTTTATTTATTGGTAAGGTTGTAACATGTCTAGGAAATGAGGATTTTTTAAAAAATAATAGAATAGATGTTAAAAAAGTAGAAATCCCTTATCATTTGACTGGTAGGAATTTTACTTTTAATCAGAAAAAAATTTATCGTGTTTAAACAAATTGAGATCCATTATACTGGAGAAGATATAGAAAATATACAACCTTTTTCATAAAATAAAAGGATGTGAAATACGGGAAGCAAGTATTGTTTGCTCCAACTGATTTCAAAATGTAGAAAATCATTTAAATCTTAAAGAGCGTTAATTTCAGCATATTTATATTTATTGAAAATCTTACGAATTTGTTCAAATAGTTCTAAAACATCGTTACGTGAGATCATTTTTTTTTGTTTAGTATTTTTAATATTGTCTGAAATTAATTTTAACTCGGGATAAATTTTAATGCGATCCGAAAGATTATTTTGCTCAATATCAAGTAAAAGTTTTTCAACACCTCCAAATTTATAATTTAATCGATATACAAGTTGATCAACAATATAGTCAATAATCTCTAAACAAATGAAATAACAGCTGGAATAATCCCCAGAATGAAAACAATTTCGAGTAAAATTGAGTCGAAAATTGAGGTTTTTAATTTTGATTGCTTTATTGGTTTTTTTAAAATTGATTTTATTTTGTCTCTTATCCTTCAATAAAATCATATCGATATTCTTTTCCTTCTTTTTTACTTTTGATGATTTTCTTGAGATATGAGTTTCTTTTACCCAAGGAACTTGTAAAAGAAAGGGATTTTTAATAGAGGGCGTTCTAATTATACATTGCCCCTTTTTTAATAAAGAGAGATACATATACTTCTCTTCGGGTAAATTTAATAATTCAGCGAAATTTTTTTTCTTAAAATGTGTTTCAAAACCTATAACCAAACCCGAATTAGCCAAAATATTTTCACTGATATCGGGTCTTGTGGCAATAGCCATTAAACTCTCACCCGTACCTCTCTGGAGCAATGCAATGTCTTCAAGATATGTGCTAATTTTATCATTCTGAGAACTTTCCTTAGGCATAAAATATGTTGCATCGTCAACAATTGTTAGATGCTTTAACCTATTAAATATACCGGCAGAAACATTATAATCCCAGATATTCTTTAAAACTAACATTAAAAAGAAATAAATATCCTCTTTATCTCCTCCAAGTCTAATGATTGAGTTCAAATTCAAAATACAATTATTATTTAAAATTTTACTGATTGGTATTGAATTTTTATTATTAAACACTTTTTTTAAAGGCCCTTCCGAAAATCTCCGAATTCTGTTTTTTATACTAATTAAAGTTTGCGCTAATTGTGGAATTTCATGTTTATGATTCTTAAAATATACATTACAAATTTCATAAAAGTTTTGCCAATTTTTTGAATCTTTACTTCTACATACTTCTGTTAAAACATCTACAAGAACTTTCTCCATTTGAGGGGAAAATTCACTTGAAGAATCAATTAATCTGGTATTTTTAAACATTCCAAATATTCTTTCAGCATGAATTAAGGGACCAACTGTTCCAGGATTAAAAATATCAATAGAAAAATTCTCACCAGGAGAATATATTTCAAGATCTTTAAAATAATTCTTAAAAAAGTCGAAATCATTCTTTATTTGAATGATTAAAAAATTAACATTAAATTTTCTAATAAAATTAAATAAAAAGTTTTTAACAAAATTTGTCTTTCCTGCTCCCGTTAAGCCGCTAATGAAAACATGTCTATGCAGATCCTCTTCGCTTAGAAAAATATTATGCTTTTTTTTATATTTAGGTCTTTTTAACAAAAAAGATTTTTTTACAACTAGGGATTTACCAATTTTAATCATTCCACTTTTGGAATCTTTCCTAGAAGGTGCGTCTAAATCGATTAATTCTCTCTTTTTTTCAATACTTATAGTTTCATATAGCTTATTTCTTTTGACATTATAATCTCTTTGGATTTTCCCCCATTCTTTATATTTAGTCATATGCTCTATTTTTCATATTTTTATAATCGCTAATTAGCCTTAATTTATCTTTCTTTTACATTATCCCTTTACTTAAATTATTTATAAAGTCCTTGAATTTTCTTTTTGATTATTTAATACAAAATAAATCATCACTACGATTGAAATGAAGAACTTAATTAAAAACTCTCAAATATGTTTTGAAATTGCTATTTCTTTTTTTCTATTAGAAACAAGAATCTCTATTTTTATACTTAAATTAATTTTTTGCTTTGATTTCTAACATTATTCTACTTGTTTCTATCTTTATAAATGCAAGGAGAATAATCCAGCTTTAATTAAATCTATTCAAAGATTAAGATATAATATTTATTTACTAACTTCATTTGCGGCTTTTAAAATCTCATAAAACGAATCAATATTGAGTGATGCGCCGCCAACTAATCCACCATCAATATTAGGCTGATTAAATATATCCCCAGCATTATTTGGTTTTATAGAGCCGCCATATTGGATCCTAACTTTTTCTGCTGTATATAAACCATAAGTCTTATTTATATATTCCCGGATAAATTTATGAACTTCTTCTGCCTGTTCAGGTGTTGCTGTCTTTCCAGTTCCAATTGCCCAAACAGGTTCATACGCAATGATCGTTTTTATAATTTCTTCCTTTGATAAATATTTAAATGTATTTTTCAATTGATAATCGATTATCTCTTCCGTCTTTCCTTGTTCCCTTTTTTCAAGCTGTTCCCCAATACATACAATTGGATTCAATCCAATAAAAAGCGCCTTTTTTAACTTTTTATTTATCAATTCATCTGTTTCTCCAAAAATATTCCTTCTTTCACTATGTCCCAATATAACATAATTACAACCGACATCTTTAAGAAAAATAGGTGAGATATCTCCCGTAAATGCACCCTTATCTTCAAAATACATATTTTGCCCAGATAAATTAATATTTGTGCTTTTAATTATTTTTGAGACTTCATATAAAACAGTAAAAGGCGGCGCAATTACAATATCAACATTATTTAAATCCTTAACTATATGAATTAATTTCTCAACAAATACCTGGGCTTCTTGTGGTATTCCCAAGTGCATTTTCCAATTTCCACCTATAACCTGTTTTCTCATTTTTAATTACGCTCTAAATTTTGCTGTTAATTATCTTTAGTATTTAATACTAAAATATTTTTTTTCTTTTTATTATTAAATATCTGTGTAATAAATCAAATCTAATTGAAACTAAAAAGATTTGATAATAATTTTATTTAATCTTCTAAAAAATCTATGATAATCTTATTTATTTCGGGAGCTCTTGATAATGTCATAAAATGTCCTGCTTTTTCAATAATCTTTAAGGTACTATTTGGAATTCTTTTATGCATCTCAACCATAGATGATCTAGGAGTTAATCTATCGTGAGAAGCTGCAAGTAATAAAGTTTTGTTTTTAATTTCACTCAATCTTTCTAATGTATTATGTTTCGCAATGGCATGTGCTCGATTTTCAATATCTTGAGGAGTTGGTGGATCTATCGTACTTTCTCTTATAAGATCCTCTACTGACCAAATTCCATGAAATTTTTTCTTAGGATTAGCTTCCATTTGTTTTCTAAATTCTTTATAATATAATACTCGAGCTTTTTGCCAAAATTCTTTCACTGGATCTTCTTTAAGTCGTTTTAAACCTTCAATATAGGATTCTTTAACCATTTCGGCTCCTTGCTCATCTGGTATTCCCGGATTAGTAGTAATTAGCACTAATTTATCTACACATTCAGGATAATTTAAGGTAAAATGCTGAGCAATCATCCCACCCAAAGATCTTCCAATTAAATGAACTTTTTTGAGATGTAGATAATCCATTAAACCTTTTATATCATCTGCAAACATCTCCATAGTATAAGGTTTATTTGGGCGGTCGGATTTACCAGAACCACGAATATCAAACGTAACTACTTTAAACTTTTTACTTAACGCCCCCACTTGTGAGTTCCAAATCTCTTTTTTTGCACCAAACCCATGAATTAATATTATTGGAATATTATTATCGCTGCCGTAAATCTCATAACAAAGCTTTATTCCATTAATATCGGCAAAACTCATAATATTATAATATTTACTTACAATAAAAATAACTTTAATGAATTTATTTTCTATAATAAATAAGAAATTGGTTTTTTATAAGACAATTAAATCCGTTGTATCAAATATTTTTTATAAACTCGATATATGAAATCTCTTTTTTCAGAAGTAAATAATGGAGACTTTCTGGGCTTCACATTAGAAGTCATTTCCAACCATTTATCAATCTCTTTTAACATATTATCAAGTTTAAAAATATAAATACTATTTAATTTTCCTTACATACAAATTTCAATTTGTCTCAATAATTCTTCCAAATCAATATATCTAAAATATTTGGAATATTATAATCTACTTGATTTTTGGAGCGGCTATTTAATAGATAAAATTATTCAATATGAAATTTTTAAGAAATTAATACTAATCGTGCGAAATTTTTAAAGAAAGAATTATAAAAAGTGCGAAAAATTATTCTTATAAATGAAGTTTTAAGTGAAATTTCAAATTAAACCGAAAAACCATTGGTTTTTCGAATAAAACCATAGTGGAATAACAAACTTCTTTATTGTGCCTATATCATCCTCCCGTATAACACACATTAATATCGATTTGGGTATCCAAATAGATTCCTCCGTCGTGTTATTAACTTTAATTGCTTTATCTGTTATAAAAACTATTCTCAGTTTTACTTGAATGCAAGGAGCTTCGGCATTTTTCTTTAGTGGTTTCATACGATTCCCGAGCCACGCCCAGTACTCATCAGATATATAGTCTCCAAATTTTGAAACTTTTGCGAAAACCACGCCCAAATCAACTTGCTTTTTAGAGATTTTTAACCCTTTAGTTTTAATTTCGGTCAATTTCTCGCGTCTTCTTTCCCTGAGAGAAGAATGTATCGCGTGCGTATAAGGATAAATCTCTACATCATGGACATCAGATATATAAGTTAATGACTGGGGTTCTAGCATCTCGTCTCCTCTATATAACATTCCCTGAAATGAGTAATAAGTCCCGAGTAAAAAAGCTTGGATATATTTAATCTCTTTCCCATTATAGAAGAATCTACATTGATCGGTAGTATAATAGCTCCAATATTGGCATAGTTGGGATACTCCTCTAAATATGTTGATTAATTTATCCCCTTTTTTCAATTCCACGAAACCAGATACTATAAAGTTAGTATAAAGACCTAAATTGTTGTGCTTTCTAAAGACCAAGTCTTCATAGCCCTTCATATAAAAAAATAAATCAGGCACCGAATTCTGAGTTCCTGAAGAGTGGAAGACTGGTAATTTGTAGGGATTTTTCTTATTTAATGCAACTACATAGCCTTCTCTCTCTAAATCCTTACTAACCCTTATAGTAACATCATTTGATTCGTTAAACATTATAATGAACCTCCAATTTATGATATAATGAAAACAATTAAACTTAAAATGTCTTATCTCCTAGTTTTTTCATCAAAAGAATTAGTTGGATGTAAAAAATAAGCATTTTTCTGATTTTAAAATAAATAACTAATTTTTTAATAACAAATTAATTTGATAGAAAATCAACAAATTAGTTATTTCAAAAATCTAGAACTCAATTTCTTGGAAATCATTTAAAACAATATTTATTATCAAATTTAACTATAATATTCTATAGAAAAGAAAAAAAGATAAAATCATTAATATGTCCGATATAATTACTAAACAAGAAAGTATTCGAGAAATCTTAAAAAATCATTATAATATTTCACAAGATTCTTCAAAAATTTTAGTTGTTCTTATGAAATTTCGACAAATTAAGCGAAAAGATCTCATTTCGCAATTAAATACTTTTTATCCTAAAGAAAAATTGTGGAAACATTACGATTTGAGTACCCCAATTGAACAATTAAAAAATAATGATTTAATTCTACAAGAAGATAACTATTTAGACATAATTAACTTAGATAAAATCCTTGAAGAAATTCACGATATATCAAAATTTAATTTAGAACTATTGGATAACAACAAAGCAGACTTGATTGCTGAATGGGAAAAAGCAAAAGATAAAAATAAAGTATCCTTTATACTCACATTTAAGGATATTGGTGAATTGAGCCGAGATATAGAAAAATGTTTACCTGGGTCTATCATTTTTGTTGGAAAAAATGAAGTCTATGATAATATAATAAAAACTAGGATATCAGAGTATTATCTTAATAAGACCGAACTTAAATTTATTAAAAAAAATGATACAAATTTATCAATTGTGTTTTTAAAAGATGTACGAAAAGAAAAAAATCACATCTATATAATTTTTAATGAAAATATGTGGGAAGTAAATAGCGAAGTAGGGTTGAGAATTAATAATCCTGATTTATTCAAAATGTTTCAAAATATAACAAAATGAAAATTAAGGGAGAAGATTTAAATATGGAAAAGATTAGAAACAAACAGTTAGATATTATCCTACAATTAATATTTAACTTTAAGCAGATTAAAGGCAAAACTCGCTTGATGAAATATCTGTTTCTATTAGAAAAAGAAGTGAGTATTGATGTTTATTTTAATTTCCATCCTAAACATTATGGTCCATATTCAAAAGAAATAGAGGAAGATTTAAAATTCTTAGAAGAAAATGGATTTATCCATAGTTTTTATGATAGAGATGAAAAAACAATTATTTACGCAATTACTGATAAAGGATTTATTAAAATTAAGGATTCATTAAATAATAAAACTCAAGATAAAATAAAAAATATAATCTCTAACCTTGAGGGGTTATCTCTTAAGGAATTAATTAATATAGTTTATTCTAAATATCCGGAATATACACTTCTCTCAAGATATTAATAGGTAAATGATTTATGACTCAAATAAATGATATAATACAATGGTTAAATAATGAACTTAAAGATGATAACGACAGCCTTGATATTATCAATTCAGACTTAGTGATAAAAAGAGCACCTGATAAATTTACATGTCCAAAGCTTCTCGAATTTTCAATAAAAAATTATGGGCTTTTTAATCAGAAACTAAAGTTGAAATTCAATCCAAATGGATTGACTCTTTTAATTGGCTCTAACACATCTGGAAAATCGATTATAGTAGATTTATTAAAATTCACTTTAAAAGGAAAACACGATAGAGGGCTAAAAAGTTTAGATATCGCGGAAAATAGAGATTTGATATTAAATTTGACAGCTGAAAAAGATGGTGTTGATTACAATATATTCAGGGAAGTATCTAAATATCGTAAATCAAAATTAAGAATTAATCCAGAGGGTAAAATTAGTTATTTCGAAAATGAGTATTTTATAAAGAAAAAACTTTTTGGGATTGAATCTACTAAAACGTTTACTAATGTTTTTGAAATTATGATATTATGCGAGACTCCAGAGAATTTTCTCTTATCAAATAAAGTTTCAGGAGAAGATGGTGATCAATTTAGAATTAAATTGTTCAATCAATTATTAGCACAACCTATTATTAACCTTTTAATTGAAAGGATAAATGATATGATTTCAAAGGATAACACAATTAAAAGAAATTTAGAAGATTCTATTCATTATTTAATTGCAGAAAAAGAAAAAATTGAAAATATTCCAGATATAAAGAAATTACAAGATAAAATTAATGGATTAAAAAATAAAAAAAATAAAATCAATGAAATTTTAGAGTATCTATATTCTCGTAGAAACATCTATTATGATAAATTAGTTGAGGACAACACTTCTTTTGAAATATATTCAAGAATGACCTCTAACATGAGAGATCTTTCAGCAGAAATAGACAGAAAAAGGGAATCTAAGGTTATAATACAAGATGATTTAATAAAAGTAAATGAAAATTTGAGGAGAAACGAATGGCAAATAAAATATATTAAAGATATCCTCTGTTCTGTATGTGCTAAAAAAGCTCATGAATTATTTAAGTCGAATAAGTGTATTAAATGCGAGAAAGTGATTAATAAACAAAAGAAATCTATAGTTAATTTTCAAACTTACAAGAAAGAATTAATTAAAAAGTTGGAATTAATTGAGGATGTAATTAAATCTAAGCAAAAAGAATTACAAGAGATTGATAAGAGAATTGAATCGTTTTTAAAAGCAGAGCACGTTAAAAAAAAATTATTCAATAATATGCGTAGAAGAATTAGAAAAAAAATTGAACTTTTAGAGGAAAAAAAAAGAAATGTTAATTCTGAAATTAAAAAATTTAGAAATTTAGTTGTTAAAAAATCGAATTTCAATGAAGATATAATAAATATAAAAACCCAAGAGAGAGAAGATGTAAAAAAACACACTGATAAATTAAAAGAAATTCAAGAAAAACTCTATAAATATAACCTCGATAAACGAGTTAAGTTTTTTATTGAGTTTAATAAGAAATTTACCAAGTTTATTGAAAAAATATCGGGAAGAGAAAGCGTTTTAGATTTTGGAAGCAGAGGACTTGTTCCAAGGTTAGAGTCGATTGATTTTGAAGGTTTAAGCGGAATGGAAAAAAGAATATACGACATAAGTTTTAGATTATGTCTATTTATCTATTTAAAAAATCTTGGATTCAACTTATCATTAATTATTGAAAACGGAGAATTACATCTTGATTCTATAATAAAAAAAAATCTCGTTGATTTCTTAATAGAGTATTGCAAAGAATATCAGATTCCCATAATCGTAACAAGTTGTGATGAAGGTTTTTTTAAAAATTTTCAAAATAAAATTAATAAGAACTATATTTATAATATTAATAGCTTTACCAAACATCTGTTACCTCAGCAAAAAGATAAAATAAAAGAATGTTTAGACCCTTGGCTTTTTTCCTCAATAAGACAAAATGTAAAAAGTTGATATTAAATGGAAAGATTTTGTATCTTTTGTGGCCAAACACCAATAAAAAAAACGAATGAACACGTTATTCCAAGATGGTTAATTTAATTAACTGGAGATCCGAATCGTGAGGCAATTTTTGGACCATTTTATGAAGATGGGAGGTTAATAAATAAATCATTCAGTTTTGATAAGTTCGTATTTCCTTCATGTGAAGAATGTAATAATAGATATTCACGTTTAGAATCAATAGCAAAGAATATAATAGAAAATTTACTGTCAGAAAATAAATTAAGCTCGACTGATTTTTATGTATTATTGAGTTGGTTTGATAAAATTAGAATCGGTCTTTGGCTTGCAAGTATCTATATGTATAAGAACTTTTTTGGTATAAATCCAAATTTTTATATAAATCAAGGTATTAACATAAAAGATCGATTATTGTTGATTTTTAGAAGTTTAAAACGGTCGAATCGATTACATATAATGGGAACTGAAATGCCCGCTTTTCAATTTTTACCGACTTACTTTGCCTTAAGTGTGAATAATTTTGCATTTATTAATATTTCAAGTTATTTTTTGTTATCTAGAGGTATGGGAATACCTTATCCTTCGAAAACATTGTTATTTCCAGATCAACAATCAGGGTTTTTATTTGAAAAGGGAAGTGAAGCAATTTCCTACCCATTAATTGATATAGACTTCGATAGGAATTGTACTGAGATTTATCAACCAATCATTTTTGGTTTAAATTCGTTATTTAATTATAGACCAGATTTGTTTGATAAACCTTATATTAGGAATATATTCCATCTAAATTCATTAGGGATTGGAATTGGGAAAATCTTTTTTTACCATAATGGGTATTTAAAAGTATACGCTTCCAAAAAAGTAGATTTGTGGATACCACAGAGTCAAATGAATTTTGTAGGATGGGAATTTTTAAAGGCAATAAAAATTCAAACTCTTGAATTTCAAAACCATTTTATTAAAAAAGAAATTGAATCAAATGATTCCAGAATTAAAGAACGGATAGAAAGGCAAAAAACATTATCATTAACAATAAATAATATAACTATTCGACGTTTAAGATCAACAAATAAAAAAATAAATTAAGATTGTCTGAGAGTTTTTTTACTATACTTTTCAAAATTAATAAATACTAGGGAAACAACACAAGCTTATAAATTTTCGAACCCCTAGTAACCTTATATAATAGAACTGAACCAGTAAATCTTCCAATATCCCCCAATTACTTGTTTTCTCATATTTCTATAACCCTAAATCTTGTTGTTTATTTGTATTTTGAAATTTTTATTAAATAGTATTTTAACATTTTTTACATTTTTATATCTTTTAATTCAAAAAATAACTCAAGTTTGAAGGACGCCGAATGATTCTAATCTTTATAAAAATAATTAGATTTTAAAGAGTGTTAAATATAACATAATTATATTTACTGAAGATACTGCAAATTTGTTCAAATAATTCTAAAATGTCACTGCGAGAAATTAATTCTTTTTGTTCAATATTATTAATATTGTTTGAAATTATTTTTAGCTCAGGATAAATTTTGATGCGATCCGAAAAATTGTTTTGTTCAATGTCAAAAACAAGTTTTTCTACACCTCCAAATTCATAATTTAATCGATATACAAGTTGATCAACAATATAGTCAATTATTTCTAAACAAATAAAATAACAACTGGAATAGTCCCCTGAACGAAAGCAATTTCGAGTAAAATCGAGTCGAAAATTAAGGTGTTTCATTTTAATTTTTTTATTGATTCTTCTCAATTTTGGAGTCACAGGCGTTTTTTTTTTCAATTTGTTAGAATCTTTAATCCAAGGAATATTTAAAAGAAAGGGTATTTTAATAGAGGGTGTTCTAATAATACATTGTCCCTTCTCTAATAAGGAAAGATACATATACTTCTCTTCAGGTAAATTTAATAGTTCAGCAAAATTATGTTTCTTAAAATGTGTTTCAAAACCGATAACTACACCTGAATTAGCTAAAATATTTTCGCTAATATCAGGTCTTGTAGCAATAGTGATCAAACTTTCACCCGTACCTCTCTGTAGCAATGCAATATCTTCAAGATATGTGCTAATCTTATCATTCGATGCACTTTCTCTTGGCATAAAATACGTTGCATCATCGACAATTGTAAGATGCTTTAACCTATTAGAAATGCCTGCAGAAATGTTATAGTCCCAAATATTCTTTAAAACTAACATCAAAAAGAAATAAACATCTTCTTTATCCCCCCCAAGGCGAACAATTGAGCTTAAATTCAAAATACTATTACTATTTAAGATTTTGCCAATCGGTATTAAATTTTCATTGCTTAATGCTTTTTTTAATGGCCCTTCTGACATCCTACGAATTCTATTTTTTACACTAATAAAAGTTTGGTCCAATTTCGGAATCTCATTTCTATGGTTCTTAAAATATTCATTACAAATCTCGTAAAATTTTTGCCAATTTTTTAGACCTTTACTTCTACAGACTTCTGTTATAACATCCACAAGAACTTTCTCCATTTGGGGGGAAAACTCACTTGAAGAATCAATTAATCTGCTATTTTTTAACATCTCAAATATTCTTTCAGCATGTATTAAGGGATCAATTTTACCGGGATTAAAAATATCAATGGAAAAATTCTCGCCAGGAGAAAATATTTCAAGATCTTTAAAATAATCCCTAATAAAGTCGAAATCATTCTTAATTTGAACAATAAGAAACGTTACATCAAATTTTTTTTTAAATTCCAACAAAAAATTCTTAACGAAGTTAGTCTTTCCTACTCCCGTTAAACCGCTAATGAAAACATGTCTGTGAAGATCATCTACACTTAGATAAAACTTATGTTTCTTTTTATACCGAGGCCTTTTTAATAATAATGATTTTTTTACTACTAAAGATTTACCAATTTTAATCGTTCCTCTTCGTGAATCTCTCCTAGAAGGGCTTGGTAAATCGATTATATCATATTCTTCGCTCTTTTTTATTTCAGTGTATTTTTTATATTTAGTCATATGCCCTATTTTTTGCGTTTATTTAACTGTTATTTAACCTTATTATATCCTCTTATTACATTATCACCTTACTTAATTTATTTATAAAAAGTCCTTGAATTTCCTGTTTTTCAAATAATATTTTGTATCTATCACAACTAGAAACTAAATAATTCTTATGATAATTTGAAAAAATTTCCTGAAGAAATTTTCTATAATTTGAAAAATGATTTTTTAAAATAGAAATTGAGGTTTTTATAGAGAAAATTCAAAATTCTTTATTATATAATTTTTTCATTAGAAAGACTTTCAACAATGTCTTTAAGGTATCAAACAAAGACCACATACAATCACTTAAATTATAAAGAGAAATTTTATAATAACCAGAAATTTCTGCACTTTTTAATTGTGTAATCATACATTCTAGGATTTTTTTATCATGCTCAAAATATTGTATGACTTCCATATTTCCTTTTTCTTCTCTTTCTATATGTGTAATCTCTTTAACAACCAAAGGAATGGAAGATGAATAAAGATCTGGAAAATGATCAAATTTGATTGTATCTTGAATCTCAGGGGGAGCACGCCATAATATACGCTTTTCCAAAACATCCCAATAATCAAGCTTAGATAAATCCAACCCTTGTTTTTCTAAAAATTTTCTAAAATCTTTATATCCGCTATTATCCAAATTCTTAATTTTAATTAATGGAGTTGTGGAAATATATATATCATATCTACTGCTTCTCTTAGGAGTTTCCTCGCTAGTAATATAATCTCGTCTAATAACGCCAGATATATTTGGACTAGGTTCACCATGAATATAATTGTTTCTTAATTCATTAATTAGAAATAATGTATCTGCATTAGTAAAATCAAACATTAATCCAAAATTATGTCTATCTCTTTGATAAGGGGAAATTTTATGAACGTTATGTAATGTAGATATTATAGAATAAACTCGCTCAAGACTCGTAATTGAAAATTTATTGCAGTTGGGTATTTCATTTTGAATTGTAGCTGTAATTTTTTTGTCTTTATTTAAAAAAAAATTGTGTGTCATCCTCCATAGTTTATCTATAAATGATCTTATACTTACAATTATAGTATTTGTCAATGTTTCAAAGTAAAGACATAATCCATCGAAATTAAAAATTTCCCATCCAAGAACAGATATTACATGAAATACATTTAATCCTGCCCTTAATCTAATTAAACATGATTGAGCGAGTATAATATCTTGCATTAAACCTCGAATTAAGGCATATTTTTGAGTATTTGTATCTATTGCATTCTTTAGAATAAATTGCTTTAAAAGCCACATGACTCTAACATTAAGATGGGATTTTACATCATCTGCAATATAATTACCTCCTAACGCCCTTGATAATCCAAGTGTTCGATAATATAAACCCCCATATAATCCTAGATCGTCATAATCATTATAATTATATTTCGAAGATAATTCGTCTCGTATTTTTTTTATTAATTCATATCTTGATATTTTTATAGATTGATTTAATTTATTTGATTCAAATTCTACTGATGGGCTATAGTCATATCTTAAACGTTTACAAATTTCCTCTTTTATTTGAGAATTTTCACAAAACTTTTCCCACTCTTTTATCTTAATTTTTTCTTCAAAATTTTTATTTATTTTATCTTTTGATTTTTCTCTCTTTTTTCTAAGTTCTTCAGCCTCTTGTAATATCCATAAGTTTAAAGTTTTAAAATCGGGTTTTTTAATTTTTAAAAACCATTTAACTATTAAAAGACCATCTGAATCTCGTACCCTGGTATTTTTTTTTTTTAACCAGTCGTAATCTAGAAGATCTCCTGTAAAATTTTTTCTTGACCTTATTTTTATCGCCTTATCTAAATTTTAAAATTACAATTTAATGCTATACAAGTACCAATATCATTTTTCCTTTATATTTACTAAAAATCTATACTTATCATTCGCTTTGAAAATTAACTTTTAAATATGATGAGTTTGTATAATTACAATTTTAAAAAGTTCTATGATTTCAAGAAAAAATATTTTATTTCTATAAGATGAAGATGGATAGTAAGAATAGTGAGTTTTTTGATTATATAAATTCTGATGATAAAAAAATGTATAGGCTAAAGCATATTTTGAATTTTAATTCAATTGCATGAGAACTTTATAATCAAGAAGATATAACGTTTAAGCTTTCATTTATTTATACTAATAATAAAATAATAATAATTATAATTATAATTATTATTATTAAAATTTAATGAACTATTTATATACAAAGCTTTAAATAGTTGGCTTTTTTTACTTTAATAAAATAACTCCACGCAATTTTCATATTATGCGTCCGTATATTTCTGAATTGAAAATAAAAGGCTGATCAGAATTTCTCAAAAAAATCTAAATTCAATGATAAAAACAGAGGATTCGTTGTTATATGATGTCTTCCTTTATGTGAAAGATAAACTGAAGGAAAATTTAGTAAGTATATTTGGAATTGGCTCATATTTTCATGAAGATACTAATAACTTTAAACCAAATGATATCGATGTTCTTGTGTTCGTGAAAACATTTGATCAAGAAGCACTAAATTTTAAATCCTTGGAATACAGTAATGCGCGTTTTGAAGAGAAAATATTCGAAGACAAAAAAATTTCAATTATTTACAATTTATTCTCGGCTCTTTCTAATGAGAAAGAGTTTAAGAAATATTCCTTTTCAAACTATAAATGGGCTATTATTGATCTTAAATACAATTCTAAAATTATCTTTGGCAAAGATTTCCGTAATAAATTACTAGATGTTACTTATAAAGACGACGACTACGATGATCTGTTGAGAAGAGCCTTCTATTATTTGAATAAGAGTTTGAGAATAGAGATTAATGGAAACGATATACCAAGTGCAGAAATGATATTTTCAAAAGCGATATTCAAATTTTCATATTATTTAGTGGTGCTATTTCAAAAAGAATATAAGAAGACTACCTTAACTAAAATTTATGAAAAAATCTTAGAATTATGCGAACAAAATAAAATAGATAAAGAGTTCTTGGATTTTCTCAATGAAGTATTTCATTTCAGGCAAAAGAGAAAATTCAAACCTGTTTTTCCAAAAAGACGAAAAGAGTATGTCAACAACCCTTATAAATATATGAACCTTCGGAATAGATTTATTCTCTACACTCTCAATATTATTGAAAAAGGGAAGGTTCACAAAAAAATGAACCATAGTAAAATCATTCAATTTCTAGAAAATTCGTTTGATAATGGACTTACATATCTTATTAAAAATATTAATATTTTAGGGGAAGAACGAGAATTCTCAAAACAATGTATTGATTGTGGAATACCAATTTCATCAAAATATAAAATGTGTTATTTTTGTTTTGTAGGATTTATGGCAAAACTTAAGAATTTTTGTGTGGATTGCAGACAAGAAATGCAACTTCATCAAAATTATCTAAGATGTTATAGATGCAATCAATATTATCGAGATTAAAATTAATACAATAACGATTATATAATTCAATTAAATTGAATAAAATAATAAATACATAAATAAAAAAATCCAGAAATTAAAATTCTGATACACTAAGATATGTTAATAAAAGGCTAGAAAAAGATGGACAACTCTTTTTAGATTAATCAAATAAAATATTTTTTACCAATTTCGATATTTTAAACGGAGGGAAAATTTTTTTTCCGAATTTAAGGGAGCATCGATTATTTAAGGCAATACCTAAAAAAAGAGTTGAATTAATTAAAGCGGTTGCCAACTGATGTTACGTAGGAATCCAATTATGCAGAGTCTCTTATTTCTAAAATTGATACGATACATAAAATAAATTAAAAAAAAACTTTATTTAATTAGTGCCTTATTATATTTCTTACTCAATCTCTCTTCAATTTCATGCTCTGGCATTGGTATTTTTTCTCTATTTCTTCGAACATATGTTATGCGTAATCCTTTTTTGGTGTAAAACCAATTAAGTCCACCTTTGTTTGAACGAATAGTAATTCTTATTAAAGAAATTCCACCATCTGTTCTAGTTTGGATACGATAATTGTCGTTTTTAAGATAATTAACGCATTTTTGTCTAATTTCTCGTACTAATTGATCTAATGTCTTTTTTTTACTCTTGAGATATCCCTCTAATCCAACAATTTTTTCTCTGCCAATTTTGTTCTCATCGACACCAATAAATATATAGCCACCCTCTTCGTTTTCAAATCCATTTATATGCCCATAAATGTCATTTCCTGAACCATCTCCTTCCTTAGATTCAGTTGGTATTGATTTTAGCTCGATATTATAATCTTCTCCCCCTCTTTTCTCAGCATCTAATATTATTTGAATCCAACCTTCTAGAGACGATTGAAAAGGTTTTATCTCATCAAATATTGAATCGTTTTCAAATCCTTCTAAAATATCCTCTAACTCTTCTCTTATAAATTTGTATGTAAATGGAAATGCATTATATTGATTATCAATAATCAAATAATTTGTTGAAGTTGACCTTGCGATGAAATGTTTATTCTCATCATAGTTAGCATCATACCCTTCAACCATTTCTACAATATTTTTGGAATCATTCGGTAATTTCTCAACACCCCAAAAAAACCAGAGATCTTGATGCTCATAAGCATCTTTAAATGGTTTATCAAAACTTAATATAATTTTTACTGGTAAATTCTGATATAATTTAAAAGATTTACGAATTCTAGGAAAATTGTCATTAATAAATTTTGGATACCACTCAATAAAATTTTCAAGTAATTTTTGAATAAACCTTTTCTTTTGCTCGGACGAATATAAATCAGTCGTATAATAACTTTTTTTATTAGTTTTTGATTTTGACCTAAACTCATCTAATGAAATGTCTGTCTGGGGTAAGATAATTGTCCCAACAGAAATAGGATTTTTAAATTTAAAATTATTAAAAAAGAAATCAATATCATCTTTTAAAAAAGAAATCGCTGTTCCTTCAATCTCCATACTAATCCAAGACTTTCCTCTAATATATTTTATATAATTTCCATTTTCAAATTTTTTTTTATTTTGATCTTTAGTATCTACTTTCCAATCTTTTTCTGCTAAATATATCCATTCTGGCTCAGAATTTCCCAACTTAACAAGATATTCATTCATTGTAGGAAAGAATATGGTTTTAAAAGATTTATAAATGTCTAACTCTCGTTTTGCACTTTGGGTCTTTTTTAATTTATTATTTATTTCTTTGTTAATTGAGACTTCAATAGAGAGATTTCCTTTAATTAAAAGTAATGCATGAGGAATTTTTGATACAATTTCCTTCTCAAAATATTGAAATATTTCTTCTTCTAATGGGAGATCTGAGTTTGGACCGTTGTAAGAAAGACTCGTGGAATAAATTGTTTGATTATTTTTAAAAACATATTCTCCATTAGCTATTTGTATTAGAGATTCCATTAAACCCTTAAATAGGGTCTCAATTAGTTCTTGAGATTTTTTAGTCACAATCCCTCAATTATATAACTTTATTAAAAGATACCAATCTTTTTCCTTTATATATACCTAAGATATATAACTAATAAACGCTTTCGGTATAAACTTTTAAAAGAGATGAGTTTATAATTTTGCCTTTAGAATTATATTTAATTTTGTAAAATTTATTTGTTTGAGAGAGTTTTATAGCGAACACTCCAAATGAGGAAATATATGAATACAATCCAAAATTTAAAATTTGAATTTCGTTTTGGCTAAATAATTTAAAATACTAGATAAATTTTCCATAGCAATTTTGGCTGTAGATTTATCAAATTCAATCTTATGATATGGGTGAGATTTTTGATTTCTAATATAATATATTGGCCATAATAAAGAACCTAAGTAGAAATAATTTATTTTTTTCCGCGCTAATTTCTTTTCATTTGTTAATATATTTAAAGCAGTTCGAAAATTACCAACCTTTTTATTATGAATTTTTTCAGCAAATTCCCTAGCTATATATTCTCCTATAGTCCCAATCTCACTTATTGCTCCTTTAAAATCATCAGATAAATATTTATCAACTAAATCATAAATATCTTCCTTTATTTGGGGTTTTGTGTTCATAGAATCAATTATTTTGGAATCAAATTCAATGATTTCAATATCAAGATAAATCGGTGGATCAGATTTTTTAAAATTAGGAAATTCATATTCAATGAAAATTAAACATACATCTTTAACATCTGCATCTTTTATATCGAGGCTAGTGGCATCTTTACATTTAAATATAAAACTAGCTTTATTGAAAAATCTTTTTCTTTCAATCACCTTTTGATGTTCGAGTTCATCTATAATTCTAACTATACATTCGAAATCCTTTGCTTCATCAATATAAGCTTCAAATTTTAAGTAATAAATACTAATTTTAGAGAAACCCTGATTTATGTATAAGACATTCGTTTTTTCTACTTTGTCAAGGTTAGGTGAAGTTATAACAATAGTTTTAAACAAATTTCCAATCTCTTTTTCTTTTGTTATTAATTTATACTTTTAATGACATATATAACATTTTATAATCTTTTTTTTCATTAATTTCTCTTCTATTATTTCCATTTCAATACGATTTCGTAATTACTTTACCATTTTCCGATTTAAGCGTGAATTAATCTTTGACTTTGAATACCTGCATAAATAGTTATAACTCTTTTATTGTTTAATAATTCAGACATGAATTACATTAATTTTAATTTTTTTATCTATAATTAACATTAAATATCAAATATTTAAATATTTCTTTCTATTTACTGAATTCTTTGAAAAGATAAGAGAAATCTAACCTTTGAGCAATATTTTTAACTTTTTGAAATTTACTTAAATCCCTATAAAAAATATTTAAATCTAACAATAATTTTTTTAATTCTAAATTCCTCGGAATTCAAACAACTTATTCCAGAGGAATTTTTTATTATAAATTTTAGAATAAAAAATACTGGATATCGATATTACTCGAAAATTTTCTTAATTCAATTTAATTTATAAAGCTTTAATTTTAATTTTAGTCGAAGTTTTTTGATTCTTATAATTAGTAGAATTGTATAAACTATTGAAATTTAACATTATAAACCTGTTGGAAGAATAATTTGATCCTTATGAAAAAAAATAGGTACAAAATTTATCTATGAAATGAAGAAGTTATTTTATCTGAATTTTTATAATTTGTTTTAGAAAGTTAAATAAAAAAATTTGTGAAAAGATTGAACTTTTTAGTGCCGTATTCTACTGAAATTCTTTTATGTCTGATGGAATTTCTTATAAAGGAAAGGAAAAGATTAGTTTCTTATCGTGAAATACGGAAAAGAATTGGCGGAATTAGGCAAAATTTTTATAGCCGGTGCAAAATCCTTAATAAGAAAGGTTATATTTTAATTTTTAAAACTTCAAGAGAGATATATTATCTCATTACAGAAAAAGGTATAAAACGAGTTATTGAATTTTTAAAAAAATATCCTTTTATGAGCATTGTAATTCAGTTTTTCCAAAAATATCCGAGCATGAATAATTTGGATCTCGGTAAATATAATGATTTTCTAATAGAGCAGAATGAGGCAGAGAGGGAATTTCTGATTAAATCACTTTTTAAAACCTCAAATGAGATAAAATCGTGATTTTATCATCTTTAAAATAAATCTTCAAATTTGAAGCAAGTGTCAACGAAAGCTTACAAATAATTAAATACGCTTTTTTTGCTTGATAATTTAAACCTCCAAATTTCAAGTTGAAATAATTATAATGAAAGAAAATTGATCTTTAAATTCAATTTAATTTGGATAAAATAAAAAATAAAAATCTCTCGGAAAAAAAAGTTTTCTGGAAAATAAACAGTTTGTGATGTTAGACAATGGCTCTGCTGGGCATTGAACAGACCAACGGACTTGAGTTTGATTGGCATAGTGTTAACTGGCATAAGGTTAAATCTCAAGTTAACCATCTCCAGAAACGTATATTCCGAGCGAGTTCTGAAAAGCGCTGGAAAAAGGTTAGGTCACTTCAACATTTACTTGTAAGATCACATTTTGTAAAATTATTTGCGAGTAGAGAGTTCTTTTCGGCTTTTCGGTTCTCGTATAGTTATAAAAGAAAAAAACCAGCAGTTATTGACGGGAAATTGTATAACACTCCTGAAAAAATTGAACAATTACTGTACGAGTTAAATTTTACAAATTTTCAACCACAATCTGTCAGACGCATTTACATTCAGAGACCAGATGGTGGAAAACGTCCGATAGTAATCTTTACAGTTAAAGACAGAATTATGCAAAAAATCGTAAAAATGGCTCTGGAACCAGAATGGGAGGCAAAATTTGAACCAAATGTGTTCGGATATCGAAAAAATCGTAGAGCACATGACGCAATCCAACGAATCCAAGATAGCATTCAAGAGATTCAAGAAAAAATCCAAACCAGTGGCAAATCAAGTAGCAAATCAGAAAATTTCTGTTGGATATTAAAGGCTGATATTACTAAGTGCTTTGAAAAAACTAATCACGCGTTTGTTCTTAATAAAATCTCGGTATTTAAACCTTTAATTGAAAAATGGCTAAAATCTGGGATTTTTAGTCGAGGTCGAAATTCAAAAACAAATGTCGGGCTTCCACAAGGGGCTGTTATTAGTCCTTTACTCTTAAATATTGCACTTGATGGCTTAGAAAGATTATTCCAAAAGGAGGAATCTAAAGGAATCTTTATCTCTTCTTCCCAACAAACGGAAAACAAAAAAGGATATCGAATAATTAGATACGCAGACGACTTTATAGTTATCACACCCTCACGAGAAATTCTAGAATCCTATGTACTTCCTAAGATTAAAAATTTTTTAAAAAGTAGAGGCTTAAATCTTCATAAAGGTAAGACAAAAATTATCCGCTCAGATAAGGGCTTCGATTTCTTAGGGTTTAATATCCGACAAATTAGATATAAAAATCACTGCGTCGTCAATTGCACTCCTAGTAAAAATTCAATCAAAAATTTTCTCGATCGAATCAAGATATTTTTATATTTTAACAAACACGCCGAAACATCTGAAATTTCTAAACGATTAAATGCAATCGTTCGTGGTTGGTGGAATTACTTTCAATTTTGTCAAGATAAAAAAATTTTTAGAAATATTGACCGTCAATTAAGGCAGTTGCTATGGCAATGGTGCTCGCAACGCCATCTAAAGACTATACCATATAGATGTAGTCGGCTCAGTCAGTTGACTGATTTCCAACAACTGACACAACTTGAATATTTTGAAAAAAATCCTAAATGTGATGAACTAATGAAGAAAAAAGATACAATCAAAGATATGCAAGAATTAGCAAAAAAAAGAGGTCTAGAAAAAACTGGAGTATCCGGAAAATGTTTATCGAAAAAATACATAAATAGTGGAACAAATCTCAAATGGCAATGCGGGAAATGTGGACATATTTGGGAAGCTAGGCCTAATGACATTAAAAATAAAGGAAGCTGGTGTTCTAAATGCGCTGGTAAAAAAAAATTAACTATTGAAGAAATGCAAAAGTTAGCAAAGAAAAGAGGACTTGAAAAAACTGGCAATCCCGGAAAATGTTTATCGAAAAAATACATCGATAATAAGACACCTCTCAAATGGCAATGCGGGAAATGTGGACATATTTGGGAAGCTAGACCTGATAGCATAAAAAATAACGGAAGTTGGTGTTCTAAATGCGCTTGTAAAAAAAAATTAACTATTGAAGAAATGCAAAAGTTAGCAAAGAAAAGAGGACTTGAAAAAACTGGGTATCCCGGCAAATGTTTATCGAAAAAATACATTAATAATAAAACAAATCTCAAATGGCAATGCGGGAAATGTGGACATATATGGGAAGCTACACCTGATAGCATAAAAAATTATGGAAGTTGGTGTCTTAAATGCGCTGGTAACTTAAAATTAACTATTGAAAAAATGCAAAAATTAGCAGAGAAAAGAGGTCTTGAAGAAACTGGGTATCCTGGTAAATGTTTATCGAAAAAATACTTCAATAATCATACACGTCTCAAATGGCAATGCGGGAAATGTGGATATATATGGGAAGCTAAACCTACTAGTATTAAAAGAAAAACTTGGTGTCCCAATTGCTCAAAAGGTAAAAGTGAACGATATTGTCGTGGCTATTTTGAGCGAATTTTTAATGCTAAATTTCCCACCAATAAACCCAAATGGTTGATAAATTATAAAACGGAAAAAAAAATGCATCTCGATGGACTTAATAAACAATTAAAATTAGCATTTGAATACAATGGTCCGCAACACTACCATTTTGATCCATTTTATCATAGAAAATATCAAGATTTTATAGATCAACAAGAACGTGATTTCCTTAAGAAAAAATTGTGCGAAGAAAACAATGTTGTATTAATAATAATTCCATTTATTGTTTCATTCGATAATATACAAGATTACATTGTTAAACAATATGAAAAACAAACTGGACTTCTATTAACTGATATACCAAAATATAATCACCGATACTTTTTTCATCGGAAAAATAATTTAGAAAAATTTTTAAAATAAATTTTCAAATATTCAAACTATTTTCTTTTAAATTAAAAAAAAAATTGATTTTATTTTTTAATAAATGCATAATTTTTTAATCCTTTAATTTGAAATTTTTTTTTGATTTTTCCTTTATATTTCTCTAATATATATTCATAGTAAACGTTTTCGGAATAAATTTTTAAAAGAGATGTGTTTATAACATTGTAATTAGATTAAGTTCCGGGAATAATTTATAAGAAATAAATAATATAAGAATGAATAAAATTAAAATTAAAGGTGGTAAATATAAAAATAAAAAAATTAATTAAAATATTGGAAAGGTTTGATCCAGAAAAATATATAATTGTTTTTTTAGATGAGACATCTACAATATATGATGTTATTGATATTAGCGACAATGGTGGAAATGCACAATTAAATATTGAATAAAATTAAAATTTTTTTTAACCCTTTTTCTAAACATATTTTAATTTCATCTCTTGCCTGCCTAAAACCGCCCAATTCCTTCATCGATGGGTCTCCAATATCTCCCGTCTCCTCAGCAATTTCTTTTAATGTTAGAATCTCCTTACCTTTTGATTCATCAAAATTTTTAATTTCTTTTTTATGCTGCTCAGTTAAAGTTAAAATCAAATCTGCTTTTTTAATTAAATCTCGGTGTTTCTTTAAATCAATAGATAAATAATCATCAGGTAAATTTATCCCCACTTCGCTCATAACTAATTTAGAATCTAGACTTATCAACATTCCGTCTCTCGCATGAGATGATATCCCACCTGAATAGACATCGACATTATATATGCCATTATCTGCAAGCATTTTCTTTAAAAACTCTACTGCCATTGGACTCCTCGCGGTATTAACGCTACAAACGACCAATATAGACTTGTAAGGAAATTGCTTCTCTCTACTACTCATTTTACCTAATAATTAAAAGAAGTTAAAATTTAAAATAAAAAATATGAAAAAATTAAACAGCATTATATTTTTCTAACAATGCTTGCGGACGCGCTCTATGAAGTTTTAAGTTAAGGTCATCATATTTATACCCCATTGCAAGTGCAAATAATTCAGTTAAATACAATATTGGAATATTATAATCTTTTTCAAACATTTTTTTTAAGATTCGTTGGTTCCCATCCATCTGTTGGAAACATGCAGGGCATATTACTACGAAGCACTCAGCACCAGCCTGAATAGCGCTATTAAATTTTTGCTTTAATATTTGCATTGCTGGCTCTTCTTCAGTATTTCCTACACCTGCTCCGCAACATAAAACTTCTTCATCGTAATCAACTGCAGTTGCACCAGTTGCCTCAACTAATTCACGCAGACACTTGGGTTCCATAGGATCGTCCCATTGCATAATATGAGATGGTCTAGCGTAATGGCATCCCGTATGGCAAGCAACTTTAAGGCCAGTGAATGGTGTCGTTATAGCTTCTTTAATCTTTTCTATACTCACATCTTCGATTAAAATTTGCACAAAGTGTTTTACACTAATAGTACCTTTAAATTCTCGACCAATCTTTGCCAGAACTGCATTTATTGAATCCTTTTCTTCTTCACTCTGTTTTAATTCGACATTAACTGCTTTTAGAGTCTGAGTGCATCCATTACATAATGAGGCAATAGATCTGCCGTCAATTTCCGCAATCGTTAAATTTCGGGCACTCATAGCCATCCAGCTCTTATGATGAACTGCATTAAATCCTACTGGATCTGGGCAGCAACCGAAAGGTGCATCGGATGTTTTTATTCCCAGTTTGTCAAAAACTTTTCTTGCCGAATCTTCTATGTAAGGAATTCGATTTTGAATGACACATCCAGGGAATAAATCATATTCTTCCATTATTTTACTCCCTCCTTCTTTTCTTCTTCTAATGGACCAATTATTTTTACAAGCCCGGTTTCCTTCAGTAATGCTCTAATCTCTTTTTTATCAACTTTTGGTGCTTTAGGTAATCCCATCTGGTCGCGTCTTCTCTCTATTGCAGGTGCTAATGGAATAGCCTTACCATGTTCTAAAATAAATTTTGCTTGAGTGGTATAATACTCAGGAGCTTCTCCTTTTTCAACACTCATATTTTTTAATAAGATAAAAATCTCGGTTAACTCAACATTCTGAGGGCACATTTCATCGCAAGTATCACAAACAGTGCAACCCCAGATATTAAAGTTATTTTCGGCACCTAATAATAAATTCTCTTTAAGCCCTAAAAGTGAATTTAAAATTAATTTTCTCGGGTTATATCTACCCTTGGTTACTTGAGCCACTGGACAAGCTCCAGAGCATGTTCCACATTGATAACAGTAAGCAAGTGTATTTCCCAAATCTTTTTGGATAATACTATTACGAAATTCAAAATCAATAACTGCCAAATCGAGTCACTATTTTTTTATAATTTAATTTTGTTACAATTCCAAAAAATAAAAGACTAACTCTATTTAATCTTAACATTTTTTCTAAATTCCTTTAAAAGGATTATTAATGAAAATTAAAACCCAAATAATTTGATTTATTTCTTTTCAAAAATTTTTTTATATTCGATCTTGGTAAAAGGACAAGATTCAATACAAATATTACACCATATCGCGGTATTTTCGGATAAATTCTTCAAATGTGATATTGCGTAAGGTCGACATATATCCTTATTATATTTTCCATCAGGAAATGCGCTAGCAGGGCATGATTCAATACATATATTACATTCTTTGCAATATTTACTTTCAGAAATAGGCGTTCCACATACCAATGGAGCTGTTGTAGTTAATGCTCTTAATCGCACTTGTGAGCCAAAATGTTCAGTAATTAGCAAATTATTTTTCCCAATGGGACCTATTCCTGCTAATGCCGCTGAATCTTTTAAAAATAAACCTGGGGAATATGAGATTATTTTGGAATCGTATCCTTGTTTTTTAATAAATTTTTTTACCAAATTGCAAAAATTCTCTAATATTGCATCAGCAAAATGATAACTTTTGCCAGTTTTTTGATTTTGGTTCCATGCATCAAGAATTATGTCGTGTAAATGGAATCCAAGAATTATGACGGTCTGAGACCCTTTTAAATAGTTTTGAGGTTGGTTATCCTCTGGAAATCGATTATAATGTTTGGTATCTGCAAATCCAACTATATCTATACCAACTTTTCTGCAATATTTTTTAACTTTTTCTGTTAATCTCTTATTTCGCTCCATTCTGAGTTAGCATCCCATAAAATCTTTTAATTTTTATTATTTATTACAATTCAAAAAAATAAAAGACTAATTTATTTTTTATAAAATATTGGGTTTTGATATGGAATTCTAAAGTTCTTTTTTTTTTTCTTTTGAAATCAAGGCGTCTCTTTTTTCTACAAATTTTGTCCATTTTTCAGAAACATCTTTTTTTTCATCAAATAAAATCTTTAAGTCCATATCAAAAAACTTATTTTCTTTATATTTTTTTACAGGTGTTCCCATATAAATCCAGCCCTCTTCTAATTCTTGATCAACTGCTGTTAATGAATATGCGGATAAAATACAATTATCTCCAATAATTGTTCCAGGCATAACAACTGAATGAGTGCTGATTATTACGTTATCCCCAATTTTAATTTTTTTAATGATCAGATAATTTCCGATAATGATACTACCAAAAATTGAGGACCCATCCCCTAATGACACATTTTTTCCTAATTCAACAAATTCTAAAGAGATATATCCACCGTAAGTAGAATTAGAGAAATGAGTTTTTACACCCATTATTTTAAACAAAATTACATCATGCCAAGGAATTGGGAAAGTATGACTTATCCACGCTGCCCATTTTTGAATAACTGATCGAAGGCTCCAATAATTATAGTCTTTATTCTTAGGATCTCTTGGAAAAACTCCTTCACGAGGTTTATGAAACAAATTTACAAAAATTAAAGCTAATCTAGCAAATATTATTGAGCTAAAAACTAATGTGAGATATACAAGAAGTAATTCTAATGGTAATAAGAAATAGAATAACATTGGACTATTGATGTAAAACATTCTCCAATAAAACCAAAATTCTATAATAGGAGGAAAGAAACTCACCCACATTAAAATAAAATATATAATAAGATATCGTTTCTTAGATAAGACATTTGTAGTAAATGGTGGAATTTTTAAACTGACAGGTTGAGCCATCTTTAGTTAATTACCTCTTCTTAGATTTTTTCTGTAAACTTTATTCCTTTAGCAACATCTTTCATTATTCTAATATCCCTATTACTTTCCGCATATTTATTTGGTTTAAACTTTTTGGCAGGTCTTCCGATATAGACCCAATTTGGATCTAGTTCTTGATTAAAACTAGTCATCGTTCCTGCGCCAATTATTGTATTTTCTCTTACAATTGTCCCTGGAGATATTTGTGCTACGCCTCCCAATACTACATTATCTTCAAGAATAACCTTTTTTATAATTAAATAATTTCCTATTACCATACTACTTAAAATCGATGAACCCTGCCCAAGAAAAACTCTCTTTCCAGTTTCAACAAATTCTAAGTCAATCCAGCAATCTAAAATTGAACTTGAAAAATCTGCTTTGATTCCGATCAACTTAAAACCAATTATGTCAATGTATGGCATTGGGCTGTTTCGCATAATCCATATAATATATTTTTTTAAAACTCTTCTAATGCACCAGAAATTGTATTCTCGCTTCTCTTCTTTAATGTTAAAAACACCTTCTCTAGGTTTGTGAAGAAGCTCAACGAAAATTAATATGAGTTTTGTAATAAACAATGAAGTGAAAATAAAAATGAAAAAATCTATAAAAATCACCCATGGTAATAACAAATAAAATAGTGGAGGTATCCAGGCATAGTCCCTCCAAAAAGCAGTAAATTGAATTATCACTAAGGTTCCACTAAACCATATAATCGGAACATATAACCAAATATATTTTAAAGAATTTTTTTCAATGGGATTGTTTGTTAAAATATCAATCTCTATGTCATTTATATCGGATAATTCATTCATGGCTTTAAGAACTTCCAATTATTTTAGTTTTTTCTTTAGACCTATTTGTTCTTCGCTAAGTTTCGTTAATTCTTTTATTTTTTTAGTAAATAGTTTTCTTACAGGCATTCCTATATAATAGTTATTGCTTTTCAAAATCTCATTTTTTGCGCTACCAGATACTGGAAACATCACTACATTATCCTCTATCTCTGTTCCTGGCGGAATACAAGCAAATGTTGAGAGACTAACGTTATTTCCTATTTTAATGGGAAATAATTGTACATTTCCAAAACTTCCTTCTACTAAATGGCTAGTTAATACACCATTTACTCCAAAATAACAATTTTTTCCAGTCGTGATATATTTTTCACCACAGACTTGTTCTTCTAGAGTTGTTCCTTTGCCATAATTAGTTGTTCCAACGAAATTAAATAGTTTAATAGCGAGCCAAGGAAACGGACTTTTTGTGAATGCCCATTTAGGATATCTTAAAATATATGATCGTATATGGTAATATTTTAAAGCTCTACTATTTTTTTCTCTCGGTATAATTCCCGCTTTCATTGGTTCCAACTTCTCTGTATGATTATATATCAATTTTAAGACAATTGCTACTAAAAAGAGATGGATTAAATAGCTTAAAATTATAATTCCAGGAGTAAGAAATATTGTAATCAATGATTCTGGTATTAAAATAAGATCAAAAAAGTTTGAAACATTTAATACATTAGGGATAAAGAAATTCTTAATAAAAAATATAAATATTATTCCAGCTACCCCGAAAGAAAAAATGTGCATTGAAATAAAACTAAAAATGTAATAACCTTCACTGTGAATTTTTCTTTTTTCTTCACTCATTTTTTTCCCTTAATTTCTTAATATGAGCATTGAAGTTTGTTTAATAAACTTTATTTAATTAAAAATAATGGAAAAAAAAAGGAAAATTGAAATTATAAATTGTTATATTTAAAAATTCCACCAATTAATTGCCCAGTGCTGATACCTGCATCACCAGGAGCAACTAAATCATGTTCTAAAAATATCAGATCTTCCTCAAGAATTAGATTTTTGATTGTATTACTAAATGAATAATTATATGCAACCCCTCCTGTTAGCCCAATTTTATTAATTTCATTTAGTTTGGCCACTTTAATGGCAACATTTGCAAAAGCTTTACCGATCTCAATTTGAAATGCTGCAGCGATATCTTCTCTTCTATTATTTGAATCTTGTAATAATTTTAAAATACCAGTAATTATTTCCGCGGTCTTAATTATATATTTTCCGTTTTCTTTAGAATAATCTATGGAGAGTTTTATATTCTTTGGATTTCCTTTAGAAGCTAACCCTTCCAATCGAATGGCTGGCTCACCTTGATATGTTTTGACATTACATGCACCTAACAAATAAGATACAACATCAAAAATTCTACCGGTAGCGCTAGTTAGCGGAATATTTTTGGAGGGAAGAATTCCTCTAGAATTATTAAATTGTGATATTATCCCCTCTAATTCAGCAGTTTTATATTCTAAATCATTTTTTAACCCAATTTTTTCAAATATCTTCTCAGAGTCTTCGACTCCTATAGAATTTAACAATATCGAGGCGAACATTCTTCCTGGATATTTTGCACATCGATCTCCTCCAATCATGGGTTGATATTCTAAATGCCCTAATCTTTGATATTTATTGTAGGAACTAAATAAGATCTCTCCTCCCCATACAGTATTATCTGGTCCAAAACCTACTCCATCTGTTGTAATTGCTATTATTTGTTCATCTGGAGTTATATTATTTTCAGCCATTAAACTCAAAACATGAGCATAATGATGTTGAATTGGGAAATAATTAATCCCATACTTTTCAGCAAGTTCTTTAGCATAAATTGTTGTATAAAAAGATGGATGTAGATCACATGCAATAAATTTAATTTCATTATCTTCAATTTGCAATAGATTTTTTATATTAAAAAGTGCATCTTTTAAAAAATTGAAAGTTTCAAGACTTTTAATATGCCCAATATGCTGAGTTGGGAATACTCTATTACGTCGTAGTACTGCACCTGTTACATTTAATTCAGGACCTGTTGCTAAAGCACCTGAAATCTCAACTTCAAAAGGCAATGGCAGATATGCTGGGACATATCCTTTTGATCGACGTATCAATTTAACTTTATCATTATGAACTCGTAAAACACTATCATCACATCTTTGGAAAATTGTTCTATTATGTAAAAGAAAAAAATCAGCAAGGCCTTTCAATTGCTCAAAAATCATTTCATTTCTTATTCCCATAGGTAAATTTGATACATTTCCGCTAGTATAAATTAATGGTTTTTGCCCTATAAAATCAAAAAGCAGATAATGAATCCCGGCATAAGGTAACATTACACCTATTGAACTTAAACCTGGAGCCACTTGATTTGAAAGTATTATTTCATTAGATTTTTTTTTCCTTTCAAGAATTACAATAGGTTTTCTGAAAGAATTTAATAATTCTCTTTCCTTCTCAGAGATTACAACAAAATTTTCAAGAATCTCTAATTTTGGGGTCATAATGGCAAAGGGTTTATATTTCCGCTCTTTTTTTCTATTTCTTAGTTCTTCTAATACTTTATCATCTTCAGCCAAACAAATTAAATGAACTCCTCCTATCCCTTTAACTGCGGCAATTTCACCTCTATTGATTCTTCTTGCTGTGATTTCCAAGATTTCCTTTATGGAATTTGTCTCAATTATGTTTTTGGATTTATCATATAATTGGTAATGTGGTCCACAAACTGTGCAGGCAAAAGTTTGTGCATGAAATCGTCTATTATTAAAATCTTTATATTCCTTAACGCATGATGTTTTGTATTCATCACATAATGGAAATTTAATCATCGTGCTTCTTTCTCGATCATAAGGTAAAGCATTAACAGTAGTATAACGTGGACCACAGACTGCACAAGCAACAAAAGGATACATATAATATCTTTTTTTATTTTTATCTCTTAAATCATTCACGCAATCATCACATATTGCAATGTCTGGAGGAAGAGTAAGACTTATTCCACGACATTTTTCACTATTACGAATCTTTAAATCTTTAAATTCCTCACCAGTCTCTATTCTTTTAACCGAAATTGATTCAACGTAGGAAATCTTTGGTTTTTTTAATTTAATATCCTCAACAAATCTATCCAATAATTCTTCTTCTCCAGTGAGAACAAGATGGACTCCCGCATTACCTCGATTTAAAATATATCCATTAAATCCATATTTTCGAGCTAAATTAAATAAAAATGGCCTAAATCCAACCCCTTGAACAATTCCCGTGATATTTATTTCAATTTTAATATTTTTCACTTCAATAGGAGTAGCATTAATTTTAATTTATTCTCAATAATCGGAATTGATAGATTTTATTTTAATTTAATTTAATTAAATTTTAATGCATTCTCAATATTATATTATTCATGGAAAGCGACGTAAAAGGCTCAAAAATAATACGCATAGCTCACGGTTCAGGCGGAATCTTGCAATCGGAATTGATAGAATTCATAGTAAAGGGGATTGCTCAAAAAAATGTTAATAATGGTATTGGTGTTGAAGAATTAGATGATGGAGCTACAATTCCTTTAAAAAATTATGATAAAGAGATTGTAATAACTGCTGATGGACACACTGTTTTTCCTCTATTTTTCCCGGGAGGGGATCTTGGAAAATTAAGCATATGCGGAACGGTGAATGATATTTTAATGATGGGAGCTGAACCTTTAGCTTTAAGTTCAATTTATATTATTGAAGAAGGATTTAGCTTTGATTTATTAGGAAAAATTGTTAAGTCTTTTAATCAAACTGCTAAAGAGGCTGATATTGCAATTATTGCTGGTGATACAAAAGTTATGCCTAAAACCACGTTGAATGAAATTATTATCGCAACCTCTGGAATAGGGATTAAAAATAAGAATATAAAAATATGTGATAATAATCTAAAGGCTGGTGATAAAATTATAGTTACTGGTTCAATCGGCGATCATGGTGCTGCTTTAATAGCAAAAAGAGGAGGATTAAATTTATCGACAAATTTAGAATCGGATCTTGCATATTTAAAAGAAATATATCTCGCAATTAAAGAAGATATTAAACAAAATCATATTCATGCAATGAAAGATCCTACTCGTGGAGGCATCGCGAGCGCGCTAAACGAATGGAGCTCCAAATCAAATATGAGCGTTTGGCTCGACGAAGAAAAAATACCAATTAAGAAAGAGGTTAATGCTGTGTGCGATATCTTAGGTTTAGATCCAATGCAAATGGCTTGCGAAGGGAAAGCATTAATAGCCGTAGATTCGAATTATGCTGATGCAGTACTACAAAAAATTAAAGCTACAAATCTTGGAAAAGAAGCCCGGATAATTGGAGAGGTAAAATCGGAGGATCAAAAAAAAGTATTCTTAAAAACAATAATTGGAGGAACCAGATTCGTAGATATGCCTTTAGGGGAGTCCATTCCTCGTATATGTTAAAAATATTATCATTCGAAAATTAACAATAAAAAAAAATTATTAATAAAAAATGCAAAATCTAGGAATAAAACAATTAATTCTCGGAATTTAAATAACCGTTTAGAGAAAAACTTTTAAGTTAGTTTCCCTCCTAAAGAAGTTATTTAAATTTCAATAAGAACAAAATTGTTGTATTAAAATGAGGAAAAAACTGGTTCTAATTAATCCAATTAATCCCTCTGAACTAAGTAAAATAAAGATAGTGCCAACTCAGCTTTTGATTTTAGCTTCATATATTAAAAAAAATCTCGATTTAGATGTCGATATTTTAGATCTATCTTTTAAATTCGAACTCCATAGTGTAGATAAAACGATTTCCAGATATTTAGATAAATTTAATGATTATGACTATTTTGGAATCGCTTGTTTCTCAAGTTTTTTTTATATGACTAGTTTATTTCTAGCAAAAAAAATTAGAGAAATACTTCCAAATGCCTATATTTTTGTAGGGGGATATCATCCAACAATTAGACCAAATGATTTTGTTTTTCCTAATTCTCCTTTTAATTACATTTTTTCTGGTGAAGCTGAAAAAGAGCTTTGTAAACTAATAAAAAAGTTAAATGTAAAATCATTTCGCCTTAAAGCACCATTGATTATTTATTGTGAGCCCTTAAATATTGAAGATTTCATTAATACTGATTGGTCTTATACAGAATCACTTGATTATGTAAAAAATCCCACTCCTTCCGATCGTGTTATGATCCCTGTATTTCTTTCTCGTGGATGTCCGTTTACATGCAATTTTTGTCAAGATCCAAAAAATAAATTAACAAAAGCCAACAGGTCTTGGAGAAGGATGCCAATAAACAAGGCACTTAATGAATTAGTTAATATTTACAATCAATTTCATAATCGAGATAATTTAATTTATGAAGTATGGATTTGGGACCCACTATTTGGGACTCCTAAGTATCGTATCGAGTTATATAAAAAATTACTACGATATGCACCAGATCAATATTATTGGGCTGAGCTGAGAGTTGACACATTTAAGCCTGATGAGGAAATTCCATTCTTGAAACAACTTAAATTTAGTTTAACATTTGGTCTTGAAAGTGGCTCTCCTAAAATACTCAAAATTTGCATGAATAAAACGCCAAAACCATACAAATACTTAGAAAAAATGAAAGTTATTTCCAAAAAACTTGATGAGAATGAAATATATCATACGATAAATATATTATATGGTCATCCAGGAGAGACATATCAAACAATAAATGAAACTAATGACTATTTAGTGAAATTATTTAAAAATAAACATTTTATTTTACCTAATTATTCCATATATGAACATTACCCTGGAACTGAAATATATTCAAATATGAGCAAATATGAAAATCTTTATGGCACTCAATTTTTACTAAAAAAATGGTGGAACACAAAGAAAAATCCAAAGATGGCTTCAAGATTAATAAAGCCTTCTAATGAATTAGATTGCATAGATGTACACTATAAAACACAAGAAAATGTGTTAAATATTGCTAAAATAGTATTAAAAAATAAAATTGGAAGGAGATCTGATATGCCTCTTACATATCACAAAATTAGAGAGTATCTCATAAATGGCATAATGACTTGGAAGATGGTACCTAAATTTTTTATCAATCTTATTAGAGACAATATTTTTGTTTTATTAGCTAATAATTACTCTAAAGAAATGTATAATTTTATGAAAAATAAAATGGATAAATTATTAGCAGAAGATTTCCCCCAAAAATTTAAAACAATTGAATTTCTTAAAACTAATTTCCCTGAATTTCTGTAATTCTCTTCTTTTTGAGAATATTTAATCATCCTTAAATTTAAAGTAATAATAATATTAAAATGTTAATTTCAGGAAATATTAAAAAAAAAGTGGTTCTGCAGCATTCCAGTATTAAAAATATTAAAAAATAAAGGATTTACAGAAAAAATTACTAAGATAATAAACAATTTGGCCCGAAAAATTAATAAACCAATTAAACTGATGCATGTGTGTGGAACACATGAGCATACTATTTCTAAATATGGAATTCGTTCAATCTTACCTAAAGAAATTGAAATTATTTCCGGTCCTGGATGTCCTGTATGTGTATGTCCTGCAGCCGATATTGATAAAGCAATAGAGATTGGAAAAAGAGAAAATACAATAATCACAACCTTTGGAGATATGCTCCGGGTTCCTGCAACTAATCTTTCTCTAGCAGAATTAAGAGCTCAGGGAGCAGATGTAAGAATTGTATATGGGCCAAATGATGCAGTTAAAATTGCTAAAGAAAATCCCGATAAAGAAGTTATTTTTTTTGCTATTGGATTTGAAACAACTGTTCCATTGATTGGATATGAGATTAAAATCAATCCTCCATTAAATTTTTCAGTAATTTGTGCCCATAAACTCATTCCTGCTGCATTGGAATTACTTATTGGAATTGACCAATTAAACATAGATGGTTTTATCTCTCCTGGACATGTTGCTACCATAATTGGAACTAAACCATTCCAATTATTTTCTGATGCATATCACGTCCCGAATGTTGTAACGGGTTTCGAACCTAATGATGTGCTCCTGGCATTGGCTATGTTATTAAAACAAATAAAAAATAAAGAATATAAGACAGAAAATGAATATACACGAGTAGTTAAATCTGAGGGTAATAAAATTGCTCAAAAAATTATCACTGATGTCTTTGATTCAGTGTCATCCCCTTGGAGAGGTATCGGAAGAATACTAGATGGAGGATTAGAAATTAAAGAAAAATATTCTGAATACGATGCAGATAAAAAATTTAATATTAAAATTGATAATTCTATCGATATTCCGCCTGGGTGTTCTTGTCACTTAATTATGACAGGAAAGTTATATCCATATGAATGTAAATTATTTAAAAAGGTTTGCACGCCTTCAAATCCAATAGGTCCGTGTATGGTTTCAGCAGAAGGAACTTGTGCTATTTTTTATAAATATGGCTAAGATTTTAAATGTTCTTTTATACTTTGTTTGATATATTTCCGTTTGGTCTAAATCTACATAAAAAATTCTTATTTCCAGAAAACAAATAAAAATTAACATTTTTTTATTAAATACACTAATTTTTCAATATTTTTTTATGATAATAAATTATTAAAACGAAGAACTAAGATCTTAAATAATAGTTATAAAAATACAAAAAAATTAACCAGATTAAAAATTTAAAAATTAATTTTTTGAGATTTCTACTAATGATGGCTAAAAAAATTGAGAATTTAGATGATGAGATTGCTAAAGAAGGAATAACTGTTGTAGATTTTTTCGCTGATTGGTGTGGTCCATGCCACATGATTAGCCCGATTTTACATGATCTTGAACATGAAGGTTTAATTAAAGTGATTACTGTGGATGTTGATTTGAATAAAGGACTTGCAATAAATTTTGGAATTCAAGCTATTCCGTATTTAGTCTTTTATAAAAATAGTGTGAGAGTTCATAATAACATTAAACTCGAAGGTTATGAAGTTATGAAAGATGGTGTTGTACTTGGGGCCCTCCCTGCTAATATGATTCGGAAAATTATTAATCAATTATAAAAATCTTATTTTTAATTTTTTTCAAATCAAATTTTTAAAAAATGTAAGATCCTAATAATATCTTTAATACGAAATTAGATTTGAAAAGGATTTTATATTAATTTTTATTTTTAATTGTAATAATAATTACTTTTAATGGTACTTTTATGAATTATACACGATCTGACCTAGTTCTTGCCGACGCTGCAATGAATCAAATGAGGAATGCAATATATCATTTAATTCGATTTATGAAAAGGGAAAATATTAAAGATATTAATATGCGATTGCAGCGTATAGGAAAAAATATTGCATCAACCTACGGTCGATATTGGCTCCCTAATAGCGCACTAACCAAAGAAAATCTGGTAATAATTTTAAAAGATATATATTCTACTATCTTCAAGTCAAAAATTAGTATTGAGGTAAATTTTGAAAAAAAAATTCTAAAAATATTGGATAATAAATGTAGTCTATGTAAATATAATTATCCTGATATAGATATCCCGGGATGTGAAGTGCTACAAGGGTTTTTACCGAATTTCATTAATATTTTAAATACAAAATACCCTAATGAAAAAATTATTTCTGTAAAACGTAAAGAAGTCAGTAGATCTAGAGCTATTGGAGATTCTCAATGTGTGCAAGAATTTTATATATCTGAGAAATAATGAGGTGTAGAAAGAAATGGGACTATTATCATGGTTAATTAAGAAAATCGGAAAGTCGCTTGGAAGAAATACTAAAGCATTATTTTATACTTTATTATATCGAGAAATTTTTAAAGAGATTTATGATATTAAAAAAGATTTGGATAAAACAGTTAAGATAATGAGATTTATTGGTGGAGAGGCTTCTTTGGAATCTCTAAAAAGACAGGCTTCGATTTTAAAATTTTTACCTGGAGAACCAGATAGGGTATTAAAATATTTTGAACTTATATGGACTATAGTATTTGGAATGGAACTCGGAGAATATGAATATGAAGAAGTAGTAGAAGAAGGCTATCCTTATCCAATTATCCGAGTAAAGATAGAAAAATGCCCAGTTTGCGGAGGATATGGGATGGATCCTGAAGATACTATTGATTTTAATAAATTAAAAGCAAGCTCTGGTGGAATGGCATGCGGATTTATTGGAATGATAGAAAAAGTAATAAATTATCTTCTTATGACAAAAAAGAACGATTTTAGGATGAAAATAATGGAGGAAAAATGTTATGCTAAGGGAGATGATATCTTACAATTTAAAATAGATATTATAAACATTCACGATTTTAAATCAAAAATTCCCGATATTGAAGACATAAGTTATTACGATGCAGAGGATGAAGATCGTGAGCTGATGTTAGAGTCCAATGAAATTAAAGAAAGCATATTCGATAAACTTCGAGATAAATTAGATTTAGATAAAATTGAAGAACTTTTTGATGAGCCTTTAAATTCGATTAAAGAAAATCTTTCTAATCTCATAAGAGATAAAATGCACATGGATCCTGGTGATTTTTTTGATTATTTTACTAATTATGAGAGTGATATTTTTAGAATAATCGGTTATTTAGGCATACATCTACTTAATGAATATGGAGGACTTGTTGAGAAATACCTTTCAAATAAAATATTTGCAAAAATAAGCGGGTATATTTTTCAGCAAATTAAAGAAACCTATAAAATATTTATTCCTTTTGATATAATAGATGATTACCATCAACTTTTACTAGAATTTCTTAGAGATTTAGCTCCTGAAGAAATGGTAGAAAAAATTAAAGACTTTTCTCCAACCGATTGCACTGACCTTATTTTAGAAGGAACTCAAATGGCATTAGAAGATCTCGGTATTGATTTTTCAGAATTAAAAGAAAACATATGGGAGGAATTAAAAAGACAAAAACCTACTGAAGAAGAATACGAATTACCTTCTATTACTTCAACTAAAGAGGAAAAAGGATCGGTATTAATACAAATCTTCCAAGAAATATTATTGTTAATTAATGCCTTGTTGAGTCTTCCAGTTCGGATTATACTCGCCCGTGAACATGAAAGTATAAAAACTACGCTTAAATCAACAACCTCGGGAGGGGAGGTTCTGGAATCAATAAAACTTCATGCTGATAGAATAGTTGAATTTCTAGAAGAAATTAGAAGTTAATTATTGTCTTTTAATTTAATTTTAAACCAAATACTGAAAATAATGGTAATTAAAAATTTTGCAGTACTTGGATATGGAAATATCGGAGCAATTCACCTTCGAAATTTAATAAAACATCCAAAAACTGAAGTAAAAGCAGTATATTCTCGTTCTCATAAAGCAAATCTTCCTAAAGGGATAAATTTTTATAGTTCTTATGAAAAATTGATTGAAAAAGAAGAAATTGATGCCGTACTCATTGCTACTCCCACTTTCACACATAAAAAAATTGCTTGTTTCTGCGCTGAAAATGGTTTAGATATATTTTTAGAAAAACCAATGGCACTAACACTTGATGAATGTGATAATATTATTAATAGTGTTGAGACTAATAATGTAAAATTTTTTATTGGGCATGTATTAAGATTTTGGCCTTCTTACCGCTATGTTAGAGATTTTATAATTAGTCTTAAATCCAGTCTTGGTGATATACATACATTTATAGCGAAGAGACTGAGCTCATTTCCATGGAGTGAGTGGTTTGCAGATGAAAAAAAATCTGGTGGTGTAATATTAGATCTTTCTATCCATGATCTTGATTATGCTTCATGGATTTTAGGAAATGTAATCTCTATTTCATGTAAAGCAAAAAAAATTAAACGGTTTGATCGGAAAGTATTTGGTAAATCCAATACGTCTTTAATATTTCAAGATGACAAAAAAGCTAAATGTACAGCGAGTTGGGCAGAAAAGAAAGATTTCACTTTTACTACATACGGAAATATTATAGGAACAAGAGGAAATATAGAATTCAACGGAGAGAGAATATTTGAAGGATATTCAGTTGAGATTATTGAGAAATTGAAATCAGATGATGGTTATTATAATGAACTCTCTCATTTTATTGATTGTATTATCAATAGATATAAGAATTTATCAATAGTGGGTGAAGATGGTAAAAATTCTGTTGCATTATGTTTAGCTGCAATAGAATCCGCAAATAATAATGGAAAAATTATTTTTTTAGATGAATATCTAAACTATTAAAATTAAACCTTCTCTTTTCTAAATGTCTTTATTCTTTCTGTAATTTTCTATCCATAAATCCAATAGAAATTCCTAAACTCTTGGCGATAGAGCCTTCAATTTTTTTTTAATTGGGAAATTTCTGATTTATACCTTTGAAAAAATAATTCAACGATATTTTGGAAAAAAAAGCGTTCTTTCAAAACATCATAATGTGATTTATTTTTTAAACTTGTTAATTTTGGTATTTCTTCTGATTTAATCTTACCCTCCGCTACGAGATTCATTCGGCATTTAAATTGGTCAATTAAGTCTACTGGTCTAAGAATTATTGAAAATATTTGAGAAATTTCTTTAATTAAATTTTCGATTTTTAATTTAGTTTTTAATTCCCTATTTGAATATAGATATGATTCTATTTTCTTAATTAGTGACTCTTTCTTATTAATATCAAGATAATCTTCCTCTGATATTATATCATCAATAAATTGAATTATTTTATTTATTACGGGTTCATTTATCTTGCTTTTTAAAAATTCATTTGTTAATTTTTGTAAAAAAGTCTTTTTTAAATATTTCTTAAACTTGATAATAATTGCTTGACTTTCTTTTCTATCAGAACAAATCTCAATAATTTCTCCTTTTGGAGTACTATAACTAAACCCGTGCCCCTCTGGCCCTAATCCTCCTAAAAAAATCATGGAATATGTATAGAAATTATACCTTTTTGGATTTATCATCTTATTTAAATTGATTTTTATATTATTTTCTGAAATTAAATGTGTCTTATCGTCAATTTCTATTATTAAGAAATTATCTTCATCATTAATTTCTGTTGAATCAAAATTATGCATTTTATTAACGTGAGCTTTAAAGATTTTTAAAAATCTTGAAATTTTTCCCAAATTTTTTACACTTAATCCATAAACTGAATAAATATTAAAATAGATACGAATTTGTTCCGCAATTTCTTCAAGATTTCTATAACCTGGATATATTCCATCTGTTTGAATAAACAAATCATATAATCCTTCAGGTAAATCTTTATGTACAAAATAGATAAAATGATCACTAACTTCTCCAAATAAATCCAATAAATTTTCCATAAAAAGAGTTTTTTGCTTTAATTTTTTAATTAAATTAATTTTCTTTACATTTAATTCTCTGTAACTTAAATTATAACGATTTACATATTGTAAGATGCTAATAATTCCACCCAATTGTAGATTTTGAATACATTCATTGATAGCTAATTGAATTTTTTTAAATCTATCTGGAATTTTTAAAGGATCAACAAAAATTCCTAGTTTTAAGGCTAAATCTAAAATGCTTTGAAAATATTTTAATGAATCAAGAGTTATACAATTTGAAAATATTTTATGTATGTATTGTTCAGAATCACTATATTTTTTCTCACGAATTTTATTCCGCAATTCTTTTTCTAATTTAGGAAGATACTTGGGAATATTCATTACTAAAATAAAATAAGGTTGTATTAATATAAAAAAATCGCCTTTATTATATCAGTTTTGATTTAATCTAATAGTCCAGCAATTTTTTTAGAAGTTGCAGTAATATTTAAAAAGACCATGATTTGAATAAATTGAACATACCACTTCTAAGAGAAACGCCATAAACATACTTTCAATCTAATAAATTAGCTACTTTTTTAGAAGCAGCAGTAATATTTAAGAAAACCATGCCCAAAGAAGGATTTTGAGCTGTTAATACACAGAGAATCGCATTATTTCCTGCCCTTGATAAAATAATTAAGCCCTCATCTCCTTCAATCATAATTCTTTTAAAATTTCCACGGGCTAACTCAGATACGGCTCTCTCTGATACTGATATAATAGCGGCGCTCATTGCTGAGATAATTCCATCATTAGTTTCTCCTCCATATTCAGTTCTTAATCTTGGGAGGGCGCTAGCTATTGGTAATCCTTGAATACTAACAATAGCGCTACCTTGAATTTCAGAATTCATTGCTTCCATTTGTCGAAGTATATTTGAAAGTTCCAAAAGGTTTTCTGACAATTTTAATCAAAAATCAAAAATTTTTAAAATGTTAACATTAATAAAATTAATATCTCATTAAATTAATTTATATTTTTTATTTTTCTTTAATGTAATTTATATTTTATCAATTAATTTTAATTAGTGTTTAGAATATTTAATAATTAATTTTAGAATTTGATTAATATTAATGATGAATAAGAAATAATGAGTGAAAAGAAAGCTCCAAAAATAGTTAAAAATCGAATAGAAAATTCAACTGAACAACAGAATAAAGAAAAAGAAGATTATAAAGAAAAACCAATTGTGAAAGAATCACCAGATGATAAAAAGAAAGAAGAGGAAGAAGAATTAAAAAAAAAGATTGAATTGACCAAAAAAGCAGGAGAAATCGCCAAAAAAATAAAAGACGCTATTCGCCCCAAAATAAAAGTCGGTGTAAAAGCAATTGACATAATAAAAGAAATTGAGAATATGATTTTTGATCTGGAAGCTAAACTTGCTTTTCCAATCAATATCTGCGTCAATAACATTGCTGCACATTATACTTCACCTATAAAAGATGAGATGGTGATAAATGAGGGAGATATTGTTAAAATCGATTTTGGAGTTCATATCGATGGTTTTTGCGTTGATAATGCATTTACTTTAAGTTTTAATGAGGATGAAGCGCTAAAAGATTTAGTAGAAGCACCAGAAGTAGCGGTTAAGGCAGCAATAATGATGATGAAACCTGGTGTTAAGACCAATGAGATTGGTAATAAAATTGAACAAATAATTAAAGGTTATGGATTTAAATCGATAAAGGAGTTGGGAGGTCATTCTGTAGAACGATGGAGAGTTCATGGATCAAAAGAACTTCCAAACCAAAGCTCAAAACATGGAATAGAAATTGAAGAAAATGAAGTATATGCCGTTGAAGTTTTTGCTTCTACTGGGGAAGGAACGGTTCATGGGTCCGGAAATGTGCATATTTATAGCCTAAATCCTTCTGCTGGGAGAGTTCCTTTAAGACGAAAAATTTCCAGAAAAATTTTAGGATTTATCTCAAAAGAATATAAAACATTACCTTTTTGTGAGCGACAACTTATAGCTGAATTAAAAACTGGTATTAGCTTTGGATTACAAGAGCTAAAAAATTCAGGGAAAATCACTCAATATCCTGTACTTCTTGAAAGGAAAGGCGTCTATATTTCACAACATGAAGAAACAGTATTAATTACCAAGGATGGATGCACACAATTAACTTAGATTAAATCAAATATTCAAATAAGCCAATAATAGAAATAAGATTATTATGCGAAAAAAAGGCAAATTAAGCAAAAATAATCCCATAAAAATCTGTCTTGTATCTCTTGCCTTTTTTCCTGATAAAAAAGATGGATCTGCAAAAATTGCTACCTCTATCTATAATTATTTAAACGATAATGGCTATAACATAAAGGTTATCACTGCAAAATGGAATGTTGATTTAAAAGATCCAAATATAATTCAAATAAATATTATTAGAAAGAGATTTTTTTGGTTCCCTCAATTCATATTAAGTGTTTTCAGAATTTTAAACAAACAAAAATTTGATATAATTCATGGTAATGGATCTAGGGTAAGTATTCCATTTCTTTTTAGAAAATATCTTACTACTATTCACGATCTAGGACCTTTTGAAACAAGTTTTTCAAAAATCCCAATTTTACCAATGTTAGAAAAATTAAATGCTTTTAGAGCTAAAAAAATAATAACTCCTTCAAATATAATTAGAATGGGTTTGAAATATTACATTCGACGACTTGATATTAAAAAAATTATATGTGTATATAATCCAATCGATCCAAAATTTAAACCTTATCCTAAACAAGGCTTTTCTCTAAAAGAAAAATTGAATTTAAAGGGACGAACTATTCTTTATATCGGACGTATCGCATTTTATAAAGGTATAGATGATATTATTAAAGCCTATCACTTAGTAAAAAAGGAAATCCCTGATCTAAATTTAGTTATTGGGGGAAAACCTACATTAAAAATGGCAAGTATATATCAAAGTTGGAAAGAAAAATATAAAGATATAAAATTTGTAGGAATTATTCCAGAAAAAAAGATTCAACATTACTATTCCATGGCAGATGTGTTCGTTACTTATTCTAATGCATCCGAAGGATTTGGTTTAACTCCAATCGAATCTATTGCATGTGGAACCCCAGTAATTTGTTCAAATCTTCCAGCATATAGAGAGATATTAGGTGATAATGCTATTTTTGTTCCCCCGAAAGAACCCGAATTATTGGCAGAAAAAATCAAATACTATTTTAAGAAGGAAGAAATTAAAAAAAATTTAATAAATAAATCCCAAGATCTAATTAAAAAGTATTCTATGGAGTCTTTTGGTAAAAATTTATTAGACATTTATCAAGAATTCCTTAAGATTTAGAAATTCTTTCTTTAAATTTAGTTATACCTATTTCAATTGGATTGTCTAATTTTCTAATTTTTTCAAAAGTATCAATTTTGTAATTACTTTCTAAATATTTAATTGCCTGATTGACAGAATCTTTTGCTAAATGAAAATGTTTTAAAGGAAAGCCATTATCCATAAGAAATTGCTCTTGTGGATAAGTTTCTAAAGGAAAAAATTCAATAGAAGGCACACCTAATAAAGCAGATTCTCTCACCATAGTTCCACCGCCAGTAATTACTAATTTCGCAAAATACATTATTTGGGCTAAATTATCTAATCCTTGATATATCCTAACGTTATCAATATTAATATAATCCTTAAATTTTAACTTAAGAAAATTATATTGTTCCTCACTTCGCGTTATGATTAAAAATTTAAAATCAGATGTATGCTGTAATAATTCGGGTATTATCTCCGATAATTGAGTTTCATGAGGTTTCATTTTATTAGCTAAATAACCAGCCTTAGTAGGTTCTGTTCGGCAAATTACATAATAATCTTTTGTTAAATTTAAATAATTTAATACGCTTTCATCTGGTTTAAAGTCTGAAAGCCATCCAACCTCATCAATTCCATTAAATCTAATTATTTTTTCTTCTTTAAGCCCATATTCTAAATATAATTTTAATGGAATACATTTTGGGACAATAATTTGATTTACGTAGGGGAATGTTGTAGAACATGGTCCGTAAGATCTTGGTTCATCATTAAACATTATATTAGGAATCTGGAGCCCAAAGGAAATTCGTAATGCCTCTGGACTTGTTATACAAAATAAAAATTCTGGTTTTTCCCTACTAATAACTTCAATTAGATCTGACAGTCTCTTTGAATATGCCTCTAATTTACCAAGTACAGTTCTCCCACCATACTTTCCTACAGGAATATAATCTACTCCCCATTTATTTAATAAATAATAGGTCGAATCAAAATCCCTCGCAGTTATGAAAACGTCATTATCCTTCATTAATTTTTCATAAAGAGGTCTAAGCATTGTAACACTTTTAGGCTCACAAAAATCTAACCAAATTTTCAATATTTTAATACCTCCCTTAAAAATTAAACCCTAGGTTGACAATTCCACTGTTCCAAATTTTCCCTAATCCATTCTACTTCTTTTTTAACGCCTTCTTCAAACTTAGTTTTAGGTTCATAATCTAATTCTTTAGAAATTAAAGAACTATCTAAAATAAAATCTCTCAATTCTCCAGGTAATCTTTTTCGATTAGGTTGATATTTGCTAGATTCACCTGGTTTCGGATCATCATAAATTGGTTTTAATTTAGGACTTATAAGTTTAATAACAATCTCAGCAACTTCATTAATTGAATAAAATTCTTTTCCTCCAACATTATATACTTTCCCATTCGCTTTTTCACTTTTTAACGCAAGAATATTGGCATCAACCGCATCATTAATATATACATAATCTCGAACTTGTTTTCCATCTCCAAATATTATCGGTGCCTTTCCCTCTAAAACTCTTTTAATAAATAATGTTAATACTCTTCCATACCACTCTCTCGGTCCATATACAATTCCATACCGAAGTGAAGTAGTTGATAAACCATATAATAAATAATATTGAAGGCAATATTTTTCTCCCGCTAATTTGCTCACTCCATAGGGCCAATGAGGCATTAATGGATGATTCTCTGGTTCTGGAGTAAATTGAGCTTGCCCATAAACACCTCCAGAAGAAGCATAAATTAATTTTTCAACATCATTTTCAATTGCAGCATTTAATACATTTATAGTTCCTTCAATATTAGTCCGTAAATCATGGAGTGTATTTTCAATTCCGGTAAAAACCTCAAGTTCAGCGGCATGATGTGAGACTAAATCCACATCTTTCATACTCTCTTCCAATTTTTTATAGTTTAAAATATCGCCTTTTATAATTTCTATAGGCTTTTTTTCAAGAAAATTTCGATTACCAGTTGAGAAATTATCGTATACAATTACTTTACTAGCTCCTTCTTTAATAAATCGATCTACTAAATGAGAACCGATAAAACCAGCACCTCCCGTAATTAAAACATTTTTTCCTTCAATATTCATTATTTTTCCCATTATGCAGTGAAGAATCCATAATAGTTAATAAATTAACCTTTAAATTCCTTATTACATTGACACGGCTTTGAATTACACACATAACATTTATCTGGATATTTTAGCTTCAAAGATTTTTCTAAGTCTATATTAAGAATATTCGCAATGGATACTGTCCAAGCAATTATATCTGCTAATTCTTCAGAAATGTTAGGAATTTCCAATTCCTTCTTCCTTAAATTCCTAGCTAATTCTCCTATTTCCTCCACTAACCATATAAAATTTTTGTACACTCCCCTCTCTTTATCCCGATGATAATATATATCTTTTATGAGCTTTTGAAATTCTGAGATTCTCATTTATACAACTCACTTAAAAAAAATTTAATAAAAAACGGTAATCTCAAAGAATCCAATCAAATATACCCACATGAGCGAGAATGACTATTGCAATAAGTAATAGAGAAAAAACCACCGCACTTATTGGGCCTATTTTTATTCCTATGGAACTGTCTTCGAAAAATCTCATAAGACCTGCACCACTTTGAGGCATAGGCGCACCTTTTGACCTTCTTCTCTTCCTTCTACTTCTTTGCGACATTTTATCAATCAAAATGTGGTTTAATAAATATATAATTAATAAGCACTCTAAATTATTTAAAATTACTAAAATATTTCTATAGTAAATTTTATGAATTAATAATAATTTTTAAAAAAATATTAAAATAAGTTCAATTTAAAATCTTCAAGTTTTTAAGAGTCGTCAGAAATTGAAAAGACATAATTTAATAGCTTATAGAATCAATAAAAATAAATATTTTTTATTATTTGGGTTTTTATTTTCCCTCTTAATTTTTTGTTCATTAATTTCAGTATTTAAAAATAAAAATAATGAAAATTTTCAAACTCCTAGTATAATAAAAAATGCCTCAATTCTGAATACATTCGAAGGTGTCCAAATTACAGAGCTCTATAGAAGTGTAAAATTAAGTGGAAATGGATTATTAAAGGCAGAGGATTCATTTACTATAAAAAATATCTATAATAACCCAATTTCTTTTATTACAATAGGTATAGATGAATCATATTTTGAAAACCTCATCTATTATGATGCAAAAGGGCCATATTCAGAAACACTAAATGTTCAATTCTCAGAAATAATGATTGAGACATTTAAAATGGCATACATTTATTTTGATTCTCCATTACTCCCAAATCAGGAAACCACAATTATTTTTACTCATTCATACAAAAACCTTTATAATTTTTCTAGAGAAGGTATGGCTCAACAGCAAATTTTTTTTAATTTTAATATATATCCAATTATTCCCTATATGGTTGATTCTGTTGGTATTCTATTTTCCCACCCACAAGTCGGAGAAATAATAAATGTAATTAATGCTTCGGGTGAAGAAGGAAAATTTGAGGGTGGTTATTTACAATTTAATAAAAAATTAATGCACCCTTTTTATAATAAATCGATTATTGGTAGCTTTACTTATACTGAAACCACTCAATTGCAAATTAATAAAATATTGAGAAAAATTACATTCAACTCACTAGGTTATATAATTGTGGATGAAACACTCACAATTCACAATACTGGGGCGATTTCTATTTCAAGTTTTTCCTTCCTAATTCCAGCTGTTGTATCAGAAGTTGAAGTATTTGATTATTTAGGCCCAATAGCAGGTGCTTCACTAGACTCAGAACCTAACCCAGATGAAGTTACTAAAGATTTAGTAATTTCATTGATACAAAATAGAGTAAGTCTAGACGTGGATTCTAAATTCGATGTTTCCATAAGGTATCAATTGCCCTATGATGAATATCATGTATTTAATTGGCTCTATAATTCTATTTCAATCGATTTATTTCTCACAAAATGCGATTATGTTATATATGATCAAGAAATTCAAATTCTTATTGATGGTTGTGAAAATATTATATCCATAACTGAACAACCTGATTCATTTGAAACGCTCGGGGATGATTTGGTATTAATTTTTACTGATGACATAGTTTCACCACTTGATGAAAAACACATTAACATTATATACACTTTAAATTTACTTGAAATTTTAATGAGACCCTTAATTTTTACCATTCTATTTATGATTCTTTTCACATCTTTTGTAATAATAACAAAAACTAAAAAAGAAGAATTACCAATTGATGCTTATAGAAGAAGAGATATTCCAATAAAGGAATTACGCCAATTTTTTACCTTATATGAAGAGAAAAATGCAATTTTCCTAAATATTCAGCTAGCAGATGATGATGTGAAAAGAAAGAGACTTACTAAAAAGAAATATCTTAATGAGTTAAAGAAGTACGATTCAAAATTAAAATCACTGGAAAATGAACTTACCCCTCTTAAGAAAATATTAGAAGAATCAACGAAAATTTTTGTAAACATATTTAAAAAACTTGAACTTTTAGAAGCTGAAAGATTTAGTTTAAAAGATAATATAAATTTGCTAGAAAATCGATATAAGAAAGGAAAACTGCCCTCTAAAAGTGCCTATGAAAAATTATTAGGGGATTTTCTTAAACGTCGAGAAAAAGTTCGGAAGGCAATAGATCGCCAAATCCATGAACTAAAAGCGTATATTTATTAAAATTATATTCAAAATTGTAAATAACCTAAATGATTTAAATGAAACCTTGGCTTTCTGACATTCTTGCCTGCCCAATAGATAAATATTATCCTTTAGAACTTCTAATATTAAAATGGGAAACAAATATAAGTGAAATTGAAGAATTCTTAAAAATTTATAAAATTCGAGATGAAAAATTAATTAATAATGAAGAATTAATAAAATTTTCTGAGACTGAGAATCACATAAAAATTAGAGATAGTATCGCACTCAAATCTAAAAAATCTGTTGATTATTTAAACGCAATAAATTCAAGCATTCAAGAACTTAATAATATAAATAATCTTACAAAAGAACCAGCAATTGATAAATGTATTGATCTCCTTAAAACAAGCGTCAAGAGAAAAATTGAATCAACTATAAACCAAATTTCGAAGGAAGATAAAAAAGAAAAAATAAAAGAAATTATAAATTCTATTCTCCCTGAATTATATCTCATCAACAAATTTAAAATCGACACAGAAATAGAAGAAGGTATTTTATTCTGCTCTAAATGCAATAGATGGTATCCTATCGTTGAAACAATACCTCAAATGCTACCGGATAAATATAGGAATGAAAATGAAGATATTGCTTTTTTAAATAAATGGAAACAAATTCTTGAACAAATCAATTTTTTCCAAAGAAAATTAATTCCATTTAATAAATAAACCAATTTTTTTGAATATTCTTATATGTAAATTAACATAAAACGATTTATTGATTATTCTCTATTCGGAATCACTTATTTTTATAACAAGATTAAAATGAATATTATTTATCCATATATTTTTAATGCTTAAATCGAATTATTAAAATTAAGATTATCGAAAATTGAAAAATAATACTTTTAAAATAACTTTAATTATTGTATTATTAAATTATAATTCTAAAAAGGTAAGAGAGAAATAAAGCTCTGTCGTCTAGCGGCCAAATTAAAAAAGATAATGGCTAAGGATTCGGGGCCTTGAACCCCGAAACGCAGGTTCGAATCCTGCCAGAGCTATTATTAAGGTTGGGTTTTCATGCCAAACCTTTAAAGTTTAAAATATACTGGGTGATAATTCTAAGTGCTAAACTTTTCTGAATATGAATTTGGTCTAATGGAAATAATTTATTTAATTATTTTATTCGTAATTTCTTTCTTAATCACATATTTCATTATTCCATTCGTAATTAAATTCACAAGGTCAAAAGGATGGGTTGGCATTGATATTCATAAAATAGATAAGCCTGAAGTTGCTGAATCCGGAGGAATAAGTATAGTAATAGGGTTGTGTATCTCTTTAATTATTATGCTTGTTATGTTTCCTAAAATTATTAATGAGATTTTGGTTATTCTTTTAACAATTGTTTGTGCTGCAATAATTGGACTTATTGATGATCGCAAAAAATTATCCTCAATAAAAAAAATTATATTAACTATCATAATTGGTGGACCAATTTTCATTCTTAATTTTTCTAATTTTATTAATGTTGACAGCCCCACTATCCCTATTTTAGGAATGTTACGTCTTAATTTTATTTATCCGCTTGTATTACCTGTAATTATTGCAGTTACAACAAATACAGTCAATATGCTTGAAGGCTATAATGGTGAAGGTTCAGGAACATGTCTCATTGCAGTAATTTTTATGTTTCTTGCGGGTTTAATTTGGAATTCAGCTCAAGCAGTTATATATTCAGTTCCCTTTATTGCAATATTATTAGCTTTTTTCTTATACAACAAATATCCTGCAAAAACTTTTCCAGGTGATGTAGGAACTTTAACTATTGGAGCGATGATTGGTTGTATTGCAATATTTGGTTCAATCGAAGTACCAACGTTTTGTACTTTATTATGTCATGTTTTTAACAGCTTTTATGTATTATCTTCACTTAGACGATTACTCGAAAGTAGTCAGATTCAACAAAAACAAAATGATATAATCTTTTTGGAAAACGGTAAAATAAAAGCTTCAAGGGAGGATGATGCGGCAATGACTTTGCCAAGATTGATCCTTGCAAAAGGAGAGTTAACGGAACCTGAATTGGTTAATAATTTTTTTGCTTTATCTCTTATTTGTGGTCAATTTGCCATTATTGCTGCTTTATCAATGCAATGGACTCTATACTATGATAATATTGCATTTTTGATCATTTCAGGAATAATTTTTATTCTGATATGTGGTGGGTTTTCATTAATTATTTATTGGAAATTTCCGAGAATTAGAGGTATTTCAATAATAATGGTGATATTATTAGTTAGTGGAATTGTTTTTGTATGGTTTATTGATTGGTTTATAGTACAAACTCCATTTAATTGGCTCTGGAGTGGGCTTCTCACAGCTGTTGGATTGGGTCTTTGGTATTATGTAGGCTGTTTACGTTATTTTTGGAAGCAAATTGATAAAATGAAGAAAAGAGAAGATAAAGAAAATATTTAAGCCAGCTTAATTCAAACCAAGTTATTTAAGATTTTTATAATTTTTAATCATATTAATTAACTTTTTAGATAATTTTGCAGAATTGAGTTTTTTTTGAAACAATTCATATCCATTCAATGCAATTTCATTTCTCAATTTTTCATTTTCATATAATGTGATAATAGCATTCGCTAAGCTATCTGGATCTGCTCTCTTACATAAGTAACAATTCTTTTGATGCGTTAATAGTTCATTTATTGCTTTTGTATTTGCGGTAATTATTGGTTTTCTCATTGCTAATGCAGTATAAACTTTATTCGGAATAACTCTTCTCGCTTTCAACGTAGAACCAAATACTCCCAATTGAATATCAGACCTTGCAATTGTTTGTGGTATTAGATTAATTGGAATTTGAGGAAAAAAACTAATATTTGAAATACCAAGTTTTTTAACAATTTTTTTCTTTTCAAATATCTCTGATTTTGTTCCACCGACAATTTCAAATATTATGTCTTTAGTATATTGTTCTATTCTTTTAGCTGATTTTATAATATATTCAATCCCATGCAATGGAATGTAATTACCATTAAATCCAATAACAAACTTATCTTTAAATCCTTCATATTTCTGAGGATAAAACAACACCTCATTAACTCCTAAAAATATCCTAAAAATTTTTTTTGGATTTAAGTGAAAAAGCTCACAAAATCGATATTTTTCCATATTCGATTGTGAAATTATTAAATCTGATAAATGAAAAGCAATCCATTCAATTAAGTAATAGAGTTTTGCTAAAAACGATTTCTTTTTCAATTTTCGATAATCCATTGTAACAGAATCAATTAATGAAGTGTATGGATTAAAAATAATAGGGATTTTTCTATTAAATAATTTCCATGATAAAATTCTTAAAAAATATGCAAAATATATTGATTCATGACCCGGATAACCGATATAAATATAATCTATATCATAATAATTTGATTTAAAATATTTTTTAATTAAATTAATGTTACGATTTATAAAATTCCTAAAAAATGATAAAGTAAACATATGTTTTTGATTAGTTAAAAAATCTCTTACTAGATTAGGGGTCGAAATATTTACTGTAATGATCTCTATATTTTTGATTTTTTTCAAACCATCTAGAAAAACTCTATTCACATTTCTATTTTCATCAAATGCTCCAAAAAAACAAATTTTCATATTACAATTAAAATAGAGTCTTATATTTTCAAAAATATTTACTTTAATAGAATACTCTAATTCATATAATATATTTTTTTAAAGTTGATTTATTTGAAAAGAATTTTAATCACAGGTTCTGGAGGTCCTGCTGGAGTCAATACACTTAAATCTCTGAATATTACTTCTGAAAAAATGAATCTATATGGTACAGATATCAATATTTATCATTTAGAATTTTCCCGACCATGGACAAGGAAAGTGTTTTTAGTTCCAAGATGTAATTCACCTGAATTTATTCCTAAAATTAATAATATAATTGAAAAATATAAAATAGAGTTAGTAATTCCTCAACCTGATGTAGAAGTTGCGGTGATATCAGAAAATCGTGAAAAATTAGATACGAATACATTTTTACCCAAAAAAGAAACAATAAGTATTTGCCAAGATAAATTTAAAAGTGCTGATATCTGGAAAAATAAAGGATTTCCAACAGCGAAAGCTATTGAACTTAGAAAAGATCATCTGGAAAAGGATTTAAATAACGCTTTCTCTGTTTTGGGAGATAAACTCTGGATTAGAGCAAAGAAAGGGGCGGGAGGAACTGGAAGTACTCCTGCTGATAATATAGAAACTGCTTCAAGTTGGATTCGCTATTGGTATTCGAGAGATAAAAATTGGGAATTTATTGCACAAGAATTTCTTCCTGGAAAGAATATTGCCTTTCAAAGTGTATTCAATAATGGGGAGATTATAACATCACAAGCAAGAGAGAGAATAGAATATATCTATCCTTACCTTGCGCCATCAGGAATAACAGGCACTCCTGTTGTAGCAAAGACTATACATAATGATAAAATAAATAAAATGGCTACAAAAGCAGTATTAAGTATTGATTCGGATGCAACTGGTGTGTTTTCCGTTGATCTAAAAGAAGATAATGCAGGGAATATCGTTCCAACTGAAATAAATGCAGGTAGATTTTTCACAACAAGCTTTTATTTTTCTTATGCTGGAAAAGAATATAATGTTCCAAAAGCTAATATGCCATATATACTTGTCAAGCTTGCTTTTGGAGAAAAAATTCCTGAAGGCAAAAATTATAACATTCTACCAGCGAATTTATACTGGATTAGACATATTGATTGTTCTCAGTATTTAATTCCAGAAGATAAATTACAGAAAATAACCTAAAAATTTGACTTTCTAAAAAAGTAATAACTTTTTTAGTCTATTTCTTATAATAATTTATAATGGAGAAAAATAAACGGATTCTAGTCTTAATTCTTACTTTATTTCTGTCTGGTTTATCTATATACCTTTTTGGATTTGTATTTTTTACTCCTGACTGGATAACAATAATATTAGATATTGCATTTTGGATTACACTTCTTTTATATTTTTTTTTAGTCAATGAAATATATCATTGGGTAAAAGAAGGAAAAAGAAGTGAATTAGCTGATATTGTTTTTATTGCTTTTTTGTTTTTTTTTATATTTTTTCTGTTTAAAGATTTAATGACTTCATTTATGGGGGCTTTCTTTATTTATCTGCTATTAGGAAGATCTGAAGTAAAAGAATATGAAGTATTAAGCAAATTACTTGATATATCACTAATTACTTATGCAGTAATCTTTTTCTCAGGGATTATTTCAAAAATAATAAATAATGATATTATTATAAATACTGCTTTTTCTTTTTCTATTTGGTTAATTTTAGGCTTGGGTTTTGCATACTTTGGAAGAAAATACATTGTTGTATTTAGATTTTTGAGTCCCGAATATCTCACATTACTCCTGTATGTTCTCGCATGGTTAGTGGTTATCTTCATAAATCAATATACTCCTTTAAACTTCATTGATTATATCTATGTTGTTTTACTATTTACAAATTGGGTCATTTATTTCATTTCAGGTCCCATTTTAGATAAAATGTTGGGAATAAAAAGAGTCCAAGATGAGAAACTTCTCAACTTAGTTAATAAGTTAAAGGAAAAAGTGGGGATACATGGAAAAGTTAAAGTAGGATTTGGTAAATATCCAATACTCAACGCGATGGCTTATGGTTCCTTTTTAGATAAAAGGGTAGCAATCATTGCTGAAGATATTTCTGAAATAGCAGAGGATGAAATAGATGGGATAATTGCACACGAACTTGCACATTTAAAAGGAAATCATACTTTAATTTTAACATTTATAACATCTATTGATTTAATCTTCAGAATGATACTTAATATTCCTGCCACATATTATGACTATGTATTTGGAAATCCCTCCATTCCACTAATAGTTTTTATATTTCTAAATTTGGGAATTTTTGTAATATTATTTATATTTGTGAGAATTTTAGAGGGTCGAGCTGACTTAAAAACAAAAAAAATAGGACTTGGTCTCAATCTTGCCAAAGCTCTGTATAATCTAGAAAGTTTCTACGCACATGGACACGAGGTGGGGCTTAATACTTTATTACTCACAGAGGAGAAGCAAAAACCATATAATATCTTATTAGATTATATGAGTACTGCGGAATATATTAATAATTCTATGATACAACCCTCAAGATTATCTTTACTCAGCAATTTTATTAACTCTCATCCGCCAACTTATTTTAGAATTGCAGCAATTCTAGGGGATAATTTAAATCCCTTAAAGGAGGCTTTTCTAACGTTTATATTAATGAAAAAATCTAAACAGAGAAAATATGCGGTAAAATTTTCTCAAGCGAGAGAATTATTTACAAAAGTAGCAACTACTAAATTTAAAGAAAAATTTGAGATTTCTAATATTCCAGAAATGATGGAACACCAAAATAAAAAAGAAATATATCAAAAATATTTTAATAAAACATATTTATTCGAGAATAAAATCACCAAAGCTATAATTTTGGGTAAATTAATTGATATTTCTTTTACTAATGAAATAACAAATCCTGTTGTATTCATTATTGAAAATTTAGAGGGAAATATAAAAGAAAAAATTAACCCTTCTTTCTATAGTTTAGTAGAATTTCAAATAGATGGAAAATATTTTTTTGAAAAGGAAAATCCAATAACTCTAACTAAAGTTGATTTATTAGAAGACCATACAAAGGGAAATTATGTATTTAAGTCAAAATCCAATGATACAATTAATAAGAATATAAATAAAACCAAACTTCCAAAATCTATAGAAATAATTGAAAATCTTAAAGGAAAAGAAGTCTTCTTTACTACGAAAGGCACATTATCAATAAGGGAATGTACTGATATAACGCCCTCTGAAATATATGGTGATTATAAGATTTCACTTCTAGAATATGGTAATTCTGACGAGAATTTAAACCCAGTAGTATATGATTTAAAAGATTTAATTGTTAAAACTTCTGAAAATGGTATTTGTATAATTTTTTATAGAGATTTGAACACTAAACCATATGAATTAAAAATTCTAGAATGGCTAAAAGATAAACAGATTAGGACTTCAATCTTTTTAAAAAAACCAGTCAATAATGAGGAAATCGGCTATATCCAAAATATAAATGTTAATTTTAAAAATCAAAATGAGGTTGAAAAAAGCAAGGTAATAATTAAAAATATCTTTGGAGAGGAAATTGAGATACCTTATAAAAAAATTGAACTAATCCTCTTTAATTATGATTCCGTTGTCATTCTGCATAAAAATAAAACGAGTATTTTTAGTAAATTAGGCTATAAAATACTAAAAAAATTCGCACCACATAAGATTTTTACATGATTTTTGGCAGGTTAATTATCTTTTATTAAAGTATTAATCACTATTTCAGCAATATTTCTGGCATATTCTCCTGTTCTTCTAATGCTTTCTGAGATATAATTTAATCTTAATAATATGTCTTTAGAATCAATAGGATATTTACTTATATTTTCACACAATACTAGCAAATCTGAAATATGCTCTATACCCTCATTAGCCATTTTTATATTTCGCCTTTCTAATGCCTCTAGACTTTTGGTGAGTATATCTAAAGAAAAATTACTTGCGTCAGATATCTGATTAATAATCTCTATATCTATTTTTTTTTTAATGAGATAATAAATATTTTTTGCAATTCGCACTGCATGGTCTCCTATTCTTTCAAGATGCCTACTAATAAGAAAATAATGATTTGCTTCTTCAAGGGAAACATCCATTTTTCGAGCTAAGATAATATCTTGTAAAACCATATTAGATTGACGCGCAATAAGCCAGTGTCGTCGATTAATCTCCCTATCTCTAGATATAACATCCTCAGCCAAATTTTTATCTTTATTTTTTAAAGCTATTATTGCATCTTCATGCATTGTCCTCACAAGAATATTAATTCGCTTTATACTCTTATTGAATGGCATTTCTATTGGGTTTACTAAGTCTTTAATTGTAATTGTATTTAAGGTTTCTTCAACTATTTCTGGTCCAATTGCCGTCTGTGTAAAATTTATGGCACAATCTCTAAATTGTGGGCTAATTTTACTATTAGCGACAATCTTGATATAATTATACCCCATTATATAAGCTCCTATTAATAATCGGAATAAATAATTTACATCTTGAATTTCATCTATATGAAATTCTTTAACACGTTTTAGCTTTTCTTCAGAGGGATTTGGAGTAATTAAAAGAGTTCCATCTGATTGAGGAGTTAAACCTAAAGTATCATTTTTATTGATTTTCATTTGTGTAATCCACTCTTTTGGAAGAGTTATCGTAAAGGATGACCCTCCTGTGATTTGAACTTTTCGTATTTCCATTATAATTACTTTGATTTAGAATTAGTCTATGCTTTTTCAATATAATTTATATATATATAAATTAAAAATATCATTTATATATTTCTATATATAGATTATATATTCTATATATAAAAACAAAAAATTATATATTTATGTAAGAAATTAAAAATTAAGATTTTCCATCAAAAAAATAAAATAATAGGATTTGGTATCCATTATTAATTTCAAATATATATTATATATTGCCATCAATATTCTCTTTTAAAATCCATATTTTACGTCGATAATGAATAAATATCGTAAATAATTCCTTTCTTTTGAAATTTTATAAAAAAATTTTTAAAAAAAATAAGGAATACAAAAATGGAAAAAAAAGGAATAGCATTTTTAGCTATAATTGCAATAATTATTACTTTTTTTGCGACATGGGGAATCACAGCTCTCTATTATAATCCATATGGAACACAAACATACACAATTAATATTGACGGCTCAACGACTTGTTTTCCAATAATAGACAAAGCGGCAGAGGAATTTATGGGACTTTATCCTGACTATGTTATTACAGTTGGTGCTGGTGGTTCAGGTACAGGAATAGCTCATGTAACTGATGGAATTACAGATATTGGTATGGCTTCACGTCCTGTGAAATCACCGCCAAATGAAAATGTAACTGGCAATTTGAAAGATTTTTCATTTGCCTTAGACGGAATAGCTATTATTTTTGATGCTGATAATACTCATGGTTTAACTAGTCTTACAATGGAACAGTTAGTAGGAATTTACAATGGAATATACGATAGTTGGGATGATGTTGGTAGCACAACTTCAACAACAATAATTGTTGTTTGGAATAGAGTTGAAGGTTCGGGAACAAGAGCAAGTTTTGAAGACCTCACAGGATTAGAAGAAGATTTAGATTATGAAAATGATGTTGCTAACCACTTAAAAGCTCAATCTAATGGAGTAATGAGAACTGAAATCTCCAATAATCCAAATGCAATTGGATTTGTTGGCTTGGGTTATCTTGATAATAGTGTAATTGGTGTAGAAATAGATGGTATAGCACCAACCATTGCTAATGTAAAGAATGGATCTTATAAAATATCACGATATCTACATTTAATAACTAACGGAGAACCAAATGCCGCATCAAAAGCTTTTCTAAGCTTTATTTTTGGCCCATGTGGACAACAAATCGTCGATGATGAAGGTTTTGTTCGTTTATGGGGTTAATTCAAATAAAAAATTCGAGTTATTTTAAAATTTAATTAATATCTTTTTTTTCAATTTTTAAATTCTAACTCTATATTTTTTATTTAAAACAATAATTTATTTAATTATATTTGATTAAAAATCATCCTAACCATTATTCCTCTAATATCACAAAATTTCTCTATAAAATATATTCATATATGGAGAATATGATGATATAGATTTTATTTAATCTTAATTTTTCTTTCTTGAAAAGGTAAAAAGATGCAAAAATAAAAAATAATATCGCATATGATTTTGATTCTTTAAGCAATGGAGTTATAAAACTATTAGTAATAAAAGAAACACTAATTTAAAATGTCAATACAATTATATGATCAAGAAGAAGTATCAAAAACAGTTCAAGAAAAATTTTCAAAAAAAGCATTTTCTAAAGAAAGTTTAATTAAATCATCTCTTTTTATATTTGCTTCTATAGCAACAATTTTTATATTTTTTATAATTATATTTTTGTTTGCCTTAGGAGGGGGTTTCTTTCAAAAAGTTTCTTTTTTTGATTTTATATTTGGAGAGAAATGGTTGCCTAGCAGGAATTATTTTGGTGCTGCTCCATTAATAATGGGAACTTTATTGGTCACAATTGGAGCAATGGTGATTGCTATTCCCTTAGGTCTTGGCACCGCAATTTTTATAGCTGAAATTGCTCCACCAAGAATTAGTAGATTTCTTAAAGGAGCTGTAGAGATTCTCTCAGGAATACCCTCTGTGGTTTATGGATTTTTTGGAATAATTGTTTTGAATCAATTTATAAGGATTTTTTTTAATATTCCTTCGGGGAATACTTGGCTATCAGGGTCAATAATACTTGCAATAATGTGCTTACCAACAATAGTGAGTGTATCTGAAGATGCAATTAGCGCCGTGCCCAATCATTACAGAGAGGCATCACTTGCCATAGGTGCGACAAAATGGCAAACGATAATTAAAGTTGTTCTACCAATATCTCTTTCTGGAATTATGACGGCAATTATTTTGGGAATTGGTAGAGCATTAGGGGAAACTATGACAATCTTAATGGTAACTGGTAATTGCGCAATTATTCCTGATCCCATAACAAATATTTTCTCTGGTATAATGACCATAACTGCCAGTATAGGACTTGAAATGGGAGAAACTCCTGCTGGTAGCATTCATCGTGAGGCCTTATTTGCTTTAGGAATTATATTATTTCTTATTACTCTAGCCGTTAATACTATTTCGAACCAAATTTTATCAAGATTAAATAAAAGATTTCAAGGAATATCACATAAAAAAAGGTTTAAAAATTTAATATTTACTCAAAAATTAAAGGAAAATAATTTTTATTTGAGATTGAAACATATTTTAAAAAAATATAAACACATCATAACATATTCAATAGTTTCAATAATAATTATTTTAATTATTAGCACATGGATCGGTTGGTTAAACGCTCTTTTGGTTACCTTAATTTTTTGTAGTATAATTTTTGTAATGAGATTTATTTCCGCCAAAAATAAGCAAAAAATTTGGTATGGTGTAGTTATATTTGCCTCTATTGTAGTATTATTTTTTGTAGGTATTATTATTTATTATATTGTAATAAAAGGGCTTCCAGCTATTACATTAGAATTTCTCACGGAATTCCCAAGTAATCTAGGAAGAGAAGGGGGGATTTTACCCGCGATTATCGGAACTCTTTCTCTTGTAGGAATTTCTGTTTTATTCGCAGTTCCTATAGGTGTAGCAGCAGGTATTTACCTTTCAGAATATTCTTCTAAAAATAGTAAAATTTCAAATCTTATTCGAGCAGGGGTAGATAATTTAAATGGAATACCATCAATTGTATTTGGTTTGTTTGGATTTGCTTTTTTTGTTGTTTTTTGTGATTTTGGTATCTCAATGCTTGCTGGTGGATTAAGTTTAGGATTAATGATTCTTCCAACAATAATAAAAACCACGGAAGAAGCCGTAAAAAGCATTCCTCAATCTTTTAGAGAAGGTAGTTTAGCTTTAGGCTCAACCAAATGGCAATGTATAAGTAAGATTATTTTACCTGCAGCTATCCCAGGAATTGTGACAGGAATCGTTCTTTGTATGGGCAGAGCCGCTGGAGAAACAGCTCCTATTTTATTTACTGCTGTAATTTTTTCGCAAAGAAAATTACCAAATTCTCCTTTAGAACCAGTCATGGCGTTAACATTTCATTTATTTATACTCTCCACAGACGTACCATATGCTGATTTGCAAGCTGCTGGCACGGCTCTTGTATTATTATTTTTAGTTTTGATATTATATGGCATAGCATTTATTGTGAGAAATCATTATAAAAGAAAAAAAACTTGGTGATTCGAATGAATATAAAAGTTTCAATAAGAAATAACAAAAAAGAAAATTATAGCGATTTAGATTCAGCTAGAAATTTAAATGAGAACAATAATATAATTGAATGTAAGGATCTGAACCTCTGGTATGATGATAATCATGCATTAAAAAATATTAATTTGAAGATCAAAAAGAACAAAGTCACTGCGATTATCGGTCCCTCTGGTTGTGGAAAGAGTACATTAATCAGATCTTTTAACCGAATGAATGATGTTATTGAGAATTGCAAAATCAATGGTGAAATTAGATTTCATGGTAAAAACATATATGCATCAAACAATAATGTTATGCAATATCGGAAAAGAATAGGTATGATTTTTCAAAAACCAAATCCGTTTCCGATGTCAGTCTTTGATAATGTAGCATACGGTCCAAGAATTCACAAAGTAAATGATACTAATAAATTAGAAGAAATTGTTGAAACAAGTCTTAAAAGAGCAGTACTTTGGGATGAAGTATGTAATCGATTAAAGGATTCTGCTATGGGTTTATCTGGAGGACAACAACAAAGATTATGTATCGCAAGAGCTTTAGCTGTTGAACCTGAAGTAATTTTAATGGATGAACCGACTTCTTCTCTTGATCCTATATCTTCGGGGAAAATTGAAGATTTAATCAATCAATTAAAAAAAAAATATACCGTTATTATAGTTACGCATAATATGCAGCAAGCAGCAAGGATAAGTGATTATACATGTTTTATGTATATTGGAGAGCTAATTGAATTTGGTGAAACAAAACAAATTTTTGAAAGACCAAAAAAAAGATTAACGGAAAACTATATTACTGGAAGATTCGGTTAAGAGGTAATAAATATGGAAAAATTTCATAATGAATTGGAAGATTTAAAAAAACAAGTCCTTGATATGGGTTTTCATGCATTAGATATGCTCAATAGTTCAATAGAAGCATTTAAAAATTTGAATATATATCATTCAGAAGAAATCTACTCAAGGAAGGATAAATTGTTGGAATATGATAATCGCAATGAAGAAAAAGCATTACAATTAATTGCTCTCTATCAACCTATGGCGCGGGATTTACGAACAATTGCCTGTATCCTCAAAATGATTACTTATTTAACCCGTATTGGGCGCTATGGGAAAGATATTACAAATATAACCACTAAGGAATTAGAAGGAAAGATTCACATTAAAAAAATTGTCAGTATTCCTCACATGATGTCAATTGTAAATGGAATGATAAAGAACGCGTTAGTTGCTTTTGATAAATCCGATATATCATTTCTAAAAGATTTTGAAGAACGAGACGATGAAGTAGATGAATTAAGATTATCAATTTTTCGCGAATGTCTTACGTATATGATGGAATCTCCTGCAAATATTTCTATATGCATAGCTTACATAATGATTGCTCGTTATCTTGAGAGATGTGGAGATCATGCATGTAAGATGGCAGAAAAAATTCATTATATGATTACTGGCGAACGTATTGAGATAAAATAATAATTAATTAGTGTCTTGTTATACACTTCTATTTTTAATAATTTATTGAATTATAACTAATCATTTTCGCATTAAAATCTAATAAATATTCAAGAATATGCGTTTGATATTTACAAAATATTAATATCTACAATTTTTGGTTCGTTTAAAAACAAAATTCGAAATTAAAAACAGAAAAACAAAAAAAGAAGCGTTTATTATATCACCAATATTTTGTTCTAAAAAAAAATGATATTAATGACAAGAAAGTTAATTTCTATTTTAAGGCTATTGCGCGTAAAACAATACTATAAAAATTCATTAATATTTGTAGCGGCTTTTTTTGGAGAAATGATTTTAAATATTTCTTTATGGCCCATTTTAATATTAGGATTTATTCTGGCATGTTGCGCGTCATCAATAAATTATATCGTAAACGACATTATTGATATTGAAAAAGATAAATCGCATCCAGAAAAATCTAAGAAACGCCCTCTTGCATCAGGTGATTTATCAAAAGGTTTTGCATTCTTTCTATTAACCATTTTGATATTTTTCATTGTTTTATGTCTTATTTTTATAATTCCAAATTTATTATTTGGGTTAATGTTATTATTAATTATCGTCATAGGGCAATTATATAATTTTATCTTCAAAAAATATGCTTTCGTTGATATTATTTCCCTATCCATTATTTATATTATTCGAGCTATTGCAGGATGTTTTTTAATTGAAGTTTTTATATCCCCGTGGCTATTCTTAGCAATTTTTTTAATTGCATTGTTTTTAGTTATTTGCAAAAGAGATGCCGACTTAATATTAATGGGAGAAAAGAATGCCTCTAAACATAAAAATGTATATGATCAATACTCAAAAAAACTATTGGAAGAGTTTCATATTTTGGTTGCTAGTTCATTATTTATGACCTACTCGTTGTATATAATTTTAGGACCATTTAATTTGCTTGATGTAGAAAATATTAAATTACATCAATATTCTTCAGTTCTTACTATTCCAGTTGCATTATATTTAATATTGAAATATATGTATTTATTAAAAGCAAATCCAAAAATCGCTAGAAACCCAGTAAAAGCTTTTTTTGATAAAGGTATAATAATTTCTGGAATAATTATTTTGATTCTAATGTTTATTGCTTTTTATTGGGATTCCGTATTAGAAATTTTTGGACTAATTTAAATGATATATATGCCCCATCCACCAATTGTATTATTTGATTTTGATGGTGTGGTTATAACACACACAAGCCTAGAACTTGCTGCCTTAAAGCAACTTAAAAATAAATGGTATAAATGGCAAAATATTGAAAAGATGAGACTTATTGATTTTGCCAGAATTTTAGAACAATCTGATTCTGAAAACAAATTTAAGGCTTATAAAAACTTATTTAAGAATTACAGAAAAATTATACCAAACCCTTTAAAAATTATTATCTTCTTTATTCGTTTTAGACTTCAATATCCCAAATTGGAGAAAATCTATGAAACTCTTAAACCAAATCTAGAAAATATTTTAAAAATCTTAAAAGAAAATAATATTCCCACGGGAATCGTCTCAAATACACAAAAGAAACGATTAGCTTTTTTTACTGAAAAGTTTAATCTAAGCCAATATTTCGCTGTGATAACGTCACGGAGTGATGCTCCCTCCCGGAAGCCAAATCCTTTACCTATTTTACTTGCTTTGAAAACAATTAAAAATACATATGGATTTTCCAAAATTGAAAAAAGTAGAGTTTATTTTATTGGTGATTTACCCACAGATATTAAATGTGCCAAAAATGCGGGGATAAATAGTATTGCCATTCTATCGGGACATGGATTAAAAAAAGATTTAGAAAGAGAAAATCCTTCAATTATCTTGGAGAATATCCAACAATTATTAGAAATTGAAATGATTAAAAAATATTTAAAATAATTAAAATTATCTCTCGATTTTTCCTGGAAGGTAAAAATCATATTTCTTTCGAAATAGTTTTGTCTTTATGAAACGATCGAATTTTCGAACCCTTTGAAAAATGTCCCAAATCATTTTATCATTATCATAATATGATTGAACCTCCTTTAATGTAATAGATTCTATGTTGAACTCTCCAGCTTCTTGAATAAAAAAATCATTAATTATTTTTATTAATCCCGGAATTAGTTCACGTTTCTGTTCCTTAAAGAAGTTAGCAATTAAATCAATAGTAACTAAGCGCCAATCATGGTAACGATCCATTACTTCTTGAATAAATAAGGCTTTAAGAAGCCATCTCAAAAAAGATGGGGCACTTTTTAAAAATAGTTCAGGTTCCATAGCTTCGATTCCATTAATTTTATACATTGGTGTACTTGTATCTAAATAAATTAATGTTATATCTTCAGGAACTTTTGGATTATTCGGGTTGTAGCCCTCTAGAGAAAAATTCGAGATTTGTCCATCTATACCGACCTTTATATTCTCATTTTTCTTATTAAAGTCCCAAACTTTTTTTAATTCTCTCATGATAAATAAGACTAACTTGCTCACATCATGATTACTAAGTTCGTGAATAATTTTATTTCCGATCGTTTCAGGAGGAACTTTTTCTTGAGCACAATACAATACAATATTACCTTTTGGATCTTTTACCCACACAGCATCACAATCTGGAATATTTAATCTTATGTCCTCCTTTAAGATTCTATTATATTCTTTGTAAGCTTTTATATGCTTTTTTACTTGTTTCTCAGTATCAAAGATAGGAAGCCTTTTATAAGCTATTTTTTCAGGATCATCTACGAGTTCAAATACTAAACTTATTTCACCAAAACCAAGAATTTTTATTGGGATTTTACCACGCTCTGGATGTATAGTATCAATTGTATTCTCTAGTTCATTTATAATGTCTGTATTTATTTTCATTTACATTTGCACCTCTTTTTTTTTTTTAGGATATTCACTTAACGCAATATCTAAACGTTTTAAAATTTCATCAATATCCTCAGATTCAATAATTAAAGGGGGCATTAATTTATTTGTTGACTTATTATTCCCACAGTAATCCGCAAATATACCATTCTTAATCATATAAACTGTAAATACTTGCCCATAAACCTCATTATTAAACTCAATCCCCCACATCAGCCCCCTTCCTCGTACATCTACAATGATATTTGAATATTTTTTTTTAAGTTCGTTCAAACCATCTCTAAATTCCCTTCCCATCTTTCTAACATGTTCTAAAAATTTAGGTTGAGAAATTATATCGAGCATCCTCCTGCAAACATAACAACCAAGCTCAGAACCCCCAGTAGAGCTTATATGTAGGAAAGGATCATCTTTAAATACTTCTTCAATAAAAGGTTTATAACTACAAGTGGCTATGGGATAATAACCAGCGCTCATTCCTTTAGCAAGTACAATTATATCTGGAACAACTTTTTCATGTTCATATAATCCCCCAAAAATTGCCCAGAGTTCTCCTGTTCGACCTAAACCTGTTTGAACTTCGTCAGAAATCATTATGACTCCCTTATCATCACATAACTCTCTTACTGTAGCAAAATATCCCTCCGGAGCAATTAAAATACCTCCAGTAGCCGGAATGGTTTCAAAAATCACTGCTGCAGTATCTTCATCTATTACTTTAGATATTGCATTAATATCCCCAAAAGGAACTTGTACAAAATCAGATGGCCCCCAAAGAAAAATGTCTTTAAAATTTGAAGCACAAGCCCCTAAAGCAAACCCTGTTACCCCATGATACGCTCTATTTGCTGAAATAATTTTTTTCCTTTGCGTAATTGCTCTAGCTAATTTTAAGGCTAAATCTATTGCTTCTCCACCTCCAACACAGTATTGAGTTTTAGAAATATCTCCGGGAAGAAGTTCCGCCATTTGTTTTGCGAGTAAAGATCTTTGCTCACTTATTAAATGGTGATCTCCGATATCTAGACCTGCATCAATACCCTCTTTTAATGCCTTTATTATTTCCGGATGTCTATGCCCTAAGTTAAAAACTCCTCCAGTCGTTCTGCAATCGATTAAATCTAGTGGGGGTTGTCCTTTCCTTGTTCCTTCTAACATCTTCACGTGAAAGCGATCTCGCTCACCTTGAACGATTCCAAAACCCAATTTTTTAAAAAAAGATGCTTTATATTTGTTTACATAAGTGGAATACATTTTTACTATATTTTTTTGACTTTCTGAGCCAATAATCTTTCTTTTTTGAGACATTAAATTCACACTCTTCTTGAATTTAGATAATTCTATTTTTATTTTCTTAATATATTAAATTTTTTTATTAGATTCTTGAATTTAATAATATTTAGTTTTATTGGTATGATTGGAATAATTTTCCCCAATCTGACTTTAAAAATTTATTAATTCTTTTCCTCCCTGTCCAATTATACCAAAATAAGTCGTGAAAAAGTTTAGAAGCCATTATCGGTCCCATAAAAAATAATTCATTGTGAAGAAGGGGCTCCAAGAATCTTAAGAAACCCTTTCGGGTCATTTGATCACCCCATATGACCAAGCTTCTTTTTACACGAAAATTCCAGTTAATTTTAGAAACATCTTCTCCTACAATATCAATCTGATCGAAATCACCACAACCTAACCCTTCATCATGAGCTATTTTTATTGTTGGCAAGGAAAGTGGTTCAAATCCTAACATATGAGATACTACGGCATCGACGGCTACTTGATCATATCCTGCAAGTAAATAATTCTTTATTCGAGGTATCATTATTCTCGGTCCAGCTCCATCACCGCATACTGCTCCATCTACAACAGCAAGTATGTTAGGATGAATTTGTTTTTGAATTATTAATAGATCTACAAGAACTTCAGATAAATATTGATGACTAAAATGCCTTCTTTTTGTAAGTAAGCCTCCAAAGGCATTTTTCATGGCGCAAGTTATTCCTCCATGCTTTGAAGTACCCATAGTGTGCTTTAAAGACCCTCCTCTTTGTCCAGTGTGTCCGTGAGTTTTCATAGTAGGTAAATGAATAATTGACTTGCCAACATAAAATTTCGGGATTCTAAAACCTTCTGGAAAAATTTTTGAATCTAATACATGTAATTTTTTATTTTTTAAATTAATAAATTTAGGTCTTAGAGATTCATAGGGAACAAATTTTACTCTCGTTAATGGAACAAACCATGTATTATATCTCTCTATTATTTTTTTCCAACGATTTGCTATTAAACCACGTTGTATGTTTGTCACTACAGTTTTATTCTCACAAGGGAATAATTTTCTTGGATTATAACCATCCTCAATCATGGTTTTGAGGACTCCTTCCACTTGCCAAGGAGGGGTACTACACGCGGGAAAGAATTTTGACCAGCTTAAATTTAATTTAAGGATGATCTTCTCTTCTTTAGTATAATATCTCTGATATTCTGCCATATGCATTAGTTGAGCATAATCTTTAAGTACTGAATCTGGAGAAGTCTTAATTACAAAAACTTTAGATTTTTCACGCATATTTTATAAAAAAAGGCTTAATATTTTTATTTTATTGTAATTGTAAATAAGTTGTCTTATGCATAAAACTATTTTATAAACCATTTTATAATTTTTTTTCAAGATTTATCTTTCGATAGATATACTGCAAACCTCGAGATATGCCATTTTATAGACAATTTTGGTCCAAGTTTCTCATACATAATTTTTGATATATACCAAAATACCATTACGGTGATAGTTACTGGTATCCAGATGCTGTATATGTCAAGCCTATTCCAAAAAATTGGAGCTGTTATATCATGTAAAAAATACAACGTTAGCGAGTAATATGAAAAATAAAATAAAAATCGATGTCTCCATTCTGGTGTAAATTTAAATTCGTGAAAATATGTTAGCAAACTAAAAAGGACTAAATCCCAACCAATTACCCATAACATTAAGGTAAGCACGCTCCTATCTACACCTAAAATTGTTCCCATTGTTTCGGTTGTTCTCCAAGTGGTAATATCGTGATGAAATATAAAAATATTACTCAGAATTGAAGCAATGATTATTATTGTACCAAAAAGTGCAAAATTTCTAACAATTTTCTTTTTTATTTGAGTTTTTCTTAAGTCTCCTTCTTCAATTGAATAAATCTCGTAGAAAATATCACCAACTATCGTGCCTAAACAAAAATTTGTAAAAAACGGTAATATTGGATATTCATGAGCAGGAAAAAAAATGAAATGATATATTAACTCCCAAAAAAGATTAGTATATCTTAGATTTTCTAGCAAATCAAATACTGGATAAGAAATTATAAGTATAAATATTGCTAAAATTAAACGGACTACTTTTGGCAGCTTTATGAGAGGATAGGCAATTAATAAGCAAAAGCCAATTATAAAAAGAATATACCAACTCCAAAGCGCCAATAAACCCGCAATGTAAATAACCGTAATTGCGTTATAAATTACAGCCAATAAAAAAAAAAAAAAAGATCGATAATAATATTCCCTAATAAAATTTTGCTTCGAATAGTTAGGGTCCGATTTTACCTTTTCCATCCTTCTTCTTATTGATAAAACCGAACTAATTCCTGAAACAAAAAGAAAACCAGCTGCACCAATAACTTCCGTAGTCAATCTTAAAAGTATTAACGCCCAAGAATGTAAAGGCGATGCCCACCAATAGGATGTATGCCAAACAATCATAGCGAAAATACAATAACCTCGAAAAGCATCAACACTTTTAATACGACGCATGATTTCTTTCTACAAATTTTCCTTTAAAATTTTAAATTGAATTAATCCATTATATAAAAAAACTAATAATATAGATATTTTTAACCTTTACAATTATTTTACCTTTTTGAATAAACAAAAAAATCGTCTTAGTGGCATAATCTATTCTTAATCTTTATCCTTTGATAAATAAACTGCAGCTTTTGATATAACAGTTTTTAACGAAAATTTTGATCCAGTTTTCTTATACATAATCTTTAATATCAGCCAGAATAGAATTACAGTGAGACTAGTTGGTATCCAGAAGTTATACATATTAAAAACATCCCAAAAAATTAAAGCTACGATACCATGGCCTAAATAAATTGTTAATGAATAGAACGAGAAATAAAATAAAAAGCGATTTTTCCATTTTGGTGATAATTTAAATTCATGTAAATATGTAAGAAGCCCCATTATAATTAAATCCCAGCCAATTGCATATATTATCCAAGTAAATGAACCTCTAATTAAAAATGAGATTGGGTCATTAAATATATATATCGAACTTATTATTGAAAGTAAGATTAGAATTGTGCCATAGAACAAAAAATTACTCACAATTTTCTTTTTTACTAAAGTTCTTCTTAAATTTTCATCATTAATTGAATAAACTTCATAGAAAACTTCACCGACCACTGTACCTAAACAGAAAAAAGAAAACATTGGTAAAATTGGGTCTTCCCATGGAGGATTAAACAGTAAATGATAAATTATCCACCAACTTCCATCAATTTCTTTTAAACTTTCTAGAGCAATAAATAAAGGATAAGTAATAGAAACTATAAGAAATGCTAAAATTATACGGTAAACTTTAGGTAATTTTACTAAAGGGTATCCAATCGCTAAACAAACAGGTATGGTTAGTAGAATATACCAACTCCAAAGTCCCCATATTCCCCAAAGCCAAATAACTGTAACAGCATTATAAATCAAACCTATAGCCAAAAAGAATGATGTTCTATAATAATACTCTTTGAGAAATACGCGCTTTGAATAATTCGGGTCAGATTTTACTTTTTCCTTTCTTAATCTTATCGATAATGTAGTACTTATTCCCGAAACAAAAAGAAAGCCAGATGCTCCTATAAACTCTATCATCATTCTGCCAGCTGTATGCACCCAAATATCTGAGGGTCTTATCCACCATTCAAAAATGTGCATAAAAATCATATATAACATACACAAACCTCTAAAAGCATCAATTGATTTTATACGGCGCATAATATCTTTTCAGCCCTTATCTTAATTTTTAAAAAAAATTTAAATAATGAAGTAAATAATAAATAAAAAATTTATTTCTATTGTTTAAAATTTAAAGCTTCAGTAATTGATGAATTTCCAAAATAAACATTTTTGGCTAAATTGATATCAAATTTTATCTCACTATTTAATTTTTTAGGAAACTCACTTTGAGAATCTTCTTTATTGCTATTTAATATATTCATAGATTTTATTGCCTTAATTCCACGAATTGCTATCCAAATTGCCGAAATTTCATGTTTTGAAATTTTAAAAATGTGTTTATCATATTTCATTTTAGAAGTATTTCTTTCATCGACAAGATAAAAAATTGGCATAAATTCTATAAATTTACGAGATAAAACTTCCAATAAAGACTCAACTAAACTCGGAACTCCTATTCCAAAGAAGATCTTTATTATAATTGGCTTTAACTTATCAGAATTAAAATAAGAGATGAATTTTCCAATATAATCAACAAATTCCCTTTGATTGTGTAAGATTTTAGAAATCAAAAAATACTCATCTAAGAAAATTGCAATCCCACTTTTATTTTTACCTGGATCAATTGAAAATATTAATTCAAAATATCTCTTTTTAAAATTAAATTTATGAGCTGCAAGGACATGCATAATATATTCTTCAAAATCTTGGGTGTCTTGATAAATTAAAAATCGATTTTTAAGATTTTCAGAAGAAATTCCATCAAATTCTTTTTGTGTGGTAAGAATAATTCCTTTAATATTTCTTAATTTTATACCATAATTTAAAACATAAAAGGGGATTCTAAGTTCATTTAAACTATTATTTATTTTATAAAAAAAACGAGAATTGTTACTGTAAATATATATTTTTATTCTCAATCTAATTTTATAAATAATAAATTTATATATCAATTTTCCTAATTATTGTTTGAAAAAAACATGCAAATATCGAATGAAAATTCTTTTTTAACTCAATTATTTAAAAATATTGATTTTTCTGAAGGAATTCTCTCAATTTGGGGCGATATTGGGGTAGGGAAAACAACATTAGCACTTCAGATTGCTTTAAATTTTTCGCAACAAAATGAAAAAGTAATTTTTATCTACACAAAGGATGAATTTCCTTCCCTGAAATTTGAAAGCCTAAAGAGTAAAATGGATAAGGAAAAATCAAATAATATAATTTTTATTAAAATAGAGGATTTTGATGATTTATTAAAATACGTTCTTAATTTGGAATTTGTATTATTAGATCTAAAGAGAGTTGAAAATAAATATATCTCCCAAATTCAATTAATTATAATCGATAGTCCATTTGATCTTTATTCGTTAAAAACAGATAAGACAAAGAAGAAGAAAAACGTCGAATTAAATCTTAAATTAAATCAAATTTTAGCAACTTTAACTCATTTAAATCAAAGATTTGGAATAAATGTAATAATTACTAACTATGAAACAACAATTAAAGAAAATGAAAATTATTACATAAAAGAAAAGGGTGGAAAGGTAACAGAATATTGGGTACCTAATACCATTCAAATTCTAAGAACTGAGAATATGTCAGAAAGAATTCTATTATTAAAAAATCGACCACAATCAATAATATATGAAATTAATGTAAAACTTAATGATTCTGGATTTAATGAGATTAAATAAAATTTTTTAGAGATTATTTTTTAAAGATGAATGAAAACAATCAAAAATTTAAAAATGACAAATTTATTGTAGAAAAAGAAGGGTTGGCTAATTTTTTCTTACATTCGGTTGATAAGAATAATATTCCTTCGAAATCTATGGTTGTTTTTTATAATAAAAAGATGGAAATCAATCGAGACATTACTAATTTAGCCATAATGGCTTACAATAAATTATTCAATCAAAATAAACTTGTTATTGTAGATTCTATGGCGGCTTCTGGAATTGGTTCAATTAGAATGTTAAAAGAATGTAAAAATGTAAAAAAAATATATATTAATGACATCAATCCAATGGCTATCGACTTAATTAAGAAAAATATTCAAATAAATAATTTAAAGGACGTAGAATCACTAATTAAAATTTCAAAAAAGAGTGCAAATTTATTATTTTCAGAACTCGCTTTAATGAAACAAGATGAAAAACCTGATATAATTTCAATAGACCCATTTGGAACGCCAAACTTATACATTGATTCTGCTTTTAAAGCAATTAAGAAAAAAAATGGCTTAATCTGCATAACAGCTACAGATACTGCTGTTTTATTTGGAATTAGAAAAAAAGCTTGTCTAAGAAAATATATGTCAAAACCACTCCATACAGATTATTGTAAGGAAATTGGCGCAAGGATTTTATTATATTTTATCTCAAGAATCGCTAATATTAATAATTTAGGGATTCACCCTCTTTTAACCTTTTACTCTAACCACTTTATTAGAATAATTGCTCTCGTTTTTAAAAATAAAGAAAGAATTTTTGAAAATATTAATAATTATGGTTATATCTTTCATTGTAATAATTGCGGATATAGAACCAGTTTTAAAGGTAACATCTTACAAATCCCACATATTTGTATGTCATGTGAAAAAGATCAAAATTTAGACCTGGCAGGTCCATTATGGTTAGGAAAAATTCATAAAGAAGATTTTTTACATTATTTAATTGAATTAAATAAATATTCTGACTTTAAAAATAAGAATAAAATTGAAAAAATTCTAAGCTTTACTTTAGAAGAAATCAATATGCCTATATCCTATTATAATATTCATAAACTCTGTGAAGAATTAACACTTCAATCTGTGCCCAAAATGGATCTAATTATCAAAAAAATAAAAGAAAAAGGTTATTTAGCTTCAAGAACCCATTTTGACTTCATTTCAATAAAAACAAATATGGAAATTAAAGAACTAAAAAGGTTGCTATCAACACTTTAAAATATTAGATGAATTATATGGGTAAAAAATGGATTAAAGAACATAAAAAAGAACATTACTATAAAAATGCAAAAAGACATGGTTATAGAGCAAGATCTGCCTATAAATTAATTCAAATAAATAAAAAATTTAATATTTTTAAAAATGTGTTTTCTTTATTAGATTTAGGTTGTGCTCCTGGCTCATGGTTGCAAGTATCAAAAGAATTTATTGAAATCAATTTAGAAAATTCTAAAAAAAAAATTAAACCCAAAATACTTGGAGTAGATTTTAAAAAAATTACATCAATTGAAGATATTGATTTTTTGAAAATGGATATTCATGATGAAATGTTAGAAGAGAAGCTAAATGAATACTTCCAAGAAAAAAAAATTGATCTTATAATATCCGATTGTTCAATAAAAAAAACTGGTAATAAAACACTTGACCAAGTAAGCCAAATCAAAATTTGTGATAGAATATTAGAGATAGCGATTAATTTGCTTAAAAAGAATGGTTTTCTTATTTTAAAATGTTTTGAAGGATCTGAAGTACCTAAATTCTTAAAATCAGTAAAAGAAAAATTTCATAAAGTTAGAAAATTTATACCAGAAGCAACTCGTTCTAGAAGTAATGAAATTTTTTTAGTTTGTCAATCTATTTTTTTTTAATATTTAATTTCATTTCTTCAAAGGGATTTTGATACGTTTTATTACCGAGACAGTGCCAGATCCAATCAGTTAACCATGAACAAAACATAGGATTAAATCTTACTTGAGTGTTATCACATATTTCTATGAAAGGGCATAAAAAACAGGGTACACGCCAAACCATTTCCCAAACAAAATTATCCTTTCGTGTATCAATTTTTTTTGACTCTTTAGCAGTTTTTTCTCTTAAATCTTCGATATATGAAATACGCTTCGTCCAATTCGCAGTATCTAATTCTCTTTGAACCTTTATTTTTGATTTTAATTCTAAAGTTTCTAAAATTCTTTCAATCTTATTACTGGAAATATTTCCCTTCTCTTTTAATTCTTCTAAGAATAGCTCGCCTTCTTGTCTAATTATTTCGAGAATTACGGTTTCATCTTTTTTTAATTTTCTACTTAATTCTTTTCTTAAAAATTCTAATCTTGTTTGCCTTCGATCTTGTTCCGTTTCCTCATCCTCACTCTCTATTCGCTGCTTAACCTTACACTTATGTCTGGACAGGTATATAAATTCACCCCCGCAGTATTCACAAATCTCACGCTTCTTTTTACTTATTTTCCTCATCTCGATTAGGTTCTTCTTACTCAATAAATTATATAAGCCAGATTTTTATTAGAAAATGAAAATAAAATAGATTAATAAACTGATTTTTTTATAAATTATTAAAAATTAAATTTTAACTTTACTATTTTGGATTAATGATAAATAAAAACCTCAAAAAAAAAATAAAAAACGCCAATCTAAGTAATATTAACACTTTATATCATCTTAATAATGCAGAAATCCAAAAATTTTTATATTTAACACCCGAATCAACAATGCAATTAAAAAAAGAAATATCGACCGGAAATCAATTATTATGGTTAAAAGAAGATATTGAAAAAATTTCAAAAAAATCAAACCCATTAAGTTCCGGAAGCACCAATATAGATACTATATTAAATGGAGGTTTTTTTCCAGGTGTTGTTTATTTTATTTTTGGTGAATTTACTACTGGAAAAACTCAATTATGCCTTCAATTGGCCACAAATATAGCTCAAAAATTTAATGAACAATTAATCAAGAAAAATCAATATTTAACATTATTCTTGGATACCGAAAACAATTTCAAACCAGAAAGAATTAACCAATTATCAACAAGTTTAAATCTGGAACCAAAAAGAGTTTTGAAGAGCATAAATATTCTTAATATTATTGGAAGTACTGCTTTAAATGTTACTTTCGAGAAGATAGAAGACTTAATAAAAACTTATGATTATAAGTTGTTTATTATCGATTCCCTAACAAATCATTTTCGAGCTGATCAAAATAATGTAAGTATGAATCAAATAACTCAAACAAAAAAATTTTTGAAAATCATTAAAAAAATAAACGAATTAACAAAAAAATATAATTTGATATCAATTTTAATAGGTCAAGTTTCACCAAACTTCTCGAAAGAGTCGTTCTTCCCAGTTAAACCCTTCGCAGTTCGATTGCTTAATCATTCTTTTTCAGAATTTATTTTATTCAGTTATGTTGGAGAAAACAAAAGATCAGCACATGTTATTAATTCAGAATTTTTACCCGAGAGAAAGACGATTTTTATGATCTCTGAGGAAGGTATTAGAGATTATCACCTTATATCAAAAAATTAAAATTATAAAATATTTAAGAAGTTTGAATATTGCTTAATTGAAATAATCTGAACATAATTTGAAGAAATTTTTGAATTAATGAAATAAATCTCATTTTTTAATTTTTTAATGATCCACTCTAATAATTTTTCAGCATACTGAAGTTTTTTTAATTTATTTGGTTTTGCTTTTTGATTTTCTGAGTACTCTGGTTTAGAATAACGACCTACAACTTCTCCAAAATCCATACCAATAAAAAAAATTTTTTGATTAGGCCGAATGAAATTTTTAAGAAAATAGAGAACTCTATCTCCGTCCGTAAAACCACCTGGATTTAAAATAATAGATTTTGGCTCAACTTGCGTTGTTCCAATAATATTATTCGCAATTTTTACCTCATTTGATATTTTTTTTAAAATATCTATATTATCTCCATGTGCATGTAAAACTATATAATTTGAAAGTTTTCTAAAATAAGAAAATTTTTCTGGTAAAAATCCATCAAGATCAGTAAAAATAAGGTTTGATTTTATTCCTTTTTCATCAAGAAATACGACAGCTCCATCTATAGCAATAATCAATTGGTTTATTGGAAACTTACTCTTATTATTTTGAGAAATTTTGTTAAAAGTTTTTTCTAAAGAAGGACCGCAACCAAATATGGTTATAAATTTATTTTTTTGGATTATAACTTTTAAATTCTCCAAGTTTTGATAAAAATTTTCATAATTTTTACTATCAATTAAAATATCTAAAAATAAATCTCTAGCAAACCTATCTTGCTCTTGATCAAAATTAAAATCTTTGATTATTTTATAATACCACTCTTTAAATTCAGAAAAAAAATTGATAGATTTAATAATATCTGGCTTAAAACTCACTCTCATAAATATATTTCCATAATAAGAACTATAAAAATTTATTTAATTCGAAAAAATAATAAAGCTATCTTGCAATTATTCAGAAATAATATTTTAATTTTGAGTTGAGAATAATGGAAAAAAAACAATTAATATTACCCATATTTTTTACGCTAGTAACTATAATTTTTGCTATCTATATTACACGAAATATCCCACCGACTTTAGATCTTACTAAGATCTATCCTGGGTTAGGGTTATCCGATGCTATACTTCTTAACTTTATGCCATTTGTTTTCAATTTAATCGCTATTCCTTTTGGAATCTTATTTATTGGAGTATATTTGTTAATCTCTAAAATTATAAAAAGAAACTACGATTTTAAAATAATCACACTTAAAGGTGAAAAAATTAAAGGCTTCCCAACTTTTACTCGAACATTATTACCTAGTTTTTTATCCCTCTCTATTGGTTTAGTCATAATGAATTATTATTGGATATTTAATGTAAGAATTATCGGATTTGATCATTCCACAACCATTCTGTTTGCTGCATTATTGACTGCACCATTTTGCTCAATCCTAGTTATCCCAATTTGGCTTTTTCACGATTGTGGAATCATTGAAATAAAAAGGTTAAGGAAAGAATTTAGACTCTCTCCCGAAGTAAATTCAGTTGGTCAATTTTATAAATATATCTTAAGAGGATACGCTGGAATAACAACTCCAATTTTTTATTACCTTACTTTCGCGAAAATATTTACCGAAGCAGATCCTCTCTTACAAATAGTAATCTTTTTCTTTCCAATCGCCTTAATCGGTTATTTTATGCCACTAACAATCATATATGAATTACTTTTTAATAAAATAAAAAATTTAACTCTAAGAATAATAAGATTAGAAAAAATTAACTTAGATGAAATCTTCATATAAAAAAAAAAATTATAAATTAATACTCAAATTATTTTAAAACATCCTAATAAAATAAAATAAAAAAAAAATGCAAAATGAGATGAAAGAAAATGGTAAAAGCCACAATTAATGATAAAGAACTAGACTTTCCAGATGATTTATTGTACTCTAAAGCACACCAATGGGCAAAAATTGACGGAAATATTGTAACTGTCGGTATTACTTCTTATGCTGCTGACCAATTGGGAGAAATTACTTTCGTTGATGTAGAAGGTGTTGAAGGAGCAGAGGTTTCTCAAGATGTTGATGGATCAGGCGATCCTGTAGATTGTACAGTCGAAAGCCAGAAAGGTGTTGGAGATATATTTAGTCCAATATCAGGTAAGGTAGTTGAAGTAAATCCTGACTTAATGGATGAACCTGAAAAGGTAAATGAAGATCCTTATGCAGCTTGGTTATTTAAGGTTGAAGCTTCAAATCTTGATGCAGAGAAAGGAAACTTGATATCAACCGCAGATTATGTTGCATCTATTCAATAATAAATCAAATTAATAAACTCGAAAAATTATATTTTTTTTACTTTTTATTTTCATTTAATATAATTAGATTAAGATGTGAGTTTTAATCTAGTAATTAAATTTTCACACTTTCTTTAATTAGTTCTAGTTCCTTGCAGTATTACTCCTTCCTTAACAGCAATAATATATTGCAAACTTATAAACCCTATCAATGTTAAAACTACTCCAATTAAAAGCAACCTCCACGCAAAAGATCTATCATAAGTATACTTAGTTGCTTGATATATTATTATAAATCCTGAGGAACTTATGAATATTAAAATAGAAGCCACAATCGATTCTATAATAAAAGCATCGTGCATATCGGGATAAATAAACATAGCTTCTCCAGTACTTGGGTTAGCTCCCAACGCTATAGGCTCTCTGTAAATGATATAAATAACTCCAATCTGTAAAACAAAAAGAAATATGTAAATGGTTAATAGACCTAAGTTTCTTGAAGGTGTTGGAAGGGAAAATCTTTTGGATATTTGTATTTTAGGAAAATGGATTCTAGGTTTGCGCAGTTTGTTCCCAAATATCCATGGAATTTTCTTAACAATTTTTTCCTTAATTGTCTCAGAGCCAGACGATTGAATTGATTTTGACATATTGATTTTAACAAACTTAATAGATTTATAAATAAGAAATCCTAAAAATAAATATATTTCCAATTTAAAAAATATTCTTATTTGTGGAAAAAAATGGCGTCAAATAATTCAACCCATCTGAAAAATAGTTTAGACCGAATGTTTAAGATAAATTTTAAACGAAAATTGGATGAATCTATACTCTTTGTATCAGATTTTACCGAAGAATATATGCTTAAAACCATTACTCAAGCGAAATTTAAACAAATAAAAGATAGAAATCAATATACAAAAAAGTTATTTAATCTTACTAAAGAATTATATGGTGAAAAATTTGTAAAATTATGTGAATTCCCCTCAGTTTTACAATCAGGACTTGACGCTCCAGATTTTGTCACTGAAGAGTTGAAAACTTGCGATATTTTTATAATACCTACAAGTTATTCATTATCTCATACAAATACAAGGGTGCAAGCGACAAATGTTGGCGCACGTGGAGCAACATTACCGGAATTTGAGCCCTTTATGTTTGATATAAATGGCTCGATGACCGCAGATTATAATGAAATAGATAAAGAAATTAAAAAAGGTATATCCTTTATCTCTGAAATAAATCCAAATAAAAGTAAGAATGTACACATCACTTCCAAACGAGGAACGGACTTAACTTTCACGATTATGGAGGGCGAAAGAGAGTTAAAGGATGATAATGGACTCTATACTGAACATGGGTCATTTGGAAACCTTCCCGCAGGAGAAATATTTACGGCACCTATGGAAGGAACAACAAATGGAACCATGTTGATTGAAAAAGGATGGTCAGTTAGAGCGAAAGAAGGAGAGGATATGATATTCGAATTTAAAGATGGTTTATTAATCTCCTTAACAAGTGCTAATGATGAAACATTAAATTTAGTGGATTTAAATCCAAAAAAGAAATCAGAGAAAGATCCTAATTTGATTAAAACAAGAAGAAATGTTGCGGAATTAGGAATTGGTATGAACCCAAAAGCAACACACTATGAGTCAGTACTTGAAGGAGAAAAAATAAAAGGGTCCTGCCATATTGCAATTGGAACAAATAAATTTTTTGGAGGAAATATCCTGTCCGATATTCATCTCGATTTCATTATAAATAAACCCACAATTCTAATTGAAGAAATAACATTTATGGATGAGGGTAAATTCTGTTTTTAATATCCTTATAATGTAAATTCTTTATTTACTTGAAGAAAAACCATTTCTTGTCAATAAATTTATTTAATTTAATTATTTCTTTATTAATATTATCAAATTCAATTTCAAAATATTCTCTTATTTTAAAACTTTAAAGTGGTTGAATGAGTAACTGGAAAAATCTCTATTCTGAGGTAAAAAAAAGGAAGATAGAAGCTTTAAATAAGAAAGGTGTAGTAGAAGCTGTCGAAAAACATGGAAAAATTCTTGCTGTTAGCGGTAGATATGAAAAACCTGAAAAAATAATTCCACATATGTATGCATCAGAAAAGAAAGTTATTAAACCAAAAGATGTGATGAAAATTGACCTGAATCATTATGACGTAGTTTTGATAGGTTGTCCGGGCAACGAGATCCCTAATGCTGCTCATACAAGAATTTATAAATATGTCGCTGAAAATGGTGGTTGGTTAATAACAACAGATTGGGCAATTCGAAGTATCGTAGAAATTATATTTCCTGGATTTATAAAATGGAATGGCGCAAGAACTGGCGATACAGTTGTACCTTGTCAAATTCTAGAACCAAACCATCCATTTTTAGAGGGTCTGGAAATTGAACTCCAGACAGCAAAGTGGGGGGGTAAAAAAAAAACTGAGGAATCTTTCCGTTGGTGGTTAGAAGCTAAAAGTTTCCCAATAACCATTTTGAATTATACTGCAGTTAAAATATTGATTTCTTCTTTAGTATTACAAAAGAAATGGGGTGAAGCGCCCGTTTTAGTCTATTTTGATTATGGTAAATCAGGCGGGCGGGTAATTCATTTGATCTCCCATACTCATTTACAAAAAGGTAAGGCAAAAGGAAAATTCGCTTCTGCAATGATTTTAACTAATATCCTTGATGAAAAAGTATCCTACAAAGTTGGATTAAAAAAAAGCACTCCTGCTGGGGCTCATTATCAAGACTTTGCTCAAACAAATCAAACACCCTCTCAAATGCAAAGTGGAACTATTTATACAAATATTCCTACAACCTCAATGCCAACCTCTGCAACAACAACTACTACGACTGGATTGGATTTAACGGGAACCTCAAAAATTGTAGAAGTCCCAAATAATTTTCCCCCAAGTCAAAATTGTGCTTTATGTGATTCGAACTTTGAGAATTATACGGGAAAGATTTATATTTGCAAAGAGTGCGGCGTACCATATCACGAACAATGTTTAAATATCCAAATTAACGAAGGTATATGTAAGATCTGCAATAGAATCTTATTATGGTAAAAATGAAAAAGAAAATATCAATAAAAAAAATAAATAAAAATTGTAAATTAAAATTACCTTCAGTAATATAACTTACTCTTCTGTTATAACAATCGCTTCATTAGGGCACTGCGTCTCACACGCCCTACAGCCCACACACTCATCACGCATGTCTTCAAGCACTTTGACCTTCCCTCCTTCTGGTTCACTAAAATTTCCAGAAGGGCAGACCTCATAACATGTGCCACATCCATCACATTTATCCATATCAATATCTATTAAAAATGACATCTTTTAATACACCATTTCCATTTTATCAATAAATTATATGAAAATAATTTGAATAATTAAATTTACCATTTAATTTAAAATTATAATAAAATTAATCAATATCTAATTATAATAAAACTTCAAGAGTAATGTTCCAAGAGTATAATTAAGTTATTTAGAGTGCAAGAAAATAACCCTCGTATTTTGCCTAAAAATTTAAATAATTCTAACTATTCTATTACCCAGTATTAATATTACACGTTAATAGGTGTGGAATTTATAACTAAAGAAGACCTAAATGGAACAAAAACCCCTTTATATGAGACTCATGTAAAATTGGGGGCGCGAATGGTGAATTTTGCTGGATGGTTGATGCCAGTCCAATATGAAAGCATTTTAAAGGAACATGAAACCATTCGAACGCTTGCAGGTGTGTTCGATATTTCTCATATGGGAGAATTTATTTTTGAAGGTCCAGATGTGATACCATTCCTTCAATATTTGATGGTGAATGATTTAAAATTATTAGAAAAGTCAAAAGGACAATATTCTTGCATGTGTTATGAAAATGGGACTGTAGTAGACGATTTAGTTTACTATGAGGAGAGTCCGGAACGATTTCGGATGATTGTCAACGCAAGTAATGTAGAGAAAGATTTTCAATGGATTAATAAGCAAATTGGAAACTTTCGAGTAAAAGTTAGGGATGTCTCGAAAGAAAGATGTCGATTAGCATTTCAAGGGCCGAAATCTGATGACTTAATTGCGCCACTCGTTGATACAGATTTATCTACTTTGAATCGGTTTTATTTTGTTTTTTGTAATTTGTGTGATGTTCCTGCATTCATAGCCCGAACTGGTTACACTGGTGAGAGAGGTTTTGAAATTTCTTTTGAAAATAAATACGCTGTAACAATTTGGAATGCTTTTATGAAAACAGGAGCTGGTGCTGCAGGTTTAGGGGCGCGGGATTCTTTACGTTTAGAAGCTTGTTACTGCTTGTATGGTCATGAACTTACTAATTCAATAACCCCGATTGAAGCAGGGCTTAACTGGCTTGTAAAACCAAAAGAAGGAATTGATTTTATAGGTAAGGAAGTTCTTATTCGCCAAAAAAAAGAGGGGACATCACGAATTCTTGTTGGATTAAATCTCTTGAATAGGGGAATCATTAGAGAAAACTACAAATTATTTAAGAACGGGGTAGAAATTGGATATGTAACTTCTGGGGGATTCTCACCAACGCTTAAAAACACAATTGGCTTAGCTCTCGTTGAAACACAATATAGCTCCATCGGGACGGAATTTGACATTGAAATTCGGAATAAACTTCTTAAAGCCAAAGTAGTTCCCACACCATTTTATCGTAATATATAGTAAAATTTGAATAAAAATCAAGATTAATGTGAATAAGGATGGATCTAAAATTTCCTGCAGATTTAAAATATGCACCAACTCACGAGTGGGTTAGAATGGATGGAGATATGGCAACTGTTGGAATCTCTGACTACGCACAACATAAACTTGGCGATATTGTATATGTTGAACTCCCTGTAATAGGAGCAGTATTAGAAAAAGGAAATGCAGCATGCGAAATTGAATCAGTCAAAGCTGTTAGCGAACTTTTCATGCCTTTAACGGGAGAAATTGTTGAAACTAATGGAAACATCGCTGATAATCCAGCATTTCTGAATTCTTCGCCTTACGGGGAGGGTTGGATAATGAAAATTAAAGTATCTAACCCAGATGAAATTAAAAATCTTCTCTCGGTTGAAAAATATCAAGAAATGATCCAAAAAGAGGAAGATTAATAGTTTTTTTTTAATTTAATAGATTAATCCAACTATTACCATCTAAATGAGATAGATAGAATGGATTTTATACTTCATGATAAAGAAACAATTGCCGAGATGTTAACTTCCATCGGTGTTAATTCCTTAGAGGAGTTATTTCAAGACATTCCAGCAGATTTGCTGTTAGAAAAATTAAACATACCTCATGGTTTGTCTGAACCAGATCTTTTACGGCGATTAGAAGAACTTTCAAATAAAAATAAAATTTATTCAAGTTCTTTTCTAGGAGCTGGTTGTTATTACCATTATATTCCTTCATTGGTGGATTTTGTAATTAGCCTTTCGGGATTTTATACTGCCTATACTCCCTACCAAGCAGAAGCCAGTCAAGGGTATTTACAAGCCATTTATGAGTATCAAACAGCAATTACGCGGCTTACCCAGATGGATGTTGCCAATGCGAGTGTGTATGATGGGTCCACTGCTCTTGCTGAAGCTGCAATTATGGCAACTATAGCCACGCAGAAAAAAAAACTTATTTTACTTGAAGGAATTCATCCGGAATATGTAGAAGTTGTTAAGACCTATTGCTGGGGGCAAGACATCCATTTTGAAATTGTTATGGAGGATACACTCATCTCAAAATTGGATGATAGTGTTGCAGCTGTTTTATTTCAGAGTCCTAATTTTTTTGGAGACATCGAAAATGTATCAGAATTAGTTCAAAAAATTAGAGATAAAGCTCCCAAATGTTTAGTTGTTCAAGTAATGACCGATCCTACTTGCCTAGGCGTGTTAAAACCTCCAGGAAAATCCGATATTGATATTTTTGTTGCTGAAGGACAATCTTTTGGTATTTCACCATCATTTGGGGGTCCAGGATTAGGAATTTTTGCATCTAAGCAAAAATATTTGCGTAAAATGCCAGGTCGGTTGATTGGTAAAACTAACGAAATTGATGGAGAGCGAGAGGGATTTATCCTAACTTTACAAACCCGCGAACAACATATACGTCGTGAGAAAGCCACTTCAAATATTTGTACGAACCAAGCACTGTGTGCTTTAGCCTCGTTAATTTATCTCGTTTCATTGGGAAAAACAGGGCTTCAAGAGATTGCTCTTCAAAATTTTCAAAAATCTCATTATGTTAAGCAAAAATTAGCAACCATCCCAGGTTATCAAATATTAAATAAGAAACCAACATATAATGAATTTTTGGTTAAATGTCCAAATGTTAATAAACTAATTGAACAATGCAAACAGGAAAATCTGCTTCCACCTCTAATTATATCGAAATATTTTCCTGATATGAAAGATATTGTACTTGTATGTGTTACTGAGAGTAATTCTCGGGAGGATATAGAAAAATTCATTCATGCAGCTCAAAAAGCTTCTAATAAAAACATAGGAGGGAATTAAACAATGACTTCAAACCTGACTTTGATTTTTAACAAAGGTACTAAACGCTCTCAACATAATTTCATTCCTGAAATGGATATAGATAGAGCTGATTTAGCCGAAATAATTCCCTCATCTTTTCAACGAGAAGATTTTCCCTTACCCGATATTCCAGAGGTAGAAATTGTACGCCATTATACCGAGTTGAGTAGGAAAAATTATGGGATAGATTCAGGAATTTATCCGCTTGGTTCATGCACTATGAAATATAATCCTAAAATTAATGAGGTGATCACTCGACTTCCAGCTTTTTCCCAAATACATCCTCTTCAAGAAGGTAATCAAGGCGCTCTTGAACTAATACACCAACTCTCAGAGATGCTCATAGAAATTACCGGTATGGATGGATTTACTTTTCAACCTGCTGCGGGAGCTCATGGAGAATTAACTGGGATTTTAATAATGAAAAAATATTTCGAGAATAAAAATCTCAAAAAAAATAAAATATTAATACCAGATTCCGCCCATGGAACTAACCCATCATCTGCAAAAATGGCAGGTTTTTCAATAATCGAAGTACGATCAAATAATGCGGGAGAAATTCCACTTGATCACATTGAATTCGCAATGCAGCAGGGCGATGTAGCGGGTATAATGTTAACTAATCCCAATACTTTGGGTATATTTGACCGTCAAATTAAGGATATCACGAATATCATACACAAATATGGGGGTTTATGCTACTATGATGGCGCTAATTTGAATCCTATGTTAGGGATTTGCCGCCCAGGGGATATGGGTTTTGATATCATCCATCTGAATTTCCATAAAACTTTCTCAACTCCACATGGTGGAGGTGGTCCTGGTTCTGGACCTGTGGGTGTTATTAAAGAACTCGTTTCATATCTCCCTGAACCCTCCATTATCGCTACAGAACAGGGATTTGTATGTCGAGAAAAAACCAACAATTCTATTGGTCGGATTAAATGCTTTTGGGGTAATTTTGGAGTTATTGTGCGTGCATATGCCTATATTCTCGCCTTAGGTGCCGAAGGTCTAAAACGCGTGGGTCAAATAGCTGTTCTTAATGCAAATTATTTGCGAGTTCTTTTAAAAGAAAAATACCACCTTCCATATGATCGAATCTGTCAGCATGAATTTGTGCTTTCAGATCGAGGAATTGAAAATAATATAACTACTGAAGATATTGCAAAACGTATTCTTGATTATGGATTATATGCCCCAACAATTTATTTTCCGTTAATAGTAAAAGGTGCTATGATGATTGAACCAACCGAGACTGAGTCGAAAATTTCATTAGATAATTTTGTTGAGGTGATGAATAAAATCTACAATGAAACAAAAACCAATCCAGAGCTTCTCAAAAATGCCCCCTTCAACACTCCAGTAAAACGTCTTGATGCTGCTCTTGCTGCTCGAAAGCCAATATTACACGATTAAGATATCTAAATGCTCTTCTTTTTAATTATAATAATACCTATTATTTTTTTAAGGATCATTTCTAAATGGGTGGCGAGCATTTTCACTATTCTTTATGCCATCATCTGCTGTTGGTAATCCTTCCATCGCCTTTCGAATAGCATTCCGGGTTGCTTTATAGTTATTAATAAAAATTCGTTTGCGACTACTTGCACTGGGATGCACAAAAACATTTGCAATAATCACTAAATCTTCTGAAGCATCTTTAGGAAGAATACCATCTTCCACACATTTCATTACCGCTTTCCCTACTGCTGCTTGTGCAGGTCCATATACGAGACTTGCTTGACGTAGCGAATGGACTTTAACTGTAGGAATCATTACTGTTGCCGGTTTAACTTGCATGTTAGGTTCAAGAATTACTTGAAGACCTTCACGTCCTTTCGCAGGATGTGTTAGGGAACGAGCATATGCTTCACCAACAGGACCTTTCTTATCACCAATAAGAAGGTCTACATGAGCAAGTTCGGCTCTATTTCCTACGAGTGATTCACCAACCCTTAAACTAAAGTCTGAAATTTTCTGAGGAGTAATATCAACAGAATAAAAACGACTCGTAAGTTCTTTCTCGGCAACTTCAAATTTAATTTCCTTCTTTTTTAGCAAACCTAACTTCTCCAATTCAATTCTAAATTCATCCCAAAGCTCATAGGAAAGTGTATCACCCATTATTATCGGCTGTCGAGTAACACCAACAGGAATATTCATCATATTCAAACACTCTTTAGGTCCTAAAGCACCAGAACTTACCATCATCCGAGTAAATTTTTGAATCTTTTTCTGAAGAACCTGAGCTTCCTCAAGACGGTTGTTTTTCACATGATTATATAGTTCGAGCCAAATCTTTGGAATCACATTAGCTGAGGCAAGAATCATTCCTGCAGCTCCACCAGCCAGCGCTGCCAAGACATTTTCATCCCATCCAATAAGGACTGAGATTCGATCACTTACTTTTTCCAATAATGCAGAAAAATATTTGTAATCACCACTTGAATCCTTAATAGCTACAATATTATCAATATCGACAAGATCCTCTACCACAGTCCAAGGCAAATTAACCCCTGTGCAAGGAGGAATATTATATAGAACGAGAGGTATATCTGTCTTTTCAGTTATCGTAAAATAGTGATCATATAAACCTTTTGCTTTAGGTTTAAGATAATAAGGTGTTACTATAATAGCTGCATCTGCACCAATATCAGTAGCAGCCCTAGTAGCATCAATAACGAGTTTAGTTCCCGATTCTCCAGTTCCTGCAATTACCGGGACTCTCCCATTCGCCTCATCCACTACAATCTCGATTACTTTCAGACGCTCCTTAAAAGTCATATTCACAAATTCACCAGTTGTACCACATGGAACGAGACCCGTTACTCCTTGTTCAATTAGAAAACTTACTAGATTACGTAAATTCTCTTCATTAATAGATTCATCTTCCTTATTGAATGGTGTAACTAGTGCAGGAATTACCCCCGAAGGACGGAAATCAAATTTTCCTTTATTTTTACTCATGTATTTTCACCTTTAATTTTATTTAAGTTGATGAAGATTCCTTGCAGCGAGAAATGTAAGTCCATTCTCAGTGAGAGCTCTGGCAGTTGCATTTACTGCATCATTACGGTCAAGATGGTTAATTCGCATAGATTCCCACAAATTTGCTTCCATAATCTCCTCTTTGCTCATGAAATATTCAAGAATATCCGAAGGATGCTCTCGTTTCTGTTCAACTTCGATATTACCCCCCTCATGTTTAGCACTCACATTCTTTACTTTTTTAGCAAGTTCAATTAATTCATCCCGACGATCATATGGCTGCCTTACAATGCTTTTCCATGTCTCAACTATATGATGTTCTAAACGAACAATATCTTCAAAACCAAATGATTTCCTAATATATGCTGACAGTTCGATTGTCTCATTATTAACGGAGTTTGCAAGATTGAAACCGATCAGTGGACTTGTACCATCTTCTCGAGCAAATAACTTTGCTGTCATCAAGGTCCAAAGACAAGCATAAGGGTTGTCGTTCCCCATATAGACTGAAATTTTGAATTCATTATTAATTCCCAGTTTGTAAAGAAAATAACCAAGAAGAACTGTGCCGGGATTTACGTTGAGAACTTGTTTAATACCATAATTTGTATAATAGTAGAGATACTCATCAACCCATTTCAAGGCAAAGTCATTTGGTTGACCAACGCCTCCGAAATAACCGGTAATGGTTTCAGGACCACCAAGATGAACATTTACAGGAAGTCCATCAGGACCTGGAGCTGTACCCTTAGTATCAAGTGTCTCTACATATGATGCACCAATAATTTGCATAGCAGCAGCCATAGCCAAAAGATCCCCATCTTCTTCCTGCTCTTTCATTTTTCTAACGCGAATTATTCGACCAGGTACTAATAATTTATGCTCAATAGCTCGTTTTATAATATCAACTAAAAATGGAAAATACTGACATGCAGATAACTCTAAAGTTACCGCAAAAGTATCGTCAAAGTCCATCTTTTCAGCTTTATCACCAAGAATCTTCCGTCGATACTCGCGAATACTAATAAAAGCTTGTTTATCACGTTGCTCAATTAACCAATCGATATTTTTTACATATGATGGATTTTTCTTTTCTAACTGTTGAATTAAATTGTCCAACTTTCCCGCCTCTTCCGCCTTTTTGTTAATCTCTTCAACCCCACCATACTTGTCTATAATTTTAAAAAGGTCGTTAATAATAAGATTATCCTTATCCAGAAGAAAATCATTTAGGGCTTTTAATGCCTCTTCAGAAATTTTCAATTTACTTCGAAGATCATTCATTTTAACAAATACCTCCTATTTTTTTATACATTTTAAGATTTTGGATGTTCTGAGCCCATAAAGTTCCCAATACTCCAATATCTACAACTATAATCTTCATAAATTTATAACTAAAATCATTGTATTTTAAACTTATTATTTGCATAATTTCTTGCCATAGAACTTAAAATGAATTTTTAAAATTGAACTGAAAATAATGAATAATATAATTATTTCTAATAAAATCTTGATAAAGGGTGGAAATATAACTCCACACATACATAGAATTAACGTACCTCGGTTAGTTAAGGTCCATGGGAAATAATACGGGGAAAGAAGCTATCATTGGGTGATACCCAGAAGATACCGATTTTACTCATTTTCCATATAGATTTCTCAAAAAATTGCTTCCGAAATCATGAGGTTATGAAATAAATGAAAGATAAACAAGAAAAAAAGAAAAAAAGAAAAATTTTTATAATACTTTTGGTTTCTATTACTCTTCTTCCGCTTCAGCTTCTTCCGCTTCTAGCTCTTCCTCTAATTCCTCAAGCGGAACGGGGGCAGGTGTGGTTAACATTGACCAACCAATCCAAATTGCAATGATAGATACAAGTATTATTATCAACCAGAGCGGTAGAACAACGAATAATCTCCAATCGAATAAATCAATCAAACCTGGAATCGGAATGATGAAACCATCGGGATTATTGCCACCAATACTGGATTGTAAGTATAGATCGACTACAGAACCCAAAGTATAAACAATGGCTAATAGAACACCAACAACCATTATAATAAGGCCAATTATTTTATCTTTCGCCATTCTCTTATCACTTTTTTGAGTTTTTATATTTTTTTAATGGTTAATAATATTGATAATTTAATTTTAAAATAAAAACCATTCTATTTTCCATTTAATTTTGTATTAGGTATGATTTTTTCTACATTAGAAGGAAATGTTATTATAAGTCAAATTTTAATCTTAGAACTGCTTTTTATTATGTTTTTAAATGAAATCTATTTAAATATCTATTAATTAAAAAAAAACATTAAGTAATTCTTTTTGAAATAATGTATTTTATTGAATATTTTGGGTCGCTTTTATAATACAAAAATTTTGAAAGATATTTTAATTTTAAACACCCCCATATCTAAATTTCGAATAAATAATGAAATAAAATAAGATTATCATTTAATATACAGAAAAAATATTATTTGAATAGAAAATAAGAGAAATGTGTTAAATCTATGGTTGAAAGTAATAATTACGTTCTCATTATTGGCTCTTCCAATATGGATTTAAATATCTATTTAGAACGCTTACCTAAACAAGGAGAAACTGTAACTGGAGGTGTTTATAAGCAATTTTTAGGTGGAAAGGGAGCAAACCAAGCGGTTGCGTCAGTTAGGTCTGGTGCAAAGACAGTCTTTATCGGAAAGATTGGGAAAGATATGTTTGGAGACCAAATGCTCTCTCGTTTAAAAGCGGAAGGTATAGATACCAGTCATATTTTTAGAGATCCTAATGAAGCAAGTGGAGTTGCGTTAATTATGGTAGATTCTAATGGTCAAAATATGATTGGGGTTGCTCCTGGAGCTAACTTTAGATTAACTCCTGACGAGATAAGGATTAAATCTAACATAATTAAAAATGCTGGAGCAATTGTTGTTCAAATGGAAATTTCAATTGCAACTATTGATACAATATTCAGAATTGCTTCACAGGGAACATCAATTAAAATATTCAATCCAGCACCTTTAAAGCCGATTCCATTGGATACACTGAAGAAAATTGATATTATCGTCCCCAATGAAGGGGAATTATTAAGGTTGCATTCCTTTTTAATTCAAAAAGAACTTTCTGGTTCTAATAACGAAAAAATTAAACAAGCGTCCAAAAATTTAACTAAATTAGGTGTTAAAACAATTATTACAACCTTAGGAAAGAAAGGTGCTCTAATTTATTATGGGGATAAAGATAAATTTGAAATTATACCAGCATTAAAAGTGCAAGCAGTCGATACGGTTGGAGCTGGCGATTGCTTCAACGGATGTTTAGCAAGTGCTCTCTCTAAAGGAAAAACCATATCAGAAGCAGCCAAGTTTGCAACAGCAGCCGCTTCAATTGCCGTAACAAGAAAGGGAGCCCAAAAATCAATGCCTTATTATGAAGAAATAATTAAAAAGATAAAGAATTAAGAATAACTATTAAAAATTAAATTGTTATTGATTAAATTTATGAAAATGAACTTTCGTAAAACTATTTCCAGAGGATGTAGTTCGATTTTAAAGAAGAATGGTTCTGAAACACTCCAAATGGACATTTTGCAAAAAAAAGGAGTTAATTGTTATGTAATAAATGGAGAAGAGCTAATAAAATTTGAAGTAAAAGATGTTTTATATTTTACTATAACAATTAACCCTAAGACTTACTACATGATTTTTAATATATCTAATTCAGATTTGGTTGTAACTTACTCCCATGATCCATCTCTTGATGAAGAAATTTATGATCCATATAAATACGAACATTCTGATAAAGTTGATATTAATCCTGAGGAACTCAAAAAATTTTTTAAAATCCCAGATGGATATGTCGATACATTACCAAAATGGTACAGCTTCAAGTTTACATATGAAAAATATAATTTAATTTTTATAAAACCTAATATGGGCATATCATGGCAACGACATGAAAAAAGAAACGAATTTTGGGAGATTTTAGGAGGTAATCCAATCATAATTAATAAAAATAAAGTCCATTATTTTGTAAAGGATCATAAAAAATTTGAAATTCCAATAGGTACTATACATTCTGTAATTAATCCAAATAGAAATAGGGATGAGTGGGTAATAATAAGAGAAAGTTGGAATGGAGATTTTGATGAGATGGATATCGAGAGGATATTCAATCCAAATCAATATTTTTAAATTAACTTTATGGAAAAACATCACCGATAAAAATTATTATCTCTTCTTTTTAGGGAAATACCCGAAATGAAAATTAAATAAACAATGAATGAAGGAAATTTTGATTACAAATTTTGCTTACTTTTGAAAAAAATTTTAAATTATGTTTTATTGAATTCAATATCTGAAAAAAGGAAAATATTGGAATAAGAAATAAAAATAAAAAGGTTTGAAGATATAATGCCTCCACCGGAAAACCAAGAGAAAACTGTTGATGATCAAGAGGAATCTAAAGAAAATAATGAAAAGATTGAAGAAGAGGAAAGTAATATTAAAGAGGATAAGCTAGAGATAGAAGAAGAACTAGATGAAGAAGAGGAATTGGCAAAAAGACAATTTCTTTATAGAGGTAAAACAGTTGACGAGCTAAAAAGGATGAATATGGATGAATTTATTCAACTTTTACCAGCAAGACAGCGTCGAAGTCTTAAAAGAGGTCTTCCAAATAGACACAAGAAACTTCTCGAGCGATTGAGAAGATCATATAGAGCAAAAAAGAAAGGAAAAGAATTGATTATTAGGACCCACTGCAGAGATATGATAATTTTTCCTGAGATGGTGGGACTTACTGTGGGGGTTTATAACGGACATGAGTTTGTCACATATAAGATTTATCCAGAAATGATTGGGGCCTTCCTGGGGGAATTCTCAATTCCTACAATTCACGTATCGCATGGAAGCCCGGGCATAGGAGCGACAAGGTCTTCAAAGTATGTCCCCTTAAAATGAGTTTCCTGAGAGATTGAACGAAAAAATATATAAAAAAATATATAAAATTAATAAAATGGGTTAAATAAATGCCGGTATTTGGATATTCTGCAGAAGCGTTAAATCTAGATAAAGACCGTATTGCGAAAGCAAGTGGAAGGGATCTCAGAGTATCCCCCAAAATGTGTCGAGAAGTCTGTAATACAATTAAGGGTATGAGAATTGAACAAGCAAAGAAATTCCTTGAAGAAGTTATTCTATTAAAACAAGCGGTTCCTTTTAAAAGACATAAAAAAAAGCAAGCTCATAGAAATAGTCTTAAACGGTGGAAGTGGTATGCAGGTAGATATCCTATAAAAGCAGCTAGTATGATTTATGATATTATTACGAGCGTGGAATCTAATGCGGAATTTAGAGGTTTAGATGTTGAGTTGTGTAGAATTGTGCATGCTGTTACTCATCGTGCTCGCAAAATAAAGCGATATATAGAACGTGCTCATGGACGCTCTACCCCGAGATTTAAAAATTTAAGTCATATAGAAATTATTGTGTTTGAAGAATAAATAGAGGATAAAATATATAATTAAAAACTATAACCAAAATTAAAAATTATAAACAAGGTTAAGAGATTGCCTTTAAAGAGACATTTTATAGAACGTGGAATAAAGCAGATGCAAATTAATGAATATCTTCGTAAAGAATTAAATAGATCTGGATTTAGTGGAGTTGATATTCAAAAAACTCCGTTAGGTGTTCGCATCACATTAAAAACAAGCAGACCAGGCCTTGTTATTGGAAAAAGTGGTAAGCGAATAAGAGAGTTGACTGATGAGCTGCAACAAAGATTTGACTTAAATCTTCCGCAAATCGAGGTGGAGGAAATTCCGAATCCAGAATTGAATGCACAGATAATGGCTGAGAGACTGGCATTTAGTCTTGATAGAGGGCGTCAATATAGACGTGCATCATATTATATCCTGAGAAAAATCATGGCAGCTGGTGCGAAGGGAGTAGAAATTAAAGTTTCTGGGAAAGTTACATCTCAAAGATCTCGAACTCAAATATTTCGAGCCGGTACCATGGCTAAGTGTGGTCAACCAGCTTTGGAAGCTGTTGATAAGGGACTGACTCAATGTATTCAAAAGTCGGGTGTGTTGGGAATAACAGTTAAAATAATGCCGGCTGAATATAAAAAAGGCGACGGCTTTTATCTAAATCATGAGCTTATTGAGAAGGATAATAATGAATTAGAAATAAGAAAATTAAAAGTTGTTAAAGTGGGAGAACTTGAAGTTGAAGAAATAGAAAGGGAGCCAACTGCAGAAGAATTAGAATTAATTGATCAGATAGATGAGGAGGAAACTAAAGAAATCTCACTTACTACACCTGATGAAAAAACTGAAATTGAAATTAAAGAAGAAACTGTTGAAGTTTCTAAGGAAGAAGAAAAAGAGGATAAAGATTAAGAATAAAACATTTTCAAAAGACAAATTAATTTATAGTGAAATAATATGCCTAAACAAATAAAAACCGAAGAAATAAGAAATTGGTCAGATGCAGAGAGAAGGAAAAAATTAATTGATCTCAGACATGAACTATTGACGTTAAGATCAATTCATACAGGTGGGGGAGTAAGAGATAATCCTGCCAAACCCAAACAACTTAGGCGTGCAATCGCACGAATTTTAACAGTTATAAATGAAAAGAAAAATGAGATTGAACCCTAAATATTTAATATATCACGATTTAATTGGATTAGAAAATGTATTAGCATTAAGGAATGATGAAGAAAAGCGAGGGAAGGAATGGAAAAATATTGGAACAGTAATTGATGAGACAAAGAATATGCTAATTACATTAAACAATAATAATAATAAAAAAATGTATATAAAAAAAAATCATAAGTTTCGGTTCATGCTTCCACAGAATGATGGTGAAGAACCAATTATTCTTGAAGTAGAAGGGCATAAAATCGTAGGACGCCCCGAAAATCGAATAAAAGATATAAAAAAAAGAAGATGGCTTAAAAAATGAGCGCTAGAAATATTGGAATACCGGGTGTGGATGCCCCAAAGGAAATATGTGATGACGTTAATTGTCCTTTTCATGGGACTTTAAGAATCAGAGGTAGAATTCTACAAGGAGTCGTAGCAAAAAAAAATATGAAGAATTCTGTTATAATTAGAAGAGATTTTGTACAATTTATTAGAAAATATCAGCGTTATGAACGCAGAAATTCTAGAATTGCTGCTCATTTACCGCCATGTTTAGAAAATGAAATTAATGTTGGTGATCTTGTGAAAATTGGAGAAACTCGGCCGATTTCGAAAACTAAGGCATTTTGTGTTGTTCAAAAACTAGAAAGGAAGGTGGAAAGTTAATGGGTACTCGAAGAAAAATCGGAACAAAAATAGCTACTAGACATAAGATTTCAAGGGGTTTGCTTAATGGTTCAAGAGTAAAAATAGCTGATAATTCAGGAGCAAAAATTATCGAGATAATTAATGTGGACGGATTACATACTCGACTCAATCGCATTCCATCAGCTGCAATTGGCAATGTAGTATCGTGCACCGTTAAGAAGGGAAAACCTGAACTAAGAGGACAAATCATGAAGGCGGTTATTGTTCGACAAAGAAAAATTTATAGAAGGGTTGATGGAACAAGGTTATGTTTTGAAGATAATGCAGCAGTATTAATTTCTAGAGAAGGAGACCCAAAAGGCACGGAAATTCGTGGTCCGATCGCACGTGAAGTCGCTGAATTATATCCGCGTTTAGCATCAATTGCAAGTTTAATTGTTTGAAGGAGTAAAGTCATGAAAATAAAAAGTAAGAAACCAGGCAAACAGAGAAAAGCATTAGCACACTATAAACTCCATCAAAGGTCTAAATTACTCTCTTGTAGATTAGCTGATTTCTTGCGAGAAGAATATGGAATAAAACGCCTCCCGATAAGGACGGGTGATTCAGTGAGAGTTGTAAAGGGAGATTTTGTGGATATTGAAGGTGAAATTATGGAAATTAAGAAAAATTTGAAACTTATTATTAAAGAATGTAAGCTGGAAAAACCTGATGGCACTTCTTATTATGTGCCAATTCACATTTCTAAGGTAGTCATCACTAAGTTAAAGGGAGAGGGGAAAAAAATGGATCCTTTAAGAAGACAAATAATTGAACGGAAATTAGGGTATGAATTTGTTGAGGAAAAATTAAAAGCACCAATTAAAAAATAAGGAGTGAAAAAAAAATAACTTCACATGGTAGTAAAAAACATACAAAAAGGCTAGCAACGCCAGGACATCTACAAATTAAAAGAAAACATGGAGAGTTTTTTGTAAATCCTTCACCGGGCCCACATCCTAGAAGATTTTGCCTCCCTTTACTTCATATTGTGAGAGATTTATTAAAAATTGTTCCATATTATAGGGATGCAAAAAAATTAATTGGTCAAGGTTATTTTAAAGTTGATGGTCGAATCATAAGAGATTTAGGATTTCCATTAGGGATCATGGATGTTCTATCCATTGAAAAGAAAAAAGAATATTATCGAATTATACCTGATTCACATCATGAATTAAAATTATTTAAAATTCCAAAAAAAGAATCTGAAATTAAATTATGTAGGATTAATAGCAAAACAACCTTAAAAGGGGGACATGTTCAACTTAATCTTCATGATGGGAGAAATATAAAAATTAATGTAAAAGATCCTACAAAACCAGTGGAAGATGTATATAAAAGAATGGACATTTTAAAATTATCAATCCCAACTCAAGAAATTTTATCTCATATCAAGTTTAAAGAAAATTCATTAGCAATTATTGTGGCAGGTAAAAATATTGCTAAAGTTGGAAAAATAAATAAAATAATCAAACGATTTGGTCCTAATGCGAGTACCGTTGAAATTATCCAAAAAGATGGTACTCCGGTCGAAACACTATATGATTACGTTCTATTGCTGGGAGATAAGGAATCTGAAATAAAATTACCTAAAAATTAAATATAAAAGGATGTGAAAAGTGAAGTGTCTGCGGATTCGAAAAAAGCAAAAGCTGCAAAATTGAAAAAATCGGAACAAAATTTTGAAGCAGATTGGAAAAATCCAATGAGATTCCCCTATTTAGAAAAGATTGTGTTAAATATCGGTGTTGGTACGGGTGGAGAAGAGCTTGAACGAGCTAGTCAGGTTTTGGAAGATCTTACTAAACAAAAACCAGTGAGAAGGCTTGCAAAAAAATCTGTAAAAGAGTGGGGAATACGACAAGGAGGTCCAATCGGGGTGATGGTAACTGTGAGAGGTGAAGCCGCAATAAGATTATTGAAAAGATTATTAATTGTATATAATAACAGAATTTTACGCAGGAGTTTTGATGACTACGGAAACTTTTCTTTTGGTATTGACGAGCATATTTCAATTCCTGGTGTAGAATATGATAGCACAATAGGAATATGGGGATTGAATACCTCAGGGCGTATAGTGAGGAAAGGAATGCGTGTTAGAACTAGACGTAAAAAACGGACTAAAATTAAAAAAGATCATTATGTTAAGAGAGAGGAAACACAATTTTTTCTCAAAAAATTTTTCAAAGCTCGAATTGTTAGAAGATTGGAAATAGAATATTAATAATATGAATTAAAAAGTTAAAAGTGAATCAAATTGCCTAGCAACAAAAAATATGGAAAAGGACAACGGGTTTGTCGTAGGTGTGGCACACATAGAGCAATCATAAGACGTTATGGATTATTTATCTGTCGTCGTTGTTTTCGAGAAATTGCTAAGGATATTGGATTCAAAAGATTTGAATAAGGAAAAAAAAAAGGTAATTAATAATGCCAAATACATTAGGAGACGCATGCATTCAAATTAAAAATGCCGAGATGGCAAGGAAGAAAAGTTTAATTATAACTCCAGCTCCACATTTACTTCAAAAAATCCTGAGGATCTTCCAAGCCCACGCATACATAGGTGAATTTGAACGCTATGAAGATGGTCGTCAAAATAAATTTAAAGTTAATCTTCTTGGAAAAATAAATGAGTGTAAAGCAATAATTCCGCGCTTAAATATTAAGGTTTCTCAATATGAAGATTTTGAAAAAAGATTCTTGCCAGCAAAAAATTTTGGACTGATTATAATGTCTACCAATGAGGGGGTTCTAACTCATAATGAAGCAAAATCAAAGAATTTAGGAGGAATTTTATTAGCATATATTTATTGATAATTAAAAGAGAGTGAATAAAAAAGATGGTGAAAATTGCCTTTTTGGAAGAATCATTGGACATTCCTGAAAAAGTGGAGATATCTTTAAAAGATCCGAATATTATTACGATAAAGGGACCTAAAGGGGGACCAATTGTAAAAGATTTTTCTCACGCACGAAAAATCAAAATTGACTTAGAAGGAAAATCTAAATTAAAATTTACATCAAATTTCCCTAGAGGAAATACAGTTGCTCTAGCAAAAACTGTAAAAAATTTAATAAAAAATTTAATTTTAGGAGTTCAAGAAGGTTATACTTATAAATCTAAAATATGTTATTCACATTTTCCGATTACTGTCGAAATTCGAGGTAAAAAAATTCACATAAAAAATTTTAATGGAGAGCGAGCCGATAGGGTTCAAAATATTATAGATGGCGTAGATATATCAGTTGAGGGTGATGATGTAATAATCACAGGGATAGATAACCAAGTTGTCGGACAAATGGCAGCTAATATCCAAAGAGCTTGTCGGTTAAGAAAGAAAGATAAACGAGTCTTTCAAGATGGAATTTTTGTATATCAAAAATGGTTAGGAGAGCATATACTCTGGCAAATAAAATAGAAAAAGGTATCTATGAAAATGCATAAAGATAAAAAAAGATTGATGAGTTATAGAACACATCTACAGAAGGTTCGACCGTCTTTTAGGAGAATTGAATCTTGGCGATATGTCAGAGTTAAAGATTCTTGGCGCAAATCACGAGGTATTGATTCAAAAACTCGCAGAAAGTGGAAAGCTGGAGTAAAATCTCCCAATATTGGCTATAGGACACCGAAAGCAGTAAGATATCTTCATCCTTCTGGGTTTACCGAAGCTTATATTATAACTCCAAAAGACCTCGAAGGACTAAATCCAAAAATTCATGCATTAAGAATTAGCAGTAGGCTTGGTGCGAAGAAAAGAATAAAACTTCTTGAACTCATTGAAGAAAAAGGATTTAGAATACTTAATCTAGGTGCAGCTCAAAAAGAACTTGAAGCATTAGAAGAAATTGCTGATAGGGGTGTAATCCTTGAAGAAGAAGAGTTAGAGGAGGAAGAAGAAGAAGTTGAGGAAGAAGAAGTTGAGGAAGAAGAAGATGAGGAACTAGCTGAATTAAGAGAATTAGCTTCAAAAACGAAAAAAAGAGGTAAGAAGAAATAGGAAAAGGTGATTATATTATGAATCTAAACGCACAAAGAAGAATGGCATCTGAAATATTAAAATGCGGTGAGAACCGAGTCTATCTTGATCAATATTTCATTGAAGATATCAAAATGGCAATTACACGTGAAGATGTAAGGAGTCTAATTAAAGAAGGAATAATAAAGAAAAAATATAAAATTGGAATAAGTAACTTTCGAAAGAAAAAACTTCATGAAAGGAAAAAGAAAGGAAGAGCACGAGGTTATGGATCTCGAAAAGGTAAAAAAGGAGCACGAACACCAAAAAAACAACGATGGATTAAAAAAATCCGTCCAATTAGAAGGAAATTAAAAACTTTAAGAGATAGAAAAATTATAACAACATCAACTTATCGAAAACTATACCGAAAAGCAAAGGGTAATATGTTTCATAGTGTGGCACATCTAGAGAGGCACATTAAAGAACAAAATTTAACAAGGAGGGGTAGATAAATGGCTAAAGGACCTACTTATAAATTACCTCCTCGACGTAGAAGAGAAGGAAAAACTAATTATCATAGTAGAAAGAAATTATTAATGTCTAGAAAAAATCGATTGATAATACGAGCTTCGAACAAAAATATTATTGTTCAGTTTATACAATCAAAACTTGGAGGAGATTTTGTATTAACCTCTGCATTTTCAAAAGAACTTGTAAAAGGTTATGGGTGGCAATTAAATACAGGGAATTTACCTGCCGCTTATTTAACTGGGTATATTGCCGGTATAAGGGCTAAAAAGAAAAAGATTAATGATTCAATTTTAGATTTAGGATTAATGAGTCATTTTCATAGGCAACTGGCTGCCTTTAAGGGTATTTTAGATGCAGGAATAGAAATTCCCCATAAAGAATTTTTCTTTCCTCAAGGTTTTGAAGAAAGAATAAATGGTACTCATATTCAAAATTATGCCAAACTACTGGCAGTTGATGATGAGCAATATAAATTAAAATTTTCAAGTTATCTAAAAATGATTGATCCACTAAAAATAACCAGTATCATAGATAAAACCTTAAAAGAAATTAAAAGAACAGTATAAAAATTAAAAAAAGATTATGGGAATTTTAAAATAATGTCAGATACAAGGAGAGATAAACGACAACCAAGAAAAGTGGAAAAGGAATGGGTACCTCAAACTGAGTTAGGTGAAATAGTTCAAAAAGGTGAAATTACAATTGATAAAATTTTTAATGAAAATTTAGTTGTTCGAGAAAAGGAAATTTTTGAGATGCTTTTGCCAAATCTTGAAGAGGATGTAATTACCATAAAAATGGTACAACAAATGACAAGGTCAGGTCAGAGGTCTAGATTTAAAGCAGTAGTTATCGTCGGATGTGAAGGATATATTGGATTTTCTTCTGCAAAAAGCCCTGAAGTGGGTCCTGCAATAAGAAAAGCAATAACCAAGGCAAAATTGAATATAGTTCCCGTAATGAAAGGGTGTGGTTCATGGGAATGTGATTGTGGTGGGTTTCATTCAATTCCTTTTAAAGTATCAGGAAAATGTGGAAGTATTCGTATAACTTTAATTCCTGCTCCTGCCGGTATCGGTTTAGCATGTGCTGATCATGTGAAAAGTGTATTAAAATTAGTCGGTATTGAAGATATCTGGTCTAAAACTCGAGGAGATACACGCACGTCAGAGAATTTAGTGAAAGCAACAATTGATGCATTAAAAAATGCACATAAAATGATATTGAAATCAAAATAATAAATTATAGATGTAAAAAATGACCATGTCCGAAATCAAAAATTCAATTGTGGAACAAGAAACCCCCAAATTGTTATTCATTGTAAGAATCCGCGGAGCCCCCGGGATGCGAAAAAAGCTTTTAGATACTCTTAAAATGTTTAGACTCCATAAGGTAAATCATTCTATATTAGTGTTTCCAAATAAAAGTTATACTGGAATGCTCCAAAAAGTTAAGGATTATGTATGTTATGGTGAGATCAATAAAAAAATGCTCTTAAAATTATTACGAAATAGAGCCTATATCGAAGGAAATGAACCTTTAACTGAATCTCACATCAAATTTAAAACTAAATATAAAACTTTAAATGCTCTAGCAACCGGTTTATTAAAAGGGGAAATTCAGTATAAAGATATTTATAAAATAAAACCAATATTTAGAATGCATCCTCCCCGAGGTGGATATCGGGGAACAATTAAACGTAGTTATAAAGCTGGTGGTTCTCTTGGCTATGTTGGTGATTATATTAATAAACTTCTATTTAAAATGCTATAATTCCCATATGGTGAATTAAATGACAAGGAAATTTAAAAAGAAAATAAGAAAAAAGCGCGGAACACGAACAGTTGGATATGGTAGGGTCGGTCAGCATAGAAAAAAAGGACAACGCGCTGGTGCTGGAAAAACAACACAATGGAAAAAAAGTAAAAAATCTTTATACTACAAACAAAAAAAGTTAGGATTTCCAGATCCTGATTGGCGCATGGGTAAAAAAGGCTTTAAACGACCTCAAAAGATTAACCGTATTGAAAAAGTAAATGCCATTAATGTTAAAGATTTAGAATTCAAATTGGATAAATTTATTGAGAATAATATTGCAGAGAAATCTGGAGAAATATATTCAATTGATTTGTCAAAAATGAACGTTCAAAAATTGATTGGTAAAGGAGAAATAAGTAAGAAAGTTAATATATCTGTTAATAAAGCAAGTGAAAGAGCAGTCAAAAAGATTGAAGCCGCTGGCGGAAAGGTTGTTTTATTAGAAAAATGAAAAAAAAAATTTTAAATATTTATTATTCTCATTTTCTTTAAAATTATTGAAAAACTACTTGTGTCAAATTTTAAGAATTTTTTTGGATATTCTTAAAGATTTTTAGAATTTTTTATAAAAAACATTATGAAATTTTATTACTATGTTCTATATAAAAAATAGTTTAGCGAAAGATTTTTTAATAGCCATACTTTCCTAGAGACATAATTCATAAAATTTTTTCAATAAAAAAAGGCTTAATGAAAAAATGAAGCAAATAAAAAAAATAGGCATAATTTTTTCAATTTTACTCGGAATTGGCTTTATATTTCAAGCAACCAACGGAATATCGGCATTTACAACAACACCTCCTGATCATTACTCCTCTTCATTAACAGCTGGTACTACATATAATTATCAAGTGATTGAATTTAATGGACCAGTAAATTGGTGGACTGAAGGAAAATACTTAGACACGAACCAAAATGGTGAAATTTCAATAATATTATTAGGTTTCGCAGATCAATCAGCAGTTTTTTGGGCATCGAATTTAAATCCAGTTCCATTTTGTAATATTACTTCAAAATATTTAGAGGGTGGTGTTTTGAAGAAAAATGTTACTTTCGTGAATAAATCGACAACTGAAATTGGTAGTATGCTCGTTTTAGGTTATAATGATTATAACCCAGGGTTTATTACATCAATTAATTGGACGTATGAAAAATTGTTGGCTATTAATTCCGTTGATCCCACAGGATGGGTACCGGGTACAGTAACTTTCGATGAATCTAACCAAGCACAAATTAAGTTGGTATTTAAACAAGATCCTGCTTTTGGGAATCAAAACACAACGCTTATATATAATAAAGATACTGGAGTCCTAATTTATGCAAAAACTGAAATTCTCTTTTTTAATCTCTATAGTTTAGAAATTCAGCTTAAAGAAGGTAATATTCCGGGATATTCTATTGAGATTTTTGGTTTATTGAGTATTATAGCTGTGATAGCGATAGTATTGGTGAAAAAAAAGAATATCTTTAATACAAAATAAAATATTTAAACATTAATTTTTTCATTTTTTTTTTTTAATAAGTGATCTTTTTGGGAAAAACTCTGAAATTTATATTAATTGGTCTCATCGCATCAATCTCTTTAACATTTTTAATTTTATTCCAGATAGGTGTCTTTATCCCACCAAATGATAATGGTAATGGAAGCAATGGACAACCTATTGTGTACAAAGAGTCTTTAAGCAATATATCATTATATATGGATTATGGAAATGGAACCGTAGATAGATGGGTTGGATTTTCGCTTTATAACTATAACACTTCCGTTTTTCACGCATTAGATAAGCATTGTGATTTAGAATATGATTATTACGCAATATATGACGATTATTTAATTACTTCAATTAATGGAATTTCACAGAATTCAACTCATGCTTGGCATTTTTGGGTTAATGGAGCGATAAGTCCTATTGGCTGTAATAAATATGCTTTAGACAATGATTCAATAATAAATTGGAATTATACATCCAATATGTAATTTATAAAAAATTTAGCTTAAAGACTTATATCTATTCATTTGTTTTGTATAATATAAAAAACGTACCCGTAATACTCAGAATATTTCTTATACAAGAATATTTCTTCCAGTTCCTGATCTAAAACCTTATTAGCTTCAATATTACCTTTATACTTTTTTCGTAAAAGATTGATACGATTTTCTAGAGGTATATAATAATCATCCCACCAACCTGATTCTGGAATTGTGAAATTATGTAGAAAATTAAAACCTAAATTCTTTATAATCCGTATATTTTTTTCAATCAATTTAATACTTGGATAATATTCATTCCAGAAACCTTTTACTTCTTCGGGTTGATTCTGTTTTAGCCAAGAAAGTTCAGATATAACAAAATATCCCCCTTTCTTTAAAAATCGGCGCCATTCTTTAAGACCCTTTCCAAAACCAAATATATAAATTGCTCCTTCAGACCAGATTATATCAAAGAAATCATCTTTAAAGTCCAGTGAAAACATTGATCTATTAACAGTTTCAATTTTATCTTGAACACTTTCACTTTTTGCACGATAATTTAATTCGTCCAAAAATGGCTGATGAGTATCTAAAGCCATGATTTTACAATCTGCCATTTTAGCTAGCTGTATAGTTTGCATACCCGGACCACACCCTATATCCAAAATGTAGGGATTGGGAGGTAATTGTTTTAAAAATTCAAATGCTTTTTTTGTTGATTCATTATTACCTGGTCCCTCTCTCGGTAAATCCTTATGAATTTCAAAAAATATTTCCAATTTTATCCTCTATTTGATTTTTTAAAATCGAAATTATAAATATTATCAAGTTTCTCCATAGTTTTAAACTTGATTTGGCATTTTAATATTTTATTAAAGATAAATTTTATAGGTAACTTATCCTATATTAATTTGAAAATGGAAAAAGAATCATTAAAATCAGATACTAAATTCAATCTATTAGACCGAGATTCGTTTAATGTAGCAATTATCAGTGTATTTTCTGCATTAACCGTCCTCGTTGGATATCTCTTGTATGCTATCCCAAATTTTGAACTTTTTAGTTTAATGTTGTTTTTTTGTGGTTTTTCTTTTGGTAAAAAAAATGGGTTATTCATAAGTGTTATTAGTGTCACCATTTTTTGTTTTTTGAATCCTATGGGTCCCTCTCATCTTTTATTATTTGCTACTCAAATATCACTCTACTCAATTTTGAGCCTTTTAGGGTTTTTTTCATTTAAATATTTGAAAAATAAAGAGTATTTTAGGCCTACTGAAGATCTTTTCGTATTAAGAGTTTTAATTTTATTTGGAGCGGTCGGCTTTTCATGGACATTCATTTATGACATAATTGCTACTATTGGGGGGTATCTTCCCTTTGTTGAGTTAAGTTTTGAAGTTTGGATTCCAATTTTTATTGCAGGCATCCCATTTTCAGTTATTCATATTGTTTCAAATACATTATTATACATATTTGTGCTTCCAGCAATAATTCAAATTAGCTCAAAATTATTTAAAATTTCAGAGTTTTAATTGGAGATGTAAATAAATTTAATAAAAAGCAGATTTAAGCTTTACATCCTTTAATAATTTTTCAATTTCTCTGTAAGATTTATTAATCTTATTAAAGTAATATCCAAGAGACGCCTCCTTTTTGGAATGAGTTATTAACATGAAGTTACTTTCCTGAGAACTTGTTGTAATAATTGTGAACCCTTCGATTCCACGAATAACAATATCTCTTAATTCTCCCTGGTTTAAACCTTTAGATATATTTATTCCTAAGGAAACTAATGTTGCTGGACTTGCACTGAAAAGATCTGCAACAGTAGAGGCCGTATCTGAGCTAGCTATCCTAATTCCTGTTTTAGAAATAATTGCAGTCCCCTCAAGATCAGTTTTAGTTTCCAAATTTTCTAGTTGTCGCATTAATTCAACTTGAAGTTCTTTTGCAATTTCTAACTCTTCTTCAATAGACATGCCAATATTATTATTTTTTTTTAAATATCAGTCTAGTATAATATTATAATAAATTTCATATTTAATAATTTTGATTAATTTTTGATTAACTCTCTTAAAGATTTGACGTCTGCCCTTGTTTTATATTAAAACTACGCAGTTCTTTTAATATTACTTGATCTCCATTAGAAATTTTATTTTTTTTTTCTTTCAAGCTAACGACAACACCACCTTTTGTCCCAAAAGTGTCAATCACTTTATCAAAAGGTCGTTCTAATTTTTTACCTATAATTTTTTTAGCACCAGTAAGGCTTTTTGCTAAATTATTTACGATAATTCCTTGAGGATGGTTAGAATTTTTAACTATACCATATTTGATTTTAAATTTATGAAGTGTTGGAGGATGTTCATATATTTCTATTATTTCTCCTATTCCTACTATTCTGAGTGTAGTTGCTGGTAGGTCTAAACGGCTGATAAGGAATTTTTCATAATTTTTGCTTTGCTTATTTTTTAAGAATACTAAATTTTTAGTTAAAACTGGTTCAATTGTAGATATTATTGCATCAAAATTAACATCATTTTCGTCTGGATTAAATGCAATGAATTTGTTGTTAATTTCTTTAAATGGAAAGATATAAGCAGGAATTGTATTCATTCCTAAAGTAATATGTGTTTGTATGCCAAATTTAAGACTTGCCTTATAATACTTATTTATATAAATTTTAGATTTAAACAAATTTCCCGAAATAAAATTTTCTTTATTACTTACAACATAACAACCTCTAAAAACTGCCTTATAATCAAGTCCTTTAATTGCAATACCAACCCTATCACCTGCTTCTGCTTTATCAACATCTTGTTTGAATATTTGGAGTGATTTAACTCGCCCAGATTTGTTTATTGGAATAATATTCAGATTTTGATTTACTCTAATTGTTCCTTGAAGAATTGTTCCAGTAATTATGGTTCCAATTCCTTTAATCGGAAAATGATGATCTATCGGGATTATTAAATCATTTGATTTATCTCTTTTCACTTTTATCTTGTTTAATAAATCTAATAAACCTTTCTTTAACTTTTCAAAACCATTTTTATTCTTTGCAGAAACTGCAAAAATTGGAACATCTGAGCCAAATGAGGTACTCTTAAAAAAGGATGAAACTTTCTCTATCATTGGATTTAATTGTTCTTTTGAAATAAGGTCGATTTTATTAAGTGCTACAATTATGTGGTTAATACCAAGTGAATCCAATATTATTAAATGTTCTCCAGTTTGTATTTGTGCTCCATGGACTGCATCAATTACGACAATAGCACAATCAATAATATCAATTGAAGCTACAACAGTTCTTATTAAATCTGCATGACCTGGTAAGTCAACTAGTGTTACCAAAAATTTTTCTAAAATTAATGAAGTAAAACCCATGTCAATGGTAATACCTCTCTCTTTACTTTGAGGATGTGCATCTATTCCAGCAGTCGATACAAATTCGCTCAAAACTTCGGCGATTGCTGTTTTACCGCAATCGATATGTCCAAATAACCCTACATTAACTGAGCTTTTATCTTTGATATCAAGAGTATTAACTATTGGCATACTAAATATTTAAAAATTAGTTCTTTAATCAAAATAATAATATATAATATATATTAATAATTCTGCAATATTGAGAATTATAAAAGAAATCAATATAGAAGACTAGGTGAAATAAAATGACGAATTTTTGTCCTTATTGTGGTAAAAAAGCAAGGTCAACAGATAAGTTTTGTATCTATTGTGGAAAACCAATGCTTTCTGGACTTGACAAACCAAAAGAAGAAACGAAAAAAGAAATTAAGGTAGAAGAGGAATTTAAAGAGGATGAAAAGGAGACTCCATCAATTGATGAGCCAATAGAAGAGAAAGAGCAAATTGAGGTGGGAGAAAAAGAAGAAGTGAAACAAAAAAAGGATAAAAAAGCAAAGAAGGTTAAAGAAAAGCATAAAGAAGAATTTAAAGAAATACTACCTCTCTCTGATGAGATTAAAAAGCGATTAGAATTAATGGTTGATCTTCGAGACATTAAAAATAAGAAAAAAAGACTTGCCGCAAAGTTTGATGATGTGGAAAAATTAATTGAAGATGATCAATATGAAATAGAAGCAGAATATACGGCAGATGTAAAGATTAAACTTGACGCGCTAAAAAAAATAAAATCGGATTTAGAAGTAAAAGAGCAAGAGATTAAAGGTCAGATAAGTGGTGAATTTGAATATTTAACTTATGAAAAGATAATTGCCGAAAAAAAAGATCAGTTGAACACCTTACATACTAATCTCAAACTCAGGAAAGTAGATAAAGAGATTTATGAAAGCCTAAAGTTAGAATATAAGAAAGAATTGGAAGAAGCAAAACAAAATCTCAAAAATTTACAACTAGGCATAAAATTATGGTCAGCAAGAATAGAAGCTGAGAAATTAGATTTAAAAAGAGATTTAAAATTCTTAAAAGGTAGATTAAGTTCAAAAGAAATAAAAGAAGATGAATTCAAACCTAAAGAGAAAGATTTAGAAGTTAAGATAAGAAAAAAAGACTTAATGATTGAAACACTAAAAAAATATACTAAAAATAGATAAAAATAAATTTAAATTATCGAATTAACAAGTTTTATTTAAAATCAAAAATTATTTTGTTATGAGTTAATAATGCGATCAAAAATAGTTGCTGTTATTGCCCTTCTTGTTGCTTTAACATTCATTACTATAGGTTTAAGTTTAAACCAAATAGACTTAATATATTCTTATTTTGATAAAATGGCTCAAATCGCAAATATACCTTAGTCATTTTTATTTTATCTTATTTATCCCAGGGACTAATTGCTTTCTTTTTAGTTGCTATGCCATATCGTGTATTTTCAGTAAAAATATTTTTCCTCGTAAGCTTTTCTGCTGACTTACGATATTTATTAGCAGCTTTATAATGCACTTTACATAAATAAAAATTCCTATCTTTTGATTTCTTTAATTTTAAATTTGCTCTCTCAGCATATGACTCCCATTTTTGTTTTGATAAGGAACGGATAGCTATTTCTCCGCACTCTTCAACTGAACATTTTTTGTTTATCCTACTTGGTCCAGGTCCTTTCTTATTCTGCTGCAATTCTTTAGGCAATTTTACCATTCAAATATACCATTAATTATTTCTTTAAAATTATATTATAAAATTAAAAAGAAAAATAAAATTTTACTATTTATTCATGAATAAAAGACACATTGATGTACAGATCATTAAAAGCAAGCTAATGAATTTTGATTCTCCTGATAGATTAAAAATTAAGCACGATTTATTTAGAAACTCTGCTGTATTATTCCCGTTCATGGAGATTGATAATTCTTTTAACGTGATTCTTATTAAAAGGACAAACGTAGGAAAACGACATCGGAAAGAAATGTCATTTCCAGGAGGGAAATTTGATCCAAATCTCGATAATTCACTTCTAGATACAGCTCTTAGAGAAACTGAAGAGGAAATTGGTGTTTCTAAAGAATATATCAAAATACTCGGGTGTTTGGATGATCTACCAACCACTACAAGATATATTATAACTCCTTTCGTAGGTTTAATCCAAAGTGGAGCTCAATTGAAAAAACAAGATATTGAAGTAGAAGAAATTTATCAAATTCCCATGGATTTCTTTTTAGACCAACAAAATTTCACCGAAACTTATTTTGAAATTGGTTCCAAGAAATTTCCAATTTACCGTTATCCAAAATATAATGTATGGGGCGCTACTGCGCATTTAATAGTATCATTTATAGAGAGAGTTTATGGGGTGTCTTTATCCAAATCTGGATTAAAACGCCTTAATGTCGAACAACTAGCTGCAATAGAACTTCCTAAATAGTATAAATGGATTATAAAAATAAAGGAATATCCTCTAACAGCTTAACTGGTTTCGTTGTGAAAAGTTTTATTCTATTTTACCATTCTACTTATTATGGATATTAAAGATTTTAAGGATATTTTATTTGAAAAGGAAGCAAATGGAATAGTCACTATTACATTAAACAGGCCAGAACGAAAAAATGCACTCTCTGCACTATCTCTTTTGGAATTATGGTATGCAATTGATATTGCGGAGAAAGATAAAGAAATTAAGGTAATAATTTTAACCGGTTGCGAAGAAGCTAATGCTTTTTGTTCAGGAGGTTATTTTTCTAAGGATATGTTTAAAGAAATTCCTTCTGAATATATTAAGGAAATTAATTTAAGAGATATGGCTTCTAAAAAATTATGTTTAAAATTCTGGAATTTCTCAAAACCAGTAATTACGGCAATTAATGGTCTTGCTGTTGGTGGTGGCTTTACATTGCCTTTAGTCTGCTCTGATTTAGTTTATATTTCAGAAGATGCATGGATTGCACTTTTTTTTATCAAAAGAGCGGTTATGCCAGATTTTGCTACAACCTTTCTCCTGCCACTTATTATTGGATTTCAAAGAGCTAAAGAATTATTCTATTTTGGAGAGAAACTTACCGCTCGGCAGGCTTATGATTTAAACATTGGAATTAATAAAGTTTTACCAAAAAAAGAGTTAATACCTTATGTTAGGAAACAAGCATTACGATTAATTCCTCCAATGGGTCCTAGTTTATCAATTAAATTAATGAAAAAGACGATGCATGCTTATTTTAAAGATATAATAGAAAAACAGTTAGATTTAGAAAATAAAGGATGGATAAAAACACTAGTAAGTAAAGATTTTAATGAATCCTTAAATGCTTTAAAAGAAAAAAGAGAACCGAAATTTATTGGAAAATAAGATAATGATAAAAAATATCGAAAACATATTTTTTATTTTAAAATTCTTTTTATTTAATATCAATTCTAATAACATAAATACAAAAAATAATAAAACAATATCATATGGCCTCTGACGGTTTGAGTGGTCTCAGACAATGGACTTCAAGAGACTTTAAAGAGATCTGAAGAAATCCACTTACTCTGCGAAGGAGTAGGGGTTCGATTCCCCTCAGAGGCCGCCATATTATTTATTTATCATATATAGATTGAAAGAATGAGTATGTTTGAAAAAAAAATAAAGGATTTAATTAAGGGCTCGAAAATTCCACAAAATATGATTAATAGGGGACAAATTGTTCTTGATAATTGGTTAAAGCCAATTAAAAATTTATTAGAACAAAAACGAGTTCCGGAAGAGCCTTGGGAAGATGAGCAAATAAAATTTTTATTAAAATTATTATCTCAAATGGATACAGATAAAGATTCAGATGCCGCTAGAGTGGGTGAAAGGGAAGCACGTATTTCAACACCATTATTAAATCTCTACTCTGCTGGTTTTTGTCATGGAATTGGTAGAAGTGGAGAAATTAGTGCTCCTCAACCTAAAGCGCCGGGCGGGTCCATCATGCATGAATTAACTAATAAATTAGCAAAATATGCAATGACTAAGTTTGGACTACCAAATATCAAAGATACTCTAGTTGTTCCAATGGCGACCGGAATGTCCTTATCATTGTGTTTAGCTGGATTAAGACCTGAATGGAAAAATGATACTCTTTATAAAAGAAAAGTAGTTGTGCCTAGGTTAGATCATACCTCGATAATAAAAGGGATTAAATATATGGGTGCTGAACCCAAAATTGTTGAAGGAGAAATATATGGAGATGCTGTTCGTGTTCCAATAGAAAAGATATCTGCTGGAATTGATAAAGATACCTTCTCAATCTTATCATTTACAAGCTTTTTTCCTCCTCGTGAAGCAGATAATATTAAAGAAATTGCAAAATTAGCACAAGAGAAAGATATTGCTCATATAGTTGTTAATGCGTATGGAGTGCAAAGTGAAGAATGGATGAAAATGATAAGATCAGCTATAGACGCTGGAAGAGTTGATGCAATAATTCAATCTACTGATAAAAACTTTCTAACACCAGTTGGTGGGTCAATTATATGCACACCACATAAAGATACAATGGAAAAAATTAGCCGAACATATGCCGGACGAGCTAATGCCTCACCCATTTTTCAGTTTTTAATTTCTATACTCTCATTAGGTATTAAAGGTTATCAAGCTCTTATAGAAGAACAAAAGAAAAATCGAAAATATTTAGCAGTTGAATTAAACAAAATTGCTGATAAAATTGGAGAAAAAATACTCAATGTGTTTAATCCTGTGGCTGTTGCATTAACATTAGATAATCTTAAAGGAAAAAATTTATCTTCATTAGGAGGTGCATTATATACTCTGCGAGTTACCGGCCCAAGAATATATGATCCAACTGAAAAATCATTTGGGATGTGTTGTAATCATTATCCACATGCCTATATTGTTATGAATTCTGCAATAGGTGCAACAAAAAAAGATATCGATTTAAGTATTGAAAGATTTCAAAAATCTTATGATCAATTCAGTAAATCCTTAAACCAATAAACCAACTAAAATTAAAAACTACAATAAATATTTATATGTTAGCAAAAGATAAATTATTATAAGAAATTTCTTATCTTTTTGTGGGTGTTATATGGTCGTGGTCGAAAACAAGATTTTATCACAATATAAAAATATTGTTGAGAAAAACTGGAAAAATAAAATCATTACTATACCCTATGATTCTTTATCAAAAAAAGAATTATTTGAAATTTCATATCATTGCTGTAATGACGTCCAACTCCGTGCTATTTGGATTAAACTCTCTGCAGAAGAAAAAGGAAGCACAATAATTATGTTTAATTCAACTAAAAAATATTTCTGCAAAGTTCAAGCAACAGATGACGGAGTAAATATAACTTATTTTGCTAATACCGAAGAAGAGATAGAATCTTTAACTGAAAAAATTAAAGAAATAATAGAAAATAGGAAGAAAGGGTTTAGTGCCCTTGATGATAACGTAAAAAACCAAATATTAAAATCTATTATTGTTCTAAGGAAAATAGATGAAGTAATTAACGGAGTAATGATTGGAGATGTTATAAGAAAGATATACTTCTCTGTAGGTGACACAAGAGAAACTTTCGCCGTAATTCCGATCATAAAAAAAGCTGAAGGGTATAATTTGGTACAGCTCGCTCTAAATAAATGGATGACATACACTCAAAACCTACCACAGGAGCAAGAGTTTCCTACTGAACAAGGGAAAGGTATGTTAAAAAATTTTATCCAAATTAAAAAATGGCTCATTGGACAAATTAAAGTAAAATTAGTGGGTTAAATTTTTCATATTTTTACATTCCTTTTTTGTTTAGGTCTCTTTTAAGTCAAAAATCCGAAGTTTAGGGATATAAGTTAAGAATATTTAAAAAACTCAAAAGAATTAAATAAATTTTTTAATTAATTATTCTAATCAAAATAAACTTAGAAAATTAAGATCATTTGTGAAAAATGTTTTTAGAGAAATTATCTGATTGGCCATCTACTAAAAAAAATCGAGTATTATTAATTTTTAGTATAATTCTTCTGTTTATTGTTTATCCCATTATGACTTATTTTTCCATTATATCAAATTATCCAGTAAATTATATAGAAAGTCAACTATCATTTAGTGGTGAAATTATTAAGTCCCACTTTAATACAATGAATACAGTGGATATAAATAACTATAGAATCGCAGAAATACTCGATTACGGGTTTATGGTTAGTTATGGGATTTTAATCTTCTCTCTTGCTTTAATTATTGCTAGAAAATTTAACGAAAGCACAAGATGGAGGAAGTCAGGTTTCTTAATTGCTATTTTAGGAATTATTGCAGCGAGTTTGGATGCTATTGAAAATGGATTTATATTAGCAATGCTTACAGATCCACTAGGTTTTCCAGATATTTGGGCAGTATCTCACTCTTGGGTTGCACTTATGAAATGGATTTTACTTTTCTTTACTATTGGTTGGGCAATATCTGCTTCACTAACTCGCGTTATCAAAAAAAAATAATATCTTCTTTTTTATCGGAATTAAAGAATTAGTGCTCCCAGGGGGCATATCAGAATGAGTCCAAATGGCTCTTTCTTTCGATCCCCCGTTCTCTGGTTCTCCTAAATGCTTATAGACAGAATTCTTATTTTTTTTGTATGTCTATATGTCTTATAAGACCAGCGCTTTAAACCAAGCTTAGCCATGGGAGCGTTTTTTAAATAAATTTTTTGTAATAATTCTTTTCTTATTGTTCTATTATCAATTTAATTGTTAAATTAATAAAAATTTTATTAACATAAGACAATGATTTATTGAATTTATCAATGAATTAGGAAAATCAATAAAAATAAATTTAATAACAATCTTTTTAATTTTAACAAAAAAATAATAAGCTTAAAAACTCTTAGATGGTTATACAAAAAAAGTTCAATATTTAATATAATGTGATGATGATTTATGGCGGAAATGCTTACCGATTTATTACAAAATATTTATAAAAGAATCGCTCAGTTAGGCAATGCAATTCAAGGTTTAAAGGAATCATTAGATGGCTTAAATAAAAATATTGAAGAAAAAATATCCAATCTTTCTAAACAATTTGGTGATCTTAAATTTCAGATAGAAGATGGAGGTACTGCTCATATTTCCACTTTAGAAAGTATTGGTAAAAATGTAACGATTGAATTAGAAAAACTTCAAAAAAATTTAGCCATTGATTCAATTGAGCAATTAATCCAAAACTTAGATTCATTTTCTAGTATCGCGGAACAAACATTAAAACAAGAAAATGTTGACCTCTTAATTAAAGAAGCGTTAGATTCAATTAATAAATTTAAAGAGCAGGTATTACCATCATAAATTTAATTAAAAATAAGAAGGGTGGAGAAATTGACTGAAAATTTAATAGATGAGATATTAAATAAAATAAATCAAATAACTAATAGTTTGGATGTTACAATAAATAAGGTTGGAAAAATGAGTGAAGATATTGATAAACTGACTTTAACTTTCTCGAAAGAAATAGTTAGCCTAACTGAAAATATTCGGTTAATAATTGAAGTTTTAAGGCAATTTCGGGTTAAATCCAATGAACAATTAGGTGTATTATCTAAGGAAACTAATGCTAAAGTAAAAAAACTCTGGGAAAAAAAAAGCGTGGAACATATTACTGAACAACATCAAAAAAATATTAATATCATAAAGCAGGTCTCATCTTCTGTTTCTGATACTTTATATTATACTCAATTACTTTCCGTGGTTCAAAGTATCCGTGAATTAATGGGGAGAGCTTTACAAGCCAATAAATAAAAAACCTTTTATGTTAACATTGTAATTAATAATACTTTTGAAGCGGTTTCCAATAATGCCTAAAGGTTATTTTTTGATTGCTATGAAGAAAAATTCAGAATTTGAGATTTTGGGTTACTTTTTTAAAGATCAAAAGCGTCAAACACCAATTTCTGATGATTTATTATTAAGAATAAGAATTGATCATAACTCAAAAGAAATAAATAAAATTACTCTTGAAAATCAAATAATTCTCTCTTTTTTATACAAATTTCACCCAAAATTTCAAAAGTATCTTCAAGGAATAATTGTTGGGCTGTTTTTAAATATAGATGAGGATGCAAAATCATATATTTCTTCCCTACAAACTTCAGCAAAATTATTAGAAGAATTAGATTATTCAAATATTAAATCTCTCAATATCGAAGAAAAAATAGAACATATTTATATTAATTATATTGAAAAATTAAAAGATATTGTTGATTCAGATAATCTAAAAAAATTAATAATAGAAAGAACCAAGACATTATTAAGTGGTAACATCGAAGATAGAAAGCTTGCTCAGGCACTTTTGGGAAAAATCGAGGATGGAATTCACATTGAAATGCATAAAATTACTAAAAGTGCAGAAGAAGCAATAAAAAATCATGAATATGAGAAGGCTGCAAAAAAATATGATACAGCATCCAAGATGGCTCTTGAAATATATGAAGATAAATTGGCTAAAACTTTAGAAGAAAAAGCAATTAATACAAGACAACTCCCAAATATTATAAAAGAACGTGAGGAAGTTGCTTTAAAGGCAAGAAATTCCCTTAAAAACGATGATTTCCATACAGCTTATTCATTATATAGAAAAGCTGCTGATCTATCCGAAAAACTTATGGATTTCGAAAAATCTGAAGAATATTCATTGAAAAGCCGGGCTTTAAGCGAATTTCATAAAATTGATAAAAAATATAAACATAATGACTAATAAAATTAATAAACACGTTGCATTAATCACTGATTTTGGCTCCAATGGTCAGCATTATGTTGCGTGCATGAAAGGAGTAATTTTAAAAATTAATCCCATAGTAAAAATAATTGATATTTCTCATAACATAACTCCGTTTTCTATTCTTGAAGGTGCTTACATTCTAAATTCGACATATAAATATTTTCCAAAAGGCACTATATTTGTAGCAGTTATTGATCCAGGTGTTGGAAGTGCAAGAAAAATTATCATACTTGAAACTTCTTCAGGTTTTTATTTTGTTGGTCCTGACAATGGTTTATTTACGTATATTATTGATAGTGAGGATATTTCGAAAATAATTGAGATTTCTAACCAAGATTATTTTTTAGAACCAGTTTCAGACACCTTTCATGGACGTGATATTATGGCTCCGGTCAGTGCTTATTTATCCAAGGGGATCTCTATTGAAGATTTTGGTAATCCTCTTGAAATCGATAATGTAAAACAACTAAATAATTTAATTCCAAAAATAATTGAAGAAGAGAATAAAATTAAAGGAATAATTCAATACATTGATTCTTTTGGAAATTGTATTACAAATATTGAATTAGATAATGAAAATAAATCTAAAAATTTAGGAATTCAATTTCTTCATAAAGATTCTTATAAGATGAATTTAAAAGGAAAAGATTTGGAATGTATTTTTTTGTCTTATTATGAAGAACTCTCATCTTATTTAAAAGTGTCGAGGAATCCTCTTTTAAAGAGAGATTCTTTTAATTTTTTAGAATTAAGTCTAAATATGAAAAGTTTTGCACAAACATTTAATATCTCTGTTGGAGAAATATTTTATATTAAAAAAGATCAATTTAACTTAGTTTAATTAGATGGATTAGATCTCATGACAGAATTTGATGATCCAGATGAGCTTTTAGCATGCATTAAAAAAGAAGATATAAAATATCTACATACAGGTAAAATATCTCCTTATATTTTTCCGGAAAAAAGAAAAATTGTTCATGAAAAGAATCTATACCATCTTATAGTGCGTATCTTTGCTTTCTTTGTAGATAAGAATGGAACGGTTAAATATTTAATCCAAAAAAGAAGTAAAAATAAAAAAGTTTATCCAAATTTTTATACGGATTCAGCTTCTGGACATATTAATTACAAGAAAAAATTAAGTTTTAAAGATATTATTCAAGAGTCTGAGAGGGAACTATTTGAAGAGATGGGAGTATATCCGCAAAAAATCGAATTTTATGCATTAGAACAAAAACTTGAAGAATTATTTGAGATTAGTTATATCTTTATTGCTTTAGTTGATTCTAATATCCATCTAAACCCTAATGAAGTTGATATTGAATTTAGTCGATTTTACTCTAAAGATGAGCTGAATCGATTATTAAAAGCAAAAAATTTTATCCCAATACCCAAAAAATTATGGAACATTTTTATAAATATGGATATAATCAACCTTTTTAAAGAAAAACCTGAATTAGATAAAAAAAATCGATGTGCATTATTTATTGGGAGATTCCAACCCTTTCATTACGGACATTTACATATTATTAAAACAATAGTAGAAGAAAATACACAACTGAAAATCGGAATAGGGAGTTCTCAAGAATACAATACAAAAATGAATCCCTTTAGTTTTAAAGAACGAAAAAGTTTTATTACTGAATCTTTAAAAAAAAACGGCATAGATTTAAAAAAAATTATTATCTATGAAATACCAGATATGTATGATGCAAAAAAATGGGTTGATAATATCTTCAAGATTGTCGGTGATTTTGACATCATATATACTCCAAATGAGTGGATGCGAAATCTCTTTTTAGGAAAAAAGTGCGATATTATAAAACCAAAATACTATCATAAAGATGAATTTAATGGAGCTTATATTAGAGAACTAATTTTAAAAAATGATAATAAATGGATTGAATTAGTTCCTAAGCCTGTTGCTAATTTAATTATAAAATTTGATGGAATTGAAAGAATTAAAAAATTGAATAGGAATTAACTCTATGGAACCGTTAGCTATTGATGGATCACTTCTTGAGGGCGGTGGATCGATATTACGGTTATCATCAGGCTTTTCTGTATTAAAACAAATCCCAATAATAGTTAAAAAAATTAGAGCAAACAGACCAAAACCAGGATTACGATTACAACATTTACGCGGATTACAAATATTGGAAAAACTTACTGACGGGTATTTATCTAAATCTTCAGTAGGGACCACAGAAATTGAATTTTCTCCTGGGGATGAGTTTAAGGAAAATTTAATTATAAAGGTTGAAACAGCGGGTAATGTTGCTTTATTGCTCCAACCAGTTCAAATTGCATGTATGAGATTAGGTTCCGGAAAAAAAATTGATATTGAAATAAAAGGTGGCGGAACCTTTGGAAAATGGGCACCAGGAACTTCTTTTTTAACAAATGTTCTTTTTAAAATTTATGAACAGGTAGGATATAAAATCAATTTGAAAATACACCGCCATGGATTTTATCCCAAAGGAGGTGCACACTTGCACTTCACAATATTTGGTTCTATACAACCAATAAAACCAATAGAAATCGTTGATTTAGGAAAAATCAACCAAATAAAAGGTCAAATCATATGCGCAGAACCCTTAAAAAAACCACAGGTTGCAGAACGTATTAAAAAAACCATAGAGACTGAATTAAAACAAAAATTAAATTTAGAATCCTCTATTTTTACAAAATATGTAAAAACATATAGTACTGGAGTAGGTGTTTGTTTATGGTCTGAGTCAGATACAAATGCTTGTATTAGTTCAGGAACAATCTTGGGAGAAAGAGGTATTTCGTCCGAAAAGGTAGGAAAACATGCTGCAAATGCAATTATTTCCCATATTAAAAATAATATACCTGTGGATAATTATCTAGCTGATCAATTAATCCCAATTATGTCAATAGCTAATGGAGAATCTCGAATAAGAGTTTCTGAAATAACAAGTCATTTGAAGACAAATTTAGAATTACTTAAAAAATTTAATTTGAAGGAATATAAAATTTTAAAAGAGAGTAATGGAATTCTAGTAAAACTGAAATAAAAACAAATATGAAATAAAGAAAATTAATTCTTCTTTATGTGAATTTTAAACCAATTTTTATATTTAATGCTTTTTTTTTAAATTTGATTTTTTATTTTGTCGGAATTTATACATTAAAATTATTTGCAACCAATCAAAAAAATATAATAGAATTAAAGATTATTGCTATTTGAATCGTGAAATTTATATATTAGAAAGGTATAGGTTTATTTAGAAAAAAATTTTTTTAAAAAATAGTATTTTGATAAAAAAAAATTGGAGGAAAATATTATGGCAAAAAAAGAACCTGCAAAGAAAAAAGGTGCAGTATATATCGCGAAAGCACCTATTAGACGCTTAATGAAATCACAAGGTGCTAAATTAGTAGCAGCAGAAGCTCTTAATAAATTAATTGGATATTTAGAAAAAGCGGCAGCTGATATTACCAAAGAATCTATAAAATTAACTAAAGCCGATAAAAGGAAGCGTATTACTGCTTTAGATATTCGAAACGCTACTAGGTAAAAGAACACTTAATTTTTATTTAAGTTACTATTCTTTTTTTTTTATTTTTTTCTTGAAATATCACAAGATCTTCACATTTATTGGTTATTCACAATAAAAATTTATTTTGTAGTTAAAATTATCTGGGTAAAAAATAATGAAATAAAAATAAAAATATAGAACACAATATCTATAATATAACAAAAAATTAAAAAAAAAGTAGAATATCTGTGTCAATGCGCTGCCCGAGATGTGGAAATGCTCCACCAAGGGATTCTTATGTCTGTACTTTCTGTGGTAAGAGATTGCGTATAGAACGTATTGAAAAATTTTTATTTTTTAAGAGATATGAGGCAGAATGGAGCAATCCAGAGAGTTTTTTAGCTAGATTATATCTCTTAATCACCAATCCTGCGAAAGCATTCTGGGATATTAATCATAAACGAGATTCCGCCCCTGGTTTTTTTATCATACTTTTTAATTCATTAATTTATGGACTTTTTGGGTTAGCTTTATTTTCTCATTTTCAAATTATTGATATTAATGGAACTCCTGTTAATCCTTATGATGTAACCATCTTATTTGGTTATTTTTTAACTGTTTATTTAGCATTTTTTGCCTTTGGCTTTGTTTATTACATTCTACTTCTTGTAGTTTTGTCCTACTTTTTTATAAAAGGAGCAAATTACTCTATAGGTTTTACTGAAAGATTAGAAGACCGTTTTGGGAAAAAAAAAGATAGAGATGAAAAAGAAAGGGCTAAATTGGCAGAAGAAGCATCTGTATTTAGTATATATAAATCAGGGACTCTACTGCAAAAACAAGAAGCTAATAAATACAATATGTTATTCTGTGCTTTTACACCTCTTATAATTACAGGATTAATAAAAGTATTAATTATCCTAATTGCATTACCTACTCAACAAATATCCCTCCCCTTTAACTTTTCTTTTTACAGCACTATGTTTGATACAATTTTTCAGTCTCCAACCTGGATGGCGTTAGATATTATTGATGCTATTGTGCTAATTGTTTGGATCCCAATGAATATGACAATTGCAATAAGAGAACTCGCCAATTCATCTACTTTCCGAGTATATTTATCCTCTGTTTCTATAGGAATAATCACTGCAATCATATTCTTTTTACTAAAACCTACGATTTTAGGGACGTTATAATAAACATAAAAATAGATTCATATGAAAGACCATAAATCAATCCTTGAAATTGAATCAGAATTATTTGCTTTAGTCAAAACTATTATAAATATACATAAAAAATATACAAAGGGAGAAATTCAAGAAAATTTCTACTTAAAATCAATAAAGTCCACAATCCAAGAATTAATTCAATTTAACTTCGAATTACAAGATAAGGGGTTAAATTTAAATATATTTTTAGAAAAAATGGGGTTTTCTGAAGATTATCATATGGCAATTGATATTATTAACAATGTTGCCAACTTGAAATTTAATCCAAACCAAGTAGATATAAATTACAAGACAATAGCTACTATAGATAAAAATCTAAAACCTAAACTTCAACAAGCAGTCCTTGAGTTACCGGGAATCTCTACAGAAATTACTAGTAGTTTTATTACTTTAATGGATGCATTAAAATTAAGAGATATTGCAACTGGTAAACTACTAAAAAAATTATTTCTGGATTTATTAATCTCTTTAGAAAAATTTCCTGGGCTTGATTCAATAAAGGAAAAAATTGATTCATTTTATATAAAAATTAAAAATATCTCGAATGATATTATACTAACTCCTCAAGAACAAGATGATTTAGCAGAAAAACTCTATTTAATTTTTAAAGAGTTCAAAAACAAATTAAATCTCTGATTTCTGTATTGTTTAATCAATTATATAAATGCTTTAAATTAAATATTTGGAAAAGGATAAAATTAATTAAATTAAGAATATTTAGTTAAAATAATAATTCGGATAGATATTAAAAAAATTTGTAATGCTTAAATATGGTAAAACCAGCATATCGAAGTCATTCTTTAGCACGCCATAAAAGAACAACACCAGGAAATAAGAATGTTATCCATTATTCACGGAGAAAACCAAAAAAAGCTCATTGTATGCTCTGTAAACGCCCTCTGCAAGGTATTCCGCGAGTTAGACCTTCGAAAATGAAAAAAATTCCTAAGACTGCTCGTAAGGCAACAAGGCCCTATAGTGGAAAATTTTGTGCTTCTTGCCTTCAAAAATTGATTCAGGAATCAATTTGGGCTGAGGGATCTTAATTATTTTATTGGAACAATAATTCATTAAGTGATTTTTTGATAATTACTATCTCTGGACTTCATGGAACAGGGAAATCAACAATAGGTAAAAAAATCGCTGAAACCTTTAATTTACGTTATTATTCTACAGGTGATGCTTTCAGGGAACTTGCAAAAGAACAAAATATGTCTCTTAAAGAATTTACTGAATTTGCTGAAAAAAACCCCGAAATAGATATTATGCTGGATAAAAAAATAAATAATATCGCAAGTATGGGGAATATCATTATTGATAGCCAATTAAGTGCTTACATTCTTAAGGATAAAGCCAATTTTAAAATATTACTTCGTTGTCCTCTTGAAACTCGTATAAAAAGGATGAGTAACCGAGATGAAACTAATTATAAAGAGAAAATAGATGAGACATTACGTAGAGAATGGAGTGAAGCAAGAAGATTTAAAAAATTATATAATATCGATTTACAAGATGAAAAAGTCATCAGAGAATTATATAATATCATAATTGATACAGAAAAATTATCAATTGAAGAAATTGTGGATAATATTGTTGCTGAAATCAAAAAGGCTTAAATTTTAAAATATTATTTAATTCTTCCTAAAATAAAAAAATTATTATTTTAAAAATTATTGATAATATTAAATTTAAAAAGTTGTGAATCCTAAAAATGAGCACAATATACGAAATAGGAAGAGTCTGCGTAAAGACAACGGGAAGAGAAGCTGGAAAAAAATGTGTAATCATCGAAATTATTGATAAAAATTTCGCTCTTGTTGATGGACTTGTAGTTAAAAGAAGAAGAGTTAATTTTAAACACTTAGAGCCATTAAAAGACAAAGTAAAAATTTCTAAAGGAGCAAAACACGAAGATATTGAAAAAGCAATTAAAAATGCAAAAATAGAAAAAAAAATGAAAGAAATAATAAAAATCTCATTATGACTTCCATTTCAACACACTCGTTTTTTGACTAAAATTTAATTTTCATTTTTTAATATCTAAAATCTAATAATTATTAAAAAGAACATTAAAAATATACAATAAGCAGATGTAGCCTAGACTGGTAAGACGCTGGCTTGGAGCAATTAAATAGTAAAAGATTATTTTACCTATAAAGCCAGTGCGTGAAAGCGCTCGGGGGTTCAAATCCCTCCATCTGCGCTAATTTTTAAATCTCTTAAAAGAAATATCAAATATCAGGAAATTCTTGTGCTTCTGCTCCCATTCCCTTAAACATTCCTTCCATACCACCAGTAGTTTGTGATTGTATTCCTAATAATCGATTGATTATAGTATTAAAACATAAGGAGTTCAAGAAATACCACGCAGTAAAACCAATCCATCCTTCGAATTTACCAATATGACGTGCTTCCCCCCAAACTAATGCAGTCCATGCAGGCGGGAGTTCATCGATATTTGTTGCAGCCCAAATATATTCACCAATTAACATGACATCGTTTGCATTCATGGGTGTACAAGCAATGGGGTTTCTTTCAAAAAAAAGATTCATTAATCCATACATTATCATCATCGGTAAAAAAGTGAAACACATTGGTTTCATTCGTTGCATAGACATTCCTCGTTCGATGTTTTTTATAAATTGATCCTTTCTTTGCCATTTAATTTTCTTCTTTCTATATTGTTTTGGGTTTGTTTCTGCGAGTTTTATTATCCTTTTCTTTTCATCTTTATGTTTTTTAATGAGCTTCTGTTTTCTCTCTATTTCTTCAGTATCAACTAACTTCTTTGTTAAAAATGAAGAAAAAAGCGCAATCGTTAGCGATAATAACATAACAAAAATAGTTGATCCTAAAGGATAACTAATTAAATCAAGAAAGTTGGTTGTTTCCTGAAAAATTAATATTATCAAATTTCTAACCTCCTTTTTATTATTAATCTAATCCTAAAAAGTTAAAAAATTTTGGGTATAATTACTTTTAGGTCATGCTAAAAAATAAACTTTTAGAGAATTAAGAAGAAAAGAAGACTCATTTCTAATCACCTATATATTGTTTAATCTAATCCTAGGAAACCACGAAGAGCCGGGTATTGTTCCGCAGCAGCTTCCTTTGAAATTGACTCGGCATACTGATGAATAATTCCAATGGCAATTAATAACCCTGTTCCTGAAGAAAGTGCTCCCAACGCATCCGAGGTGAAACTAAGTAATCCAACTATTATTCCGCATAATATCGTCAATGTAGGTATATATCTTGATAATATTTGCTCAATAATCTTCTCGGATCTTCTAAAACCTGGAATCTCCATTCCACTATCGATAATTTGTCTCGAAATATCCCGTGGAGCCAATCCAGAAACCTCAACCCAAATTCTCCCGAATCCTATACACAATACTATGAATATCACTAAATAAATGACGGCTCGTAAAGGATCATCAATAACTGATTGAAATCCCTGTGGAGGTGTCATTAAATAAATTAGTCCCCCTACTGGGTTTAAATAACTTCCTCCCGGACTCTGTCCTGGATCTCCGTACTGGCCAATAAAATTTAAAAAGAAATCCAAATCCCCACCACGGAGAGCTGAATTTGGTCCTGCAATCATTTGACCTAAAAACATTATGTTTGCATATAGAGCTGATACTAAAATAACTGGAATATTTGATACGTATAATAATTTGATTGGATATTTTCCTTTGAAACCTCGATAACCACTATAAGCCAGAGGAATGTCAATAGTAACACTTTCAAAATATACAATGACAACAAATATTCCAATTGTTGTTATGATACTCATAAGTCCAGGCAAATTGGAAGGACGAAACCATAAATCCCCAATTGGAACAGAATCAGCAGGATTAAAAATTGCTTGAAAAAACGCTATAACTATACCACGAGGCATCCCATCAAAATGTTCTCCAGTCATAGGAACAAAACTAAAACAGTTCCAAAATACTTGTCCTGCAATTCCAGTTGCAATAAAGAGAGAAACACCTGAGCCAATACCCCAACCTTTCTGTAACATTTCATCTAGTAAAATTATGATTATTCCCGAGAAAAATAGTTGGAGAAAGATAAATATAATTGCTGCAGGGCCAATTTCTGCAACATTTCCAAAAGCACCTCCAATTAAATATGCAATAGTATTAAATACCGTAAGAAATATTGCTAAAATTTTTTGGGCTCCAGTAAACATGCTTCGATCATAAGGATCTGCCATATTTATCTTTATAATACCTGAACCCATTAATAACTGCATAATAAGACCTGCAGTAACAATCGGACCTATCCCCAGCTCCGTTAATGTTCCCCTCTGAGAGGCTAAAATAACTCGCAACCAATAGAAATAGTCTTCAGTTTCTTGAATATCAACCCCAAATAAAGGGATATTACTCATAACTATATAAATAATTAAAGCAACTACTGTCCATATTATTTTTTCTTTAAAAGAGACTTCTCTATCTGGAGTTTTTATTTCCGGCATTGCTCGGATAAATGGGGAGAAGAACCTTAAGAATTTACTTGTACTTTGAGACATTTTATAATTATTTATAACTTAAAGTGATATCAAATTCAATAAAATTAAATTAAAAAAGTTATATAAACATAAAAATTATTTGGAAAATTAATAATCTATTAAAAATATTGACTTTCTTAAAAAATAAAAATCCTCTCTATTAATAAAATTTTTTAGGAAGGATATATTGCTAGTTAATAACTATAAATTAGTTAAGTAAATACAAAAAAAAAAGGGAAAAGCTGAAAAAATTAATTGATTATTCCAATCCGATGCTTTAGTTGTGGAAAATTAATTGGAGATCTATACGAACCATATATTGAAATGACAGTTAAAAAAGGGATTCCCTCGGAAGATGCTTTTAAAAAATTAAATATTTCCAGATTTTGCTGTAAGCGTATGATCGTTAGTCATATAAATTTAATTGATGAAATCTTAAAATTTCCGCGCTTACAATAAAAAAATTATTGTTTTCCATAAAATTTAGTCCAACGGGTTTTCCTTGGATTCTTTTTATATTTAATCATTGCTTTACGACACTTATTTGAGCAAAAGTTTAGAATATTTCCGTCATTTTTTATATACATTATTCCCCGTCCAACCGGGATGTTATAACCACAGAATGAGCAATTTCTAACTTTGACCATCTTTATTTTCTCCAATTTTTAAAAGTATTAATGAATATGTATTACTTTTTTTCTTTTTCTATAGGTTCTTTCTTCTCTGTTTTGCTAAAAAATTTAGAACTTCCATATTTTATAATCTTTAGATTAACTAAACTTGTATCAAAAGATATTTCATTCCCACGCATAGTTTTTCGTCTTCGTTCCCCTTTTCTCTTTGGTTTATAACCTATTCCTTTTGAAATGAGAATTCTTTTCTTTAAAGGCCCATCTATATCTCTTCTCAGTGGAAAACCGCTGTTATCTGATCCACCAGTAATTATTAACTCATATCCAACAAGACCTATTTGATCCCCCTTAATCGTGGTTCCAATTTTTAAACCCTTTAAATTTACTTTTGACTGATCTACTTGAATTAATTTTGTTTTTCCTTTGCCGGGACCAGAGTTGCCACCAGAGATATTTAATTTATAAGAGGGCTTTTCGGACATTTAAAGATAACCAAAATAAAATTTTTCTATATTATAAAGAAATTAAGTGTCTCAAAACTTAAAAGATTTTCTAAAGATAAAAGAAATAAAAAAATTTAAAGACCAAATTCTTTTATATATTTTATGAAGAAATTAAGTGTCTCAATCCTTGGTACTGGTTTTGTCGGTCTTGTTTCAGCTGTTTGTTTTGCTCATAGGGGAATAAAGGTTATTGCTTCAACTCATAATAAAAAGAAAGCTGATTTGATTAATCAAGGGATTGCTCCTTTTTATGAAGTAGAGCTAGAAGAGATATTGAAAGAAGTAGTAAATCGAAATGATGGAAATTTTAAGTGTTTGGTGGGAAGAGAGCAAGCTATTCTAGATACTGATATTACAATGATTATCGTTGGAACTCCGTTGGGAGAAGATAAAAGAATAGATTTAACTTTTATGGAAAAATCTGCTAAAGAAATTGGCGAAGTGTTGAGAATGAACGATAATTATCATCTAATAGTTGTTAGGTCGACAGTTGTTCCAGGGACGACAAGAAACATTGTCGGAGACACAATTCAAAAAATTAGTGGAAAGGAACCAGGGAAGGATTTTGGGTTATGTATGCAACCCGAATTTTTAGCTGAGGGACGTTCTATTGAGGATACTTTCTATCCAGACAGGATTATAATTGGAGAATTTGATAAAAAAAGTGGTGATATTTTACAGGAATTCTATGAGTCTTTTTATGGAGATCACTTAAAAAAAGCACCCATATTAAGAATGAATTTGGAGAGTGCGGAGTTAGTTAAATATGGGAATAATTGTTTATTAGCAACAAAAATTAGTTATGCTAATGAATTTGCCAATTTAGCAGAACTTGTTCCTGGAGTGGATGTAGTTCAAGTTATGAAGGGTGTCGGTCTTGACTACAGGATTTGTGAAAGATTTTTAGGAGTCGGAGTTGGATTCGGAGGTTCTTGTTTATCAAAAGATATTAATGCAATTAAAGCATTTGCACAATCTAAAGGATATAATCCACGATTATTAAATGCAGTACTTGATATTAACGATGACCAAGCAATTCACATTGTAGATCTTGCAGAAAACACCTTAAATGATCTTTCAAATAAGAAAATTGCATTATTGGGACTTGCTTTTAAGCCTGGCACTGATGATATGCGACAGGCTCCAAGTATAAGAATTATTAATGAATTAAATAAAAGAAATGCTTCTAATATTATTGGATATGATCCAAAAGCTAAAGAATCAGCAAGAGAAGTATTGGGAAATAAAATTGAATATGCCAATAATATTGAGGAATTATTAAAAGATGCTGATTGTGCAATAATTACAACAGAATGGGATGAATTTAAAACACTGAAACCTAGCAAATTCATAAGATTAATGAAAAATCCATTTGTTATTGACGGAAGAAGAATTTTTTCTTTTGAAGAATTTGATAAAGAATTAACTTTTAGAGCTATTGGAAGAGTAGCACTTAAATAAAAAAGATTATGAGGTAACTCATGCAAATATTTGAAGTTATTGAACTTAAAGAACCACCGTATATGGAAACAAAAGAATTATTTGCAGATATATCTAAAGAAGAAACCGTTAAAGATCTAATTGATAATCAGAAAGTATTAATTTTAATTGATCATAATGAAAAAAGAATTTGGACTTACTATGGACCAAAAACTTCCTTAAAACTACAGATGTTTGGGGGAATTTTAGCAAGAAAATTTAGAGCCCAACTTAGATTATTTTATAGAATTTCTAATATGAATGAATATTCTTATGATGATAGATCAATTCAGAAAATATTTGAACAACAAGTTGGACCTGGTAGGGCTCGAGTTATTACACGAGAAGATTATAATAGTTATACTATACCAGGAGAAAAAGCTACAAAATTTACAGATTTGTGTGTACATACCGGTATTAATAAAAAAGATGCAATTGAATTGCTTAAATCCATCCCTCAACCAGAAGATTTCCATCCTAAAATTATTCTTATAGGAGGGGATTTCTATTCCTATGAATCTGAACTAAATTCATATATAACTAAAATCGATGAAATAAAAACTATAAAAAAATTAGGCCAAATTCCTAATGGCTTCTATTTTGATAATACATACCAGTATTCTATAAGATTAATAATAAAAGATGGTAAAGTTCAGGCAGTAGAATATTATATTCCAGAAGATTTAAAAGTCAAGGGCGAACAAATAAAAATTCCAATTTTTATGGAAGAAAAATTCCATCAACCTGGAGAAATGAATTCTATTTTTAATTCAATGAAAATTCCTGAAAAATTAATCGAAGAGCCAATAAAAGAACAACTAAATGTTAATAAAGTTAATAAAGATAAAATTGATTTAGAATAAGTTAAAAAAAAAAATCCCTTTTAAATTTACCTTAAACTAATACTCTCATATTACTTAAGTTTTAATAAATTGATAATCTCTTTTTACATAGTGGATAATATTTTAGAATAACTAATAAAAAAATGGTTTATATGCCTGCTAAAGATGAATTTTTGATAGGTGAAGCGCTCCTTGGTGAGAAAGAAAACCTAGCTCACATTGACTTAATGATTGGATCTAAAAACGGTCCTGTTGGACAAGCTTTTGCAAATGCATTGACCCAACCTAGTGTAGGTCACGGCGCTCTATTAGCTGTAATTCGACCTAATTTAACACCTAAACCCCAAACCTTAATAATTCCGAAAGTTACCATTGGAAACCTAGAGGATGCAAGTAAGATTTTTGGACCGGCGCAGGCAGCAATCGCCAAAGCTGTAGCAGATTCTTTAGAAGAAGGAGTGATCCCTATCAATAAAGCCGACGATTGGGTGATTGTAGTTAGCTGTTTTATTCACCCAGGTGCTTCAGATTATAGAAGAATTTACCAATATAATTATGGTGCAACAAAATTAGCAATCAAAAGAGCAATTGAAAAATATCCAACAATTAAGAAAATATTTTATGATAAAGATAGAGCAAAACACCCAGTCTCTGGAATCAAGATGCCACGTCTATGGAGACCACCTTATATTCAAGTAGCATTGGATCATCCCTCAATAGACCATCAAATGAAAGTTGTTTCCCAATTACCAAGAAGTGATAGAATAATTATTGAAGCCGGAACTCCCTTGATAAAAAAATATGGAATGGATGCAGTTGTAAAACTAAGAGAAAAATTACCTGATGTATTTTTAGTCGCTGATTTAAAAACTTTAGATGTTGGAAAACTAGAAGTGGATTTTGCTTTTGATGCCACCGCAGATGCTGTGGTTGCTTCAGGTCTTGCATCTCCGGTTATGCTTGATAAATTCTTATTTGAAGCGCACAGAGTTGGTATCTATGCGTATGTAGATATGATGGAAGTTGATGATCCCATTGTAAAATTATCACAACTAAAAGAAATTCCCGATGTAGTAATATTACATAGAGGAATTGATACCGAAAGTGTCGAAACTAACGATATTCAACGTCAAAAGTGGGCATGGGTTCCAAAAATCAAAGAATTTTATAAAGATAAAAAATTTGTTTCTGGGAGAGATAGAGTACTTGTAGCTGTTGCAGGAGGGATAGAACCCGAGACTGCTAAATATGCAATTAAAATGGGAGCAGATATATTAATTATTGGAAGGTACATTACCTCAAGTAAGGATGTTGAACGATCTATGAGAAACCTCATAAATGCCTTGCCCGGATATAGTGAAATAGACCTTAAAAGAATCCACACGGATGATGACGAGGCAAATAAATAAATTATTATAAGCCTCTTTAATTTTCTATTTAATATACTTTAAGTTCCCTGTTATTTTTCCAAATACTTTACCAATAATCTCAGGTGTCATTACTGGTATAAAGTATGAATTGTTTGGGATTTCCACTTTTTCGATTATTAGTCCCTTTGAAAGTATCTCATTAAAACGCATAGGATTTGATATGTTAAATAACATATCTTCCCATTTTAACCATAATAATGCAGGAATTTCTGATGATGGGAAAGGATCTCCTAAAAGACTCGCAAAATAAACATATACTCTCCCCAAAAGAGACCAATTTTCTGAATCCTCCCCCGGTTTTTCTGAAAATTTTGTATAATAAATTGCAAATGGTTTAATTGATTGATTAAATTCAATTACTTGTTTATTTAATTGAAAATCTATTAAATAAGTGACTTTTGATGAATGAATACGAACATCTATGCCTAACTCTTCATAAGCTTCCCTTCTTCCAGCCTCTATGGCACTTTCTCCCTCTTCCAATTTACCACCTACACATGAATATGAAATTAATTCGCTGTTATCTTGGTGTTTCCAATAACTCGGTTTAGATATAGTAAAAAGACTGAAACCCTTATCAAAAATTAAAAATGCTGTACCCTCCGAATCAACCTGTAAATCCATATTATGTTCATGACGATTCTTCATATTTCTTAATAATAAAATAATAGATTTGCAGTATAAAATTTTTAAGACTATATCATTTTATTCTATCAGCAAACTTAAACAAAAAAAAATAGTATAAGAATAAAAAGTGATTATTAGTGGTTTTTGAAACAAATATAACTAAAATGTTAGGGATAAAACATCCAATTATTGCGGCACCTATGGGTCCTTTCTATACAACCAAATTAGCAGTTGCGGTTTCTGAAGCAGGTGGGCTTGGTGTTATTAGTCATACTAATATGTACGGTAAAAATAGTCTTAATCAAATGAAAGAGGACATGACATATATTGTCGAACATACCGACAAACCTTTCGGATTGAATATTAGAACCGGAAGAATGCAACTTGATGCCCAAAATCTTTGCAGAAATGTTCCAAAATTTATTATGAACAACCCAAAAATAAAAGAACAATGTGTTTATGTGATTACAAGTGCTGGTTCTTCAAAACTGATATATACAAAACCTTTCCAAAGATTAAGAGAAAGCGGTTCAAAAATAAAACATTTCCATGTAGCGCCAGCTCTATGGCTTGCTAATAAGTGTGTTACTACAGGGGTTGATGGCATGGTTATCACAGGAGGAGAAGGTGGTGGTCATCAATCCTATGAGAAAATAAGCTCATTAGTTCTTTTGCAACAAGTTAGACAAAAACATCCTGATATGCCAATAATTGCGTGTGGAGGTTTTGCAACCGGTGAAGGTCTTGCCGCCGCTTTATCTATGGGTGCTGGTGCAATCGCGATGGGCTCTAGATTTATAGCCTCAAAAGAAAGTGAATTTCACCCAGATTACAAGGATATCGTTCCACCAGCAAGAGCTCAAGATACTGTTTTAGTAACTGGTTTTCTAGGACCGATTAGATTATGGAAAAATAAATATGCAGCACACCATGGACTTGTCGCAAGTAAGGAAGAAAAGATGGCAGAGGAACAGGGTCTAACACTACAACAGGTTCTAGAAGAAGGAAAATATTATGAAATGATTTATGATGGAAACATGGAAGATGGTGCCGTGCTTTTAGGTCAAAGTATAGGAATTATGAAAAGCGTTAGAAACGTATCAGAAATAATTAATACTATAGTTTCAGACGCTGAAAAATGCCTAAAACATGCAAATACATTAATTAATTAAGTATTAAAATACAAATTAAAATAAAACAATAATCTCTTATTGTTTTTTATTCTCTTTTAAGATATTTCAAATTAATAAATACAATTAATTTAAACTTTATTTCAACTTTTCCCAATTTGACCTAGATTTCTTGAAATTATTTTCTATTTGAATTGTAAATAAGGTTTAATTACGGAAATAATCATCTAAATAAGAAAAAAACAAGAAGAAATAAAAGATTTTAGTTAGAGGATTTCTAAAATCTAAAGAATTTCTTAAAAATAAAAAAAAAACAAAAAGCGATTATTAGGGAGGTTTGCACTGGGAGTTTTAAATATATTCTATCTCGCCTAATTGCTTAAATCTCGTAGTAAATCAGAGCCTTCTTTAGATGGGCCGCGAGTTCGCTTGGAAGATAGGCCCTATAAATTGACTATAGAGTATTGCATACCCTTCTTCTTCACTAATTACTGCCACTATGTCCTCGTCCTTTTTAGAGGCTGGAGCAAGCAAAACTTCTTCCGCATCCCTGGTAACTGCGTAAAAGTCTCCCTTGGATTTTAACTGGCGGAATTGAATATTCCCCAAGGTTTTCATTTTGGTTATTATATCACCATATTGAGCAAGATTCCAGTGTGAAGTCAATAAGAATCTGGCTGCTTTCTTTTGAAATGCAACCTGTGAGATTAATTGCAATATCTCTGGAATAACAGTTGGAGTAACGATAATAATGGAACTTTTGGTTCTATGAATTGTATCTTTAATCGCAGCTATTAACGCTTCCACACCAATTGTATGCCAAGTGTTAACCTTCTTAATTTCTGGGATTGCACTTGAAGCTTGATCAATATCATTCAATTTCTCTTCGTTCTTTTCGGCTGTTTCACTGCAATCATCTATTGAGTTCATGAATGTTAGAGTAAAATCCGCAATTGCATCCTTGACGTTTTGAATTGTGTCCTTAACCGTGTTTGAAAGGCTACTTTGCAGAGTAGTTGCATTCTCTTTATATTTATTTTTATGATCTTCAAGCATATCAAATAGATTTTTATCTAAATCGCTGCAATCATTATTAAAGAAATTAATCTCTCCATCAACTTTAGATGTTGTAGATTGCTTTGATCTATCGAAATCACTTCGAATTTTGCTAAGACGCTCATTAAACATTTCTCTTTGTTTTATTCTATAATTATCACGATGGGTATCAATATCTTTTATTTGAATACCAACTTCATTTGTTACATCCGCTACTCCAGCATTAAATTTAATATCCATATCTTTAACAAAATCCTCATTTAACCTCTTCACATCAGCATCGGAATCATCATAATGTTTTATTGTGACATCATTATGCCGTGTGATCGCCTTATTATAATCATCATGATGTTGATGTAGGGAAGTTTCCAATGAATCTTTTAATTTTAAAGAAGTATCTGAACAGTGTTTTACACCTTCATCTATAGTGGAATCTATTTCACCTACCTGGTCATTTGCAAGAGGTCCCATATCTGCGTCAATTGTACTTTGTGCTCTTGAATTTAAATCCGTTGTTTGCTTATTAAATTCCTCATTTTCTAAAGAAATGGTTGTTGTTACATCATTTTTTAAATCTCTCGTAGTTTTAAAAGTATCTTCAATATATATCTCAGTTGATTGTGAAAATTCTTGCTTTAATTTATCCGAAATTGTTTCTACTTTTTCTTGAATCTCTTTATAAATAGCTTTATATTTTTTATGTTTTCCAGCGAAAAGCGCCTTAAAAGCAGCACCTCTCTTTTTTAATTCAGACGATAGATCAGTAAGTTGTTCACTGGTAGATACTAAATTATCCATTAATGTCAGAGTAGTATCTCTAAATTGTTTTACTTGGTCCTCTAGTGTTTTATGACGATTATCTACATGATCTTTAATTCTATTTTGGAGTTGTGTTGATGTTATATTTAAAGTAGATATATGCTCTTTAAATAAGGAATCAATTCTCTCTTTTAAGTCAATAATGACCTTGTTCATTTGATCCATGTATTTTTCTAAAATTTTCTCCATCTTTGGTTTAAGATCTGCAGCCTCATCCTTATGATGATTTACATGCGCATCTAAATCCTTTTTCAATTCGGTCTCTAAGTTTGAGATTCTATTTGAAAAATCATCAAGTAAGGCTTTTACGATTGAATTAATATCATTTTTTGCGGTTGTTGTACCATTCTCGGAAGTATCAACAAAAGTTTTAGATATATTTTTAACAGTTTCATTTAGTGTGTTAAGTATGTTGTGAAAATTAAATTCTAAAGTTTTCGTTGCTTTATTATGGTTTTCCGAGATTTTATCTAATTCAGAATTTACCTCATAATCCAATTCATCAATATCACTCTTTAACTCAGAATAATCTTTATCAACTGTTCCATGCAACTCATTTTCAACAGACTTTAATGTATCTGTAAGCCTCTTGTTTGCTGCGTCAATTTTTTCCTTCTTATAGGTTTCCTTTTTGTCAGAATCGACAAAAAAATCATTAATTTGAGTCTCAACGGCGTTTGTAACTTCATTTATTGTATTATCCTGAATACCTTCCAAAGTTTCAAAGCGATTACTTTGATCAGCAAGAACATCATCCTTAGTTTTTGATATCTCATCTCTTAAAACTTTAGATTGCTTTATAAATAAGTCAAAAAATGGTTCAAGCGGAATATATCGATCCACTATGCCGGGGACTTTCTTTAAAAATCCTTTACTTTCTAAATCGGCTGTAATTTCTGTGATTTTCTGAAGATCCGCTTCTAAACTTTCAAACGCAATATCTTTATCTTTATTTATATACATATAAACTTGACTTATCGTAGCGCGTGGAAGCCTTAGAAAAGTTAAATAAACACCAATCATATCTTCGGTAAAACCATATTGCGTAAATACTTCCTTCGTAAATTCTTTTAGCGACATTAAAATTTCACTTATAATCGGATTACTTTATTTGTGTTTATTGTTAAATAATATTTAATTTTACATAATTAATAAGATTTAATTTATAATTATTTCTTTTTACTTTAACAATTTTCTCTGTTTTTAGATTTAAAATTCTTGATTTTTCTCTAAAAATTTAATGAATAATAGTTCTGTTTAATATAAATTTATTCTATTATTTTTTAATATGAATAAAATAAACTACCCGTTTTCATGGGTTAAACAAAAAAAATATATGTATAGATGGTTTCCTAATTCTATAACAAATTAAAATTTTTAAATTAATAAAAAAACCTAAACAAAATATGTGATAAATAATGGGCTATAAAATTAGGTCTTGCTTTATGCTATTTTTCCTATTTGCACTACTTTTTGCAATCATAAATATGATTGGTTGGTGGCTTAATTGGAGCCTGTGGCTCATGTTAGCTATTACTCTCATAATAATAGGTTTCCAGTATTTAATCGGTCCCTACATCATCGGTTGGATCTATCGGATTGACTGGATTCCGTTTGATCAGTTTAAAGGTCAATATCCGCACCTTGCAGACATTGTTGACGCACATGTGAGAAAATTTCATATCCGAACTCCCCGAATGGGCTTAATTGACGATGGAAACCCTAATGCCTTTACGTTCGGCCATCATAAAAACAATGCCCGCGTAGTAATTACCTCTGGGATTCTACAACATCTTAATAAAAAAGAACAAGCATCTGTAGTCGCTCATGAGATGGGTCATGTAGTTCATTCAGACTTTATAATTATGACATTAGCGAGCGCAATTCCAGTACTTCTATATGTAGTAGCTAGGTGGTGTTTTTTCGCTGGACGCTCTACTACACGTGGAAGGGATGAGAAGGGTGGATATTTCGGTTTAGCGCTTTTAATTATTGGTGTGCTTTCTTACTTTGCATATTATTTTGGATATCTGATAACATTGTTAATCTCAAGATTCAGAGAATACTACGCTGATGAAAATAGCGCGGAAATGATGGAAAATCCGAACTATTTATCTACAGCATTAGTCAAGATAGCCTACGGACTTCTTGAAGCTCAAGATAAGACATCTGAAATGTATAAATCGAAAGTTCATACATTACGATCGCTAGGTATCTATAATAAAAAAGATGCAAAAAAATTAGCATTAGCAAGTGTAGGCGCCTCAGGTGGGTTTTCTCAAGAAAATATTGAAGCAGCGGCTGCATGGGACCTTCATAATCCATGGGCTAAATATTATCAAGTGTTTAGCACACACCCCCTTCCTGCAAAAAGAATTTTAGCACTAAATAAACGATGTGCTGAATTTAATGTAAAACCTGAAATTAATCTCTCAAGAACTAAGGAAAGAGCGGAAGAACAGGCAGGAAAATCTTTATGGGATCAATTCTTAGCTGATTTATTCTGGTTATGGCTTCCTTCCTTAGTATTTATCTCTTGTATCGGATTCACGATTTTGTGGATTATTAACTTAGTATTTAATTATTCTACATTGCTGCTCGGAATAAATATATTATTCTTTTGGGCAATCGGTTTGAATCTTATGGGATTAGCCGTTATCGCCAGGACACTTTATAAATACAGAGGAAGTTTCCAACCTTATACAATTGCAGAACTAGTTACTAACGTGAAAGTAAGTCCGATACGTCCAGTTGCTACAATTCTTCAGGGAAAGATAATCGGAAGAGGGATTCCAGGACTGTGGTATTCAGAAGACCTTGTGGTTCAAGACGAGACAGGCTTAATTACTGTAGATTACAGATTTGGACTGAGGATTGTCGATTTCTTCTGGGCAATCATGCGAGTTGATAAATTAATCGGTCAAAACGTTCAAATTTTCGGTTGGTATAGACGCGCTCCTACACCATACGTACAAGTGAATTACATTTTAACCGAAAGTGGAAGGAAATTTAAAAATTACTCAAAACACGTAACTTATCTTAGCTCTATTATCTATTTCGGAATCGGATTACTCCTATTCTGGTTGGCTATTGCAATATTTTAATAATTTTTTTTTTTTATTCCTTTTTTATTTTAAATAAAATTGTCTCAGTCTTTTTAATATATGACATTGTGTAATTTTCCCAATTGGTCCTTTAGATTTAAAATTAAATCATATTCACATAGTTGACCGCCATCCCGTAGGATACAATTCTTTAATTCTATTTGATATCCATTAACGGGGTTAAATTCTTTAAGAAATCCAATTGTATAAGGAATACAGACAATTTCCAAAAACCTTTCCCTTTTTGAAGGATTAAATAGCCCTCCAATCGGACAAAATTGGTAAGCATGTTTGATCCTTATATGGAACTTTTTTTCACTTACTTTCTCTACTTTTACATCCGCCCCTAATACTTCATATAATTCTCTTAAAGCCTGCTCTAGAGACTCTATTTCTCGATCTTTGTAGATTTTTGCCAATTTACTACCCAATCGTGTTGATATACTTCGAGGTAGGTTCTCTCCGCCAAGATTTATCATTTCATTAATATATGCATGAAAAAACTTTAATGCATCTTGTTGGTTCAAATTAAATACATCTCCCAATATTTTCTTTGGTTCAAATCAAATATTTTTAAATAATCTTATACTAAATAACACTTTTTATCTGTTTTACAAAGAAAGTTATTATTATTTAAAGGTTTATTTTGTCATTACCATTTTGATTGACTGCAACAAACAAGTAAACGCTTACATAAATGTAAAAATACCACTTCACTATTTTTTTAAAATAATGCAATTCAGAATTTTAATCATGAAATTTCTTTTTTTCTCATTTTAAAAATATTTATATCTATTTAAAATAAAATAGTTATTGATTTAAAAAAAAAGTATGATAAATTATGGAAAATAAAACTTCAGATAAGTTAAGTAGGAAGAATTTAATAGGATACGGATTCGGTTCTATTCCTGCGGGTTTATTTATGTATGTCTTCAATCTTAAATACATAGAACTATTCTATAATGATTTACTTTTGCTCCCAATATATTTTATAATTGGACTAGTTATATATATGACTGTAAACGCTCTGAACGACCCGTTACTTGGGCAACTTTCGGATCGGACTAATCGAGAAAAGTGGGGTAGTCGTAGGTTAATTTATATTAAATATGGCGCACCTATTTGGGCAATAGCATTCCTGCTTATATGGTTTCCTTGGAGTTACACTGATCAAATTATAATTTTTATTCATTTTACAATTAGTATTTGTTTATACGACACAATGTTTACGCTCGTTGTTCTTGCTTGGATGGCATTATTACCGGAAATGACTTCAAATATTGATGAGCGGAATAAAGCAAATTTTATTAGCTTACTTATAGGGGCTATAGCAGTCGTGCCTTTTTTACTCATCTTAGGGGCTATGGATGCAACTTCTATAGAATTTCAAATTATAATAATTATTGTAGCAATTATATCAACTGCATTTGCATTGCTTACAGCTTATATGTGTGAAGAAAAACCAGAATTTCGAAAAGATGAGTCATTTCCATTATGGAAATCTATAAAAGAAACCGTTAAGTTAAAATCATTTTTGCTCTTTATTGGATATAATTTCTTTGGGATTCTTATAGGAAGCGTAGGTTTAAGTTATTTATTCGCATATATGTTTATCCTTGGATTAAACTCTACAATGGTTACTGTCATCTATTTCTTAATATTTATTTTTGTAGGCTATAGTGCCTATATTGTATGCATGAAGCTACGACCTAAATGGGGTATGAGAAAAATAATCTTAAGGTTTGGTATATTGCGAGCTATAGGTGGAGTGATTATATTTATATTTGCATTAATACCAGGATCAGAATTATTACTATGGATTGGTTTTGCTTGGTTAACCTTTTTTGCTGGATATGGAATTTTCACAACTGGATCTTTAATGGCATTGTCTATGGATGAGGATGAGGTAAACCAAGAAACTCGTAGAGAAGGTATGTTTTTAGGGATTAATGCGCTATTTACCAAACCCGCCGCTAGTATTGGGCCTGTGATTGCAACTTTAATTTTTCTAGCTTTTGGGTTCGTTCAGGGCGCAGATACTCAATCAGCCGAAGCATTAATTGGCATAAAAATATTATTTCTACTTGTTCCAGCAATACTTGCGGCGATTAGCCTGATATTCATTTATTTCTATCCATGGCACGGCGAAAAACTTGAAGAGATGAGAAAAAAACTCGAGGAAATACATAAAAAGAAACTTGAATCCATTCGATAAAATCTGGCCTAGAAAGAAATCAAAATATATTAAAAAAAATCTTTTTTCTTATTTTTTTCCTGATACCAAACGTTCTCTTTTCTGCCGGTAGAACCCCTTTAATTTGTTTTTTATTTAATGCAACTCTATTTTTTTATAAAATATTAAAAAAATTGGAAAAATTTTTAAAAAAATAAATGAGTATATTTCACATTTATGGAAAAATAAAATTTTCTTCAATAAAAGCAGAGTGAAATAAATAGTGATTCAGCTATTAAAAGTATTAGATTCGGGAGAAACAGATGAAATAAAAATTAATAAAGATATAAGGGTTATTTTAAACACTTCTGAAGTATACATAATCATTAGTGATCATCCTAAGCGAACAATTTGGTTATGGAAAAGGACAGAATCATCCGTTAGAAAGAAATTTATAGGAGCACAAATAAGTCAAGATTTAAGAGGAAAAATAGGTTTGGATTATTCAGTTGTGCCGATAAACGAGGGAAATGAACCCGCTGAGTTTTTAAAAATAATAAAGGTAAATTATGGTGTAGAGAATGCAAATAACGTTAAAAACAATACTGTCGATTATGATCTCTCATAATCACATCACCCAAATCATAATATATGTTCTATACCTAAATATATGTTATCAAATTAAATACATTATTAAAAATAAAAGGAGATAAATAAATGAAACAAGGAAAAATTTCTTACTTTATAGATCCAAAAGATGGGCCTAAGTTAAGTCAAATTCCACAACTTGAGACTATTATTCTAACAGGCCTACATGGTGAAAAGATGATGATGGTGCTCAATACAACAAAAGTAGGGAGCACTGTACCTCTACATTCCCATCCATATGAACAAATAGGTATGGTATATTCCGGTAAAGCGAAATTACGCATCGGCGACGAGGAACGAGTTGTTCAAAAGGGTGATTTTTATTGTATACCACCAAATACTCCACATAGCGATACCTGCATTGGTAATGAACCCTTTATAATGCTTGATATTTTCTACCCCGTACGCGAGGATTTCATTGAAAAACTTAAAAAAGCATCAGAGAAAGAAAAAGGACGAAAAAATTAAAAAAATAATTCAAATAATCAATCTTAGATTGTATCTGAGAAAAAGGTTCGATATTTTTAATCTAATAATTTAATTTTATGAAATATATCCCCAAAAAAATTACTGCAATGAAGAAGAAAAAAAAACATGGCATTTTTATAAAAGAGGGGAAGTTTTTCAACATCAAAATAATTTATGATCAAGGTAAAAAATTATATCAATACGATTTTATTCCCAAAAAAATATATTTCAAATCTCCAATGATAAACGATTTCAATCAACATCTTAGTGGAGGATGGTACATCGCAGAAATGCCTACTGAAGAAGATGTGAAAAAACAAATATTCCAGAGAACCATAGATCGCAAAAAACCCTTTGGCGTTTTATGTCAAAATACACTTGAAGAAGCAAAACAATATTGTGAAGTTGCGAAATTAAAAGGACTATTTTGTGAGTATAAAAAAAGAGAAAAAAGTTATCAAGTTATTCTCGGTCAGAAGGGAAGTTTATATGATTTATTTGACCTTGAATCACTTAAAAAAGATTATGCAGATTTTGACGATATCGTAAAAGAGATTGATGCAAAAAAATATAAAAAATTAAGTGAATATATAGACACGTGGGACACAGAGTTAGGTGCAAAATTATGGGAAACAGGCTTAATTTTAGGTTATCCCATTGAAAATACCTTATCCCTTTATTATAAAAATTCAAAGATAGTAAAATAAAATAATAATACTCCATTTATGGACTGAAAATATTTAATTACTACCTCTTGTAGCTTCTTTTAATCAGAGTGTTTATTTCTTCAAGAGTAGCAACTTTGGGATGAATGGTATAGTTCCGAAGTTTAATTGCATCATCACCAATAGCTTTTAAATCACTTTCAGGCACATTTTTATCCTTAAAATCCATCCACATACCGATTTTTTTAAGAAACATATCTATTTCATTACATGCTTCTTCCGCTGCAATTTTATCAGACTCATCTTCTAATTCAGGATTAAATAGTCTTCCTACCGTTGCATATTTAGATAATGCATGCTTCCACGTCCATCGGTTTATTTCAGGATACATAATTGCAAGAGATTCTCCATGCATTATCTTTGTTGTATGCCCTCCAATAGCCATACCTATTCCATGAGGCAAAGTTGTTCCTGCATTTGCAATACAAAGACCTCCAAGGGTACTACCTAGAGAAAGTGCTTCTCTTGCTTTCCTATTTGACCCATCATCAACAGCAATTGGAAGATGCTTGATTACCAGTTTTATTGATTCCAACGCAATAAGATCGATATAATATGATGCATTTATGTTTAAATAACTTTCAAATGAATGGCAAAAAGCATCAAAGCCAGCAGAAGCTGTAATATGCGGTGGAACCGTTAACGTGAGTTCAGGATCAACAATACTAACCCTCGGACAGAGAGACCAATCAGCAAGCGCAGATTTTATTTTTTCATTTGCATTTTTTAAAACTGACATATTTGTGACTTCGGCACCTGTGCCAGCTATAGTAGGAACTGCAATAATTGGAAGTAGCTTTTTATTTACAATTCGCTTTTGCCCCAGACGGTAATCCCATGCTTCTCCTTCATGAGTTGCACCGACAGCCACAGCTTTAGCAGTATCAATGCTAGAGCCTCCGCCCACTCCCAAAACAACATCAATTTTATTTTTTATAGCCATTTCAGAAGCAAGATTTATGCATTCAATTGTTGGATTGGGAATAACTCCCTCAAAATGAAATAATTCAACACCTGCCTCAGTACATAAATTTTTTATCTTTTCAAATAATGGTTGTAAAGCTGGAAAGGATTTGACCGTTACTAAAAGACATCTCTTCCCAATACGCGCAACTACTCTCCCTATTTCATTTACACGACCCCATCCGAATCTAATACGGGTTGGTTGATAATAATTAAAATTTCTCATACTATTTTCTCAAATATTTATTAAAATTATTAAAAACTTTGATTATACTATTTGTGGTTTATCTATTTATTCATTGTCTTATATTAGTGTTTATTTTTATTTTTTAGATTGATTACTTATTCGCCACTCTTAACCCTTTTTTAATAAAATATATTCAATTATTAATTAAAAAAAATGGAATGATAAAATGATACAAGACACAGGAAATTTTTTTGTAAATTTTTGCCTTGAAAGAGTGGAATCTCTAAAAAATATGAAAGAAGAAATATATAAAGAGATTGGAAGAAAAAAGGGAGATTTATTTCTGAAACATACCAACCAAATGGAACTTGATCTAATGAAATTTAGTAATACTAATCAAATAAATACTGAATCTCTGAATAAAGCACTCCTAAATGAAATTGACTTCAAAAAACTTCTTAAATAATCTTCTAACAATAATTATTGAAATTTTCATCAGTTTTACCAGGATTATTCCTTTAATTCAATAAAAACTAGTATATTTTATTAATAATTGGATTCAATAACTTTATTATCTCCGGCCTATGAGAAAATATCTCCTCCATTGTTATAGTTTCACGGTGAGATTTTGAATTTCTCAAATCAGCTAAATATAAACATGCATTTCTAATAATATTCAATATCCCATTATCAATTTTATCCAATAAACAATCCTTAAATTCCTTTATCTCGATTAAACTCTCCTCATCCTCAAAAGACTCGATAATTTTTACCCAACCTCCCAATGGAATCGATTTATTATCTTTAAGCCATCCAAATTTCTTGTAAATATCCGGAGACATTTGTTTTTGAAAATATTTCTTTTTAATTAAAGACTTAAAATAAACAGAAATACATTCATCCAGCATAATTTCAAGCGCTTTAGCATAATTATTAATTATTGGGGAAGCATCAGGAAGATCATCATTTGATTTATAATATTCAAATATCTTCTCAGCAGAGATCAAAGAATCGCGAACTTTTTTACTCGTAATTTTATCAAGTTCTAATTTATCGGAATTATTTAATTTTCTATATATTTTATCTATCCTGGAAGAAACTTTACTAAGTAATTGCTTGTATTTCTCCAACCTACCTTTCTGAGTTGTAGTATTTTCAATATATTTCTTTATCTCTGCTTCAATAAATAACTTAATTACTTCTTTAATATCCTCTACCGATTTAAAACCGTGCTTAATTATCAGCTTTTTTAATTCCCTTTGTTGAATTTGGCTTTGGTTTAATCTCACAATCTTCTCTTTCAATAGTGCTAAATAATTCTCCTCAAAAAGAATATCTTTAATCGAATCTCCTAAAAAATTCATTTTGCCAAATCTCGGTTCTTCATTACCACTCATAATCTTACTATTAATTTCCATCTCTCGCATATTTTTTTTATTACTATGTTCTTAAAATTTGAGACGGGTTGTTTTAAATCCTATAAATCATAAATAAAAAGAACATATATAAAGAAAAAAATGCTAAATGTAAGCTTAATTATTCGTTTTAAGTTATTATATCAAAATTATATTCATTTATTCGACAAATTTTTCTAAAAATCAATATATTATTTGAAATTAACCACTCAGATTTTAATAAAATTTTTAAGCAAACAACTTAATCCAAAATAGCTAAATAAAAGAACAAAAAAGTTTTAAATCAATCAATCAAAAATTAAAATTGTAACAATTAAAATCAATTTATTTTTGAAAATTAAATTGTTAAAAAAATTATTCATAAAAGTGTTAAAAAAATGGTTGATAAAGAAAAACTTGTAAAATTGAAGAGCCTTATGGAAGCCGGTGCTGACGCAGCTGACGTTGATGCTATCCCTGTTGTCTGGGATTTTTTCGTAGATCTAGCAAATGAGAACGAAGAAATTCAAGATGAAATTGCCGATGCGACCGTCCGAGTACAAATGGTTTTAACGGACGCTGATAATAAGTATTGGTTAAAGGTAGAGGAGGGAAAGATGACCTGGGGCGAAGGTATGGTTGAAGATCCCACATTCACGTTTAGTGCAGTTAAAAAAATCGGAATTGGGATGCTCTTCGGGGAAGTTGATGCCACCAGTGCATACATGGCGGGAGATATAACTGTTGAGGGAAATCTTCAAGATGCCATGTTTTTCCAAGAGATTATTGAACTTTCCATGGAAATTGCAGAAGATCTATTTGACGAATTATAGGCTTAGCTTTAAGTAAATTAATAAGGTAACACAAAAAATTTCCTTTTCTTTTTTTTTCCAAATTAATTTAAATTTATTTTTTTTTCTTTTATAGGTATTAGATAAACTAAGATAAATATCAATCTAAGAAAAATATTGGCGCCCCCAGCGGGATTTGAACCCGCGTCGCAGGAGTGACAGTCCCGAATGCTCTCGGCCGGAACTCATTATCGAGTTTACGAAGACCGGGCTACACTATAGGGGCAATAGTAAAAAATTATAATATAATAAATAGTAAAAAATTTAAAAATTTTATTGAAATTTTAGGACCAAGTTTTTAGGGGGAGATTTGTGTTTTAAAAGTTGTTTATTTATTTCTTTTTAATTTTCATTTTTAAGTTTTTTGATGATATCTTCCAGAATGTTTATGATACGTTCTTTATATGGAGTTTGATTGGGGTAATTATAGCTGAAGGTTTTCCAATGGGGGCGTTTATGTCCCAGTTTAAATTTCACGCCATTCATGGAAGTCATGTAGGAATTATTATTTATTTTAGTGGCTATTTGGTCGGCTATTATATACCAATGAAATTTTGTTTTGATGGCGGCGCCAGTATTGGTAGGTGCAGGGTTGATTCTGGTTTTTATGGAATTGAATTTAAAGTCCCATCTTTCAGGAGTTTTTTTAATTTCATACCATTTACCATTCTTGTAATTCCAATGATGAGAATTACCAATTTTCATACCAGAATAAATTTTATTATTATATGTTTTAAGAGAATTATACATTTTTTATGACACCAATTTTTTTAAGTAATTCTTTATTTTTTTTCTATGACAATAATTTTTTCTAACTTATTACGTCCCAAGATAATTTTACTTAATATTAGTAATAACCAATATGAAATTATCAAATATATATAATGAAGGTCTCCCAATTTTTCGTTAATAATCCCTCAAGTATTTGACATTTTATTATATCGATTTTAAAAGCAATATTTTATTAAAAAAACCTTTTATGAATGCATCAATTTTATTTAATTAAAGGAAAACCAAAAAATTAATATATTTGAGAGTTGCATTATTAAAACGTTGAGGTTTTTTATCTATTTAAGGTTGTGTGCATAAATTTTGGTTGATAATAAAATCAAAAAAGATTTGATTGAGAAGATCAAAAAAGGAAACATTAATTTGGATAGAGATTTTAAAGATTACCTTAATTTAAATAAAGAATATTCGGAAACAGATCCTGATTTTATAGATTTTATTAAAGATATTCAAAAAGTTTTTCAAGTTAAATTAAGTGATGTTGATTTTAATTTTTGGGTGGATATTTCTAATGGTAAGATAGAATATGAATTTAAAATCCATCCGGATCCCGATGTAGTTATTCTCATGACTAAGAAAGTACTTACTGATTTTATTTTAGAAAAAATTGACCCTGCAATTTCTTATATGGCAGGTAAAATAAATATAATTGGAAGCGTTTCAGATGCGCTCCTTCTCGGAAAACTGCTTAAATATTCTGGATCCAAAATACTTGAATAAAGGGAAATGATTTTTTTTAAAAATTTTTTGCTTATTTCAATTTGAAATATAATTCTTTTAAGTTTTTCTTGTTTTTGAACCATGGTGGTATTAGTTGCATATCTGGGTGTTTTTTGGTATCATAGCTAAAACTCAATGGATGAATTAATTTATGAATATCTTGGGTTGCTCCTTCATTCTTTAATTTTCCAGACTTTGCTATAAAGAAATCCGATAAGTCCTTTTTATTTAATTTTTCCTTAATTTTAGAATCATTTTCGCTCATAGAATCTTCATTTTACAAAAAATTATTTCTAAAAAAATATTAGATAATATTGTTTATAAAATTGTAAGGATTAAGTGTTTTTGTTAAATTAATAAAATATTATATATTACATCGAGATTTATAATAATATGTATTCTATAGGGACGTAGCTCAGCGGATAGAGCGGTGGCCTTCGGAGCCAAGGGTCGGGGAAAGATCCCCGTTTCGGGGGTTTTCCGAAAGTTCAAATCCCTCCGTTCCTACTAGAATTTCAATAAAATAAAGTATATTTCTTTAATTTGAAATATTACAAAGAAAAAATAATAAAAAACCTCCATTAAGATAAATAAATACAATTAAATTTAAATTAATGAGATATGGCAATCAAAATTAAAGTCGAAATATTAACAGAAGGATTTTTCATTGGATTTTTATACATTAGTTATTAATATTATTATTGGATAAATTAAATATATATAGGTAAAAAGAGAATAGAAGAATAGAGTTCATTATGAGTGTAGATCTTGATCTAATTATACAAAATATCACTCAAAAATTTTCAGGGATTTATTTTCTTCTTATCACTACTGAAAATGGAGTGGTAGAAAGATCATATATCAATGAGGATGAATTTAATCCGGCAAAAATCGCTATTAATATGTCTATGACGTATGAATCGTCAGAGGATATAACTTCTGAAATTGGGATTGAAAAACCGGATTTTTCTCTCATTCATAGTCAGAACTTTTATATTTTGAGTATGAAAATTTTGGAGCACTTAATTATTATATTATGTGATGATCAGATAAATGTCTCTGATATTTTCGCTACAATTAATGATTGCATAGTTTCATCTTCTTAAAATTAGTACAATTGGCTTTTTTATTTTCTTCTTTTCTGAAAAAATACAATTTTATTTCAAAGGTTTCAAGGTCTGAAATTAATAAATAACAAGAAACTTTAAAGATATTATAAAATTTTTTATAATATTAAAAAGGTTGTAGTATTATAATGGAAGGTATTGATTTTCCTCCCTATTTGATTGAAAAAATCTTTCCCCCGAAAGAATGCATTAACTTAGTAGATACAAATGATGATGGATTATCTGATTCTATTCAAATTCAAGCTATAAATTGGATTTTACCATTTACAGTCCCTGAAACGATTGACTTAGGTGGTTTTAACTTAGAAACGACTGACTTATCTGGTATGATACAAATTATGATCGATTTGGAACCTTTAGAAATCTATGATATGAAATATTTAAGAGAAAATGTAAGTTTTTATTTCAGGGGAAACAATTATACACTCAATTCCATTTTGGATGGTGCACTTGCTGGACAAACTGTTGCTGTAGGAGATAAATTAACAATATTATTGAAATTAAAGGAAGCAGACATGAAAAAGCTTGAAGAAAGTAAAGGAAAACATGATATAGTTATAGATATAAAAAACCTACCGACAATAACTATAAAATGTGAGTTATTTGAAAAAAACATGAATATAAAGTTTGATCCCAGTAAAACTTAGGGGATTGGAAATATATAGAATAATGAAATAAATAAATTTATAACGATTAAAAAAAAAATAGATCAATATAATTAAAAATAATTTGATGTGATTTAATGAGTATTAATTGGGTTTCAATTGAAACCAATCCAAGTAAAAAGCTCAAGGTTGAGGGTCGAATTTTATTAGATTTTCGAGAGAAGGTAAATGCTTTAGAGAAAGTGTTGACTTCAAATAATGCAGAATTAAATAAAATGAGAAGTGAATTATCTGAAACCAAGGATAAATTATCATTGACTGAGAAAAACTTATCGGAAAGTAAAAAGAATCTAAGTGAGGCTAGTGATAAATTATTTTCGACAGAAGAGAGTTTAAATGAAACCAATGGGAAATTAGAAACAACAGAAAAGAAATTAAAGGAAATAAGTGAGAAATATGAATTAACAGAAAAAAATTTAGCTTCCACTAATGAATGGTTAGCTTCCACTGAGCAAAATTTAAGTGAAACAAATGAGAAAATAAATTCTCTTGAAAAAGAATTAAATTCAATTAAGGATGATAAAGATATTGGAATTCACAAAATTTCTGAGCTTGAATTGACTTTAAAAGAAAGTAATACTAAAATTTCAGATTTAGAAGAACAATTATCTGAATCTAATACAAGATTTAAGGAATTTGAAGGAAAAATCAATTTAGTTACTGATGCCGAGCGAATTATTTCGGCAAAGGAAAAGGAAATTGAAAATTTAAAAGGCGAATTAGAAGAAAAAATTAATAATATAAATGAACTCAACGATAAACTTCAATCTCTTGAAACTGAACTTTCAGATGAAGATAAATTTCCAAGCCTGTGTGCAAAAATTCAAAAACTTGCAGAATTGAAAGGTTTTATTACGGATAAGGATATTGAAGACCTCTTCAAAGAATTCTAAGAGTTGGTTAATTTATTCAACTCTTATAATTAAATCCCTCATTTTTCAGGGTATTATTTAATTTTTAATTATTACTATTTAATTGAGAAATTAAGATAAAACATAATTGCTAATACTTAAAAGAGATAAAAAAAAATGATTTATTTAACAATTAAATTTATAATAATGTAAAATAGAAAGATAAATATACAAATAAATTTAGAATTCAATATTTTAGAGGTGTTAAATAATTAGCATCGATTGGTCAGATATTGAAGCAAATCCAAGTAAGAAAAGAAAAGTTGATGGGAGTTTGCTTTTGGATCTCCGAAAAAAAATAACTAGTTTAGAAAATCAGCTAACATCTTCTAAAGCGGGTTTAGAAAAAACAAGTGATGAATTAAATGAAACTAAATCGAAATTATTAGAGACTGAAACAAAATTATCTAAAACTGAAAAGAGTTTAAATGAAGTTAATGAAAAATTGGTTAGTACTGAAAGTATTTTAAATGAAACAAACGAAAAGTTGAATTCTACTGAGAAGAGTCTAAGTGAAACTCAAGAAAAATTTTCTTCCACAGGACAGCAATTGAATGAAGCGTCTGAAAAGATTGATTCTCTTGAACAAAATTTAAATGTATTTAAAGGAGAGAAACAAGCTTTAACTAATAAATCAACTGAACTTGAATCTACCTTAGAATCAACAAAATCAGTATTACATGACACAAGAAATAAAAATTTTGATTTGGAAAAGCAACTTGAAGCTTCAAAATTAAAAACTTTAGAATTAGAAAAACAATTACAATCGACTTTTGGTAAATCATCTGATTTGGGGCAAAAAGTATTATCTAAAGAGAGAGATTTAGATGCAGTAAAATCTGAATTAGAAGAGAAATCAAATGAGGTAAATGAACTTAACCATAAAATTAAAACATTAATGTCCGAATTATCAGTAGGAGAAACGCTTCAGAAAGTTCAGATCAGAATACAGGAAGTGGTTGATTCGAAAGGTTTCATTACAGACAAGGAAATTGAAAAGTTAATTCGTGAGTTTAACGTATCGCTTTAATAATTTAATTTTAAAAATCTTATTTTGATTTTTTTCATTAATCTTTTATAGAAATTCGTTTAATATATTTTTATAACGTTTATAAAAAAATTGATAATAATATTAAGATGGGAAATTACAAATGAGTATTGAATGGCCTAAAATTGAATCGGGTCCATCTAAAAAATATAAAATTGAAGGTCATATGTTATTAAATTTACGAGAGAAAACGTATGATCTGGAAAAACAACTCTCTGCAGCTAAGATGAATTTAGAAAAAACTAATAATGATTTAAATGAAACCAAAGAAAAATTATCATCTACTGAAAATAGTTTGAATGCTCTTAAAGAAGAAAATGATGATTCAGATAAGAAAATAACTGAACTTAAATCTGAGATACAATCAGCTAAATCAGATTTAAATGATGCTATTGCAAAAATCTCTAAAATGGAAGAGCAATTAAAAAAAGAATCTGAAGATACATCTGAATTGCAAGAAAAGGCATCATCAAGATATCGAGAAGTACAAAAATTAAAGGAAATTATAGATGAAAAATCAAATGAAGTTAATGAACTCAGACATAAAATTAAAACTCTGATGTCTGATCTGTCGGTCGGACATACTTATGAAGGTGTTCAAAAGAAAATCCAAGAAGTCGTTGACCATAAAGGCTTCATTACAGATCGAGAGATACAACAACTCTTCAAGGAGTTTGGTGTAGATCTCTAATTATTTAATTTTTATAACTTGTTTTAATTTATACTAAGTATTTATTTTAAACTTGGACAAGAATAAATTAGATTAAATGCCAAGGACGAGATTTGAACTCGCGATACCCAGATCTTCAGTCTGGTGCGTTCATACCCAACACTGGGAGTCTCCAGCATTACCGGGCTACGCCACCTTGGCTTATGTTTTTCTTTTTTTATTTTTCTTTTTTATTTATTCTTTTATTATATTTTATTGATTAATTAAAAATATTTTAAAAAATTATGTAATAATTGTTTTGTCCCCTAAACGATTTAATAATATAAGAAGAAAATGCGCCCGCCGGGAATCGAACCCGGGCCACAGGCTTGGAAGGCCTGAATACTACCTCTATACAACGAACGCGCATTAATTTTTTAATATAATATTATTAAGAATTATCTATTTTTTTTTAATTTTTGGGAAATTTATTCATATAATTCAATAGCCAATTCATAGAATGTAATTATTCTACTTGCGATAATCCATGAATCTAGACTTTCATTATAGAGGCAAATTAAGTTGTTAGATAAAGATAAAATATCTTCATTAAACATTCCTTTTTGGAAACCGCCAATAAGAACTAATATTTTTTTAGTTAAATCTGAAGAAAATAAGGTAATTGGATTTTTGGTTAATTTACCTTTACTTGAGAGTAAAAATTTTTCATAAGGATTTATTTCAATAATTAAATCTTTTAACGAGCCAAAATATTCGGATATTAAAGTTTCTCTTTCGGATTTGATATTTCGCTCAATTAATAATTTTGCTATAAGACCTTTAAATCTCTCATAATTACGTAGAATCCGTAGCCGTGGATTAATTTTAAAAATTTTATTATTTATAGTATGAATATAGAGTTGTAAAAGCCCCTTTTTATTTAATGGAGAGCCTAAGGAATTAAGTAGGAATTGATGGACGATATCAGGTCTCCCCCTTTTTCCAGCATTGGGAAGTTTATTCATAATTGGATGATATATTGCATTATCAAGGATCATAGAGGGATAATAATTAGGATCATAATTTTTTTTAGTGATTTTTTCTGGTTTTAATTCATCAGGTATTAATTCAAGTCCAGTTTCTGCAAGAATTATAATCAATGGCGTAAGATTTCTCAGCTCTTTATGGAGAATTTTCTTTTTTTTCTTTTCTTATTTTTGGATTTTTCTTTTTAATATAATAACGAGTTTTATTATTACAAATAAAACAGGTTAAGGTCACATGAGAACCTTTTCCCCGACGTGATTGCATTCGATAACGACAATTCACTCCTGGAACAAGAAATCTCTTACAAGAATGGCAAATTCGTCTTTTTAATTCCTTAGGTATTTTTAAATTTGCACGCCGACTATAAGCTTGGCAGAGATCTATATATCTATTTGCAAGATCTTGATCTTGCGGAAATATTTCATCTGCTCTTTCAAATAAAAATCTTATCCGAGATAATGCGATTTTTTTAATAATTTGTTTATTTTTTTTCATATTGAATTTTTAGGAGAATATATTTTTTTTTTAATATCAGATTTTGAAATGATGAAGGTGTGTCCTCGTACGTCAAGTAAAAAAGAGTTGGTTTTGTTTTTGACTAGCTCGGCTATATCTTTAATCTCTATTAAAACCAAGGCTGATTTAAGGGCGTGAATTTTTAATATCTTTTCTTTTTTAAGCATTTTAGATATATGATTAATCAACCCTTCAGAATTTAACCCTGATTTTCCAATATTAACTAGCGCTTTGCTATGTAATACATCAAAATACTTATTTCTCAGATTCATTATCTTAAATTATAAAATTTCCGAAAATTTTTTAATTTCTGTATGTTTTTACAAATAATAAATAAATTAAAATATTCATAAAATATCAAGTTTTGCTCTAGCAATATAGAAGTTATGTCGATTTATAGTGTAGAACCAATAAAATTGATACAAGCCGTATCCGAAAAATTAAAGGAATACTCAGAAATAAAACCCCCAGAAGGTAGTGAATTCTGGAAGACCGCTTTCTATAAAGAAATTGCACCTTTAGACCAAGAAAATTTTTGGTATGTTAGATCTGCATCCGTCTTGCGAAAGATCTGGAAGTTTGGTCCAATCGGCGTAAATCGAATGAGAAAAAAGTATAGTGGAAAAAATCGAAGGGGTTCAAAACCTGCACATAGTGCAAAGGGTAGTGGTAAAATAATTAGAGTAGCAATCCAGCAATTAGAGAATGCAAAATTACTTGAGAAAACAGAAAAAGGTGGGAGAAAAGTGTCTCCCGAAGGTATATCGCTTCTAGAACGAACTGCCCATTGGCTCCTACGAGAAAAGTAGCAACCCGAACACATTTTTTTGCAGGGTCTATAAACTTAGAATTAAAGGGTGTAATAATTAATGAGTAATGAAGATGAAGAACTGGAAAGAATTAAACGAGAAAAATTAACACAGATTCAACAACAAGCTGCACAAGAAGAACTTGCAAAATATCAACAAAAAGAACTCGAACTAAAAAAATATAATATAATGCGACAAATTCTTTCACAAGAAGGAAGACAACGCTTAGAAAATATTAAATTAGTAAAACCAGAATTTGCTCAAATGATTGAGTTACAATTAATTCAACTTTTTCAAACAGGAAGACTTAGAGGTCAAATACCATTATCTGATGAACAATTTAAAAAATTGTTAGAGCAATTAACCCAAAGTTCGAAAAAAAGAGATTTTAAGATTAAACATTTCTAATTAAAAATTAAGTAAAATAGATATTAAAGCTGAAAATCATGAGCAGAAATAAAGATTTAGCCCATAAACTCCGCAGAGGTAAAGCACTTAAGCAAAATCGCTCAGTGCCAACGTGGGTAACGATGAAAACACGTTCAAAAATAAAAAGTTCTCCTTATTCCCAACGACATTGGAGAAATCAGAAATTAAAGAAAGGATAACAAGAATGGTGTGAAATATGGGTAAAAAAAAGGAAAAAGAAATTAGTCTTGACGATCTAGAGGAAGAATTAATCGAAGAAAAAGAAGAAACGGGAGAGGAAGTAGTAGAGGAGGAAGAAGAAATCGAGGAAATCGAAGAATTTAGTTTAGATGAAGTAGCTGAGAAAGAAGAAATTAAGGAATTATTTGCGGAAGAAGAAGGAATTGAGCGAGAAGAAGAAATTGAAGAAATTCCGAAAGAAGAAGAAATTATCGATGAGAGAATTTATATTGTTCCATTATATAAAGCTAGACATGGACCCAGAACAAAATGGGCTAAAAAATCTGTTAGATATTTAAGAAAATTTATGACTCGCCACTTTAAACCTGAAGCTTTGATTATATCTCAAGATGTTAATGAAAAAATATGGTCTCGAGGTATAAGCAAACCCCCAAGAAAAATCAAAATAAGAGCAACAAAAAATCTCGACGGGCTTGTAGTTTGTTATTTAGCCTAATTCTACTATTTAGACAAGAAAAGTGAACTGATTGGTTATCCAAATAGCACGGAGCTGGACATCATTACAGCAATAAAGTCTAAAATTTTTGGAGTCAATTCTATAGGTGTCTATTTAGCAGCAAATAATTCTTGGGTCTTATACCCGCTGAATATTGACCAAAATTTACTTTTAAAATTAAAGGAAAATTTTGATCTTTTAATTCCCATAAATATTAATAGATCTCCACTTCTTGGTGTCTATGTTGCATTAAATAATAAGGGAATACTCTTACCGAGAATAGTATATGACGAGGAATTTAAAAAACTAAAAAGAGAAGTTGGAGATTCTGTTCAGATTGAAGTTGTTAACTCATTGGACAACGCATTAGGAAATATGATTTTATGTAACGATAAAGGTGCTATTATAAGCTCTTTTCTTAAAAGCCATCAAAAGATCATTAAAGATGTTCTAGATGTAGAAGTTAACGTATTTGAATTCGGAGGTAACCATCTCCCCGGTTCTAATGGGATTACTAACAATCACGGTTGTTGTATTCACCCTCTCTCTACCGATGAAAATGTTGATGTTGTCTCTGATTATTTGAAGGTACACGTTGATCTCAGTACGATCAATCGGGGGATTCCTTATTTAGGTTCTGGGGCGATCGTAAATGATACAACTGGAATTTTTGGCTTACTCTCAACTGGTCCTGAATTGATGAGACTAACAAATGTTCTCCACCTTTAATCTGTATCTTATTTGTATTACAAATTACCAAAATTTTAATGTTTAAAAAAATACAAAAAATTAAATTAAAATAATCGAATCAATCAAATATCGTTGAAATTACAGTGAGTGAAGTAAAAATCTTTAGAATTTCGGGATTCTATACTAGGAACCGAGTTAAATACTTATTTCGGAAAGATGTTCGGGCTATAAAAGAAGAAGATGCACTTGAAAAAGTCTTGACTTTAATAACTTCAACAGGTTTATTAAGAAGGCAGATTAAAATTGAAAAGATTAAGGTAATTAAGCCAGAGGAAATAAGTGATATGGTTTTAAGAGAAATTTCCACTACCAAATAAATAAATTATTATTTTAATAAAAAATTTTGTGAATAGAATGAAAAATCAACAGGATCTCCAGCGTCAACTACAAAGCCTAAATTTCCTACAACAGCAATTTGAGTTTTTAAAAAATCAGATTGAAATTATCGATAATTCTCTACAATTAGTAAAGACCACAAAAAAAACAATAGAAGGTCTTACAGAACTTAAATCGGGAGATGAGCTAGTTGTTCCAATTGGAGGAATGGCTTATATTAAAGCTAACATTTTAGAATCTAATAAAATTCTTATGTATATAGGCTCGGATGTTATAATTGAAAAAAACTATGAAGAAAGTACTGATTACATTGATGAGTTAATAAAACGTCATAACGAACAAAGAGAGTCATTAGTAAATCAATATATACAGTTAGATTCCCATATAAAATCATTAACACCGAGAGTACAACAACAACTGAGCCAATTTCAAGATGGTCTTCAAAAATAAAAAAAAAATGATATTTTTTAGAGTAAGAAACCAATTTAAATCATGCTGGAAAACCTAAAAAAAAGCTTGTCCTTTTTTGTTGAGAAAATTTCAAAAAAAACTTTATCACTTGAAAAGACAGAAAAACCGCTTAACACCTTAAAACTAATTTTATTGCAAAATGATGTTGCCTTAGATGTTGCAGAGAGGGTTTGTGCATTAATGAATGAAACTCTTGAAAATGAAATTGTTGGCCGATTTAAATCTACTAAAAATTTAGTGAATTTTGCACTTAAAGATGCTATTTTTAAAATTCTTGATGTGAAACCTATAGATTTACTAAATGATATTGAAAAAGTAAATAATCAAGGCAAGCCATATATTATATGTTTTCTTGGTGTTAATGGAACAGGCAAAACTACCACAATTGCTAAGCTTGGAACATATTTAAAGAAACACGGTTTGAGATGCGTTGTAGCTGCTAGTGATACATTTCGAGCTGGAGCAATTGAACAATTATTAGAACATATGAATAACGTTGGAATTAAGGTAATTAAACATAATTACAAATCAGATCCTGCTTCAGTAGCATATGATACTGTAGAACATGCGACTGCAAAAAGTATAAATGTTGTTATGATAGATACTAGTGGCAGACAAGTAAGTAATAAAAATCTTATGATTGAAATGAAGAAAATTGTGAGAGTTGTTGAGCCTCATTTGGTTCTATTTATAGGAGATAGTCTTGCTGGAAATGATGCCTTACAACAAGCCAAAAAGTTTAATGAAGAAGTTGGAATTGATGCCTCAATCTTAACCAAATTAGATGCAGATGCAAAAGGAGGTGCAGCATTATCAATTGTTTTTGAAACTAAGAAACCTATTCTCGCAGTTGGTACCGGTCAAGGTTATAATGATTTGGAATTATTTGATGTAAATATTTTCCTTGATAAAATATTTAGTTTAGAATCGACCTAAAAAAATAATAAAACATTTCAGAAATTAATTTAAATTATAGGTTATAATTACTTTTATAAAAAATAAATTTAAATTACGATAAACCTTAATGATAAATTATGAGTAAATATGAAGCAACAAGAATTTCTGAGACTTCGATTAAAGCTCGTGTAAAAAAGTTCCTTCAAAGTACAAAAAGAATAATTAAAGTTGCTACTAAGCCATCCAGAAAAGATTATTGGCTTGTCACGAAAATTTGTCTGATTGGAATGGTAATACTCGGAGCTGTATCTTACGTTATTCAGTTATTATTCTCACTTTTAGCTGGAATGCTGGGTTTTGGTTAATCTTCCTTTTTTTAATTACCATATTTTTTTTTCATTTTAAAAGATTATATAGAATTTTTGTAAAATATATAATTGATTGGAATTTAGAAAAAGTTACGATTTTTATGAAAGTTAATATAAATTGGATTGATAATTTTGGATTTAGAGCGGAGGTTAGACACTTTAAAAAAATATTAATAGATGAGCCTCGCTCTTTTAAGGGAAATGATCGAGGACCAAGTCCCGTTGAATATATTTTAGTTGGAATAGGTGGATGCCTTGGCTCTAGTTTTATTTTTTGTTTAGAAAAAAATAATTTTGAAATAAAAGAACTAAATATTGTTGTAGATGGTAAAATGACTCATAGAAAACCTTATAATCATTTAGAAATAGTTAATGTAAGTGTAGAATTAAATATTATCGATTTTGAAGGAAAAAACAAGAAAAAATTTGATAAATGCATTGAAATTTTTAGAGAATATTGCATAATTTCAAATTCTCTTATAAGAGGATTACCCATTGATGTTAAAGTGAATTATTAAACTTTTATAACTTTTATTTGTCTTGGAATTTTTAAATTTTCTTCTGTTCCAACGCAAATGATTGCATCTATTTTCATTTTTATTGCCAAGGAAATTAGTCTTTTAGATAAAATACCATCCAATATTAAGTATTTAATAGTGGAAAATTCACTCAAATTATCAAATACTTCCGAAGTATCTAATTCAAAAAGAATATTTTCCTCTGAGTCAATTCCAATTGCTTTTTTTGTTATTTTAGAGTTAGAAATATACTCAGCAATTTTTGACCCTTTATTGAGCTTCAATATTTTTAAAATATTTTTATATTTATTCTTCGAATCTTTTATTTTTTTTTCAATTACTGTTTTCCCCTTACGCGGTATATCTACTGATAAATTTTTATTATTAACTATCTCTGAAACTGGTCTCTTATTTTGAAGACCTTTAACCATCTGTTTTCTTGTTAATTCTTCAACTTCAAGCCCATCAGGAGCTCTTGCAACATAATCAAGGTGTGCCACTTGTAATAATTCATTTAAGATTATTGTGCCTCCCCGGTCTCCATCTAAAAAAGCAGTAATTGGGCTTTTATTACGAATTAATTCAATTATTGACTTAGGTATTTGAGTGCCTTCCACTGCAATAGCATTTTTGATGTCTATACGCATTAAATTTAAGACGTCTGCTCTTCCTTCAACTATTATGAGATCTGGGCTAATATCAACATTAGGACCTGCAGGTAAATTTTCAGGCCCCCATTTTTTAATTTCACTAAGTCTTATATCTTGAGAAATTTGTTCTTCAATTTCCCTAGGTTCGGGACTATTCTCATCCCATTTTTTTAATAATTCCGTTGCTCGTTTGATAATTTGTTTTCTTTTGTCTTCGCGAATGTCTTTGATATCTTCTAGGTCAATTTGTGCGGAACAAGGACCTACTCGACTCACGGTTTCTATTGTCGCTGCCAATAAAACGGTCTCTTTTCTTGTTAGACTTGAAGGAATAATTATTGTTCCTTTAGATATTCCCTCTTCGGTCGTTAATTCGACCTCAATTCTTCCTATTCTCCCACTTTTTTGTAAATCCCTTAAGTCTAAATCCGATAAAAGACCTTCGGTTTAGGCGATATGACCGAAGTGGCTATTTATCTTTGCCCAAAAATGGCACCGACAATATCGCTCTTTTCAACCACTCCATTTACTTTATAATTTGCTATGATATGGTATTTCGTAGTGAAATTAGAAGTATAATGACCATTATCTGTAATTATATAATCACACTCCTATTTTTTGTAATTAAATTTTTATCTAAATTTTTCAATTTTTAAATAAATAACATATATAATAGTGATATAATAATTGATTTACACTAAACTCGTCATATAAATTATTTTTTAATGATATAGATATAGAAATTTTCAAATTTATTTTTTTGGAATTTAAATTCAAATCTACCTAATATTTAGGTATTATTCTATTATTTAATTTTTAAATGAAAACATTAATATTATGTGTTGGGATGAGAAAATAATTGAAAAGATATTTACAACTCATATTCATAAAAATTTTAAGACAATATATAAAACAAATTTTGGTAGATTCTATTTCTATTTTAAAAAGGATAATGAAAATGAAATCACTGGTAGAGTTGTTTTTTTTCCCTCATCTTATTGAAATTTTACTAATATTTTTTTAAACCAGTAATAAAAAATAACAATCTTAAAATTAGGAAACAATTTTTATAGATTCACCTCTTTTTTATTCCAATAAAGTAATTATATATAACCGGAAATAATTTGATAGAATATTTACTAGTGTTTGGTGGGAAAGGAGGCGTAGGAAAAAGTTCTATTAGCAGTGCGACTGCGGTTAAAGTATCTGATTTATTACCAAATAAAAAGATTCTTTTGATCTCTTTTGATATTGCTCACAATTTGACTGATTTATTTGGAATTAAGATAGGGAACAATATAACTCCCATAAAAGACAATCTATGGGCAATCGAACCAGATCCTCATATTTATGCTGAAAAATATACAAAAGAATTTGCTGAAAAGTCAAGAAAATTAATGAAAATGACTCCTATTGTGAATTTAATTCCAAAATTGGAAGAATACATTGATAATACCTTTAATGCAGATTCAATTCCGATCGCTTTAAAAAATGCTATTTTTTTCCAACAAATTTTAGACGCAGAAGATACAACTCAAAACCTTCAATTCGATATAATTATCTGTGATTTTCCACCAACGGCTAATATGGTAGCTCTCTTTGAAATTCCCGAAGACCATGTTAAAGGTATTATGAAATATAGCTTACGTATCATATCAGAAATTCGAAAGGCTATGCAAAAATTTACTAAAGCTGCAAAATTTTTATTTCCATTTGGGAGGGGCTCCACTGAAGAAAGAAAGGGACTTGTTGAAGAACTTTTGGAAATGTTAAATGAAATTGAAGAAAGAGGGGAAAGAATTGCCGATCTGATTAAGAATTATGGCTCCTTAAGGTTGGTTTCTATCGCCGAAAAACCAAGTTATGAAGAAATTAAAAGAGCATATGAGCTAACTCAGAAATATATTAACACCGACGGGATTCATATAAATATGTTGATTCCAGAAGATGCAGCAGATCATTGCAATTTTTGTAAAAATAAACGTCAAAAACAGCAGAAATATATTAAACAAATTGAACAAGAATTTAAAAATTTAAAAATTTGGAAATCTAATTCATTGGGAATTGAACCAATCGGAATAGATGGATTAAGAACCTTAGCAGATGAGATCTACTCTTCTATAAACGATGTAAATGAAATATTAAATCCCTTTAAAAAAGAGAAATAAAATTAATGGTACTAGGCTTAAGAACTTTTTATTGCACATAAAAAGATATAATTGAATTTTTTGTAGAAGAAACCTTTAAAATTAAAATTCGATTGAATATTTTCAATTACATTATAAATTAAATTATATTTTCTTTTCAAAATTTGAAAAGTAAAATAAATAATTTACTTAGGGAAACAAAATGGTCGAAAAGAAATTAAATGATTACATGCATGGATTCATTGTAGATATTTGTAATAAAATCGGACCACGGGAAGCTGGTACGAAACAAGAAGAGCTTGCAGGCAATAAAATTGAAGAGGAGTTAAAAAAATTTTGTGATGAAACGCATCAAGAAGAGTTTATATGTAGTCCAACAGCTTTTTTGGGTTTTGTTAGATATGGAGCCATAATGGCATTGTTTTCAGTCATATTTTATTGGCTCTCTCTTTTAGTTGATCTTGGATGGCTCCAAATAGATACTATCTTTAGTTTAATTTTCATAGTTATTGCAGTAATACTGCTTGGAATTACGGTTCCATACTTTATATTCGAAATAATAAGGTACTATGAATTTTACGATTTCATGTTCCAAAAAAAAAAATCGAAAAATGTCATTGGAACGATAAACCCAACAAATAAAGTTAAAAATACAATAATCTTTTCTGGACATCATGATTCTGCTTATGAATTTAATCTATTCTATTATCTAAAAAGAATAGGGCAATTGATGATCAATATCGGATTACTTGAAGTATTTTTGCTCTTTATTTTAGTTGTTTTGAAATTAATTTTTTATTTCTTACCTATAGATATAACGATGATCTTTTTTGGGTTCGGCATAGCCTTTTTAACTCTATTACCCGTCGCAGTTCTTTTTATGTTTTTTCACAGCTATAATCCAGTCTTGGGAGCATTTGATAATTTATCAGGAGTAGTGATTTTACTGGGGATAGGTAAATACTTATATGAAAATAAAAATAATGAGAAAATCTTTCCAAAACACACCAAGATCCATTTAGTATCCTTTGCTGCAGAAGAAGCGGGACTAAGAGGCTCAAAACGTTATGTAAAAGCGCATTATGATGAATTGAAAGAAAATGGCACAATAATTGTCAATATGGATGGAATTGCTAAAACCGAAAAATTATTGATAATTAGTAAAGAACCCTTTATTGGTGCTAAATATAACCCAGAAATTTATAACCCAATATTAAAAATAGCGAGCGATTTAAAATTAAATATTAAAACTGGTCCTCTCTCTTTTGGTGCAACTGATGGAGCTGCTTTTGTTCGTAAAGGATTACCTGCTGTGACAATATCTGGACTTGATCTTAAAGAAGAACTTCCACCCTTTTATCATACCAGAGAAGATACACCAGAAGTCGTTGATAAAGAATCTTTGGGACAAGTATTAGATATCTGCTTAAATTATATAAAATTGATAGATTCATCTAATTAATTTCTAACTTTTTTTCCTTATTACCGGGAATTATAAATCTGATTTGTAGATCATTTGAAGAGACATCTAATTCGCTCAATTATTTCTAAAATCCACGGAGAGTCTTCAAATTATTAAAATTATAACCTTAGAATAATTAAAAAAAATAAAAAAATTTTCCTTTTCCTTTAGTAGTTTTAAGTCTTTAAAACCCATATTATATAATAAAATTTTTTAATTATAATTCCTTCTTTTTCAATTCTTGAAGGAACGCCTTTTCTTTCTCTAAATGAATTTGTTTTAACTCCTCCTTAGTTTTATCCCATTCAGGTCCATGAAGTGGCCAGAAATACATTAAAACGGCTGCAATTACTAAAGATATAACAGGTATTAACGCAAAAGAAATCATTAGTCCCAGTTCTGCGTTAAAAGATTGTCCCCCTCCTGCATCTGGATCAAAACAAAGAATTCAATCATAAATAAGAAGAGCGCATTAGCAATAGAAATTGCGGGCTTAGTAATCAGAGCACCAATGCCTCCATAAGTAACTTCGCGCCGTTTTCCCGTTTCTTTTTCGTCATAATCGATACATTCACCGGTCACTGTCGGATTGATAATAGAAAGTGATCCGTATCCAACTGCCACAAGGATTAGTGGGATAAAAGCAAAATAAATGTTCCAACCAGGAAATATGTTCCACCCAATAAAAAATATTGAAAAAAATCCAATAATCCCAATTGTAATACATATCATAAAAGTATATTTGAGGCCGTACTTTTCCAGCATCTTATTAAGCAAACCAATAAACACAATAAAAGATGCAAAAATCCCTAAGAGAGCAACAATGACTAGTGGTATTGGTGGTGTTAGAATAATGGTGATGTAATAGAGAAGTCCGGTTAGCAAAATTGTATTAGTTATCGTTGTAAAGAAAGTTACGAACGATGCGATGAGCCATGGTTTATTTTTAAAACACAACATAATACCTTCTTTAAGCCCTAATGGCTCTTCAAATTTAAGGTAGGGTTTTTCTTTTACAATGAAACTTGCCGTGATTATTACTGTCGTTGTTATCATGCTTAGTATGAATAAAGCAGGATACAACATAGGATTGGTTCCCCCATCTTGACCATAGAGAAAGATTAAAGTCGCAGCCATTACTATACCCGTGGCAATAGCGTTAAAGAGATTAGCGTAAATGGATAAGTTAGCCCTCTCTTTTTTAGTAAAAGCGATTTCGTACCCCAACACGAAATTTGCAGAACTCATGAAGGTGTAAACGGTATCAAATGCGAGTAGAATAACCAATAAATAGACAAATAAAGCAATTTCATTGTTAGTATCTATAAGTAAAAACGGCATCCAGAGCAGGATAAAAGTAAGCGCTAATAAAGGAGCCCCAAATCAAATATACGGAATTCTTCGACCATATTTTTTTGAAATAAACCTCTCTTGGAAAACTGCGAATAATGGGTCGTTTAAGGCGTTCCAGACCGTAAAAATTAGCCACACAAACGTGATAAGTCCAGTATCTAATCCAAGATTAATATTATAGTAAAATGTTATTGGATTCATCGAGAGCGACATTAATAAATATATTGAAGCGCTTGAACCCCCTGTACCAGTTTTACTTTTTTAGTTAGTGGTTGTTCCGAAAAATCGTCAATAACTGGTTCAATCATAAATATTTTCAGTTTGCAAACTATTTAAAATCATAGTTTTGGGTATTTTGATCTGATATGTACTTATCTGGTACATATATATACTAGTTTTTCTATTATATTATTAAGAATCGAAAATCAAAAAAATAACTAAAAGGAGATGATGGAATAAATGGCAAAAAAAAAGTTGCTTCGGAAAGCAGTTATGGGTGATTTAAAAGATAAATTGGGAATTCATAATAAGGGTGAATTTCTCGAAGAGCCTAGCGAAGAAGAAATGAAAGAGCGAGAAGCAGAAAGGGAGCGTCGTAAAAAAGAATTGGAAGAAGTTGAAAAAGCGATCAGGGGTAAGCAAGTAAAATTTTTAGCAACAGAGAAAGAATTAGCCGAAATCAAGAAATACGCCCGCTTAGACCGCAAATCTCAGTCAGAATTCATACGATCTTCCATATGGGAAAAAATTAATTCACTAATAGCACGACCGCTCGATAAAATATCCAAAGACGATGGAAAAGCAAGAGACGAGGAACGCCACAAAGAATTAAAGGGCGAGATGGAAGCAATTAAAGAAAGGTTAAAAATTTTAACAAGATTAGAAAGGAAAGGGTTAAAAAGGTTAGCAGGGTTAGAAATAAGAGAAAAGGAATTAAAGGGCGAGCTGGAAGCAATTAAAGATAGGTTACCACGGTTAGAAATGAAAGAAAAGGAATGAAATAATGAAATCTTCAAACTTAATTACTGGAATTCTTATTTTATTATTTTCTTCTTTAACTCGTTTAAGTGCCGTATAGAAATAAAATTAAAAATAAGAAATTGTTATAAGGATCTTTGATAGATCTTAACTTATAATAAAGAATCAAATTTGAAGTGTGGGCTAATTGTTGTTTCTTGAAGTAATAAGTCAATATGATGTAAAATTAGATTTTCTTGACTATATCGAATTAAGTCTATGGATAAGTGTATGTTGTGTTCTAGTTTTTGGTTGCGGTTTTTTTTTAAAATAATTAAAAAAAATAAAAAAATGAAAAAAAATTAAGTTCCCTCGGCATAGCCATGGATATAGTTATATTGTTCTTCAGTTAATTTATCAATTTTAATTCCCATAGATTGCAATTTAAGATAACCAATTTGATCAACAATATCCTCTGGGCTCGTTATCATTCCAGGCTTTAAATCTTGCTTATTTTTCACTATATACTCTGAAACTAATGCTTGTAATGCAAAACTCATATCCATAACTTCACTTGGATGTCCTTCTGAGATAACCAAGTTGGCAAGTCTCCCTTGAGCTAAAAGGTAAACACGATTTCCATTTGGTAAAGTAAACTCCTCTACGTCTTGTCGAATAGGTTTTACACTTTTTGCAAATTCTCTCAACTTCGCTACATTTATTTCGACATCAAAATGACCCAAATTCCCCAAGATTAAACCATCTTTAAAATCTTTAAAATGTCTCTCATCAATGACATTTTTACATCCAGTAGCAGTGAAAATAACATCCGCATTTTTTACTGCCTCATCTATAGGCATAACATTATAGCCAGTATATTTTGCTTTTAATGCTTTAATTGGGTCTACTTCTGTAACAGTTACATTAGCTCCCAATCCACTTGCTCTAAGTGCCATTCCAGAGCTGCAATGACCAAATCCTGCAATTACACAATTTTTTCCTGCCATTAAGATATGCATTCCATAGATTGCTGAAATAATACCTTGACCAGTTCCCAGTTCATTATCAAACTGATTCTTGCATCTTGCATCATTTACAGGAAAAAGTGGAACCTTTAATGCTCCATGTTTTTCCATAGCTTTAAATCGCTTTACTCCGGTTGTAGTTTCTTCTTGACATCCCCAGAAAGTTCCTAATTCAAGTAAATTGGGATATTCTTGGTGTGCGGTTACGATAAGATCCGCTCCATCGTCAATAAGAATATTTGGTTTTAAATCTAGACATTGCCTTATACACCAATAGAATTCTTCATTAGTATTTCCATGCCATGCGAAAACATTAACTCCCTCTTCTGCTAAGGCTGCAGCAACATCATCTTGTGTAGATAGTGGGTTTGATCCACATAACGCTACTTCTGCCCCTCCAGCCATTAAAGTTCGAGCTAAAATTCCCGTCTCCTTCGTTATATGAAGGCATCCAGCAATTGTAACTCCCTTAAGCGGTTTTTCTTTTTCGAAACGTTCTCTTATTACTTTAGCTACTACTGGCATTTTCCGTTCGGCAATATATAATGCTTCTTTCCCTTTTTCCGCTAAACTCTCGTCTGCAACTTTATATTTTACCATAATTTAATCACTTTATTATTTTGAAATTTTTTTTATTAGTCTAATAATTTAATGATAATATTTAAATATGATTTTAGAAAAATCATACATAATAGGAGATATATCTACACAATTAATTAATTGAATTAGTATGGAAAATATCAAGATTCAAAATAAACATATAAATTTATTAAGAAAGTTAAATTCTAAGACAAAACCAATAATATCAAAGATTTCCAAAGATTTAAAACTAGCTAGAAAAACAATTATAAATAACTTCAATAATTTAAAGTTAAATAATATAATTAATAATTTTACAATCAATATTAATCCCCATATACAACCAAACTTAAAATATGTTATCGTAGAGATCAAGACAAATCCAAATGAACCACAAATTTTGGAGGAACTATTAAAAATCCCCCAATTAAAAATGTTAGACGGCATTTTAGGAGAATTTTCACTAATTGGACTTTTTATTTTTAAAAATACTGATGAATTTAACAAGGTGTTAAATTTACTAGATAAAGTGCTTGCTTATTCAAGGTTTAAGAAATATCAAATCGTAGATACTATAAAAGTATTCAAAACAAATGGAATTAAATTGTCTGAAGTCAATTTAAATCAAAGTTATAAAGTAGATGAAAATGATTATTTAATCCTGAAAATACTTCAGCAAGATCAAGGCTTAAAATTAATTTCTACTTATGATATAACGAAAATATTAAAAAATAATTACAAAAGAGATATTTCTCAATCAACTATATATCATAGAATAAAAAAACTTGAAGATCACGGCATAATTCTTAATTATGCGATTAATTTTAACCCCAAAAAAATAGGATATAATGGGAAATTTATCGTACGAATTAAACCAAAAGATTCTTCAAAATATAATAAAATCGCATTGAAATTAGAGAAAAAAGAAGAAATAACTGACTTATTTAGGATTGGAGAACAATATGGATTATTTGCTGTAATTAGAGTTAAAGAAATTGAGAATTTTGGTAAATTCATGAAAGGACTTTATGACTCTGAAGAAATTGAAGATACTTTTACAACCTTTATATTGGATGAGCACAAAAGTTATCAAAATTTTGTAATTTGATAAATCTTTTTAAACTTCATTATCATTTAAGTATTCATGTCTTCCAACAAAAAATTTTTTAACCATATCTATTCAGAATTAGTGCTAGTTTCAATTATGTTCAGATTTCCTTGAGGCAATATATGCTCTAAATTTAATCGAAGTCGAATTAAATGAAAATGTCTTGGCACTCCTGTTTTTTTTATCACCAGCCATTCTCTTTCTTTTTAGAAAAGGCTTCCCGGACAAATTGATGGTAATAATTGGAGAAATTATGATTTTCTGCAGAGTTGTAGAAGTAATGCTTGAAGTTCAATTTAAAATGATCATCTCAGGACTTGGTGTTGGGTGTTTCCTGATTTTTTTTCCAGTATTTCTTCAGAAAAAAGATTTGCGTAATCAGGAGCAAGATAGCAAGACATTAGGACTGGGACTCGGTTTTGCTATTGTGTTTTCAATTTTATTTAGAACTCTAGGTACTGGACTTGATCTTTCTACTTATAGTTGGTTTCAGTGTATAGGTTGGATTCTGGCTGTAATAGCTGCAATTATGATAATTAATCAGCTAAATATAGGACGAAATATAAAAATTGAAGAGATAACAATAAATGAAAAACCTGCTAGTATATGGAAAGTTTTAGGCTTGACTCTTGGGTTAATTAGCATTTTTGTATTGATTTATTTTTCATTCTCTAGTCCTACAATAATTACCAGATGGACAGAATTTGATTATGTTGCAATTTTAGTTATACTAATAATTATGATTGCTCTATTTACTATATTTACAATATTTAAACCAGAGTTTTTTGTAAAAATTAAACTTTGGATTATTTTACTTTGGAACGGTTTATTCGTACTAACCCTGGTATTAACAATATATTGCCACCAAATATCTTTCCCTCCTGTTGAAGGCGCCTATCCAGTTGTTGTTCCTCCAACCAATATAATACAGCAAATACCAGTAATCCTAATGTTAATTCTATCACCCATAATTTTAATTGATTTCACGCTCTTATCAAGAGAGTTAATAAAAAGCAGACCTTCTACATGGAAAATAGGTGGAAGTTTTACTATAGCTTCAGGATTTTTCATAATAATGGTCTTATCGGCTGTATTTACAATAGTGTCGGATTACATCCCCTTAGTTGGTCCATTTTTTAGAGATATGATTTGGTTTGTGTTTCTAATAGTTGGAATTATTATTTTTTTACCGGTCCTTCTCATAAAGAAATCCTCGTTGATTTTCAAAAAAGCTATAAATGGTATGAAGCCCAAAATAATTATTATAGTAATATTAGGAATTATTAGTATAGGAACAATTTTTAGCGCAATCATAACTGAACCATATTCAATTGAACAAGCAACGCCAGGAAATTCCATAAAAGTCTTATCTTATAATATCCAGCAAGGAATTAATGAGCAAGCCAATAAAGACTTTGATAGCCAATTTAATGTAATTATACAAGCAGATCCCGATATTATTGGACTGCAAGAATCAGATACATGCAGGATTTCAAGTGGAAACACGGATATAGTAAGATTCATGAATAGTAAATTAAAAATGTATTCATATTTTGGACCGAAAACTGTTACAGGAACTTTTGGATTGGCATTGCTCTCGAAATATCCGATCAAAAATGCTATGACATTTTATATGTATAGCGAAGGATGCGAGCAAACTGCGACAATACAAGCAGAAATAACAGTCGGAACAACTACATATAATATATTTATAACCCATCTTGGAGATTATGTTAATACTTCAGTTAGTCGAGCTCAAATAATTCAGCAAGAAAATATTCTAAGTAGGATAGAAGGAAAAAGTAATGTGATATTAATGGGTGATTTTAATTTTATTCTGAATACCGAACAATACAATATTACTACTGCTGTTTTAAATGACTGCTGGGAAGTTGCAGATAATTCAATTCTGGGAACTCTCCCAACATCCTGGATCCCTCGATTACCAGCAGAGAGAATAGACCATATGTTCGTATCTCCCGGAATAACTGTATCCTCATGTCGATATTTTGGAGGAACTGCCTCAGATCACCCTGCAGTTATGGTGGAAATCCAACTCTAAAAACTATCTATTAATTCAAAATAAATTTAAATCATAAAATTTATTTTTTTTTCCTTACATCATTCTTTAGTAAGATGAAAGGTTTTTTCGAAATTTTAAATTTCAAGGGCGGATTTGGAAAAATCTCCCGTATGAATCTAATTCAAGAAAGAAAAGTATATATTCATACTCCAAAATTGATAGTTCCTTTAAATGATTTATTATTTAATGATAAAGAACTATTAGATTTTCTGAAAAATTATGATCTTTTTAAAATTTTAAATCTTGATGAATTAAAAGAAATTAATTTTTTCCATGAGCAATTTTTTAAGGATAAGGGATTCTTTTTTTCCAATAGTGGGACATTTGAGACCTTTCAAGACAATTTGGAAGATAATTTCATAAAAGAGAAGATAAATAATGTATTTCTCATCATTCCATTTAATGTCCCCACTACTGCGATGAGTCTTGATTTTGCAATTTCAGAACTACAAAATTATTTATCACAATGTGAAAATCTCTTTAAAAAATATCAAAACTTTAATTTTGGTCTTAGTATTAAGTTTTTTGATAATATTTCTTTATTAGATTACTATGTTGAGTTTATTAAAAAGCATAAAAACATCAAAGCACTCAATTTTTTAGATCTTTTTGATAATTTGAAGAATTTTCGGAATATAATAAAAGTTATTGTAGCATTTAGAAAGGAGTTAGATAACAATCTTCTATATATTGCTTCAGGCAAAATTTTACCTAAGTATTATCCAATGCTTGTTTATTTAGGGTTTGATGTCATTGATGCAACCTATTTATTTATTCTATCAAGTGATAATTTTTATAATCTTGATGAGAAGCTTATTCCTTTATATAAAATGAAATTTTTACCTTGTTCTTGTAAATTTTGTCAATCTATCTCACCAGAGATGCTACAACAAAAAAAAAATGAAGAGGATTTAGTGTTTTTATATAGACATAACCTCTTATCAGCATTATCTTATATGAATAAAGTTAAACAATATTTGGCCACTGAAGATTTCAGAGAATTAGTAGAAAAATCTTCTTTAAACGATTCCTACTTAACGTCCATGTTAAAAGTTTTAGATAAAGCATATTTTGAAACTATTCGACAATACACACCTCTATATCAAAAACTAAAAAAAGTTAATTGTCTTAGTGAACTCTCATTTTATCGCCCAGATTTTCATGAATTTAGAAGAAGAATTGTAAGTAATTTTATACCAGAGAAATTTACTAAAGTAATTGTTTTATTTCCTTGCTCTGCAAAAAAACCATACTCGAGTTCTAAATCTCATAAAAAATTATTGAAAGTTCTGAGAGATACTGCTAAATCTAAATTTCCTAAAATCCAAGAATTTATTTTAACTTCTCCATTGGGTGTTATTCCAAGACAACTAGAAAATATATATCCCGCAAATTCTTACGATATTTCAGTAACAGGTTTATGGAGCGAGGAAGAAATACAAATAACCTCTGATATTTTAATTGCTTTGTTATCTAAGTATCCCAATGCTATTCCAATTATAGCTCATGTAGAAGAAAATTATAGATCAATAATAGAGAGAGCTCAAAAGCATCTACAATTCGATATTTATTACACTAATACTTCAATGGGTATAACTAACGAAAAAGCTTTAATTTCTTTGGAGAAAATGATTGGGAAATTTATCGGAACATTCGATGTAAAGGAAAAAACACCGATTTTAAGTAAAAAAACAAGTTCAGAAACTAGAAAAATTTCGGCAATAATTGATTATTATTTCGGTAAAAACTTTAGTAAGGAAATAATAACAAAAAATGTTAAAATCATCAGACATAAAAATAAAGATCTTCAATTTGTCTATGATAAGAATACAAACAAATTGATTGGAAAATTTCGGCAATCAACAGGTCAAATTTTCTTAACAGTTAAATCTGTGGAGGACCTTTTACCTTTAGAAAAAATCAATAATTTTATTGTTTTTAATGGAGATCTCATAAAAGGTAATACCATTTTTCGACCGGGTATATTAGAATATGGTTCTGACTTACAACCTAACGATTTAGTTGTCATATTAAATAATTCAAGGGATAAAGTTATTGGAATGGGCACAATGTTAGTTGGAACTGATTTTATTAAAAATTCAAAAACAGGGAGAATTGTTGATATCTATGAATCAAATAAATAAACAACCCATAATACAAGAGAAAATAAGAAAAATTAGGCAAGATACAATCAAAAAAGTCAAAATTAGATCTCCTAATAATGATTTGAATAAACCAGTTGCTTTTTGGACAAAACCAGATCGATTATTAAATGAAGTAGGAAATGAATTAACTATTATTTTGAGAACTCGTGGATGTGAATGGGCTTTAGGAGATAATGGGGGGTGTTCAATGTGCGGATATATTAGAGATGCAAATATTGACCATGTTAATTCCCAAAATATTATAAATCAATTCGATTTTGCATTTAAAAATTCCTTAGATAAAATTCAAAGTAATACAGAACCATGGATTGTTAAAATCTTTAATTCAGGAAGTTTTTTAGACGACACCGAAATGCCTAAAAGAGCTAGGGAGTATATATATAAAAAAATTACCTCAACTAAAAATATTAAAGAATTTGTAATAGAATCACGACCAGAATATCTAAGCCATGAAAATCTGGGTGAAATAAAAAAATTTTTGCCAAATAAATATGTAGAAATTGGTATTGGCTTAGAAACCGTAAATGATTATATTCGAATTAATTATATAAATAAAGGTTTTAAATTCAATGATTTCCAAGAGGCTCTTAATCTGTGCAGAGAATATAAGGTTGGAGTAAAAGCCTACCTTTTATTTAAACCACCCTTTCTTTCAGAACAAGCAGCAATAGATGATTGTAAAAAATCAATCAAAAAACTGTTAGAAATAAAAATTAATTCTATTTCAATAAATCCAGTTAATATTCAAAAAGGAACCCTTGTGGAATATCTCTGGTTTCAAAATAGATATAGACCTCCATGGATATATTCGATTATTACTTGTTTAAAAGAATCTTTACAAGATAAAGACTTTGAAACAACGCGAATCTTGTGTGATCCATCTGGAGCAGGAACAAATCGTGGGGTTCATAACTGTCTTAATTCAGACTGTAATAAACAAAATTTAGAAATCATTAAAAATTTCACATTATCCCAAGATATAAATGAGTTAAATTATTCACCCCAATGTTTTTGTAAGAAACGATATAAACTCAATTTACTTCAATAAAATCTATATTTTAAATACATAATAATAAATGGTATTTTTTAAAGATAAAATGATTTGGGAATAAAAATAAAATTGTCGGATAATAGTGAAAATTAAATTAAATTAACACGAATAATTTAAGGACATATATTTTTCTTTAATATTAGTTTAATACCATTAATTAGATGTAAGAACTTCAGAGATAAAACCTACTCAAATTTTTGTTCCTATTCTACCATTTCATAAAATTTAAATAAAAAAGTGCTTACTCATATGTTATTCATTCTAACAATACTTTTGCATTCCCCTTACATGACTTGGATCAAATTAAACTTAAATTTCATTGGAACTTCCAAAAAAAATCAGATTTTTAGGTCAAGAGCATTTAAAAAGGGACAATTTAATATTTATAGTCCAGTATTCGATAAAAAAATGAATATGATTGGACATATAAAAGATGTTTTTGGCCCGGTAGATATGCCATTTGTTTCTATTCAACTGGATACAAACATTAAACAAGTTGATTTTGACTTCTCCTCTCAATCTCTTTTTACAAAAATGAAGAAATCAAGAAAAAAGTAGCCGACTTAAAAAAAAATTATCCCCCTAAAATTAAAAAAGGTGTTAAAAAACATCGGAACTTGGAAATTAAAATTTCAAAATCAATCTTTATTTGATGATATTTGCCCTGAATGTAATAGTAAACGAATTATTTATGATGAAAATAGAGGACAAATGATATGCGAACACTGCGGATTAGTTACAAAAGAAAAATATATTGATAAAGGCCCAGAGTGGCGAGCCTTTGATGCAGATCAAAAAAAGAAACGAACTCGTGTAGGAGCACCCATGACATATCTTATTCATGATATGGGGCTCAGTACCATGATTGACTGGAAAAACAAAGATATTTATGGAAAAGAAATACCGGCTAAACTTCGTGGGCAAATTTATCGATTAAGAAAATGGCAAAGTAGAATACGTGTATCGGATGCTACAGAGCGAAATCTAACATTTGCATTAAGTGAATTAGATAGAATGGCATCAAATTTAGATTTAGCTAAAAATTTAAGGGAAACTGCCGCGAAAATCTATCGTGATGCAGTAGATGCTCATCTAATACGTGGAAGAAGTATTGAGGGCGTTGCTGCAGCTTCCTTGTATGCAGCGTGTAGAATATATAAAATACCAAGAACTCTAAACGAAATTTCTGAAATTGCAAGAGTAAATAAAAAAGAGATTGGGCGCTCCTTCAGATTTATCTCCAATGAATTACACTTAAATCTGAATCCAACAAAACCTTTTGATTATATAACACGCTTTACCTCTGAACTAAAATTGTCTCAAAGCTGTCTAAAAATTGCAATGAAAATTATCGAAATTGCAGAATCTCGAGGTTTAATTTCAGGACGTGGCCCAACTGGAGTCGCTGCTGCAGCTATCTATTTCGCTTCTATTTTATCGAAAGAAAAACGCACCCAAAGGGATATTGCTCGAATTAGTCAAGTCACAGAGGTAACAGTCAGGAATAGATATAAAGAATTAGCTGAAAATTTAAATTTTAAACCTCCTTTCAGAAGAAATACATATTAAAAAAGAGAAGTGATTTTTGACTTTCTTGTAATGTCATAAAATATCTTAACTCCAATATTTTTCTTCAAAAAAAATTGAAGGCAATGAATTTAAACTCATTAATTTAATTTACGTCTTTCAATTACATATTATCTTCATATTCTTTTATTTTAAAAGGAAGATTAAATTTGATTAGCTCAAGGCTATTATAATAGAAAATTTAGTTCTCAAGAAAGTTAAGAAAAAATGAATGGAGAAAATATCAAATTGATTAAGGATTTACTTAATCTAGATGATATTAATGAGGAAAGTGTTATTAAATTCTTAAAGTATATGAAACATACTAAAGAAATTAAAAAATCACATGAAATTATATCAGATCATGACCCAACGAGAATTTTGGCAGCGGCAGCCATATTTATGGCAAATAAATTGTCAAAAGAAAAAAATATATCGGATATATCTATTCAAAAACGTTTTAGAGAATTAATAAGGAGTTTAAATATAAAACTCTAATTTTTAAAAAATCAACTTTAATTTTTTTACAAATCTCAGTTTAACCTTCATTTTTATTACATCTCCTTTAAAGAATGTAGCTTAGCATAAAATTCTGATTCAGCATAAATTTATCTAATATCTCATTTTCTTCGCATTATATTATCTTCATATTATACAGATTAAAAAAATCGATCAAAGTTGATTTAATTATAACATTATCGAAAATTTAAATTAAAATTTAGTCTGTTTAATTATGCTCATAACTCAGCAAATGGTTGATGAACTCTTAAAAAAAATTAAAAAAACCTTTCCAAATTTTATTGCAGGAGTTTTATCCGATGAGAATGGATTCCCAATTGCATCAAAGATTCCAAAAAAGTTAAAAATTGATGAGGATTTTTTTGCATTAGCTGCGACTGATGTAAGAATTGCGAATGATTTTATGGATTTCTCAAAATACATAAAAGTTGTGAAAGAAATTGGAAAAAAAGAGAAAATAAAATTGTTGGTTTTATTAAAGAAATCAGCAAAATATTCGCATAAATTTAAACAGTTAAATGAAATACTCTCTAAACAATCTCTTTTCTAAAAATATGGTTAAATTTTTTAACCTCCTCCTCCTAAATAGTATATTAAAGTTAGTTGTTTATTTATTATATTAGGGTTTTTAAATAAAGAAAAGAAAACTTATTTGAAGTTCAAATTTAAAGATAAGGGAGTAATTAGGATTTGAGTATTGCTATAGACCGTTCAAAAGATGAACGTAATCTCAAATTAATACTTGAGAAAATAATGAATTCTACAATCGGAATTAGACACGTTATTTTGATGGATAGTTCTGGAATAACTCTAATGAGTGTTTCAAAATTTGCAGTTGAGGGAGTGGAAGGAACGGTTGAAAGAATTGGTGCTATTGGAGGAGCTGTATTTCAAGCAGGAGAAGAACAAGGAGAAATTTTGGGTTTTGGTAAAATAAAAATTCAAATAACTGAATATGATAAAGGTTTTTTATTTGGTATGAAACTTGATGATGGAATTGCTTGCGTTGTTACAGATGTGGATGTCCAAATAGGTATTTTAAAAATGATTTTACAAAAATGGGCTCCTAAAATAAAAGAAGTATTAAAAAGATATTTATATACTGACCACAAAGTTATTAGCAGCGAGCTCAAATCGTTATTTGGTTCTGAAGATTTTAAATTTATATAAATACTCTTTTTTAAGAAAAAGGGAGCATAGATTTAGCCCAAAACACTAACACATTTTCTCATTTTTAGGATTTTCCATAAATCAAAAAAGTTCTCTCGTGCAGGGCTTTAAACTCTATGCTATATTAGGGAAAATAACCATGTTGCAACGCTGGGTACTGGCTCCATATCATTATATTGGATACACTCCATCATTCAATCAAGAGCCCATTTTCTATTGCAGTAATTTCTGATTATACACTCAGGATGTCTACATTATTATGCACACATAGTCATAAGTTTGTCGTACGTGTCCTCGATAAATGTATAATAGCTCCGTCATCGAGTCCCTATTACTTTATTATCTTGTAATAATATAAATTTACTGAAAAAATATAAGGATATTTTGTTAAATAAATAAAAAAAATAAATTAATTTAAAATTTTATTCCATTAAATGTCTTAATCAAGTTTTATTCTATTTATTTCCATATTTTTTAAATAACTGTATTCCAATAATTATAATTGCAACGCTAACTATTGATATAACAGCAAAGTCTATCAAAAGATTTTCACTTGTTAATGGGGCGCCCCCGAAAATCGATGCTAAAGCATCTACTACGTAATAACTTGGGAGGAACATTGCTATTATTCTAGTGGTGTCGGTTATTGGTATAAAAGTTCCAAAAAACATCTGAGGAAGAATGAAAATGAATGAAATTCCAGTAGCGGCTCCAGCGCTTTTCGCAATTGTTGCTGTAATAAGTCCTAATCCAACTGAACATAGTGAAAATAATACAATTATAAGAAATGCTAAAATAAATCCGACAATATCACTGAGTGGTCTAAAACCAAAAAAAAGAGCCATTACCAAAACTATTACCACTTGTAAAATGGCTATAAACATATTTGATATCATATGACTTCCCATGAATTCACCAGACGTCATAGGTGTTACATTAATTCTTTTTAGCAATCCTTGTTCCCGTTGTTCAGTAAAAGACATAGCTACGGTCATTATTATAAAAATACAAGCATAAGAGATTAAACCAGGTGTCATTACACTAAAATCCATTCCAAGTGCAGGATCTCCAAAAGCTATTCCAAATGCTAATGTAAGGACTGCAGGGAACAATAGCATTAAAAACAAATAAGCTGGTTCTCTAATCAACTTTTTCAGCTCCATTTTTACAAGAGCCATTATTCTTTGTAGATTCATTTTATATTCCCTCCACTATTCTTCTACCAGTTATTTTCATAAAAACCTCCTCTAAATTTTTAGATTCATACTTTTCCATTAATTCTTTAGGAGGTCCAAGTGCTATCAGTTCTCCATAATCAATAATACCTACTCTATCACTGAGAGCTTCCGCTTCTTCGATATAATGAGTTGTTAGGATAACTGTTTTATTTTGATTTTTGAGGGAACCAATAAATTCCCAAGTTGAACGACGGACACGAGGATCCATTCCTACCGTAGGTTCATCAAGAAATGCAATTTCTGGATCGCTGATTAATGCTATTATCATATTTAATTTTCTACGCATGCCTCCACTATAACCTTTTGTCTTCCTTTTACTGGCTTCAGTTAAGTCTAATAATTCTAAAAGTTTATCAGTACGTTCTTTTATTTTTTTCTTAGGCATTGCGTGTAGATTTCCGAAGAGTTCTATATTTTCCCTAGCATTTAGAAATTTAAAAACTGCAGGTTCTTGGGGGCATACACCAATTAACTCTTTAACCTTTTTTAGATTTTTTCTTACATCATAACCACCAACAATAGCAGTTCCTTTTGTTGGTTTTAATAACCCACAAAGTACGTTTATTGTTGTAGTCTTACCGGCACCATTAGGTCCCAAAAGGCCAAAAAGTTCGCCTTTTTTTATTTCAAGGTTCAATCCATTGACGGCGGTAACGTCTTCAAATTGTTTTACGAGATCTTTGATTATTATTGCTGAGTTATTATCTGGATTGAATACATCCTCAGGTTTTTGTGGTTTATCTTTAATGTTTGATTTTGCTAACATTTTTTATCTACTCCATGATTTTATCAATATTCTCATAAACTATTCTTTATCAATAGAATCTAGTCCAGCTAATCCCAAAGCAGCCACACCTATGCCGAGCAGTATAACATCAACAGGCTCACCCATAATACTAAGTACTATACTTACAATTCCCATACCTAAAGCAACAGCATAACAAATTATTGCTAAAATATTTTCTTTAACATCCATATTTTTTATCACCTTTTTTTTCATATTATTTCTATTACCGAGAGTTATTCTCTGAAATAATTATTTCTTGAATTGTTTATTATTTTGACGGTATATGCTTGGGTGTAAAATGGGAAAGAAAAACATAAAAATTGGGTGATTCAACACCCGATCGGGTGAAAAACTATACACATTAAAATATGAATTTTGACACGAAATCATTTTAATAATTCACTATACGTTTTAAATTAAGATTATAAAATATCGTATTTAAATAATTTTTAGACCATTTGTTCCCATTTTAAAGCTTAGTAGGTGAAGAATAGTATCCTATAAAAAAACGTTTATTTTTATTTGCCCTCAATTTTCTTAATTTTTTCTTCAAGATATTTATCTTGCCATGTAGAAAACATCATACCTTTGAGTAATACAGTCATATTTACCGAATCGATAGTCTCAGACCTTAAAGATGTTTCTAACTCTTGAAGTTCTTGCATTTTATTAGTCCAAACCAATACAAGCATCGTATTTGGCAAATTACTAAAAATCCATGAAAATAATACTTTATTACCGAATTTTGCACGAAACTCTTCTATCAACTTCAACCTATCAACATTGGCGCTAGGATTCAATTGTAAATTAATGATGGACATTACTATTGCAGATTTATCAGGGTACCAATCGATGCTAAACTCTATAAGTTTTCTCTCTATTAATCGGTTTAAATGGCGTGTAACGGTTTTCGTAGAAATCCCGACCTCGTATGCTATATCAGATACGGTCTTTCGTGAATTATTCTTCAAGGCATTAATAATCAAAAAATCTAACTCAGAAAATGAGATATCTCCAAAATCCTCCAAACCACTACTTGGAGAATTGCTATCCAAACCCACGGTAAGTTCATTAATTTCACCTTCCTTTCTTACAAATGAAACTAAGGAATTTAATTCATTTAAATTTCGAATAATAGTGTGGATATAAATTAAATTACCACTCGCATAAGTAACATTATAGATATATTCTTTCTCACCGAGTTTTTCTAATAGTTCATCTCGATTTTTTGCCTTTGATATCCCAAACATAACTACATTAATAACTTTTAAATATGCCCTACTAATTTTTGTGTTAAAATTTTGGATGATACCCATATTAACCATGGATTTTATACGTTTATGGATGGAATTGACGCTCATGTTGAAGGTTTCAGCTAATTCTCGATACGGAATTCTAGAATTCCACATCAACATCATGCATATTGAAAAATCTATTTCATCCATACAAAAATAAAAAGGGAAAGAAATATAAAAAAATATATGTAATTTTTACATTTATTGAGAATTTAGTCTAATTCATTATTTCTCAATCTCATTAATTGCATTTCTTAAAATCTTATGAATTTTTTCACGATACATAGGGTCAATAGCAACCATACCATGAGTTTTTATTTTTCTTGTATCTGTGGATAGTAATTTTTCACAAAAATTAGGGGTTAATCTATTATCTAAATCTTGTTTATTTGCAATCCCAATAATTAAAGTATCTTTATAATATTTATCTAGTATATCATGAATAATTTGCTTTGCACCATTTATGTTCTCATAAGTGGAATCTGTAACGAGCAAGGCAATTTTTGTATTAATTAATAAATTCTTCCATAAACTGCGAAAATTTTTCTGACCAGCGAAATCCCAAAAAATAACTTCCCTATCTCCACCCAAACCATCATAGATAGCAATATCTGTGGCAATTGTTGGTCTATATTCTAAATTTATTTCTTTTCCACAAATTAAATGAAGTAGAGTTGTTTTTCCGACTCCATCGAATCCAATTATCGAAATTTTTATTGAACCCATTATAATGTTATCAAGCACTCCGAAAAAGTTCTTAAAGGTTGTGCTATCACCACGCCATTTATTATCTCGAAATAATTCTCCATATGTTTGTAAAAATTTCTTAGAGATTAATTGCAGTTTATTAATAACTTCATAATCATCATCACTTTTATCTGCACCTACTACAAATATTATATCTTGTGTAGATTTATAGAAATATTTATTATCTTCAGTTTCACTAGATTTTATTTTTGAATGGTTAATATGTGAAAAAAAAGTTGAGATAGAACTTATGAAACCTGCAATTAACTCCTCACTAACTTCTGCTTCTCCATAATTTCGGAAAAGAATAGGAATTCCACCCGTTGTTAGAATATTTATATGTTGTATCAAACTTTACTTTTGTATGTTGTTAAATTTCTAAGTCATTGTAATTTAATTACTATAGAATCTTTTAAAATTTAAATATACTATAATAATAAATCATAGTTACAAATTCTTTTAAAAATGATAATAAATATGAGCGATAAATATATTTTAGTTGAACGCTTACCGACTGTAGAAGAATACCAAAAACTCCGAAAAGCTGTTGGATGGGGGAAAAAAGAGCCTAAAGTAGTGGAAATTGGTTTAAATAACTCCCTTTTTTCGATATGTGTTATCCTCAATAATGAAGTTATTGGATGTGGGAGAATAATTGGAGATGGGGCTATTTATTTCTATATTCAAGATGTAATAGTATTGCCTGAGTATCAAAGAAAAGGAATTGGCAAACGCATTATGAATGCCATCATGGATTATTTTAAGGAACATGTTTACACCAATTCTTTTATTGGTTTAATGGCAGCGGAGGGAGTTGCTAAGCTTTACGAAAAGTATGGATTTATCGAACGATCTCCAGATATGCCAGGAATGTTCATGCATTGGGAACAATAATGTACGGATAAAAATTTGTTATTATAAATAAAAAAATTAAAATCAAAAAAAAACAACCCAATTATAAATTGAGCGGATATGTTCCAAACTTGTGTGCTGCCTCAACCATCCATTTTAAATTTTCTGGTTCAACACCTGGATGTATATTAGTAGCAGAACAAATATAACCTCCACCAGGTCCCGCTGTTTTAATTGCACTTTTAACCCAAGCTTCTACATCTTCTTTTGTTCCATTAGCTGTAAGCACATGTGAAACATCAACATTACCCAAAAGACAGAGTTTGTCCCCCACCTTTCTCTTAACTAATGCCAAATCAACTCCCGCAGTTGGTTCGAGCGCATGAAGGCCATCGAAACCACAACTTACTGTAAAATCTAATAAAGGAGTAATTTGACCATCGGTATGAAGTACAATTTTTTGCCCTCGTTCATGAATTACATCCACTAATTTCTTATAAGCAGGCAAAAGCAAATCATTAAATTTTTTTGGCGACATCATTGGACCGGATCTGTACGCCAAATCTCCTGATTCAATCCAAACCTCCATACCTACATCCATATAAGTGTTAGCTAAAGCAATGTTAAAATCAGCATAAACATCATATACTTCTTTAATAAAACTCGGATTCTTATGGAGTTGCTTTGAAAAATGCTCAATTCCCATTCCTTGCCATACTGACTCAAAAATACCGGCTAAATCGTTAGTTACAAAAACGAAAATCTTATCCTTATGTTTTTTATTAATTCGCCTATAAAATTTTTTGGCCATCTTACAATATTTATCTGTTAAAGTCTCTTCTAAATCTTTCTTGAGCACTTCCCATTTTTCGAGCGAATTCAGAGTTCCATATTTATAGAACGGAAAGAAATTACCTTCATTGTTCATCACTTCCCAGATTCGTCCAAAGATATCACTCATTTCATGCTCATTTATAAATTTAAAAGGAAGAATTCCCACTTGCATTGCATCTAGACCTATTTGAGCAGCTGCTTCAACCATTCGAGAAAAAATTGATGTCTCTACACTCTCAACTAACTTATTCAATTCTGCTATCCAATTATCGGGATTATCACGCTTCATTTGTTCAATCAAGTCGAAATCAGTCATTTGTGGTTTTCCTAGAATCTTATCTACATTATTCGCGTCTAATGCAATTATGTGCGTTGGAACCCTATCTGGTTCTTCCAAATTTAGAGTAGTAAGGACTCTTTCTCTACATTCCATTTAATTTCAACTTTTTTTTAATAGTTAATTTTAATTTTAAATGATTTTTTTTCCAATTTCTTGAAAAATCATTTACATTATTTGATTTTATTAAATGATTAATTTAAAAATAAGAATATTCTTTTATTTTTAGATTCTCCTAAGAAAAAAAATAAAATTCTTTTTAATACAGGTGTGTATATCTTTTCAAGATGTATTTCACCTCATCTTTTAAATTGTGCATATCCTGTAAAAATACATTCATACTTTTCACCTATTTGTTCTTATATAAAAAAAAGGCGGGATATAGGGCTCATCTTCCCGCTCCAGAGGTACAGAATTTAAAGATAGTTTTTATTACTTACGCGGTGGTCTTCCTATATCCCTTTTTCATATAGGTATGTGTGATTACACGCATACTTTCTGTTAGTATTTTTTGATGCCAGCAATGTTTTTTTTCAATATAATTAAGTAGGGAATATGGGAATTGTTTTTAAACCCATATTTTCATCAAGATCGAACATAATATTCATGTTTTGCACGGCTTGTCCTGCGGCTCCTTTGATTAGGTTGTCAATTGCTCCAACAATTATTATTCTGCCAGTTCTATTTTCAATTGTAAATCCAATATCACAATAATTTGAACCCTTTACAAATTTAGTCTCTGGAAATACTCCTTTTTTCGTTAGACGAATAAAATATTCATAAAAATAATAGTTTTCATAAATCTCCTTTATCTCTTCATAGTCAAAATTATTTTTAAGTTTCCCATAACATGTCGTCAAAATTCCACGATTCACAGGGATCAAATGAGGTGAAAAAGTAATAATAATATCAGTTCCACTCAATTCACTCAATTGTTGCTCTATTTCCGGTGTATGACGATGTGAGGTAGTTTTATATGCTTTAATTGATTCATTACATTCTCCAAAAAGGAATTCTAGATTTAATGTACGTCCTGCCCCTGTAATACCTGATTTTGCATCAATAATAATGCTGTTTTCCTTTATAATACCCTCTGCCAATAGAGGATATAAACATAATATAGTACATGTTGAATAACATCCTGGATTGGCAATTAGGGTTGATTTTTTAATACTTTCTCTTTTTAATTCACATAGGCCATAAACTGCCTTATTCAAAAGATCTCTATTATGATGTTCAGTTTTATACCATTTTTTATAGACTTCTGAACTAAGATCAAAATCTGAACTAAGATCAATTATTTTTACTTTTTCTAAAATACTTTCCGTTACAAGTATGGATGAAATTCCATCAGGGAGCGCCAGAAAAATTACATCTACTTCTTTCGCCATAGATTCAAGAGTATTTCCAACACATTTAATTTCACAAATCTTTTTGAAATTCTCAAATATCGAATTATATTTACATCTAATATGATTTTGTGATGCTAATAATTTTAATTCTACTTTTGGGTGTTGTAATAAAATCCTGACTAATTCTGACCCAACATATCCGGTTGCTCCCATAATACCTACTCTAATCATATATATAAACCATTTAAATTAATTATCATAAAAAAATAATCTTGCTGAAGAAAAAAAGGATAAAATCACTTCAACACTATTATTAATATGAAAATTTTAATAGTGTGTAACAAATTTCCAATTATGCGGTGTTCTAATCAATACTGATTTCGGATTTCCATAATAAATTTGTTTAATAATTGAAATCATGATCTTAAACACCAACTTATTAATTAAAAAAGAAATCATAGTATATTAACTTTTCCCATTTCTTTCCCACAAATTCGTTAAAAATAGAATACTCAAATGATAATTAAATGTTAAAAAAGAATATAATGTAAGAAAAAAAATCTATTAATATTAAATTCTTATAAAAAAGCATCTAATGAAAGCTGTTTTTTTCATAAAATCCGAAACTATTAATCTTAGTAATTATACACTTAAAGACCCAATAGGTTCTACCGGTCGGTTAGATGTAATTACTCGGTGTGCTTTAGCTGTTTTATTGAATAATTTTAAACTTGAACAAAATATTGAATTTTGGGCATTTTTGGACAATTATGATACCTATATCTTTAAATCCGAATTATTTCAGCAAGAAACTTTCCCAATAAGCGAATTAAGATTTATGGATTATTTTGTGGAGATAATCCAAGGTATAGATAATGAAAATGATATTAAAAATCCTTTAAATAAAGTAATCATCTCCGGTATTGATATTTTCGATGCTATTGAAAAAATAAGAAAAAAAGAATTCCAAGGTTACATATTACATGAAGAAGGTACAGAATTCTCCCAAGAGAAATTCGAGAAAGATAAAAAATATTTTTTTATCATCGGGAACCAATTAGGAACTTTCCTTGATTCAAAGGAATTAAAAGATACTGGAATTCCACGTGTGAGTTTAGGGACACCTCAATCATATTTAGCATCTTCGGTAATAAAATTAATCAAGCTCCAAATTATTGATTCTTTTACTAATATTAAAAATCTTAAATAAACTTAAAATAAAACCTAATCCATACCATATATATATAAATCATTTTTGGAATCTAATAATGGTTCTCAATAAATATAGAGAAAATGCTCAAAACCTTATTGAAAAACGTGTAAATTTTTTTATTAAACACAATGTTTCCCCGAATAAATTGTCATATCTGGGTTTTTGTTTATCCTTAGCATGTGCTATTTTTCTCGGATTTGATTTTTTACACCTTTCTTTATGGCTTGCGTGGATCCCTCCTTTATTACTATTTCTCTCTGGCTCCTTTGATGTCTTTGATGGTGCAGTTGCTCGAAAAACTAATTCTGCTTCACAATTCGGTGCATTTTTGGATTCCAATTTAGACAGATTAGCTGATGCAATAATTTTTTTAGGATTAATTTACGGTGGTTATATTGACTACCTTACGGGATTTATTTGTTTTTTCCTGAGTTTAATGATTAGTTATATTCGTAGCCGAGCTGAAAATGAGGGCGTGGAAATGCAAGGAGTTGGATTTTTAGAGCGAGCCGAGCGAATGCTTTTATTATTTTTTGGTATGATTATTGAAGCATGGGTTTATTTCTTTACTAATGCGACGAATTCATTATTCTTTTTTATTTTTATCTGGACTTTCATTCTATTATTAACAATAACGGTATTCCAAAGACTCTTATTTGCATTTAAAGAATTAAAAAAAATGGAAAATCCCTAATAATAAGTAAAAAATTTCCGTTTCCATTTAATAAAATTATTATATTTATTCATATTTTTTATCTTAATAAAAGAGATATTTAAAGAGAAATAAGAGAACAAGAGAAAAAAAAATTGCCAAAAAAACGAAAAAGCGGGGGAAAATCAGCCTCCCACAAAGGACAGAGCACTACAGTGCAGTGTGCGAACTGTGGCAGATTTATTCCTAGAAGTAAAGCGAAACAAGTCACAAAACGAATTTCTCTAGTTGATGGAAGGATATACAAAGAGCTTAGAGATGCAGGTGCGATAATCCAACGTCCAACGCAAAGAGTTTATTATTGTATTTCATGTGCAATTCATAAACATAAAATCTCACAGCGTGCCAAATCAACTAGAAAAACTTAGCACTCTCTTTTAAAATATCCCTCTTAAGTGCCTTTTTCCGACATTTGATTCCAAAATTCTTTCTTAATTTCGACCATTTTTTATATCACTTAATAAAAAAATTTCAATAACCATTTATTTTATTAAAGATTTCAAATTCATTCTTTAAATAAATATAATTTAAGTGATAAAAGGAATCAAATATTCATCTGCTGGAAAAATATTGGCAAGTTGTAAATTATATCAATGAACTCTTTATTTTTAATTTCAATAATTGCTCGTATTAAATACTTTTCCTTTAATTCTGTATTTGGAGTATAAATTCGAACTTTTGCTGTGTCTTTTAATTTAAGTGAATAATTTTCGGCGACTCCGGAAAGTTGGTAATCCCCAAAGACTAAAAACCCTAGTAATCCTAATTCAGTATGAAGTGCCACAAATAACGTTTTTCCATTGGCCATAGGTTGAATTTTAACAACCTCAAAATAATCCTTCAATTTAGCATCAAGGTTTAAGTATGAAATAATTTTTTTTCCCGTTAATAAAGGAAATTTTGTATAAAATAATTCATTAAAATCATGGAATTGCTTAATTTGTTCATTGTATTTCTCCACATTTTTTAATTTATAAGCTTTATTGAATAAAACATCCACGTTGATAGTTTCTGTAGTATAGCCACTTAGAATGGTCGCAATATAGGCACGCTTAAGTTTATCTATGAGGGTTGGTATTTTATATTCAAAATTTCCATCGATTGACATCTCTAAAGATTGATCATATAAAGATATGGCAATTTGTGAATGTCCTAAAGCCAAAAAATAATCTCCCAACTCTGAAAAAACAATCATTCCTTCCTCCAAATTTTGTTCTATTTTAAATTCTGAGAGTTCCTCAATTATAGAGATTGCTTGATTTTTGTTTTCAGGATTTTCTAAAAAAAGCGCTAATGCTTTTCCGATTTCACATTTTAACATTAATTTTCTTTCATTATAAGTCTCTGCTAATTGGTTTGTGAAGTCATATTGCTTAATTGCAGCAGAGTAAAATCCATGAAATACTCTGATAAGTGCTTTAAGATAATTTATCGTTAACCCGGTTCGCCAATTATGAACAATTGTTGAAAAAATAGCAGTTCGGTCGAGTGCTTCTAATGCAGAACTAATATTTCCAATACTAATTAATAAAAAACCGCGTAAAAATTCCATCTTAGATAATTCTGAACATATAAGTTGTTCCACAATATTATATTCTTTCCCAGAAGTTTTACCATGAGCAAGTTGCAATAGAGAAGTTAAAAATGAACTCCCTCTTTTTAAATTTTTTACAGAATCCTTTATATTATCTTCGATTAACGACTCCTTTGCTCGTTTTAAATAATTACGCGATATTCTCAAATTTTCAAGAAAATTTATTATCCCATCAACTTTCTCTTCCTCACTTTTAGGTAACTCATGCCCCTGAATAAATCTCTCGCTAATCTCGCACTCCTCTTTTATTGATGCATTCATAGGTGTTAGAGAAATCCCTTGATCTTCTGAAATTGAGTCTTTTGTTATAATGGAATTTTCTGTTACTGAAACCGCTCTCTCTATAAGCCACGTGATTTTTTCTTCTGCCGGATATATTTTTGATCGTTCAATCATATACGATAGTGTATAATTAAGACTTTTCCGCCAAATATTTTTAAAATACATTTTTAACGATGGATTTGAGACTGTTCTTTGAATTTGTAGTAAGAACCCTGATAGTGACAGAACATTTATTTTACTTTTATAAAGTAGATTAATCTCCCGCACTAATTTAAAGTCATCACTTACAATCGTTATCCTCGCTTTACTATTAATTTCTAACAACATATCTGCTAATGCTATTAACGATAAATCTGGATCTTGAGCAGGAAATCTAATTTTACGTCTCTTTAAAGCGTCTTTTATTAGTTTTATATTTGCATCAGATATTTGTTTTACATTAATAAAACTCTGAAATTTCTCTCGAAAACTTGCACTTACTCCTTTTATTTCAAAAAATACTTGCTCACTAATGTAATAATTAAAACTAAGAAGTTTTCCGGAGGTTTTTAAATTGTTGAGTATATCATGTGCCCGAATTTCATTCATGCAAATGAAAAAATTAGCATCCAAAATAAAAATTAGTTTTGCCATTAAAATATAATATTAATATATAAAATATTATATTTATTGAAAATTGAAAAAATCGTGAAAAATTTTTGTTAAAAAGAGATTTTAAATTAATTTGCGTTATTGGTTATTCGAAATCAGGCAAAACCAACTCGATTTTATCGATTATAAACTATTTAACCAAAAATACTGATTATAAAATATTTGTTTTAAAAAATATCCACATCCATTCCCTTGATCTTAAAGGAAAAGACTCTTTTCAATTTTCTGAAGCGGGAGCGAATTGCGTAATTACAAAATCTAATAATCAAACGACTTTTTTCTTAAATTATGTCTTAAAAACTGAGGAAATATTTGATTGGATAGAAAAGGCACCAATTAAGCCTGATATAATTATTGCTGAAGGATTTAGGGATTTTGAATATGATAGGATTTTATGTGCTAAGGATTTTAAAGAAGTAGAAGAACAGATTGATGATACAATAAAAGTAATTTCAGGATTAATTGCAACTAAGCCATCCAGAAAAGATTATAAAGGGATTCCTATAATAAATGCGTTAGAAAAACCTGAATTTATTTTAAAAACCTTATATCCAAAATTTTTCCAGGCGTTGTAAAAAATTGGAGAATGTAAAAGAAATTGGAGAATGTAAAAGAAATGTAAAAGAAATTATACCAGAAATAGAAATTACTTCTATAAAATTTTTAAAGGCACGAAAAAATTTAATTTTTTTAATAAATTTAAAAAATCCACAAACCCTACCCGAAGAAATTATAATAAAAAAGAATTCTACTAAGAGTTTCAATACAGAGTATGAGAATTTAATCTCAAATTATCAGAAAGGTATTTTGGTTCCAAAAATTTTTGCCTTTAAAAAACCTTACATTCTTATGGAAAAAATTGATGGACTTAACTTATGTGATCTCCTTAATGATGACCTAGATAACTCTACAGAAAATAGCATTTATATCGTAAAAAAAGAAATATTTGAAAAATTAGCGGAATGGTTATATCAATACCATGAAATAAATATTACTACTGAGAAAAAAAGTCAGATCTTAGTCAGAAATAAGGGAGATTTAAGATTAAAAAATTTTATTTACCACGAAAAAAATATATATGGTATCGATTTCGAGAATGTTTATGAAGGAATCCCTGAAAATGACATAGCTGAAGTAATTGTTTCGATCATTACAACAAGTCCTGGAGATATATTTCGAGATGAATTATTGGAATTTAAAATAAATTTAATTTTAGATTTCTTATTAAGATATATGAAGATAAACACAAAATTCATCATCTCAAACAATGAAATAGTCAAGTGTTTATATTCCCATTTAAAGATTGTTGCAAAAAGAAGACATGTTGAATATAATGAAGAAATTTTAAATAAAAAATTTCAAATTTTATTAGAAAAAATTCAAAATATCTTTTAAAAAGATAAGTCCCATAATTCAATTATATTAGAAAAAATTCTCTTTGTATCTTCTTTCTTCCATTTTTCTCTAGTAATAATTTTGGTTAAATCGTTTAATAAATCATCTTTATTCTCAATACTCTCTTTTTTTTTCTCGAATTGCAAGAAGAATTTATTTAAAGGAATAATTACATCTTCTATTAGAAATTCTTCTAAATATTTTTCGTTATGGAACAATTCTTGATTGTATACCATGTCAAGCATAGATAAACTCCAGTCTGAATAGAAAACATCTTCAGGAATTTCTAAATGTTTTTTAAATAGGTGTTTAACCTCTTCTTTATTTACACTCAAAAAATAGTCGGGCCAGATATCATCTGAGAGATTTAAATCCTTGAAAATTGATAATTCTAAGACTCTAGTGGCTACATTTTCGGGAATATATCTGGATCTTGGATCAACAAAATTTTTAGACGCATCCTCTACATTTTCTCTTAAAAAAATTTTATTGATTAAACTATATAAACTCCTGCAAATAAAATCAATGGCTTTCTCGAAACTGATTTTATTTTGAGATTTTTCTAACTTTTTATTTTCCTCCTCAATCAATGAAAGGAATTTCTCATTTAAGCTTTTAAGAAACGTCATGAAAAATATTTCATTTATATTCTGAATTTTTTTCTCATTTAACAATTGATAAAAGAAATCTCCAATTCCAGGTAAATGTGATAAAGATAAGGCAATATTGGAAAAATATCCAATAGATCTTATAGTTTTAAATGAAATTTTGTCTTTTTTAGACAAATTATGCTCTTTTATAAGATCTCCAAATCTTTTTGGAAAAAATAATAGGTCACTTATCTCAAGCGATTCTAAAGTTCGTCCAAAATAAAATTGCAAATATAATAAGAAAAGTTCATATTGATTTCGAAATGAAGGTCTGTTATTCGCTTGAAAAGTACTAAATAATGTAGAATATTTATTAATAAAATTAAAAATCCGTATTAATGATTCATTTACCTCTGGTGGATAATCTAAATTTGAAAGAAAATCCACTTTAATTATTTCAATTGTATCAAAGATGCTATCTTCAACACGCGAACAAACAAAATTTAGGAAATCTAAGAAAGGTGAAACATTTTCGAGCAATGTACACTTCTTAAAAAAAGTAAAAATTATATCTACTAATTGATATTTGGCTATAGTGTAATTTTTTAGAGCAATCTTAGTTAAAAGATTTTTTCTCTCCATTAGTGTTTTTTTATATGAATCAGGAATCTCTGAATGTCTTATCGCAAAATTATATAGAACAAAAGCAAGATATCCGTCCATAATTTCATCAGGACTACGTCTAATTGTAATTAAGAGATGAAGATATGATTTTTTCCCTTTTTTTTTCAGCCGGGCACCGTTCTGAGAGATCCAAATTTTTTTATTTATCGTTTTTCTAATAATCATCCCTAAAATCGTAATAAGAACCTCAAATATAAAAGGAATTATTCTGTCGTAATCTAATGGATGAGAAACGCGTTCTTTAAATTCGGAAATTAAATTCATCTCATCTTCCGAAAAATAAAATTTATATTCAAAATATAAATCATTATCGGTTACATTCTCTTTTAACACCAATTTCAGGTTTTTTGAATCAAATCCAAAGAGATTATCTATAGATTGCCTAAAAAAATAATCAAAATTTCTATGAAAAAATATTGTATAACGATATTTTATTTTTCTTTGTTCATTTTTATTTTGAAATTCTTTCCACTTATCTGAAATATCCGAGATAAATGCACTATATATCGTTGTATCGCTTTTTAATTCATTTAGGAGAATTTTATTAATGCTTCTTTGATTAAATAGATTATCTTTAAGTTGTGAGCCAACTCGTAATATTATATGTTCCTTGTTTTCAGTCAAAATTAACTCCCGATCTCTCTATAATTTATATTGGTTCGTCTTAATTAAAATTTTGATTTAACTAGTATTAAATTTTTTCGTATTAATGGTATACCTATGGATAAAAAAATTGAAATTTTGGGAAAAAAAATAACAGATTTACTTAAAAAATCAATAAAAAAAGCGGTCACAACTATTCCAGAGGATATTTTTGATTTTTTTAAGAAGTTATATAAAGAAGAAGATAATGAAATAAGTCAAACTCAACTTCGATTAATTTTAGAAAATTTCCAATATGGAAAAAAAGATGAAATCCCATTATGTCAAGATACTGGCATCTTAAACTTTTATATTAAATTAGGAAACAGATTTCCTATTATCTCTAGTTTTAGAAATATTATTGATAAAGTCGTTCAAGAAGCAACGATAGATATACCTTTAAGGAGTAATTCTGTAGATCCAATAACTAATAAAAATACCGAGACCAATATTGGATTAAATATTGGATTAAATTCACCACCGATTTCCATTGAAATCATTGATAATTCGAGTGATTTAGAAATAATTATTTTACCTAAAGGGGGAGGTGCTGAAAACGTATCAAAATTATTTATGTTGGATCCTATTGATGGATTAGAAAGATTTCCTTTAATGATTAAAGAGTTAATTCAGAAGGCTGGAGGAAAACCCTGTCCCCCAATTATTTTAGGGGTTGGATTAGGTGGTGATGCTAGTAATTCGATGATATTAGCAAAAAAAGCACTACTACGACCTATTGGAGTAAGACATGAGCGTCAAGATGTAGCAGAATTAGAATTAAAAATTAAAAATTCTCTAAATGAGCTTAATATTGGTATAATGGGATTAGGTGGAAAAGTCACGTGTATAGATGTACATATTGAGGTTTCAATGAGACATCCAGCATCATTTCCGGTAGGTGTAATCGTACAGTGCTATTGCCATCGAATTGCATCTTTTAAAATTAACAAGGAGGGTGAATTAATTTATGAGGCATAATATTAATTTACCTGCTAAAGTTGAGGATCTTCTGTCATTAAAAATTGGTGATATAGTTTATTTAAATGGTTCCATCATTACGGCAAGAGATTTAGCCCATAAAAGAATAAGTAACTATATTCATGAAAAGAAACCTTTACCCAACTCATTTAATAAAATAAAAAATACTGCATTATATCATTGTGGTCCAATCATAAAAAAAATCAATGAAAAGTATAAAATTATCTCTGCAGGTCCTACTACTAGTGAGCGTATGAATTCCGTCGAAAATGACATCATAAAATTTTTAGATATTCATATTCTTATAGGGAAAGGCGGAATGAAAAATTTAGATGAAAAAAATCTAAAAGTAATTTATTTAAGTTATCCTGGCGGTTGTGGGGCGGTTGCATCAAGGATGATTAAAGAAGTTGTTCACGTTGAATGGCTTGATTTAGGTTCCAGCGAAGCCGTATGGTTTTTAAGGGTAGAGCAATTTGGTCCTTTGATTGTAGCACAAGACATCTCAGGAAATAGCTTATATAAATAAGAGATTTACAAATTTTTATTCTACTAATTTTTTTGAGATTTCAAAAAATCTATATTATACAATTAACAAATAATTCACTTCCAACTTTGAAGTAATTTTCCCAGATCCTCTAATGTCCCACTATAAGTTGGTTCTGGGATAATAGGGGCTAAATGTGTTCTAGGACTAGTTATAAGGAAGGTACTATAGCCAAGATGAGCGGCAACCATGTCCCTATCCTCGTCACCAACCATAAGACACGCTTCAGCATCATATCCAATATTCTCAAGAATTTGTTTATAATAAATCAGATTTGGTTTGCATCCGCGAGTATTTTCGGTACAAGTAACTAACATATATGGAAAGTCAGCTACATCTGCCCACTTTAACCTTTGTTCGATGGCTGTAGAAGGGAAGACAGGAGTAGTAGCAATAACTACATCATAACCCAAGTCAAAAGACTGCTGAACTACTTGACGTGCACCATGCTTTTGGCTTGTATATTGACGCAAGATCGGAAATTTGTTTTTGTAGAATTCCCTTAAAATGGCCTCCAATTCTTCTCGAGGATAACCTAATAAGGGACAAAAGGTAGACCAGAAAACCTCCTCATTAAAGGCACTTCCGTCGTTATCTACTATGGCATTCCCCGCCACCATTAAATGTTTAAAGATCTTTTTGGGTGGCTGGATGTGAGCTAATGAAGCTGAAAATATCTTAAAGTAATGTGATAAAAATTTATTTATATCATTATTCAGCAATGTACCGTCAAGATCAAATAATATTACTTTAATATCTTTTACCTCTTTTTGTTTTAAATTAAAATTGTCACTCATCTTTACTGATCTCCTTTCTATTCATAATTTATGATTTAATATAAATTAAATTTTTATAGAAATAAATCTAATTTCTTTTTTTTTTTAAAACTAGACCCCCAATGGGAATATTTAAAACTTTTTGTATTGTTGGGCATTTTACCTTAAGAAAAAAATATAATGACCCTTTAGGTTTAAGATTATCACTTGTTTCAAAATTTCCTTGCCCTTTCATAATAATCAAATCACTTGTGTTAAATCTATCAATAAATTCTGGGGTAGATTTTTCTAAAATCATCCCTGGGTATGGTGCACTCTCTATAACACAACAAATTTTATCAAGTCCCGTAAAAATTGCATCTTCCAATGTTGCATCATTAATTATTGGTGCAGTTCGAACAGAGAAAAAAATTTTTTTATTTGGATATATTTTCAAAATCTCTTCTACTAAGACTTTATCAAAGAAAATTTCACCTGTATTATCTCCAACAATTAAAATTGTTTCAGTCTCATTTAGATCTTTCTCAAATTCAATAAAATCATTTATCAATAAATCTTCCTCAGTAATTTGTTGTATATCATTTTCTATATCTATCACAGCTGGAACTCCCAGATCAATAGCATTACCCATTATTGAAAAAACACACGCTTTTAACAGAGGATTATTTGAATCTTTTACCATTTCTTTTAATTTCGGATATAATTTTTTTCCTGTATTTTGGAATTTAATTTTTTCTTTCTTAAAGGGATCAGGATCATTTAAGATCTCATTGATTAATCCATAAACAATTTTACCAAAAAAAGGATGCCTAAACTGTGTAAATGGTAAATCTATTAATCTTCTCATTAATTCTCTTTGATGATGTAAGATTTCTTCGGTGGTAATACCTGATTTACAAGAAATTAATCCATTTTTAAATTGTTCAAAAAGACAGCTGACGCAATCGGGTTGAAATAATTTCATTACATGTGAAAATATTGTAAAACCTAAAAAATTTTAGTAATTTCATCTTTTTCACTATAAACCATCAATAAATATATCAAAATTGAATTAAAATTTGAGTTTTGGGAACGATAATCCATTACTCCCTCCTTATTTATTAATTTTTAGTTCTTTTAGTCTTGTAATTAAATTTAATTCAATAAATTTTCAAGAAATGAATTTACAGGAATCTTTTAAAATCAAATTAAGTTTTATTAAAATTTTCTTTCTTTTTAAGAATTCATATTTTTTTTTTTCTCTTTAAATAAGTTGGATAGAATATTTTTTTAACTAAATAAAAAATAGAGTGAATAAAAATTGAGCGGTCCAAGAAAAAACCGAATTAGTCTTAACGGAAAAAAGGATGTATCTAAGCCTCATAATAAGACCGATACAACAGAATTGCAGGGAAAGGATTTAGAGTATAAATTATTTAAAGGAATCTTTAAAAGAGTTCATGAGGGAAATCAAGAATTAAAAGGAGAGCAAAAAGAATCCAAACTAATGCACAGAATTTACAAAAATATCGGGGATTCAAGCCCGGATTCAAAACCACCAGTATTGAAAAAAATTAGCATGCCAAATCCAAGAAATACAGCTGAAGAGTTAGAGTTTTTCGGTCAAGACCATGTTGGAGAACCCCAGACAGAAAACCAACTGGAAACGGATTATAATAGAAAGGGTTTTACTGATGTCCATAAAGACGAGCCAGAGCAAGAACTATCGACAATAGGAAAGGAAAATGGAAATGAAAGTAAAAATTATCATGGGATTCTAGAAAAGAATGATGAAATGGATGAAAACTTGGAGGAAATTGCATTCCGTGATCCACGGGTTAAGAAACTCTTTTCTCTATTTGATATGAATATAGATGGTATAGAAACAGGGATTTTTAATCCAAATCTCCCAACAATTAGAGAAACAGGAGAATTTCAGGATTTAGAAGCAACAAAAAAGAATGAAGATTATATACGACACGCGTTTAATAGATGGCTTGGGCTTCAAAGGGACCCCCCATTCAGGACATATAGTGAGTGGAAAACTTTTCATAAGGAGATTCTGAAGCCTCGACTGAAAAAGATAAAAAAAATTATCTTACAACAACTACACGAATATTCTAAAACGGGTAAGCGTAAATACAATTCAACGGAAGCAACAACTGAAGCGGGATACAATGCTGGTTCGCGTAAAGAGTTTTCTAAACAGGTTAAATCACTCTTAATTGATTTAATCTCACCAATAAAACGATCCACTGCAAAAGTAAAAGCAGTGTACGACATGATTTTTGGTCAAGCAATTACCTCTTATCATAATCTTAAAGAAAGATGTGAAAACTCAAGAATAGAATTATTAACAACACCCTCTGATTGGTTTAATATTATAAAAATGAATGAAAAGAACATTGCAGTATCTCAATTAAAAGTTAAAGTAAAGTTTAAAGAGTGTAATCATGTAACTTATAAGCAAATAACCCGGATAGGACAGGAAGGGAGAGGATGCTATGATTGTAATGTTCAAAAAAATTTAAACAAGCCGCTAGAATACAATGATTCTAAGGAATTAGCAGAATCACGAAATCTTAAGTTATTATCAAATAAAAGCGAATTTAATGAAGCTTTAAAAGAATCATTGGAAAAAACGGGGAGAAATGATTATGGGGTTTTAAAATGGAAATGCTTAGATTGCAATCATGTTTTTTTAAATAGTTATTATAACATACGCGATGGCTCAAGTTGCCCGATGTGCAATATGGGTAAGGAACAAAAAATTACACACCTTTATTTTACACATATTTTTAGCAATTATCTTAAAACTGGTGAAACCTTTAGAGTGGATGTACCACTAACTGAAATTTTACCAATTGGAGAACTACCAAACAATTTAAAACATCACAATGTCCATGTTGATATTTATGGTGTTTTACAAATTGGAAATAAGATGTTTTTTTTAGCAGGAGAGAGTAATGGCGAGCAACACGAGGATTCTGAAGATGGATGGGAATCTTTTCAAAAAATTTCTCGTTTTAAAGGGACTTATAAAGACTGGCAAGAATTAATAAAACGCGATAAATTAAAAGTTAAGATGTTTAAGAAATTTAATACATTGGGTTATTATTTAATCGTTGTACCTCACAATATAAAACGAAAAGACAGATATCATTATATAATTGGTGAATTTGAATCTCAAACTGGTATCAAATTAAAAAATATTGATTATATTGATTGGAGATCGTTGTTTTTTAACAATCAATGAAATTCATAGTTATATTTTTAACTATTGAAATATTTTAATAATTTCATCGATTTCAGAGTATTCTAGGAGTAAGATTTCGTTATTTTTCTCCTTAATTTTTAATCCCTTATCTTTTGGAACAATTATACCGATAACATTTGCATTAATATTATTTTCTTGAAGTAAATTTACTAAATCCTCTGAATCTTTTTCATCTAAGCATATCAGTAATGATCCCGATGTTATTGTATTCAAGATATTTAAGTTATATAATTTAAATAATTCTTCTGATTCGGGAAATATATTGATTTTTTCCCTCTCTATTAATACACCAGTGTCAGACGCTATTGAAATCTCAGCCAGAGCTGTCGCAATCCCTCCTTCTGTTGGATCATGCATAGAGTGTATTTTAAAATTTTGATTTGCTAAAATTGCCTCTTTCAATACACTTATTCCAGGATCATAAATAAATTGCTTGCATCTTTCTATAAATTGTTTATCCAATCCCCTTTCAAGTAACTCTCTTTCCTTTTCAGTTGCGATTATCGAAGTGCCTTCAATTACAATCCCTTTTGTAAGAATAATTGCATCACCTACTTTTGCTCCTGAAGTTTTTACCAATTTATCTTTCTCCACTTCACCCATCAAACAACCAATAGCCATTGGTTTATCTAATCCAACGGTGATTTCCGTATGACCCCCTACAACAGAAATACCAAGATTTTTACAAGTCTCATGAATTTCCTTAAAAGTTTTCTCGATTAACTCTTCCGTTGTGCCTTTCTCAGGTAATAAAATCGTAGTTTGAAACCATTTCGGAATTGCACCACAACATGCAACATCATTTACATTTACATTTACTACCCAAAAACCGATATTATTATAAATACCCGGTTTATAATCAAGAAATGTGATAGGATCAGTTTTAGCAACTAAATATTTATCCCCCATATCAATAACGGCAGCATCCTCACCTATTTCTGAGCCCAAAATCACTCTATCATCAATTTTACTGGAACAATATTTATTTAGAAGTTGAGATAAAATTTTTGATTTGATCTTTCCAGTTGGAAAAAATTCTGATGGATTTGACATAAATTGATTCAATTATAATTATATAAAAATTAAAATAAATTTTCACTAATTTTCTCTATTTTCCCTTATTTCATAAAAAAATATTTTATACTTCTATGAAGAAATTTTTTAAATACTTAAAACTCTTTTCGGATATAATAAAAAAAATACATAAAAAAAATTATAAATTATAGTGAAAAATAATGGGTGCTGGAAAGTTTTTAAGTATTCTTGCAGGAATTATAACTCTAATATCTACCTTCATTTTATCATGGGTAGCAGTTGATGATGGCGGTACAATTTATTATGCCTATGGTATAGGGATAATAAAAAACATTGTAAATATGTTTACAAATGCAGATGCACTGGGAGTTACTTTAGGCGTTCCAACTTTTGCGATTTATATTATTGCGGGTCTTTTAATTTGGTTTTTATCTGCAGGATTCACACAACTAGCTGGAGTTAAGAGTCGCATCTCAGCAATTATTGGCTCGATTATGCCACTTCTTATAGGTGGAGTAATCCTATTTTATAGCTTTACTGCAATTCCGACAGAATGGGTTGTGAATCTAGTTGGAGATTCTGTACCCCTAATTGATGGAATAATTCCATTTGACTATGCAATTGCCGGACGACTTGAATCTATTGGAACATATTTGTTGCTTTTAGGAGGTCTGATAGGTCTCATTAGTGGGTTTATGAGTCGGGAAGATTAATAAATATTTAAAATTTTAAAATCTTAATTTTTATTTCCTTTTTTTCAATAAATAATTTTTAAATAATGTGTTGCTTAATTGATTTTTATGAGTGTAAAACCTACATTAAAAAATGTAAAGTATGAGGATTATGAAATAGGCGATAGTGCGTTTCATGCAAAAACTGTTACTGAAGCTGATGTAATTATATTTGCCGGTATATCGGGTGACTTTAACCCCCTTCACGTTAATGATGAATTCGCAAAAACACAACAATTCGGAAAAAGAGTAGTTCATGGTTGTTTCAGTAGTGCATTAATATCAGCGGCGTTAGGTGTAAAATTATTCGGACCAGGGGCTCTTTATATATCACAGAAAGTAGATTTCCGAAAGCCCGTGTATATTGGAGATACTTTAACTGCTGTTGCCACAGTTAAAGAAAAATTCACGAAAAAGGAAGGAAAACTAAAATTCCTAAAAGTCGAAACAAATGTATATAATCAAGATGATGCCTTAGTAACCGAAGGTGAAGCTTTAATATTGATAATGTAACTGTCTACTTAAATATTATAAGAGAATTAATAAAAACAACAAGCCCTGAACTTAATGAAATTATAGAAAAATATTCTTCAAGAATAAATTACGTATAATATTTTTTTTTTCCTTCTTGAAAAAAAAAGGAATAAATAATTTCCTAATTGCTATAACAATTCGATATTTTTATTTATAAATTCCAATTTTGATTTTTAAGAATATTAAATGAATAGACATATGAATTTATTTAATTTACATTTTAGCAATTGAATAATTAGCCTAAGTTTTAAATGTAAACATAATAAACATAAGGGAAAATTTATTTTGTTAATTCAGAAATTTTTTTATGGATTTTTTAAAAAGTTATTTATTTTATCTAATTTTATTTTAAACATTAGATCATATCAAAAAAATACTTTAAAAAACGATTGGAGTAAGAAAAAATGGTAAAAAGAGCAAGTCCGCTCGAAATTTATAAATTTCTCGATAAGAGTAATTGCAAAGAATGTGGGCTGGAGACGTGTATGGCATTTTCAACTGAACTACTTGAAAGAAAAAAAAAATTAAGTGATTGTCCGCATCTTCAACATCCAAAGCAAGCTAAAAATCTGAGAAAATTAATAGAAATAACAACACCTCCACAGAAGCCAGTAGAATTCGGAGTTGGTGAAAGATTATGCACAATTGGTGGGGAAGAAGTTATATATAGACATTCTCTAACTTTCTATAATGAAATGGCTATTGCAATCACGCTTGATGATAATGCTGAAGATCTCATAGATACCGTAAAATATTTGACTGGAATAGTGATTTCAAGACTTGGTGATGATTTAAAACTAAACGCAATTGCATTAAAATGCGTATCCAATGACGCAGAATCTTTTAAAACCGCTGCTAAAACAGTAGTGGAAAATTCAGATATACCCGTCATATTATGTTGTTTTAATCCAGATATACTTCTCGCTGCTGCTGCAGAAATAAAGAATAAAAAACCACTGCTTTATGCTGTGACAAAAGAAAGCTGGGAAAAAATTGGTTCATTTGCATTTGATGAAGATTTGCCTGTTGTATGCTTCTCAAATGATATTAATGAATTGATTTCAATCTCCGCATCTCTACAAAAGATGGGAGTAAGAGAAATTGTCTTGGATCCGGGAACCTTTTTTGGTGAAGGTAATGTGTCGGATACTTTTGATAATATTATTCAACTGAGGTTAGCTGGTATTAATAGTGGCGATGAAAATTCTGGATGGCCAATTATGGGTGTCCCAGCAGCGTTATGGAAAGATATAAAAGTTAAAAACGATAAAGATTTATGGAAATTTCAATATAAAGAAATGATTAGGGCATGTATTATGGCAGCTATTGATACATCTTTGATAATTTGTCATACGGGTAAAAAAAAGGAAGATATTTGGGCGCTGTTAGCAATATTGACCTTCAGACAGAACGTCTTTAGCGATCCGAGGATATATCCCGCTGTAGACCCGGGTTTAGAAACAATTGGAGAACCTGATGATAATGTACCTATCTTTTGTACAACAAATTATCGTATGACCGTCTATCCAGTTAGAGAAGATATTAAAAGTGGGAATATTGACGCTTATTTATTAAATGTTGATACAGGAGGAATAGGTGTTGAAAGTTCTGTTGCGGGTGGACAATATTCGAGTTCTGCTATTGCTGAAGCGATTGAAAAATTTAAACCTTTTGATAAGGTTAAGCATCGTATTATAATTATTCCTGGTATGGCAGCAAGATTATCGGGAGCAGTAGAAGATGAAGCTAATTGTGTTTGCATTGTAGGACCAAGAGATTCATCAGGAATTTTAGATTTCATGAAAAAACGTTGGGATCCAGCAAAAGATATGAAAGAATTTGCCGAAAGATAATTTTTATTACTTTTCTTTTATCTTTTTTTATAATAAAATATATTAATTGTAATTATAGTAATAGTTCAATCAATAAAGTATTTTTAATGGTTTTTTAAATTGAGTGAGCAAATTATTAATTTAACTAGTACTCTAGCAAATGCATTAAAAGGTAAATTGGGAATTGATGCTGGTGCTTCTCTCACTAAAATCAGCTATGTAAAGGATGATAAACTTATATTTAAAAGTTTTCTAACAAATTATAATGAAATTTATAAATTTTTAAACGAAAATCAAGAATTTAAAATAAATTTAACTGGAGGAAAGGCATTTAAAATTTATAAGAATTTCAATAAGGATAAGAATTGTCAATTAATCAATGAATTTGAAGCACAATGCCGTGGAGTAGAAGTTTTATTTGAATTAAATGAGAAGAAAATGCCCTTAGATATGCTTTTTATTTCAGTGGGCACAGGAACCTCTATGTTGCACATAAAATCACAAGAAGATAGAAGAAATTTTGAAAGAATTGGTGGTTCCGCCTTAGGTGGAGGAACCTTTATGGGGTTAATAAAATTACTTTATAATTTGGATGATTTTGATGAGGCTATAAATATTGCTAAGAAAGGAAACCCATATAATGTGGATCTAAAAGTCGGTGATATATATGAAGAAGAAGATGATCGGGTAGATCCATTGTTTCGTCAATTTACAGCGTCTTCTTTAGGAAAAGTTACTCTTTTTAATGACATTAGCTATAAAAAGGAAGATGTGATTAATTCCATCATTTCTATCATTTCAGAAAACATAGCTTCTCAATTAATTCTTTACTCGCAAAATAGAAAAGTGAAAAATATCGTCTTTAGTGGTGGATTTTTAAAGAATAACTCAATTTTTAAGCGAATTATTAAAATAATGTGTAAAATGCATAAAAAAAAGCCTTATTTCCTGAAATATAATGATATGGTTAGTGCTATAGGGGCTTTAAGATCTTAAGGACTTTAAGATTTTAAAGGCTAACTTGTTCAAATCTTGACTGAAAGAACCTAAGATACTTTGGCTCATGAACCATTTTTAATCCTGGAATTGTATCTTTCTTTTCATAAAGCCTTATGATTGATTCCGCGGTGTATTCCATATGTGTATTTGTATAAACTCTACGGGGAATAGTAAGTCGAACTAATTCTAACTTGGGAAAGATATTTTCACCTGTAATTTTATCTCTTCCTTTTGAAACTGCTCCACGCTCCATGGATCTGACACCCGAGTCTTCATATATTGCAGCCGAAAGAGTTTGCGCAGGCCATTGATCCCGTGGTATATGGGGTAAAAACTTTAAAGCATTAAGAAATACTGCATGACCACCTATTGGCTTCACAACAGGAATGTTTTCTTTTATGAGTAACTCTCCAAAATATCGTGTTTGGTTAGTTCTATATTTAAGGTATTCATATTGGGTCCCTTCCCGCAAACCTCTTGCTACAGCTTCCATATCACGCCCCGCCATTCCACCGTATGTGTGAAGACCCTCGTACACAACAACTTCAGATCGGGTTTTTTCAAAAATTTCCTTGTCATGAGTTGCAAGAAAGCCACCAATGTTCACTAGACAATCTTTCTTCGCAGAATAAATACAACCATCAGAATAACTCATCATTTCTCTGAGAATATCAATAATAGGAGTATCTTCATATCCTTTTTCTCTTTCTCTAATAAAGTATGCATTTTCACTTGAACGCGTTGCGTCAAAAATAACCTTTAATTTATGCTCTTTGGCGAATTCATATACTTCACTCAAATTTTGCATTGAAACAGGTTGGCCTCCAGCCATATTTACATCCATTTCAATATTAATATAGGCGATTTTTTCAACTCCATGTTCATCAATTAATTTCTCCAATTTCTTTAGATCAATGTTTCCTTTAAATGGATTTGTATTTTCTGGATCATGCGCTTCATCAATGATTACATCAGGCATAATACCACCAGATAATTCTACATGCAATTTCGAAGTCGTAAAATACATATTTCTTGGAACTAGCTGACCTGGTTTAATTAAATTTTTAGACATCAAATGCTCGGCGCCTCTCCCTTGATGCGTGGGTACCATATAATAATAACCCAAGACATCTTGCACTGCTTTTTCTAGGGTGTAAAAATTTTTACTTCCCGCATAAGCCTCATCTCCGAGCATCATTCCCGCCCATTGGTTATCAGACATTGCGGATGTTCCCGAATCTGTAAGTAAATCAATAAAAACATCTTCTGATAGAAGTAGAAAAGTATTAAATCCTGCTTCTCTTATTGCTTCTTGTCTTCTTTTCTCAGATGGTATCTTAACGGGCTCAACCACTTTAATCTTAAACGGTTCTACTGGTCCATGCAAAAGACATCAACCTTTTTTTTTTAATATATTAATTCTGTGATTAATTAAATAAAAACCTTCTAATTGAAAAATATTACCACCTTAGCTTTCCCATTTCCTACCCATTTCTTAAAAATTAATATAATTCATGATTAGGTTTCATAATAGAGTCCTACAAACATATTTAATTGTTGAAAGGATTTTTTTGATATTTTAGGTTTTAATTTTATATAAAAAAGTAATTATGTTGAATAAAACTGATATGAAATAAAAAAAAGAAAAAAATAAACTTATTAGCTTGAATTACTTACGGAACTCCATCAGCACAGCCAGGAATAGCCACTCCTGCCATAGACATATTAATTCCGTATGCAACCGCTAATAAGATTGCTAATGCAATAATACTCTTCTTATTCATTTAAATAATCACCTTTTTGTTAGCTAGTGCAAATTTACTTTTGCACGCTATCCATTCTTAAAATTAGTATTTAAAGGTCTTTATTTTTTAAAAAAAAGAGTAAAATGAATTATGACTCATGAATATTTTCAAATAAAGAAATAATATACTTAACTTCGTCGTATCGCAAAATAAATTTTTGTATGTTTTGAGGAAAATCCGATATTAAAATTTCTTTATCTTCATTGATCCATTCAATGATTTGATTTACAATTGCTTTATATTTTTCCACTCGGCTACCATTCGTATTAACCTCTTTCATAATTTCTTTAGCTTCATCAATTTGTTTTAATAAAAGGCGTGATAGCGCAGCTAAAAAATAACTAAATCGTATATTGCGTGGTCGAATGGTTTTAAAACTTGCTGCTTTATAGTAATTTTTCGAAATCCTCCTAACCATTTCAGCAAATATTTCTGGACTAAAACGCGCACTATTGAGACTTGAGTAAAATTTAAGACTTTCTAAAATAGACGTTGCTGCTGAATAGAATTCTTTTGTTTTTATTTTTTCTTTGGCGTATTTATTTAGTCCTTGAATAAGATAATTGTATAGTTCAGTTCTATTAAACTCAATATCCTCTTTAAGAGTAAGATCATATGCATTCAAGAAATTTTCAAGACAATTTCTAACGTTATTTATATTTTGATAATTTAATGCTGCCTTGATGTATAATTCAAAAGCTTTTTGGTAATTACCTATTTGCCCAAATACCATTGCTGCATTATTATAATTTTCTGCTGCATCACTGTTCTTTTCTATTGAATGAAAAAAATTTCCAGCTAGGAAAAAACATGATGCACACTCAATCAGATTATTTTGAATTTCATTATAGCATAATGCTGCTCCGCGATATAGAGTTCCTTTTTTTTCTGCATCAGTAGGATCATTACCTAAGGATTGTGCAATGCTTATATATGTACTCGCTTCTTTTTTTGCATAAGAAACATAGTTATCCGTATCGTTTAACATAAAATATAATTTTTTTATAATTTGGTAAAGTGCGGACAAATTTAGGTTGAGAATGTCCTTTTGCTCATATTTTAATGCCTCAGAAGCGAAATATTCAATTCCAACTAATACAATTTCTTTAGCCGAATTATAATCGCCTAACTCAGAAAAACAAGAAAATAATTGCTGATAGGTGTATTGAAGGATGTGGTAATAGCCGTGCTCCTTAGCAAGTTTAATTGCCATTTTGTTGAACTTAATTGCTTTTCTAAAATTTGAAATCTGGTTATATAAATTCGCGATATTTTGAAATGTTCGAGCAACCGCTTCTAACTCATTGAATTCAAGACGAACATCGGCTTCATGATTTAGGAATTGGATAGCATAAAGGATATTTTCTTTCTCTTTCTTTGTATTCCTGAATTTGTCTCGATATATTTCTGCTTGTTTAATGTGTAATTCAGCAATTTCAAGAAATTTAGCTTGTTTTTTGCAAGTCTCTATTTGTTTATCCCAATATTTCATTGCATTCTTTAAGAGTTCTTTTGCAATATCTTGATCAATTTCTTCCAATAAATTTGCTGTAGATGATAAAATTTCTGCAGCTTCAAAAAAGTCTCCCATTTCTGCTATCTTTTTGGCTTCAGTGGAGATAAATTTTATTAATTCTAAAATTAAGAATTTTTTATTTTCTTTATTTTCTGAAGTTAAAATTTGATCGATAAACACTTGAATCTGATCTTCTACTTCTAGAGTGTCTTCAATATCTTTTTCAAAAATTTGAATCGTCCCGTAAGAAAACTGTAAATCTTAATTAAAAGAAATTTTATATGACTAAAAAAGATTATCATTACATTATCTTAACAATTTTAAAATTTTGAAACGAAGATTTTTTAAGGATAATATTTATATTAGATAATAGAAAAGTAAATAAAAAAAAAGTGATAAAAATAGAGCAAATTCCTCAAATTATAGAAACAGGTATATATACCTCATATAAAGTTGAAAAACAATTAACAGTCGCAGCTCTACTAAAAGAATTAAACCTAGAAAGTAAATTTTTTGGTATATTAGTCAACGGCAAGAAAGCTGACAAAGATACTATAATAAAAGCAACAGACGAAGTTATTATACTCCCAAATATCGCCGGTGGCGCCTAAATATAAGTTCTTTAATTTTTCTTCTTTTTAAGGTAATAGATAGTTGATATTAGCAAAATTTTTAATCACAGCATAAAATATATTTTTTCTATTTTAACGGGTGATTTTGTGCCCAAATTTTATTTTAACTCTTTTCACTTTAATTCAATTCTTAATAAATCATAGGCTGCAATTGTATTTTCGAATATTTCTTTGGCTTCATTTATTAAAAGCTCAATAGATTTATCGTTATTATATCTTGAAGAGAAATGGAATAAAATTAGTTGTTTTACATTCATTTTTTTAGCCATTTCGGCAGCATCAATAGTTGTTGAATGCTTTTTTTCCTTAGCAACATCATTAAGCGATTTGTCATATGTAGCTTCGTGAATCAAGATATCTGAATTTTTGCCTAACTCGATTAAGGATTCACAAGGTGTAGTATCTGCTGAATATGTTATCTTTCTCCCGGATTTTTTTGGTCCAACAATTCCTTCTTTTTCAGGATTTATTATTTTTCCTTTAAATTTTATTTCTTCCCCATTATGTAATTTTTTCCAAAGATATCCTTCCGGTATATTAAGTTCCTTGGCTCTCTCCGGATTAAATTTACCAAATCTTGGTTTTTCTACAAATGAAAATGCATATGTTAGAACTGAATGCTCTACTATTGTAGATTTTATCATATATCTTCTGGTTTCAAAAAGAATATTATCAATAATATTAATTTCTTCTTTTTTTATTTCCGATTGTAAACCTTTATATCTTGTAATTTTTGAATTTTTTAAATCAATTTCATTAACTTCCAAATCGTATGGAGCATATAATCCCAAAATTTTTTTATGTAAGAAAAGATATAAAAATATTGATGGAGGCCCATAAATTTTGACAGGTGCATCTCTATCCTTTAGAGAAAAATTAAATAATAAACCCGGTAAGCCAATAACATGATCTCCGTGCATATGGGAAATAAAAATTGTCAAAGGGATGTTAAATTTTAATCCAGCTTGCTGAAATCTTCTCTGAATATCCTCACCACAATCAAATAGAATAATCTCAGAATTATATCTAATTGAAATACCGGGTAAATTCCTATCTTTTACAGGAATAGCTCCACTTGAGCCAAGAATAATAAGTTCTAAATTCATTAGAATAACTTAAGTATTTTTTATTATAAAGAAGAAATTTTATTTATTTCTTAAATAGTTAATCTCGACCCTTTGCTGTTTTATTTGCTTCTTAAGAGTTTCTATAATAGTGCGTAATTCTCTGATTCTAAGCTCTTGCTCCTTATCTATATTCCCTTCTTGTATATCAATTTTTGGAGCTTTAAGGTGTTCTTGTAATTTAATGTACTCATTTTGTAAAGATGAATTTTTTTGCTCTATTGCATTTAATTGAGATTGAAGTTCTACTATTTTATTTTTATTTAAATATAATTCTTTAGTTAAATTGGTAATTTCATTAGTTTTAGCAGTTAAAACTTTTTCAACTTTTGAAGAATCAACGGTTTTAATCTTTGCTTCTAGATTCTTATTCTGTTTTAATAATTTATCTAATTCTTCTTCTTTTTGTTTTAGTTCAGATTCCAATTTGGATACTTGATTTTGAAATTTATTATCTTTTTTAGGGGATTGAAGTTGTTCTTCTAGCTTTTTTTGGAGTTTGCTATTTTTTATTTTAGACTCATTTAATTTATCTTGAAGTTCTTTTACAAGTATGCTTAGAGGACCAGTTTCCATTCCTTTTTTTGGTTCTATTCTTGTATCATTAATAGTTAATTTTAATTCTTTGATTTCTTCTTCTTTTTTCTCAAATTTTTCTTTCAAATCATTTAATTCTGTTTCTTTATTTTCAAATTTTAGCTTTAATTGCGTAAATTCTTTTCCAACATCGCCTTTACTTGGTTTTAATAATTTTATCTCTTCTTTACTTGGTCTTTCGCTCAATTCGTTTTTTAAACGGGTAATTAATAATCTTTGTTTGTTCAATTTGTTTGTTAAATCTTTTACAAGATTATGAACTGGTACTTCTTCCTCCTTAATCTCAATAATATGTCCCATTGCATTAGGTCCTTTCTGTTTCTGCAATTGTAATTGTTGCTGAAGTTGTATTTTTTCTTTTCTAAGCAATCCCATATTATTTTTTAATTCTCTTAATTCTTTTTCTGTCTCTTCTAATTTTAATTGGATTTTTTTACTATATGCACGTTTCATCCCTGCACTATTAATAAGGTCATTTAAATTTTTGAGTTCCTCTTCAAAACTTGAAATTGAATCTTCACTGATTTCTAAATCAGTTTTTAATTCGTCAATCACTCTTTTTTTTAAATCTAATTCTTCTTTTAATTGCTCTACTTCAGCTTTAAGTTGTTCCAATAAAAAAACCTCTTTTTATCACTTTTTACCTTAATAAATTATAACTAATTTCAATAATAAAAAATTTTCCAAAATAGTTTCTTAATAAACTTCAAAATCCTTAATTGAAAATTGCTTTATCTTTTTACTCAAGGGTATTAAACTGAGGAAATTTAATATTAAGAAGATAGAAAGATATCCAATAAATATTAATAATGGTTCATAAATTGGTGGCAAAGTAACTCTTTCAAATAAAAAAATAATATTTATTATCATTGACACTCCTATAGAATAAGCAGATGATATAATTATAATAAAGAAGTTTTCTATGAATAAAATTCGCTTTAATAATTTGCTTTTTGCACCAATTGCCTTCATAATAATAAAGTCCTTAATCTTCTCATGTAAAGATACTTTTTGATAATTATATAATGAAAGGCATGAAATTGCTGAGAAAAGGATAATAAGAATTATCGGAATTATATTCAATGTCTTCAACATGAATAAGTTCTGATTAAAAACATCATTCATGTTCAATGCAATAAACTCTTGACCTAATTCATTTTTAATTATTGTTTCCAGTTGATTTTCCAATGCATCAATTTCAGTTGAATTAGCTTGAATCAGAATGATATTAATATTATCTGTGGGTAAGCCCATTTCTTCATTTAACGTTTCTAAATTAAAATATGCTGTGAATCCATTATTAAAACTATCGATTAAAATTCCTTTTATGTGATATGAAGTGCCATTCCCTACTCTTAATTTCTGATATAATGGAATAGAAAATGTATATCTTGCAAGAGAATCGCCTATTGTAATATTATCATAACCATCTTCATCTGTAAAAAATTTCCCTTCAATTTCAAAATCTTGGCTCATCTCATTTGGATCAACTCCAATTAAAGGAATTGTGGCGTATCTATCTTTTCCTACATAGATATACTGCCCTTCAATAATTATTGAACTGTTAATTTCTTTTATTGTTGAAAAAGCAATTAATCTTTTATCTATTTTTTGAATACCTTCAATTGATTCAAATGAGGATAAAATACTACTATTAAATAAATAATTTGATTTGGTAAAATTAATTGTTGATTCGTTGGTATCAATATCTAAATCAGAAAACTTTTGATACATTAAAGAATAATTATATACTACATCTCTATGACCGATTACAATTATGTTATTTCCTTGTGATTTAGCAATCCAATTTTCTGCTGATGAGGTCATCACAAAAACCCCAATCGTAAGTGTAAAAATAAGAGTCATTATCGCACCAAATAAAATTAAAAATCTCTTAAATTCACCTTTTCTTCTAATTATATTGGTAATAGCAATTTTAAGATTATATCCAAATCGAGAAAGCCATCTAGGGATTAATGTTAATGTCTTTTGTGCATCAAAATCATGTGGTATATCTTTCGAAAATATCCACTGAATCTTTTGTTGAGTGATTTTTCTTAATACATAACCACTAATGATATAAACGGCTAATAGAGTTAAGAAGAAAAAAATAGGGGTCCAAAAAAAATCTATATAAATATTTACTGAAAAATTAAGAAAAATTAAAACTAAACTAGTTAATCCATAAGATGATATCCCTATAATGAATCCAATTAAAAAGCCAACGAGATAAATAATTAATGCTTCTTTCATATAAAAGCTATAAAGTTTCTCGCGTAAAGTTCCTAAAGATTTCATTATCGCAATATCTCTCTTTTTATACACAAATAAAGACGAGATTATAATAACTATAACTGTGCCGGCTATGATAAACACTAAAATTAAAATAAAAACATTAAATTCATAGTAAATTTCACGGATGCTTGCTGTGAATAAATACCTATTTTCATAGAATATATTAACTCCTAAAGAATTCCAAAAATATATGAAATAAACTACTAATGCTGAAACTGAAATAACTATGACTAAATTTGGGATAGTAGTTTCTTTTTTTCTTATTAAATCCTTTATCGCAAAATCTAATGAAATTTAATATCCCTCTATTTTGCTTATTTAAAGTTTTTATTATCTTTTAAAATATCATGTATAATATCTTGCTTGATTATTTTCGAGTCTTTATAAGTTATTATTCTATCTGCATGATTAATTAAAGCCTTGTCATGAGTTGCAACTATTAAAGTTTTTTTGCTTTCTTTTAGTTTTTTAAATAATTTTGCAATAAATTCTGCAGTCTCCATATCTAAATTAGCTGTTGGTTCATCTGCAATGATTATTGGAGGATCATTACCCAATGCCCGGGCAATTGCAACCCTTTGTTGTTCCCCTGCACTTAACTGGAATGGTAAATGTTCTTTTCTCTCTTCTAGCCTCATCTCTTCCAATAATTTAGAGGCTCTGTCCCTTCTTTCTTCTAAGGTCATTCCAGCCAACATCATGGGAAAAATAACATTTTCCTCAGCAGTTAGAGTTGATATGAGATTATAATTCTGAAAGATAAATCCAATATTAAAAATTCTGAAAAGTGCTAAGGATTCTTCAGACATATCAGTAATTTTTATCCCCGAATTATAAATTTCCCCCTCATCTACTGAATCTAATCCCCCAATTAAATTTAATAGGCTTGTTTTACCCGCTCCTGAAGGGCCTACAATTGTGACAAATTCTGATTCAAAAATCGATAGATTTACATGATCTACAGCTCTAACAATCCAATCTCCGATTACATACTCCTTTAGAACATTTTTTAAAATAATTATTGGATTTATTTTAGTTTCAATCGATACTTCAGAATTTATGAAATTATTGTTTTTTTCCATATTTCTTAAGAAAAGAAAAACAGAATTAAAAATTTATTAAATATTTTTTAAAATTTTCAAGCGAAATCATTCAGTTAACTTTTATTAATACTACTTCAGAAAAGCTTTTTTAGAATTTAAAATAATAAATAAATAATATCTTTTTGTAGTAAATAATGAATTAAGTGTTGAATAAAATGGAATTTGAAAAATTAACCGAATTAATTATTGAGCTTGAGGTTGACGACATTGCAGACGCTGTAAAAGAATCATTGAGTGAGGGGAAAACCGCAATGAGTATTTTAGATGCATTAACCAAAGGCATGGATAAAGTTGGAGAATTATATGAAAAAAAGGAATATTATCTTACTGAATTAGTTCTTGCGGGTGAGACAATGAAAGAAGCGTTTAAAATCCTTAAACCAAAATTACAAGCCGAAGGTGGGGGGAAAGAAAAAGTCAAGATTATTCTGGCTACTGTTCGTGGAGACAATCATGATATAGGAAAAAATATTCTATCATCTTTACTCTTAAGTGCTGATTTCGAAGTGATAGATATTGGCATGGATATTCCTGCAGAGAAAGTAGTTGAGGCAGTAAAAAAAACTAAGGCAAAAATTATCGGTCTTAGTACTTTATTGACGATGACAGTTGAGGAAATTAAAAATGTTCATGAAGCACTTGAAAAAGCTGGTTTAAGAGATAAAGTTAAAATTATCGTTGGAGGAGCGCCATTAAATATGGAACTTGCCAAAAAACTGGGTGCTGATGATTTCGCTGATGATGCAGTTGAAGGAGTAAGAAGAATAAAACAATTAGCCAAAATAACTGTAGATATTAAATTATAATATCAAATTGCAGATGGACCTACTATTTTTAATAAATTATTTGATAGGAAATGCGAGATTAAAATATGAAGGATTTAACACTTATTGAAAAACTTGGTTTTAGAGCCTCTGATAAAGTTGTTATATTCCATATTGATGATATTGGTTTTTCTAATGCTTCAAATGTAGCGTCTTTTGAATGTTTAGATTTTGGGATAGCTAGCTGTGGCTCTATTCTTGTCCCTGCCCCTTGGTTTTTTAAAGTAGCATCAATTTATAGGAATAATCCTAAATATGATCTAGGTGTTCATTTAACTCTCACATGTGAATATTATCCGTATCGCTGGCGTGCATTGAGTAGTGTTGATCCAAAGACAGGATTATTGGATTCAGAAAAATGTCTCTGGCGTACGGAGGAGGAGGCGATTGCTAGTGTAACTGTTAAGGCAGCAGAAATTGAAATGCGTTCACAAATTCAATTAGCTTTAGACAATGGAATAGATATTACGCACATAGATTCACATATGGGAACTGTTTTAAATCCCAAATTTATTCCGTCTTACCTAAAGGTAGCTCGAGAATTCAATGTTCCTGCATTTTTACCAAGAATAACTAGAGAAGAATTAATCGCTAGGGGACTAGGAGATCAAGCTGATGTTATTCTAAATATGTTCTCAAAGCTAGAGGCAAGTGGTGTTTTTCTAATAGATCACATGATTATTGATACAGGGGGGGAGCAACCAGATAAGGTTGAGTATTATTGTAAACTTTTTGCAGAAATAAAACTCGGTTTGACACACTTTTTATTTCATCCAGCAAAAATGAGTCCAGAATTAAGAGCTATAACACCAGATTCAGCAAGTTGGCGAAATCAAGATTATGAAGCATTTACCGATCCACGTATCAAGGAGTGTGTTAAGAAGCACGATATAAAAATAATCGGGTATAGAACAATTCGCGATTTTATCAGAAACCATTAATTAGATATTTAATATAAGAGTTAGCCTTTATTTTAATTAAATTTATTAATATTAATGCAAATTTAACTATATAGAATTATAAATCTAATTGTTGGAAGCATTTGGAAGAATTAAACATCGTTCCTCTCACTGAAAGCAATTTAAGATCTGTTTTTGAAATGTGTGAGGAAAATGTATTATTTTATTCCTTTTCATTTGATACTTTTAAGCGTGCAACGCTAATGGACGAAGATTATAATCCCGAATTAAGTATAGTTGCAGTTGATGAAGAAGATAATCCAATAGCTTTTTTTTTTGCCGTGTTTAGAAGAAGTATTCTCCTAAAATCTCGAAATAAATTAATTATTAAGATGTTCATTGTAGAAAAGAATTGTAGATATCAAGGAATAGGAACTAAAATGATGAACGAGCTTCTTAAGAGGGCAAAACAACAAAAAAATTCAGTTTGGAGAATGAAAGTTTCTATTATGGACTCAAATCCTCGTTATTGGTTGCCTGGTCTCGACCCAAGACATACTGAAGCATACTTTTTTTTGAGAAAATTGGGTTTTAAAAAAAATTTCTTTGAACGATTTCGAACCGATTTAGAAGTTGATAAACGTGATTTTCCAAAAGAAGAACCCTTGAAAGAAATAAATGGATATAAAATATCACGAGCATTACAAAAAGATAAAGAAGAGACTGTAGCTTTTATTAAAAAACATTTTGGTAAAGGCACATGGCCAGAAGAGACTCTTATTTCGTTTGAGAATGATCCTTCAACGACATTTATTGTGCGAGATATCAATAATTACAAACTTGTTGGATTTGCAACCCATAGTGCTCAACATCCAGGGAGTTTTGGTCCTACAGGTGTATTAAGAAATTTACGGGGAAAAGGTATTGGAGGGTTGTTGTTAAAATGGTGCTTATGGGATATAAAGCAGATGGGTATAGATAAATGTATAATAAAGTGGGTAGCATGTAGAACTAAATATTTTTATTTAAAATCCGCGAAAGCGAGAATTTTTCAAATTTTCTGGCCAATGTCAAGAAGAATTTAAAATAATTTTAAATTTATAGAGATCCATTATTTTAACATAATAACAAATTTTTTTTAGTATGACAAAATCCATTCGAAAAATTGTAATTTCAATTATTATTTTATTTTTATTTTCAATGTTTTTTAACCCAATTTTAGATTTTTCTACTAAACGCGTATTAGGAAATCAATCTGTGATTTATGAAAATTGGGAAATTACTCAAAATAATTTCACTTCAAATCAAGTAATTGTCTTAAATGGGAATTTAACGGTCAGAGAGGGAGGTAATTTAACACTCATTAACGTTATTTTATATATAAACTCAAGTTATGATGGTGAGTTTTTAATTCGCGTGGAAGATAATTGCGGATTATATATCTATAACAGTAAAATAACAGCTTGGAATAACAATTACGAATATAATTTTTGGTATCTTAAAGGGAGCAGAGGTCTTATTCAAAATTCAACCATCGAGGAATTGAGTGGTCCTAGAATTCATCATCGTGAGATGCAAGAAACAGGGTGCCCTGAAGGAGAAGATTGCGAAGGTAGTGAGGGCGTATTTATCGGAGCGGATAATTTTATTGTGAGAGATAGTATAATACAAAATTCAAACAGAAATGGCTTGAATATAAAGGCGAATAATGTAAGTGTGCATAATAACATTATCAGAAATAACTTCTTCGAACAAATAAATGTCGAAAGCGATCTTGATATGGAAGGAAATTTAATTTATTCCACAAGTGCTCAAATTTATAATAATGATATTTTTGGAAGTGATGATTCAAATGGTATAGATCTCTTTTATACAGAGGTAAAAATCTATAATAACACTATTCACGATAACGAATTTAACGGAATTGAAGCAGATCACTCTAATGTTACTATTTCTAACAACACATTTTTTAGAAATGAAGATAATGCAATTAATATTAGAGACAATTCTAGTTTAGTTGCATATGATAATATTATCTATGATACCTATAATTATGACGGTAAATATTTTGGTACTGGGTGTGCTTTTTGGCTGGATTATAATTTTAACAACCAAATTCATATTTATAATAATTATATTGCAAATAATATAATTGGAGTTGCCATACATTCTACTTCGAATGTATTAATAGAAAATAATACCCTAATTGGTCATGAAACAGGTATTTTAGCCGATAATTGGCATTGTTTTTTTGAGACGGAATATATTCCGAATTCCACTAAAAACATTACAATAAGAAAAAATGATTTTATTAACAATTTCATTATCTTTGATGTTCAGAGTGATACAGATGTGTTATTAATAAATAACAATATTTCAGGAGTTTATGTTCCAATACGATATATATTACTTGTTCTTTCAATTGTAGGAATAGTTATGTGTATATCTGTTTTTATAGTATATAGACGAAAAAGAAAGAAAAAGAGGAATGAAATCTAATTTTTTTCTATCTTTAATTGAGTTATAGGTTAATTAAAACGTGTATATTATTATATAATATAATGCCAAATTTTTTGATTATATCGAGTTCGGAGGATATCGCATCAATAAACATCCGTAATAAGTTAATAAATTCTAAAAATTATACATTTAAAGAGTTAAATAATAAATGGTATGGGCATAATCTCTTTCTATTGAATAAAGTTGGTAAAGATTTCATCAAAGAGGAAATTTCTTTAAATAATCGAGTTTATTTAGGACTTACTGATAAGAGTTTGATTTTTCTCGACGATCTTAAATTGGAAGAGTTAGATTTTAAGCCTGATTTCTTAATTTTTGCTAGCAGACATGCTTCAAAATCAGCTCGACCGGCTTTATTAATTCATACAACTGGAAATTGGGGCGAAGAAGCACTATTTGGTGGCAATTCAAAAGAAATTGCATATTCAAGCGCTATTTTTTTAAAAGCTGGATTTCTCTCACTACTAGAATCCAGTAGAGAATTAGAAGAGGGAAAATTTTCCATTGATATGGAAGTGAATCATCATGGACCCACAAACCATTCCATTCCATTAGTTTTTATGGAATTAGGCAGTATAAAGGCTGAATGGAACGATCAAGAAGCGGGAAAAGTAGTGGCTAATGCGATTATTAAAACAATTGAAAAATATTGGATAGTGAAAAGAAAAAACCCAATGATCGGTCTGGGATTTGGTGGAACCCACTATTCACCTAAATTTAAAAAACTAATAATTAATACAAACATAGCAATTGCTCATATTTGTCCTAAATATTTTGTTCAAGAACTTAAGGAGGAAATGATTAAACAGATGATTGACAAAACAATAGAATCAAAAATTGATTATTTTATTTACGATTGGAAGGGATTAAATTCTGCAGATAAATCGCATTTATCTCAAATTCTAAAAGGATTCAATATTGAAATAAAAAGAACAAAGGAATTCCAGAATTAAAATGGTAAGAATTAAAACTAACGCACGAATAGGAATTTTGGGAAATCCATCAGATATTTATAATGGTGCTGTGATTTCCTCAACCATTAAAGATTTTTTCGTAAAAGGAGAGGTAAGTAAAGCGGAAAAAAATTTATTTTTAATTAATAATGAGCAAAATGAGAATTTTAATAATCTATTGGGTAGTTCTTTAATTTTATTAAACCAAAAAGGCTTTAGCATAGAAAATTTCAGTTTTAAAATCGAGACAAATATTCCAGTACAGGGGGGTCTTTCAGGTTCTACTGCTATAATTGTTAATCTATTTAAGGGTCTCAATAATAAATTTTCTTTAAACTTGAATTTAAGAACCATCGCACATTATACTCGACTTGTTGAGCATGAAATTATAGGAAATACCGCTGGACCGCAAGATTGTTTTGTAGATACGTTTGGAGGGGCAAAATATATGGATTTTTCAAGTGATGACTGGAGAAATTATATTATTGAAGACCTTGATATTAAAGATATACCATTCTATATTGGTGTAAGGAGTAAGAATATTAGTAGTGGAGATATTCATAGATTCCCTTTTCTCGCTTATCCAACTAATTCTAGTCTAATTAAAATAGTGAATAAAATTCGAAATTGCGCTATTAGGGGTAAAGAAGCAATTATTAATGAAGACCTTAAATTAGTTGGAAAATTAATGAATGAAAATCAGAAATTAACACAAACTTACGGTCGTTATGGAAATCCAACTGAAAATGTGATATTACAAAGAGAAATTGATCAAGAAATATTAAACTTTTGTAATATAAATAATGTCATCGGAGCAAAATTAGGAGGCTCTAGTGGTTCACTTATCATTCTAAGTGAGGAAAAACCAAATTTCTTATTGGATTTCATACTAAGTGAAAAATTACAAAAAAAAATGAAACAATTTGATGCAAATCCTTCTGAAAATCAAATATTTCAGGTATTAAAGCTAGAACCTGCAAAAAAATATTAAAAAAATCTCTTTTTTTCTAATGCAGCTCCCCATAAAATGATATAGAAAGTTTTTTTAAGGTAAATTTAACATACTCTGAACAATCTTTTTTCTGAAAATGAAATTAATCTTCATTCTCTTCTTTTATAAGCATTTCATAATATTTGGCCAAATTCTTTATAACATAATGGGCTGCACTAAACCCTTGTGTCGCTGAGCGTGGTAAAACTTTCTCTAAATATGAACACCATTTATATTCAGGCAGTATTTTGATATTAAGTTCTCGAATATTGAAAAAACTTCGCCATATTTGCGTAGACCACTCTAAAAGTGGCTTTATTAAACTTTTATATTTCTTTTCTCCGTCTTTAGTTAATTTAAGTTCTTTATTTAGAGTAGAAAATTTACCTCGACCCTTTGTTTTTATTTCAATAATTCCATCTTTTTCGATTTCCCTTAAGATTTTGGTTAATTCAGGATATTTTATTTTTATATCTGATTTCTTTAAGCTATTGATAATTCCAGTAGTACTCATTCCTTTTAATTTTAAAAGTAAGTAATTTTTTCCAATAATCAGATATTTTAAAGGTGTAATTGCATGCTCTAACTTTAGAAATTCAAGAAGATTCCCATATAAATCTTTAGCGCAAATATAAGGTAAAATAATTTGATCTTCGTCCGAAAAATCTTTTATGAATAATTCAGAATTAGGAAAATATTCATTGTATAACACTTCAACAATAGACCGAATTGAATAAAAAATATCAACTGCTGCTTTTTCCGTGATTCTAAGGGTCTTAGCTTTATTATCATCATCTTTTAAAAATTTCTGCTTATCAAATGGTATTTGCCTTGGAATATGAGGTTTTATGACGTCTTGAGCGAAATAGTTATTCCATAATTTTTTAAATCTCGGAAACTGAGTTTTTGAAATTGATGATAATTTATAGATTACTTCATATAATTTTTTTAAGAATATATCAGCGCCTTCAAGATCTGTGGGGGATACATCTTCTTTTTTACTCATTAAATATCGTATTATTTTAAAGATAATAAATATATTTAATATGCTATTAATTCCTTAAGATATCAACAATTATTATTATATTAATTGTTTTTAGGGAAAACGAATACTGAAAATTATAACAATCTTAGTAAATACACCCTTATATAATGTGAAAAATTTGCCCAAACCCATTACACCCCTTTTAACGGTTGATGCTATCATAAGAATACCGGAAAAAAAAATTATACTAATTAAAAGAAAAAATCCACCCTTTCAAGGTCAGTATGCATTACCTGGTGGCTTTGTAGACGTTGGAGAAACTACAGAAGAAGCTTGCATAAGGGAAGCATTTGAAGAGACAAATATCCATGTTAAAATTATAAAATTAACTGGAGTTTATTCTGATCCCAAGCGAGATCCAAGAGGTCATACCGTGACCATTTCATATTTATGTGAACCATTAACAATGAACGAAAAACTCATGGCTAAAACTGATGCTATGGATTTGGAATTAGTTCCCATCAAAAATATTGAGTCAATGGAACTAGCATTTGATCATAAAAAAATAATTTTAGATTCTCTTGGAAAATAAAAATAAATTAATTTTCTTAATCTTAAGTAGAGTATCTTATTTAGAATTAATTTCATTGCTGCCTTGTTCCAATCTGTACCAATAGCAATAGAGGTTCTTAAAACCTAAGTGGTTATAAAGGTCATTTGCAGGTTCATTCTTCTGCTCAACTAGGAGATAGGCACGGGTGGCTCCCTTAGATAACCCCCATTGGGCGAGAGCGCGTGTTATAGCAGTTGCTATTCCTTTACGTCGAAACTGAGTTAGAGTGCTTATCGCAAATAATCCAAGCCAACCACGCTCAGCCACACCAAATCCCACTCCGACAACCTTGTTTTTAAAGATGGCTACTACATACGCTTTTTTCTGCACAACACGTGTCATAATAGATTTCCTAATTCCTAAAGAGAAAGAATCATAATCTCCAACAGCTGCATATGTAGAAAGCCAGTTTTGTTGAGGAGTAAGATGGATTTCTACACGGAATGGAGACACACCTTGGATCAGAGAATCCAGGGAAAAAATTTGCACATTAACTTTCATTTCTAAGATAAAACCCAAATCAGCAATTTTACGGTCAATATTAGCAGGCACACTTGCATTCGTTAATTGAAATCTTGGTGGTAAACCTCGGCTTATATAGAATTCACGAATAATTTGAATAGCTGAATCGATATCTCCCTCGGGTAGCTCGTCAAGAATTAATGTACTATTTGCCCTATGAGTAATCCCATAACTGGCTCGAAGCATCCATCCACCCAAATACTGAACTTCATGAGCTGGCCAAGCGTGACTAGCAATCAGCTCGATTTCGATAATTTGCTGATTTAATTCTTTCACAACTGTATATAACATTTTTTCTGCTTTTAAATGTTAAATATATTATTAATTTTTTCATCGCCTTTTTTCCCGTTTGGTTAGCACTTTAGTGTTTTAAAAAAAAGAAATAATAAAATTCAAATATTGGATGGGGTAATTAAAAAATATGGATCTTTCAAAAGCTATGAAAATTAAATTGCCAGAGACACTCCCTAAATATCCCGAATTCGTTGATGGTATTAGAAGAGCACCCTCTCGTGGTTATAGACTCAATAAAAATCAGACAAAATTAGCCTTAAAAAATGCTTTACGATATATACCATTCTCTCTACATGAAAAAATTGCCCCTGAATTTATGGATGAACTGGTTACAAGAGGTAGAATCTACGGTTATAGATTTAGACCAGAAGGAAGCATAAAAGCGAAGCCTGTTGATGAGTATAAAGGCAAAACACTTGAAGGGAAAGCTTTACAAATAATGATAGATAACAATCTTGATTTTGATGTAGCTCTCTATCCTTATGAACTTGTCACATATGGAGAATCTGGTCAAGTTCACCAAAATTGGATGCAGTACCGGCTTGTGAAAATGTATCTTGAAGAATTAACTTCCAATCAAACTCTTGTCGTGGCATCTGGACATCCGGTTGGATTATTTCCTACCTTCCCCAGTGCACCTAGGGTGATCTCGACAAATGGTTTAATGGTTGGAATGTTCGATAACCCAGAAGATTTTGCAACGGCTGCAGCATTGGGAGTAGCGAACTATGGGCAAATGACCGCCGGAGGTTGGATGTATATCGGACCACAAGGCATAGTTCATGGAACTTATATCACTTTGCTTAATGCTGGGCGTCTTTATCTTGGAATCTCTGCCGATAAAGACCTCAAGGGAGTCATATACCTTAGTTCAGGTCTTGGAGGTATGTCAGGAGCTCAAGGTAAAGCAGTAGAGATTGCTGGGGGTATAGGTGTTATAGCAGAAGTTGATAAATCAAGAATCGAAACAAGGCATGAGCAGGGGTGGCTTTCAAAATATTCCGATGATCTAGAAGAGATCTTCAATTGGGTTAATGATGCAAAAAAATCAGGTACATCAATATCTATAGGGTATTGTGGAAATGTTGTTAATCTTTGGAAATATGTGGTTGAAAATAAGATTAAAGTTGAACTTGCTTCTGACCAGACTTCCTGTCATGCTGTATATAATGGTGGTTATACACCTTATCAAGTCAACTTTGAAGAAGGAAGGAGATTAATAAAATCCGACCCAACAAAATTAAAACAACTAATAGATGAATCTTTAAAAGAACAATTCAGATTAATAAAAATTATGCGAGATAAGGGAACTTTCTTTTGGGATTATGGAAATTCATTTATGAAAGCAGTTTTTGATGCTGGTGTCAGAGATATAGTGAAAAACGGCGTTGATACTTCAGAAGGATTTATTTTTCCATCATATGTTGAAGATATTATGGGACCTATATGTTTTGATTATGGGTATGGTCCTTTTAGATGGGTATGTCTTTCTGGAAAAAATGAGGATCTTGATAAAACCGACCATGCAGCAATGAGCTACATTGACCCAGAAAGGCGATCTCAAGATAGGGATAATTATATTTGGATAAAGGATGCGAAAAAAAATAAACTTGTTGTTGGGACAAAAGCCAGAATTTTGTATGCTGATGCAAAAGAAAGAATTAATATTGCCCTCAAGTTTAATGAATTGGTAAGAAATGGAGAAATCGGGCCAATAATGCTCGGAAGAGACCATCATGATGTTTCCGGTACTGATTCCCCATTCAGAGAAACATCCAACATTAAAGATGGAAGTAATGTTATGGCAGAAATGGCTGTTCATTGTTTTACTGGAAATGCATTAAGGGGCATGACTATGGCTGTACTCTCAAATGGAGGGGGTGTAGGTGTTGGGAAATGCTTTAATGGTGGTTTTGGACTGGTATTAGATGGATCTGAAAAGGTGGATAATACTATAAAGAATGCATTAGAATGGGACGTGATGGGTGGAATAGGTAGAAGAAGTTGGGCTAGAAATCCGCATGCCATGGAAACGGCTTATAATTGGAACACTGAAAATGAAGGGCGGGGTCATATAACCTTACCATTCATAGCCCAAGATGATCTTGTTGATGAAGTTGTAACTAATTATTTAAAAAATGTTAAATGAATTAAATTACTCGATTAACACAATAAAAAATATATCAATATTTTGAAACAGGAGAATATGAAAGACAATTTTAAATATGGTTTAGATCAGCTTACCATTGAAAAAGCGCTGAAACTGGCAAGGGACCAGATAAAAGGGATATTAACAGATGAGGTTAAAACTAAAATATTAAAAAGTTATGAGATTGTTCAATCTATTGCTCAGGGTGATAAACTTGTATATAGTATTAACACTGGAATTGGCTCTTTATGTAGAACTAGAATTTCCAAAGAAGATACTTTTAAATTACAAGAGAATATTCTTAAGAGTCATAGTGTTGGTGTTGGCTCACCAATAGAGCAAGAAATCTCAAAATTAATGCTTATTCTCAAGGTGCATGTATTAAGTAAAGGCTATTCTGGAATATCATTACAAATACTTGAGAGAATACTCTGGCATATTGAGAAAAATTATATACCATTAGTTCCTGAACAAGGTTCGGTTGGGGCGTCGGGAGATCTCGCACCTTTAGCTCATTTATTTTTACCATTAATTGGTTTAGGATATCTATCAACCGATGGGAAATCATTTATTCCAACTGAGAAAATATTAAATCAACATCAAATTCCCCCATTAAAACTTAGCCCAAAAGAAAGTTTAGCATTAATTAATGGTACGCAATTTATAGCAGCTCATGCTATAAAGGTATCAGAAAAATTAAAAAATTGCTTAGATCACGCGGATATAATTGGTGCTCTCAGTCTTGAAAGCTATTTAGGTTCACCCCAACCTTTTGATGAGAGATTAATTGAATTAAGACCACATCAAGGTGCTAAAATAGTGGCTAAGAGAATAAGGAAATTTCTTGAGAATTCCGAATTTGTAGAATCTCATAAAAAATGTGAACGTGTTCAAGATCCATATTCTCTTCGGTGTATGCCACAAGTTCATGGTGCATCTAGGGATGCTTTATCGCATTTGAATGAAAAATTGGAATGTGAATTAAATTCCATTACCGATAACCCTATTATTTTTAATGAAGAGGATACTATTAGCGGTGGAAATTTTCATGGACAACCACTTGCATTACCTTTAGATTATGCAGGTTTAGCAGCTTCTGAACTTGGAAACATCTCTGACCGGCGAACGTATCTTCTTTTGGGAGGAAAATGGGGATTACCCCCTTATTTGATTAAGGAATCTGGTTTAAACTCTGGATTTATGATGGTTCAATATTCTTCAGCGGCTCTTGCAAGTGAAAATAAATCGCTTTGCTTTCCTGCTAGTGCTGATAGTATCCCTACATCTATGGGTCAAGAAGATCATGTAAGTATGGGGGCTATTAGTGCTAGAAAAACGCTTCAAATAATTGAAAATGTTGAAAAGATTCTTGCAATAGAACTCTTATGCGCAGCGCAAGCTTTTGATTTTAGAAGACCTCTAAAATCAAGCAAGATACTAGAAGCTTGCCATGAATATATACGTAAGAAAATACCCCATTTAACAGAAGATACAATCCTTTCTGATTTTATAGAAGCAGCAATAGAAATTATTAAAAGCAATGAATTATTAAAAATAAACAATCAATAGGGCTGCCAATTATGAAGAATGATGAACCAGATCTCGCGATTGTCCATGCAAATCAACTTGTTACTATTGACTCAAAATTTGGTGTACCTAGAATCGGTGAAAAAATGGGAGAGTTGGCAATTATTCTTGATGGTGCGGTAGCAGTAAAAGATGACAAAATCATATTTGTTGGAACTACCGAAGATCTAATGTCTAAAGTCGCTTACGATCAAATAAAAAATAAGATCGACGCCACTAACAAGTTAGTTACTCCTGGATTTATAGACCCACATACCCATATCATATTTGATGGTTCAAGAGAAAATGAATTATCAATGAAACTTGCTGGAAAAACGTATCTCGAGATTCTCGAAGCAGGAGGTGGAATACTAAAAACTGTTCGAGAGACCAGAAGAGCCTCTCTTGAAAAATTAGTTGAAAACGGCAAAAAAATCTTAGATAGGATGATGAATTATGGTACAACAACGGTTGAAACGAAATCTGGCTATGGTCTATCACTTGATAGTGAAATTAAGTCATTAAAAGCGGCGAACATCCTTAACAAAGACCACCCATTAGATGTTGTTTCAACCTTTTTAGGTGCACACGCAATACCACCAGAATACAAAGGGAGAACGGATGATTATGTTAATTTAATAATTTCAGAAATGATCCCCAAAATTGCTAGTGAGGGTTTAGCAGAGTTCTGTGATGTATTCTGTGAAGAGGGGATATTTTCAACCGAACAAACTCAGAAAATAATAAATGCTGCAAAAAGATATGGAATAAAACCTCAAATTCATATAGATGAAATTGTGGATACGAATGGAGCTATATTGGCAGCAAAAATAAACGCAGTTCAAGCAGGACATTTACTAAAATCAAATGATGAGGGTTTAAAAGCAATGGCAAAAGCGGGAGTTATTGCTACTCTATTACCAGGCACACCATTCTGTTTAATGTTAAAAGATTATGCTCCTGCTAGAAAGATGATTGAATTTGGTGTTCCTGTGGCACTTGCAACTGATCTAAACCCTAATTGCTGGACAGAGTCAATGCAAATGATAATTGTGTTAGCTTGTTATAATATGAAACTTTCACCTGCAGAAGCTCTGACTGCTGCAACAATTAATGCTGCATGCGCCCTACAGCGGCAAGATAAGATTGGCAGCATTGAGGTTGGAAAGAAAGCAGATTTAGTAATGTTTAATGTACCCAATTATCAATTCTTGGGTTACCAATTTGGGATCAATCTCGTTTCAACAGTCATTAAAAATGGAAAAATCGTTGCACAGAATTAGTTGTATTTATTAATGTTAAAAATCAAAATAATACTCTAATAAATGCTTCTGCTCAAGCTTCTTGGGAGATTCGAGTTGTAAATAGTACTCCAACGAGTTAAGCACTGCATCTATGGGGAGAACACCAACTAATTCTGAACCGATCACTGGAACTCCGTATCGCGCTGCTTCGATTTTAACGAGTTCCATCTGTCGATAGATTGGTGTTTTTTTAAAATTAATGTTACTAATCCCAACTTGAACGCAATCTCTTCCTTTTAATTCCGTTCCCATTGCTTTAACATTTACGAGTCCTCCTGAGCGTTGATGAATCCGTTTTGCAACCTTCTTTGCTATTTTAACATCTGTTGTTCCAAGATTAATATTAAAACTAATTAAAGGATATCTGGCACCTGTAATTGTTGCTCCAGCAGTAGGATGGAATTTAGAAGGTCCATAATCTGGTTTATGTTCGGGGTTCGTTTTTATTGTATCTTTCAAACCCTCAAATTCACCTATGCGGATATTATCAATATTTCTCCTCTCTGGTTTAGTAGCGGATTCTTCATAAAGATAAACTGGGACTCCTTCTTTTGTCATTGCTTCAGCAAACTTTATTGCTAAGTCTTTACATTCTTCAATAGTAACATTTTGAGCAGGTACAAACGGACAAACATCAACTGCACCTATTCGAGGGTGTTGTCCCTTATGTTTATTCATATCAATCAATTCAATAGCTTTTTTAGCAGCAGCAATATTCGCGTTAAGCACTGCTTCTGGAGTTCCAACAAATGTTATTACTGCTCGATTATAATCAGAATCATATTGAACATCAACAATACGAGTCTCATGAGTATTTCTGATTTCAGAAACTATCGCCTCAACTTTATCACTTTCAGTCCCTTCACTAAAATTAGGTATTGACTCAACAATTTTCTTTTTTTTTTTTCCCATTTTTATTCCTCCCAAATTATTTCTTTAATGTATCTCAACATCCTTAAAATTTAATAATTTTTATTTTTTTCTCTCATTTATCCGTATTTAGAAAAAAAACGTAGAAATTTTAGAACCTCGAGGATATAAACCAATAAACCGTTATCTATGTGTTGCAAGATGGAATCCAACGATTGAATTTAAAATTGCTTCAATCTCCGCTTTTCAACCTTATATTTTTTCTGGAGAGTAGAATATCCCGAAAAAAAAGTTACTTCTCCTTTAATATTTCTTAAGATTTAATGATATTGAAAATGTAGGGATAACCTAATTCATTGATTTTTTTAAAAGAAAATAATAAATACGTTGGTTTTGATTGCAAGTTAAAAATGAACGGATTTATATAAAATAAAAAAAAAGGTTAATTAAGATTTCTTCAATTCTATGGAATGTACGTTTGAACTAAAAATGTACTTTGGCGAATAAAATTAAAACTATAACTTTGCAATGCGATAACAGAGACTGTATGGTTACCTGCTGCTAAAGTATCTGTTGAGTATTGAAGAGCAACAGGAAAATATAACCAAGTCTCGTCTATATTGCGACCCCCCGCTATGGTATAGGGCGCATGTAAAATTATGCCATCGATGCTGAAAGTAAAACGTAAATAAGATTCAACAGAATATTTATAAATAATTGCTCTAGATATAAATAAAAAATAAACAGATTCGCCTTCTTTTACTTGAAAACTAATGGTAAGACCAGGTATCGTTTCGTTTGTATTTGTGACGGTTGGCTTAAAATCTTCCAAAAGTTCTGCGTACCATGTTCCTTTAATAGACCTATCTTCTAACTCACCCTCTAACTCGGCAATCCTCTCGCCAAATGTTAAGTAACAATACACGCCAATACCTAATCCTCCTGCTCCAATAAGTAAACTAATAATGGCTAATGCCACACCTGATGATTTTCCCATTTTTAATACCTTTTATTATTTTATTAAATTAGGTTGTTTTTAGATTAAAAGTAAACTTAATTAAATCATTTATGTTAAAAAAGATTATTCTTTAGTTCTATAAATTGTTCAAAATCTTTTTAATAAGTATTTATTATTTTAAATAAAGATATGAAAGTAAATATTTATTTTAAGAATAACAAACCTTTACAACATCCTTTACAATTTAATATTTTTTATTTTTTTCTCGATAATAAAAAAATAATTAAGGATTCCTTAATAATATAAAAATAGGCTAGTTTATATCATTGTTAGAAATTTAAATATATTATAATATGCTCTCTGACAAGGAACAGAAGGAAGTCTTCAGAAAAATTGCATCTGCTGATCCAGATAAATATTTTCCTACTAATGAATTAAGAAATAAGGGTTTTATTAGGAAACTGTGCAAATGTGGAACTTATTTTTGGACTACTCATGAAGATAGAGAAGTATGCGGAAGCCCTACTTGTTCAGGAGGTTTTCAAGTTGTTGAAGATAATCCCTCTAAAGTCAAACTATCCTTTATCGGTGTTTGGAAAAAAATTGTAGAAATTTTAGAACCTCGAGGATATAAACCAATAAATCGGTATCCCTGCGTTGCAAGATGGAATCCGACTACTGAATTTACTATTGCTTCAATTTCTGCATTTCAACCGTATGTAATAACGGGTGAAATAGAGCCACCAGCTAAAAAATTAATTATCCCTCAGTTTTGCTTGAGATTCAACGACATCGAGAATGTAGGCTTGACGGGCTCGCACTGTTGTGGCTTCATAATGATTGGACAGCATACATTTGTGAAACCAGAAGAATGGAAACAAGGTGAATATTTTCTTGACATGTATGATTTTATTACTAAAGGAGTAGGGGTTTCAAAACATGAGCTTACTATTCATGAGGATAGTTGGGCTGGAGGAGGTTCCTACGGTTGTAGTCTTGAATTTTTTAGTAGAGGGGTTGAATTATTCAATCAAGTATATACTATGTTCGAACAGACACTGGAAGGCTCTCGCGAACTTCCATTAAAAGTTTTAGATATGGGTCTTGGCCAGGAGCGTGTAGCTTGGTTCTCACAAGGCACTCCAAATATGTATGAAGCTACATTTCCGTATGTTTTATCAAAATTAAGAGAAAAAACAAATATTGAATTAGATTTAGAATTATATAATAAATTCTCTCAATATTCTGCGTATTTAAATATAGATGAAGTTGATGATATGGATAAGGCGTGGGGACGAGTCGCTCAAGAATTAAATATGGATATTGTGGAATTAGAAAAAAAAATTATGCCAATGGCAGGCTTATATTCTATCGCAGAACATGCAAGAACTTTATTATTTGCAATTAATGATGGAAAATTACCTTCAAATGTAGGTGGAGGTTATAATTTAAGGGTAATTTTTAGAAGAGCGATTTCTTTTATAGACCAATTTAATTGGGATATTGAAATTGCAGATGTATGTGATTGGCATGCTGATGAATTAAGAGAATTATTCCCAGAGGTAAGCGAACATTTGGATGAGTTAAGGCAAATACTGAATGTAGAAAAAGAGAAATATTATCAAACTAAAAAGAATGCGGGTAAAATCGTTAAAAATGAAATTAAAAAAGGAAAAATTTCAGAAAAAACCCTACTTACGTTATATGATTCTAATGGTATCAACCCTGATATAGTCGTGGAAGAGGCAAAAAAATTAGGCGTAGAAGTTAGGATTCCCGATGATTTCTATAGTAGAGTCGTTGCATTACACGAGAAAAAGGAACAAGTTTACGCTACTCAGAAAGAGCTCGATATTGATTTAAGTAATATACCTGAAACCCAATCACTTTATTTTGATAATTATGAAGATTATTCTAATAAAGCAAAAGTATTAAAAATAATAGATAAATACGTGATTCTTGATAAATCTGTGGCATACCCAACTTCTGGTGGTCAATTACATGATATTGGGACAATTAGTGGAGAAAAATTCTCTAACGTCATTAAAGAAGGAAAATATGTTATTCACGTAATGGATAAACCTCCTAAATTTAAAGAAGGTGATATAGTTGATATTATCGTTGATAAAAATTGGCGAAAACAAATAGCACAACATCACACTACAACCCACATTATAAATGCCGCAACAAGAGAAGTCTTGGGGGCTCATATCAACCAAGCAGGCGCAAAAAAATCTCAAGAAAAAGCCCATCTCGATGTAACTCATTTTAATGCAATTTCTGATGAAGATCTTAAAAAAATTGAAGCATTATCAAATGAAATTGTTAAAAAGAATTTAAAAACAAATCTATCCTTTATGCCCCGCTCTGAAGCAGAAAAAAAATATGGAATGAGCATCTATCAAGGTGGTGCAGTTCCCGGTAAACTGATTAGAATTGTTGAAATACCTGATTTAGAAGTCGAAGCGTGTGGTGGAACTCATTTAAATAGAACAGGAGAAGCAGGTGAAATAAAAATTTTAAAATCTCAAAAAATACAAGATGGTATTGTCAGAATAACATTCACGGCTGGCGAGGCAACAAAACAATTAAAACTGACATATAAAAATATAATTCAAGAATTAGAAGATGTATTACATGTATCCACATCGCAAATACCCGCCAGAGTACAAGAATTAATAAAAAAATGGAAATCAACCAGAAAATCTCTTACTTCAGGTCAAATTAATCCAGAGGATCTAGTATTAACTTCCACTGAAGAAAAAAAAGGAGATATCTTGGAAGAGGTTGCCAAAATTCTAAATTCACAAATTGAACTTATCGTAGAAAGAGTTAAAAAATTCTACAGCGAATGGGAAGAAAGTAAACAAAAATTAGAAAAAATAAATAATATTTTTGCGGATAACGCAATAGATAAATATATTGGGGAAGCAAAACAATTTGGAGAATTAAAGATCATTACTTACTCATTCGATGGTATTAACCAGAATGATATGAAGAATTTGTCAATTAAAATTTTTAGGAAAGCCTCCGAGTCAATTACAGTTTTTACCAGTAAAGAAAAGCAAGGAATAATTTTATTAGGGTTATTAGGATCAGAAGCTTCTCAAAAATCCAATGTCAATATGGGCAAAATAATAAAGACTTGTGTCCAAAATTTTGGAGGGAAAGGCGGAGGAAAAATAAATTACGGACAAGGATTAATTCCCGATAAAACAATAAAAGAAACTGCTATTTTAGAATATTGTATTGATTTAATCAAAAAATCTTAATCTATATGTAATCATTTCACTTCTCTTTCTTATCATAAAGCTCCATAATTTTTTTAAATCATATCTCTTTTAAGATATTGGTATAATCTCATGAAAAATAAACATAATTTTGAAGTAAAAATAGTCTTCGATAATAATGCCCTCCCTGGATTCCAATCCGGATGGGGATTTGGAGCAATTATTATGAATAATTATTCAAATAATATTCTACTATTTGACACAGGCGCAGGTTTTCCCAAATTGGCACATAATCTTAATAAATTTAATATCAAAGTTGAAGGTATTAAAAAAGTAATTATTTCTCATACGCATATGGACCATGCTGGGGGTTTAATGAGTCTTGTTACAATAAATCCTAAAATCGAACTTTATCTTGCATATTCAAAAAAAAATTATATGTCAAATCAAATGCCATCCGATGTTAAAGTTTATGGAATAAAAGATATAACTGAGATTGAAGACAATATTTACTGCTCAAAAGAATTGGGAACAGGAATACCCGAAATCTCTTTATTTTTAAAGTCGGAAAAAGGAATTGTGATAATTACGGGATGTGCCCACCCGGGATTAGAAAATATAATAGAAAATGCAAAGGAGTTAGGAAAAATCCGCGCTGTATTGGGTGGTTTTCACGGATTCGATAAGTTATACGCCTTGGAAGGGATCGATTTAATTGCTCCCTGCCATTGCACATCAAAAACTAATAAAATTAGGAGAAATTTTCCCAATAATTTTGTAGAAATAAAAGTTGGGAGCACTTTAATATTTTAAATCCTCTCTAATGCTTCCATCAGGCAACATATTATCCAGATGAGGTATTCCAGCTTCTTCCTTTTGATATCTTATGCAATTTTTATTACCTATCCAACAATAATCCCTAACCCATCTCTCTTCTAGCTTGCCCTGTTCATAAAAATATTTCAATGGACAGCAATTATACCATTTACATTGCTTCGGAATAGCATTCCCTCTCGTTAATTTATTTTAATATTAAAATTTTTTAAATCTTTAATTAACTTCTCAGGATAATAAAAAATTATTGCATTTAGATTAAGAGATCGGGCAGTTTTAACAGCCTTACTACTATCATCAATTAATAAAGATTGATTTGGCTCACAATCGAGATGATTTAGCAATTCATTATAAAATTCTATTTCTTTTTTATTATGATGATAAATATAACTAAAAACATAATCGTCAAAATATTTCAGAAAATCATACCTTTTATTAAGAAAATCTATCCTCGCCTTAACATTACCACTGAAAATTACTAATCTATAATTTTTCTTCAAATTTTTTATTAATTCGAGCATTCCAAAATGAGGAATATAAGAATTAAACCAAATATTTTTTATGTGTTCTTTATCATTATCTTCTAATTCTAGTTTTTCAATTGCATTATCTAAGAACTCTTCCATGGAGATCGTTCCGCTCCTTAATTTGTAGCCCAATTTATGAGTTTTATCAAGAAATATTTCTGCGACTTTCCTATAATTTATTCCATAATTAGTTGCAATTTTTTTTATAGCTAATGTTGTCCCCGATGTGAATAATACACCACCTAAATCAAAAACAATAGTTTTGATGTCGAGTTGATTTATCATCAAGAAAGCATAATTTTATATCTAATATAAAATTGCTTTAATGAATAATTTTAAAATATCTTGTCCTATGATATGAATTATTAAAATAAATAATCCTCAACTTAAAATTAAAAGGATGTAATTAATCAAAAAAGGCGATTAATTACATTTCTATAACCCATATCTTCTTCAATATCCTTCCTTCCTTCCTCCGAATTAAGCGCTTTAAGTAATAAGGGTGAAATCGGGCCTTTCCCAAGGAATAAAATTTGTGTTTTATTTCCTAAAGTTGGGTCAATCATTGCTCCAAACTTTAAATCGGCATCTCTGGAAATCTCATTTGAAACAGTGGATACTACGCTGTCTATTTTTGATAATGGAATATCATGGTCTCCAGATATTGAAACTATGCACTGATCAATTTTTTTTGTATCCGGCTCTAAAAGTGGATTGTTAATAGCCAATTTTGTTTTATTTATAAGATCATTTTTATCTCCAACTGATTCAGCAATTCCAATAATTCCTGATGGATATTTCCCAGTTTTTCTAAGAACATTTTTCACATCAGCATAATCTAAATTAACCATTCCACAATTATTTATAAGACCAACCAAAGATCTGCAACTTCTGACAAGAACTTCATCCATTATCTTAAATCCAGTCATCATTGAAATGTTTTGGTCTAACTTAAATAGACGATCGTTTGGAATGGGAATTAACGAATCCGAATATTGTGCTAATTCTTTTAATGCACTATTCGCACGCAAGCTCCTTTTTTCCCCCTCCATACCAAACGGTAATGTGCAGAAAGTAACAACGACGGCACCTGCTCTTTTTGCTTCTCTTGCAATAATAGGAGTAGCACCAGTTCCGGTTCCTCCTCCTAAGCCGCACGTTAAAAATACTACATCTGCATCCATGAATTCTCTAATTCTTTTAACATCACATTCAGCAGATTCCTTTCCTATTTCAGGATTATTTCCTGACCCCAACCCTTTGGAAATTTCTTTTCCAATTAATAATTTTGAATTAGCATGTGAATAATACAAGTCTTGAGCGTCTGTATTTATGTTTAATGTTTCAGCTCCAATAATACCTCCCTCTTGCAATCGAGATACCGTGTTATTGCCAGCTCCTCCCACTCCTACCACCAATGTCTTAATATTCAAAATATTTAATAAATCCGCTAAAAATTCATCGGAATCTCCCTTTTTCGGAATATTAATACCTTCTTTGGATGGAAAAGCATTTTTAATACCTGCATTCAAAAAAGCTTTCAACCTTCTATCTTGATAGGAATCAAAATTAAAGGAATCAACCTTTCTTATAATAGGCTGTTGAAATTCCATATAAATCATGAAATTATGTTATATTATCTAGATATACACTTAGAGTAGATCTAAATATTACAGTGTAATATCGACATAATATGGAATTTTCATTTACATATCTATTCAAGATAAAAAGTATTAAACCACTCTTCTTTGTTTAAATTAACTATTTTAATATATCTGCTTATCATCAATGAAAAAAGAATACGTTCTATTAGGGATAATAATAGGATTTTGGAGTTTCTCATTTATAATAGTCGATAATCTATTGATATTTATAACCCCAATTACGATTGCTTTCTATCGGTTCATAATTGCATCTTTTACTCTCTTGTTGATAACAATTTTTGAAAAAATATGGAAAAAAAAGAATAGTTTTATGAAAAATGATCAGGAGATTTATAAGAATAATGAAGAGATTATAAGAAATTCAAATTCAAGTAAAAAATATTATATTTTAATTTTAGCTTGCAGCTTTCTTGGAGGCTTTCTTTTTTATGTTGTCCAATACAATGCAATAGAATTGATTGGTCCTTCAACATCTGCCTTATTAGTATGTTTATTATCCCCAATCTTCATTACAATATTATCAATAATTTATTTCAATGAAAAATTAGATTCTCTTAAAATTATTGGTTTTATCTTAGCAACAATAGGCACATTAATACTAATGTCACGTGGCGACTTAAATAATTTAAATCTATTTTCTGAAAACTTTTTTGGAAATATTCTTGGTATCAGCCAACCAATTATTTGGGCTGTTTATTCAATCCTTCTGAAGAAATTAACAAAAAAATTAACACCCATTCAAATCATGCGTTATGTAATATACATTGGAACTCTTGAATTATTCCTATTTGTTATATTTATGGGCGAACTGGATATATTTATTGAAAACTTTTTGAATCCTTATGTTATTTTAAATATTGCTTATCTTGCAATTATTGCAAGTGTAATTGGAGGTATTCTTTGGGCATCAAGTATGAAAAAACTTGAAGCCTCAAAGGTCGCATCATTTCTTTATGCAGAACCCTTCTTAACTCTACTTTTTTCTTTTGTTTTAGGCATTGAGCAGAATATCTTGGTTCCATTATTCGGAGGTATTCTAATTTTAATAGCAGTAATCATTATTTCAAGTAGATAATTCAAGGAATTACGGATAATATCCTCTGTGAAAAAAAAAATCATTATGATCAAAATATAAAAGTTTTTTAAAGAATACAACAAAAAAATGTTAAAAGTTTTTTAGAAATCATTAACTTATATTTTATAAGTATCTGAATTTTAATTTAAAATTAAAAAAAAATGATCAAGATAAAATGACTGAATCAAAATTTAGAATCGACCAAGTTGACAGGAATATAATTGATTTGTTGCAGAATAACCCCACTTTGACACATATGGAAATAGCAGAGAAAATTTCTAGATCCCAACCTACTGTAGGTATGCGTATTCATAAATTGGAGGAAAAAGGACTTCTGGAGATGCAAAGAGGTGTCAATTTTAAGAAAGTTGATCTATTTTTAGCATCGGTGACATTAAGGACTAAAGATCCCGTTGATATTTTTGAAATGGCGAAAGTCTGCCCGTTTATAATTAATTGTTTTAAGTTATCAGGCGAGGAAAATATCCTATTATTTCTCACTGCCTCGAATTTGAATAAATTAGATAATATGGTAAATTATCACTTCAGAAACAATAAGAACATAACAAATGTTAAAATGGAAATTGTAGTTGACATTGCTAAGGACTTAATCCTTCCGGTGGATTTCAGATCAGAGGATCAAAATCCCACAAAAGAAGAAGGTTGTGGAGAAGATTGTATAAGACTAATTGAAAAAGTTAATGCATAGATTGAAAAGGTTTAATCTCTTTTAATCTTTATTATTGGCCTATTTTTATTTAGATAACAATTTGGTCCGCAAGAACTTCCATCAAATTTCTCAATCCTAAAATCAATGGGCATAACGAAACTTCTTTCTGCGGAAATGATAAAATTCGTTTTTACGTTTAATACATTCTCATCCCCCCTAAAACAAAGATCAACAATTTTCTCAATGATTGAAATAGATGAGGCAGCTAAAAAGATCATAAGATTAAATTCACCAGAAACACGAAAGATGTAATTTATAAATGGGCAATCCTTAACTTTTTTTATAACTTCTTCGACATCTCGTGTGGAAACTTGAACAATCGCAACATCTAAATCAACTTTTCTAAGATTAAATCCAACTTGTTTAGTTATAAGATGCTTTCGTTCTAATTTTAGAATTCTTGCTCCAATGGCAGGCTGGCTTTTACCTATTTCCTCAGCAATAAAACTGTGCGTTAAATCTGGATTCTCTTCGAGCATTTCTATTATCTTTTTATCATCATTATCAATCCCCAATTTCTCGTTAAAAGTTTGTTTTAACATTTACTTTTTTCACTCCAAAATTTACTATTATTAATTTAAAGTGTAAATGATAATAATAAAATTTTTATATATTTTAAATGTGTTTAAATGGAAGTTTATAATATTTCAATTGCCTTGTGTTTACATGCAGTCGTACAAAGGTGGCATTTCACACAGAAAGATTCTCTCTCTTTAACAATAACACATTTTGGTGCCAAATCCTTATTAATTACTTTATAGATCCCTCTAAAGCATACATTTTCACATTCGAATGTTTGACACTTTAAGCATTTATTCTCGTTAATAATATGAAAAGTTTTCGTTGAACAGTTATTTGAAACCTCCACAAGAAAAAATAATAATTAAAAACTTTAATTTTATTGATTATAAAATAAAAATAATCATTATTAACAATTTTTAAAATGAGAGTAGAAAATAAAAAATGTCTAATGCTGATGTTATGTTCGATTTTTGTAAAGAAGAATTTAATATAGTTGATGGAAATAAAACTTCTCAAAAGATTTCATTATTTACTTTAAGTACATGCATGTGGTGTAAGAAAACTAAAAAGTATTTGAATGATAATAATATAAAGTATAGATTTATCGATGTAGATAAAATAGATAAAAACACAAAAAAAGAAATTTCAGATTGTTTAAGAAAAGCCTTTAAAGAAAGAATTGCTTTTCCTTTTTTAATCGTTGACGATCAACCTATCGTTGGTTACGATCCAGAAAAATATAAAAAATTAATTAAAAGGGAGGGAGTATGAAATGAATTTATCAACTAAAGATGGGATGATTCAATATTGCAAGCAAGTTGCTAAAACCAATAATTGGAATCTTAATAAGGATAAAGAGACTTTTAAGGATTTAATAGATGGATTATTATATAATAAATTAAGATATGGATATCAATCTTGTCCATGTAGATTAGCTTCAGGAAAGAGGGAATTAGATCGTGATTTAATTTGTCCATGTGATTATGCCCCAGCAGATATAATAGAATATGGGGCATGTTATTGCAATTTATATTTAGCTTCAAATTTTTATGAAAAGGGTTTGGAATTTGTAAATGTTCCTGAGAGGAGACCAATTGATTTGCAAAGAAAAGCTGAAGAAAATATCTAGAACTAAGAAATTTATAAATTATAATAAATTTGTAAAAAATCTTTCTCTATCTACATAACTAATATAAAATAAATTACAAAAAATAACCAGTAATAATTAATACATATTAAAATAACATCAATTTAAGGTGTATTAAATTGGTATTAATTAGTAAAGAAATAAACGAAATAATGAATGCACAGATTATGAAGGAATTAGGATCAGCGTATATTTATTTAGGGATATCGACATGGGCTGAGGAAAAATCGCTTCATAATATGGCAAAGTGGTTTGATGCTCAAGCTAAAGAAGAATATACACATGCAGAACGTTTTGTTAATTATATCATAGAAACAGGAGGTCATGTGGAATATCAAACAATAGATGGTGTTAAAACCGATTTTGAAGGCGTAGAGGATTGCATTAAAGCTACAATTGAACATGAAGAATATATTACAGGAGAAATAAAAAAAATATTAGAAAAGGCAATGGAATTAAAAGAATATGAAGCGATAGAAATGCTTCAATGGTTTATTAAGGAACAGATCGAAGAAGAGGCTCAATCTAATGAATTATTGGCTACATATATTCTTTTGAGAAAAAATGATGCACTGTGGGATCATCATTTACACAGAGATGAAGAATAAAAAATAAAATATGTATATTAAAATTAAAAAATTTATATTCAAGATTTCTTATTTTTTTTAATTATTTTTTTTATTTAGATTTATAATTCTTAAACGTGATCTTTTTATTTTCTATTTTCTGTTTGATTATTATGAGTAATAAAGAATTAACTGATAAAGAAGTAGAAGAGGAATTAGAAAGAACTTTTAAATTAAAAGAAGCTCAAAAAAACCATTGTGGTACTGCTCTTCCATCTAGCAGAGAAACGGGACTTCAGATAGATAAGGTTAAAATGAAAAAAAAATAATTTTATTTCTTTATATTTGCTAAAATAAAATGGTTAATTTCCTCGAATATGGAAAGAAAATGATTATTATTAAAAATCAAAATAAAAAAAGAAAATATATTATTCGATTTTTACTTCAATAGCATCTTTCATTAAATCCTTAAAAGGAACATCAATTTTCAGTAATCCATTTTTGTATTTGGGTTTTGCTTCTGTGGGTTTTACGGGACAACATATTGCATAAGACCCTATATATAATAATTCTTCTGTTTCTTCTTTAATGAAGAAACTATCTCCATGCATTTTTAAATAGATTTAATCCTTTTCTACTCCATGTAAGGTTATTTCGATATGATTAATATTATGTTCATCATCAGCCCATGCACATATGTTTGGTGAGACCACTCTTTTTTCTTTTTTGGACATGTTTTTTAATCTCATTTTTTATTTTTGATGAATTTTATTTGAGGTAAAAAACAAATATGAGAATTTCACATTTAACTTTAATAAATTATTAAACATTTAGATGGAGAGATTCCTATATCTTAAGTTAATTTTTAATTTAATTTTTAAAATATAATCTGCAGATATTTACATTAACGGAAATATCATTATTTAAAAATTAAAATTTCTTAAGAAATATTTAAAAGCAAATATAAAATTGATGGGTTAAAACTAATGAAAAAAACAGTACAAAATTTAATGGCTGCCTTTATGGGTGAATCTCAAGCAAGAATGAGATATACTATGTTTTCTAAAATAGCAAAAAAAGAAGGATATGTATTAATATCAAAAATTTTTATTGAAACCGCTGACCAAGAGAAAGAACACGCAACATGGAATTATAGAATGTTACAAGATCTAAAAAAAGAAGAAAGTTTTGATGATTTGGAAATTCAAGCTGCAGGACCTACAACTTATGGAACGACCGAGGAAAACTTAAAATCTGCAATTACTGGAGAAGATTATGAATGGCAGGAAATGTATCCAGGATTTGCAGATATTGCAGAAAAGGAAGGATATCCAGAAATTGCTACCAGATTGAGATCCATTGCTCGTGCTGAAAAACATCATTCAGAACGCTATGGTAAGCTTATAAAACTAGTCGGTGATGATGCATTCTTCAAACGTGGGAAGAAGATTGTTTGGGTATGTATGGAGTGCGGTTATGAAGTAGAGATGGACGAATTACCAGAAGATTGGAGGTGCCCTGCTTGTGATCATCCAAGAGCATACTACCGAAAAAAATGTGAAGAATTTTAAATTTTTTTAATATTTATTAGAAAATAATTTTTAAAATCAAAATATTCAATAAATAAACATATAAGAAAAGGCGCGAGAATCTTGACTCAATTAAAAGAAATTTATAAATGTGAAGTTTGTGGTAATATTGTTGAAATGCTTCATACTGGAGGTGGTACTCTTGTATGTTGCGGGCAAGATATGAAATTAATAGAATCTAAAACTGCAGATTATAAAGGAGAAAAACATATTCCTTATATAGAAATTGATGGGAATAAAGTGACTGTTTCTATTGGAATTGTTGCAAATATGGCTCATCCAATGACTGAAGAGCATTGGATTGAATGGATTGAATTAATTTGCAAGGATAATTGCTATAAAAGAAAATTTCTTAAGCCAGGCGATGAACCTAAAGCAACATTTGTAGTAGCAGATACTGAGGGACTCTGGGCTAGAGAATACTGTAATTTACACGGTTTATGGAAATTCAAATAAATAATATTAATTTAAAATAAATTTTTTTTTCATCTTTCTTGGAACCTAATTAAAAGAAGATAAAAGATATTTATAAAAAATAAATAATTCTATTTTTTCCTTATTTTAAAGTCTTTTTAGCTATTATTAATTTTATTTTCATAAATAATTTGTAAGAACAATATATAAAAATGTTAAATAAATTATTTTAAATGAATTATTATTCAAAAAATGGTGAAAAATTATAATGAGTAGTTCTGAAAAATCAATAGGAATACCTTTAATTGGAGATAAATTTCCAGAAATGGAAGTTAAAACTACGCACGGAATGATAAAATTACCGGATGACGCTAATGAAGGTGGAAAATGGTGGTTTATTTTGTTCAGCCATCCAGGAGATTTTACACCTGTCTGTACAACTGAATTTGTAGCTTTTGCAAAACGAAATAAACAATTTCAGGAGCTTAAATGTAGATTAATAGGACTTTCCATCGATCAAGTTTTTTCCCATATCAAATGGGCAGAATGGATTAAAGAAAATTTAAAAGTTGAGATCCCTTTTCCAATAATAGCAGATCATGGTCAAGTTAGTCAGACGTTGGGTATGATTCATCCCGGTAAAGGTTCCAATACCGTTAGAGCGGTTTTCTTAGTAGATCCTAATGGAATTATTAGACTTATTCTTTATTATCCGCAAGAACTTGGCCGAAACATGGATGAAATTCTTAGAATAGTTAAAGCTATACAAATAGCAGATAGAGAAAAAGTAGCAATGCCAGCAAATTGGCCTAATAACGAATTGCTGGGTGATGAAGTGATTATCCCTCCTGCCTCAGATATAAAAACTGCTGAAGAAAATCCTAAAAAGTATGACTGCTACGACTGGTGGTTCTGTCATAAAAAGTTGTAAAATTTTAATTCTCAAATTTTTTTTATATATTTTCCTTCTATCTTTTTTATGGATATAAAAAAAAGTCTTATTTGCAATTATAATAAGAAAATAAACTGAAAATTAAAAAATCATTGTTCTTCTGCTTCCATTCTTAACTTTTCTCTAATTAATTCATCAACAACACTTGGATCTGCAAGTGTAGTTATATTTCCAACACTCGAGCCTGTAGCGATTGCTTTTAAAATCCTTCGCATTATTTTACCACTTCTTGTTTTTGGTAGTGTATCAGCGAATTGAATGACCTCTGGCTGGAAAACGGGACCTATTTCTGTTCTAACATGCATAACTATGTCTCTTTTAAGTTTTGTTGTTTTTTTAATTCCTTCCATTAAAGTTACATAAGCATAAATTGCTTGTCCCTTTATCTCATGTGGAATTGGTGCAACTGCTGCCTCAGCAACTTTAGGATGACTAACAATAGCACTTTCAATTTCCATTGTTCCAATTCGATGCCCGCTAACCTTTATAACATCGTCGAGCCGACCTAGAATCCAGTAATAACCGTCTTCATCTCGGCGTGCTCCATCACCAGTAAAAAATTTATTTGGAAATCTCTCAAGATAGGTTGATTTAAAACGCTCCGGATCACCCCATACATTTCTTAACATACCTGGCCAAGGTTGCTGGATTACTAAATAACCCCCTTCATTTGCCTCAACCTCTACTTCCTCAATATCAACGATTTTTAGACTAATTCCAAAAAATGGAAGTGTACAGGATCCTGGCTTCATTGGAGTGGCAGTAGATATAGGAGTTATTAAAAATCCACCACTCTCCGTTAACCAATATGTATCAACGATAGGGCATCTTTCCTTTCCAATAATCCTATAATACCAGAGCCATGCTTCTGGATTAATTGGCTCTCCAACTGTTCCTAAGACCTTTAGGCTGTTAATATTATGTTTAAGAACAGGTTTATCCCCGTATCTCATTAGAGAACGAATAGCGGTTGGGGCTGTGTAGAATTGATTTACTTTGTACTTCTCTATAATTGCCCAAAACCTATCAACATCTGGAAATGTGGGTACGCCTTCGAACATTACGGTAGTTGCTCCGTTACACAATGGGCCATAGATTATATAACTATGCCCAGTAATCCAACCAATATCTGCTGTACAAAACCATACTTCACCTTCCTTATAGTTGAACACGATTTTGTGTGAGTATGAAGTAAATAACAAATATCCTGCAGTTGTATGAAGAACTCCTTTTGGTTTTCCAGTCGTACCACTTGTATATAAAATAAACATTGGGTCTTCTGAATCCATTTCTTCACAAGGACATTCTTCTGATTGATTTGCAATAAAATCATCATACCAAATATCCTTTTCATCATCCCATGGAACTTCTACACCAGCTCGTTTAACAACAATTACTTTCTCAATTGTTGGGCATTGATCAATAATTAAAGCCGCACCTTCTTTCATTGGATATAACTTTCCAGATCTTTTAGTTTTGTCGACAGTAAATAATAATTTTGCTTCGCTATCTGCTATTCTATCTTTTACCGCTTCTTTGCTAAATCCACCAAAAACAATAGAATGAATAACTCCAATTCTAGTACATGCAAGCATAATGATAGCGAGTTCAGGAACCATTGGCAACCAAATGGCAATTCTATCACCTTTTTTTAATCCTGCCGCTTTCATAGCATTTGCTACTTTGGATACTTGCTTAAGAAGCTCCATGAACGTAAATTTTTTTTCTATTCCATCATCACCCTCCCAAATTATTGCAACTTGGTCTCCCCTGCCATTTTTAATATGTCTATCTATACAATTATAACTAACATTAAGTTTTCCACCACTAAACCATTTACCAGGAAATGTATCGGTGCTTTCCCAAACTTTATCCCATTTCTTAAACCAATCTAAAGTTTCTGCAACCTCACCCCAGAACTTTTCAGGATTTTCTATTGACTCCTTATGCATTGTTTTATATTGTTCTATACTAGTAACATGTCCAGTTTTCATAAATTCTGGGATTGGATTAAAAATCCGTGTCTCTTTTAAAATTGAATCCATTTTTTCTTCTTTAGACATAAAATTCGACTCTTTTTAACTTTTAATTAATTTTGACTCTATTTTTTACTTTTTAAAAAAAAGAATAAAATATTTCGCTTATAATTTAAAAATAATAAGAATAATATCCAATATAAAAATGTGGAAAAAAAAATTAGAGAAGTGGAGAAAAAAGGAAATCACCGCCGAGGAGGCAATTAAAAAAATCGTTCTGGACAAACGTGCATTTATTGGAAATTGTTGTTCAGAATCTTAAGGTCTTACACATGAATTATCCCAAGCAGTATGAAACATATTTTTTAACAAAGGACAATAAAAAAATTACTATACGTCCTTTAAAAACTACAGATGAGCATTTATTAAAAGATCTATATTATTCCTTAGACAAACAAAGCATGTATTTTAGGTTTTGTGAAGTAGGTAGGAATTTTTGCGATACTGTAATACAGCAAGAGGTAAATATCGATTATCATAACATATTTTGTCTATGTGCGCTCGTAGGAGAGATTTCAAATAAAGAAATGGTCGGAACAGCGGGCTTTTATCTTAATCCAAATACTAACACTGCAGAATTTTCCTTCGTTGTGAAAAAATTGTGGAGAAATAAAGGAATAGGACAATATTTATTACATCATTTAATTATGATTGCAAATGAAAAGGGTATTAAGGGTTTTTACGGAACCATTCATTTTCAAAATAAAAATACGATTCATATTATTAAAAAATCAGGATATACAAAAGTATCACCACCCGAAGTTGGAGAAAAGGAACTATTTTTTGAATTATTTTTTGAAAAAGAATAGTTAATTTTTATTTATTCTCTGTTATTCAATAAATAAGACTTTTTTATTCTCAAGTTCTTGCGGAACCTACAACTAATTCCTAATTTTTTCGAATTAATTGTTGAGATTATGATTTTGTTTTTTAGTTTTCTTATAGTTTCTCCAATTTTTTAGTTTTCTAAATGGATATGATATAGTATCAATAATTGCTCATCCCGTACAAATAAAATTAGTCTTTTTCAATTCATTTGGGTTAATTTTATTTTCCATACTGATTTAATCCTCTTTTTATTATTAATTTATTTTTTTTATTTTTTCTCTTTCTCCAATTATATTAGGTTTTTATGGTCCATATTTCCTTTCTGATATTTTTTTTACAATAATTTCAATTATATTTACTAATAATTTAATAAACATAAATCTAGTTCTTATATTTAATAAAAATTGAATGTATAATTGAAATATAAAAAACATGTATGAATATAATGCCGGAAGAGATAAAAACAAAAGTAGGTTTAAAATTGGAAAAAGAAATGATATTTAAATGCGACTTGGGTAAAATGACACTTAAAGATTGCTATATTGACGAAACTAATCAACAAGAAGCAGATATGTGGGGTCCAAATCCATCTAGACTTTTAGGAATGGCTCTTTTGGGGTGTTTAAGTGCGAGTTTTATTTTTTGTTTAAAAAAAAGAAATTTTTCAATTGATGATTTAAAATCAGAAGCCGAAGTAGTAATTGGGAGGAATAATAGAGGGCTTTTAAGGGTAAAAAAAGTAAATGTCCATATAATCTCTAAAATTGACGATCCTAAAGCCCGTAAGAGGGCAGATCAATGTAGGAAGATGTTTGAGACTTATTGCACTGTTACCGCAGCTGTTAGGGACGGGATTGAAGTGAATGTAAATCTTGAATATTAATTATTTTAATTAAATATTTTATTTGTTTTTCTTTTGTTATGTTTTTTTTTTTTGTTTAACTCAAGTACAATCTTATTTATTATTAAACAAACATTTAAATATGTAAGCTTATACTTTATAAATAATGGTTGTCAATCATAGGTTGACAAACAAAAATTAACAGATTTTATAAAAATTAAAACTAAAAAAGAGGAAAATAACATGGGAAAAATAATTGGAATTGACTTGGGAACTTCAAATTCTGCAGCTGCTGTACTAATCGGGGGAAAGCCCACATTAATTCCGAGCGCTGAAGGACTCACTATTGGAGGTAAAGCTTTTCCTAGTGTAGTTGCCTTCACGAAAGATGGACAACGATTAGTAGGAGAACCTGCTCGTAGACAAGCTATTTCTAATCCAGATAGAACCATAACTGCCATTAAACGAAAAATGGGTATGAATTATAAGGTTAAAATCGATGGAAAAGATTATTCTCCGCAAGAAATTTCAGCAATGATCTTAAGTAAAATAAAGAAAGATGCGAGTGCCTTTTTAGGAGAAGAAGTAAGTGAAGCTATTATTACGGTACCTGCATATTTTAACGATAATCAAAGGCAAGCCACAAAAGACGCCGGTAAAATTGCTGGATTAAACGTAAGAAGATTAATTAACGAACCTACTGCTGCTGCCGTATCTTATGGTTTAGATAAGGAAGATATCAGTATTAAAATTGCTGTTCTTGATTTAGGAGGAGGTACATTTGATGTAACTATTCTCGAAATGGAAAATAAAGTATTTGAAGTCATTTCCACAGCTGGAGATACTCAATTGGGAGGAACTGACATGGATAGAATTTTGGTAGATAATATTGCTACAGAATTTCAAAAGGAACAAGGAATTGATGTGAGAAAAGATTCTAAAGCAATGGAAAGGATTAGAGACGCAGCAGAAAAAGGAAAAATTGAGTTATCCACGACGCTAACAACTGAAATAAATCTGCCTTACATTACTGCGGATGCAAATGGACCTAAACATTTAAATATGTCCTTAACCAGAGCCAAACTTGAGAGTTTAATTAGCCCAATTTTAAAAAAATTAGAGATATCTATTAAAAGGGCGTTAAGCGATGCAAACTTACAGTCTTCAAGTATAGATAAGATTCTGTTAGTAGGAGGGCCTACAAGAATGCCTAGCGTTCAAAAAAAGTTCCAAGAACTTTTTGGAAAGCCTCCAGAACATGGTATTGATCCGATGGAATGTGTTGCTCTGGGTGCTTCAATACAAGGTGGAATTTTATCTGGTGAAGTTAAGGATTTATTACTCTTAGATGTCACGCCACTCTCTTTGGGTGTCGAAACATTGGGAGGAGTATTTACAAAATTAATTGAAAGAAATACGACAATTCCTACGAGAAAAACTGAAGTATTTTCGACAGCGTCAGACAATCAACCTGCAGTTGAAATTCATGTACTTCAAGGTGAAAGACCAATGACTGCTGATAATATTACTTTAGGGACATTTCATTTAACTGGGATACCACCAGCTCCGAGAGGGGTGCCACAAATAGAGGTGACATTTGACATCGATGAAAATGGCATTTTAAATGTAAAAGCAAAAGACAAGGGTACTGGAAAACAAACTGGAATTACTATTACTGCTTCTACAAAGATGTCTGAATCAGAAATAGATGCAAAAATCAGAGAAGCCGAGAAATATGCTGAGGAAGATAAGAAAATCAAAGAATTAATATCTTTAAAAAACCAAGCGGAATCTCTAATATATCAAACCGAGAAAATTATGAAAGAACACGAAGATAAAATCGGGGACTTAAAAACAACTATTGAACAAAAAGTTTTAGTGTTGAAGGGAGCTTATGAAGGAGAAGATCCTTCAAGGATTAAAAACGCAATGGAAGATTTACAAACTGCTTTACATCAAGTTTCAGCGAGGATTTATGATCAAAATCAGACTCATAAAGGTTATCCTGGTGGTTCATGTGGAATACCGCAAGATGATAGACCAGAACATGAAAAACAAGCTGAACAATATCGAAAAGCTTCTGGACAAGATGATATAGTAGATACAGATTATGAAGAAGCCTAAAATAAAAATATTTGTTTTTTTTTTAAATAACTTTTTATTTTTTTAAATTAAGAGCTGTGCTGGGGTGAAAAATGCTGCCAAAGAAAAATTATTATAAAATTTTAGGAATAGATAAAAGCGCTACTAAGGAAGAAATAAAACGTGCTTTCCGAAAAATGGCAAGAAAATATCACCCTGATGTAAATCCAGACGAACCAAAATCTGGAGAAAAATTTAAAGAAATTAATGAAGCTTATAGCGTCTTGAACGATGATAAAAAGAGGGAGATGTACGATAAATTTGGAGTAGTAGATGGTGATCGCTCAACATATTATCAATCTACCCCTGGTAGTAGTCGTTCAAATTTTAATAGAACTCCTGACGGAACTTATGTATATACTAGCTCCGGAAATCCTAGAGATTTTAGCGAATTTTTCAAAAATATGGGAAGTTCGGGGAGATTCTCAGGATCCAATTTCGATTTCTTTAATGATTTAGGAGATATATTTGATGTTTTTTCAAATAAAAGAAGTGGTAGTACAAGAACAAGGGTAAGACCAAATATCCCTCGAGAAGGTGAGGATTTGCGATATGATATGGAAATTAATTTTATGGAAGCATTTCATGGGGGTACTAGAAAGGTTCAATATATAGATCCTGCTACTAATAAAAAAACTACCCTATCAATAAAAATTCCTAGAGGAGTACATGATAATCAGAAATTAAGACTTAAAGGTAAAGGTATGCTGGGAGAATATAGTGGTCCAAATGGCGACCTTTATATAGTAATTCACATTGAGAATCATACAATTTTTGAAAGAAGAACCAATGATCTCTATATCGAAAAAGAAATACCTTTCTCAGTTGCAACATTAGGGGGAAAAATTAAAGTTCCTAAAATCGATGGGGGCACTTTAAATGTAAATATTCCTTCAAGAACTCAACATTATGCCACTCTTAGATTAAAAAATCAAGGATTTTATAAATTGAATTCAGATCAAAGAGGTGATTTATTGGTGAAAGTAAAAATTAATGTTCCCAAAAAATTAACGGGAGAACAGAAAGAATTATTATTAAAATTAAAAAATTTAGGATTATAAAGTGATGTAAAATGATGAGATTTGATAGTTTTTCAATAAAATTGCAAGAAGCTTTTGTTGAAGTTATTCTCTAGCGGAATCGAAAGATCATCAACAACTTTATCTTAATAAGTTATAAATTAACAATTATAGAATTTTAATCATCATTTTGCTTGAAATTTATATATTATAAAATTAATTCCTATAGTATTTATTGTGTAATTTCAAAATACAAATATTTTCATTAAAAAATAATGAGAATATTTAAGTTTCTTCTGGTTTGTTTTTATTTAAGGATTAGAATTTATTAATAAATCCTTTCTAATTTGGAATTTAAATATTTTAAATTTGCATTAGGAGTCTCGTAAAATGAAAAGTGAAGAAAATAAAGAAATTGACGAAAAATTAGATACAAGAGGATTGTATTGTCCTGAACCCTTATTTGAAGTTAGAAATTTATACGAAAAACTTGAAGATGGTCAAAGTTTCAAAGTTATAGCAGATGATCCTGCCGCTGATGAAGATTTGCATAGGTGGGCAAAAAGGACTGGTGCCGAGATCTTAGATTTTAGAAAGGAGGATAATGATTTAATATTTATCTTTAAAAAACCAATAAAATAATGGAGGGAAAGAAATGAGTGAGAAAAAGTTTATATTATATGTTCAAACCAGTGACAATCCTGAAAAACAATATTCTCCATTAGTTTTAGCTCAAACGGCTAAGGCTATGGATATTGATGCAAAAGTATATTATTTAGGTACAGGATTACGAATACTGATGCCTGGAGAAGCGAATAGAATAAAACTAGGAGAATTCCCATCTGTGAAAGAAATGCTAGACAAGACTCTTGAAGCTGGTGTTGAGATTTTAGTTTGTGAAGCTTCAAAAAGAATGTTAGGATTGGATAAAGTTGAATTAATATCAGGAACAAAAATTGTTGGAGCTGCTACTCTAAACGATTTAGTTTTAGAAGCAGATGCTACTATGTGGTTTTAACGTTTAAAAAATACAAATTAAATTATTTTCAAAAATCAAAGTGGAGGGAAAATTGATAAAATGAGTGTATATTTAGATTATCAAGCAGCTAAACCAGTTGATCCAAGGGTTCTATCTGCAATGAGACCATATTATAATAAAATTTTTGCAAATCCCGCATCTCTACATTTTGATGGAGATGATGCTACCAATGCCTTAAAAGAATCGCGTCAAAAAATTGCTGATTTCATTAATGCTCCAAGTCCAGATAGTATAATATTTACATCTAGTGCAACGGAAGCTAGTAATTTAGGACTAATTGGTGCGGCTTTAAATAGAAAAAGAAAGGGAAATCATATTATAATTTCTGAGATTGAGCATATTTCGATATTAAATCTTGGAAAATACTTAGAAAGACAAGGTTTTGAAGTTTCAAGAGTTGGTGTTGATAAATTTGGTGTCATCAATATAGAAAAATTAAAACGTTTAATTAGAGAGAATACAATTCTAATTTCAATTACATCTGCTAGTAATGAAGTAGGATCTCTCCAACCCATAGTGGAGATTAGCGAGATAGCACAAGAAAAAGGTATTTTGTTTCACACAGATGCTGTAGCAATTGAAAATGTTATTCCTATTGATGTGCAAAAAGTTCCAGTAGATTTAATGACTTTTTCTTCGAACGATATTTATGGACCTCGGGGTGTTGGTGCGTTATACTTAAAAAAAGGAGTGAGAGTGAATCCTATTATTATAGGAGGTGGTCAAGAAAGAGGTATGAGATCAGGCTCCGAAAATATGCAAGGTATTGTGGGATTTGGTAAAGCAGCTGAAATTATGAAACAAGAAATAAATCAAGAGGCAGATTTTTTAAAACGTCTTAGAGATAAGCTCATTTCGGGAATTTTATCGTCAATACCAAAATCTTATTTAAATGGTCATCCAGAAAAAAGGCTTCCCAGTAATGCTCATTTTAGATTTGAATATATTGAAGGTGAATCATTAATCTTATTATTAAGAGATCAAAATATATCTGCAGCAACAGGTTCTGCTTGCAGTTCTAAAACTTTAGAGCCATCCCACACACTTATCGCAATGGGATTGCTACATGAAGAAGCTCACGGTAGTTTACTTCTCTCAATGGGTCGATACACAAAAGAAACTGATGTAGAGAAGGTTATGGAGGTTTTACCTAATGTAGTCAAAAGATTAAGGGTATTATCACCGCTAACTCCTCCTAATTTATTAAAACAATATAATGAGGTAAAAGAATAATATGAAATCAACAGCATATTCTGAAAAAGTATTAGATCACTTTAGAAACCCAAGAAACATGGGAGAAATAGAAATTCCAGATGGTATGGGAAAAGTTGGAAATCCAGTATGCGGAGATCTTATGTGGATTTATATAAAGGTCGGCAAAAACGAAAAAGGCGAGGAAATAATAGAAGATATTAAGTTCAAAACATTTGGTTGTGGTTCTGCTGTAGCGACTTCTTCTATGATTACTGAAATGGCAAAGGGTAAAACACTTAGCGAAGCGTATAAAATAACAAGATCTGATGTGGCTGATGAACTCGAGGGATTACCTCCGATTAAAATGCATTGTTCTAATTTGGCAGCTGATGCGCTTCAAGCAGCAATTCGAAATTATAGAGACGGTGCAAACCCAGAAGTTGATGTAATTACTGCTTGTCAATTAGAAGAAAGAAATATCATAGGTTTTAATGAGTTTCTTGGTAAGGGTATTTATAAGAAAGTAGATAATTTATCAGAATTTAACGATGAAAGAGTGTTAATTGTAGATAACGGAGACAATTCCTTAAAACTCGCATTGGAATTAACAAAATACACTGGAAGAGTTGTGTTAATCACTTACAGTAAATCTCCTCCTGGTAATTCAGAAATACAAGAAAAATTAAAAATATCTGATGTAAAAATTTTATACCAATCTGAGCTTCTAGAAGTAAGGGGATTTGACGATGTAGAGAAGGTTGTCATACACGATTTCGATGAAGATAATAATTACGAGTTATTTGTGGATAAAGTAATATTACTTGAAGATAAATAAAATTATTTTTTATTTTACATTTTTTTATGAATTCCTAAAGATGAATTCAATTCTCTTGAGAGACTTAAGTCTATTCTTGTAAATAAATCATCAATTATTTCTATAGTAAGTATATTATCTTTTAATTTTCAATTTCAAAAAAGATTTTCAAATATGAATATTTAGAATTAAGAAGATTTAGTATTTTTTCAGTAAAAGTCCTAAGATTTTTTGAGTGTTGAAATTTAAAATCTCTTTGCTCTATTAAATAATCATGAATCATTTTCCGAGTGTTATCATGACCATGAGACGAAAGAAATTCAATCCAATGAATTGATATTCTACATATTATCTCTAATTCGTTATCTGGATATTCAGATTTATCAAAAATTTTATAATGATATTTATTTATCGATTTTGCAACCCTTTCTAAGTGATCAGCAATTCCTAACGAATATCGACAAAGACTTATCAAATTCGAAGTTGTTCGTGTATTTCTTGTATTAACGGCTTCCTCAAATGCAATCCAAGCTTTAAGCCACTTTTTTTCTCTAAGCCTCTCTCCGCAATGTTTATAATCAAATCCATTAAACATGGCTACATTTATTAAATCACTAATGTCAACATCATGACCTCTTTTTATTTTTTTGCTAAAAATTTCCTTTAGGCTTGTACCTTCAAGATAAGCTCCTGACCCGAAATCCAACAATAAGTTTATGTCATTTGCTGCAATAAGCATTTTTGTTTCCCTTTCATTTCTAATAAGATTAACCCATTGAATTTGTTTTTCCCATTCTTTTGTATCTGATATCCTTTTCCAACCATTTTCTTTTAACACATACTCATATAAATCCATTTTGTAAATCCAGAAGTCAATATCATCAGTAAATCTTTTTCTTCTCCAATCTCTCGTAGTGTATTTGCCTAAATAAATTTTTAAAGTCCCTCTAACTAATGCATATCTACCATTTTCTAGTGCTTTACGCGCATCTTCATAATATTTATCGCTAGGGTCATTAGCGATTTCTACTATTTTATTTAAAATTATTTTTGTTTCCCTAGCAACTATATCACAAGGAATAATTCCATCGGATGGATAATGCCTTGAACCTCCATTTAAAAATTTCTTGAATAATTCAATATCATCATCAGGGATGACATACCACGGATTATTAAATAAAACTTTACTGAATACATAATGCGTGAAACCGTTTTCATCCTTTTTTGTTTTGCCAGTTAAAGGCGAAACATCTCTATTATTATCTCCTCTTCTCACAACATCGGATTTAACATCCCAAATACCATTCATAACTTTTGATTCCATCTTGGATTAATAAGTTTTAACAATTTATTGACATCTGTTATTGGTGGTTTACAAGTTTTATTTGTACATATATAGGCAGTAGTTTTATCATCTATTTTATTGTAATTATGGATATAATTTATAAATACATCGATTTCTGGAGGATCCTGTTTGATATTTCTCTGAATTAATGTTATATTTGGGAGAAATTGATTATGAATATATGCTAACATTTCTTGCGTATTAATTTCTTCAGCATCACCAACAATTACTATTGTATAGGTTGGACCAACGCTAAAATCAACAGCAACCATTAATTGAGTATGCGCAATCGGTGAATTATTAACTCGTTCAGCAAAAACTTTACTTATAATATTCGCTTTTTCTTCGAACTCATGATTTCCTGTCAAATAACTTAATCTTAATAGATTTAACATAGCAACGGAATTCCCTGATGGCATTGCTCCATCGTAGATCTCTTTCTGACGAGTTAGAAGAATCTCACTATCATCGGCCGTAAAAAAATAACCACCTATGTAATCGTCCCAGAAATGATCAATTACAACTTTATTTAATTCCAGAGCGGTTTTAAGAAAAGAAGTATCAAAAGTAGCTTCATATAGTTCAATAACCCCCCATATTAAGAAAATATAATCATTTAAGTAAGCATCAATTTGAGCCTCTCCTTCTCTATATCGATGTAATAATCTATTATTGGGTTTCCGCATATTTGAAAGAATAAAATTTAATGCTTTTTTTGCCGCATTTAAATATAAAGATTTATCAAAAGCTTGAGATGCTTTAACAAGTGCAGCAATCATTAACCCATTCCAATCAATTAATATCTTATCATCTTTATGAGGGTGGATTCGTTTTTCTCTAATTTTGAATAATTTTTCACGAATTTTTTCTACATGATGCCTTAAATCCTGTTTGGGAATATTTAACTCTTTGGCAAGATTGGTCAATGATGATTTAAGAAATAATATATTATAACCTGAATCCTTTTGAGTTGCTTCTACTAAATAATTTCCTTGATTTTTTAAATTAAATATTGTTTTTGCTAATTCTGCTTCTTCCTTTTCAAGTATTTGTTGGAATTCTTCAATAGTCCATACATAAAACTTTCCTTCTTTACCCTCACTATCAGCATCCTCAGCTGAATAAAATCCACCCTCAAGTGAAGTCATATCACGTAAGACATAAGTAAAAATTTCTTTAGCTGTATTTGCGTATTCATTTTTTTTAGTTGCTTGGTAAGCTTCTGTATAAGCAATTGCCAATAAAGCTTGATCGTAGAGCATCTTTTCAAAATGGGGTACAAGCCAAACTGGATCTGTAGAATATCGATGAAAACCAAATCCAATATGATCATAAATACCACCAAGCCTCATTTTTTGAAGGGTATTTTCAACCATCTCTAAAGCTTCTTTATTTCCAGTACGCTTCCAAAATCTTAAAAGAAAGAGAAGATTATGTGGAGTAGGAAATTTGGGAGCGTTATTAAAACCTCCATTTTTATTATCATATTGACTCAATAATTGATTATAAGCTTTTTTAATGGTTTTTTCGTTAAGTTTATCTCCGGGCGATTTAAAATCTAAATTTTGTAAAGAAAAAGCAATTTGATCTGCTGCTCTAAGCATATCATCTTTTTGGGTTTTCCAAAGCTCTTTTATTCTTAAAATTAATTCTATTAAACCTATTCGACCAAATCTCCTTTCTTTAGGAAAATATGTTCCAGCAAAAAATGGTTTTTTATCAGGAGTTAAAAATATAGTGAGAGGCCATCCCCCTTGGCCTGTCATCATTTGACAAACAGTCATATAGACCTTGTCAATATCAGGCCGCTCTTCTCGGTCCACTTTAATTGAAACAAATAATTCATTCATTAATTCAGCCACTACTGGATCTTCAAATGACTCATGTGCCATAACATGACACCAATGGCAAGTTGAATATCCAATTGATAAGAATATTGGTTTATTTTCTTTTCGAGCCTTTTCAAATGCTTCATCTCCCCATGGATACCAATTAACTGGATTTTCAGCATGTTGAAGTAAATATGGACTTTTCTCATTAATTAAATTATTAGCATCATTTTCCATTTATTATCCTCTTATGAAATTGCATCCTCTTTTAAGATTTATACTCATTGATATAAGTAAATTTCTCTAATGGAATTCTTGGAGGTCTGCTTTTTTCACCCAATTTCATAAATTCTGAAAGTAAAGGATTAATTTCCTTAGAATGTTTGCCAATAATCACTAAAGTGATTAACCTTACATCATCAGGAATTCCTAAGATTTCTTTTACTTTATCCTCATCAAAACCAGCTATTGGATGAGCAACAAGACCTAATTCAGTAGCTCTTAATATTATAAAAGCCGTTGCCATACCAGTATCAAATAAGTAGTATAATCGTTCTTTAAGAATACAATCGTTTTTAGGCTTGCTAAAAACTCCAATTATTAATGATGCTCTCTCAACCCATTTATTTCCAGGAGTGAGAGTCCTAAATATTTTTTCTAATTGTTCTTTTTCACGGATAAAAATGAATTTCCAAGGTTGTTTATTCATGCATGAAGGTGCAATTTGTGCGGATTCCGCTAGGTCTTTAATAAGTTCATCAGTAATCTTAATAAGATCAAGAGACCTATATGCTCTTCTTGTGTTTATAGCTTCTTTTACATCCATAATATTACCTCCTTGTTTTTTTTAATTGTAAAATCATAAAATTTTATAAAATTTTAACATAATATTAAGCTTTAATAACAAGTAGAAATGAGAGAATTTCAATATAAGCCTTATTTTCTATTAAATATTCTTTAAAATCGTTTGAATCTTTAATTACTAATCGAAAAAATCTAATAAAATATAAATAAAGTAGTTCTTATTTAAATAGAAACAAAATTAATATTTAAAAAAGAATAAATTATATTTTTACAAATTTATCTTTAGAAACTCCACATATGGGGCAATGCCAATCATCTGAAATTTCTTCAAATGGAGTTCCAGGAGAGATTCCACTATCTGGATCACCTTTTACAGGATCATAAATATATCCACATACTGTGCATCTGTATTTTCCTCCCAGTTCCTCACTAGTCAATAATGACACTGATGGAATTTCAACTTCTTCTTCTCTTTCTACTTCAATTCTTGGGAGTTCAAATAAATTTGGCATTACATGTTTATATTGTTTCATCACAAATCTTGAAATGATTATTCTTTGGATTTCAGAGGTTCCTTCGTAAATTTGAAATAGTTTTGCATCTCTGAATAATTTTTCAAATGGATATGTTTTGATATAACCGTATCCCCCCATTATTTGAATAGCTTCAGTAGTTACTTGCATAGCAATATCCGAGGCAAATGCTTTTGCACATGCTGCACTTAATGTATTATCTAACCCTTGATCAGTCTCCCATGCTGATTTATAGGTTAATAATCGGCTAGCTTCAATATTTTTATACATTTCAGCAATTTTAAACTGAATAGCTTGATAATTTGCTATTGGCCTTCCGAAAGTCTCTCTTTTTTTTGCATAATCAATCACATATTCCATAGCGGACCTTGCTAAACCAGTAGCAAAACCTCCTATAGCTGGACGAGTATGAGCAAATGTTTGCATTGCTAAAACAAAACCTCTCCCTGGAGGAGCTAATACATTTTCTTTTGGAATTCTTACATTTTTTAAAACCACAGAAGTAGTATTTGATGCTCTATGCCCCAATTTAGGAATTGGATTTCCTGTTTTAACTCCCTCTAAATCAGTTGGTACAATAAAAGCACATATTCCTTTATGTTTTTTTGCTGGATCCACTGTTGCAAATAGAGAAATATATTTTGCATAACCTGCATTGGTAATCCAATACTTTGTACCATTTAAAATATAATCTTCTCCATCTTTTTGAGCTCGACATTTAATTCCAGCAACATCAGATCCCATTCCAGGTTCAGAGGTAGCAAAAGAAATTAAAGTAAATTTTTTTACTAATTCTCTTAGTATTCTATCTTTCTGTTCTTCATTTCCTCCTAAAATTATTGGTTCTGCTCCTAAATTATTTGCGAATATGGATGTTGCGAACCCGGGACAAGCCGCAGCAATTTCCTCAACAACTATAACAGATTCTAAGAGACCATAACCAGGTCCCCCATATTTTTTTGGAATTACTAAATTCACTAAACCTGCTTTATTAGCTTTCTCAATAATTTCAATTGGGAATTTTCCATGCTCATCATAACTAGCTGCTACTGGCAAGATTTCCTTAATTGCAAATTCCCGTGTTTTTTTTTGTAATTCTTTTTGGGCCTCTGTTAAATTAAAATCCATATCTTAAAACCTTTATTCCATTTTTTCAATTAGTTATTTTTTTGAATTTCTCACTTTGAATAATATTTAATTAGACTCAGAAACTGATTATAAATTTAATTTTTCTCAAATATAAATAATACAATTAATATCTAAGATTACTATAAGTAAAAACAATAAAAAATTTAGAAAATAAAAAAAATTTGGAATAATTTTAATTTTAAAGTTTTTCAAACATATCTTTTCCTACTCCACATAGTGGGCATGTCCAATCATCGGGAAGGTCTTCCCATTTTGTCCCTTCTGCTTCTTCGTCGTAAATATAGCCACAAGCCGTACATTCATACTTTGCCAGAGTTTTTTCCCCTCGTATATTTTCTATTTTATTTTTATGAAATTTAAATTTCTAAATATTAAAAATATTAAGACTATAAATTAACAAAATAATAGATATTTATTGTTTTATTTTTACAAGGATTTTGGTTTTTATTCTAATAATTTATTAATCTCTTCTTTATTAACATTTAAGTTTATATTCTTATTTACAAATGGAATTGATTTTGTTTCTCCAAAAAGAATTGCTCCTTTTAATTTATTATCCTTTAAAACGAATTTTTGATAGCAGCAATTATCTTGATCAACTTTTTTTAGAATCTCCCATCCAATATCCTCTTCTTGTGAAGGATCAAATATTCCTATAGACGTTAAATCAATTCCAACAATTTTTAGAGTGGTTTTTGGAGTAGTTCCTTTATATTGAATCTCTTCTTTATTTAAAACTGATGCTGCAACAATTCTTGATTGCTCAATACAGGCAGGAATTATCCCCCATGTTTGAGATTTGTATTCTATCACATCACCAACAGCAAAAATGTCTTTATCGCTTGTTTGTAAAAATTCATTGACAATAATACCTCGATTCTGATGAATTTTTGCTTTTTCTGCTAGCTCGGTTCTTGGTCTTATTCCTGCTTGAATTAATACAGTATCGGCTTTAATTTCAGGTCCATTCTTTATCTTTATTCCTTCAACGGAATCAGCTCCTAAAATTTCCTCAGTTGCAGCATTTAATATAACTTTTATTCCCATTTTTTCAATTTCAGCTTTTAACATCTCTGCGCATTCATCGTCTAATTGACGAGGTAAAAGCCTTGGAAAAAATTCAACTATCGTTGTGTCAAGATTGCAATTTTTGATTTGTTTTGCCAATTCTAAACCCAATAAACCCCCCCCAATTATGATCCCCTTCTTAGTATTATTTACTTTAATATAATTCTGTATTTCTATGGCATCATCAATATTGCGTAAAGTAAAAACTCCTTTTTTTAATAGTTCAACTGCGTTTTTAATTGGAGGAATATTAGGTTTGCTTCCAGTTGCAATAATTAACTTATCATATTGAATGAATTCTTTTTGATCTTCAAGAAGGAGGTGCTTTTGTCTTGGATGAATTCCTAAAACTTTCCTTGCTAAAATTAATTTTATATTTTTCTTCCTATACCAATCTTCTCTAAAAACCATAATATCGTTGATTGATACTTGTTCAGAGATAAATTCAGGTAATTTGGGTCTGGAATAATACGGATATTTCTCTTCAGTTATTATTTTAATATCTACGCTTTTATCAATATTTCTAATATTTTGAGCAGAAAATGTACCTGCGACTCCATTACCGATAATAATTACTTTCATACTATAAATATTCATATTTTGCTTTTTTAGAATTACTGTTATAAATATTAAAATTTTGAAATATATCATTTTGATTTAAATAAGGTAAAGGAGAATGAACATGTTCGCAATAAAAAATAAAACACTCATGTTTCTATTAATTATTAGCATGACGGAAATAAAAAATAAACAAAAAGTAACTAGAAAAATAATTAAGATTGATGAGGATTTATGTACTGGTTGCGGACAGTGTGTCATAGCTTGTGCTGAAGGTGCGTTAAAAATAATTGATGGGAAAGCAAAAATAGTAAGCGAAATATATTGTGACGGACTTGGTGCGTGCATTGGTGAATGTCCTGAAGGCGCATTAACGATTGAAGAACGAGAATCTTTTGAATTCGACGAGGAGGTAACCGAGGAATATCTAAGAATTATAAAAAAAGAGGTTTTAATAGAAACCCCTCATGTAACTCATGGCTATTCTGCTCACACTCAACAATGCTCTTGCCCTTCGGCAAGTACTATAGTGTACGATAATGTATGGGAAGAATCAGATGTCTCTGGAGAAATTCCTTCTGCCTTGAGACAATGGCCAACAAAACTAACATTAGTAAATCCAAGTGCTCCATTTTTCAACAATAAAGAATTACTCTTTGTTTCTGACTGCGCCCCCTTCGCGTTCGGGGATTTTCATAGAAAACTCTTAAAAGGTAAGCCAATAGTTACAGTATGTCCAATGTTAAGCTTTAGCGAAACGGAATTAGAAAAATTCGAACAGATTTTGGATTTAAATCCTATTGAAAAGATTAATTTTATCTTGATGGATGTTCCTTGCTGCCAGAAAATCAAATTGTTCTTAGATCCGATATTTGCAAAAATTAATAGGAAGATAACCATAGAGGAAACAATAATAGGGCGTGATGGAAATATCTTAAGACAGGGGAAAATTTAACCCTCAAACAATACCTTTTTTTTAATTATTTTTCTAAGCATAACAGAAAGTGTGGATTTTGATTTTCCAAGTTGGTTTGCTAATTCTTCTAAGGATATTTTTCTCGGAACTTCGAAAAATCCTAAATTAATTGCTTTATTGAGAATTTCTGATTCTTGGAAACTTAATTTATTCTTATCATCATCAAGATTATAAGGTGAATTTCCAATTCGCAGTAGTGAAAAATTAATATCTTTCTCTTCAAACAGCGTAAGTAGATCGTCTATTCGTTTTCTGGTTGATATAATCTTCCAGACCCCATATCCCTCTCGTACTCTAACGGGAAAATTAATAAGCACCCCACATTTAATAACACCGTACAGTAAGTAGGGATCTTTTGTTTTGACATTAAATTGAACTCTATTTTCTTCTCTCTCTAAAATACTAAATTCGAAAATTGATGGATGATTTTTTATTTCTTCTATAATTTGTTCAATTTTATAGTGAATAATTTCAATTATCGCGTTTCCAACGGATTTTTCAAAGTCATACGGCAAAAAATTTAATATGTCAATTTTTACATCGGTATATTTTTTAGAAATTTCGGAGATCCATAATTGTTCTGGAAATTTTATCCTAATCCTTGCTAAACTCGGTTTATTTTTATCCATCATTAAATATTAAATCTTGGATATTAATATTTTTTTTAAAATCCACCGAAAAAGAATGTTGTAAAAATAAATAAAAGAAAAAATACAAATTATAAATTATGGTTGAAAATAAAAACTTGTTATTAGGAATATGCGGCAGCCCAAGAAATCAAGCTACAGAATTCTCCGTAAGATATGCCTTAAATTATGCCACTGAGAAATTTGGATTCGAAACAGAATTTTGGACTGTCAGAGGAAAGAAAATTGGTTTTTGTACCCATTGCGATTATTGTATTCGGGAGAAAAAGGGTTGCGTACAAAAAGACGATTTACAGGAGCTTTATCCCAAGTTAGAAAACGCAAAATATTTTTTATTTGGAACTCCAGTATTTCAAGGGAATCTATCTGCACAATTAAAAGCAGTTATGGACCGTTGTAGAGCATTAATTGCCAAAAAGTCTGAAGTTTTCTGGGATAAGATTGGAATAGCATTAGCAGTTGGGGGAGATAGGAATGGAGGTCAAGAACCTGCCATTAGAACAATTTTGGACTTTTATACACAAAATGGCATAATTACGGTTTCTGGTGGTGCTTTTGGTGCAAATTTAGGTGCTTGCTTATGGGCAGAAGATCTAGGAAAAAAAGGTGTTGAGAAAGACGAAGAAGGCCTAAGAGCTATTAAAAAAGTAGTCAATAAAATGGCAAAATTAAAAGAAAAAAATTTAAAATTATAAAAAATCTATAAATTCTAATCTAAAAAGAGTTTTTTAGCCTCTCTTTCTCGTAATCCGGAGATACCCCACAGTTCCTTGAACCAATATTTCCCCTTGTGTATAACAACAGGAGTATTTACAATACAGCCATCAACATCACAAAAAGTGCCTGTAAAATTTGGATCATGCAACAATTGTTGAACAAATTCCTTATCTTCAATGTCTTGGTGAATATAATTAACATTATTCTCTTTTAGCCAAGCTTCTAATTCTTCACACCGGTGACAACCTTCTTTAGTAATAATAATTGGAATTTTCGATTCTGTCATAGATAAAAATTATTTAACTAACCATAAAAAAGTTTTATATACTTTTTATAAGAAAAATTTAACAAAATACCTATATTTGTTAAGAATTTTCTTTTAAATTTAATAATTTATACTGAAAATTTTTTTATATTTAACTAAACAATCTTTAATATAAGATAGAGATATAATCTTTATTTGAAAACAATTTTACAACTTTTAAGGCATTTCTGGATGCATTATTATGGAACTTGAATCGAAAGAAAAAATTATTATTAAACTTGGGGGAATGACGTGCGCTAATTGCGCGCTTAAAATCGAAAATAAATTAAGATCTCTAAATGGTGTTGAAAAATCTGTTGTAAATTTTGCTAATGAGGAAGCAAATATAGAATATAGTCCAAACAAAGTTGATTTCTTTAAATTTCGCCAGGCAATAATCAATTTAGGATATCGAGCGAATCTTTCGAGAATTGATGTTGTAATCACCGATGATATTTCAGAGAAAAACTTTGATAATTTAATAGAAAACGCAAAAAATATAAAAGGAATTTATGAGATTCGTGGGAATTATCAAGCAAAAAAAGTTTTCCTTGAATTTAATGAATTTGAAATAAATGAATCAAAATTAATATCTACAATTAGGAATTTTGGTTATAAAATAGAAAAATCCGCTGGTGTGATTGACAAGGAATTTGAAGTTCAGCAAAAGGAACAGAAAAAAAGATTAAATAGATTTATTACATCTGCTATTCTCTCGTTAATTATAACTCCAATTAGTTGGTTTGTGGAGCCTTCTTTTACAATTAAACTAATTTTATTTTTCCTAGCAAGTACTAATTTTGCGATTGGAGGATCTTTTTTCCTTATAGGGGCATATAAATCTCTTAAAAATAAATCGACCAATATGGATGTACTGGTCTCATTGGGAACAGGGACGGCTTACATATACTCAATATTGACCACATTTTTTATCCCAGGTAAGACATTCTATGAAGCCATGAGTATGATTTTGACATTTCTGTTATTGGGTAAATATCTTGAACATAAAGCAAAGGGTCAGGCATCTGAAGCTATAAAAAAATTAATTGGTTTGCAAGCGAAAACTGCAATAATCTTAAAGGATGGTGAAGAATTAGAAATTCCAATTGAAGAAATTGAGGTTGGAGATATTTTAATAGTGAAACCAGGAATGAAAATTCCGGTAGATGGAAAAATCATCGAAGGAAAAACAAAAATTGATGAGTCAATGATTACTGGGGAAAGCGTTTATGCTAAAAAGACGTTGGGAGATGAGGTTATTGGAGCGACAGTTAATCAAACTGGGTTAATTAAAATGACGACGGAAAAGGTTGGAAAAGATACATTATTATTTCAGATTATCGACTTTGTGAAGGAGGCACAGAGTAAAAAAGCAGCAAAACAGCAATTAGCTGATAAAGTGAGCAATTATTTCGTACCGATAGTAATTATTGTTGCTCTTGGTGCTTTTCTTTTCTGGTTTTTTATTGGGGGGCTTGGTCTTGAAACGTCTTTATTAGTTTTCACTTCTGTTGTTGTTATCGCTTGTCCATGTGCGCTAGGTTTAGCAATTCCGACTGCAGTGATGGTTGGAACTGGAAAAGGAGCAGAGATTGGTATATTAGTAAAAGGTGGTGATTCATTAGAAGCAATAAATAATGTTAATAATATCATATTTGATAAAACGGGAACATTAACAATTGGAAAACCTAAGGTTTCTGTAATTGTAACGGAAAAGGAATTAAAAAAAGTTGGATTTACTGAAAAAGAAATACTTCACTTTGCAGGAAGCGCAGAATTGGGCTCAGAACATACAATTGCAAAAGCAATTATTGAAGAAGCAAATCAAAAAATGATTGACTTAAATGAACCAAAAGAATTTAATGCAGTACCTGGAAAAGGTATTGAAACAACAATTGATAACTTGAAAGTTTTGATTGGTAATGAAAAATTAATACTTGATAATAAAATTGGTTTAGGTCTATTTGAAAACAAATTTAAGGAATTACAAAATAGTGGAATAACTACCATATTGCTAAGTGTCGATAGTAAAATTAGAGGTATCATTGGAATCTCAGATAAAGTCAAAGATCAAGCATCATATGCCCTTAATGAATTAAGAGAAATGGGGATCCAGCTATATATGCTTACCGGTGATAATAGGCAAACAGCTTTAAGTATAGGAAAGGAATTAGATTTTGATGAAAACCATATATATGCAGAGGTTTTGCCTAATGAGAAAGCAAAAACCGTAAAATCTACACAGGAATTGAATGAAAGTAACATCGTTGCAATGGTTGGAGATGGTATAAATGATGCTCCTGCCTTAGCACAAGCTGATGTTGGAATTGCAATAGGAAGCGGAACTGATGTAGCTATTGAGACTGCAGATATCGTTTTAATGAGAGGAGATTTAAGAAACGTTGTCTCGGCAATTAGGTTATCTAAAAAAACATATAGAAAAATGCTAACCAATTTATTTTGGGCATTTATTTATAATATCATAGGAATCCCTATGGCTGCGGGCGTACTTTATGCATTAACGGGATTTTTCTTACCACCATATATGGCCGCTGTATTTATGGCGTCAAGCTCGGTTTCGGTCGTCACTAATGCATTATTCCTAAAACGATTCGATCCGCGAACTGAACAACAAATTCAAGAAGAAAAATTATTAATCGAAAAGAAAGCAATCGATCCAATTTGCGGAATGGAAATAATTCCAAGTCAATCAATTGAGTATGAATATAAGGGTGAGAAATTTTTCTTCTGCAGTTCATCTTGTGAGACAGAGTTTAAAACTAATCCTGAAAAATATGCGGATTATAAGCATATGGATCCAAAATTAATGTATAAAAAACCTGAATCTAAAGAATTAGTTACTGATCCCGTCTGTGGTATGAAAATAAAGCCAAGTGAGTCAATCGAATATGAATATAAAGGGGAGAAATATTATTTCTGCAATAAATCGTGTGAAATTGAATTTAAAAATAACTCAGAAAAATATATAAAAAAGGAAGAAGGTAAAATTATAAAAGAAAAAATTAAACAAAAAGATAGTGAAATAACTATGGGAAAATTGAAGTGTCCCGAATGTGGAGAAATAATGGAACTCCCAATGCATTGTGGGAAACCCATGCATAAAGAGGGAGATCAATTGGTGTGTTGGATGGGAGCCTCTTGTGGTGCGCAACCTATCCCAGAACACCATGGAGTTAAGATGGAAGTTATAGAATAATTAAATTTCTTTTTTTTTTAATATTTAAGCTTCATTAAAATTGTGAGTGAAATCTCTTTCTAATAACATATTTTGCGTAAAATGTTCTGAAAAATAAAAAATTGAATAAACTAAAAGATTTTATTCCAAAAGGTCGTAACATTTATATCTTTACCTCATTTTTTTTAATTGTGTGGGAAATCTTAATATGGCTTAGTATATTCATAATCGGATTTTTAATTATTTTTTTTTCCGCCGATGTTTTTATTGATAATTTGAAAGATTTATGTCTAATTTATAAAGTTTCTCCGTTCATAATTGGACTAATAGTATTGGGTATAGATCCAGAGGAATCAATTGCTTCAATAATTGCCGCAATCAATGGACTTCCCTATATTGCAGTAGGAAATGTTATCGGAAATTCCATAATCGCTTTAACATTATGTTTCGCGATACCTGCTCTCTATTATGAAGTAAAATTAAAAATTGTTTCTCAATTTTATTTTTGGTTAATTTATTCTTGCTCAATTGCTATTTTATTTGGAGTTCTAATTCCTTTTGGACTTTTCAATTCGGGAATTATCCTTCTTTTTTTATATGCTATTTACTTATTTCGGAACTTCAAGCATTTTTCTAAAGAAAAAATATTAGATCAAAAAGCAGAAATTGACTTTTTAAAAGATAATGAAGATGATTTTGATGAAAGTGAAAAAACTTCAAAAATAAAAATATTCATCTTAATTATTCTTAGTTTTACACTGATTTTTGTAGGAGGAGAAATGCTTATCATTGCAGCTGCTGAACTAATTCATCTTACTGGTATATCCGAGGCATTTTTTGGATTCATTATAATTGGTTTTATAACAAATGTCGAAGAATTGACTCTAATAATAAAATCTCTCAAAAAAAATATAATAGAAATTGGTCTAGGGGGTATGATCGGTAAATTAATTTGGAATCTAACGATTACATTTGGCGTGAGTAGTATAATCGCTAGGAATATTATATTTAGCTGGAATTTAATATGGAATTGGATTTTATTTTCAGTAGTAATAATCTTCTTTAATTTAAAAGTAAGAACTGGATCTTTGAAAAGAAAAGATGGAATGATTTTAGCAATTCTATTTATTCTTTTTATTTTTATTAACTTTATATAATATATTATTGACCTATATCAAAATTTTTATTTTTAAATCGTTCAAAAAATTTAATCAATTTCTTTTTTAATTTGATAATGGGTAAATTTCCCGCTTTTAATCCCAATAATCAAACCTGCTTGTTCTAAAATTTTTACATGATGGGAAATTGTTGATTGAGTTAAATCTAAAATCGCATTTAACTCGCATATGCACATTTCTTTTTGTCTTATTAAATTATAAATTAAATATCTAATTTTATGTCCGAGTGCGTTATGAAGTGATAATTTTTCTTCAAAATCTTTTCTAGATAAAATATAATCTCTTTTTTTCTTTAGTTCTTCAATATATTCAATAATATTTTTATCAATTCCAACGCATTCGATTAAACGCCTAAGTTCTTCTTCATGTTTTAACTCCATAATTATAGTATTAAAATGATGACTAATAATTTTTTTGAATTCAAATCGACAAATTTAAATCTGAACTCATATTTTTAGATATAAGGATCTTATCAAAAAAAAATAAATAAATCAATTTGAAGAATCATGGTAATAGGAACTGAAAACAGTTCAGATATGGAAAATATAGAAGAAGGATCTAAAGGAATCAGTTTTTTCGAAAAATATCTTCCAATTTGGGTTGCCTTATGCATGTTCATTGGGGTTATTTTTTCTCAAGTTATTCCTGGAATAAGTGAAGCGATTAATTCTTGGCAAATTCAGGGTATTTCAATCCCAATTGGCATCTGCTTATTCTTAATGATGTATCCCGCAATGTTAAATCTACAAGCATCAGAATTAAAAAAATTAAGAAAAAATCCCAAACCAATAATATTGACGATTTTATCCAATTGGGTTATCGCTCCTATAGTAGGTTTAGTAATGGTAAATCTATTTTTAATCGGTAATGAACAGCTAATTGTTGCGGTTATTCTCCTTAGCTCATCGCCCTGCACAGCAATGGTTCTAGTATGGGGTTATATGGCAAAAGGTAATCAAGAACAAAATGTGGTTAATACGAGTTTGAATACAATCACAATAATTTTTCTTTATGTTCCCATCGTTACACTACTCACAGGGATTCAAAATATTCCCATTAATTGGGTACTTTTATTAATCTCATTGTTATTTTTTATCGGAATTCCATTATTCTTAGGTATAGTCAGTAAAAGATTGTTAATTAATTTCAAGGGAGTAGAATGGTTTAATGTTACTTATCGGCCATTTGTTGGAAAAATTTCTATTATTGCACTATTGACAACTTTGGTTGTTCTTTTTTCATTGAATGGAAATGCATTGATTAATAATCCAGATTTGTTAATATTAGTTTCAATCCCATTATTAATTGGATTTGTGATTGTAGTTGGCTACAACATACTAATTACAAAACTCTTCAAAATGAAATATAGAGAAGCAATCATAACAGTTATTATTGGCTCTTCAAGCCACTTTGAAATTGCTATTGCCACAGCTATTATCATGTACGGTGTGGGTTCGGTAGCGGCACTTGGTACGACCATGGGGTTATTCTGGGAAGTTCCCGTCATGCTAAGCTTAGTTTATTTGGGAAGATATCTAAAAAAAAGGGGTTTTTGGGATTCTTAGAAATTACCTTCTCAAAATTTTATTATAATATTATCAAATTCCTTAATATTTACATAATAATACTATCAAACCCCTCAATATTTCATTATCATATTATTAAAATCTCACAATATTCTTATTAAATATTATAAAAAATAACTATTAATTTTATATAATAACATCTATAAATACGACATATCCAATATTTTTTAATCTAATAAAAAAAAGGTATTAAAAAAATGAGTAGTTTAATAAAAGGAAACACAGGTAGAATCCTATTTGTTCTCCATTTATTTGCATATTTAGCCGTAATAGGATTAGTAACGATTATATGGGCAGTCACTGGGGTAGGATACTTCTGGCCATTGCATGTCATATTCGGCTGGGGATTCGGTATAGGCTTTCATGCGATAACATATCTATTATATAATGATAAAGTTGCATATCTTACAAAAATAAAGGAACAATCTGACTTCGGCATTCTATATATCTATCACGCATTTTTCTTTATTTCAGTTAACATTTATTTGATGATACTTAATCTTTCGACTATACCAATTCAAATCTGGTTCACTTGGCCTTTACTAATATGGGGTGTAGCCTTTATTTTCCATACTATCGGCTTCTTCACATGGGAAAATTATTTTGAGAAGGAAATGACTAAAATCCGTGGAAAGTATGATTACTCGGAGAAACGATTGAAAAGGATGGCTAATTCAAAACTGTCTCAATTCTGGTTCCTAATAATTCACTTAGCGTTATTCATTGTTGTTACTATCCTAATATACACAATCACACTTCCTGTCAACTTACAAAATCAAATTGAAAACTCAATTACTTGGGGAATTATCGTCGGTCTGCATGTACTTAGTTATTATGTTTTCAATTTCGTGGAAACTCAAAAGCCAGTTATGTTAGGGTTAATATTTCATATTATTGCATATGCGGCAATCAATATCTGGCTTGTTATTTACAATTTAATGCATTTCCCGGAAATTACAATATTCTTGGCAACATATCCTCTCGTGTTGTGGGCAATTGCCATTGTAATACATGCATTTCTTACCTATAAATGGGATTCGATCTTACCAAAAGCAATCGAACATGCCAAAAGTATATCTAGGGAAGAACTCGAAGATTTTGAAATACATTCGAAAGCAGTTGAATTGATATTCTGGCAATGGTCTTGGATAGCTCATATATTTATCTACATTGTTGGTATAATATTCATTGGGATAAATTTTACGAGTCTAGGTTTAGATCCCACTTTAATAGTTCATCCAATAATGGGTTGGCTTATTGGTGTAGCCGTTCACGGAGTTTTTTTCTTCATTGTCCAGAGACCAATCACGGGCTTCCTTCTCCAAACATTAGTTCTCCATACAGTAGTTTATATTGTCACAAGTATTTATCTAGTCTTACTCAACTTAATATATTCTCCCAATTTCCTATGGAGTGCTATTGCAATAGGAGGATGGGGAATAGGCTGGGGCTTCCATGTAATGCTATGGTATTTGACGAAAAAATAAAAATTTTAATTTTTTTATTATTTTCTTTTCCTATTTGAATATCTTTTTATATTACTTTTTTTCCATTAATAGTTCCAAAAGGTTTAAATTCATTTGCTTTGGCAAAATTGAGTATTTAATGATTGTAATTCATCACAGAATTATGTTTAAATTGCTTAAATAGATGCAATATTGAAAATTTTTCGGGAGGATATTAATAGGTTATCCATCAAGAAATGGCGAGAACAATTCAATGAATAATTTTAAAAGAATATTAGAATAAAATTTATTTGATATAATACACATATTTTTAATAACTCGACAGCAATAAAAGCCAGTGTATCCGAGTGGCTAAGGAGACCGCCTGCAGAGCGGTTATTCGTGGGTTCAAGTCCCACCACTGGCTTATTTTGCTTAAAAACATTTATAAAATAAATTAAAATACTCAAAGGATGTTGCAAATATATAATAGTTTAACATTTCAAAAAGAAGAGTTTAAATCAATAAGTCCTAAAGAGGTTCTTATGTATGTTTGCGGTCCAACGGTTTATGAGTCAACTCATTTGGGACACGCAAAGTCAGCAGTAGTATTTGATATCATTCGCAGGTATCTTGAATTCAAGGGTTTTAATGTTAAACTCGTAAAAAACGTTACCGACATTGATGATAATATAATTAACAGGGCCAATGAGAAAGGTATTGATACAACCACACTCAGTGAACTATATATAAAGGAATATATGGAAATTATGGATATTCTCAATATTGAGAAGGATTATAAAAATCCCAAAGCCACGGAGACTATCGACTTTATGATAAAATTTATTCAAGGTCTGATAGAAAAAGGTGTTGCCTATGAGAAAAATGGCTCTGTATATTTTTCTGTAAATTCATTTCCGAATTACAACACAATTTTTTCAAACGTAGATATTGAAGAGGAAATTGAACAAGAAATCGAAGAAGATCAAGATGTTGCATATGGTGAAGACAAATTAGACCCGAGAGATTTTGCTTTATGGAAAAAAATGAAGGAAGGAGAACCATATTGGGAAAGCCCGTGGAGTAAGGGGAGGCCAGGTTGGCACATCGAATGTTCAGCAATGGCAATCAATTATTTAGGGGAAACAATTGATATTCATGGAGGTGGTCAAGATTTGAAATTTCCTCATCATAGGAATGAAATTGCACAATCTGAATCATTCACAGGTAAGCCATTTGCGAATTATTTTCTACATAATGGTTTTGTAAATATCGATGATGAGAAAATGTCAAGAAGTTTGGGAAATTTCTTTTTAGTTTCTGAAATTATAAAGGAATTTGACCCTATGGTAGTTAGATTCTTTTTAATTTCTTCGCATTACCGGAAGTCCATAAATTACTCTTTAGAGAATATGAAGCAGATTGAGAAAAATTACTCAAAATTACTTAATACAATAAAGAAAATTCATCAAATTCCTCCAATAAAAGAAATATCTTCTGAAGTTGATAATTTACTCTTAAAAATTAATGTTGCTGAATCAAATATTATCGAAGCGATGGATGATGATTTTAACACACCTGTCGCAATTGCAGAATTGTTATCGTTAATAAGGGATCTTAATAGAGAGATATTAGAAAAGAATTTAAAAATTACACAAGAATTTAAAAATAAATTTTTTGAATTTATGACCAAAATTGATAAAATATTTGGAATATTCCCTAATTTAGAGCAAAGAATATCAGAATATGTGATTGACTCAATGGATGAAAAAGATAAATTAATAAAAGCTTTATTGAATATTATTGCAGAGACTCGCGTTAAATTAAGGGAAAAGAAAATATTTGACATTTCTGATGAGATACGAGAAAAACTAAAAGAGCTAGGAATAAACATTGAAGATATTAAAGAAGGTTATCTATTATAAATATAATTGAAAAATTAACTGTAAATAAACATAGAATTAATAGTTGGAGTTAAGGAAAAAATTAATTCTAATCAATCAACTGATGAGCCAAAAAATAAAAAATTATTCAAAACCAACAAAAATAAGAGAATTGCAACTTCTGCTGTATTTGTTGGAGTTGGTTTAATTCTTAGCTACCTTAATATTTTTGCTTACTTTGAAATTTTTGGTTCAAAAATTAACCCTTATGCCCATATGATAAATGGTATGATGGGTGTGTTGGTTGGACTAAGTTTGGCATGCACGACTGCATTAGCTATTGCAGTCTTACGTTTTAGTTTAGGAATTGGATCCATATTAGCATTTCCTGGTGGAATCTCCGGAGCACTTATTACAGGAACAGTTTCTTATGTATTGCGCAAAAAAAAGCCTAAATATGTTGATTACGCCAGTTTAACGGATCCAATCGGTACAATATTTATTGGTGGCACTATTTCAGATTTTCTTCTACCTCTTTACGGAGTCCCAACATTTGAAGGTATATTATTTTGGTGGGGTCTATTTGCGTTAAGTTGTATCCCCGGAACTATTTTGGGATTTTTAATGCTGAAAGTCTTAAAGAAAGCTGGAATAACTTGGAAGGATTTCTTTTAATTTAAAGATAAATTTAAATATTTTTTAATCGAAAAATGAGTTTTTATAATAATATAGATTTCGAGAGTTTAATCGGGCATACAACTATAATCTACGGCGAAGTCGATACGAAAAAGACATTCTACACGGCAAATTTTATACAATTACTTTTAGAAGATAAAAAAATAGCTCCTAAGGAAATTAGCATTTTGGATTTTGCACCCCAATTAATAATGATTAAAGGAAAAAATATTGGAGGTAGAATAAAAGATTTTTATGCGAAAAGTAAAATCTGTAATTACTTTAATTTACAAGGAGAAATTATTCCACCCCGGCTGAATGCGAAGAATCGAGAGGAATTGTATAGAAATGCAAATCATAATTATCTTATAACGTCAAAAGCTCTTGAAAGTTATATCAAAAAACCAACGAATATTTTAATAATAAATGATATTTCAATCTATTTACATGTAGGAGATGAAAAGTTATTATTAGAATCAATAAAGAAATGCAATACTTTTTTTGGTAATACCTATTATGGCACTTCTATAAGAAGTGATTTTGAATCTAATTTTAGTATAAAAGAGAGAAGAACTATAGAAAATTTATTGAAAAAAGTTGAAAATTCTTTTAAGACGACATAATTGATATATATCTTAAGATAATTAATAAATTCTAAAAAGAAATGCGTAATTTGCTTTTTCGTGTTCTAACAAATAGTAAGGCATTTTTTAAAATATAAGAAAAATAATTAAATTGTTGAGAAGGAATTAAATCATAAGTGAAAGTAGAAATGAAAAATGTATATTTAGACTACGCTGCTACAACTCCCATGGATCCAGAGGTTATAAAAGAAATTGAGAAACATCATAGAGAAACTTATGGAAATCCATCAAGTTTTCATAAAATAGGTCAAAATGCAGCTCAAATATTAGAAAAATCTAGAGAAACTGTGGCTTCATTGATTAACGCTAAAAAGGATGAAATCTTTTTCACATCATCTGGCACCGAATCTGATAATTTAGCAATAAAAGGGGTAGCTTTTAAAAATAAAGGACGTGGTAATCATATAATTACTTCAAGCATTGAACATCATGCTGTCCAACACACTTGTCAATATCTGGAAAAACAAGGGTTCAAAGTGAGTTATTTACCTGTAGATGAATTCGGATTGATTGTTTTAAAAGAATTGGAAGAGACCATCACCAATAAAACAATTTTGATATCTATAATATTTGCAAATAATGAAATAGGAACAATCGAACCAATAAAAGAAATTGGAGAAATCGCAAAAAAACACGATGTTATATTTCATACTGACGCTGTTCAAACTTTTGGAAAAGTTCCTATCGATGTTGAAGAGATGAATATAGATCTGCTTTCAGCTTCGGGGCACAAGCTATATGGACCAAAAGGAGTTGGATTATTATATATCAGGGGACATGGTGTAAGAAAAGGGTGGGGTAAGTATATAGAGCCGCTATTACATGGCGGAGGGCATGAAAGGGGGTTGAGGTCAAGCACAGAAAATGTTCCAGGTATTGCTGGGTTTGCAAAAGCAGTAGAATTATGCAAACGGAATATGAAGGAAGAATCTGAAAAATTAATAAAATTTAGAGATAAAATTATAAAGGAAATTACCGAAAATATTGAAGATGTTTATCTTAATGGGCACTATACTAAGCGTCTACCAAACAATGTTAATTTAGGGTTTAGATATATTGAAGGAGAATCTATAATTTTAAGTTTGGATGTGGAAGGTATAGCCGCCTCAACAGGTTCGGCGTGTTCTTCAAAATCTTTAGAACCTTCTCATGTATTATTAGCCATCGGTCAAAAACCTGAAGATGCACATGGTTCATTAAGAATTACTATGGGAAGATATACGACTGAAGCAGATATTGACTATTTTTTAGAAAAACTCCCTCCTATTATCGAAAAATTGAGAAAGATGTCCCCCTTAAAAAAGGGGAAAAAATATATGTTTGATCCAACATACGAAACTGACCACCACCATTAAAATATAAAAATATTAATCAAAAATTAAAAATAAGGCATAAATAAAATGTATTCAGAAAAAGTAATGGATCATTTCAGAAACCCCCGAAATATGGGAGAAATGAAGGATGCAGATGCTGTGGGAGAGGTCGGAAACCCAGTTTGTGGAGATTTAATGTATATTTATATTAAAATAAAGGATGATCGGATTGATGACATTTCCTTCCAGACTTTTGGGTGTGGTGCAGCCATTGCTACTTCTTCAATGATAACGGAGTTAGCTAAAGGAAAGACATTAGATGAGGCTATGAAAATAACAAGAGATGATATTGCAGGTTCATTAGATGGTCTTCCCCCCATTAAAATGCACTGCTCTAACTTAGCCTCTGATGGATTACGTAAGGCAATAGAAAATTATAGAGCCAAACAAAAGAAGGAACTAAATATAGCCAAAGAATAAAATAAAGCCAAACAAAGTAATAAAAGATTTTTAATATACTTGAGTTAAATTTTTCCTTTTTTAAACTAGCTTTAAAAATAAATCAATTATAAAAGTAGAAAAAAAAGATTGTTCAATTCTTTAATCTAATTCAATGTAGCCCTGATCAATCAATATATCAAGTTCCCCCATCAACCAACATAACTCATCGTATGTTGTGGACGATTTATATACCTCCTCTGCTTTCTGCTTGATATCATCTTCCGTTATGTTTGCATTACCCTTCATTATGATTAGGTGTTTTTCGGCCAAAAGCCAACATAAATCGTCATAAGTATAATTTTCTAAAGAAATATAATATGCTGCAACTCTAAACATAGATTCCAGACCTATATCTTTCTCTGGCCCTTCTATGATCTCCTCCAAATCTAATTCTGGTCTTGGTTTAAAAGATCCATCTTCTAATATACCACCTCTTAAATCATCTATCATGGCTAAAAAAGCACCATATTCATCATTTTGATTCATTAAGAGAATTTTTGCAGAACCTACTTTTTCTCTAACTATATGCCGTGCGGTCCGCAAAGCCGCTTCTTTCTTCTCCTTCGAAGCACTTAGGCCATACCAGATATAAACTGTGCTGCCATCATCAGTTACATAAACATCCTCATTTAGAAAGTCGTATTTATTGATTTTTATTAAAAATCCTCTGTCTGATATAAAATACAACTGCATTATAATTTCTCAAAATCAAATAACAATTTAAAACTTATTTGATCTCATATAAATTATTTGAAGAATCTTGAATGAATAAGTAATAACCTTTCTCACTATCTTTTCTTGGAATAACTATTGATTCGATTCCCATAGCAGCTGCTTTATCTACTAAGGAATCCCGATCATCGACTTCTATGCAAATATGAACAATTTTATCTTTTTTTTCTGAAACATTATCATTTATAAATACTTCTAATAGGGCTTCTTCATTTCCATAGTGAATTATTTCAATGTCTTGATCTAACCCAAAACACTCCTTCATTAGCCATTTTTCGCCCGTAAAAGAACGTTTTATTTCTAAACCTAAAAAATCTATGAAAAATTTATCGCTTTCTTCTTTAGAACGAAATGTTAAACCATGGTGTAATATTTTCATTTTAATTTCACCTTACTTAATAATAAAAAATGAATGCATAAAATAAGAAATTTATAATTATTTAAAATTTTTTGAGACCCATTCATTGAATTTAGTTTTTCTCAACTGTTCTCCCCATAGATGCTTGAGATTCGGTTTATTGGGAACTAATCCCTTCTTTTTAAGAGTTTCCCATAATTTCTCAATAATTTTTTCAATAATTATATCCATTATTGGAGTGTTCTTATGCAATCCTTGGTATTTATTTAAAATTTCTTCCTTGGATTCCTCAATTACTTTTACCCAATTTTCTGCAAATTTAATAACGTAATTCTCAACATCGTCTAGTTGCTCTTTATTAAGAATTGGAAAGTTAATTTCATATTTATCAACGTTCTTTCTGACAAGTCCATACCATTCTAAATTAAATAAATGATTTTCAATCGTTCTTTTATCCCATTGATATATTATTTTTGGTTCATATTCTTCTTTTGTTATTATCAATGGCGCTGGTTTAAATAATACTCGTTCCATAATTTCTTCAAAAGTTAAAGGACTTTCAGATAATGTAACTAATATTTGCCTTCTTACCTTATTATCAAATACCCACGGAGGACTTCTTTCGTCCCATGGTAAACTTGTAGAAAATTCAAACCAAGGCTGAATCTCATCTATAATTTGCTTCCCTATAAATCTATGCATATTATATTTTGTATTTTCTTTCACTATTTTGACACCCCATTAAAGCATATTTTTTATAATTAAATCTGTTGCTTCATCTTCATCTAAACCACGAGCCATTAATGCATTTAACTGTGCCGAATCTACCTTACCTAAACTTGCTTCATGAGTTATGTGACAACTCTCATCAGTAGCCCTAATAAGGGGGATTGCTCGACATCTAGATCCTCGGTCTTTTACGATTTCAGTGCAATCCACATGACCTGTTGTATTCGCTGCATTGCCCTCTGTAATACCAAACATCATGACCTCGCCACCACCAATGGCTGCTGCTTTCATTTTAATTATGCTTCTGGCATTTTCTCCCTCCAAAAAGACTGCATCTCTTACACGAATTGAATCTAAAGAGTTTTTACCAAAAGCTTTCACATTTGAATTGATTATACTATCCTTAAAAGCATAAATGTCTATTTGAATCTTCATACGACCAATTGTTCCCTGTGTTAAAAAGAAATTATTCTCGAAATAACTATTTTCCCCTACATAAACATAAGATACTGGCGCTACGGTAGCCCCGCCTGTATATCCATGAAAGTGTGTTTCATTATAAACGAATTTGCAATTTTTCCCAATATAAATATGTCCAAACATTTTGTGTATTAGATTTTTTGCATTTGGAAAACTGCAATGGGCTTGTAGAGTAACACTTGAGTTATCTTCTGCAATAATTCTTGGAAAAATTTCTTGGAGCCCAGTTTCCTTATTGACCCCGAAACATAAATGAATGGGATCTTCCAGTACAGTTCCTTCTTTTATTATTATATCTGCTATGACTCCATTCTCTATTTCATGACCTTTGAGAATTACACCCTCAACTTGACTAATGGTAGAAATTTTATTAAAATTTAGGACCAATTTAGGTCCTTTGTGTTCTGGCAGAAAATTACTAATATCGAGATCATATTTCCCAAGACTTTTCAAGATTTCACCAGAATCAATCTTATCGCTCATCTTTCACTTCCTCTACGTCTCATCCTTAATTATACCATTTATGAATTGATCAAATCGCTCAAATAATGTTCTATTGCAAATCTGTTTCAACCCGGCTTTTTCACAATAGTGAAGCATAACTTCCCGAAAGGGACCATTTACCAAGACTTTACCCTCCCAAAGCAGAGTTGAATTGTCCGAAACCATTCCAATATCTTCTCGGTGAGTAATTAATAAGATGGTCATTCCGAGCTCTTTAATCTTATTGAAAATGTCCATAAAAGACTCTAAAACGATTAAATCCATTCCCGCCTCTGCTTCATCCAAAATAACAAGCTTAGGACGCATCGCGATTACTGAAGCCAATTCGATCCTTTTTCTCTCCCCTCCACTCAAATTTGCATCAACCTTTCGCTTAATATACACATCTGGATCTAAATTAACAATTTCTAACGCTTCTCTCACTCTTTGCTCAATTAAATTTTTATCTTTGACACCGACCCCAATATAGTCATAAACCGATAAACCATCAAACCTAGCTGGAGTCTGCCAAGCAAGTGTAATTCCCCTCTTTGCTCTCTCCGTAATAGATAAGTCAGTAATATCTTTTCCTTTAAAAAATATTTTTCCACTACATGGATGGTAAACTCCCATTATTGCATATCCTAAGGTTGATTTTCCTGCTCCATTAGGTCCAATTATCGAATGAATACTTCCTTCCATCACATCAAATGATATTGTATCAACAATATTACACTGCCTATCTTCTGAGAGAATAGAAATATCTTTAACTGAAAGTAAAACGTCTGATGACATATTTCCTCATAAATCATAGTTATAGGTTAAATTTTAAATTTGTTTTTATATTTTATTAGAATAAGCTAATAAATGTAAGATGATTTTTTTTCAGATTAAACCTTTGTTTATTTCCAATAATATATTATTATTTCATGAGTGTGAAGTAGAATCTTTTTTCCAGAACCAGCGTTTGATAAAAAAAATTTTCATTTCCGCCTTTATATAAAAAGAAAAAATGAAAAATTAATATTTTTAGGTTATAATTAGTTTATAAATGTGCTCCCACACCTACTGTAATTACGCCACCATCTACAACGATATTTTCAGCTGTAATGAAATCAGAGAGGGGTGAAGCTAAAAATACAGCAACTTTTGACACGTCTTCAACTGTTCCCAATCTATTTAAGGGGGTTTTTATACCCTGAACCTCCATCGCGTCTTTTAATACTTGTTCTGAATCATTATACAGTCCAGTTATATGGTATCCAGGAGCTATACTATTAACCGTCATTTTTGGTGCGAGTTGTCCTGCCAATATTTTTGTTAACGCAATAATTCCAGCCTTAGCTATACTATACACGGGTGATTGTGCTTCTGGCCGCACACCAGCTATTGAAGCCATATTAATTACCTTCCCAGATATTGGTTCAAATTTTTGTGGTTTCATTTTTCTACAGAACGCTTTAGCCATCAACCATTGACTTTTTAAATTAATATCTAAAATTTTATGCCAATCTTCTTCTGTCCTGGCAAGAATATTTTTATAAGACGAGACACCTCCTCCTGCATTGTTTACTAGCACAAATATATTATCAAAAGTAGAAAAGGCTTTTTTCCTCATTTGATTTACTTCATCCCAAATTGACACATCAGCTATAATAGAGAGCACTTGGGATCCAAATTTAGATTTAACCATTTTTGCGGTTTCATCAAGTCCTTCCTCATTTATGTCATTTAAAACCAAGTTTGCACCTAATTCTGCGTATTTTAAGGCAATATCTCTTCCAAACCCAGAAGCAGCACCAGTTATAACGGCACCCTTTCCTTCTAAAAATTTATCAAATATTTTTATCACCTTTAAAAATTTTAGTATATAAGTATAAATAAATCTTAATTTTAATTATATCTATAAAATTATTAAATAAAAAGGATTCAATTGGAGTTGTTTAAATAGATGATACATATTATTATTGCAATCCTACAAATTTTATTTTCAGTAGGACTTATTGGGTTTTGGATCTATTTTTTTAAAGTAGAAAACAGGAATCCAGAAAGAACAGAAATATTTTTAGGCTATGAAAGAAGTTTTCCCGTCCCTGACCTATTTTGGATTACACCTTCTCTTATAATTAGTGCTATAGGAATTTTAATGGGAGAAAGATTTGGTATATTTTTCAGTATTATTTCTGGGAGCGCGCTTGTATTTTTAGGTTTATTAGATGTATCTTTCAATGCACAACAAGGCGGATATACTACAAATAAAAGTGATACCATAATGAACCTAACTATAAATCTCCTTTGTGTAATTATAGGACCAATTTTCATAATATATGGCTGGTTAAATTTTTAGTAATTTGAATATGGGCTTAAAGAATATTAATAAGATAAATAAAGTAAGAAAATGTTCCTGAAACATTGTAAAAATTGCGGACATAAACTAAAAGAATTCAAGAAATAATGTCCTAATTGTGGCACCTTACTACAACCCGATATCTTTAAAATAGAAGATAAAGAAATAGTTTATAAAAAAATCATTACAGCTGGGGAGGGAGCTGTTGGGAAAACAACACTTTTACACCGATTTATAAAAGGAGAATTTTTAGCAGATACTAGAATAACTATTGGCGTTGAATTTTTTGTAGAAGACATTATTATTGATGGGATAGTTTATAAATTGCAACTTCGGGATTTGGGAGGGGAAATGCAATTTAGATTTATATTAAACTCTTATATTTCAGGAGCAAGCGGGGCTCTTTTAATGTTTGATCTGACTCGAATTAAAACACTTTATAGAATAGAGGAATGGGTTGAAATGCTTCGAGCAGAAGATCCAAATCTTCCAATCTTGTTTATCGGAACTAAATTGATAATAATTAGAGGAAAAGGCTGAGGTGGAATCTTTAACCGGTAATTGAAACAATTTCGGCACCCCTTACTTTGAAATCAGCATCTATATATAACAAAAGAGAGTGGCCGTGATGCATATACACTAAAGCGACCGGGTAATCCTCTGCATCTTCAATCATACTTTTTTTCACATAAACGTTTACATATTTGCCACAAATTCTACAATACGCGGTAATTACGTTCCCGACTTGATTAGGAATTTGCTTAATCGTATCTTCTATTTTTAAAATAAAGTCTTTAAAGAAATCATCAGTACCAATATCAAAAATATCAAAAAGCACATCTCCATAAATTTCCATAAATCTTTTTGAAAGATAATCCAATAATGCCTCAAGAATTTGAAACTGAACAGAGATATGTCCCCCAATTATATAAATAAAGTTATTCTTTTTTTGATATACGATCTTAACATCTCCCTTATTTAAATGGAAGTATATCTCGGATTTAATTGCTTCTTTTGCAATTGTGTAATCAAAGATGAAAGCTTTTGGGCTATATTTTGATTTCCAAGAAAAATATATATTTTCTTGGGTTCCAAAATGAATAAAATAAATTAAATTTGATATATCTGGAATATTCATTTATTTTTTCAGCACAACTATTTACTTTAATGATATTAATTACTTTTTAATAAATAAAATTAATTTACCTTTTCTTTAACATCTAAGAAGTATATAAAAATTTATTCTTATATATCATCTTTGGTGAAATATTAGAAAAAATTAATTATATTCATTACAATTACTTCTTTAGAAAATAAAATTTTTGTGAGAATATTATGACAAAGGAATATATTTGCGAGCGAGGTAAAAACAGCAGGGTTGTATTAGAGGTTGATCCTAAAGAAATTCAGCCAAACTCTACAATTATTTTGGGATTTGCAGGTATTGGATTAATTGGACCTATAGTAACTAACGAGTTAGTTGAAAAAATTGAAGATATTAAACAAATCGGGTTTGTTGCAAGTGATTCATTTCCGCCTATTGCAGTGTTTACAGATGGGATATTAAGGCGCCCTTTTAGATTATATTATTCTGAAGATAAAAATTTAATTGTTGGTGTTTGTGATCTCCCATTTTCTACCCCAAAAGACTATTCTGACCTCGCTAGGACAATTTGCAACTGGGCATTGTCCCAAGATATAAAAGCTAAGGAAATGGTAATACTGCAAGGCATTCCAACATTACAAATGGTCGAAAAATTTAAGGTTTTTTTTGCTGCTGAGAAAGAGATAAAAGAAAAACTTGAAAAGCTCGGTTTTGAGATTATACCTAAAGGTTTAGTGGTAGGACCTGAAGCCTCAATTTTAAATGAATGCTTGAATAATCCTATTGATGCATATATCTTATTTACTGACGCATACCAGCAGATTCCAACACCAGAAGGGGGCGCAGAAATAATTAAGGCTCTCAATACAATATATCAATTAGGAGTTGATGTTTCAGACTTGATAGACCGTGGTAAAGAGATAAAAAATAAGATGATGGAATTAGCCCAAAAAGCTCAACAGATGCATTTACCGCAAAAAGAACCAGGATCAAAGGATAGATATTCGCAATTGTTTATGTAAATTTAAATCTCTACATTTTTTCTTCTTACTTTATATCCTATATTAATTTTTATAAAATTTTTAAATAGAATCAAATTTCGTATATAAAATAATTTTAAACTTTATATGAAATATTTGTTTTAAATATAAAGATCAAGAATCAAAATTTTCTAATTCAATTATTTTCCTACTTAAATTTTAATTTAATAATTGTAACTTAATATGTGGGTATTATTAAAATAAAAAAATGATGATTAAAATTGAGTAAAAAGGATAAAAACTTGGAGTCAAGAAAGCGAATAGAGAAGGAACTAAATTTAAAGGAATCTGAAGAAAAATACCGAACTATTTTTGAAAATACAGGAACTGCAACTGTTATAATCGAGAAGGATACTACTATTTCACTTGCAAACGAAAAGTTTGAAGAACTCTCTGGCTACTCAAAAGAAGAGATTGAATGGAAAAAAAAATGGACTGAATTTGTTATCAAAGAAGATTTAGAGATGATGAAAAAGTATCATTACTCACGCAGAAAAACCTCTGACATTGCTCCAAAAAGTTACGAGTTTCATTTCATCAATAAAAGAGGTGATATTCGGAATATATTGATAACTATCGATATGATTCCTAGAACCAAAAAAAGTCTAGCATCACTTCTAGATATAACCGAGCGCAAGAAGGCAGAAGAAAATATAAAAGAATACGCAAGAAAGATGGAAGTTTTAAACCGAATTATAATAACAGTAAATAAAATTAAGGATTTATCATTGTTATTAGAAAATGTATTAAATTCAACCCTTGAATTGATGAATTTTGAAGGTGGTGGTATTTATTTAGTGGATGAAAGCACAAGGATTGCTGAATTAGCTTGTTTTAAAGGGCTTCCTTCCGATTTTATTAAAGATGTGAAGCGAGTTAAAATCGACGAAGGTGCTTATAATATTGTTTTTAACGAAGGGCAGCCACTTATTACAGATGATTATTCCAAAATTCATCCTAGGCGTTCAAAAAAGTGGGGAATATTATCCCTTGCCAGTATCCCCTTTTTTGTAAAAAATAAAGTCTATGGAGCAATAAATATTGCCTCTAAAAATCATCATTTCTTCTCAAACGAAGAAAAGAATATATTTCAAACTATAGCACAAGAGACCGGTGCAATTATAGAAAAAATGCAAACCGAAGAAGCTTTTCGAGAAAGTCAGGCAAATTTACAAACGTTGTTCGATTCTATGCAAGAATTAATATTTGTTATGAATTTCGATGGGCGCTTTCTCAGTGTTAATCCTTCCGTTTTAAAAACCTTAAATTATTCAGAAGAGGAAATGTTAAAAATGAATATAATAAAAATTCACCCACCAACACAACACGATTATGCGCTTAGAATTTTCAGAGACTTGGTTGAGGGTAAAATTAATTCTTGTAATATTCCATTAATTACCAAGGAAAAGAAAATAATTCCCGTTGAGACGATTTTTACTAAAGGCCGTTGGGTTGATCAAGATGTCTTATTCGGAATCAGCCGTGATATTACTGAGCGTTTGTTAGCGGAACAGAAGATTAAAGAATCCGAAGAAAAATATCGAGGAATTCTTGAAAATATTCAGGAAGGATATTATGAGGTAGATCTCGAAGGAAATCTCAAATTTTTCAATAATCGATTAGTTGAATATCTTGGATATACGAAAAATGAATTATTGGGAAAGAATTATAGCACATTGGTTCATACGGAAAATATAAAAGACATTTTTAAGAAGTTCAATATGGTTTATAAAAATGATATTCCTCGAGCAATAATCGAATTTAAACCGATTAGAAAAGATGGACAACAACGATTTATTGAAAGTTCTGTTTATTTAAAACGTGATTCTGAAGGAAAAAAGATTGGGTTTTATGGTCTTATACGGGATATTACTGAAAGAAAAAATTGGGAACAAAAGTTAAGGGAATCCGAAGAAAAATATCGTCATTTATTCGAAAGTTCTCCATATTCCATAGGTCTTTTGGATTTAAAAGGAAATCTTATAGATTGTAATACTGCTACAAATCATTTTCTTTCTACGCATACAAAAGATTATTTAATCGGAAGAAATTTCAGAGAAATCTTCTCATTAAATGAGAGAAATAAACCTCTTATACCATTATTCGAAAAGCAGTTCAAACAAGCGCTTAGAGGTGAAGCTACAGAATCATTTGAGTTTCCATTATATCGGTCAACTGGAGGTATAATATGGACAAATCTCCATGGTTCTTTAATAAAGATAGAAGATCAATCATTGATACAATTTATAATACAGGATATCACAGAGAGGAAAAAAGCAGAACAAAAACTAAAAGAATCGCAAGAGAATTATCGCGAAGCTTATAATCGCGCTAATTTTTATAAGGATCTTATTGCTCACGATATGAATAATATTCTTCAGAATATCTTATCTTCAATAGAAATTGCTACACATTATTTAGGTGAGGAAACTATATTACCTGAAGTAAGAAGTATGTTTAATACCACAAAAGAGCAAGTTAAAAGGGGTGCAACCTTGATCTCAAATGTACAAAAACTATCTGATTTGGATAAGGCTCAAATTCTTACACAACCCATAGAAGCTTGTAAGATTTTAAAGGAATCAGTTGAGATTTTGAAGAAAAATTTCCAGCAGAGAAAAATTAATGTAGAGATTGAGACCGAAAAAAAAAAATTGTTTATTAAAGCAAATGATCTCTTAATAGATGTATTTGAAAACATATTAATTAATGCTGTAAAATATAATGAACGCCCCATTGTTGAAATTCTCATTAAATTTTCAAAAATCAAAAAAGAGGGTAGTAAATTTCTTAAAATGGAATTTATTGATAATGGTTACGGAATTTCTGATGATCAAAAAGAGATAATTTTTGAAAGGGCTTATAGAGCAGATAAGAGTACAAGTGGTATGGGGTTGGGGTTATCATTAGTAAAGAAAATTATATCACTATATAATGGAGAAATTTGGGTAGAAGATAAAGTTCAAGGAGATTATTCGCAAGGAAGTAATTTTATTATAATAATTCCAGAGGTTTAGGAAAATAACAAACATTTTTATCGTTGAGGATGATCGAGCAATCCGAGATCTATATCAAAAATTATTGAGTTTTTGGGGATTTCAAGTTATTGGGATTGCAAAGAATGGGCAAGAAGCTGTTGAGAAATTTAAATCATTTTCAGAAAAACCAGATATTATTTTAATGGATCATCGGATGCCGATTAAAAGTGGAATTGATGCTACAAAAGAAATTATTAGTCTTGGAAAAAACCCAAAAATTATTTTTGCTAGTGCAGATAAAACGGTTAGAGAAGAAGCACTTTCAATTGGAGCAGTTGATATTATTGAAAAACCTTTCGATTTTGAAAAATTAGCTGAAAAAATTAAGGAGGTTTTAAAGAAATAGGTTTTTATTTTTGATATCCAATAGGAATAATATATAACGGTTCAAGATTTTTAGGTAAATCTAATACTTTCTTTACCTCATCGTCATGAAACGCACCAATAGGAACGGAAGCTAACCCCAATGCAACCGCTTCTAATTCAATATTTTGTGCGCAGTGACCAATTTCCATATAAACGTATCTCACACCTCTTTTACCATAATGACCGCATGTTCTATTGAAATCAGCACAAATTATGATATTCATTGGTGCTTCATAGATAAACATCTGATCTAAAGATGCTTGAGCTAAATCTTTTCCAAAATCACCATCGTTTTTTAATTCCAATAGATTTTTATTAGAATTATAATGAAAAAAACCCTTACCTTTAATTGTAATATATAACTCTAAAGGATAAGTGGCACCCGCTGATGGGACGGTCTTTTTATACCCTTTTTTACCTTGACCTGCCCATAAAATTTGGGAAATTTTTTCATTTTCAATTTCCTTATCCTTAAAACTCCTAACACTTTCTCTCTCAAATATACACTCTTCCAGACTTTTACTCCCTTTAAATATTGGCTCAGTTAATTCAATACTCAAAAAAACCACTTCTTCTTTAATTTTAATTTATAGCAATAAAGTATATTCAATATTTATTATAACTGTAAATAATAATTATAAAAAAACGATATATTAATTATTAAATATTAATAATTCAAACTATATTAGCTATTGGTGTAAATTTTAATATGAAGTATGTATTATTTGGCCCCCCTGGAGGTGGCAAGGGCACATTTGCTGGACAAATTAAAAAGATTTTACCCAAAATACCTCATATAAGCACAGGGGATATTTTTCGGGAGAATTTAAGGAATAAAACCGAATTAGGGTTGAAAGCAAAAAAGTACATGGATGATGGTGCTCTTGTTCCAGATGATGTTGTAATAGACATGATAAAAGATAGGTTAACCCAAAATGATGTAAAAGAGAATGGTTTTCTACTTGATGGTTTTCCACGCACTATAGAACAAGCGGAAGCCCTTGATGAAATAACTGATATTGATGCCTTTTTATTATTGGAAGTATCACGCGATATTATCATGAAACGGCTAACAGGAAGGGTCTCCTGCGCTAAGTGTAATGAGATTTATAATATCTATACTTTACCACCAAAAAAGGAAGGGATTTGTGATAAGTGTGGTGCCGAATTAAAACATCGTTCAGATGATACTGAAGAGACAGTAAATAACAGGTTGGATGTATATAAAAAAAATGCTGAACCAATAATAGAGCATTATAAGAATAAGAATTTACTACAAAAAATTGATTCTACGGATACATTGGCAATGTCTGAAGAGGAAATTAAAGGAGCTATTGGCTATCAGGATTAAAATGTATTTTTTTTATTCTTTTTTTCTTAAAAACCAATTTTAATTTTTATTAAAATAACTATTAAAAAAATAGAAAATGAATATTTGTATTCCAGTTCCAGTAGAAACAAATGAAATTCATCAATTGAAAAAAGAAATTGAAGAATTATTAAAATTAAGACCTAATATCATTGAATTTCGATTAGATTATATTAAGGATATTGAATCCTTAACTACCCATTTCTTAAAAGAACTACTCACTTTTATTGGAGTTGAAATTCCCGTGATCTTTACTTTCAGAAAATTTAGTGAAGGTGGCAAGCTAGATATTGAAAATAAAAAACGATATGACATAATTAATCAAGTGATAAATCTAAGCCCAACCTATGTGGATATTGAAATGGATAATGATGATGAGTTCCTACAAAATGCAATTAAAAAAGCTTCTAATAAGAATGTTAAAATTATCTTTTCTTACCATAACTTTAATAAAACCCCTGATTATGAGACCGTTATAGAACTATTATCAAAATTTAAAGCAAAATTTGATAAACTTACTGTTAAATTAGAAAAATCTCCTTCAAATTATTTAATAAAATTGATTTTTTACGCGAAAAATTTTGAAGATAACATTATTCCTTTAAGAATTTGTAAAGAATTGGGAACAGAAAATCAAAAAATTATTAGTTTTTGTATGGGTGAGTTGGGAATACTGTCCCGAATCTTTTGTCTAAAAGCTGGTTCATATCTTACTTATGGGTCTTATAAAGAACAAACAGCTCCAGGACAAATATCAATTACCACAATAAGAGAAATATTAAAATACATCTCCTAATCTAAGATAAGATTAATTTCCAATGAACTAATTAAATACCGATTTTAATAATTATTTCAGAAACAATCTCATCAATACTCTTACCGGTTGTATCTACTGTAAATACTGCATGAGCTCCATAAAAAGAAGATCTAAATTTTAATAAAACCTTAATTTCCTTCATTGGATCTGGTCTATCTAGAAGCGGTCTTTTTTTTTCACCCTCTTTCATTATTCTTTTCAATATTTCCTCAGGAGTAGCAATTAATAAAACGATATGAAAATCTTGCTTAATATAATCAATATTTATTTTATTTAAAACAACACCGCCACCACAAGATACAATAACGTTCTTTAATTGAGAAACTTTCTTACAGGCAGCTATTTCCAATTCTCTAAATCTATTTTCTCCATCTTCTCTAAAAATTTCTGGAATAGATTTGCCAGCCATCTCTTCAATAATCTCGTCAGTCTCAATGAATTTATAGTCTTTATCCAATTTATTTGCTAAACTTTTTCCGACAACCGTTTTTCCAGTTCCCATAAAACCAATTAAAGCTATAGAATGCTTTTTTTCCATTTATTTTTTACCAAGTATCATTTAAATTAAATAATATCAAAACAAAAATATATTAAAAATTTAAGTATTAAATTCTATTTATTGATAAATTATGCCCACTATTACCGCAAAAACAAAGATACTTGGAGTTATTGGACACCCTATAGATCACAGCATGAGTCCAATAATGCATAATATTGCAATTAATGATCTAAATCTTGATTATGTGTATTTAGCTTTTGATATTGAACCTCAAGATTTAAGTAAAGCAATAGATGGTTTCAGAGCATTAAATATCAAGGGAATTAGTGTCACTATACCTCATAAAGAGGCAATAATGGAATATTTAGATGAGATTGATCCCATTGCAAAGAATATTGGGGCTATAAATACAATTAAAAACGAAAATGGTTATTTAAAAGCAAGAAATACTGATGGTGCTGGAGGAAAACATTCTTTAATTGAAAATGGTTGTGAATTATCAGATAAAAAAGTACTATTTATAGGAGCTGGTGGAGCTGCAAGAGCATTGAGCTACTTCATAGCAGAAGATGTTGCTCAGATTATATTTTTAAATATTCGAAAAGAAAGATCAAAATTATTGGCGAAAGAATTAAATGTAAGAACTGGAGTAAAAACATTTGCCGATGCTATTTCTAATTACAACTTGAAAAAATTTTGTGCTACATCAGATATCTTAATTAATACTTCCCCGATTGGAATGTATCCAAAAATTGAAGAAACTCCAGTTCCTAAAGAATTTCTAAATAAAAACTTATTTGTTTTTGATATAATTTATAATCCATTGAAAACAAAATTACTAAAAAATGCTGAAGATATCGGTTGCAAGACATTGGGTGGGTTAGATATGCTTGTAAATCAAGGATTTTTAGCATTTGAATGGTGGATTGAAAAAACTCCTAAAAAAGAACTTATGAGGAATACTGTAAAAAAGTTTTTGGAGATTAAATAAAAATGAAAGGAAAAAAAATTACAATTATTGGGGGTTCGGGTGGATTAGGCAGAATATTTGCTAGATTTTTTAAAAAACACGGATTTGATGTAACGTTGATGGCAAGAAATGAAGAAAGGTTAAAGAAAGTATCACAAGAAGTTGGTGTTAAGTATGAATTGAATCTCCAAAAAAGCGTCTCAAATGCTGATATTGTGATGGTTTCAATCCCTATTAGATCTACACCTGAAATGATAGAAAAAGTTGCTCAATATTTAAAAGAAAATGCTTTAATTTTCGATATAACTTCATTAAAATATGAAGTGGTCAAGTCATTAAGAAAAGTCCAAGAAAGATATCCAATAAATTGTATTTCACTACATCCTATGTTTGGACCTGGTATAAAAGATTTAAAGAATTTTGTGATTTTATATCTAAAAATTGGCGGAACCGATCAATATGAGTCAATTACTAATGAGCTTTTTAGTCTTTTTAAAAAAGAAGGCCTTAAAATTACTGAAACTACATTAGATTTTCATGATATGATGATAGCATTAACATTGGGGGTTCCACATATGTTTAACATCCTATTTTTAAATCTAATAAAAGAATCAAATCAACCTCTTGATGAGTTAATGAAATATACAGGAACAACATTTTTATTACAAAAACTTTTCGCTGAAAATATTATTCAAAAGGAAGTGGAAATGATTGGAGAAATTCAAATGGATAATTTACAATTTCAAAAAATCCTTGAATTATTTGAACACTTATTAAAATCCTATAGAAAAACAATTAAAACAAAAGATATGGAAGGGTTCAAGAAATTATTTTCCAACGGAATAGAATATTCAAAAAATGATAAACACTATAATAATGCATATAAATATTTTTATCAATTCATAAAAATCTTAAAAAATGATGATTTTAAATGAATTCTCTTGAATTAACCTTATCAGCAATTAAAGGAATCCCTGAAAAGATTCCCTTTAATCCATTCATCATGCACCTCGCCCCAATGTTATTCCATAAAAGCTATAACGAATATTGCCAAAATCCTAAAGTTTTAGCGGATGCACAAATTAAATGTTCTAATTTTTTTGGAATTGATCATGTTAATGTTTCAACTGATGCCTATAGGGAAGCAAATGCATGGGGTGTCGAAATCAATTGGAATAGTCACACACCTGTTGCGAAAAAAAATATAAAAATTGAAGATTTTAACTCCATTGAAACTCCTACTATTTTAGAAAATAAAAGAATACAAAAAAGAGTTGCTGCAGTTAAGAAACTTCATGAGAAAGTGGGAGGAAAACAATGTATTGTTGGATGGATTGAAGCACCATTCGCTGAGATATGTTGTTTATTCGACTTAATAAATGTTTTATTATTATGCAAGAAAAAAAATTGGGCTGAAGAAATTAGAGGGTTAATTGATAGAATTCTACCCGTTCAAAAAAAATTCGCTAAATTACAAATTGAAGCTGGAGCAGATATTATAGGCGCTGGCGATTCAGCAATATCTCAAATTGGACCTATGAGATATGAAAAATGTTGTTTAAATGCCACTAGAGAATTATTTAACTATATCCAAAAAGATGTTCCTGTTTTATACCATATCTGTGGAGATAATTCAGTAGTCGATGGAGAAGGTCGAGATATGCTAAAATTAGTTTCTAGTACAAATGCAGCAATTTTGGATCTGGATTATCAAGTTGATTTGAAAATGGCTAAGGAAAAAATAGGAAAAAATAATTGTATTAGAGGTAATACAAATACAATGATTCTTGGAAGCACAAAATATTCACCTTTGGAAGTTATTAATGAAATTTCCAATACAATTGAAGTTGGAAAACCAGGTGGAAGGTTCATGTATGCTGCAGGATGTGAGTGGCCATGGGAACCTTTTGAAATGGCGAGCAGGAATATTGGTTTTGCTAAAGCATTAATAGAAAAATTAGGTCAATATTAATTAATATTAAAAATCATGATCAGCTAAATGTGCCTCCATACAATCAGCACAAAATGGAGAATCACCACAATCAGGACATGATCTTAAACATTTCTTGCAAAAAATTTCTCCACAATCCATACATTTACCATAACTATCTGCATCTTTTATATCTAATTTTTTACCGCAACCTTTACATTTTACTTTTCTCATTGTTATATCACAAATCCTAAAATTAAAAATATTTGATTTAAAAAAATGTTAATTAAAAGTAATAAAATTTTTGAAATTTTTCAATTGAATAGAGAAATTCCTAATAAGTAGATTTAAATGCATAAGTTTTCATTTTCTTATTGTAAATTTTAGTTTAAACCATTTAGTTTCAATTACAAGACAAAAATTTAAAACAAACAAAAAAATAAAACCTATAGATTTTTAAAATGAATATTTTTACTATTTTACCTTTGATATCTGCTGTTATTGCTTTATTTATGGGTGCTTTTATATTTGCAAAAAATACTAAAAATCCATTGAATATTTTATTCATGTTATATTGTTTATCTTATAGTTCTGTGTGTTATTCAGAATTTTCTATGAGACATGCAGAAAGTTTTGCCACAGCTTGTTTCTGGTTAAAATTGACGTTATTATTTCCTTTAGCACTTAGTTTTCTATTTCATTTTTGCCTTATTTTTTCAAAGATATCCAAAAATAAAAGTAAAAAAATATTATTTCCGTTAATCTATATCCCAACTGGTATTTTGATTTGTTTAGATTTCGCAACTCCTCTTATTTTAGTGGGACCTCAGAAAAAGAATTGGGGCTGGACCTATTTATATCAAGAAAATTCATTCTTACTAAACTTTTACTTATTATGGGTTATTCTTTTACCAGTTTTATCAATAATTTTATGTGTACGTTGTTATTATATTACTACAGATCATAGAAAAAAGTTACAAGCAAAATATTTTTCAATTGGATTATTTTTTTCTCTAATTATTTATCTTATTTTTGATTTTGTTTTGGCAGTAATATTTGAGTCAGATATTCCGGAATTCGGTACAACCAGCTTTACTCTAACTAGTATTTTAATAGGTTATGCAATTTGGAAATTTAAATTATTTATTTTGGATTTTATGACAGTTGCAGAAAACATAACAAATAGTTTATCAGATGTGGTAATTCTAACTAACCTTAAAGATGAAATAAAAGCAGTTAATCAAACAACATTAAAGCTTTCTAATTATCAAGAAAATGAACTTATTGATAATCTTGTTGATATTCTATTTTCAGAAGAAAATGATGAAATTTCTAATCATAAAAAACAATTACTTGTAAATTATGGGAGTATGGATTCTAATCCTACCATAGAAACATTTTTTAAAACAAATAATGGAAAAAAAATACCTATTTCTTTATCTATCTCATTATTTAGAGATGAAAATAGTGAACTAAGAGGAACTATTTATATTGGAAGGGATATAACAAAACAAAAGATATATATCGATAATATTATAAAAGCATCGCAATTTAAAACTAATTTTCTATCCTCTATGTCTCATGATTTAAGAACACCGTTGAATGCTATTATAGGTTTCTCCGATTTACTTTTAGACGAATCTTATGGTAATTTAAACGAAGATCAAATTGATTTTCTCAGTGATATTAAATCCTCCTCCGATCATTTACTAGAACTTATAGATCATATCTTAGAAATATCAAAGATAGAATCTGGAGAATTAAAATTGAATGTACAAAACTTTGAATTGAATGCTCTGATAAATGAAATTAAATCTGTTCTAAAACCCTTATATTCAAAAAAAAGTCTATATTTTCAAGTAGAAGGCTTAAATGAGCCAAAAAGTATATACGCTGATCTTGTAAGATTGAAGGAAATCTTCTACAATTTACTAAGCAATGCAATAAAATACACAATAAAAGGAGGGATAACACTTCAAATTATGGAGGATAATAATCGTTGGAAATTTAATGTAATTGATACCGGTATTGGAATTGCGAAAGAAAATTATGAATTAATTTTTAAAGAATATAAAAGAGTTGAATCTCTCTACGTATCTTCAACTCTTGGCACAGGATTAGGATTAACTCTTGCTAAAAAACTAGTAAATCTACATGGAGGTGAGATGTATTTTACTAGTAAATTAGGAGAGGGTAGCACCTTTACTTTTACTATTCCAAAAAATCCAATCCAATAGAATTAGGAAGGGTGTCTTTTGAAATTATTCAATATGTAATTCTTATAGTTTTAATTTAATTTGGGAAAAATAGCCCACAAAACGTTATTCCCTTATCAAAATTTTTATATTATCATAGCAATAATTTTTTAAACAAGGCGTATAAGTTTTATAAAAATTAAAATTTAAAGGAAATAAAAGAATATGGAATTAAAAATTAATACAATTCCAGAAAATGAAAGAAGAAAACTCCCAGAAGATGAGAGTACCCTAGGTTTTGGTAAAATTTTCACGGATCATATGTTTATAATGTATTATGATGAAGGAAAAGGCTGGTATGATGCAGAAATTAAAAAATATGAGCCATTAGTTCTTGATCCTGCTGCATGTGTTCTCCATTACGGACAGGCAATATTTGAGGGAATGAAAGCTTATAGAACAGAAGACGGAATAAATTTATTTAGACCAGAAAAAAATTTCGAGAGACTTCAAATGTCTGCAGACCGGATGGTAATGGCAAGGTTTGATCCCGATTTTGTCCTTGATGCTCTTAAAGAATTAATCACTATTGAAAAACATTGGGTTCCCCATTCAGAAGGAACATCTCTCTATATAAGACCAACCTATATAGCTTCAGAACCGTTTCTTGGTGTGCATCCAAGTGGTCAATATATATTATACATAATATTAAGTCCCGTCGGAGCCTATTATGCTACGGGTTTTAATCCAGTTAAAATTAAGGTCGAAGATAAATATATCCGAGCAGCAGATGGTGGTGTTGGGCAAGCAAAAACTTGTGGAAATTATGCAGCTAGTTTATTTGCAACTAAAGAAGCGGAAAAAGAGGGATATGCACAAGTATTATGGCTAGACGCCCAAGAGAGAAAATATGTAGAAGAAGTGGGTACAATGAATATGTTTTTTGTGATAGATGGAGTTGTAATCACTTCACCTCTAACAGGAACAATCTTACCTGGTATAACAAGAGATTCTGTGATACAGTTATGTAAATCCGAAGGAATAAAAGTTGAAGAGAGAAATCTAGCCATAGATGAGGTTATTAATGCATTTGAGAATGGTAAATTAGATGAGGCATTTGGAAGTGGTACTGCAGCAGTAATTACACCTGTTGGATTATTAGGCTATAAAGGTAAAGATTATACAATTAACGATTTTAAAGTTGGAAAACTGACTCAAAAACTATATGATACAATAACTGGAATTCAATGGGGAAAAATAGAAGATAAGTTTGGTTGGATTCAAAAAGCAACCAAAGATTAAATTTTTTCTGTGAAAAAATTTCCTGAAGGCGAAAATTATACAGATTTTATATCGATGAGTAAACCTCTTATACACGAACCAGACCTTCCAAACCTTTGGAAGAGTGGTGATATCTCGCCAGCACATTGTATTAGCTGTAATTCATGTTATAAGACTATGTTTAACGGTGAAGTTTATTGTGTTGTTAGAAAGAGACTAGAGAATAAAAAATTACAAGAAGAAAAAAGATTTTAAAAAAAAATCTAAGATAAATAACAATTCTTTTTTAATCTTTAAAAAATGACAATATTATTTCTTAGATAATTATTATTATTAGTTTCATAAAAATCTGCTATTAAAATATATCACTCCTTTAATTCTTTGATCAAATAAATAAAATATAAGGATTAGTTTTATATATAGATCTATATTCTCTTTTAAACAAATTCTAATCTAATTTAAAAACAAAATAGATATAGAAACAATGTCAAAATCAAAAAATATAGACAAGACTAGCAAAGGATTAATATTTGGTTCCGATAATCCGAATGCTATTGAAGTCAAGGATTTGAGAAAGACTTATGCGGGCAAGAAAGCCATAGAGGAAGTGAAATCAAATAAGGAGGAATACTTATGAAAGCGATTGTATATACAAAATACGGACCACCGGATGTTCTTCAGCTCAAAGAGGTAGAAAAGTCTACTCCCAAGGACAATGAAGTACTGGTAAAAGTATATGCGACAACAGTAACAGCAGGGGACGTGAGAATGCGAAGTTTCGATGTTCCTCGCTGGCAATGGATCTTCGCGCGAATATATTTAGGTCTTAGAAAACCAAAGAGAGCTATACTAGGGATGGAGCTAGCTGGGGAAATTGAATCAGTAGGCAAAGATGTAAAGCTGTTCAAGAAAGGTGACCAAGTTTTTGCATCTACCTTTTTCTCGGATTTTGGTGGTTATGCCGAGTACAAATGTCTGCCTGAAGACGGGATGCTGGCACTAAAACCGACCAATATGACCTTTGAAGAAGCCGCTGCTGGTGTTGCTTCTGGGGGAATTACAGCATTGTGTACTCTTAGAAAGGCAAATATCCAGAGTGGACAAAAAGTTCTGATCTATGGCGCTTCTGGAAGTGTAGGTACCTATGCGGTACAACTTGCCAAATCATTCGGGGCAGAGGTCACCGGGGTTTGCAGTACAACTAATTTAGAAATGGTGAGATCTATAGGAGCCGATAAGGTAATTGATTACACTCAAGAGGATTTTACCCAAAGCGGTGAGACATATGATGTTATCTTTGACGCTGTAGGCAAGATTTCGTCTTCACGAGGTAAAAAGTCTCTAAAGAAGACAGGAATCTATCTTAACGTTTTAAGGGATTCCGGAGGCGGAGGCGACGTAAAGACTGAAGATCTAATCTTCCTCAAAGAGCTTATTGAGGCGGGAAAGATAAAATCGGTCATAGATAGACGCTATCCGTTGGAACAGATTGCCGAGGCTCATAAGTACGTTGAAAAAGGGCACAAAAAGGGAAATGTGGTAATAATTGTGGCGGAATACTTATGAAAGCAATTGTATGCACAAAATACGGATCACCGGATGTCCTTCAGCTCAAAGAGGTGGAAAACCCTACTCCCAAGGACAATGAAGTGCTGATAAGAATACATGCGACAACAGTAACAGCAGGGGACTGTGAACTTCGAGGTCTCAAATTCTCTTTCTTGTTAAGATCCCTCATGCGATTAGGATTTGGTTTCAGAAGACCAAGAAAAAACATACTAGGGATGGAACTAGCCGGGGAAGTTGAATCAGTCGGTAAAGATGTAAATCTATTTAAGAAAGGTGACCAAGTTTTTGGAACTACCGGGATGAGTTTTGGATCTTATGCCGAGTACGTATGTCTGCGTGAAGAACGTAAGATGGGGGTGTTGGCAATAAAACCGACCAATATGACCTATGAAGAAGCCGCCGCCGTTCCTATTGGGGGACTTGAGGCATTGCATTTTCTTAGAAAAGGAAATATCCAGAGCGGTCAAAAAGTTCTTATCAGTGGTGCTTCTGGAACTATAGGTACTTTTGCGATTCAACTTGCCCAGTACTATGGGGCAGAAGTAATCGGTGTAGGTAATCCCACGAGTTTAGAAATGATGAAATCTCTGGGAGCCGAGAAAGTAATAGATTACACTAAAGAGGATTTTACCAAAAGCGGAGAGACCTATGATGTTATATTTGATGTAGTAGGCAAGAGTTCGTTTTCAGATTATAAAAGATCGCTTAAGAAAAATGGGCTCCTTCTTTTAGCCAACCCTAAGCTGTCACATGTTGTTCGAGGCCAAAGGAACTCAATGAAAGTAATAGCTGGGAGCTCAAACCCAAAGACTGAGGATTTAATTTTCCTCAAAGAGCTTATTGAGGAGGGGAAGATAAAATCGGTCATAGATAGACGCTATCCGTTGGAACAAATTCCCGAGGCTCATAGATATGTCGAAACAGGGCAGAAAACGGGAAATATAGTAATAACTGTGGTAAATAGTACAAAATCTTAATTTTTATCCAAATTTCATTTTTTCTTTCGTTTTACAAAAACAAATATTGGTCTCTATAACTATTTAATACTGTGACAAAATTAGTGTTATTAAATAAAAAATATTAAAAAATGGTGATAAATAATTACACAAATGAAAGCAATAGTTTGTCAAAAATATGGACCCCCCGACGTTCTTCAGCTCAAAGAAGTAGAAAAACCTACTCCCAAGGACAATGAAATACTGGTAAAAATACACGCGACAACAGCAACAGCAGGGGACGTGGCTCTTCGAAGTGGCATGAAAAATTACCCTTTCTTGCTTCGGCTCTTCGGGCGAATAATGTTGGGTTTCAGAAAACCAAAAAAAACTATACTTGGGATGGAGTTAGCCGGGGAAATTGAATCAATAGGCAAAGATGTAAAACTATTTAGGAAAGGTGACCAAATTTTCGGAACTACCACTGGGTTGAGTTTTGGTTCTTATGCCGAGTACATATGTATACCTGAAGAGCCTTTATCCACAGGTATGTTTGGAGCTAACGTGGTAGCGCTAAAACCGACCAATATGACCCATGAGGAGGCCGCCGCCGTTCCTATTGGGGGGCTTACAGCATTGCATTTTCTTAGAAAAGGAAATATCCAAAGCGGACAAAAAGTCCTTATCTATGGAGCTTCTGGAAGTAATGGTACTTTTGCGGTACAGCTTGCCAAGCACTTTGGGGCAGAAGTTACCGGAGTATGCAGTACCACGAATTTAGAAATGGTGAAATCTCTGGGAGCCGATAAGGTAATTGATTACACTAAAGAGGATTTTAGCAAAAGCGGTGAGATCTATGATATTATTTTTGACACGGTAGGCAAGAGTTCGTTTTCAGATTGTAAAAGATCGCTAAAGAAAAAAGGATTCTATCTTGAAGCTGTCATGAAGGTGTCACATCTTGTTCGAGGCCTTTGGTCTTCAATAAAAGTAATAGGTGGGGGAGCAAGTGAAAAAAAAGAAGATTTAATTTTCCTCAAAGAGCTTATTGAGGCGGGGAAGCTTAAATCGGTCATAGATAGACGCTATCCCTTAGAAAAAATTGTCGAGGCTCATAGCTATGTCGATAAAGGGCATAAAAAGGGAAATGTAGTAATAACTTTAGACTATATTTAGATGAAACCAATCCGGGTATAATTTGAATTCATTGGTCTCGTTGCTTACCTATTCTTAATTGCATATCGATCGAAACCTGCAATTGCTCTAGATCTCCTAGCAGAAAGTAAATCATAATATTACTTCATAATGAGGTTATGATGATCGCTATACTTCTGCCTATTAAAATATATCACTCCTTTAATTTTTTGATCAAATAAATGAAATATAAGGATTAGCTTTATATTTAGATCCGTATTTAATTTAAAAATAAAATTATAATCTAATTTAAAAACAAAATATATTTCGAGGTAGAAATATTTATGAGTAGTGAAGAAGAGAGTATGAAAGTCTTAGATGAAATGTTTTGGAAACGATTCATAAGAAAACATTGGGTAATTACTATAATCTGTGGAGCTGCGGTGGTTGGAGCTATAATCGGAGGAATTTTAGTCTTATTATTGTATATTCCAGCTTCAGAGGTTGGAGGTTACGGTGCATGGACGTTTGACGAATTTTCTATGGGGACTGCCATTGTATGGGTATTATTATTGATTTTATGGGAATTTTTACTCGTTGTACTTCCAACAGTAGCATTCTTTGGCATTTTAATCGGAGGATATTGGTTTAAAATTTTATCGGAAGATGATAAAGAAGAGCTTAAAAAGAGAGATAAGGAATCGAAAGAGGAGAAGAAGAAATGGGAGAGATTGAGAGGAAAAAAGTATGAAGGTGGCGGTGGCGGTTTTTCATTTTTGTTATTTATTGGAGTTTGTATTTATGTGTTTATTGATGGCAATTGGCTTACCCCATTTGGTAGTCTATCATTTAGTTATTTCATCTACGGTTATCTAACCGTATTTGTTTGGGTTTCGATAATTTTTGGTATTCCATTAGTAATTCTCATAATATTATGGATATCGGGTAAATTTGGAGAAAAAGTTTAAAATCTTTTTTTTTTATTATTTTTTTTATTATTCAGCCAAATTTAAAATAGATCATCGTCAAGATCTTCATTACCCTCAGGGAATCTCCCAAATTCTTGTATAAATTGTTGAAGTAATTCACTCTCCCTTTTTGTGTACATAGGGTCTTCATAATAATTAAAGTAACAAGCCTTAGTATTGCTCTTTAATTGTTCTTCCAATGTTAAACGTAAATTAGCGGTTCCTTGTATGAGGATTATCACTTGATTCTCATTTAAAACTTGAATCGCACCTTCAAGTTCAGGCACAGTTTGAATATTCTCATCGGTTAATTCCAACCATTTTTGAGGGGGAAACACTACAGGTGAGATTTCAAAACGTAAATCACATCTTAAACATCGGTTCGCCTCTTCTAAGACCAAATTTTTATTAAAACCTAGTTCAATTTCATTAAAACTGTTTTAACGTTCTTTTAGGGATAAAAGTGGCATTAGAGTACGTGGTTTTTCATAAAAATTGAATTTTAAACCTTTAATCAACGCTGGAATACCTCCGTTTGGAGGAATATTAAAGCTTTTCATAATTCTCTTAGCTTCAATAACTGTAAATCTTTTCCATTGTTTAATATTAAGTTTATTCTTGTAAATTTTTCTCTATAATATCCTTTTTTTTATTTAATTATTTATCCTTTAGAATAAATTCCCAAGCACAAAAATATTCTTCCGGATGAGGATCTGGCGGACAACAAATGCAATTAGTTTCTATGCGTGGATCTATTGTTTTAGCGAATAGACCATATTCAACCAAGCCAACTCCTTTACAAGGAAAATCAGGCAACCCTCTTTGTTTCCTTGCATATTGAACGCGGCAATTGTTCATTCGAAATACACAGCGATTTTCAGAGATTTCAATGGTTTCTTGTATGTTTATGTTCGCATAAACCCTGAATTTTAAAGCTTTAATCAACGCAGGAATTCCTCCATTTGGAGGAATATTAAATCTTTTCATAATTCTCTTAGCTTCAATAACCGTAAATCTTGTCCATTGTTTAATATTAAGCTCCATGGCTTTTTCAAGTCCTAGGTCATTTTCCACCGTCTGGAACCATGTACCATCTATCGAGATCCAGTTCTTAGAGATATCTTCAATATATTTAATCAATTCCTCCTTGGATAATTTTTCTAATTCTTCATTCATCGGTTCTCAGTTCTTATAAATTATTTATTTGATAGGTTTTATAATAAAAAATTTTTAAAAAAATTTGAGAAAATCTTTGTTTTTTGTTTATTGTCGTATAAATTATAAAATAAATAGATAGATTAGATGCATATACCATGTAACATAGATACTTAAAAATAAGGATTTTTTCAATTATCGTGGATTTAGTTCTCTGTCTAGTTTTTCGCCTTAATACTTTTTAGATGTCATTTTAAGTTTTGTTATTTTTTTTAAAAGCTTTTTCTTTCACTTTTACCCTTCGGGTAAGGTGTATGTTGCTAAAATAGTTATCCTGTAGGTTATTTTATGTTATGGGTTGTTCATAATGTTAATTACACATCTTATATTACACCCTACTTTTGTTTTAATTTCTCACATGGGGCAAGTTTTCGAACTATTTAATGATTTTCCCTCTTGCGAGGTCGGGGGGTAAAAAGAATCCCCCCTAAAATCATAAATGTCGAAAACCTCACAACGCCCCATGAAATTAAAACAATGTGAGGTGTATGCAAAAAAATGTGTAAAAAAAATTGTGTGAACAACCAAAATTCTACAAAAAAACCTTTCGGATACATTTATTTAGCAACTAATACCTTTACCAGAAAGGTATATATTGGTGAAACGGTAAAACCAATAAGAAAAAGATGGCTTGAGCATCTTACAGAGGGAAGGGCAGTTAAAAGACTTAGAATAGAACAACCTGATAAAAAGATATTTGGTTCTCGTTTAAATAATGCTATAGCAAAGTATGATGAATCTGTTTGGAAATTGGAACAGATAGACGTAGCGTATTCACAAGAAGAATTAGATGAAAAGGAAAAACATTGGATTAAAGAGTACGATTCAACACATAGAGAGAAAGGATACAATATGACAGATGGAGGAGTCGGAAGTCAGAGTGAAGAAGTTATAAAGAAAATCAGAGATACATTAAAACGGAAATATCAAGAAGATGCTGAGTATAGAAAATGGATGATAAATTTTAATCGAAAAGGTCGCGAAGAAGTAGAAAAGTTACGCAAAGAAGATCCGGAATTTCGAAAAAGAATGAGGGATAAATTAATACGGGGAAATAAAGACCCGGTTCTTAGAGCAAAGGGGAGTGAGACAATGAAAAAGATAATGGATGAAAAATTTAAAGATCCAAAATATAGAAAACGAATTGCTACAATAATTGCTGAATCAAACAGGAGGAGAAAGATAAAAATACCTGATATTGGTAAATTTTTAGAGGATATAAAATCTGGGCTGAAAACAAGTTCTCTTGCGGTTAGATACAAGATGTCGGAAGATACAGTGAGATTGAGAGTGAAGGAAATCCTTGGAAAATACGGTATAAATAATCCAACAGAAGCGAAAAAATTCCTACAAGATAAAGATATTGATGAAATAATGGAGGAAATCGACAAATGAGTATTATTGAATTTCGGATTTGAAAGATAAGATAATTGATAATATTATGATGATATTTTCATTGTGAAATTAACCATTTAAACTATTTTTTGTAGGAATTTTTCAATTTTTTAATACTATTTTAGTATAATTTTAAAACAAATTAGATATGTTTTATCAGGAAGAAAAATCTTTCCGACAAAATTTGTCTTTAATATGAAATTTTTGATAACAGAAACAGACTAAAACGATGTAACTTTTATATAATTAATTCAATCATTAAAAGGTAAAAATAATAGAAATTTTTTAAAATGAAAATGCATCATAAGGAGTATTTGATTTTATTAATCCTACTTTTTGTGTTATCTACATTCTTGATATTGGATTTTTATTTTATTTTTGTTGCCTTTTTTTATCGAGAGATATATCTTGAAGTTAAGGATTTTTTTGATAACTTTCTTATACTTTCAGCTATAATTTCAGCTGTTTTCATGCCATTTGTAATGAAACAATTTGAAAATTATAAAAAAGAAAGAGAAAAACATGAAATTTATCAAAAATGTTTAGACTCTTTAAATGAAATTTGTAAATTTGGCTTAAAATATCCTAAAAGTTCAATTCCATCCGAGGTACAAAATGAACCATTACCTTCTATACTTTTATTAAGTGAATATAAAAAGGAACTTCTCGATATAGATATTGTTTATTACGGATGGGAAAAAATAAGGAATGAAGACTTATTTTTTGATGAAAAACAAGGGATGGGTTCTGGAGATTATGAAATTTATATTCGTATTAAACCAAATATAACAATTAAAATTTTATTTACTACATATTTTGGACTTCATTCCATTTCAATAGAAAGAACAGATGAAAAAGCAAGGGAGTTTCTAACAGAAAAAACATCGAATATCGTTTTTGAAGCATTACAAACAATTGCCGATAGGCATAGTTTAAAATATAAAATACCTTAAAATAAAGAAAAAATATATAACTAAAATTTATATGGATACCATTTATCAAATAATTGAATGAAATCATCGTATTTTAGTATAGTATAGGATTCAAAATTTACATCACTAATTTTTTGGCTAAATTTTTTGATGTTCGCACATTTTTCTTAGTCTAATCCATATTAGATGCCTTCCTACGAGGTAAAAATGAGAAAAAAAAAAGAAGTTAAGAAATTTTTAAACGATATAAAGAACTGGAAGACAATTAAAGAGCTTTTGTCCGAATATAAGATTTCATATAACACTCTTAATAGACGGATAAAAAAGATACTTGGAAAATTTGGGGTGTATCGCTATACAGACGCGAGAGAATTCCTACAAGATAAAGACATCAACAAAATATTAGAAGATTGCGATATATGAATGTTAAATTTAATATTCTTAATTTTTACGGTTCTCCAATATTTTTAAAACAATTGAAATTGTCTTGATTATTTTTATGAACTTTACAGGGATGTTGTTGTTTTCTCCATTCAATTGAATAACTTTTAGGGCGGAATACTGAGAATTCTTTCGGTAAATCCTCATACCAAATACCAGTTTTATTACAAACTTGTGAAAGAATTGGATCTGTTTTTTTTCCTTTTCAAGTTAAGCGAAATGCACTTTTCCCATCCCAATTTCTGTTAATTAATTTCCACAACTCACGATGGAAGTTTTTAATGTCGACTTCAGAATATTTTTCATTTTTACAATTCTGAATAAACAATTCGCCTTTCCATATATTAGCTATATAATATGCAATTTCATTCTTTTCTAAATAGATAAACCCGAATTCTTTTTCGATCAATGTTCTCACTTTAAGATTTTTTAATCCGTAATTAAAAGATACTATTAAATCGGTATATTCCAAATAAAAATTACTACAAAAAAATGGCATTAATTATTATTTTGACTTTTTAATTTAATCGCTTGTTCTTTTTGAAAACTTTTAATACGTTTTCTAATTTGAAATTTTTTTACTCCATAAAATAGAATGGGTAAGAATAACAGAATAAAGTAAATTACTTGGAGGTTATTTATTGATTCTGAAAAGTAAGAAAATGGCATTATTAATAATGTATCAACAATTGATATCATACCGTAAAGAATTGAAGTATTTAAGATAATCATTAGATTTTCAATTCACACTTTTCATGAATTGAATCAAATCAATTGTAATATATTTTATTTCGAGTGATAAGTTGTCACCCGATTTAAATCTCTTATATTGATATTTTTTAGCATATCATCCACATAGGTGGGGAAAGATTGTCTATTTCTTTTTAATAGTTATAATCTCACCAAAAGGAATATATTGTTCATCAAGAGGTATCTTACTAATAATATAATCAATATTATCCTTAAATAATTCATCAAATATTCGTTCTTCCAATAAAACTTTCATCATCGATATTCCTTTTGAAGGAGTTTTACGTGTAATCATTTTTTTATTTATCATTTTTTTTAATTTAAATTGTAATATTTATAATTTTTATTTAATTTAATATTTTTTTAAGAAGAAATTTAATTTCTCAACTGAATTTTTAGCATCTTTAATTTATATAATCCACCCAAAAACGATTATTCAGCTGTAATCAATTTGATTACAACTGATGGAAAATAATTTTCATACCAAATCATAACAACTCTTTTCTTCTTAAAAATCAGATACACCATAGTTTAGATTGGGATAAGTCGGTTTAAAAATGGTAGGATTGATTTACTTTCTCATTAATTAAAAATAATAATTCTTGTGCAAAAACAATAAATTGAAATAAATTTAGGTTTGAATTGGTATAAAGACTATTATAAGTGTGATAAATGTAATTATCAAATAAAGAATGCTATAAATAGTAATATTACGAGTCCATAATGCTAATCTATAGTAATTAGCTTGATAGAAATATAATTTATATAACTCTTTAATATCATCTCTAATTAATTGATTTGATAAATCTATTATATTCTTGTTGTTATTTCGATTCACTTTACCTTTAAATCTCTCCGTAGCAAAATTATATAAGCTT
>JAUWGH010000002.1 GCA_030606485.1 Promethearchaeota archaeon | reverse complement strand
TCGGAGTAATTGAAAAAATATCTTAAATATTCACATCATATTGGAATAACAAAAAGATATATCAGAAAATAAATTACCCAAACATGTTGGTTTGATATTGGACGGAAATTAGAAGAGATTACCGCTTTTAAACGTTAACCGCCGTTGGGCTGCCAAAAATCTGTTTGGTGCAAATGTTGGCCATCTTATTGGCTATCAAAATTTAAAAAAGAGATTATTTGACTTTTTTGAAGCTGGGGTTCATTATTTAAGTATCTACGCCTTATCGCTTGAGAATTTAAAAAAAAGAAGCGAAGAAGAGATTAAATACATTTTTCGCATAATATTAGACGCAGTCGATGCAGTGATAAAGGAAGCAACAGTTAAAGAAGAAAAAGTTAATTTTAATGTAATAGGAAGAGTGCATCTATTACCGGCGGATGTTAGGGCAAAAATTAATGAATTAATTGAATTTACAAAAGAAAACGATCAAAACTTTATCAATTTATGTATAATGTATGATGGACAAGAAGAAATCGTAGATGCTGTGAAAGAAATTATTAAAAATGGTGTTAAAGCAGGAGATATTAATCGAGAAGTTATTAAGAATCATCTTTATACTCGAGATTTTCCTGAAGTCGATTATATTATAAGAACAGGAATGGAAGATGGAGCAAGGATTTCGGGATTTTTATTGTGGGATGCTTCATACGCAGAGTTTAGATTTCGCGACGATTATTGGCCCGATTATAATGAAGAAATGTTAATAGAAGACATTAGAGAATATTTAAGAAGAACACGGCGTAGGGGGAAGTAGAAAAAATAAAAAGAATTTATCAATTTAGGCTTTTTTTACAATTTTAATTGTATGAATTCCCTCTGTTTTGGATTTTATGTATACTAATTGCTCGTCCTCTCTTTTTTCAATTTCTCCCTCAGAAATAATTATGTCAAAACCTTTTGGATACTGGATTTTGGGAATATAAAGAATTGAAGGCGCATTAATTGACGGATTCCCATCAAAATCAAAAGAAAAGGTTCCTTCTTCAATGTCAAACTCCATTTTTAACGGAATATCAGCACAACGAATGAAATGTGGACGACAGAAACCATTAATTGCCCTTCCTCCGCTATTTATATCAGCTGGATCGATCTGTTGATCCTTGCTAAAGATTGATAAATCCTCCAAGTTCCATAAGTCTCCCCACACGTTATTATTATCTGCCGTGTAATTCCACTGAAAAGAATGTAATAAATTTGCATCTAATGCGTTATAATACATCGTGAGAGCATTTATGTGTGAATCCCATGCTGTTTCTGGTTCTGTTTTATATTTCCCATAAGCTTCTTTTTTATTAAGGTCATAAGGTAATCCAAATTCTCCTATTAAAGTTGGAATACCTCCCTGTATAGATTTAGCAACATCTTTAATAGTTTTTAATTGACTGATAAACATTTTTTGAATATTTTTTTTCCCAACAACGATTTTTCCTGTTCTTCTATCAAAATTTCCCTTTAACATTGCTTGTTTTTTACCTAAAGTAGCTACATCATACCAGTGCGCAGCATTTACTGCATTTTTCGGAACAATAAAGTTAAACTTATCTTCTTTCATCATTCTTTCGGATGGCCCCTCAAAAAAAATTATTGAATCAGGGATTACACTTCGAATGGCTTCAGTATATTTTGTTATAAATGGGGATAAATAATCTCGATAAAAATCAATTTTTTTCCCTTTCACTCTTATAAAATAATCATTTTTTAGAATAATTGGGCCTCCATTATCATCTAATCCCCATATTCCTTCTTTTCTCCATAGATCCTCATAACCTTCAAGCCACACTGAAATTTTTTCAGGATTTAATTCATCTTTCCTCGTTTCCTTTATGCCGAATCGCTTAATTTCATTATATCCAATAGCCCTAGAAAATCCTGAAGCTGTCAGCATCGCATCAATTGGAGTGAATTTGTATCCTAATTCTTGAGAATAATCCTCAGAACTCCCATCCACACTTTTTTCAATCCAGCCTTGTTCCGGTTCGTTTAATGTATCAAATCCGATAACATTCTGATTATCTTTAACTCTTTGGGCTACTTGCTTAATTGCTTCAAAATAATGATTCTGTAAATAATCCTGAACATTAATTCCATCGATTTTACAGGACGGCGCAAAATCTCTACCCCCAAAAAATAATGTCCACATATGTCCGTTGGCAAATCTAAGTGCATTATTTACCCAATACATTGAAGGATATTTTTTCGGATCTTTAGGGTCATATCTATATTGCATAACAAATGCTGCTTCCGCCGCATCAAATTTAGTGAAATCTAACCCAACTTTTTCAAAAATCCAACCGGGAGCGCCATCCCCTCCCGACATTCTGCTCCAAACATCTTGATGGGGGTCAATAAATACAAAAAATCCATAACTCTCAGCAATTTTTAATATTTCTTCTATATAGTCTAAATATCCATTATCATATTGTTTTGGACCTTCATGCTCTATGGCTTCCCAAGTTATAATAAATCTTAAACAATTAAAACCCCAATATTTTAAGCGCTTATAATGTTCAGCGGCTTCATTTATTGGGAACGGACGCCCTACAAAAGAAACATCTCTATGATTATTAAAATCAGTCTTAATATGAGTCGCACCATTAGGTTTAACTGGAACTTTTGAGCTCCCTCCTAAATTAACCCCTCTTAATAACACTGATCGTCCTTTATCATCAATGAACCATTCATTTTTAATTTTTAATGTCATTTAAATTCTTATATTTTTTTAAGCAAATATTTATATTGATTTTAAACAAAGAGTTAAATCATAGTTAATTTTTAAAATTTAATCTATACGATTAAAAATATTTATTAAAAAAACCTAAGGTTAAAAAAATGAACGATATGAACTCTAAGAACGAAATGAAATCTCGAAAAGATTCTCGTATGAAATTGGCTTACTCTCTTGCTGAAGTAGGAGATAATGTTGCCTACCAGAGCTTTTCATTTTTGATTTTTCTTTTCTATTTTACTGTGATTGGATTGCCAGTTCTATGGATTAGTCTAACTTTTATCTTTTGGAGTATATGGAATAGTATTAATGATCCCCTCATTGGTTATCTTTCTGATCGGACTCGATCTAAGTGGGGACGCAGAACTCCATGGATGGTCGGTGCTATTATTCCACTAGCGATTATAATGATTTTACTATTTACACCCCCCATCTATGCTAACTCCGATGTAGTCAATCTTATTTATTTATTGATTATACTTATGATATTTGACACGGTTTACACGGCATTTAATTTAAATTATAATGCAATTTTTTCGGAAATGTTCGTTTCTGTGAAAGAAAGGAGTGAAGTAGGGCGAACCCGTGTAATGTTCGTACTTATTTCATTAATTTTAGCTTTTACTATGCCTACATTTATTATTGAAGATATGACTAATAAATTTGGTTATTCTTATACACTAGGTCAATATCAACTTACAGGAATCATTATTGCAATTATAGTTATTGTGTTTCTTTTCATCGCAGTGAAATGGGGTCTTCGAGAACCTAAAATATTTGTAAAAGATGCTGAAACCGCACCGTCTTTTATAAACACAATGAAATTTACATTTAAAAATAAGTCATTTCTAGTATTTCTTATCCCTGGACTTACTTATTGGATCTGTGTTAATCTATTACCTACATTAATCCCTCTATTTGAGACACACGTACATAAAGTTGTAGATTCAGAACTAATAGGATATGTTTTGGCTGCGGCTTTTATAACAGCTTTTTTTACGATACCTTTCTGGGAAAAATTGCGTAAAAAAAAAGGCGCTCGCATAGTTGGAATGCTAGGAATGATAATTTGGGGATTTGGTATGTTGATTTACATGATCACACCAGATTATGTTGTAGGTCTCTTTGTGATGATATTCACTGGTGTCGGATTGGGTGGAACTATTTATTTCTATGATCAATGTCTTGCGGAGATCATTGATGAAGATGAAATCAAGCATGGAACACGACGAGCTGGTATTTACTATGGAATCATCAATTTCCTTATACGGTTCTCGGCGGTCATTAATTTTATAGCAATTGGCTTGGTTTTTTCTGGCACTGAATGGTCAACTTACACACCGAACCCAGGAGCTGATGTAATCGCAGGGCTTCAATTTCTAATAGGAATTTTTCCATTCATTGTTCTATTGATCGGTGTCATAGGATTATATTTCTATCCCATCAAAGGGGAACAATTAAAGGAAAATCGAATAAAATTGACAAAATTGCATGAAGAAAAACTTAAAAATTTATAATTTTTTTATTTTTATTTTTTAGATTTTTTTAAAAACTCTGGAATAAGTCCATCAATTCCAAGAGTTTTCAAAATCGAATCTCTAACCTCAACCTTGACTTTCATTTCAGACATATCTCTCAACGCATCTTTTAATGCTTTTGAAAAGTTTTCACTCATCTCTTTAATTGTCTCAGAAGTTATTTTCATTGCTTCCCTTATTGTTAAATTCATTTCATGAATCTCCGAGGATACTCCTTCCATGCTCTGCGATGTTTTATTACTAAGATGTATTATGTTTTCGCTCATCTTGGAAATTTCTGAACTGATCTTAGTCATCTCATTTTTCATTGCAGATAAATCGGCTTTTAAATTCTTTATTCCTAATATATCTTTCATTTTATATTAAAAACCTAAATTAATCAAAATCCCTTTAATTCTTAGTATTATTATAACTAAAAAAATCTTAATGAAATAAACTTTCAAAATCTTTTTATATTTTTATATAATCTTATTACAATAAATTTAATTGAAATTCAAAATTAAAAAAAATTAAAAAAAAAATACAAAATTGAAGTGAATTAAAAAATGTTCATTGATTATGATCCAACTGGTGCCGTTATGAGTATGCTGATGCTGATGTTGATTCCCATCATTATACTTGGCTGTATTATTCCAATTATTTTATGTGTATGGGTATATAAAGATGCAGAAAAGCGCGGGATGGATAATACTATATGGCTTCTCATAGTGCTTTTAACCGGGTGTATTGGATGCATTATTTACTTGATAGTAAGAAAGCCTATTGGGGGAGAACCAAAAGCTCCTTCCAGTTATACCGCTCCAACAACTGCCCAAGCAACAACCCCATATGAGGAGAGAGCTCCCATACCACCTGAAACTGAAAAACCAACAGAAAAGGGCAAAAAATTTTGTCCTACTTGCGGCGCTTCCATTCCAGAGCAAGCTACATTCTGTCCCCATTGTGGTAGTAAGTTATAAGGCGTCAATACTGCTTAAAATAAGAAAACTTAAAAAATTCTTCTATTATTTTATATTTTTTTCTTAGATTTTTAAAAGAATCATTTTTGTCGCTAAAAATTTAAAAATATCAATGGTTTCATAGAATCAGTTAAGATTTACTTATCTTACCAATAATAATATGATTAATGTTTATTTAATAATGAAACTTTAAATAATTACTATGCATAATTATTATACATTGAATACCAATTCAATAATTAAAAATTTTTAATACAAAAAAATAAAAAATTCAATGTGATAAAAAATGCTTATGATGCCCCCTGATCTTGATATATTATTAGGCGGAATGTTGATATTCATAGTTATTTTTTTTGTTATCTACTGCTTAATTGGTATAGCCTTAGCCGTCTGGGTTTACAAGGATGCCGAGAAGCGCGATATGGGTGGAGCTGTCTGGCTCATTATTGTAATTCTCACCGGTTGTATAGGATGTATCATTTACCTGATTGTACGGAAGTAGTAAGAGATTCTGCTAAGAAAAAATTAAATTTTTTAATTATCTTTTTTTTCCTTTTATATTAAATCAAGAATAAGTAAAAGAATGACAAGTTTAAAGATAAAATTCAAACGAGTCGCCTTGTTTTTTTCTGACATAAAACCTATAGTTTTATCTCACCATCCCAATTGTGAACATTTCTCTGATCATGTGTATCATATTGGAAAACATAGATTTTGTATAGGGTGCTTTACATATTACCCTACAATTATTCTTACAATTATCTTTTCAATTCTCTTCATAGATTTGAGTTTACAAAATCTTATCATTTTATATTTTCTCTCATTTCTATTCTTTTTGGCATTTTTATTAAATATATTCCATCTAACAAAATTTAAAATTCTTAAAATTCTTACAAAAGTTTCAATAGGAATTGGAACGGGATTCTATATTGTTGCAGTATTATATCTTCCGATATTTCTTATATTAAAAATATTATCGTTATTTCTTGTTAATTTCTATACTGGAGTAATAGCTTACGTTAGAGCCAACCATATAACTAAAGAGTGTGAGCAGTGTGAATATAAGGGAAATTGGGAGGTATGCCCAACGATGAAACCAATAGTTGAAAATTTAATCGAACATGGTTTTAAAAAAAGGAAAATTAAAATCGAAGAAAATTGAAATTAATATGAATATCCTTCAAAAAAGAAAAAAAAAAAATTTTAAATTAAGGCATTAAGGTTGGTAAAAGCATTTTTGAAAGAGGAACAGCTAGACCCCCCAAAAGTGAGCCAATTGAAGTTATTTTCTTAAGATTATCCTTAAAATTTTTAACAACTTTTACACTACGTGTTTTTCCTTCAATAATTGTTCCATCTATAGATTCTAAAAATATCTGAATGGTCTGCTCACCCACCTCGCGGGGTTCGAGTGTAATCCATGTTGTGTCGCCGTTTTCTAACATCACAGATAAGACACCGCATATATCTACAGTATCGCCCATTGCTGTTAATGGAATTGGCTTTTCAGGGATCCTAAAAGTTCCTCTCCCCTCAACTTCAATATCTAAGACAAGCTCCTTCGGATCAAAACCTGGGGCAATTATTCTAACCGAATATTTTCTATTTTCTGGTGCATTGTTAAATAGGTAAATCATAATATTAAGTTCGTCGTTAACATACACGATTTCTTGGGATGATGAGTCCATATATATTGGGTCTTTAGCAAGACGTTCAATGTTATCTGCGAGTTCTAACTGAAGCCGATCTATAATATTGAAAAAACCTGGATTATATTTCTTAATAAAAAGAAATATTTTATAGATATCCTTTTTAGAAAAATACCAATTATTTTCCATTAATAACCCTCTTTCAATATTGAAAATTTCATCATCAATATTTAATACTTCTCTCATTTCCTGGGCAAATAATTCATCAGATAATACATTTTGATATTTCAAATAAAATAGAAAGAGTATTTTTTCTATTGCAAACGTGATCGGCATCTCATCTGGTTCTTGCGTTTTAATTTTTTGAACGAAATTGGGATTCAAAATCTTTTGGAGCCCTAGCATATAATCATCCCATTTAAGAAATGTTACAGGGTCCAAATGATTGGAGAAGATTTCTGCGAAGAAGTTATCTAAAAAGATTTGATGTGTTGTTGGTTTATAAAAATCTTGCAGACCATTTACCTCTGAAACTTTTAAATTCAAACTTCTGATTATTAGTGCTAAACCTAATCCAACCATAGTAAACCCAATCGCAGCATAACCTAATTCGACTGTATTAAACGCCAACATTATTATAAATAGTACCAATGAGACAATACCCACAAGAGCAATAATTTTGAGTAGATTTATTACTCTTTGTACTTTAGAAGAGAGTAAATCAAAGCCATCAAGAGAATCAATGGGTCTACCCCGCTTTCTTTCAAATTTTAACCTGGATTGAAATGATTTCTTTGTTAGACTTGCGCCATAGAATAAGATCAATGAATTTATTCCATAAATAACTAAGACTATATAAAAAATAGCGTATAAAATTGCATCTTGCGAAATCTGAAAGATTGTTAGTATTGTAATTACCACAAGCACCAGTGGAAGAATATACAGCAGCAATTTTCCTATTTTGCTAACATATCCTGTCAAAATTCCTTGACGTTTCTCCAGTTTCTGTATCTTTCTCAATTCTTTTTGGGTTATATTTTCCATTTTGTCAGTACCTTTTTGTGAAACAAATTTTGTTTTAAAATTTAACTATAAATAATTAGAATAAACAGATCTTATTATTTGTATTTAAAAACGAAATTATTTCAGAGAAATAAGATAATACACAATAAGGAAATTATGATAAATATCTCAACTAATATACCTTTATGGTTGTAGGTAAGATCTGGGAGCCACATGAAGAATTTACTTCGCACTTTATCAATTATCGGGTGTAAAAAATATTTTTTTCCCCAGTTTGGATCCTTTTTAATATGACGCTGTATCATCCTTAATGTGTACCAGTCCCAAATATCGAATAGAATCGATATAATCATAACCAGCCAATACGGATTACAAAAAATTATAAAAACTAGAAAACTTGTCACATAAATAACAATGTGCCACCCCAGCCAGATTTTATCTCCTTTTTGTGGGTCGGGGGTATGATACGTTAATCTAGCGAGACAATCTAAAAGGATATGGGATAAAAACGCTAATATTAATATTAATATGATATCAAAGGGAAATGGAATTATTCCAAAAAGAAATTTTTGTATGATAATTCCGACTAAAAAGTGAGTAATCATTTGCATAATAAAATCAATAGTATTCTTCTTTTCTAAAAATAAATGAAAAATTAAATATTAATTTTGATTTTTTCTTTCTTACAACTGATTATTTGAACAAATTATTGGATTTCTTAAAATATAATAAATGAGTTTTACAATTACAATCACTACTTCCAAAGTTTGGTATAAAATTATCTGCCAATTGTAAGAAATATCTTGCAAACTTACATTCTAATTTTATTTTACAGGGGATAAGAATAATTTTGGTTAAAAGAGCATTATTATTTTCTAAAAGAAAATCTATATGCCAAAATCTTTTCTTTTCATGTGATTTTTTCAGATGTCGTTTAACTCTATTTAATAAAGTAGAAGATCCTTGAGGTCCCATTGCTGATCCTATATAATAATATAAACCCTTTTTAAAATGAATTAACCCTAAACTTCCAATTGACAATTCAATATCATTTTGAAGGCTAATTTCTAAAATATAAGTTCCTTTCATTTTAAATTTTTAATTGTTATATTTTTCCTTGTGATTATGTATATGATTTGCAGAATTGTTTTAATAGACGAATATTTTAATTAATTAAAAATTAAATATTTAACATAAAATATTAGAAAAAAACAAAGCAAGGATGATAAGATGAACGAGTTATTTTTTACAGAGAAACACTACCCATTACAAGAAGATGTAAGAAAATTTCTATTAACAGAATTAGAACCGATAAAGAATGAAATTAATCAGAATAAAAAAATTCCTCTTTCTTTGATTAAAGAAATTGGAAAAAAGGGATTATTTGGACCATTAATTCCAAAAAGATACAATGGTTCGGAGCTTGGAATGATTGCTCATTGTATGATAACTGAAGAGATTTCCAAAATTAATGTAGCTGCTTCGGTTACTCGAACGCCTTGTATTTTAGATGGATATCTTCTTAATAAATTTGGAAATGAAGATCAGAAAGAAAATTATCTAAAAAAAATTGCAACCGGAGAAAAAATATGCAGTATTTGTGTTACTGAAGAAGGTGCCGGTTCTAATGTGGCGGGAATAAAGACCGTAGCAACGAAAAAGGGAGATATTTATCTCTTAAACGGTTCTAAAAAATTTATAACAAATGCTGGAATTGCAGATTATTATTTTATTTGGTGTATTACAAATCAGAATGTTAATTCTCGGAATGGGATGAGCGTATTCTTAGTGGAAAAAGATAGTCCCGGCTTAACGATTGAAAATCCTTATGATTTAATGGGAATAAATGGAATTTATAATGGAACTCTTCAACTTAATAACATAGAAGTTTCAGAAGAGAATCTTATCGGTGAAGAGGGAAGTGGATTTAAAAGTTTGATGGCAACTTTTAATATTGAAAGATTGACCTTGAGTTCTGAGAGTAATGGTATATCTCTAGCGGCTTTAGAGGATTCTAAATATTATGCAAAAAATCGAATTCAATTTAATAAACCAATCTCATCATTTCAACTTATTAAATTAAAAATTGCAGAAATGGCTACAAAACTACAGGCTGCACGATTATTAACTTATAATGCCGCAAAATTAAATGAAATAAACATGAATATAACCAAGGAAGCTTCAATGGCAAAAGTTTTCTCAAGTAAAACTGCTGTAGAAATTACATCAGAAGCAGTTCAGATTCACGGTGGAGATGGATATACAGATATCTATTCAGTTGAGAGATATATGAGAGATGCGAAATTTTTTATGATTGGGGGAGGCACTACCGAGATACAGAACCTAATTATTGCACGGGAAGAATTAAAATAATTTTAAAAATATTTATTATAAGTTAAAAATTGTCGCCTGTAAATCTTATTTCTCTTTTGTTTTTATCTCATAAAAGAGGCTTGATTCATCAACTTCCATAATATTCGTTTCTACATTAAACTCAGAAGTCAGTAATAAGAATTGGTGCGGTCGAATTGTTGTCGCTTTAAAACCATCTTTACATATGATTACCCCATTACGAGTTTTTTCATAGTCAATTTCCCCTAAAAGTCCGTTTTCAGACTGCAATTGAAACCATTCCAATCGGTCCTTCCAAAATTTATCACTATAACTTGAAAATAGAATAATTCCACCAGGTCTGGTAACTCGAATACTTTCTTTTATTAATTCTCGTTGATCGACGTGAAAGGCAGAAATCCCATTCTGAATGCATAGTACAATATCGAAAAATTGGTCCTGAAAGGCTAGTTCAACTGCATTCATCTTCATTAAAAAGCAATTAGCAATATTATGGAGCAGTTCCTTTCCAAAAATTAAACTGGAATATGATATATCAATTCCAATTATTGTTACATCATTATTAGTGATTTGTTGGAGTTCTCGCCCATAACCGCAACCCAAATCCAAAATTAGATCCCCTGGACTGAATTTTTGCTGAATATAGTCGATCTCTGCTTTTAAATATCGCTGAACTCGGGATGGAGCAATATCATAACATTGTTTTAATCTTTCAGCCGAGAGTTTATCTTTATAATATCTTTTCATGATTTTATCCTTTAATTTTAATCAAAATATGTATATCTCCCGCTTAAAGAAAATAAAAGAAGAATTATAGGATAATTCTTTGGAAATTAAGAATTTTCTTTATGGTTTATTATAATTATAAAACCCTTTTTTTGATTTTCTTCCCAATAAATTATTTTCGACCATTTCTTTTAGAAGAGGGCACGGTTTATATTTATCTCCAAGTTCCTTTTCTAAATATTCTCCAATATGCAAATAAATATCGTTCCCTACGAGATCACTGAGTTCTAAAGGACCCATGGGAAAATTGAATGCCAATTTACAAGCAATATCAATATCTTCTATGCTGGCGATTCCTTCCATTTTCATGTTTGCAGCTTCATTACATAATACATAAATAAGCCGAGTTGTTACGAAGCCAGGAGCATCATTTACAATTACTACAGTTTTATCTAAGCTCTCAGAGAACTTTTTTGACGTTTCTAAGACTTCGTCAGATGTATTCTTCCCTTTTATCAATTCTATTAATCTCATAACTGGAGCCGGATTGAAGAAATGAATTCCTATGATCCTTTCTTGATTTTTAGATTTTAAGGCAATATCTGTTATACTTAATGAAGAGGTATTAGACGAAAGAATTACATCTTTATCGCATATTGCATCCAGCTCAGAGAATAATTGTTGCTTTAAATTCATGTCTTCAAACACAGCCTCAATTACCATTTGTACGTCTTTAATAGCTTCATCCCTATTAACATTTAAACTAATCCTATCAAGAATTTTTTCAGCCTCTTCAGTAGTAATCTTATCTTTTGCTACAAAAAATCTGTTAAGACTCTTTTCAATAGAGGCTTTGGCTTTATTTAAAACTTCATCATCTACATCTACAAGGTTTACATCATACCCATGAGTTGCAGCTAATTGAGCAATCCCATGACCCATAATACCTGCTCCAATTACACAAATTTTTTTAATATCCATAATCCTCACTATTTTCTGAATTTATTAAAATCAGGTTTACGTTTTTCTAAAAATGCATTCTTTCCTTCCACAGCCTCCTCGGTGCCATAATAAAGACCCAGTCCCCCAACTCCTAACTGTGTGATGCCTGTTACTCCATCAGTCTCGGCCAGGAAAGCATATTTCAGCATTTTCAGCGCCGTTGGGCTCTTTTCTAACAGTTCTTGACACCATTTATCCACTTCCTCATCCAATTTTTCATAGGGTACAACAGCGTTCACAAGTCCCATTTCCAATGCTTGTTGCGCAGTATATCGGCGACATAGAAACCAAATTTCTTTGGCACGTTTCATGCCTACGGCACGCATTAAGTCACCAGTTCCATATCCTGGATCAAAAGAACCTACGCGAGGACCTGCTTGCCCAAGCTGCGCATGCTCTGCTGCAATGCTGAGATCACAATTAACGTGCCATACATGACCTCCCCCGATCGCGTACCCGTTCACTCGAGCGATGACCGGTTTGGGTAGGGTGCGGATCAAATGCGTCACGCGTTGCCAGCCTACTTCTAACGGTAATATATACTCTCCCTTGTATCCGCCCTTCTCGCGGGTTGTTTGATCTCCACCGGTACAAAACGCCTTGTCCCCGGCACCGGTGAATACCACGACGCCAATTTCATTGTCCATGCACCGATTGAAAGCGTCGATCAATTCATGAACGGTGTGCTGTGTGCACGCGTTATAACGCTGAGGCCGATTGATAGTTATACGAGCAACACCCTCTTTTTTTTCATAAATTATATCTTCATAACTCATTATTTTCAAATCTATTATATTATAATAATTTCATTTTTTATGATTTATCACTTAAAATGAGATTAATATATTTAAAAAAATCTCTCTTTATAATATAGATTAAAAGGTATTTCCAAAAGAATGTTAAATTGACACTTTTAAAATTTCATTTTATGTTTTTTTTTCCAATTCACTCTTTAGAAATTCAATATTTTTTTTTAGAGTTTTTGCTATTGGATCTTCACTCATATCAAGTCGATCTAAAATCTGGAGCGCCTCTTCAAACCGGGTTAGCGCTTCGGGATATTTAGATCGTCGATAATAAATCCCTGGAATGTTAAAAAATTTGAATATAATCATTTGACAAGATGTTATTAGAATCCACAAAAGTATAAGTATAGTCAATATCCATTCTACTATTGGTTGCATCGTAATTATTAAAGTAATTAACACAATACTGATACTGAAACCAAAGTATGCTAGATATTTTTTAAATCTTGGACCTGTATAAATTTTAGATTTAAGACCTTTATAAAATAAATAACTGTAAAGATCAATATAAATACAGTTTCCTATAAAACTAACCATCGCTACAAAACCATGAAATGCAAGCCAAATAGCAGGATAGGTCTCGTCTGGAATTATTCCAACTAAAGCAATACAAACACATGTAAATATTGACACACCTGTTGCAAGTCTTCTAATACTTTCTTTTATATTTGTTAATTCTCTTTCGAGATATATGAAAAATGGAATACCTAATGTACCAGCTACTACAAAAGCAATACTGAATAATGATTTTGCTGGTCCTTCCCCTAATGAACTTACAGTATTGAATAATGGATTATATCCTGGAGTGAAAAATACAGCCATAAGTATAAAAACATTAGAAAAAATTATACCAAAAAATCCAAATACGACTTCCATTTTACTTTCTAATTTTTCGACCATTAAATCAACACTTTAAGCTTTATACCTATATCAATTTCTATAGCATTTAATTTTTTCGTCCTTTTATTATTGAAAATTATTTAATTCTGATTTTTAACTTCTATACTCATGGATTTCTTATGTTTTTGATGATTTTTTAGTTTTGTTTTGTATTTTTTGTTAACAATGTAAGAAACAAATTTAAATTTAGAAAAAATTAAATTATTTACAAATAACCAAAATATTATATAAAAAAATTTTTAAAGTGCAATTTAATGAATAAAGGCGGCGATAAATTTACATTTAAAATATCAGTTGTAGGAGACGGAGCAGTAGGAAAAACATCATTAATTACTAAATTTACAAAAGGTAGGTTTCAAAAGGAATATATTAAAACCATAGGAGCGCAATTTTTTAGCTATGAAGAGGAAATAGATGGCAATTATTTCAAACTTTTATTTTGGGATATAGCCGGACAAGATGATTTTAATTTTTTACGCCCCTCTTTCTATAAAGAGAGTAAAGCTGCTATTATCGTATATTCTCTTGAAGAAAATGATCTTGGTCAAGAAAGTTTTAAACATATTACGAATTGGCATGATAATATTAAAAATTATTGTGGCAATATACCTACCGTATTATTTGGCAATAAAGTTGATTTAGTTGATGAGAAAAATTTAAACGATAATAAGGTTCTGAAAATAGTAAAAAAGCGAAACTTTCTTGGATATTACAGAACATCAGCATTAACAGGGACTCGAGTTTCCCAAGGATTCCATGCAATTATTAAAGAGTTATATAATAAATTTAATAAGTCTCGTTCAATCTCACAATAATAATAACCATAATAATAAAAACAACCGTATTGCAATCAATAATAACATTTATTCATTCTTTAGTTCTAAGAGTTTTTTTTCTGGCCGCTTTTAAATGTTGAGTTTACTATAGATGATTTCGATTGGTTTATTAAGAAACTCTATAAGGAATTTCTATGGTAGAATGCTAAAGAAATTTACTAAAACGGTGACTTGAAAGTTCGAGCTTTTAACTTTTACTTTTTTTTTTAATTTTTTTTTATTTCGGTCTTCTTATCCTTTTTAATCACTAAAAAAATTGGATTTACAACTTATTGTAGGCATTTAAAAATTTCTGCCAAAAAAGAGTTGATTAAGAATTTATTTCCTTTCTGAAATTATAAAATATTTAAGATATCAAATTTCTTGCTATTTATATTTTCAACATAACTTAAACGTGTTTACGAGTTTCTGAAAAAATGTGGAGAAAAAGAACATAAACATGTATTATTTGGATATCATAAATATATACTTAAGAGTGCGTTATTTACATGATTTCATTTGAAGAAAAGATTTAATAATTAGTCATTCTCAATTATATTGTAAGAAATTTATAATATCTTAAAGATTTATTAAAAAGGAGATTCAATTAAAATTTAAAAAATTTTATTCTAAAAGATGAGAATTTTATGGATGAAAAAACGCTTAATTTTATCAAAAGTCAAATAAATTCTTACTGTTACTCACTTCCTCTTTATGAACAATATTGTGAAATATTAGAAAAAATTCTGACTCATATTATTGGAAGTTATTCTTCTGAATTCATGATTGAGGGAAAGACAAAGACTATTTATGGTTTTATTGATGAAATTTTTAATTCAAATATAAATAATTCAAATGTAACTGAAGAAATGAATGATTTAATTGGATTAAAAATAATATTACCCAATTTGGACGAATTAAATACTGTCAGCAAGTTAATGCAAAAACATTTTATTATAATTGAAGAAAATGAAAAAAGTAAAACCGATAAATTAGAACTTCAAGAATTACTGAAAAATTTTATTGTAGAACTCAATCCCAAATCAGATCTCTATAAGAGATTAGAATTACATGTTCCCGACGAAATTTTTGGTTTAAAAGCAGAAATTCAAATACGTACTTTCTTGCAACATGGCTGGGAAGTAAATAAATATGGAAGTCTTTATAAAACTGAATTTAAAATCCCTAAACCATATATTCGAGAATTTAATCGAATAAAAGCGCTTTTAGAGACTGCTGATATATCCTTAAATACTCTAATAAAGAAAATGCGTGATTACGAATCTAGCTATGGAGCTTACATGTCCAATGAAAGAATTAAAGATGAGATAAAAAAATTAGAATTAGTATATTCTGCGAATAAAAACGATTTCGATATTGCTCATAAAATCGCTAAGTTAGCAATGGCAATTAATGAATGGGATAAAACTATAGTGATTATTGAAAATATTTTAAAAATAGATGAATGGAAAAAGTATCCTGATTTAAAACAAGCGTCCGTTTTACGAGATCTTGGAATAGCATTATATAAAAAAAATAAAAATAATCCAAGAAGTTCAAGATATGTAGAGGGGCAATCATATTTGAAAACAGCAGTTGAAAAAAATCCAATGGATTCAGATGCTTTTGCTTCCTTAGGTGGATCTTATAAAATTCTTAAAGATTATGAAAAAGCATATAAATATTACAAAAAAGCTTTAAAGGCTGATCCTTCGCATCCATATCCTTTATTAAATTACCTAATAATGAAAATTCAGAAAACTGGAAATTTAAAACATATTAAATATAATAAAGAATTGATTCAAAAAGGTATTGAAAGAAGATTAAATCAAATAGAAGTTAAAGTTGAGATACCTTGGGCATTTTTTGATATGGGACTTTTTTCGTTTTTTCTTGGTAAGTTAGACGACAGTCTTATTTATTACTTAAATGGAATAAATCATAGTCAGAATATGTGGATGATTGATACAACTCTAAATACTTTAGATGAACTTAAAAATATTCATAACCAAATGCCTGGGATTGAATTAATCAGAAGTTTATTATTATTAGGGATACTGTTTCATCCTAATAAAAATCTCTCATACAATCAAAAAATGTACAGTGATGCTCTAAAGAAATTGGATAATTGTATGGAAATAAAAGAAAATGATCTTAAAGAACCCATTGTAATTATAGCAGGTGGGACTGATGCAAGATTAGAAAAACTGCTCCAAAACTACAAAAATACTCTTACTGATGGGTTTTGTGATTTTAAAGGAACAATTATATCTGGAGGTACTAAATCAGGAATTTGTAGAATTGTTGGTGATATTCAAGAAAAATATCCCGAAACTATAAAAACTATTGGATACATTCCACATCTACTACCTTATGATATCAAGATTGACGAACGTTATAAAAAGATTCACTCAACAATAGGAACAGATTTTAGTATTCTTGAAGCATTACAATATTGGTATGATATTTTAAAATCTGGATTAGATCATAGTAATGTAAAATTAATTGGAATTAATGGAGGAAAAATTGCTGCACTTGAATATCGAATGGCAATTGCTTTTGGAGCACAAGTGGCTATTATAAAAAATAGTGGACGCGAAGCATCAGAATTGATTAATGATAAAAATTGGTTAGAAAAGAATAACATTAAGCATCTTGAAAAACCTAAAAGACTATTTAAAGTAATCAATAATACTTCAGAAGAAATCCATGAGTTTCTTACAAAACCATTTACTACTGATCCTGATATCGAAAATCTTCGAAAACTTTTAATTCAACATATTTATGGAGCAAGTATCTATGAAAAGGATTTCTCAGATATATCTCAACCAGGTGATTTAATGTCTGGTCTTTTATCAGCAATTCAAAGTTTTGCTAGTGAAATTGGATTTGGAGAGATTCCTATCCTATCCGCTGAAGGAGGTGCTATAACGATGACTCCTTTTAGAACAGAAGATTTTAGAATATTCTTTTTTCTTTTTGAAAAACCTTCAAAATCTTTAACAAAAAAAATAGAAGATTATACTAAAATATGTGAAGAAGAATTAATGGATGATTTTAAAAATCTTCAACAAGTTAGAAGTTATAGAAATGAAAAAAGAATGGCGGAAATCATGTCTAGAGTTTTTGGGCAAGAAATTTTAAAATTCTTTGAGAATATTTAAAAAATGGCAGTAAAATAGGAAAATTATCCATTTCCTCCATAATCAAAAACTGCTTGTCATTCACCTTTTACAGCCTCAGACTTTTTTGAATTTTCTGAACAAAAAAGTATAAACACATAACTTATGGTTAAAGCTTCCTTCATCAATTTAACAACACTTTCACCACTGTCTACTTTCCAAATTACGAATCCCATTATCCCACCAATCATCTTCATAATAATCTATTAATTTTTTAACATTTTTAAATCAGTTTCTTAATTTCCAATTGTAAAATACCCATTTGATTTCTTAATATAAATCCTATTGAAATCGCTTTATTTATTTATGAAAATATTGGTCGATTTATTATAAAAATCTTACATATTTTGGATAAAATAAAAATCCAATGAAGCAAAAAGTATTGTAATAGAATACTGTAAATTTTTACCTTAATATTTCTTCATAGAGTTTGTCGATAAACCCATCAAAATCGTCTTTAGAAAATTTCACATTTAAAAGTGGCATTAATAATTTAGGGATAAATTGGTCATCTTCATACACGGGTACTATTTTCATCAATCCCTTTTTTCTTAATTGAAAAGCAGCTTGCCATTCATCTTCTACCGCTTTTGATTTTATAGAGTTTTCAGAACAAAACATAACAAACACTTTGCTAATGTTTAAAATCCTTTCCATATATTCAACAATATTTTCTCCACTATCTGCTTCCCAAAAGAAAATCTTATCCATTTTTGGATAAGTCTCAAGGCGGGACACGATCTCTGAGATTTGAAAATATTCTGAATCCAATGTCGAATAACTAAGAAATACATTAAAACCTTTAGTAAAAAAGGTTGTTATGCCATAAATATAAAACAGATACGCATCTATTTCCTGGGAAGTAGCTACATTTTGAGAAATATTGTTCTTAAATACTCTTAAATTCTCGAAATTTTCTGCGAGTTTATTTTTATCTTGAAAAACATCTGAAAAAATATTGTCCCAATTTTCTTTTTCATTAATAATTAGAAAATAATGATTGAAGTCGAGATAATTAATATTTTGAACTTTCATTTTTGGCGCTTTAATTTGTTCGGTTCTTATTTTATTTTCTACACCTAATCTAATATATTCTGGTATTCCTTTTTCCCACCATTCTGCTCCGTAGAATTCTTCCAGTTGTTCTCTTATAAAATTTCGAACTTTAAACTCGAAGTCTTCGAGTTCTGCTTTAGCTTTGTTCCGTTGGTTTTTTGAATATATGATTTTTTTTATTTTTGGTCTTACTAAAATTGTAAGACCTATCATACCAATAATAACCCCTGCTACAGAAACAACAATGATAAACATCTCTACTGCAATACCTCCATCCCCCTCGATAATTTGCATTTCTATTTGTTTTATATTGTCCTCTGTCCAATCAGAACGATACGAACCATCAGGAGAACTATAGGTTTCGTTTAATAAATTTCCTGGATCGAGATCCAATGTTAGTACAAAAATTCCAGCTGTAGATATTGAGGTACAATCTATGAGGAAATTTTTTGACTTGTTAACTTCTAAATCAAATGGCTCAGCCATATTTTCATATAGCGTTAAATTCAGCGCTTCACATCGAATCGAAAGTATAATCCCATTTGCTTTCCAGATACCATTATTAGTAATCGTAAAATTTAAAATAAATGCCTGACCCTCGTAAACATCACTTACACTAAAACTTGAAATTTTCAAATTTGGCATCGGAAACCAGAAACCGTCTAAAGGATCTGTGTGTAAACCAACCTCAATACCATCTAGTATAGTATCACCATCAGAATCGTCGTTATGAGGGTCTGTCCCGTTCAAAAATTCGTAAATATTTTCCAACTGATCGTTATCCGCATCGCTCATAGCGTCATTATTTAAAGGGTCTAATGAGTTATTAATCTCCCATCCGTCAGGCATCCCATCAAATTCTGTATCGTTGTTCCTTGGATCTGTTCCATTCAAGTATTCGTAATAATTTAGTATTGTATCTAGGTCAGGATCTTCCATGGCATCATTTGCAAATAAATTTAAAGAATTATCTAATTCCCATCCATCTGGCATTCCATCCAGATCTGTATCCGCCATTTGAGGATTGGTCCCGTAAAAAAACTCGTTAAGATTTGATATTCCATCGTTATCTGCGTCTGTTATATTATCATTACCATCTATAACATTTAAACTATTTAAAACTTCCCATCCATCTGGCATACTGTCATTATCTGTGTCATTATCCCATGGATTTGCTAGATTTATCCATTCGTCATAATCACTTAATCCATCGTAATCCGAATCTGGATTGGTTACATTTGTTAGATATCCATCATTTCCTAAATCATATTCTTCTGAATTTAATAATCCATCTCCGTCTGTATCTATATTTGGTGGATTCATAAGGGGTTTATAATCATAATAGACTTCTGGCGCTCCAGTCACATAAATTAAATAAGGGGTATCACCAATTCCATCATTATCAGAATCAACGCCGCTATAGTTGCTCCAATAATTACCTGCATAAGAATTATTCCAATTGTTGGAAGGCCAAAGGTACGCACTACCGTCAATATAATTGTTATAAATTAGATTATTGCTTCCTTCTCCACTAATGGAATGATTGTTCTCTATAAAGTCACATTGAGTTATTGTACTATTATTAGAGATTAACGATAAACCAACAAAATTTCGATTTATGGTATTTCCTGTTAGTAAAAAATTATTCCCAAAATATAGATAAATTCCATAATTATTATTTGTAATTTGACAATTTGAAATAATATGATTATTGCAATAATACATATAAATTCCATTAGAAATATTTGTAATATTTAAGTTATTTATTAAGGAGTCGTTGCATTTGACAAGGATCACTTGACCTGCGTTAATAAAATCATTTGAATTTAGATTAGTTTTATTAAAATAATAATAAACATCTTTTCCATTTACTTTATTTGTTGTATCAATAGAATTTGTTGAATAAGTTTCCCAGTCAATAGATTCCTTAATTTCTATGCCGCAATTTTTCATATTATTATCTGTAAGATTGCAATCATAACTATTATCTAGCTTAATACCCACTAGGTCGTAACTTAGTCTATTTCCTATAAGAGTGATATTTCTACTTCCAGAAATATATATCCCCACTTGTGTGTTGTGAGATGTATTTGTTTCTAAAATTGTATTATTATGTGTATTTCCCAGATATAATCCAATTAAATTATATGAAAAATTACACTTTTGAACAGTGTTGTTAAAACCTCCACCTAAGTAAAAACCCCTATCTATATTATTTATTGAAGTAACATTGTAAATAGAAATGTTTTTACAAGAAAGTAATGAAACACCACGAGAACAATTTGACATTTTTACATCCGAAATACGTGAGTTATTACAATTAACTAATATTATTTGACCCGCATTAGAAAAATTGAAAGGTTTTAGTCCAAGTTTATTGGTATAAAAATATAAAGGTTTGTTATTAACCTTATTAGAGGTATTTATTTTATAAGTTAAAAAATTTGAAATAACATCATTTAATATTACTCCACAGTTAAATAATCTATTTGAACATAAAGTGACATTACGATTTGAGGTTGTATAAATACCATAATCACAATTGACTATAGTATTGCCAGTAAGATTGATATTATTACAAGCCGATGATATAATTCCATATTCGCTATAATTAATATTACATTCGTTTATAGTAATATTGTGGTTTCTATAACAAATAATACCGTACTCGTTAAATAAAGATGTGATCGTTGAAATGACTGTATTATTACTGTTTGGAAGGTAGATTCCATATTCGTTATCTGAAAGAGTGATATTATTCATCGTAATATTAATACATTGGCTTAGATAAATACCATAATCGTTTTCACTAATATTTACTTCTGAAATAGAGATGTTTTTGCAAAAATGCATTGAAATTCCGCTTAAAATAGAACTGATGTTAAAATTAGATAAAATCGAATCATTACAATAAATCGCTATTACTTGCCCTGCGTCAGTAAAATTAATTGGTTTTAAGTTGGATTTGTTATAATAAAAATACACAGGGTTACCATTAATGGTATTCGATGCATCAATATTAGAAGTAGAAGCGCTTTCTAACGAATCCTCGAATTTGATACCACAATTATACATTTTGTTTTGAGTCAAAGTCGTGTGATTACTTAAATATATATAAATTCCCTTTTTTGTATTCAAGTCTAAAGTATTATTAGAAAGAATTGAAGAATTACATTCATTAATGCGAATACCTCCATAATATATGCCGCCATTATATATCGTGTTTCCCGTTATATTGGAATAATAAGCCCGATTTATATTTATACAATAATCATCACTAGCGTTTATTTTATTGTCATAGATAACTGAGTAATTGCTATCATGTGAGTAAATCCCACTATTTTCGAAAGTATTTTTATAAATCTTTGTATTATTATTATTATATCCCCCATATAATTTGTTGTTAGTAAAGTTATTATTTGAAATTATTGTATTTTTACAATAATCTTGTTCAATCCCTCCTCCCCTATTATTATGTATATTATTATTAGAGATCTCATTATCTAAACATTCTTCCCAAAACCACAACCCTGAAATATCAATACCTTTGTAATTATAACTGATTTCGTTACCTGAAATATTATTATAATCACCTCGATCAATTAAAATTCCAGAGTCATAATTGTAAGAACAATTATTTTTCCATATATTTCCATAACGGCTTTGATTCAAAAAAATACCATTTAATTTATTATATAAAACGCTATTGTTAAGAAGATCATTATAATCACTTAATATCGATATACCATTACCATCGTTTGATATCACTGAATTATTAGAAAGGATATTGTCATTACAGTTTGAAAATAATTCTTTTCCAATTTTTATACCATCTTTTAAATTATTTTTAACAAGATTACCGGTAATGTTGTTATCGTGGCTAAAGGTAGTCAAATTTATGCCTGAAAGTGTGTTATTGCTCACAGTATTATTTATTACGGTATTGTTATCACACATAAAAATATCTATACCATTACCATTATTAAAAGAACAATTATTGCTTAATATGATTCCATTATCAACGTATGTTAATTGTATTCCCGACGTCGTTATGCTAGAATTATAGAGAGTGCAATTCTTTATTTGAAAATAAGCTATGGAATCTCTTATTTCAATACAGTTTCCTATTTCCTGACCATCTATTCTTTTATTCTCTATAATATATGGTTCATCCCAAGTTCCAGATCCAGTACACCAATTTTGCTGTAACGCATAAGTCCAATTTTGGGCACCTACTCCAGTAGCATCTCCATCAATAAAAATCCGTTCATGGCCATTACTTGTGTTTATAGGTCTATAATTCTCACTGGAATAGTAATAAGAGTTTTTAATCTGATAAAAACAAGAAAACAATATGAAAACAATTATAATTGAAGATAAAACATATTTGCGCCTTATTTTACGCTTCGAATCAGGCATTATTAAATTATTTTTAAGATGAATTTATAATTGGATTAATTAGTTCTTAGAGGAAATCTATTTAAAATCTCGTTTTTAACTTTGATATATATTCGGTTTTTTAATATAAAAATCTTTCATTTCAATGAAAGAAATAGTGAAAAATTTAAAAAATTAATAAAAACCTCGATCTATAAAATGACTAATTGATATAAGGAATAGTATTATTGTTTTATAATTTCTTTATAGAGAATTTTTAAAATTTTATTCATGATAATTTTGTTAACAATATTGTAAATTCACTTTGATAATTTTTATTTATGTTCAGATAATATTTAAACTCTTTATATTCTATAAGAAATGACGTAGTAAATAACTCAAAATGATACTCTAAAGAAAATTCTTTTTAAAAAGTCTTGTTTTTTATTGATCTTCTTCTCGGCAACTAAGACCTTTAAATATGTACTTCAGATATATTTGCTAAAAATATTTGGCATCATCTAAGAATGGAATTCAATATCTCAAAAGGATGGCTAATACAAATTGATGTTGTGCAATAATGATGCCATTCTAAGATTTCCAGTGTAGTAATCATATATAAAGAGAATCTAAAATTGTAATTATATATATAGATTTTTACTTGTGCTAATGAATTTTTTCCCTTATCTCTCTAACCATAGCATCACTTTTTGCGTTTATCTCTTGGATAATCTCACGTAAAATAGTAGTACTATCAATACTATTAATCTCACATGAAATATGGAGGAGTGAAATAACTTGTTTAGCTAATTGTCGTAATTTTCGTGTATCATTAATATGAATTCTTATACCCAATGCTTTTAAATCATAATTAGAACTACGATCTTGTTGTTTTACGCCAATCAGAAAATCATTTACAGTTGATTTCCACTCATCCTTAATAAATCTGAAAAATAATTTATATCTTTTAGTTCCAGTCCCTATACCTTCAATAGGTTCAAAATCTTTTAGAAGGCTTGATTTTGCAATCGCTTTTAAACCAAATGATCCCTTAGTCTTAGAAATCGTATCAAGATTATTTTTTATTAATGCAACATCATCAGTTATTTTTTCCACTGCTACAAATAATTGTCCAAGTTTATTGTAAAGATCATCAATTCTATCATCCATACAAAGCTTTGTGATCTACCGAGAATTTAAATATTAGATATATAAAAAAATAGTGAATTAATAAAATATATTATTTTCCAGTTTTTCCCTCTTTATGAGCAAAAATCGAATAAATTCCAATCAGCAAATTAAACGCAATAAATACATATAACACCATCAATTCTTCAGCGACATTTGGTGGAGCCCCTAAATTCAATAATTCATTAATTTGAACGAGGAGCTTTATTATTATAACGAATAAAGCAATCGTATCAGCTCTAAATATTTTGAGTTTTTCTTTTAAGTAATCAACTCTGTCGTAAATCGCCCCAATAATATATAAAAATAGAATTAAATCAATGAAGAATGAAATCCAAGTATAGGTTCCAAGACCAGTGAAAATTAATTCAGCTAATATATCAACAAATATGTAAATAATATAAAATAATGATAATAGAAAAAATAAGGTGATATATGCAGCGAATTTTTTTGTAAATAAAAGTTGTAATATTACAAAGACTATTAATATTAAATTTACATAGAAAATAATTTGGAATATGATAAAGCTTGCTGGGTTTAAACTCACAAAAAAATTAGCTGTGATTATTAATAACCAAAAATCAAGAATTCCAAAAATTAAAAATTCTAGTGTTCGTGTTACTTTTCTGGAGCCTTTCTTTTTATATAAATAATCATCTACTTTAGTAGCGGAGTCTATTGAAACTTTAAAGTAAAAAAATGATGTTAAAATGAGATTTGCGAAGAAGCAAAATATAAAAAAAAATCCAACGATTGAAGTAAAAATAATTAATAAGGGTAATGAAATTATAAATGCAATTATTATTAAAGCTGTTCCCATTTTATCAACAGATTTAAAAAATGAAAAAATAAATAAAACAATGTTAAATCCAATTAAAATGGCAATAAACCACCCTGCAAAAATGTGAAAATTTGCAGTAGGAATAAAAGTTATTCCGAACAAGATTAGAAACCAAGCTAGAATAAACGATAATAAGATAAAAGCAAAAATTCCTTTTTTTAATAATTCTTTTAATCCAGAAATAAATCCCATAATTATCAGTTTAAATTTTTTTTTTATTAAACTTAATCTTGAATATAATACCGGAATTTAAATAATTTTTTAATAAGAAAAATTAAATTATAACTCTTACTCTTAATAAAACTTTAAAATATTAAAAATTCTTAAGATATAGAAAAAATTATTGAAAATAGATGGTTTTAATACATCTAATGAATAACAATATCTTAGAATTCATTTATTCATTATAATGAGAATATTACAATGGCAATTATTGATTCATTAAAATTCAAAACTTTAGAACATAAAGAAAAATTTGAATTAAGGGATTTGTTATGGGAACTTTTTGAAGACTATTACTCCGATTCATTTGCAGTTAAGATACCCCAAAACATCTATTTCGAGCAACTGAAAAATCCGAAATATTATGTTAATGTAATTTACTCTAATAATAAAGATTATAAGAAAGATATTATTGGTATTTGTGAATATGCGGTAATAAACGATTTTAACCCGATATTTCCAAAATCTGTTAATATGGGAGTGATTATTAAGAGTAAATATAGAAAAAAAGGAATCGGTACGCATTTTTTTTCAGAAACAATAAAACAAATTGAAGATAAAGGTTTTGAATGGATTACTTGTAATACTTTATCAAGAAATTTAAATATGAAATATCTTCTCAATAAACTAAATTTTAAATTTAGATGTGTTGTAAAAGATTTTGTAAAGGTCAGTAATACTTTAGAAGATTTGGAGTATTATGATTTAGACCTAAGAGAAAAATGAATTAAAATAAAAATAAGATTAAGTTTTATAATATTATAGTATGCTAGAAGAATTTATTAAAAATACGATTTCTCCCGACAATGTAGAATATTGGTTTAATTATTGTTTGGAAGAATTAGAAGAATATCTAAAAAGAAAACCATCAATTCACCCTCAAAAAGTTTTTATTTCAAAAATTGATTACTTAGCAAATTTTGAAAATGAAAGGTTTGATTTTGGTGTTAAAAGAACTTCCAAACAAAATAAAAAAATTACTCTGCAGATCCATTCAGATATGCAGAAAATAATAAAATTTATTCTCCTACGAGAGTCATTTTACCTTTTTATACCAATCCCTTTACAGAATTATTCATTGTTAAAAACGATAGTGTTAGTAAAGGTTTCAGATCTATTAAATAGACTTCCGAATTTTAATGAATGGGAAAATTACTTCAAAACAGATCCTTTATATGCATGGTGGAAATTTAGATTTGGCGATTTTATAATAAAAAATTTAAAAAATCTATTTGATTACATTCATAAACATTCATCTCTTTTTTTGAATCTCGATGTGGAATATAATCTATTTCGCGATATTATGACACAAAACATAATACAAGGTTATTTTGAGAATGAAGATGAATTAGAATTCTTTTCATTAATATACGGTATTTTTCAAATAACAAAACGCTATACGAGAAGAGCGGATTTTGAAAATATGTTTAAAAAATTAAAATTAGAGCAAAAAATTAATACCTCTTTTACTCCAAAGAAATTTAATCGGTATTTTAAGACTTTTTTACCTCAAAATGTGATTTCCCCAAATTATCAAATTAATTGGCAGTATTATTTTTGTAATATGGTTTATTGTTATATATTTTTTAACCCTCAACTTGGAAATTATAAGGTACAAAAAATTCTACAACATTTACCATTTTATTGGGTAAATAGAACTCAAGAATCAAAGTTTGGGGTTGAAGTTACAGGAATTTTTGTAATCCCTATGAAATATATTGATGATTTAAAAAAATTTTTTAAAACCTTAATTAATTATGGAATTATCAAGAAATTTTTTTTGTTAAAATTTGTTTTCCATGAAAATTTCCTAAACCTAAATTACTTTAAAAAAAATATTTTGAATAAAAAGTTATTACTGAGAGGAGATAAGGATTTTAACGAACATTTAATATTTTCTCCTTCTTTAAAATACACTTCTAAAGAAGAAAAGGTTATGGATCTATTTGATATTATACTCCTCAATAGGATTAGATGGTTTGCAACAACTGGTTTTAGTTTTGAGGAAAAATGGAAGCAATTACAGAAAGTGAAAAGTGATGTATTTAGTTATTTATTAACTCAAAAAAATATTATTAAGGATTTAAAAAAGATTTTGAATATTTTTTACGAAGACCCGGAATTAAAACGAAAATTCCTCACATTAATCGATTCAAATAAAAATTTCGGATTTTTTTATATTAAGGAACAAATTTCTTTCTTTTTAAAATTAATAGATCTCACAGAAAAAATTCTAAAAACTCACCCAGAACTAAAAAATGAAATTATGCTATTTGATTTCATTGAACAAAACGGAATCGGTCCAAAGTTTGATGAAAATATTGAATATAATTACTCTCAGTTCAAGAAGAATTTATTTAACTTATTTTCAGTGTATTTTATGAACAATTCTAATTTTCTGCATGAGAAGAGTGAATATGAAAACTTTTTACAATTACTTAAAACATCAGAGAATCTGAAAATATTTAATTTAAAAGTGATTGAAGCCATTTTAACAAAAAAAGAATTAGCAGAAAATATTTATACTACAAAATTTCAAAAAATCCAAAAAATCCTAAAGGAGTATAGATTAAAAAAAATTACTTTTCAAGATATTGATGCGAGATTAACTCAAACTGTTCAATCTGACCCTCCAGGAGCAGTTCCATTTTTAATTACTTCCATTTCTGCCAGAAAAATCTGCCCAATTTTTTATACTTTATTAATAAAGGATTCTGTAACAACAGAAAAAAAGATTAATTCTCTTAAGGATATTTTTCCAAGAGTAGTCATAAATAGAAGCATTGACCTAATTTCCGGGGAAAAATACACTTTTCTATATTTATATTGTATTGAGTTAAATGACAATGAAAAAATAAATTTATTGGGTCTAATTTACAAATTATTTAATCATGATCTCATTCTCTTTAAACAATTTATTGATTCATACATAATTTCAATTTTCAGCTTAGAAAATTTCTTTGATGTTGAAAATAATGATTTCTTTTATAGTAAAGATTTTTTTGATGAATTATCAAAATTTAGTATCTCTCTTATTAAAGATCGCAAAATATCTTCATATCATAAGGAAGAGAGTATAGAACTCACTAATTTTAACACTGATTTGGTTAAAAAAATTTCTTTTGAAACTTATTCAAAAAATCTAAAATTAAAAAAAGAAATAACATTAAATTTAGAAATCTCTCAAGAAATTGAAGATTTACACAATAATCTTGAAGAAAAACTTGTAAAAAGTGATGATCTTTCAAACATTATTAAACATTCAAAAAATATTGAAAATATTAAACTTATTCCTTCGTATCAAAAATTCGGTTTAGAAAATTTTTACTTATACATAAAACCAAGTATTCCTAATGAAATTGAATGGAAGATGCTATTTCCATTAGGATTCAAGAGCATAAAATACACTTGTTCATTGGAAAGTGCAAATTCTTATCTTTTTAAATATATATTTCCTTCCAAAAATCCTAATTTCTCATATTTGAACTGGGTTTTAAAAAGTAAAAGAGAAATTGATGAATATTTATCATTTTCAGTTAAAAAAATCATTCCAATTTTGAATTTTAATTTTAATATTAGCCCTGATGGCTTTTATTTTGGATACCAAACTTTTGAAATATTTGTTCAAAAAATATTATTTGATAAAAATTTTGATCCTTCTATAGATTGTAAAGTTTTTAATGTTTCTGAAAGAGATGAAAAAAATATTAAAGGAAAATTCGACCAAGATTTTCAAAATATCATAGATTTAAATGGTCAAAATTTTTTGGATATGATAAAATTAAGACATAAATCCAGATTAAATAACATTAAAGATTTGATTAATAAAAAATTAATTTTTCCCCAAATAAAACTTAGAGAAAATACGGGTCTTAAATTTAAATTTTATGCAATTGTTCCAGATTTGACACGCGAACAAATCGAAATAATTATTAAGATTTTTAATTTCCTTAATTATGGATTCATTTATGAAATAGAGGGGGAATATTATTTTAAAGAAGAAGATAAAATGATTAAATTTGAAAATGGATTATTTTTGAAATTTTATTTACCAGATTCCGCTTTCAATCATTTTAAGAAAATTATTACTCAATTATTCAATTATTTTAAAATAGAACATTATCTTTTATTTTTTGATTTAGTTAAAGGAGATCTTTTTGTTAATAATTTATTTGATAAATTCAAACATCCGAATCCATTGGATTGTCATCTCTGGGATAAAAACATAAAAAAATGGCTTAATCATAAATCACTCACTAATAAATTCGAGTTTATTTATCCTGAAAATCAAGGCTCTTATAATTATTAGATTCAAATGCAAATTTTTGAAAATATTATCTACTATTTAGGAATAATAAAATGGTTAGACTCTCTTGGACTAATAAAAAAGATTTAGACGTTAATGAATTAAAGGATAATAGCATAACCTTCGAGAGAGTAAAGTTAATTAGACCAATTAATTCTTCCGGTGAAATGATTAATGTCTGGTCTAATAAACTTTTTTGGGGGGATAATAAGCTTGTAATTTTCTATTTACTCTCAAAATTTACAGATAAAATTAATTTAATTTATATTGATCCTCCCTTTGCAACGGGTTCTGATTATATTTTAAAAATTCGGATGGATGGAAATATACTTAAGGAATTTGGGTATAAAGATAATTGGGGAAAGAATTTAGACATATATCTCCAAATGATGTATGAACGTTTAATTTTAATGAAAGAACTTTTAACAAGTAATGGTCTTATTATTATTCATTTAGATTGGCACGTTTCACATTACATAAGAGCAATATTGGATGAAATTTTCGGAAAGGATAGATTTGTTAATGAAATTATATGGTATTACTACAATAAATATTCAGCTGGAAAGAAAAATCTTCCAAGAGCTCATGATAATATTTTAATTTATTCTAAAGGAAAATCTTATACTTTTAATGAATTCCGCATTCTTAGAGATAAACCTGTAAAACAATTAATGCGAGAATCGGTAAATGGTGTCTTAAAGAATGTAAAGGATGAAAATGGTCATGTAAAATACAGAATTGTTCATGATAAAAAAGCCGATGATGTTTGGCGGATACCATGTATTCAACCAGCTTCTTCAGAATGGACTGGATATCCTACTCAAAAACATCCAATGTTATTAGAGCGATTAATTCAGATAGGGAGTAATGAGGGTGATTTAATTGCAGATTTTTTTTGCGGTTCTGGAACAACTTTACATGTGGCAGAGAAGTTAAATCGTAAATGGATTGGATGTGATAATTCAAAATATGCTATCTCAATTGCCATACAAAAATTTTTAAAACAAAGAGTTAGAAATTCCAGAGATAATGATTATTATCCAATAGAATTGTTGGCTATAAAAAATGAAAAGACTTTGAAAGTTTTTAATTCAGGATTCTTTAATAAAACGATAGAAATCCTAAGAGGAAAATGAAAAAATTACAGATTTCCGGTATGATAATCAATATCCCATCCTAAATATGTTGTTAACGCTTCATATACTATATCCCCTACTTTATTTAAAGTAGCTGCAACATGATGGGCAAATCCATTCTTACATAATTTCTTTAATAATTTCTGTAAATGTAAAATTTGAAGAACGCCATAACCACCGAAAGTTTGTAGAGGATCTTCGGTATATCTTCCCTCACCTAATATTCCTTTTATTTTTCCATTGATGTCATCGGTTTCAATTCTAAGAAAAGTACAAGATTCAGCAGGAATTCTACCTTGTATAGCGCCGAATGATTTTTCTGCACCTTTTCCATCAGAAATAATTGGATGAGTTGTAATTTCTGCTTCTTTTAAAAATGATCTCGGTAGATTTGAACAATGAAATGTTACCATTTTATCTTCTTCATATTTATAATTATTATTCCAATCCAGTATTGCTGAAGGGCTTCCCGAAGCTAATTGTAATATAAGCATTCCTATTAAACCAGAAATGTCTACTTCACATGCTCCTGGTATTAATCCTTCACTAAACATACTTAATACTGCACAAGGCACAATCCCAAAATTATCTTGAATGCTAGGCCAACATTGAAATGCAAAACCATCTAAATCATTCTCCTCTACCCAATTTTTTATAACTACAGTTAATTTGGCTAATTTTATTATACCTTCTTCAGGGAATATCTTAGTTTCTGTATAGTTTTTTATATATTCCACTGTCTCTTTTACATATATATCATCATTGCTTAAGGTATTTATTGCAGCCAGAATTTCTGATAAATCTATCGGTTCTACGGAAATTCCATTTTTTTCTAAAATCTTTTCACTATATCGAACCGTATTGAAAGCCGCTGGTCTTGTTCCAATTTGTCCCAATCTCGCATTTTTTACTTTATAAACGATTCTACAGATTGCTTCAAACTTTATAATATCATTCTTGAAATCTTTTGAATTAATTGGACATGTGTGAGATTTAGTTAAAGTAAAAGGAATTGCATATTGATATAGGTTATTGCAGACCGAAATTTTTCCACAAAAAGCATCTCTTCTAAATTTTCGATCCATTTGGTTTATATCATCAGATGAGGCTTGAATTAAGATCGGAACATTCAGATTCGCTATCTTTATAGAATTTGCAATTCCCCTTTCATTGCCAAAATTGCTTAGTACGATTATTATCCCCACAATTTCATCAGCATGTTCTCTGAATAATTTACCACATTTTATTGCATCTTTATATGTCTCTACTGCACCAAACTGAGTATCTTCCTCATTTAAAACCACATATTTATATTTTAATTCGTTTAATACTTCTAAAATTTCCTTTCTTCCCTCCATTACTAATTGATCGGGGAATACATCTCTATTTCCAACAATTACTCCAAAAATAGTTTCTATTACTTTAGATTTGATAAAAGACATTTTGAAATTCCCTATAATTGATTAAGATATGAAATTTAATATTTAATTTATATTTGAGGATTATTGAAATTATTAGGAACTCTTCTTTCTTGAATGCCGATTACTTTTGGAATGGTAAATTCAAAGTCTGGTTTTCATGAAAATTTAGTGAAAAATGTTAAAGAAAATTTTTACTGCTCTTCTTCTATTTTTTTAAGAACTGCACATATGTTGGGAAATGTTTGTTCAAGTTTAGTTTTTCCAGTGTTATTTACTAACTCTTCAATAGTTTTCCCCTTTTCCCTTAAAACTTGTTTTATCTGATTTTTAATAGTTTTTCTCCCATTGGGTTCTCTTTTTCGTGAGAGGTCAATTTTTACACCCAATTTGAGTTCAATCAATTCAGCAACTTCCTCTTCAATGAAAACTTCTGGTCCTAATGTGATGCAAAATAGAATGATGTCATCTGGTCCTGATTTACATTTTATTAAGAATGCTCCTTGGAGGGGTATAACTTCATTAATCCCTATTCCTTTAGATTTTAAATGCTTCTTAATCTCGATCCTAGCATTCTGCTTAATGTGTTCCCCATCTACAATGAAAATTATAGAATTTATCTGAAATTTTTTAGTATATAATTGTATAGCATTAAGAGCATTCAATCCCGTTTGTTTCTTAATTGGTGTGCTTATATAAAATATAGCTTTGTCATGTCCATTATATTTCCTACAAAGATTTTTTAATATAACCTTCTCTGGAAATGTTCCATTACCAGAAATTACTAAATAGTAAGATTCAATTCCTTTCAAATTGTCCACTAATCTCATTAAAATCACATCGAAAATTCATAATCGAAGTGCATCTAATAATAAGCGTGGGTCTGTGTTTGCGTCTAATAAATCTTCTAGCTCATCTAAAGTTAAAACTTCATGACTTAAGATATCCTCATTCGATTTATTTAATTGGAGAATACTAGTATCTATTGGCTTAATATCAACCAAGTGATACAACACATCTATACTATGGGTTGAAATTATTGTCTGCCATTTTTTTTTTTTTAACCATTTTAGAAATAATTTTATCATTGTGGGATGAAAACCTGTTTCAAAATCATCAATTATTATAAGCTTAGGAGATAATACTTCAAATAACGCCATAATTTTTATTAATTTTTCTGCTCCTGTTCCAAGATCTTTCAATTTGAGATACACTTTGTTATCAGGATATACTTTTCTTAAACTAATAGGCTCGAGGAAAACAAGCTCGCTATAGACATCATTAACACATTCATTAAGAAAGTTTGCAAGTTCAATATGATATCCTTTTTTCATTATTAATTCCTTAAGAGACCTCATTCTATCCTCTAAATCACTCAGTATAGATGTCGTAAAGGGAACGAATAGAACCATTTCGGATAATTTATTATGAGGCAATTCATACATATTTGAGATTGCTGCACCCGTGGAAGTTGATTTGTTATTCCAAGATGTTCGAAAACCTTCTTCACTTATTTCAATTATTGCAGTTGATTTTTCAATCCCAAATTGTAAATTTGCAGTTCCCGCATAAAGATAGATAAGATCTTTAATTGAACCCTGATGAAGTTCTTGTAAATTATTTAATTTATTTTGTCGAGTGAAATAATCTTTTATACCTGGGTCGGGTAATAAGGACAATGCTTCTAATATTGATGATTTTCCAGCATTATTCTTTCCAATTAAAATTGTAAAATTGCTAAATTTTAAAGCTTTATCACAAGCTTTAATTCCTCTAAATTCTCTAATATTTAAACTTCTTACAAACATGACATCTCAATTTATTTTCCTTTAAATTTCTTTAATATAATATAGTATTAAAAACTGATATATTTGAGTTCTACAAATTAAACTTCATTTCATTATTATCTTAACCTATAATATATCCAATAGAAATATATCTTTTTCACTCAATTAATTTTGTGCAATATCTCATAGATCTTCATAATCCAATTTAACCTTAGCTAACTTGCTGATCTTATTTTTTACTTAAAGTTTCTCGATAATTTTTTGAATTCTTTTAATTTTCTAATATTTTTTAGATCGGGATCTGTTTTTGCATCATTTAATAAATCTTTGTCGAGATTTAATGCTAATTTTAATTCTTTAATCGCATCAAGTCTGTGATTTTTGACAGCTTTCAAGCAAGCCCTTAGATAATATGCCCGAGCATAGTTTGCATCTAATTCCAACAATTTATCAATGATTATATTAGTTTTATCAAATTGTTTTAATTTAATAAAGATAGCTCCTTTATTGTAGAGGGCTAATTTATTTGATGGATTGATTCCAATAATTTTATTAAATGTTTCTAAAGCTTCATTAAGTAAATCCAAATTATCGAAACAAACACCAATATCGTTCAATGCTTCTTGAAAGGTGGGATCTATACATATTGCGTTATTATAACATTTTATTGCTTCTCGATACTTTGGTTGCTCAAGTAAAAGATGACCTTTTACATACCAATAATCTCTGAAACTGAAGTTATGTTTACATTCTGGATTAGGGCATTCATTATTGAAATACAATAAATGATGATGAATTGGAATTATATAACCACATTTCTCACAACTTCTATAATTATAATAATTCGCATTACCATCGATATAAAAATTTAGAGTTTTATTTTTAATATGTTTTTGAACTTCTTCATAGGAAAGATCAATAGGAAATGACATCACTTTGTATGAGAATGATCCATCACCATTTTCTTCTCCCTTTCCAACAAATTCATACCTTCCTTTTTCATAATTAATATTCATATTGATACATTTCCCATCAGTAGTTTCGACTCCTATGGGAAATCGCTCAGGAGGAACAGCAAATTTACTTAAGTTAATATTATATGAATTGGTTTCTCTCCAATCCAAATTCATTAAGACTTGAATAATACCTTTACCTGGTTTTGTACTTCTAGCTGCAATTTCATTTTTGTAAATTGATTTTAGATCCCAATTAATTTGGGGATAAATTGTTTCTAATAGAATTTTATCAAGATAGTCATATGTCTTCAAAATACTTTGCCAAAGGTCTGAAAATTTTATAGTTTTATTTTGACCTGTTATTTTATTTTTATATGAAATTAAATACTTTTCTGTAAATCCAGTTTCATTATCATAACTGAATTCAATCTCACGCTCGATTTTGGCTCTATGTGTTATGTCATTTCTAATCCATCTTGTTATGTTTAAATTTTTTAAATAATTTAGAATCATTTTTATGGAGAGAGAATTATTTGGGTAATTCTTTTTTATGATTTTTGCTAATAAAGGTTGGATATTTGTATAAAATTCCAAAAAACCGAAATATTTCCTTCCACTTTTATTTCTATATTTATCCAAATTTAGATTTTTATCGTCTAGGTCACTTTCCCATTTCTTTTTTAATTTCTTTAAGTTTTGAAATTCAGGATGATTATTTTCTAATTTATGGATTAAAGATTCTAAAGCAGCAATCGAGGTAGTAATAACAGAGGCACCCATATGGATATTATTAGTCCTATAAAGCGAACGAGCTAAAAGAAATAATTCTTGATGGGGAAAGATAGGATAATTCTTCCGATTTTGTAAAATCGTATCAAATTCTTCTATTTTACCATTATTTGTGAGATAAGTGATATCTGGAATACCTTTCAAATTGGTTATATCTTGAATTATTGGAATAAATGGGTAATATCTCTGGTTTATGATAATATGACTATTGAAAATGCATTTACTGAATTCATAAATCGAAAGGGGTCTTACTTCATGTTGAGACATCATATTTATATCGTTTGATGGAAAATATAATGAGTAATATGATAGAAATTCATTAACATCTTGAAAAAACTGATTTTGAGTTTTATAAATATATGAATTAAAGAATCCTTTTTCAATAAGTCGCTCAATAGTTATTTTTTTATTTATTAACGATTTCAATGGATATCTTTTAAAAAGTACAGATCTCATTTTTCTTTTAAATTTAAATTCGTCAAATTCTTCTTTAATTAAACCATGCTCATTAAATACCTTATCTTGGGGAGCATAAATCGGTTGGGATGTTTGAAAATTTTCTAATTCGTTGCCTTTTTGAAAATGATACATATCTCTTCTTAACATTATTTGCTTTGGTTTATTAAGAGCATATAATCCTGTTGGAATACTTAGATTAAATGGTAACTCCACGTAAAATTCCATAAGTCCATTAACTTCTAAGGCTTCAATAGAATTGACCTTACTATTTTTATCTTTGTAGAATATCCAAAATTTTTTACAATTATTATTTTGACATATTCCAATTACTTGTTTTTGAACTATTTTTATTAAAATGTTTGATTTACAATCTGGGCATTTTCGATTTCCATATCTTTTCAATGTTTTTTCGTCTACATCGTTCATTATTGAATTACACCACTTTTTGGAAATAACAATTACATAATTCTATGATTTATAATGCAATTTAGCTATTTAAAATAAAGAGCTTGAAAGTTTAATAATAAGTATTGAAATAATGATAAAGAAGTGTTATTTAGTTAATAAATAAGGTTATTCGTAATTCTACTTTTTTTAATCTTGGAAAAAAGCAATGTATAAATAAAGAAAAAATAAGGCTTAATTTTTATTTTCTTTACTCACAATTCTTTTCACCTTTTTGAAATAATTTTTTCCCGATTTAATAATTTCCCAGAATAAACTACTCGTATACACTTCTTTACTGATTTTCTTCATTCTATCGACATTAAAGTATTCTTCCCATTCTCTCTTCTCTAAAATGGGTGTTATAGCTTCAGTATGTTCCTGTAATAGTTTTAATTGTCTTTTTTTATCGATCAATGACATAATTTAACTTTTATAGTTTAAAATTAAAAAATTTTAGTAAGACTTTTTTAAAAAATTATTTTCTTTTATCTTAATGGATTTTAAATCTTTTTTATTAAACAAAAAGAAAAGCTTCAAAGAATTTTGGGATGAAAAATTATTTAAAATCGCATTTTTCATACATTTATTTTATTTTGCACTTTCTCTAATATTGTTTTTTACCGTTCTTTATTATAAAAATGATTTCTTAACGTATTTCAATGTTTCGAAAATAGCAATAACCGACCTCCCTGACTTATATAATGAGGCAAATTATGATTTTCCATTTAGATATTTTCCAATTTCGGCGTATATTTTTGTACCATTTTACTTATTAGGTTATGATTTAGGTTTTATTATATTTCAATTATTGAATTTATTTACAGCCTTTTCGATTTGTGTATTAATGGTTAAATTAATTTCGGCAAATTCCAATATTGAAGATTTGGATAAGAAAAGAGTAATTCTTTATATTAGCATTTTTCTCTCACTTATTCCGCATTCATTTAATTACATTCTTGGACAAATCAATTTATTTGTAACTTTTTTTCTCCTAATTTCGATTTATTTTTTTAAAACAAAAACATCGCTTTATATGGAAATTCTTGGAGGAATTTGCTTAGGAATAAGTATAATTATAAAACCTATAACAATTTTTATAGTACCTTTTGTAATCCTATTAAAAATTGATTTAAAAAATAAAAAAATCAAGATTGATTTCTTTAGAAGCATACTGAGATTGGTTGGTATTATATTCCCATTAAGTTTCAATATTTTATTTTTTTTATTTATTCCAGGTTTATGGAATGGCTTTTTAGAAGTAAATTTTTTTGGTTCAACACCAGAAATTGTAAATCATTCATTTAGCATTACGCGATTAGTCTTAAATGTGATTATTTTATATGGAATTCCCGTAAGTTCCTTTCTCATCTTTTTAGTAATTTTTATAATAATTGGGATGTTAGGTATTTTCATATATTTTGTAAGAGTTAATCCACAATTTGACATAACTCATGCTTTTAGTTTTGGATTAATAATTATGTTATTAGTTTATTTTGATAGTTGGGATCATCACCTTATAATTTTAGGACCGATTTTAGCAATAACATTTTTTCATTCTTCAAATAGCCTAATAATTCTAAAAAAGTATATAAAACCCGGTTTCTTTGGATTGAGTTTTTTTAGTATGCTTTTTACTGGTCTCTGGTATCTGATTCATGACGTATTTCCTTATAATTTTGTCCCTACTATATTCTTACTAATATGTTTTTATGGATTAATTAAATTTTCATTAAAGAATTCTTCAATTAAATGAAACAATAATAAATATACAGATCTTAATATTAAATGTAAAATTTAAAATAAAAAGATACAGATTTAGATATTGAATAATAATTTAATATTTTAATTTAGGCGGATCCAAGATTCTTGAACAACTGCTGGTATTGTGGCCAGCCTTCATCATCGGAATTCTGCATACACTTATGCCTTGTGAAGACAAAGCAATTTTTTGCTTTTGGTCATTTGGGGTAAGTAAAGATTGGAAAAATAGTATGGTTATGTTATCCATATATGGTGCAGGGTTGATGACTGCCAATGTATTTATTGGCACATTAGCTTCATTATTTAGTTTATTTTTTACATTTATTCCAACAGAGAATTATGTGAAAAATTTTTTTGGAGCATTAATAAGCTGTATAGTATCAGTCTTTATGTTAATTTATATTATTACTCACCATTATGCCCCTCATTCTAAATATGCTGATGAATTAAAGATTGATATTGATTGGGACAAAAAAAGAACACCTTATGTTATCGGGATTTTAGCAGGTCTTCCACCTTGTATTTTTGAGATATTAATTTATACTCAATGTTTTACTTGGACTTTAAGCTACGGATTATTGAGTGGATTCTTGACAATTATATCCTTTTCTGTAGGTACATTTCTTGGATTGTTTCCATTAGCAATAATAAGTGAATATAGTTCAAAAAGAAGAAAGATAAAAAATCAAAAATCTAGTAAGGTTTCCATTATTATGATTATATTAATAATTTTTTTTAATATCCTAATATTAGTTCTCTCGGTACTTCGAATAGATATTTTTCCTCTGTAATAGCCTAAATTTTAATTTTCTTTAAATTTGCTAATAATAATAATAATTAATTATTGGACTATAAAAATTTTTAATAATACAATATATATCTTTAGTAAAAGAACAATTGTTTTATAAAAATGAAATGCGAATTTTGTGAAGATAAAAACATAGTATTTACTTGTGAGAAGTGTGGGGCTTCCTTTTGCATAAACCATGTAATCAGTACAGAAAAATGGTATTGTAAAGAACATAATTTATATTATTCAAGAGCTAATGCTAAAGTCCTAAGATATCGCTGTTCCATAATAGAAAGAAGCTCATGTCCTGAATGTAAATCGCTTGTGCAGTTAGATAAATTATCTTCTGGTCAATTCTACTTAAAATGCACTGATAAAAAATGTGGTTGGAATTCGTATTTAAAATCTCCTGGAATATTTTATCCTTATAAAGAAAGAGTTCTTAGAGATGCGAAAAGACTTGGTATAATAAGATTTGATGAAGTATGCAATAAAAAATTAAGTAAATTCGAAGGTAAGGAAGTATGTCCCAAATGCCTTTTAGCAGTATTAAAAAGTGCCTTAATTACAAATTTTACTACGTTATCAACAATGTTTAACGTCAGTTCAGACGAGATTGTTGGAATAATTAAAAATTATATTAATGAAAACAAAATTTATGGAATTATCGATAAGGTTCATAATTTATTTTATTATATCTCATCAGAAATCAAACAAAAAATTATTTCAAAAATTGAAGAAGAGGGAATTATTGAAAATCAAAATCTATCTTCAATGTTGGATATGAGTTCTGATAATACTATAAAATTAATATTAAAGTTGATTAAGGAATATAAAATAAAAGGTTCTTTTACAACAAGCAAAAAAAAATATTACACAAAACAACATATCTTTGATATATTAATGGAAATTATCGATTCAAAGGGCAGAATTTCTATAAAAAAACTTAGTGAAGAATTAGATTTACACTCAGAAAATATTAAAAATTTTTGTGTAAATTTAATGAAATTAGAAAAGTTAGTTGCTTTTTTTGCGGATAAAGGAAATGAAGTAATCACCCAAAAGCAGTTAAATAGTGAAATAAAGAAATATGCGAAAGACAAGGGAATCTTCAAACTCAATAAAATATCAGAAGATCTCAAAATCGCTGTTGAATTAAGTCGCAGAACATTATTTAATCTTATACAAAGCGGTGGACTTAAGGGAGTATTTACTCAAAGAAGAGAATTTATGACTCAAAAACACTTAGAAATCAAAATAAAGGAAATAACTAAAGTTTATAGGAAAATATCATTAACAGAATTAGCAAGACGTTTAGGAATAACTGAGTCAAACATTGAGGAAAAATTAGCAATTCTGATTTCGCGGGGCTCCATTGAAGGATATATTGATTCATTACATAAAATATTCATTCTAGAAAAAGTAACTCCCATCCCATCTCAATATTCAATAAAATTAGATGAGATTCCTACAGGTGATTCAAAGTTATTTGAGAAAGTTGAAGTTCTTAGAGAATATGATTTTCAAGGAGGTCAATTACACTTTAAGGTAGTAGTTCGAAATCATAGTGATGTGGCAATTCACTCTATTAAAATTATACTTGATGCCCCTTCTAGTTATAATCTACGACATGAAATAATTTCAATTCCTGTTATTGAACCAGGTAATTCAAGAGGAGTTGATTTTTATCTAGAACCCCGAGAATGTGGAATATCTTCAATCGGTGGGACAGTTATCTTTAAGTCTCCAAAAGGTGAGAAAAAAACCATACATCTCAAGAGAAAAGATGTGCAAATAAAATGTCCATTAGTCATCACTACTCTCGACAATGTGGAAGATTGTCAATTAGCGATCCAAGACCTACCGAGTGATGCAAGAGCATTTATGATTGCTGATCTCGATCCTCGGTTGGCTTTCAGAGCTGCCCAAAGAACTCTAAAAAGTTTTGAAACTACCATTGTTAATTCTCATGAAGAAGGTCAGGATGATAATTACCAAGCTGAAGCATGGTATTGTGCTGAAGCAAAAGTAACCGGTGGGAGAATAATTACTAGAATATTTATTAATTCTAAAAATCAATCATTAGAATTAAGAGTTTGGTGCGGAAATCCCGGGCAATTAACTGGTTGGTTAGCAAAAATTATTGAAATCTTATTTGAGCAAATAAATATTATCAGAAAAATAAAATCTGAAGAGCGTGAAAAAACGCTTGACATAATGGTCATTACTCAAAATTTAATGGAAATTTCTGATTATTGTATGTTAAAATGGCGGGCAAATAATATCCGTATCAAGCTTCAAGATACATTTGTGAGAGTAAGAAAATTTTTGGGAGAGACGCACCCCGTCTTGGATAGAATTGAGTTTTGGTTAACAAGTCTAAATAAATACAGTAAAAATGATAATATTAATGATAATGATGCGGAAAAATTAGCTGATGATATAGAAAATTTTAAAAGTGTTATAGGAAGGGCAATAAAACTCTAAATTTTTTCCTTTTGATTTTTTAACTAATAATTATATATCGAAAATTCTTTAAATTTTCAATAGTATTTAATTCTGTAATAAAATTGTGGAAGTTATCAAACTCACCTTCAAAAACTAATAATATTGTTTTATATTTAGAGTATAAGAATTGTGATTTACCTGCAATGTAATCCTGATAATCAGTTTCTATCTTTGAAATTTTCTTAATAGCTAAATCATCATCATGTTTTATCACTAATATTGCGTTTCCAATTATTTTCCTTTTTATCTTTTCTGAAACTACATCTCTCTCTATCTCTGAAACTTCCATTGTTGACATAAGTCTTAAAAGTGCATCTCTTATAACATTTGACTGGTTTGGATAATATTTTTTAGAAACTAATTTTTTTAAGAATTTTTTCAACTGATCGTTAGCTGAAAAACTAATAATTGGCATTTGATTATTCTCTTTTTAATATTTTTTAAATTTTTCTCTAATAAATTAATTGTTATTCTATTTTAATATATTTTTTCTTTTTTTAATAAATACTGATATCCAATTCAAAAAAGTAGCTCCGGGCGGATTCGAACCGCCGTCCCAGGATTCAGAGCCCCAGATGCTTGGCCACTACACTACGGAGCTAATTATTTGCGTTAAATCTTATTTACCATTAAAAAACTTTTTTTTGACTTATAATTTTTTATATTTTCATATTTAATAATAAATAATTAAAGTTAAAACCCTAAAATAATTTTTCCCGCTCTGCCTCGTTTGCTTACTAGACCACCTAACAAATCAACGCAAGTTAATTTGCATAAAACCGTCGGAAAGAAAGAAAAAATTGTGATAAAATATCTCTTAAAGGATTAATTAGACCGAGCATAACCATTTTTTGAAGATTTTGAGCGTTATAAAAATTGTGATCCAAATGTTAATTTTTCTGAATTTTGGTATATGGTATGAAAAAAAGTAATTAAATGAAGAATTATTAAAATAAATTTAATATTATTAATAATTTCACAAATTTTTTATGGATATTGATAGATTTAATCGTTTTAGGGCTCGTTTATCAAGAGATAATTCCGTTGGTCCACTTGGTATTCTAGATTCTATGGCCTCAAGATATTATGAAGAAAAAGATCAGGATTTAGATATCAGACCTCCTTTTTTTAGAGACGTAGATAGAATAGGACACAGTCTTTCCTTCAGCCGATATATAGATAAATCGCAAGTATTCTTCGAAGTAAATAATGCTAATATTACTCACCGTTCGCTACATGTTACCTTAGTTTCTAGAGTTGCTCGTCAAGTTGGTAGGCTTTTAGCATTAAATACAGACTTGATTGAAGCTATTGCTCTGGGGCACGATATTGGTCATACTCCTTATGGACATCTAGGTGAAGAAATTCTAAATGAAATAACTGAAAAATACGGTTTAGGCACTTTTATACATAATGCTCAAGGAGTTCGATGGTTATTTTATCTAGAAAAGAGATTTCCAACAAAACCTGCTGAAGGATTAAATTTAACATTACAAGTTCTAGATGGTATATTATGTCATGATGGTGAAGTTAATGAAAAACGGCTAAAACCCGTGGAAATAAATGGAAAGACTTGGAACGATCATTTTAAAGAATATAATGATTGTTTTCACGAAAATAAAACAAAAAGGATACCAATGTCTTATGAAGGTATTGTTGTTAGATTTTGTGATACAATTTCCTATATAGGGAGAGATATTGAGGATGCCATTCTTTTAAAATTTATTAATCGTTCTGATATCCCCGAGAATTGTAGAGAAGTTCTTGGGGACACTAATCGTAAAATAATGAATATTTTAATAAAAGACCTAATAGATTTTAGTTTTGAGAATGAGGAGGGGTATATAGGTTATTCTGACGAAATATTTAAAGCTCTCAAAGAGTTAAAACAATTTAACTACGACTATATTTATTCAAGAAGGGATTTATTTATCAAAGATAATTCTGGTAAGACTTTTATGGAAAAGTTAAGAGACAAGTTCAATTTGATTTTTGAATTTTCTTTAAAAGATTTAGAAATGGAGAATCATGAATCACCCATTTTTAAAGACCATATGGAATATATAGACGATAGAGATTTTTCAATATATTATAAGAAATATAAGGAACAAGATAAGCTTAGCTGGATCGTGAGGGATTATATCGCAGGTATGAGTGATAGTTACTTCAAGGAAATTTCTGAACGTGTGAAAAAGTAAAAAATCCTAATTAAAAAATTAACCAAATTTAATTTTCAGCGCATTATATGGACATTTTTCAATACATCGAAGGCATAAAATACATTCTCCTCCTCCAGTAAAGCCTTCAAATTTTTCATCTAAAATTCTAATCTGCATCGGGCACACTCTCTCACAAATTCCGCACTCTTTTCGTCCCGCGCATTTTACCGGATTACGTTTTAATTTCAAAAAAGAATATTCACTAAATAGTGAACTTAAAGCCGCATATGGGCATAAATATCTGCAATATACTCTGGGATAATACACTGCAAGTATTAGAATTATAATATAAAAGAAAAATATGAAAAAAGTTAAAAAATCACTAAATAAAATTTGAATTTCACCAGAATTAATTATATCTTGAATTATTTCCGGGAAAAAAACAAATAAATATTCGGATAAAGAAAAATAACCTAGCGGTTTATCTGCAAAAGTTCCTAAATTACTTTTGTATTCAATATAAAAAATTGGATTAATCATTTTTGCAATACCTAAAGACATTATCGCAATAATTATAATTAACAAGATAACCAACTTAATATGAATCAAAAATTTATGAGTATTTCTTGAGAATTGTTTTTTTTTTTTTGAACGAAATATTGATAGAAAATCTTGAATTGAACCAATTGGACAAATAAATCCACAAAATATGCGGGAAAATAATAAGGATATTAATATCAGTATTCCAATTATTAAAAATGGAAATTCTGCTTGACCAATCATGTAAATAATAAATTCTAGAAACCCAGCTCCTTTCGAAATTGGATTTCGAGGGGAATTTAGAATAGGTAGGATTTTAATTAATCCTTCAAACAAATCCATATCAATTTGAAATATCAACTCAATTATTATGTAATTAATCAAAAAAAAGCTTAAAATCTGAATAGTAATACGAAGTATCGAAATATATCTCGGTCTTTTTTTATATTCTTCATCAACTGACGTCAAAAGATAATTCACAAAAAATTACGTATTTTATTGTAGATATTAATAAATTAAAAATAGATTTATTATAATTTTTATGAAAAAGATTTTTACACTTAATGCTTTGAAATAATTATTTTAGACGGATTGTTTCCATATTTGTAGGGCTTTTAGTCGTTCGTTTTAGTTTCTTATGTAGCAATGATGAAAGACTCACCGTTTTTGATTCCTCTCCATGATTCACAATGATTAGTCTGGGAGGTGGGTTGATCTTGCGTATATATTGAGAGATTTGCGATCTTGAACTGTGTCCTGAAAAACCTGATATTGTATATAAGTGTAAATTTAATTTAACGAGTTGAGTCCGTCCTCTTGTATCTTCATATTGAAATTCTTTAAAACCTTTTTGAACCCTGCGACCTAATGTTCCCTCTACTTGATAAGATACAAATATCAATCCATTTTTCGAATCATCGGCTAATTCTTTTAAATATATTAATGAAGGTCCTCCAATCAACATTCCAGATGTAGCTAATATAATGCACGGACCTCCTTTAATTACCTCCTTTCGTTCGTCTTTAGAACTTATGGTTGTGAAATATTCACTTAAAAAGGGATTTTTCCCTTGATGAAGGATTTTTTCTCTTAAATCACTACTTAAAAAATCTGGATTAGCAGTATGTATAGCTGTCGCTTCACTGATTAATCCGTCTATAAAGATAGGAACTTTATCAATTAATCCATGAGAAATAAATTCTTCAAGAATAATAATTAATTCTTGTGCTCGTCCCACTGCTAAGACGGGAATTAAAATTTTTCCACCTTTCCTGATATGAGCATTAATTACATCTCTAAGTTCCTTTTCAGATTCATGACGGCTTGGAATTCGATCTTGTGCCCCACCATAAGTAGATTCAGTCAAAAGACATTCAACTCGTGGAAAGCTCACAGTAGCGGGTTCTAATAATCTTGTTTTCTGAAATTTATAATCCCCAGTATAAACAAAATTATAACCTCCATCTCCAAAATGTAAATGTACAATTGATCCACCAAGAATATGCCCTGAATTATGCAATGTTAGTTTAACATCCGGAGCGATGTCTGTAACTTTTCCATATGATAATGGAATTGTATGTAACACAGTTGTTTTTACATCCCTTTTTGAATAGGGAGCAGGTCGTCCTTCTCTCTCAGCGACTGAAATGTAATCCAATTGAAGCATTGTTGATAAATTACGTGTTGGAAGAGTACAATAAAGTGGACCACGATAACCATATTTGAAAAGGAATGGAACTAATCCAGAATGGTCTAAATGGGCATGAGTTAACACAACAGCATCTAAATCTCTTATTAAAAATTGTGGAACCTCAAAAAAGGGAAATTGATTGTTTCTATTCCCAACATTTACTCCGCAATCTAACAAAATACTACTATCATTTGTTTGGATTAAAATACATGATCTCCCAACTTCTCTGAAACCTCCTAGAGCAGTCATCCGTATTTTTAAATCATTAAACAGAGTAGGTCGATGTATTCTCTTTCCAATTTTAAGAAGAATTTGCTTTTGTTTGGCGCGTTCAGTCTTTAACATACCTCTAATTAACTTAATCGTTTTTGAGTCTATAGGTGGGGCTCTAATAGCTATTGGCTGCCAAAAGGTATTTCTTCTTATCTCTGTTAAATTATTTCCTTTTTTACCGATAACCAATCCTGGTTTTGCAGATTCAATAATTACTTCTCCTTTATTTTCGTCAAATTCGATATTTGAAATTTCTGCATCCTCTCCAATTAAATCTTGAATATATTTCTCGGTTTCTATCATATCTCTACGTTTCTCAAAATTCCATCTTACTACGATCCTTTTTCGCATCTTTTTTGCTAAATCTTTTAAAATATTAGCATCATCTATTAAAACTTTAGGATTTTCAGAATAAACCGCAATATCAGGACCCTCAAACTCGATCTTTTTTATTTTTATGTCTGCTGGAAGATTCTTTTTAATTACAGTTTTTATCCTATTTAATTCACGTTCGCAACTCATTTTACTCAGTATTTAAAGAATTAGTTTCTTTTTTTATAAAAAAATTCATGATTTGCAATTTAAGATAATAAAACATTAAAATATATACATATCAAATAAAGATATAGTTAATCAGATTAATATGAGATTTTAAGTTACAAGAGATTAAATCTCTTTTATTTATATTTCATTAATAAAATTGCTATAAAATTTTCATTAAAGAGCTTATTCCAAATAAACTATATTAGCATAATTATAAAAAGTTTATTATAATAATAAAATTTTAAAATTCTAAAAATTAATATTTCAATACATCATGAAATTAATAAAAATTGGTGCAATAGCAAGTGGTAGTGGGTCTAATTTTGAAGCGATAGTTAAGGCAACGGAAGAGGGCATCCTAAAAAATAAAGCAAAAGTTGTTGTACTCATTTGTAATAAACTGGGGGCTTTATGTATGAAACGTGCTAAGAACTTTAATATCCCTTACTACTTAATTGAATCTGATAAACATAAAGGAACAAGAGAGGAATTTGATAAAAAAATGGTAAAGTTGCTAAAGGAATATTCATGCGACTTAATTGTTTTAGTAGGGTACATGAGGTTAGTAAGTAAATATTTTCTTAGCCAATTTAAAGAAAGTGTTATGAATATACATCCTGCTCTACTCCCTTCATTCAAGGGAATGCATGCCCAGAGGGATGCTGTAGAATATGGGGTAAAAGTTTCAGGTTGTACCGTTCATTTTGTAGATCATCATTCTGATCATGGACCTATAATTATTCAAAAATGTGTTCCTGCATATAATACCGACACCGAAGACACACTGGGAGCAAGAATTTTAAAGTGGGAGCATAAAATTTTTCCAAAAGCCATAGAGTTATTTTGTGATGGTAGATTACATGTGGATGGTCGAATTGTTAGAATTGATGGGGAGGTCATCCTAGATTAAATTATATACTCTTCCATCAAATCATTTCTAGATATGAACATTTTACAATTATTTAACAAATAAATCCTAATTCAGAATCTATGTTAATTTGAAAATAATTAAATATTTAATTAAATTACATTCTTTTTGATTCTTTTTCTTTGTTTTTTTCTTTAAATATACTTATTTCTCTTTTATTTTAAAAATCGATGTTAAAATTGATTGAAAATAAAATAGGGAAAACCCAAAAAAAAATCGGTCAGCAACGTTATTCTAAAAGCTGTTTATTCTGTAAATATGCAGAACGTCCTAAAGAAGATCTACCTCTTCTTTGTTTGAAATTAAACGCAATTGGATTTGCAAAACCTTGGGATATGCCTATTTTAAATTGCGAATATTATATGCCAAGAGGGAAGTAAAAAAAAAGAAAATTGATTTAATCAAAAAGTATAATGTCCAACGCAATGCATCTTATATATTATTTGGGCTTCATGAATACAGTCATCATATGCTCGATGTTTTTCTATATATGGAATCTGTGGAAAATACCAATCCCAGCATTCTTCTACTGAAGGCCATTTGTAATTTGAATAATATGGATCTGAATGAGGTAATTTTAAAATTGGTGTGGCAAGGATCATTGGACATGGTAATTCTTTCTTTGGAATAATATTGCGAGATCTTAAGAATCCAAAATCGAATTGCTTATTATAGGCAGCTACAGGATATCTATCAAATATAATATTGAGTTTATCTCTGATTTTTTCCCATCTGGGTGCATTTAGAATTTCTTGAGCTGTAATAGATGAATTTTGAAAAATCCATGCGTTATTTTCGGTAGTTATATTAAATCTTTCTTCTCTAACAACTGTATCAAAAAGTTTTGAGATAGATCCATTTTCAAGATTCAAGCAACAAATTCCAATTTCAATTATTGAGCCTTCCCATGGCTTTAAAGAAGTAGTTTCAATATCAACAACAGCAATTTCTGTCATATCAATATTTTTTTTTTCTATCAATAAATTATGCATTAAAATACTTAAAGAACATTAAAAATTAGATTAATAGCTTAATGTATATTAAAAAGGCAATTCTTAAATGATAAAATTTAATATTAATAATAGGGAAATGATTAATGCGCTATCTGACCCAACAGAGTCAATAATCGATATGATTAAAGACTATGAAGAAGATCTTGAGTAGCTAAATCATTTCCCCCTAATTTGGAACAATAAGATATTAAATTGATTATTTATTCTCTTTATTACCAATTATTTATTAATAGTCGATCTTAATAATGCCTCGAAGAACTAAGGAAACTGATGAGATATTAAAACTCATGCATAAAATAGAAAAAATTAGGAACATAGGTCTTGTTGGCCATATTGACCATGGTAAGACAACATTATCTGATTCACTTTTGAGTGAAGCTGGATTACTCTCACATGACCTTGCAGGAGAAGCTAGAGTTTTAGATTACTTAGAAGAAGAACAAAGGCGTGGTATCACTATGAAATCAACTAATATCTCTTTATATTATGAGAAAGTATTAGGTAGAAACGAGGAATTTTTAATAAATTTAGTTGATACTCCAGGACATTTAGATTTTAGCGGTAAAGTTACAAGAGCCCTAAGATTGATTGATGGAGTTATTGTTATAGTTGATGCAGTAGAAGAAATTATAACACAATCAGAAACGGTAATTAAACAAGCATTACAAGAAGGGGTAAAGCCTGTTCTATTTATTAATAAGTTAGATCGATTATTTAGAGAATTAAAATTAAAGCCCAAACAAATTAGGAAAAAAATTTCTCGAATTATAAATGATTTTAACAAATTAATTGAAAGATATGCAGATTCGGAATTTAAAGATGAATGGAAAGTTTCTCCTGCAGCCGGAACAGTTGCATTCGGTTCGGCTCTGCATAAATGGGGCTTTACATTATCTATATTCGAGAAAAATAAAATATCTTTTGAAGACCTACGAAATAAATATCTTAATAATGGTTATGAATCACTAGCTGTCCTAAATCCAATCCATGAAGCAATATTAGAAATGGTTGTAGATCACATTCCAAATCCTATAGAAGCACAAAAGTATCGAATCAAAAAAATTTGGGAAGGAGATATCACCTCAGAAATCGGAAAAGCTATGATAGAATGTGATCCAAATGGACCATTAATAATTTGCCTTAGTAAAGTTATAAATGATAAAGGTAGATTAATTGGAACCGGAAGAATATTTTCTGGTGTATTAAGAGTAAAAAATCCAATATTTCTTTTAAGAGAAAATAATGAACAGATTATTCAATCTGTTGCAGTATTTATGGGTGCAAGAAGAGACATAGTAGAAGAGATACCTGTTGGAAATATTGCTGCAATTGGAGGTTTAAAGAATATAAAAAGTGGGGAAACACTAATCGAGACAAAATTTTCTGATCAAATGATTGCATTTGAAAATGTGAAATACATTACTACACCAGTTATTACTGTATCAGTGGAACCCGAATATCTCAAGGATTTGGATCCATTAAAAAATCAGATCGAAGCTTTACTTATCGAAGACCCAAATTTACAATATACTGAAAGTCCAGATACTGGTGAATTATTGCTTTCTGGAATGGGACCATTACATTTAGAAGTTAGTGTTAATGAAATTAAAAAGAGAGGTATTGGAGTTGATATGTCTAAGCCACGAAGTGTTTTTAAGGAATCTTGCCTTGGCAAATCTTCATCAATTTCAACCATTTCACCAAATGGGGAAAATTCAATACAAATCAAAATCAAACGCTTAGATCACAAAACACTTCAATTCTTTAGATCTGGTGAACATAAAATTATTAAGCCATTAAATAAATTAAAAGAATTCTTAAAAGAGAAAACTAATTTTTCATCAAAAGAAATTGAAGGATTTCTCAATTGTGATGAAAATTTAAATATTTTAATAAATAATCCGTTGGATATTAAGGATATCATCTTAAATGATAAAGATAAGAATAAAATCATTGATATTTTTAATAAAATCTGTTTAAATGGACCCCTCTGTGGTGAGGTTCTTACAGAAATAAAAATTGTAATAGAAGCTATTAATATTTCATCGAAAGAAGAAGATAGTTCAATTTCAGAATTGACTACTATGATATTTGATGCTATTAAGCAATGTTTAAATGATGCCCAATTAGTTTTACTTGAACCGATTTATCAGACTACTATCCAAATTCCTCCTGAATTGATAAAAAAAGCATTAAATTTATTGGCGAAATACCAATTAAAAGTTAATAAAGTTTTTCAATATAATGAATATCAAACATTAATTGATTTTTTTATGCCTGTTAGACATGCTATGGATTTTACTGAAGATATTAGAAATAAAACCTCAGGTAGAGCATTTTGGCAAAATATTTTTCATTCATTCCAACCTGTTCCAAAGGATATAATGGATACAATAATTTCTGATATAAGATTTAGAAAAGGTCTTTCTTGGTAAAAAATTAAAAAATAAATAATATGCGCCCGCCGGGAATCGAACCCGGGTCTTAGGCTTGGGAAGCCTAAGTTCTACCACTATACCACGAGCGCAAATCTTTAGATTTAATACATTTTCCTTATTAAAAGTTTATAAATTTCGATAATATAAAGATTTTATTCTATTTTCTTAAATTCGATTTTAAATCTCAGGCAAATAAGAGATATAGATATCCCATAACCAAAGCACAAAATAATGGATTTAATATGTTATCATCAATATTTAGATTTAATATATCAATCAAAAAAAAGACAATTGCTCCTGCTAATGATATAATAATTAATTCTGAAAAATTTAAATTTTCTTCAAAAATTAAAAGACAAACAATCCCTATTAAGAAAGCGACAGTAAATCCACTAATATAACCAATTATTGTTTTTTTATTGTGTTTAGGAAAATGTATTTTTCCAAATCTTTTTCCAAAAATAGATGCAGCTCCATCTGCTAAAGTTGCTATTAATGCAATAGAAATAAATATGCTAAATGGTAAAAATAAACTCGGTATGAACGCTAAAACCAATGATACTGGTCTAATAAACTCAAATAATTCATTTCTTTTCATTGTCTTACTTAGAATGTTAAGAACATTATTCGGTAATAGATGATAAATATTTGAATTCTTAAAAATAAACGATAATCGAACATAATCTAAACCGGCAAATAACAGAATACCTGAATATCCCACTGTCAATATTAAAAAAACACCAAAATCCCCCCCACTTATCCCCCATACCTGATTTGCATGCCATATGCCTTCCCATATATAAATAGCAAATACCCATAATAAAACTATAATTCCTGCTGGAAAAAGATGAAGCGCTTTTCTGTGTATGTCTGTATTTAGGTCATATGATTCTAAATCATCGATATTTTCGAGCTTCTTATCGAATTCTTCAATAGACCTTTTAATGTTTCTCTTTTCTTTTATGTTTGGATTTTTTTTAACAACAGCTACATATTGATATAGGAGTATCAAAAATATTATAGACGGCGTGAAAATGCAAATGAAAAAATTTGATAATCCCTGAAACCATTTAATATTAACATTATCCGTTGAATAAAAGAAAGGATAACATAATGCTGCAGTTATCCATAGTAGAAAAATAAAATAAAAATTCTTAAAATTATGTTCCTTTGGAAATTGTTTATTTAATTTTAAGGCATAAAATAATTGCCCAAAACCATTTATTATAAAAATAATTGTTACAGGTAAAGTTGCAATATAATACGCCACATTTTTTCCACATATAACAATTTTGGGTAAAAAAAAATAAAAGAGTTTAAAACAACAAAAGAATTTTCTCAATTACACTGTGGACTTTATCCACAAGTTCGTCTCCTAACATAGCATCAATTTTTTCCTTAGCATTTAAAAAAAATCCTGCTCCAGTAACTATTACGTTTTCAATAGCATTGTTAAATGTAGAAGTCCCGGTTTTGGCAAAATAATCTACTCTTTTGACTATTGCATCTTGATATTCTTTAGCTGTACTCGGTTTAAGCTCAGTTAATGTTCTAAACTTTGGTTGGGCATCAGATGAATTTTCTGACATAATTTAAATTTCATCCTCCATGCCTTTTCTTTCTGGTATTCCGCCATTAGGTTGAATTTCACTGATTACTTCCTCCTTAGAGATTATTTCTTCTCTAACTTTACCTGTTGTTGTATCAAATTCGTTTCTAATTTTATCAGTTACTTTTTTTGCTACTAACTTCTCTATATGAGGTCGATGGAATGTATTCATTGTACAGAAAGAACACTCCTTTACTGTGCCATCAGGCATTGCAATTCCAAAATGAACGATACACCTTTTTGCTCTTTCTACATTGAAATTATATGCATCTTGGAAATGCATACTTGATATAAGCAAAGCGCCGTGAGAGAATGAACTAATACTATCCCATTTGGCATTAAGTAATACTCTGGTAAACATATCCATTAATTTTCCGGATTTTTTAGTGTATTGTAACATTCCCAATAAAAATCTAGCACGTAACTGTTGCATGTCTAACCAGTTTGTGCCTTTATCCAATGTTTCTCCGAGGGATTTGCCTGCATCACCAAAATTACCTAATATATCCGTAAATATCTTTATTGGTTCCTTTTCTTTTTGTTTGATTTTTTCCCAGAATTGATTAGCAAAATCTATGATTTTAAGCGGGTCAAAGTATTCCATTATTGGCACCATTTTATTTGTTTCTGGATCTACCACTAAATATGTGGAAAAACCACAATCTGGATGACATGTGAATTCAACCGGTTCAACACCAGCTAAAAATGACATTATCCTTCCCAATTCAACTATTGCTGTTAATGGGTACCATGCATTCTCAATACTTATGGCTCCACCCGTTTGTTTATCAATTTCTTGTATTACATCAGCATTTGTAATTCTTAAATCTTGCATTTCCTCAAATGAAATTCTCCCGCATAATGAAACTGGTTGAAACGTTATTCCCCGAACTACATCAATGTTATCTATGGCATATTGAATAATATTCCCAACCTCCATATCTGTAACACCTCTAGCGATTGTAGCGACTAGGATAATTGAGGTAAGATCTGCTTTTCTACAATTTTCTACAACCCTTTCTTTATATGCCATTAAATTCTTAATACCACGTGTTTTCTCATAAGTTTCATCATTTATCCCATCAAATTGTAAATATATCGTATCTAAACCTTTTTCATAACATTCCTTGGTATACTCTAGTCCGCCCTTTTTTCGCTGGAAACCGTATCCGTTAGTTGCAACTATTATCTCCTTAAAGCCGTGCTTTTTTGCCATTGCACAAATTTCTGGAAATTCTTTTCTAACGGTAGGCTCGCCACCAGTGAACATTATAGCCGGGGGCGGTATAGGTTTGCTTCGGAAATGTGCCAGAATCCGATCAATCTCCTCAAGTGATGGCTCAATAAGATAACCTGCTTTCCCAACATTCGCATAACAGAATGAACAAGCCATATTGCAACGATTTGTGATGTCTATGAGTGCTAGAGCGCAAGTTGATAAATGTTCTGGACACAAACCACAATTCCAAGGACAACCTCTGGGATCTATTGCAGGAACATCAGGAGGGTTAGCTTCACCATTTTTAAGAAATTGCCATTTATCAGTTTTGTAATGCGTCCATTTATAATATTTAGCTGAAGAAGAGATGAGATCCTTAAATTCACCATGTTCCGGGCAAGTTTTATACATCCAGATCTTGCCATCTTCTTCAATAAGATCTGCTGGAATTCTTTGAAGGCATTCTGGGCATACACTAATTGTTTTAGAATACCATTTTTCTTTCAAATAATCTGATCCGTCTATATGGTACATTTTTTACGTCATCAAATTTTGTTTAATTATTTAATTAATTAAATTAGTGTTTTTTATCATATTAAAAACATATTATACCTAAGATAATATTAAAATTATTATTATTTTTTATAAAACGTTTTAAAATGTATAAAATCAACTAACAAAAGCATTTTATTCTACTTATCAAATTTTAGATTTTTTTGTTTTGAATCAATATATATAATAATAAAATAAAAAGAATGAAAATTATACATATTTAAAGTAGTGATTAACTTGGATTTTGACGAGATTAAATATGTTATTGATATTACAATTTCTAAAACTGACGCATTGATTATTGTTGACATGCAGAATGATTTTATGCCAAATGGCACTTTACCTGTAAGAGAAGGTAATCAAATTATCCCTGGAATTAATCAAATAATCAAAATCTTTTATGAAAAGGGGGGATCCATTGTTTTAACTCAAGATTGGCATCCTAAAACTCATAAGTCTTTTGCTAGTAATCACCCCGGAAAAAATCCGGGAGATAAATATCAAACTGAAGCAATTGGTCCGATTTTATGGCCTAATCACTGCATTCAAGAAACAAATGGGGCAGAGTTTCAAAAATCTTTAGATATCTCGCGCGCTAAAGCAATAATTCGAAAAGGAATGAATCCAGAAATTGATAGCTATTCTGGATTTCTTGAAAATGACAAAAAAACCAAAACTGGTCTTTCAGGTTTATTAAAATCATTAAATATTGAAAGAATTTTCATTTGTGGTCTTGCATTAGATTATTGTTGCTATTTTACAGCAATGGATGGTATTGATTTTGGGTTTGAAGTCTATTTCATTGTAGATTTAACAAAAGGAATAGATATACCAGAAGGAAATATTTCCCAAACATTGTCAAATATGAAAGCAAAGGGAATAAAATTTGCAAATTTAAATTGTTTTGTTTAGAAAAATAGAATTTGTTTATTATCTTTATAATGTTTAAATCTTAACTGTTAACAATGACAACAAAAATAGGTATTGTAAATGTAAGAGATTTTGATAACATTATTGATGCAATTATTAATGCCATTAAATTGGTTGAAAAGGATTTACCATTTAATTTTAAAGAATCAAAATATATTTTATTAAAGCCAAACTTGCTTTCTACTAATAGAGATGCGTGTACTCAACCAATTTTTGTTGAAGGTGTTGTTGCTTACCTAAAAAATATCGGTGTATCCATTGAAAATGTAAGAATTGGTGATTCTCCCGGGCAATTAAAAAAAAATGCTTCTTCTGTTGCCAAGAAAATTGGACTTTTTGGTATTTGCGAGAGAGAAGGTATAAAATTCGTAAATTTTGAAAGTGAAATTCCGGAAAAAGAAATAATTGAAGACGGTTTGATTATGAAAGAATTCTTTGTATCAAAACCAGTAAAAGATTGCGATATTATAATAAATCTTCCAAAGTTAAAAACTCATGTGGAGGCTACGATGACAGGAGCTATAAAAAATTATTGGGGTATCATTCCTGGAGGATTAAAAGCAAAATATCATCTATTAGGCAAAAACGCACAGAATTTTGGAATGGTTCTTGCAGATAATTTTTCATGGGTTGTGAAAAATAAACCAAATAGAATAACTATTTACGATTTACATACAATTATGCAAGGTCCAAGGGGTCCTTCTGCGGGAGAAATGGTTAAATGGAACCTAATTCTTGTTGGAACAGATGAATTGGCATTAGATTTGGTTGCATTAGAGATTGGTAAATTCAATGGATTAAAAAATGTGCCTCATTTAAACAATGCGTTTAAAAGGGGATTAGGTATTGGAAATTTTGATGAAATTGAAATATTAGGTTTATCCTTAGAAGATGCTAAAAAACAAGTTCCTAAATTTAAAGTCCCTGGAGAACTTATGACAAATATTGTTAGTTATGTTACAGGTCATGTAGTATATAAAATCTTTAAAAAAATACCAGTTTTAAAGCAGAAGTTATGTAAAAAATGTGGCGAGTGTGCTCAAATATGCCCCGCTGAAGCGATTAACTTTAAAGAGCAACAATATCCTATTTTTTTGAGAAAAAAATGCATTTCTTGTTTATGTTGTATGGAAATGTGTCCTCATCATGCTATCGATGCTAAAATGAGAGGAATTGGAGGTTTATTTGACTTTTTTTAACTTATAGTATTAGATTTAATTTATAATTGCAAACATCTTAAATTAAAAATTAGAGATTATAAGAATGGGTAAATTAACAGCTCCAGAACGGGTATTAAAAACTGTAAATCATGAAGAACCTGACAGAGTTCCAGCTTGGGAAAGTGCTTTTACGAACAATACAATTATGAAACATTACGGTATGAAACCTGGTAAAGGAGACTACGGAATATCATTATTAAAAAACGTACTCAATAAAAATGAACTCATGCAAAAATTTTTGAAACAAAAAAATCTTTTAAAAGCAGGATATAAATTCTCATATAAATTTTATCGTAAAATTGGATTGGATATCGGAATAAGTATTTCCAGTCTCTTCCCACGGGAAATTCTTGAAGATGCAAGTGGATTTATTGATGAATATGGAAGAATTATGAGGTTTGAATATTATGAAAAGGATGGCACACCAATATTGGGTTATTATGGAGGTCATTTTAAAAGTTTTGAGGATTACGAGAGTTGGGAGCCACTAGATCCTACTTGGGAAGCTCGATTAAACGGTTTTTTAGCAGGCAGAGAAGTTCAAGAAGAAATGAATAATGAAATATTCTCCGTTCCATCTACGGGAGCTTTGATGGAATGCACTTGGGAAGGATTTGGACTTGAAACCTTCTCAAGAATTATTGGAAGACATAAACAAGCAAAAAAACTATTTGATGATAGGGGTAAATTTACGCTTGAACTTGTTAAGATTTTAGCTGAGAATGATGCTCAAATGGTAATTTTATGGGATGATTATGGTTTTAAAAATGGTTTATTTATGAGCCCTATAAATTACAGAAAATATGTCTTTCCATGGATTAAACAGATATGCGATGCAGCTCACAAACAAGATTGCAAAATATTATTGCATTCCGATGGAGATTTAATGGAAATCTTCGAAGATATAATTAATTGTGGCGTTGACGTATTAAATCCAATAGAAAGCACTACTAGTAATCCAGACTATGATATTTTTAAATTAAATGAAAAGTATGGAGATAAAATAACTTTTTGTGGCAATTTAAGCCCCATAATGTTGGCAATTGGTGAAATTTCTGAAATTGAAACTTATGCAAAACGTTTAATACGGGAGCTGGCTCCTGGTGGTGGGTATATCTTCAGTAGTGGGCATTCTATTAATCCAGCAGTTACTGTAGATCGATTTGAAGCTATGCAAAACATCAAGAGGAAATACGGGACTTATCCAATAGATGTATCTGATTAATAAGCAAAAATTAGATTAAATTAATTTTTATGGTAAAGAGCTCAAATTCTTCTATTTTCTAATTCTTAGATAAATGATTAATACTCTTTTTAATTATTTATTATATTATTATATCTAACAAAAATAAATAAGAAATGTTAAAGTTAGGGATTAGCTCATTAGGTTTAATTCTAGATCTTATATGGTCAGAAAAACCCAAAAAACTTCTTGAACTATTTTTAAATTCTACTGAAGAATCTTTAAAATTGGCTGAAAATGAAAGATTAAAAGTTTGTGAGATTATTCTAGATTTTCCTATTCTTTCTTCTGAGGAAAATAAGAAAGAATTTATTGAATTATGTGAATCATATTCGATAGAAAAACAAATTCATGGACCTTTTATAGACGTGAGTTTATGTAGCCACAATGATAAAATCTCTCAAGCATCCATTGATTCTTATATTGAGTCTGCTATAATTTGTAAAGAGATTGGTGCTAAAATATTGACAATTCATCCCGGTTTAGCGAATCTTGTCGTTAATTCCATTAATAAATTTAATATGAGACGATTAATTGGGTCTGTGAAAGAGATTTTAAAAGCCACCGAGGATTTAGGAGTAAAAATTTGCATTGAAAATATGCCAAAAAGTCTTAATATTTTATTGAAAACTGAAGATTTTAAGAATTTTTTCTCGAATTTCAATCATGATGAACTTTTTATAACTTATGATACCGCCCATTATTGGACAAATGTTGATGACCCCACTCTATTTTGGAAAACCTTCCATAATAAAATTAAAAATGTTCATTTAGTTGACAATAATACAAAAGATCGTGATCCACATATTGGTCTTGGGAAGGGAAAAATAAATTTTAATTTGATTTTTTCTTTGATTAAATCATATGAATATAATGGGGCGCTAATAGTTGAGTTAAATTCTAAAAAGGCTCTTATTAAAGGAATTAATTATGTAAGAAATAAATTTATAAATCTCTAAATTTAAAATATATATTTTAAAGAAAAATTTGGTTTTATGGTTAAATATATCGAGAAAGAGTTCAAAACAATCATAAATAAAATGAAATATATTGATAGTTGGTTTTGGTGCCGCTATACTCTTAATCCATATAATGGCTGCGAACATGCTTGTATTTATTGTGATGCTCGCTCTGAAAAATATTACTTACATCCTGATTTGGATAATGAAATTATTGTAAAGAAAAATGTTAAAAAAAAATTAGATAATCGATTAAAAAATGCCAGAACATTATTACCTGATGTAGTAGCAACTGGTGGTGTATGTGACGCTTATCAACCGGCTGAAATAAAATATCAAAATACTCGTCAAATTTTAGAAGTTTTATTCAAATATAAATATCCTGTCTGTATTTCTACTAAATCTGATTTAGTTTTACGTGATTTAGATATTTTATCTAAAATAGCAGATGATACATATTGCACGTTATCCTTTACAATTACAACCTTCGATGATGAGATTGCAAAATTTTTAGAACCACATGCAACGCTTCCATTGAAGAGAATTGAAGCATTAAAGAAAATTAAAGAAGAATTTCCAAAAATCCAAACTGGTGTTAATTTAATGCCAATTGTCCCTTATATTGAGGACTCCGATGAAAATTTAGACGAAATAATTTTAAAAACCAAAGAAGCAAATTGTGATTTCATATTATTTTCACCTGGAATGACAATGCGGGATTCCTAAGCCCAGTTTTTTATAAATAAAATAAAAAATAGTAAATATAGAGATATTCTTCATGATTTTTTAAATTTATACAAGGGGAATATGTATGTTGATGGAAAATATTTAAAAAAAATTCATAAAAAATTGATTACTCTATGCAAGAAATATAATTTAGCATGTCGAGCGAAACGGTTTATTCCAAATGATTACCGAAGATATAATTATATTATTGCTAAGAAATTACTGGATCAGGCATACTATAACTCCATATCCGGTAAAGCTTGGAAAAGAATGCAATGGGCTGGTCTCCATCTTCAAAACTTAAAAGAATCCATATTAGATGTGAATGCACGAGGAGACTTATTAACTTTAAAGAATTTTAATAATAAAATTATTGAATTTATTAAGCCTTATTTGAAATCTAAAAAAACATTAAATTCTTTTTTATAATTATCTTTTCTTTTAATATTATTAACGATTGTGAATATTAATAAATATTTTATAAAATTGGTTGGTTAATTAAATTGGAAGATTTAAAAGAAAATGGTTTGAAGATATATAATGCTATATTTGAAGGGAAAAAAACTGTAGAAATTGATGGTATAGAATATCCAGTAAAAAAATTTTCTAGTAGTGGAGTAAAATACATAGATATTTTTGGTTATCGATTTATCGAACAAAATAGTAGAAAAAAGTCTGAGTGGGGAAAAAAAGCAAGAGAGGGTCATAAAATTATGTGGATAATAAAAGGAAGAACATATTTAGTGCGTATTATGGATGGAGAATATATACACCTAAGGAAAAAATCAAATTAAATATTTAAATACATCAACTAATCAAATCGTTCAATTTTAAATAATTCTCTATATAATCTGCCATTGTCTTGGCGGCTTCAAAAATACCTCTATACCCGGGAAAATCGTTTACATCAACAATATAATAATTGCCATCTCGATTTGATTTTAGTAAATCAAATCCAAAAAATTCCATTTTAAGTTCTTTTCTTAAGATCTGAGCTAATTCAATTAATTCTGGTGGAGGCTCATATTGTTCTCGTTCTAATTTTTTTGTGTCAATATATTGAGCTGCATATTTTTTATAAATAAAAATCGGGCTTGGTCTTTTTATTCCAAAAACTTTATCTCCAATTACGTAAATTTTATTATCAATTCCATCAGAGTCAATAAATTCTTGTATATAGACATCATAATTAAGAAATAGCATATGCTTTCGAACAAGCATCTTGATTTCGCTAATATCTCGAATTAAATAATTAAATCGTTGCATTTTTTCGTGCTGATAATGAGATTTTATAACAATAGGAAGTTTGTCCTGAATCCATTTTTTAAAGGGTTTTATCTTATAAAAGTAATATGTCCAAGACTTAGGTAAACGAATGTTTTCAAAATTATGTTTATCAAAAATAGCACGCAAGCTATAATCTAAAGAAACTTTATTTTTAACATTAAGAACTGCATCGATACTATTTAATGTAGGAATATTGTGAAGTTTTGCATAATGTAAAAAGTCAATCGAGGTATCATTATGAACTTTAACTAGTAATAAATCGCATTTACTATTGAAAATTTGATTATCTTCTAAATCTTGGGGACTACTAATTGGATTATAGATTTGTAAATCAATATCAAGATTTTGTAAATGCTCAATGAATATTTTAATAACTTCATGAGATGTCTCTGCGCTAAGTATAACCCTTTTTTGTTGCATTCTATGAAGTTATAAGAAAAAATCTTTATTTAAATTTATCACTTATTTAAAGATTGAAACAGTTATTTAGCATTTATTAAATATTCGATTTTATTTCTAACAGATAAATAATAAAATTTCTCTTTTAAAATGAGTAAAAAATTTAATCTTGAATTAGTCCTTCTTCATAGTCTTCAGCTAATTCTTCAAGATATGTAAGTATCTCCACCCACATTGGTGTAATTAAAACATCTGTTTTGTGATTAATAATTAACTCATAAAGATCTGAAGTTCTTTTTACAGGGTGTTTAGTAATTGTACATCCACATCCTATAGATTGAATTAAATGTGCATCACTTCCACCCGTGTATGCAATTTTATGTGCCTCGGCAAAATCTTTTGCTAAAGAATCCGAACCTGCTGTAGAACGAGAATTTATCTCTAATGCATCAAAAAGTGTGGTTAATAATTCTGGGTCTGAAACACCATGCGGTCCAAAGGGATGAGCAGCAACTGCTATTCCACCCATATTATGAATTTTCTTACAAGTATCGACAGCAGAGAGACCTGCTTTAATCTTTTTTTCAGGAAATTCCACCCAATATGCAACAATGTGCCCTTCACACGAAGATATCTCTTCTGCAGGAAATAACAGTAAACCATACCCCTTCTCTTTTATGTATTGCTGAGCTAATTTTCCGCCTCTTATTGCATTATGATCTGTTATTGCTATTCCATCAAGTCCGATATCAATTGCATAATCTACGACAGATTGAGGACTCTCATTCCCATCGCTAATATATGTATGGATATGAAGATCAAAAACCTTATACCCCTGTTTATGAATATCTTTAATAATTTCTTGGCGCTCTTCTTTGATCGGTGCGCATTTATATAATTTCCTTATCTCTTTTGATGCCTTTCGTATATGTTTTTCCCAAATCCGGTTGATTTTTTTTGCAGTATCTGAAACACCTTTGTATTTTGAATAAAAAGAGGTTATTTTTTTACCCATTATTGAGATCCTTGAAATATTTCTAAGATAAATAAAATCTTTTGAGTTTATAAAATAGACTAGGTTATTAAATATTGTTTAGGTGACCAAATAAATCTATTTCTTTTCTTTATTTGATTCATCACTTTTATTGTCATCATGTTTGTGTTCATGATTTTGATTTTGTTCTGGCTCAGGTGTAGGTGTTTCGGGAATTTTTGGTTTTTCAAAAACTTCTAGGAATTTAACAGTATCAATCATTCCATCTAAATAATTTTGTAGATCCATTGCTAATCCAAATTTAAACATTAAAAGACCTTGATTAAACTGATGCATTTGAGGTATTTCAATTTCAATTGACTTTTTCTTAGGCTCAAATTTTATTTTGAATTGATCAGCTTTTGCTCCAGGCATTCTTAATTCAATAAAACGTGCTAATTTTTTATCAAATTCTTCTATTTTATCAATGACTTCTAAATTATATTCAAGAGTTTGACCTGCAAGAGGGTGGTTGTAGTCAATTATAACACGTCCTTGTACAATGCGAGTGACAGTACCTCTCTGTCCTTTTTTATTTACATATGTTTGCCCTAGCTCAGGAGGTTTTCCTTCATTTAATTTTTTAAATCTTTGAATTGCCATACGATCAATTTTTTGAGCCTCTCGTTTTCCAAACGCTTTAGTTGGGGGTATTCTGACAGATTTTTTTTCAAAGAACTTCATAGTTTCTAAAATTTCATTTATACCCTCAATTACGAATCCGGATTTTCCAATTATTACAAATTCTGGAGTATAAAATCCTTGTTTGTCTTTCTTTTCATCATAAATCCCTGCTTTTTTTGCATCTTCAGGGCTGCTAACTTGAAATATATGTCCCTTTTCTGTACGACCGGTCATTTTTACAAGAACAAAATCACCTTTTTTAATAGATTGTTCTTTTAGCTTTTCTCTTTTTTTTTCTAATCTTTTTAATTCTTCTTCAACATCCTTTTCTTCTTTAGCAATTGCTTCTTGTTCTTCGTCTTTTTTATCCTTTTGTTCAGTTTTACTTATAAATTCGTCTTTGCTAGAGTTTAATAATGTTTTTGCACCTTCAATATATTTTTTTGCGCTGCCTTTTCCAATTCCTTCGACTTTAGATAACTCTTCAACGCTCAATTGAGCCAATTTTTCAACAGATTCAATACCACCTGCTTTCAATTTTTCGGCACTTTTAACACCTAGTCCTTTAATATCTTTCAATTCAAAGCTCATAGGAATCTCTCCAAATTAACATATGTCTTAAATATCTTCTATGTTTAAAGAAATAAATACGTGTTATTAAGTAAAATATTCCCTTATTTTTTAAATTTTAGGTTTAAATTATATTTATCCTTAAAGAGATTATAGATTAAACTTTTTTGATAAATATTTTTTAAAATTTTAAATTTTCTTTAATTAAAACTTAGGATACTGGCTTATAAAGAATATTTAACTTATCTGCGTACTTTTTAACTTCTTGTATTTCGCTTGAGGTTGGTCTTCGATTGATTTCAGGATATTGATTAGATTTGTATTCTGGTCTAAATTGCCCCATAATATTCACAACTGATTTTGGGACCTCTTTCGCAATAAAATCTAAAATTGGTTTGGAACAACAATCAACATGGTTAGGCATAACCAAATGGCGTATTATAATCTCTCCGCTGCCATCGTCATGAATTTTTTTAAGATTCCTTGTTAAAACCTCCCAATAATTCTTTATTCCAGAATATTTTTCTGCACATGTATTATTTCCATATTTTAAATCAGGCAGCCAAAAATCCATAAAATCTATGATTAAATCCAAAGATTCTTCCGTTAAATAAAAATTAGAATTCCATAATTGCGTTATATTTATATTCTGATATAACAGCGATTTAAGAATGAGTTGTAGGCACGGGATAGGGTCGCTTCCAACCCAATTTACATTAATTCCGCCATTCTCCACCAATTTTTGTGCAATTGCAGCTAATTTTTTCGCATCAACTTTTTGGGCAATATCTTCAATTTTTCTTCGACCTTTCCATGCGTTAGATATATCATAATTCTGGCAAAAAACGCATCCAAAATTGCATCCAATAAAAAATATAGTTCCACTTGGCACTAAAACCGATTCTTCTCCCCAATGTAAAAAAGCAGAAGAAACGTATATATCCTTATCTAGGTGGCAAAATCCTTTTTCGCCTTGAATTCGATTAACACCGCATCTTCTCTCACAAAATTTACAATTTTCAAGATATTTATAAGCAATCGTTTCAGATAAGTTTATATAAGATTTCTCCTGAATTTTGCGATTCTTTTGTGAATTAATATCTTCACTTAAAATTTTATTAAATTCTTTAGATTTTTGTTTTAATAGTTTTTCGAGATTTTCTACTGAATCATCGGAATTAAAATCGCATTCTACAGTCTTTGCTATAATATATCTTGCAATTTGCGTATTCTCAATAATTTCGCGATATCTTGAAAATCTTTTAAGTATCTCTGGATTTTTCCAAGCAATATCGGCGTCAGGTCGTCTAAGTTTAAATATCATTTTTAAAAATAAACTATAATTCCCTTTAGTATCAATATTTGCATGTAATAATAATAAAATATTCTTAAAATTAATTTTATTTAAAAAAAGGAATCTTTTTCAAAATCCTCATTTTCTTCCTCTTCTTCTTTTTCTTCTTCCTCCTCTCCTTCAACAATTTTCTCTTCTTTGTCAAAACAGAGCCATCTAATGATATTGCCCAGGAATTTCCGATTATCTTCTATATCAATTCCGATTTCGTGATCTTCTAAGAAAAATGATGATGATCCTAAAGTTACCACGCGTCCATTAAAAAATTCAGATACGACACAGATGGGAACTTGTCCAATCTCATCAATTTCTTTTAGATCAAAATATTCATATGATGCTTTTTGAGATGTTGTTATTATATCTTCAGCATCTTCCGTAATGGAAAAGAATGTACAATTACCTAATATTAATCGATTAATACCGTCCGTAATGGGATGTTGAAATATTGTATCAATTTTTAAATTGACATTATCAATAATAGAATTTCTTTTAGGATATTGTATCACTCCATTCCAGTACTTTTTCACACCAGTTAATTTATAAAGAACTCTAATAGATCCCTGTTTGATTGATATATCTCGATCTCCTCCAGCTCCAGTCGTTACTAATAAACCTCCTCCCTTTCCAACAAATTCTTTTATGGTTCTTAATTCTTCAGGAGTAAATTTATCATCTCTATTGTTCTTACTGTGTTGAATATTCCCTAAAATTAAGACATCAAAATCCTCTAACATATCATAAGTTAGCGGTCCCTCATTCTTATTTATAAACTCAATGATAAAATCATCTTCATTAAAAGCGTCTGGGAAGCTCTCTACTTGTTCATTATGAGAAATATCCACTAATATTTTGTAAACCACCATAATTCTCCTTCGCTTAATATGTTTCTCTCAATGAAAAAATTTTTTTTCTAATTTTTTAATGTGTTTATTGAGTGTTTTCTTTAATTGTAATTATTTGAATATTATAAAAATTTTTTTTAATCAAATTTTATTAGGCATTCATATTTTTAAATTTTATTAAAATACCCGCCCGCCCATTTATCCCTTAAAAATATTTTGATAGTAATTAAATTTAAAGTGAAAGTTTCTCTATTTAAATTTCTCCATTTATTTTCAAAAATATAATAAAAAATCATCCTTTTTCAGAGTGAATAAGTAAAAAGAAAAGAAAAGAAAATAAGGGGATTATCCGAAAAATGATAAGTAGATTTATCGAATTTTGAATTAAAATAGTAAAAGAAAGCCAGAAAATTAAATTTAATAATAAAAAGAGTGAAAAAAATCAATTAACTAATTGGAATAAATTCTTCCGAACTTATTCCATCTTTTCGAATAACTGCAATATCGATCCCATTTCCGGATGCCATGTCTCTAATTATAGAGGATTTTACCGCATCAACACAAATTTTCTTGCCTTCCTCAGGCATCAAATTTTTTTTGTAGTTTGCCTCTAGGACACCTATAGCAAACGGGGTCCCTGATCCTATAGCAATATAATCATCAGGTAAAATTGAACCATATGAACCAATATCCATTAAAATAGGTCCTTCTTCCTCAGTTATTCCGCCTAAAATTAATCCAACTTCATATGGAACCATTTTTTTTTGATATAATATATTTGAAAGAATTCTGGCAGCACTTTTAACCTGGATTGGTCTTTCCTTTTCTAATTGATATATTGTTGTTTCAGCTTTTATAATATCAACAAGGTATTGAGCATCAGCAACGGTTCCAGCGATAGTCATAAATAAGTGATTTTGAATTTTATGAAGCTTTTTAGCAGTTTTTGATGCAATATAATATGCCATACTTGCACGTCTATCAGTTCCTAAAATAACTGCATCTTTACAAATCAATCCAACGGTTGTTGTTCCAGTTTTTATAACATTTTGTTGTATAGATTTTTTTTGAAATTGTTCCATTGGGTTTATAATCTTTATATCTGGATTTCTTGAAGAAGGCAATTTAAAAGTATTAAGGAATTTTTCCTTTCTCATATTATTTAATTAAAAATTAATCAAATTAAAATAATTTTACCTTTTAAATTAAAAAAAAAAGATGTTTCAAATGTTTTTAAGGCATTAAGAAAATTTTAAGTTAATTCTGAAGGATAACTAAACTCTTTCTCAGCTTCTGTATGAATTCCCAATATTATTGAGGTGAAAAAATCCATGTATTTTCCTCGATTTTTCGCTAATTCTTTTACCGCCTTTTCTGTATTATCATAATCATGAAGTATTCGTGATACAGCAACTGCAGAAGCGTATGGATCGTCGAATCCAGGATATAATAAATTCCTACCCACTAAACATCCTTTTACATTTGGACCAGCACCTAAACCTCTTTCAAAGTTTTCCAAAATATCCGTTGGATTACCGGTACTCTCTCCGCCCAACATTAAAATTGGGTTACTTGAGCTCCTTACGACTTGCTCAAAATTTGCAACATATGGAATTTTTAACCAAATATTACTTGAAGAGCCGCCTAACGCCGTTGCAATCCCAATAGCTTTAATTATATCATCGGCATTATATTGAACAACATAAGTTCCATCTGTTTCTCTATATACTGGTAAAGGCTCAACAAACGCAGGAATACTGTTTCTATTACATGCTCTAATGATTTTTGAACATATTTCAATTGTCCTTTGACTATATCTTGCTTGACGTGTTTCTAAATCAATTCTGAACATCATTTTTGCACCATCTAAATTGCACTCTATAATATCTTCCACTGTGTATGCTGTTAATAAATCATCCATTTCGTAAGAAGACCCGGACAATCCACCTCGATTAGTGCATCCCAACAATATCTTATTATCCAAAAATGATTCCCCACCATTTTCTTTATATAAATAATTAATCAGAAATAAATCATCCATAATATCTGGTGTAGTCATTACTCCATCAACTCGGTCATGAATTAGAACTCTCAAAATTCTACCTAAATACTGTTGTCTATCTCCCATCGCTAAATCATTTTCTCCCACTCGAGTAACTCTTCTCGCCGGATGATCTGCAGCTATAATGATCAAATTTTCTCCCCAAGGTCTTTCTCTTCTCTGCCGATTTTTCATTTCCTGCCGAATAACCTCATACTTACTTAGTTTGTAATCTGTAATCATATAGAAAATCTTTTCAGGAAGAAATCTACGTGTCTTAAATCTATATGACCCTAAAGCATAATTCACATCAATCTGTTCAGCTGCTTCCTTATACGATGCAACTGCAATATTAACGACAGATTCACTTAATTGTCTTCCTTGTGGCATAAACTCAAAACCAATTGGATTTTTATAATTAATCTCATTTAATGTTTTTACAAAATTTGCTAGTACTTCGGAAGTTACAGCTCCATCTGGATGGTTCATCCCCACATGAGAGTCGCCATATTGAGGATGTTCCTTGTCAATAATTGTATTTGCAATATGAATAAAATTTAAATATGGAGCAAGCGAACGCAATACATTTACTTCTTCATGATCAAATCCACTCCTTAATAAAAACATATGACCCAAATCATATAAAATGCCGAAAATATCATGACCATAATTGTTTCTAACTATTTCAGCAAGCTCTCTTGCTTCATCAGAAGGTCCTATCAATTGATTTTTACAATTATTCTCTGAAAGCCTGTCAAACGTTTCCAATGTAATTTTCATAGGCTTTTTATTCAATTTTTTAGCAATACTTTTATTATAAACACAAATTTCATGAATTGAACAAATTAAAGATTGTGTTGCCTGTCGTCTTAAACGTAATCCATTCTCAGTCCCTGGATCCTTACCGCTTAAAAAACAGAAATTACTTGCTCCAAATTCATAGGCCTCAATTAAATAACTTTTAAGACGATTAACAGCGTTAGTTCTTTCTAACTCATCAATTGAACTAATATCTGTTTCTGCAATTAAATTATCCTCATTAACTAGTTGAATTGGTTGAGCGCAAAATGTAATGTAAAACTTGTATTTTTTTAATAAATTAATAACTTTCTGTCGGATCTCGTGATCTTTTATGAGGGTGATCTCAATTCCTTTAAAAAAGCCGTGCCTTCCGATCCAATTTATTGAATCTAGCATATACTTTTCAGGAGCTTCACCATACATTGTGCTCCTACCTAATCGAGGCCCTGGAAATGCCATAAAATGAACAAGACTTTTAAGATTTTTTTCTAATGTCATCGTTATTTTCTTCTCTTTTATTTTCTTAACTTTAGCTGGTTCTTTAACAGCTATAGGTTTGATTGGAGGTTTTACAGGTTTTAACATTGTTTTTTCCTGTTCCATTATAATAATCTTATTTTTTTAATATTTTTTTGTAGTATTAAAAGTTAATAGTCATTAAGTTTAGTGGACAAACTTATATTTAAACTTTACTTTACTCGAGAAAAAATCACCTTAACTAGAGAAAAAGTCTTATAAACCAAAGAAGAGATCTTGTTTAGTAACTTTTTTATAGTATTTATTCTATATATTTTTATAAAGAATAATTAAAAACTTCTTTTTATTATGCCAGAAGAGAACAAAGTTAAGAGAAATTGGATTGAAAGAATGGTTGATATATTTCATAAATTAGAATTAAACACGCTTTATACGATTACAGACATAAGAAAAATGTTAAGAGTGAAGTGTAATGATGCTATTAGTTTACCTACAGCAAAACGGCTAATATTTGCAATAATAAATGCTCAAGAAAGTGGTTTTCAGTTTATAAGAAATAATAAACTAAAAAAATTGATAGAAAAAAAGACAGTTAATGAGGTTTCTCTTTTTGAATTAATTGAGATAAATTTATAATTTCTATCATAATATAAGAATTCCTATTATGTTATTTTTTCGATACTGGGCAGTATTCCCGGAATAAACATTCAGGGCAGTGTTTTTTTGGTGTTGAAATTAGGTTATACATTGTTAATATGAATTGAATTATTATCAAGGGCAAAATAATTAGAATTAATGAAAAATCGATTATAATAATGTATATTCCAATACCAATCGCGAAAAACCAATCAATTAATAAAAATGGAAAGGAAACCATTAACCGGTGTTTAAATTCAGTACCATATTTTTCATTATATTCTTGTATTGATTCAAATTCCTTACCTAATCTATAGATGCATCGATTACACAAATATCTATCAAAAAATATAAAAATAAACACTATCCAATAAATTAAGAATCCAATTGTAAAACCCCAGTGAAGAAAATATAAAATCACGCAAGATATAGCAAGTCGAATGAGATTTATTATCGTATAAATTTTATCTTCTTTTCCAGGGCATTTTTCTGGAATATCCATGTATTAATTCAATTATTTATAATTTTTAAATTATATTCAACTAAAGTAGATGGAAAAAAGAAATGTTATTTAAAGTGTATCTTTTTCATAAAAAATTATTTTTGATATATGATATCAAGACAAACCTTCATCCCCATTCCTCTCTTAATTTTCTTTGATAATTAAGACTATTTTCAATTGGTTTGCTGTTTTTTAAGATTTCTGACATTTTCTCTTGAATTTTTTCTATGATAACTTTATTTCCTTGAATTTTGAAAATTAACGCATCGCCTGGTTTAATTCCAAATTTTTCTCTAATTTCCTTTGGAATTATAACTTGACCTTTCTTACTTATTTTTCCAACATTCATACTATCTAGTAAGAAATTTAAAAAGAAATATTTCATCTAAAAATCCAAATGTTTTTGAAGTATTAAATCGAAATTTTTGATATAAAAAAAAAAATTATAAATGAAATTCAGTTCCTACAATACCAAGAGAATGAGCTGGATGCTTTGACATTTTTGCATTAAATTTAAAGCCGGTGCAATGCATTCCACAAATAATTTCAGGGTTTATCTCTTCAAAATATTTAACTTTTTTATCAATAATCTCATCCGAGTTCCATTCCTCATGGAATCCCCCGATTACCGCATAAATCTTATCGATACCAGTTAATTTTTGCCCATGTTTTATTGTATTTATGATCCCGCAATGCCCGCAACCTGTAAGAACAACTAAGCCTTTATTTTTTACATTAATATAAATTGATGTTTCATCTCTGAAGTAATTTTTTTCAAACTCTTTTCTACTTTTTTCAATATAAAATCCTGATGTAACTTCGTTTTTATCAAATAATTCAATTTCGCCGCTCGTAGTGATACCATTATATAATTTTTCAGGCTTAATAGTTTCAATAATTTTTACTTTTTGTTGATTTGCGAGATTGGCTATTAAATTTTTGTTAAGTAGGGGTAATTTTACATAAAATTTTAGTTTTCCTTCTTTATTTAATTTTTTTAAAGAAATCCCTAATTCTTCGGGAGGAATTTCATCTCCAGATTTAGTAATTACAATATGATTTTGATTAAAGCAGTTTGGATTCAAATAAAACTCGCATCCTTCTTTTAGTTCTGGAATTACTTTCATTAATCCACCAAAATGATCGATATGACCATGACTTAAGATTAATTTTTCAGCTTCATTTAAATTTACATTAAGCTGTTTACTATTTTCAATTATCGTTTGCATTAGCCCTCCGGTATCTAATAAAAAAAGATGAGTTGTATCTCCCTCCAATACTTCAATACTCATTGCCAATCCATGTTCGCCCACTACTCTATTAGCAGTGGTTCCTGGTTGGATAACTTTTCCATTAAATTTTTCCTCAGTTAATAAAGTTATAATTGTTGTATTAGTTGTTAAAACTTTTATTCTTAGATTTCCCTCATCAATACCATCAGATATATCAATACTCATTTTTTAATCTTCCTTTACTGATTTTTGTTATAATTATTTTTATGAAATATGGTAAGTAATAATTCATTGTTTTAATATAAAACATTTTTGAATTAGTCAAAAACGAAATTAGATATAAATCTACTTAAACTAAATCTGGGCTCTCTTTTTGTTATCGTGAAATCTTTAAACTGAAATTTATTCAACAGCTTCTTGTATTCGATCTATTCCTTTAATAATATCCTCTTGAGAAACACAATAAGAAAATCTTACATATTCCTGATTTTCTTTAGGAGCTCGAGTTCCAAAATAATCTCTAGATAATACTGCCACATCCGCTTTTTCCAATAAAAATTCCTGGAATTCTAAAGAATCTCTTAATCTTAATTTTGTGCATGCTTCTGTTACGTTCGCAAACACATAGAACGCCCCCTTTGGTTTCCGAACTGAAATTCCATCAATAGAATTAAGTTTTTCGCAAATTAAATTACGGCGTTTATCAAATTCCCTTACCATCTCCAATGACGGAGATTTATCCTCTAACATTGCGGTTAATCCTGCCATCTGAGTGAATGAAGCAGGACATGAGACAATATTTGTTGACCATTTAGCAAAATATTCAGCAATTGTTGTATTAGTTATGCTATACCCAAGTCTCCACCCTGTCATAGCGAAGAATTTGGAAAACCCATCTAAAATAATTGTTCTTTGCTGCATATCGGGAGCAGCCGCTATACTGTAATATTTTATATTATCATAAACCATATTCGAATATATTTCATCTGATAAAATCCAAATATCATTCTCTAAGGCAATTTCCGAAATCGCTTCAAGGTTATTTTTATTTAAAATCGAACCTGTAGGATTTTGAGGGCTATTTGTTATAATTAATTTTGTCTTATCGGTTATGAGCTCTCGGAGCTCATCAGTATTATGATTAAAATCAGCATACTCCCATAACTGGGCAGGAATAGGTTTACATCCAAATACATTAATTAAACTCTCATATATTGGATATCCAGGATTGGGGTAAATAACTTCATCTCCAGGATTAGTGCATGTAAGGATTGCAAAGCTCAAAATTATTTTCGCAGCCGGATAAACCACAATATTCTCTGGTCCTATTGAAATATTTTTTTCTTCAGAGACGTAATCAGCAATAGATTTTCTGAGCTCTGGAATTCCTGCTGAAGGTGTATAATGTGTATAATCTTCTTTTATTGCATTAATTCCCGCTTCTTTAATGTGCTCAGGAGTATTAAAATCTGGTTCTCCTATTGCAAATGAAATAATATTTTCCTGTCTTTCTTTTGGGAAAGATTGAATTTGTCGGAGTACTTCGAACGCAGTTTCCGATCCCAGTCGATCCATTCTTTCAGCATATTTCATATTTTATAAAAATAGATTTAATTTTTAATTATTATTTATTAAGGAAACAATTATTACTCTTGGTCAATTAAAAATATAAAAAATAATATCAAAGTTTACACTATTATTTTATAAATTAAAATAAAAATTTTCAATAAACTATGTATGTTGATTAAACTATGTCTGAAATTCATTTTAATAAAGAAAAGGGTTCTCAATTAAAATTATTCACCCCCGGGCCTGTGTATGTTCCAGAGAGAATATTAAAAGAAATGGCTAAACCTAATGATACACATAGATCTAAACCATATTCAGAAATGCACCAACTTGTTGAAGAAGGACTAAAAAAAGTTTTATATACTTCTAATAAAAGTCTTATATTTACATCTAGTGCAACCGGTATTATGGAGGCTTGTGTAAGGAATTTGGTTAAAGATGATGAAAAAGCATTATTTTTTTCAATTGGAGCGTTCGGAGATCGTTGGTATCAGATTGGAGTTAGTAATGGTAAAAATTCAGTGAAAGAAGGTGTTGAATGGGGTAAAGCTATAACGCCAGAATTCGCTCAAGAATCTCTAAACAAGGATAAATATTCTGTTGTCTTTATACAATCAAATGAAACATCAACCGGAGTTTATAACCCGATTGATGAAGTAGTCCCGGTTATTAAAGATTATGGTGCCTTAGTGTGTGTGGATGCAACCTCATCGATGGCGGGTGTAAAAGTCGAGGTTGACAAATTAGGAATAGATATTTGTTTGGCTTCCGTTCAAAAGTGTTTTTCTATTGCACCAGGGTTGGCGGTATGTTCGATATCAGAAGCTGCAATCGATAAAGCATCTCAAGTGAAAAATAGAGGTCTATATTTCGATTTTCTTGGCTTACTTAAAAAGAATGAAGTTCATCAGACTCCAACTACGCCACCTATCCCACAAATTAGAGCTTTAGCTGCTCAATTAGACTATATTATAAACCAAGAAGGGCTAGAAAAAAGATTTGAAAGACACGAACAGCTTGGAAAGCGCACAAGAACATGGGCAAAAGAAATAAATTTTGATATGTTTCCTGAAAAAGGATATGAGTCAAATACAGTCTCTACTATGAAAAATACATTAAACATCGATATTGGAAAAATGGTCTCTATATTATTGGGGAAAGGTTATCGAATTGTAAATGGTTATGGCTCCTTAAAGAATAAAACTTTCAGAATTGGACATATGGGCGAAATAACTTTAAAAGATCTTGAAGAAATGTTAAATATTTTGGCAGAAATTGTCTCAGAATTAAAGTAAAAAGAAATATTATAATTTATTTATATATCTTTTTTTTAAAATTCGGGAAATTTTATTATGAAACCTCCAATTTGCTGTATTTGTCATAAAAGATTAGATTATCCAGATGATGGAGGGCTAATATATTTTAAAAAACGTCAATCTGATAAAGAATGGCAGAAAACGATGGAAAAAAAAGGAATGGTTGGACATCCACCTTATGCTGAATGGTTTTGTGAAATACACTATGAAAAAGCAAAAGAGTTAAAGAATTTAACAATTGACGAAGCAATGGGAATTTTAAAAGATTAAATCATTGTTTTATGAGGAGGAAGATGCTAAAAAATGTATAAATTATGCCGAATCAATATTGATGACCGAAAAAAATTGATAAAGAACTAAAAGATTATATTAAAGGATAAAAAGAAAAATTTCCAATTAGTTCAATATATCATTTTGGGTCTTTTGCAACTGGAGATGATTGACGAGAAAAATCCTTTCATAACTGAAATATTAAAATATGTAAAAAAGATTTACTCTAATTATCTAATTCATATCTATTAAGATATTATATTCTTTTTTTTGAAAGTTAACAAAAAATTCTTTAAACCTTAATTTACTAAAAGTATTATCCAATTAAATAAAATTATGTAAAATTGATATAAATGAAAATTCTAATTAGTGATAAGCTCCAAGAAGAAGGAATTAAAATATTTCAAGATAATGGCTTTGATGTTGTAAAGAATTTCACAATAACAAATGATGAGTTGAAAAAAGAAATTGGAGAATATGACGGAATCGTAGTTCGTTCAAGAACCAAATTAACCGCAGCAGTCTTAGAAAATGCAAACAATTTAAAAGTGATTGGAAGAGCTGGGGTTGGACTGGATAATATTGATCGGGAAAAAGCTGCAGAATTAAACATAGAAGTTTTAAATACGCCGGAGGCGCCTTCCGTTTCTGTAGCAGAATTAGCGCTTGGATTAATGTTTACTTTGGCAAGATATATTTCAAATGCTGATCGAACTATGCATATTGGAGAATGGAATAAAAGTCAATATTTAGGTTATACACTAAAAGGGAAAAAATTAGGTTTAGTTGGTTTTGGAAATATTGCTAAAGAATTGGCTAAAAGAGCATTAGCATTAGGGATGAGCGTTGGTGTATATTCCCGATTTAGTAAAGGTCCAAAAGCAATAGAAGAAGCTAAACAAATAGGGTGTAGTATTTATTCATCTGTAGATGAATTACTACAAGATGCTCAAATTATCTCTTTACATCTGCCTGTAACACCTAAAACTGAAAATATCATCAATGAGAGTAGATTAAAATTAATGAAGGAAAATTCAATAATTATCAATACTGCTAGAGGAAAATTAATTGATGACATGGCGTTATTGAAAGCTTTGAAAAATAAGGAAATCGGAGGTGCTGCCCTTGATGTGTATAAAGAAGAACCACTTAAAGAAAAGGAATTATGGGAATTTGAAGGTAATTTAATCCTAACTCCTCATATAGGAAGCCAAACAAAAGAAACACAAGTTCAAGCAGCTGTTATGATCGCTGAAAAAATGTCAAATTTTTTAAAGAAGTCATAACAAATTATTACCACTCTATAGTTAAATCGTGAAGAACTAAGCCAGAAAGAACTTTTGGGTCAAACCATGTTGATTTTGGAGGCATAACTCCTCCCTTATCAGCAATAGACTCTAGATCTCGTATATCAACAGGAAAAAGGTTGATAAACAAATCATTTCCTTCATCGACTACATATTTCTCCATCTTAATTGGATCTTGGATACCACCTACAAAAAAGATATTTTCATCAGAGCGAGGATCGGAAATTCCTAAAATTGGTTCTAAAACCTTATCTTGAAGAATTGCTACATCCAAGCTATCACGCTTTGATTTAAATGATTTATCTATAACTGTTAGTTTAAACCATTTACCATTAATACATATGGCAATATGATTTTTATTTTCGGGATTAAATGCTTGTTTCATAGGGGTTATCTTATAGATTTCTTCTAATTTATCTAAAAATTCTTTTTCCTCCATCTGTAATCGTTTAATTACCCGATTATAGGGTAATATTCGAATTTGATCGTCAGACGCTACATAAGACAATAAATATTGCCATGGAGCATCATAATCATTAGATACTTTTAATTCATTCAATTTAATTTTGCGATACTTTGCAGCACTAGCTGCTCGATGATGACCATCAGCAATATAGACTTTTTTATCTTGAAAGAGTTCTGTTAATTGCTTGATAATCTTGGGGTCTGTCTCTTGCCAAAGGATATTACGATATCCATATTTTTTAAAATCAAACTTTGGTTTTTTTTGTTTAATTTGTTCTAATAATTGATTAATTTTATTATCAGAACGATATACTGACCATACAAGCCCCGCAGCAACATTAGTTGAGACAATGTGATTTGTACGATCTCTGAGTGGTTTTTCTCTAGTATGTTCGTGTTTTACTATGTTCCCATCTTCATAATCTTGAAGTGAAAGCCCAATTATAAAACCCTGTTGATTAAATTGTTCTGATTCTTGACGATAAACGAAAATACTTGGTGTTTTTTCATAAGTAACAATATTATCATCGTTAAATTTTTTATAGGCTTTGGCAGCATTTTGATAAATTTCGTCACCTTCACCATCAGGTAAAATCAGATGAATTAATGAATTTGGATTTTGTTTTAATTGCTGTTCTTCTTCTTTTCCAATTATATCATATGGATTAGTAGTGAATTCTACTGGGTTATTTGGAAGATAAGGTTGCAGGGCTGCTATTTTAACCATAATATATATTAATAGATGGGAGCTTTTAAATTAGTTTCTATTACTCAATTATAATCTAATTGATTATAATTTAGTTTTTTTAATCTTCCCATCTGGCAGTTTTACTGAAACCTCTTGAAGTGGATTAAATTCTTTAGGGATTTCAGCATCTAGTTCCTTCAATCTTTTGTATATAGGAGGGTTCATTAATGAGATTTTGCCAATTGAAGGTGGTTCTGGTATAAATAAATTTGGATTAAAACTCAAATTTGGTTTTATATCAGTTAATAAATTAAATATTTTAATTCTATTATCTCTAATTTCTTTTATTGCCGGGTTTATCTGTTGTAATATTTTTGATTGAGAATCTTCAATCTCTAAACGAACGGGAGGCATTACTTTAATACCAATTCGGCATATTGGGCAGGCAATATTGTCTAAGCCGTGAGGACACAACATATCAATCAAAAATTTATCGTTTTAAGTGAATTACTAAATTAAGTTATATATATTTATTATGGCTTTTATTTTTTATTCACATAAATTGTAAATTATTATAATTTTTACTTACAACTATTTTTGAATAATGGGATGAAAAATTTATTGAAATCCGATAAAAATGTGAATGATTTTTTAGAGGAAATTCTGGATCAAACCTTTACCTTGAAAAATACATTAAATTATTTTCAAACTGAGGGTTTAGACCTTCTATTTAAATTAAAAAAAGAAATTCAATTAAGAGAGATAAAATATATAATCTTCACTGGGATGGGTTCGAGTCTTTTTTGTTGTTATATCCCTTATTACTTTTTAAATTCCAAAGGAATAATTTGCGATCTAAGAGACACTTCAGAGTTTTTATATAATTCTTTACCAATGGAAACAGAGAGAGATTTATATATATCATTTCAAAATGTATTAATTTTTTGTGTGTCTCAATCTGGGGAATCTGGGGAATTAGTTAAGTTATTAGAAAAATTAAGAAATTATCAAAAGCCACCTTTAATTATTGGTTTAACAAATCAACCTAAAAGTTCCTTATTTAAATTTAGTGATATTTGCTTTTTAATGAAAGCGGGTTATGAAAATGGTCCGACGTCTAAAACATATACATGCTCAATCTTAGCCTTATATTTATGTCTGAATTATCTTTTTAATGGCAAGCATTCAATAAAATCAGAAATTTATGAAATCGAGTCTTTATTTGAAGAAATACAACTTTTTCATAAAATCTTTTATGAAACAAGTAATGAGATTGATAAAATAATTTCATTTCTAGGTAGAGATGTAAAATTCTTAGAATTTATTGCAAAAGGTCCATCAATTGCAACTGCACATCAAGCTGCACTCAATTTTAAAGAAATTGTTAAAGAAAAGTCAGAGGCATTATCTGTTGGCTTGTTTCGACATGGATGTATTGAGATGCTTGATGAAGATTTTAAAATGGTAGTTCTCTCTTCGAGTTTACCAGATTTTGAATTAAATTCTCAATTAATAAAGAACTTGCTAAAAAAATGGAGTGTAGGTAAAATTTTTCATATTACTAATCAAAATTTTTTAAGGAATGAAAATAAAAGATTATATATATTTAAACATCAAGTAACAAACCCTTACATAGCCCCAATTATGGAGATTGTGATATTACAATTAATTTTTTATAAATTAGCATTAAAAAAAGGGTTAGATCCCGGAAAATTTAAATATTCAACAAAAATAACAAAGGAAGGTTAAGTATTTGACAAAAGCAGTTATTTTAAGTGGTGGGTGGGGTACAAGGTTAAGGCCACTAACTTGCACAATCCCAAAAACTCTAATTCCTATCGTTAATGTGCCCTTAATGGAAAATACTATCAAACGATTAATCAAAGCTGGTATAAAAGAAATAATTTTAGCTGTAAGTGTCATGTCAGATCAGCTAGAAAATTATTTTGGTGATGGTTCTAAATGGGGAATATCTATTTATTATACAGAGGAAAAAGAACCTATGGGAACGGCGGGTGCAGTAAAATTGGCTGAAAATTTAATTGGAACTGATAATTTCTTCATGTTAAACGGTGATGTTATAAGTTATTTTGATTTTTCCCAAATGCTAAAGGCTCACAAGAATTACGGCGGATTAGGCACTATTAGTAGTTATACAGTTGAGGATCCACGGCGCTATGGAACACTAGTTATTGATAATAACTCTCGTATTATTAAATTTCTAGAAAAAAAAATCATAGATGATACTATTTCTGAAATTAAACCGATGCCAATAAATGCTGGTATTTATGTTCTTGAAAATGAAGTATTATCCTATATTGAATCCGATCGTCCTGTTTCTATTGAAAGGAAGGTTTTTCCAGTTTTAGCGAAAGAAGATAATTTATATGCGTATGAGATTTCGGGTATATGGAAAGATATTGGCTTACCTGAAGATTATTTTTATGGAAATTTCATGATATTAGAAAATCTTTTTCAAGAAAAAGGTAAAGATCAGAAAAAACTAATAAGTGAAGGTTGTAAAATAGGTAAAAATGTAGAAATAATCCCCCCCGTTGCTCTCGATCAAAATGTTATAATCGAAAACAATTCAAGAATAGGTCCTAATGTAATAGTTGGAAAATATTCTAAGATTTGTGATAATTGCGAAATTTCAAATTCAATTTTGTTTGATCATTGTTATATTTCTAAGGGAGTTAAAATGAATAATACAATTATTGCAGATTATTGTTCAATTGGAGAAAAAACAAAAATTGAAGGGTCCGGTAATAATTTAGTTATACTCTCAAGTTGGGTATCTGTAAAGGATAATTTGGATTTAAAGAGCAAAACGACTTCTATAACTGTTTGCCATCATGAATTGGTAAAAGAATCTATACTCGAATAAAGTCATTATGTTCCAAAAGGGGCTCAAATTGATGTCTGTTTCGATAATTCGCTTTCTAAATCTTCTACTTTTCTTTTCACCTTTATACGAGGATAAATTATAAAGATTGTAATTAATCCGAAAACTGTCAAAAGTATTATAATTATTCCTATATTACCCATCAAAAGATTATTCAATGCATTATTAGGATCAAAACCTCTAAATACCTCTTCTCCATCCTTAAATCCATCACCATCAGTATCTGAATTATTTGGATCTGTCAAATAACTATTCACTTCTTCATCGTCGGTTAACCCGTCGTCATCAGAATCAGAATCGTTCGGATCTGTCGAATAATTGTTAATTTCTGCGCCATCTGTTAACCCATCGTCATCAGAATCTGAATCATAAGGATCTGTAAAATAAATGTTTTCCTCTTCCCTATCCGATAATCCATCACCATCCGAATCAATATTGTATTTTCTAAGAAATACATCACTGCCTGACGCGCCAGTAATAAATAAATTATCTTCTGAATCTATACCAATTTTCTTACCAGTTATTTCTGTAGTTAATAATAGTAGGGCGCCATTGGAATTATATTTTAGTAAAGCAGTTCCTATAGCATAGACATTATCCACTGAATCAATTGCTATTCCCGTACCGTGATCTTGAGCTGGGTAAGATACATTCATCCATGCTTTATACCATTTCTGTTTTCCTGAACAATTATACTTCGAAAGAAAAATAGTTGTTCCTAAAGAATGAAAGCCAGTTGTTCCTATAATATAAATATTATCAGAAGAATCGACTGCTATTCCCCCTATATCCATAATCCTCATATCCCGTATTGTATTCCACTCTTGGATTCCGGAACTAGTGTATTTCCACAGCATCATCTCCTCCCAATGCATATATCCCGCAATATAAATATTGTTAGAAGAATCAATTTCTACTCCACGACCATGTTCCCAACCCATACCTCTAAGGTCATATAATATTTTATCCCATTGATAATTGCCTAAACAATCAAATTTCACAAGAATAACATCAATATCCAAGTTTGGAGGATGATCCTCATCAATTCTATTTGAGTCTCCCACAATATAAATATTATTTTCCAAATCCAATGCTATGGCTCGACCTACCTCATCAAAACTTCCCCCCCAAGTCTTATGCCACTGTTCGACTCCCAAATTGTTATATTTTATAAGAATTATATCTAAGTTTTTAAGTTTGTCAAGTTCAAAACCAACATATTCTCCAGTATCATTACCTGTACTTCCTACGATATATATATTATCAGAAGAATCAATTACTAAACCATATGCATTATCATAGTTAGGTCCGCCCCATATCTTATTCCACAGTAGATCTCCAGTTTTATTATATTTCAGAAGAAATACATCATCTTTTCCCGTATCAAGACTTTTTATACTTCCCACAATAAATACATTATCAGAAGAATCAACTCCTATCCCACTTACTTCGCTTACGTCATATTCATTCCATATTTTATTCCACTCCAAAAGATATTGATGATCTGTAGATTGAGAAAGGAACAGATTATTTTTATCATTATAATATTCATTCCATGAAAATTCATAGCCAAATAAAGAAAATTGAAAAGCCAATATCAGAGTTAGTAAGAGAATTCCACTTATAATTATTAGATAATTTTTCCCTTTTATCATATTAGAATTTATTTTTAATAATTATAATACTGATAATATTATTAATTATATTAATCTAATATTTAAATTTATGCATTTTTGTCAAAAATTAAAAAGCTAAGATATATAAAATTTTTATTAATTAGGGAAAGGGCTAAAATTGAAGGAACTAATGAGAATTTAGTTTTATTACCATCAACTTACGCATCTGTAAAAGATAATCTTAAATTAGTTGGTAAAAAACCTCTATTCATTTTTGTCACCATGAATCTATAAAAGAATTAATAAAAAATTAAAGGAATAAGGATTCATCTAAATGCTCTTCTTCAACAATATTTTTCCAGAGTTTGAGAGTTTCCTGAGCTTCTTCTTCATTTAATAATTCTATAGCGTAACCTGCATGAACTAAAACATATTTTCCAACTTTTGCATCTTTTACTAAGGCTATGATGACATCACGTTTAACGCCATTAAAATCCACGTTGGCTTTATCACCATTAACCTCTAAAATCTTACCGGGAATTGCTAAGCACATATTATTCTTAACTTATTAATAATTTAATAACAAGAGAAATTAACTTGAGAATAATAAATTAAATTAATTTATTAAAATTATTGATTATATTCTTAAAATTTTGTATATCTAATAAATGGATCAACCTCAAATTTTTCAAAGAACATTGGATTTTGTAAAAAAGTATTATTCCGATGATGATACTCATGGATTTCCCCATGTGATACGAGTCCTAAAAATCGCTGAAGTTTTATCAAAATCAGAGAATTGTAATTCATTTATTGTAAAAATTTCTACTTTGCTTCATGATATTGGTCGTTTATTGGAAGGGATTAATTATGATAATAATTTGTTTTTAAACCTTAAAAAGGATGTAAATCATGCTGAAATTTCAGCTCAAATTGCAGAAAAATATTTGCGACAATATATAAATTTAAATTCTCCTATTATTTCAAGAATCATACATTGCATTAGAGCACATTCTTTTTCAAATAAAATTGAACCTCAGACGATTGAAGCAAAAATTCTGAGTGATGCTGATAAATTAGATGCAATCGGGGCAATTGGAATTTATCGTACAATTGCCTATCAAGTAAATCATGGAACGGGTGTAAATGGAGTTTTAAAACATCTGCAAGAAAAGATTCTGAAGTTAAATGAACAATTGTATTTAAAAAAATCTAAAGAAATGGCTCTTGAGAAAAAGAAAATAGTAGATTTATTCAATTCAAAACTAAAAGAAGAACTATTATAATGTAATTCTCATCTATATAGTTTATTAAAAATAGTTTGATTTATTTAAATAATTTTTCAAGAACTAGTTCCAAATATGATTTCCTAATTGATTTGTCCTTACTTATATCTAATTTTTTTAAAAATTTAAAAATTTTATCCCTCTTTAGAGCTATTTCATTTTTCTTTTCAGTTTGGCATTCGATTTCCATAAAATTTTGATTTAATACAGGTAAATAGTCAAATAATATCTCAAATTTTTCTGAATAGTATTCAATTTCGAAAAGTTCTCTTTCTTTTTTTATAGTATATACTTCTCTAAAGCCTAAGATTTTTAAAATCTCCTTTAATTTTTCTCCATCTTCCACTTTAAAATCTATTTCTTTCCTCGTTTTTGTTAAATCATCAACTTTTGGTCCCTTATATGTTAAAAATTCAAAAATTCTTTTTTCTTCAATTTTATTTGCATTAAATTCAATAGATTTTCTTATTCTTAATGCCTCATCAGTTCTATAAAAGTTTCTAAGTTTTTTAGGCATATTAAAATAAGTATCTTCATGTTCAAGTGAATGAATATATTTTCCACCCATTAAAATTAACTTTTTTTTAATTTTTTCTTTATTTTCCAACAATACTTTTATTTCTACTTCAAACATTGATAAATTGCCTAAATTCTATCTTGATAAAAACTATTATGTATTGAGTTAAGTTCATAACTAATAATAAAACTAATAAAATACTACTATTTGTATTTTGTTCAAATGTAAAATATTCACGTAATATATCAATAAAAATTTCTGAATGTGAATAATATGTAAAAATAATAGAAAAAACTTATTTGATTTTTATGGAAACCGAATATTTAGACTATTTTTTTATGGAATTTAAAGAAGTAGAAAAATTTCTTGTAGATAAGGATTTATTAAATCATAATTTGGGTGCACAGATACAAGAATTAGGAGAAAACTTAAAAAAATTTCAAAATATTTCACTTGAACTTCAAAAAAATATAGAAAAATTAGAAGGAATAAATTTTGATTTCAGTTTAAATAAAGAGTTATGGGATGGTGTTTATAATGATGAGATCAAAATCGATGGCTTCAAAACTTTACCCCTTATGATTTTATTAAGAAAGATATATAACATTCTAATCGAAAGGAGTAATAATCTTCCTATAGTTGAAGATCATCATATTATCGATCTCAATCAAGGTGAATTTAATTTAATCTTAGGGACTTTTAGTGTAAATAACATAGATACATTTAACCAAAGGATTAAACAATATGAGTCATCTGAAATTGGATTAGATATTGAATTAAAAAAGAATGAAAATGAAAATATATCTCAACTGGTTTTGGGTAAAGATTTTTTCTCTAAACATTTCTCATCTATTTTTCAAAATAAAAAAATAGAAGAAGATGGGCTTTACTCTATTTCAAAAAATGAACTTTATGATTGTATAGAAAAAATAAATAATGGAATTGAAGATATTCAACAAAAAATAAAAACCTTAATTCAAAATATCGATAGTGAGTTTGAAGAATTAGAAGAATCTAGAGTTTTAAAAAGGAGTCAAATCAAAAATATCCTTCAAATGATTGCAAGTGAATTTGATGAATATCGGGAATTAGAGGAGTATTATTTAAACTCTAAGAATGAAATTCAATTTTTTCAAAATAATATCGAAAGTTCTCCTGAAACTAAATTTATATTTAAATTCATTAATGAGCTTTCATCAATTGAAAAAAAATATGATATAACTCAATTGAGAAAAAAATTAAATGTAAATATTCCCACAATTAGAGAAAACTTGGCACGATTGGGTTTTAATATTTATACTGACGAACAACTGGGAAAAGATTATATTGAAATTACTGATAAAAATCTTAAATGGTATATTTCCCATTTCCCGGCTCAGGCGGAAAAATTGATTCATACGCTAAGTTTAAGGAAATATAAAGATTGTATAAAGTATCTTGGTACTAAGAGATTAGCTCAATTTATTAAAAATGGCTATTTTTATTTCGATCAATTAGAAGAAGCAGATAATAAAACGATTTTCGAAAATACAAAAATCCCCTTAGGCTGGATTAAAAAGATAAAAAAATATTTACCGAGTGCTCGTAATAAAATCAAAAAGAATAAGTGTTAAAATAATAGATAAAATTTTTTCTTTCCCACATCTTATTTTTATTTGTTAATAAGATTTAGACTTGATTAGATCATGATTATTTCAATTGCAAAGAAATATGGTTATTTACCCTATATGATTGAAAGGTACATAAAATTTTTGGGTAAAGAAGAAACTTTAAAATTACTTGAAGCTAATGAGATACCTCTTATTCCAACGATAAGAATTAATACATTGAAAATAAAGATTGATGATTTACTCAATAGGCTTCAAAAAAAAGGATTTGTTTTGGAGCCTCTCTCTTGGATACCCTATGGATTTAAAGTAATTAAAAGTCCAATGAATTTAGGCTCACTGCATGAATTTTTGCAGGGTTATTACTATTTACAAAGTTTTTCTTCAATGGTTCCTTGCCATGTATTAGACCCTAAACCGGGAGAAACAGTTATTGATATGTGTGCTGCTCCGGGTAGTAAATCTACTCAAATTTCTCAATTGATGGAAAATAAAGGAAAACTAATCTTAATAGACAAAAATGTTAATCGGATTCCTGCATTGAAAATTAACCTATCACGATTAGGAGTTTATAATTCTATTGTTATTAATCAAGACGCTATAGATTTACCAAAAATGGATATCAAGGCGGATAAAATCTTATTGGATGCGCCATGCACTGGAGAAGGTCTAATACGCCGAGATCCTAAAAGAAAGACAAGTCGAACATTAGAAGACATTAAGAAGTTAAGTAAAATTCAATCTAAATTATTAATTTCAGGTTTGGATTCCCTTAAGAAGGGAGGCCATCTGGTATATAGCACTTGCTCAATTGCACCTGAAGAAAATGAAATGGTTTTAAATGACGTTTTAAATCAATATGTTGGAGTAAGAATTTTAAAAATAAAAGACCAAATTGGAGTACCTGGTCTAGAAAAATTTGAAAAATATATTTTTCATCCTGATACAAAATATTCTCAAAAGTTGTATCCTCACATACACGATTCTGAGGGATTTTTTTACTGTCTATTAGAACGAATTTAAGATTTATCTTTAGTTAATAACTTGATATAATCAAGATAACTTAATCCCTTCATCTCCGCTTCTTTAGTAATAATTTTCCTGGCAATATGGATTTGTTGTAATGCGAAATCGTTTTAAAATTCTAGCTCAACCTCACTTTTTATTCTTTCAATATCTTCTTCTCTTAAAATTTTCATACACCTACTACACTAATTCTAATTTCTAAATCTTCTTGTAATTATTGATCTCTTCTCAAATAAGAACCCTTATCAACCAAATTTAATGCAACATTATCTTTATTATTTAATTTTCTAAAATTCTCGTAATTAACCTTTAATAATCCAAGGCCGAGAAACTCTTGACTTTTATTGATCAAAAAAACCATCTTATTTGTCCGAATTTCTGACGAAATATTTAAAATCATGGCTTTTTTTATTGGATTTCCATATAGTACAGATTTTTCACCATTTTCATTAAGGATTAAAATATTCCTAGGATCTATTTTGTGCAAATTGAAAAATAATTCAGCCGCTTCTAAACTTAAAAACAATCGCTTATTTTTAATAAACCCCAATGGAATTCCCGAAAATTTTATTGCTGCGAGTTTTTTGATTTTATTAATTTCTGACTCTAATTGTTGGGGAATTAGAAACAATTCAAGAGTGTTTTTATTTTGCCTTGATTCTGAGATTTTAATATAAATTTCATATTCCTCTTCAAGAATATATTTCCAAATCTTGTTTGAGATATGATATAGAGAATCTTTAACAATTCTTTTTTCATTTTCATTTGCTTTTCGAAAAATTTCTTCATAATTGGGCATTATCTTAAATTAATAAAGCGAAAAAAAAATATAATCTTGTTATTATTTAATAATTATAATATTAAAAAATAAAAGTAAGTGCATATAAAAAAGTCGGAGAACTATATGGGGATTCGCAAAATAGAGGATGATATTGATCTAAAAGAAGCAATGAAGAGGAAGGGCATTGAGTTAAAGCAAAAAGAACTTGAAGAAGAAGCAAAAACAAGAGAATTTGCCAAAGACAAAATAAGAGAAATTGCAATCAAACACGGAGTAATTCTTGCTTTAGATCCTGAATTAAGAGATGAAATTAAAGAACTACAGAGGAAATTTGATATTCCTACTTCGCGAATTATTACTGAAAGAATTGAAGAAATAGACGTCTTAAGAAAAAAGAGAAAAATTGATCATGAAAAATTAGGTATGTTAGCATACCAAAGAGTTTTAATGGAAAAAGAAGAAACTGGAGGTATTATGCCGATCTCTGACGTATTTGAAATTGTGAATACAGGTATTCTCATGAATCATTTAGAGATTGAAGATGTAATTAAAGCTATGTATCTTTTAAAGAAAAGGAAAGTAATTCCTAATATTCGGGAGCTTGATGATGGAGTTATTGAAGTTAGATTTTTCTCCATTCAACATACCGATGATGAGGCAAAAGTAATTTCATTAGCTTCAGAAAAGGGTTTTATTTCTTTAGAAGATGCATGCTCAGAATTATCATGGTCTCAAGAAAGAGCATTGAGGGCATTAAATTCTTTAGAAGCCAGTGGTTTTGCCAAAAAAGATGAGTCATACTTAAGAGGAAAGAAGTGGTATTTTCCTTCGATCTCTTAGTTCAATAAAGGAAATACCCCTAATTTAGAGAAACGCAGAGAAGATGGAAGAAAATAACTTATTTTTGCATTAATTAATTATATAAAGTTTTCTAATATAATGTTGAAAAGAAATGGATGATTTAAAAAGAGAAAATGAAAAAGGTTTTGATTTCGAATATTTAGATGATGTTCTCCCCCAAAAAATAGAGATTGGAGATAAATATCAGACACCGGGATTTGGTTTAGCCTCTCAGTTGTTTTCTAGTGTTGCCAAATTTATAATCGAGAAGCTAGGACCTGAAGATGGCGAGGCGCTCCTTAAGGAGGCTGTGGAATATTTTGGAAGGGAAAGGGGAAAAAGAATTGCTGAAAGGGTAAGAGCAGAGGGGAAACCCTTAACATTCAAGAACTGGTTAATATATTCAGACATAGATTCAATAAAAAACTTTAAACCAATAGCGAGCATAGAAGACAGTGATTTTATTATAAAAGTGAAAAATTGCACTTTTTATAATGGCGCTGAAGATTGGGGTTTAGGTGATTATGCCAAAATCTATTGCAAATATGTGGACTATTGTATCCTTGAAGGATACAACCCAGATATAAAGCTCATCCTAAAAGAGCGTCAGGCTACAGGTAAGAAACGCTGTATCTTTCACTATATCATGAAAGAAGCAAATAAATAAAGTTTTTTCTGAATCTGAAAATTAAGGTAAATCAAATAAGCATTTATAAAAAAGAATTTCAATTAAAATTTAATAATTCAAATTTATTTTAAAAGTAATATCTCCTTCTTCAGATTTAATTACTTCTCCTTTGCCTTCTTTTTCTAATCTTTTAAATATTCGTGTTAAATCCCTTTTGGGCAAATCTGCAAAAAGTTCCCCAGACTCGCGAATTTCAAAAGTTAGAATTGGTTCTAATTTACCGTTTTCCCGTGCCCAATTAAGTATTTCTTCTGCCCACTCATCTAAAGTTTTCCAATAAATTCTTAATGTTTCTTTTTTTTTTTTATTTAACCATACTCCAATATTTTGATCCACTAATTTTTGAGCTATTGCAGCGATTGCGCCATCTCTATTGCGTAGTTTAGAAAATGGTTTCTCAGCATTTAATTTTCTAATATAGAGAACGTGCAATATCGATATTCGGGCATAATCATAAATTACTTGGCTCCACTCAATTAACCAAGATTGATAATCTTTAGCATTTTTCTTTGTATCTGGAGCAGAAAACATATATTCATATCTAGCTTCTTCAAGCCATGTATGCTCTTTAATTAATATTTCATAAGAAGTTAATTCCTTTTCTATAACCTTTGGTTCAATTACAATTTCGCTTTCGATAGACTGAAGTTCTTTCTCAATCTCATCCAAATCTTTTGCTTTAATTATAACCTCGGTTGCTTGAGATTTTTCTTCAAGAAATTCTTCAATAGCATCTAATCTTTTTTCTATATCATCTAAATCGATGGAAATTGTTGGTTCTACTTTTTCCTTTACCTTTTTTTGTTCTGCTTGTAATTTTATTTCTTTTTTTTTTCTTAGATCTTCTAATTCTTTCCTTAGTTCTTCAATTTTTTCATCTGATACAGCAATTTCTTCTTTTGGGACTTCTTTAGCTTTTTGTCTTTCCATCGTTCAAGGATGCACCTAATTACTATTTATCATTCACCAAATTGTTCAAACCACTCATGGTATCTCTTTATTTCTTTTTCAGATACAATTGGTTTTATTTTTTTAAGTGTTTTGTTAAAATCTTCTATATTTACATCTCTAACGATAATTTCCTCTGCTTCGGCAGTTATTTTTCCACTCATATCTAACTCTCTTATCGGTCTCATAATCACTTCTCTACAAACATTTGCAATATCAGATCCAGAATATCCCGCAGTTTTTTCTCCAAGTTCTCTAAAATCATTATCTGTAAGTGAGAGATTTACCCCAGCTGTATGTATTTTAAAAATCACTTCTCTCGCTTCTTCGTCTGGGAGAGGGACATAAATTTTTTTCTCAAATCTTCGCAACATTGCTGTATCAATATCCCAAGGTCGATTTGTCGCACCTAAAATTAAAAGTAATTTTTCAGTCCTTGATTTAAGACCTTGAATTTCACCTAATAATTGAGTTTTGATTCTTCTCTCTCCACCACTCTCCGATCCATATCCCCTCGAAGTCGTAATAGAATCAATTTCATCAAAAAATATGATGCTTGGTGCTTCAAGTCTTGCTAATTTAAATAATGAGCTAATTAATTTCTCACTTTCCCCAAGCCATTTTGATAATAATTCAGCTGCTGATGCGCTAAAAAAAGTTGCATCGCATTCTGTTGCTGCCGCTTGAGCAAGGAGAGTTTTTCCGCAACCTGGAGGACCATATAAAAGAATACCAGACCATGGCTTTCTAGCACCGGTAAATAATTCTGGTCTCATTATAGGCAAAACTATTGCTTCTCTAAGAGATTGTTTACATTCCACTAATCCTGCAATATCGTCCCATCGAATATCAGGTAATTCGGTGATGATTGTTCCTGAAATAACTTCTCTAAGTTCTTGTTGCTCTTTGGTTAAAATCTCCTCTTCTTCGATTTCTTCTGAATCTTTTCCCTTTTTAGTTACTCTCTTACGAGTTGAAATCCTTCCTTTTTTATAAGGTTTCAAACTTCTTTTTAATGTCTTAGCACGGGAGACATATTCGTGAATTTTTTCTTGGCATAGTTTTTGCAAACTTGGATTTTTATTGTATTTTGCAAATTGAATTAATATTTCAGCTGCTCTACTATATTTATTAATGGCTTTTTGATATTCAGCCTTTTTATCATACTCAACTGCTTCTTTTGCTTCTTTCATTGCAAAAGAAAACAACTTAGAATCTAAAGAGCTCATTTAATTTTTACTCACAACAGAATATATTTTTTAAGATATATCTACTAATAAAAATAGATTGAAATATCTTAAATATTTTTTAAGATATATATTAAAATAAATATTTATTTCTTAAGTAATTTTAAGAAGATTAATTTTAAAATAATTGAGTAGAATCATTTTGGGTTTTCTAAAAGACGTAAGTGGTTGGTTAAGTGGTGGTAGATCAAAAGATCGAGATGTTCGATCCGTTACCGTTAAACTTAAAATCTTTAACAAACGCTTAGAGAGACAAGCAAAAAAACTTGAAGCGAAAGCAAAACAAGCAAGAACTAAAGCTGTTAAATTTCGAAAAGAAGGAGATATGAAAGGTGCTGAAGTTCATGCCCGGGGTTATTTACAATTTAAAAAATGGTCAAAAGGAATTTCAACCTTTAAATTAAATCTTGAAGGATTGCAATTTAAGTTAGAACAAGCCTCCGCAATTAAAGATGTTGCTGGAATTATGAAAGCAATAGCTGGTTCCGTTTCAGGATTAAAATCACAGATATCTATTCCTGAAATAACCGAAACAATCAAAGACATTGATATAGGAATCGAAGATTTTCAAGTTACTGAGGAAATTACTGCAGATGGAATTGAAAATATCAATGTTGACACAAGTGTTTCGAATGAAGATGTTATGAATGTATTAGGAGAAATTGATGCTGAAATTTCGGTTGAAACAGGAATACAACTCCCTACAGTGGGCGGGGATCAAAGAATTAAAGATTTAGAAAATGAGCTTAAAGAATTGAAAGAATCTGACGACTAAAATGTAATTAAAAATATTAAAATGTCTTTCATAAAAAAATTTTTTAAGGTTAATAAAGAACCGAAAACCCCACTGCCATGTGATATTTGTGGACGTGATATTGCAAAAAAAAATCCATGGGTTGAAATTCGCTTATGTCCCTCTTGTGAGAGAGTTATTTGCAATTCTTGTAGTAGAAATCTAAAAAGAGGACGTTGTGATAGATGTAATCAAAAAACCATCAAGACTACGAGAATTCTTAGTTATCCACCTAATTGGAAACGCGCTCAGAGTGTGTCTCAAACTACAAAACTCCCAAAAGCACCCGTAGTATATAGTGAAAAAATACTCTATTGTCGTTTTTGCGGAGGAGAGATTAAAAAAGGAATAACTATTTGTCCGATGTGCGGTACAGAAATAGAATCTAAATAATTTTTTTTTGCCTTTTTAACAAAATTTAAATTTAAAAAATTTAGCTTTAAACTTAAATCTGATTTTTATGACTATTTACTATTCCAAATAAAAATAGGTGAGAAAACATTAACTTATCTGATACCAGTATTAATAGATACTATAAATTTTTTTATAATTGGTTTTTTTAGAGACATCATTGTTCAAATACTTAACAACATTCTCTCTATTTAAAAAGTGTAATGATACCCATTTTATTATGATTTCAATTGTATTAATGAAAAAATTCATTTTAAATTTAATAAAATTCTTTTATTATCTATTCCTAATCCTTTTAAATATTGAATATTTTAAAGAATAATTTGCTCAAGAATTCAGTTTTTGAGGTTATGAATATATGGAATATCGTAAATATCTTAAAAATCCAATTTTAGAAGATGAAACAGATCAAATGAAAGGCTTACCCATTCCTCCTATCCAGAAGCCCTATCCTAAAGATGCTAAATTAATTGATCTAGTAGTACCTGAGAATATTAAATTAGGTAATATTTCTTTAATTAAGGCAATTAATAATCGAGAAAGTCATCGAAATTATCTTAAATCACCATTAACAATAGAAGAATTATCTTTTTTGCTCTGGACAACACAAGGAGTAAAGAAACTTGATCGTGGGGGGCTCGTAACATTACGAACTGTTCCTTCTGGAGGAGCTATGCATCCATATGAAACATACTTAATAATTAATCGTGTAAACGAAATACCCCCCGGATTATACCGTTATTTAGCTATAGAACATAAACTATTGACATTAAATACTAATGAACCAGAGTTTCCGTCAAAGATCGTAGAAGTTTGTAATCGACAAGCCTTTATAGGTACTGCTGCTGTTGTTTTTATCTGGAGTTGTAGACCCTATAGAACAGAATGGAGATATGGAGATGATTCTCTTAAAGATATCTTAATTGGTGTTGGACATATCTGCCAAAACCTTTATCTTGCTTGTAGTGCAATTGATGCTGGTACTTGTGCAATTGTCGCTTATAATCAAAAAGAACTAGATGACCTTATCAATATCGATGGTGAATATGAAATTGCTCTTTACTTAGCTATTATTGGAAAGATTTAGATAATAATAGATATGGTCTAATAGAACTATAACAATACTTTTACTTTAACCACTTCAAATTTTACTATTATTTAACTTTTTCATCTTGGTCTACATATTTTAATTACTTTTTTCTTTAAATAGATTGAATTGATCTCTTGATTATCGTATACGGATCTGCCTTTCTTAGTAAGCTCGATATACTCTTCTTCATTATGTCTATCAACCAATATTAATTCTTTCTCCAGCAATTTATCTTTTATACGAAGAAAAGAATTAAAATTACTGAACTCAGTAAGTTTCTTGTAAAATTCTCCTTTTTCTACTCTATAATCTTTATACAGTGAAAGAACATGAAGAATGTTAAAAAACCCGCATTTATTTAAAACTAAATATAACTTATCAAAATTCACATAATATATACGAATTGGGAATTATTGGAATTTTTCTATTTTTAACGATTATGGCAATACAAGGTCTTTTAATTCCCATACCTTCTGAGATTATTCTTATTGCAACAGGAATGATTTGGGTTTGGTTTATAGGAGGGCTCATGGGAATTATTGGATCAATGATTGCTGGATTATTATGTTTTTACATAAGTAAACTTTTTGTCCGATGTGCAGTACAGAAATAGAATCTAAATATTTTTTTTTTGCCTTTTTAACAAAATTTAAATTTAAAAAATTTAGCTTTAAACTTAAATCTGATTTTTATGACTGTTTACTATTCCAAATAAAAATAGGTGAGAAAATATTAACTTATCTGATTTAAAAATTGTAACAATTGGCAGTTGCACACTCGATTGTATCATTCAAATAAAAGATATCTTAAGATTTGAATTATTTGAAAAAGAAGTTATCAAAAAATATACTGCCATTGAATATTCGCGCAAATTGAATGTTGAAAATATCAAATTTGTTCCTGGAGGTTCTGCAACAAATATTGCTGCTGATTTATCAATGATCGGCATGAAGGGTATATATATCGGAGTTATAGGTGAGGACTTTTCAGCTTCCATATGTCTTGATGATTTGAAAAAGAGAAATGTTGATGTAAGTAATGTTATTCAAACGGATGAGGATTCTACTGCCTTTTCATTAATTCTAAAAACCGAATGGGGACGAGATCGAAGTATCTTGGCGTACAAAGGCGCAAACAATTTAATAACTCCAACAAATGTGAAGGAAGAAATATTTAAAGACATAGATGGCTTCGCTTGGACTTCATTAACTTCAGAAAGTGGATGTAAGGCTATAGATAAAGCAATTGATTTAACTAAAAATGCTGGAAAAAAAGTTTTTGCCGCACCCAGTATGTCAATAATTAAAAATAATCCTCAATGGGCAAAAAAATTAATTAGCAAATCCAATGTGGTTTCTTTCAATAAAGAGGAAGCTTCAGAATTTACAAATAAGTTATCAACTATTGATATTTTAATGGATATTCATAAAATGGGTGTTGATTTAATTTCAATAACTGATGGTGCTAATGGTTCCACTGTTTTCGATGGAAATGAGATGATTCGAACTAATATATTTAACACTCCCATTGAAGATACGACGGGAGCTGGAGATGCGTTTATGAGTGGAATAATTATTTCACTATTTATGAATTTTTCACTACCGAAATTATGTAAAATTGCAACCGCTATGTCTGCTTTAGAATGTAGTGATACTGGTGTTAGAGAAGGAATACCAAATAATGTAAGAACACTCGAGGAATTTATAGAAAAGAATCAAGTTGAACAAACGATTAGTAAAATTAATATTTAATCTTATATTCTTTTTTTTATCTATAGAATAAGCGCTCGTAGTATAGTGGTATTATCCTTTATTTTCTTAACTTAAGAAATAGATAAAAGCCTGCCACGTTAGGGGCCCGGGTTCGAATCCCGGCGGGCGCACCATTAAAAGGGGGTCATTTGGGGGTCCATTTATTTCGAACATTGTAAAAATTCCAGAAGAAGTTATAGAAGAAATCCTAAAAATCATTAAAGAGCATATAGAATTGGGTTATAGAACACATCATGAATTTATTAATGAGTCTGTAAGAAGAAGATTAGAAGAAATAAAGAAATCTATATCAGAGACTTGATTTCAGTAAAAGAATCTTTTATTAAATTTATTGTTAAATGTTCTATAGATTCATTAATGTCTTTATCAAATATTTTGTAGATTTCTTTTAATTTTTTATATTCTTCATCAGGAAGATCAATTTCGGTTTTCATCTTATGTTTTTCCATTTTTGTTAATTTATTTATCGACAAAAATAATTAGGATGATCAATAATATAAATATTTGTTAAATCAGTAAGTCCACGCACTCTAATCTATTTATAGGACACTGAGAGGGGAGACTGAAAGTAAAAAATAAAAAATTAATCTTTAGGGACTTTTCTACATTTGCCACCAGGAATTGGTGTGTATCTATCGAAAGTTTTTCTCTCTTTACCTACTATACAAGTTGTCTTAATTGTAAAATCGGATTTATAAATATGTCTTGTGTAGTTTTTAATGTCATCAGCTTCAATAAAATAGGTTCCATCAACATATTTTTTCATTTTATCAGCAATTCTTGATGGGATTGATCCTTTTCTCCAATTTTTAGTTCTTTTATCTCTTATGGCTATAAAAAGTTTGATAGCATCAAGTGGCATTATTTGAGCTCCACTTAATTCTAAACCTATTTCACTATTTTTATCAACTTTTCTTTTCTTCCCAAATCTTATAATCATTTGTGCACGTTCTGGTTTAGATCCCATATCCAAAACATTAAGAGAAGTGGGATATATGTCTAAAGTATAGTCATGTTTGGTTTCTATAAGATATTGGTCTAAATCTTCAAAAGCTTCAATAGCGTCCTCAATTGTATAATCTTTTGTAAACTTAAATGTTCTTTTAGGAACATACATTGTCTCTTCCATCCTTCTTACAATAAGTCTTTCATCTTTACCAAACCCAATTCTGGAGCCATATTTTGCTGATTGGGGAGAGCTTTCAAAAGAGATATCTAATAACTTTATTACCCCTTCTTTTTCCCTTTCATTTATTATAGTTAATAATTCTAGAAGAGATAAGACTGGATCAATTGAGATTCTATGAACTTCTACTTTTTCAAATGGAACTTTTTCGTCTGGTTTAACTTCTTTATATGTAGGTTTAGTCAATTCTTAAGTCCTCCAGTTCTTTTTCAAAGTCTTCTATAAATTTATCCTTAGATTCGAAAGCACTGTATATCTTATTTATTGCCTTCCGTCTGTCTGAAATAAAACCACTTATACCTGCTATTTTAGAACGTTGTGATTTTAAGTCTTCTAATTCATCTTGGTATTCCTCTGTTTTTTTATTAATCTCAGGTAGGTCAATCCTTGCATAGCAGAAAGGACATTGCGTAATATTTTTTTCTTTAACCCTAGTTATTAGTAATCGAATATCTGAGATTTTATTTTCTAAATCATCAATATTTTCTACTATTCGTTCATATATTTCATTTCCCCTATATTTTTTATCTTCTTCCTCCAAAAATTCAGAAACTTTCTCACCTTTTGAAAAAATGGTTTCTCTATCATTTTTTTCAAATAACTCTTTATCATCATCATATTCAATAATCTCCATTTCAGAGAAATCAATATCGGTAAATGCTTCATTATTATGAATTTCTATTATTTTCTTAGCTAATTTCTTCAATATTTCATCTTTGCTCTCTTTTGTCTCTTTTATTTTCCTTTTTAGTTCTTGAATTCTCTGTTCAGTAATTTCTTCTTGTTCATCTTTTTTGGATTTATAATACTCAATTTTTTTGGATACTCTCATTTTTATTTCATCTAAACTTATCGAATCTCTCTCTTTTTTATAGTCATTATATATTTCAAGCATAGATTTCTGAGCAAGATCATTATCTTCTATTTGACGCAATCTTGCTATATTATAAGCAATTCTTAATTGTAATTCATCAATTTCAATAGCATTCTGTAATGTCTCTGGGAGACATAATAAACTAAGTTTATTAAAGATTGTTTTTGGGTTTATATGATAGGTATCACCAAGTTCTTTAGTAAATTTGGAATCTCCAGATATTAAGTTTTTAGAGAAAAAATCGGAAACGGTTTCCGATTTTTTGAATTTCTTCAAAAATTCAGGATTTATTTTTAAACGATTTAAAAACATATTAGCTTCTTCTATTGCAGTTAAATCTTGTCTTTGGATATTTTCGATAAAAGCAACGTCAATAGCTTGTTTGTTGGTTAAATCTAGAACATTACATTCTACTTCTTCTATTTTTTGCTCCTTCAAAGCATGATATCTACGCATTCCAGCAACAACTTCATATTTTCCGTTCTTGAGCTGTCTCACTACTAATGGCTCTATAAGTCCGAAATCCTTAGTAGATTCTTTAAGCTCTTCCATAGATGCTCCTCTAAAAAGTTTGCGTGGATTATATTTATTTGGTACTAAATTTTCAAATTTTATTTTCATAATTTTCACCCTTTTACTATTTTTTCAGTATAAATATTATTTTTTCAGTATAAATATTCTTTATATTAAAATTTAAAAAAATAGAGTGTAGAAAAAAAGTAAATTTTAAATATTTTTTAATTTATTGTTCTGAACCGCAAAACTCACAATAGTTTGCTTGTTTTTTAATTTTTTCTCCACATGAAGAACAGTACTTCATTCCTTCGGGAGCTTTTTCTTCTGGTTTCTCCTCTTTAGATATGGGGATCTCCAACCTCGATTTTTGAATATATATAATTCCATTGATGAAGCAGAGAATTATCCATGCTATGAGGGTGATATAGAAAGGAGCAACGAAAAATGCTCTATATCCAATCGCAATTCGCATAGAATGATCAATTAGGATTATTATGAAATTAATTCCGATCAGAACACATCCAATTATCCCAAATATTAATGATCTCTTGATTTTAAAACTGAAAAGAGTGATAATTGAGATGAAGATTAAAATTAATCCTTCTCAACCTCCAAATATCAATAGAGTATAACCAAAATATTGAAATACATATATTGAATCGAAGAAAGCATTCTCGAAAATACCGATCCCAGACACTAGAAAGATAATTGCAAAGATAATATAAAAAGCACCTGTAATCTGAAATTTTTTATTCGATTCTTGTCTTGACATAATTATATTTTTGTCGGCAATATTATAATTTCTTTTTTAATATCCTCTGCGTTTTCGATCTTTCTTCACAAAATTTGCTCCACAATAATCCCCTTCATATTTCTTGGGCACTTTGATTCCCTCTTTTGAAGAGGAGGGCAATTCCCATTCTCCTGTTTCTTTATTAAACTCTGCTCCTGCCTCTTTGAGGATATCTATAGCAACCTTAACATTTTTCTCAGCAAGTGTCTCCTTCTTTTTCTTCATTTTTTGATTATTCTCCTTAATTATCAGATTTAATTATGCATTCTATCTATAGAGGTTCTTATTTTTTCGAAATCAACTAAATTAACAATATTGAAAAGATATTCCATTGTGGTTTTGATATTTTTATGGCCAAGTAATCTACAAATATCGGAAATTGTGATTTGTTCCTCTCCTGGTGATCTTTTTGGATCTGTAATTAAATATGATGCAAAAGTTCTTCTTAAAGAATGGGATCCAATATTAAATCCTATAGTTCTGCTCTCTCTTGCATATTTATTAATAAATCTGATTACAGAAGACTTGTTGAAATGGACCCCTTTATTGGATGGAAATATATATCCATTTCGCTTTTTGTCAATTTGTTATCTAAGAATGTCGATGGTTTTGTCACTTAGGGGAAGAATTCTGGTGCTATTCTTCGTTTTTGGCTTAAATGCATCAACATAGAGATTCTTTTCTCTTTTCTCAATTTTTAGAAACTTTCCCTCAAGATTTACTTGATTAATTGATAAATGGATTAATTCACTAACCCTGAGACCGCAATTTAATTGAGTCTCAATCATTCTTGCATGTTTCATATTAGTTTTTTTCGCAACCTTTATGAGTTCATTCATTTGAACTTCTAACAATGCAAACTTAAGTTTTAGTTCCTGTTTTTTTTCTTTAAGATCAGGGTTTTGTTCATATAAATTGCTAATTATTTGGGCTTCGAATGTTTTAAAATCATTTTGTTGTGTGAAAACTTCTATTTTAATCACCTGAGAGATTTTTTACAATATAATACCAACTTTCCAACATTGTCTAAAATTGTTTTATTTTGATTATTTTGAGTTTAGATTTTGAAAAATAACAACTATCACAATAATAGTTGGTATTTTTACTCAAAAGTTTTAGGGGTATTATGATTTTTTAATTTTTTATATCTAAGTATTAACTATAGATTGCATATCAAAAATCGTTTTGTCGGTAGAGATTTTTCTTCCTGAGAATAATTAATTATAGTTTATATCATATTTTCTCTAAGTCAAAATCTTCGATCGAAAAAATATTATTGAAAAAAATTGATAATATTGATAAAGTCTAATAAAATTTGAGATTAATAAAAAATTTTTTATGCTTAAAGACAAAATTAAACTAGAGAACATAAAGGTAATTAAGAATGCCAAATGATTTAACGGATATATTTATTAAACAATTAGAAGAGATTTTAGAAAAATATAAAGAAATAAAGTTAGGTAGAAAATTAGGTGATAGGGAAGAAACTTATGGTTTAATTACTAGAGCAACAGCTGCAGTCGATAGAATTTCAGGAAATAAATCACAATATTATAAGAGGATTGAGGAAGCATTAAAACTTTGGGGTTATTCACCAGGACATAAACTACAATTTGTTATTGGTTCAGTAGAAGCTTTACATCAAGATTTAAAAGCAGGATATTTAAAATCTTTATCAGAATTGATTCATGCAGAATTATTTTCTGACTTCTTAGAAATGGCAGAACACCTTTTAAGAGAAGGTTATAAGGATGCTGCTGCAGTTATTGCAGGAAGTACTTTAGAAGAGCATTTAAGAAAACTATGTATGAAAAATGAGATCGATGTTGAGATAATAACATCATCAGGAGATCTTAGACCGAAAAAAGCAGATCAAATGAATTCAGATTTAGCTAGAGAGAGTTTATACTCAAAATTGGAACAAAAACAAGTAACTGCTTGGTTAGACATTCGAAATAATTCAGCACATGCGCATTACGATGAATATAATGATGAACAAGTGAAAATACTAATTTTGGGTTTAAGAGATTTTTTCAAAAGATATCCTGTATAGAATTAAATCAGAGTTCTTAGTGAGGTATGAATATTCTGATTAATTTCGACTGATATGATCGAAGAGGAAAATAATTTTTCTAAATTACTTGGAAAAATTCGAGGGTTGTATATACATTGTATATATTTTATGAACGAATCAGTTTAAAATCTATAACTCTGAAATGATTTATTAATTAAAATCAAATAAATCCTTTTGTTAATGGTTTAAATGTTTACTAAGTTAGAGAAAATATGATATTTTCTTTATGTCATTATTTACTGAAGATATTTAAAAAAATTTTAATGAATCATTCATAAAAGAAATATAGATCATTATGAGTGAAAAATTAGATAATTTTTTTATTAGCCAAATTAAAGAGATTTTGGAAGATTATGAAAAAAATAGTCATCCAGGGCCTAAAAAAGCTAATAATTTAATTACAAGAGTAAAAGCAGTAATTGTAAGAACAACTGGAAAAAGTTCTGAATATTATTATAGGATTCAGGAAACACTTGAAAAATGGAAAAAATGGAAAGATGAGGCGATTTTAGAACATGTTATGGGAGTATTAGATGGTTTATACCATGATCTGAAATCAGGATATTTAAAAACTTTATCAGAATTAATACATGCAGAATTATTTTCTAACTTTTTAGAAATGTCAGAATATATCTTAAAAGAAGGTTATAAAGATGCATCTGCGGTTATTGCAGGCAGTACTTTAGAAGAACATTTAAGGAAATTATGTAAGAAAAATGAGATTGAAGTTGAAACAGAAACTTCATCAGGACAATTTAAACCTAAAAAAGCAGAGCAAATGAATTCAGATTTGTATAAACAAAACATTTATTCAAAATTAGAACAAAAACAAATTACAGCTTGGTTGGATATTAGAAATAATGCAGCACATGCGCATTATGATAGATATAATGAAAAGCAAGTAGAATTATTAATTATGGGGTTGAAAGACTTTTTTATAAGATTTCCCGTATAAAACTGAGTGATTTATTAGAAAATAAAAATTTAATAATTCTTAGGAATAATGAAAAACCCATCAATATTGTAGATTTTCTCTTCTTAGAAATTCAATAAAGTTAATACAATCTATCTCTACTAGCTGGCAAGCAAGAGGTATCTTAGATTTCTCATACGTAACAACTATAAGATTATGTACCTTAGCAAGAGCAACAACAAATGGATCTGCACACTTTCTTAATATAAAAGAGGTCAATAAATTAATGATTTATTAAAATATTAAAAAAATAAAGTCCCAGATTTTAAAAAATGTAAGTAATCTCATTATTTATTAACTTCCCAATAATAAAAATTTATAATAAGAATGATCTGTCTATTTTTAATAGATTTTTATTTAAAAATTAAAGAAACCTTAGATTTTTATGTCAATTAATCATGATTTAATAGAGGATTGGAAATTCAATATTGAAAGAGCAAATGAAATTGTGAGATTATATGGAACTCAAACAAGATATTTCATGAACTTAACTTTATCATTAATAACCACGTATAATATTTTATATGCTATCTTTAATTTTCTTTTAAGTTCTCTTGGCTTCTTTGTATTGACTATTTCTTTTATTTTATATATGATTTCTGCGATATATAATTTATATTTATCACTTAAGAAGAATAGTACAGCAAAGAGGTTCAAAATTGAGAAATATCCAATTTGTTTTTATAAATCTATATTTAATGGAGATGAGAAAGAGATTTCTAAAGATTTGAATTCTGAAGATTTTAAGAGCGATTATCATTTACAATTAAATACCTTATTAAAATATCAGAAGAATTATTATGAAATAACTTATAGAGCTAGAAAATTTTTGATGTTAAGTGTTATAATTTTCTCTTTTGGTTTAACAATTAGTATTTTAATAAGTTTTCTTCCAGATATAATGGGTTTTTTTACACCTTAATAATATAAAGAATCGCAAATATCGTGGCAGCCTCGATATTTGATATGATTTCTTTCGATTTTTCGGATTTTATGATTTAAAATTAAAGCTTTAATTTTCTTATTCCTCTCTTAACTCTTTAAGAATACATTCCAAAACAAATAAAATTATTAGAAATGCTATTGAGAGAAAGCCTATAAGAATGCTAAGGTAAAATAAGAGGTCAAATGAAAATGTTAAAACTCCAGAGAATATGAGGAATGCAGTGATAATTAAGAATGCGATGATAAATATTATTCCAATAATAAATGATTTAACAAAGTGAAATGGCATATCAATTCAATTTTTTTATTATTTATAATATTTAAATTTAAAGTTAATTAATTATTAAAATAATAATATTGTCTCATAAATAATAAATAATCTATTCCTCTTATTTTTAGAAAATAAAATATCTCGGCTGCCACGATATTTGATCTATTTTTTAAAAATTTCAAAACACTAATTTTATTTAATTTTTTTATTCATTGTATTTAGGATTTTTTATTTTTCCATGTCCTACCACTATGGATGGGTGTCAGACGTGCAACCAAAATTAATATATTTTTAATCAATATTCAAAATAATTACATTTTTTGTAGTGTCAGACGCCTTCGCCATGTCGGACGCGCTATAATCTCTAATAACTTATAAAAATTATAATATATTTTTCAATTATGGGATTATGAATAAGACAATATATCTTAGATCAGATTCGAGATCTTAATGAGGTATGAATATTCTCCTTAAAGATTGAGTGATATAATAAGGGTTTCCGAATTATTTCGAAACTTTGTAAAAATTATGATTTTAGGGGGTCATTTAGGGGGCTATTCTATGGCGTTTCCCGGCGGGCGCATTTTTTTACCTTAAATGAAAATTTATAATAATTATAAATTAAAGAAAGATAATAATAATTAGTTCCAATATTTCATCAAATCGATTTATATTGAGTAAATTCAAAAGTGGAAAAAATGAATAAAGAAAATCTTTGTTTTATGTCTGCTTGTGATATGAGAGATGCAATAAAAACACAGGAATATACATCTCAAGAAATAACTGAAACGATAATTGAAAGAATTGAAAAGATCAATCCAATAATCAATGCGTATTGTACTCTTACATTTGATCTTGCCCGAGAAACGGCGAAGAAAGCAGATAAGGCAGTAAAGAGAGGTGAAAAATTAGGTTTATTACATGGAATTCCTACATCTATAAAAGACCTTGCGGAAACAAAAGGAATTAGAACTACATTTGGATCGAAAATATATGAAAATCATATTCCTAAAAAAGATATTGTCGCTGTAAGAAGATTAAAAGAAGCTGGATGTGTGATTTTAGGAAAGACTAATACGCCTGAATTTGGATATAAAGGAGTTACAGATAATTTAATTTTCGGAACAACAAGAAATCCTTGGAATCTAGAGAGAACTCCTGGAGGTTCAAGTGGTGGTGCAGCAGCGGCAGTAGCTTCTGGATTGGGGCCATTAGCATTAGGTTCAGATGGCGGAGGTTCTGTTAGAATTCCTAGCTCTTTTTGTGGTATTTATGGTCTCAAACCGAATTTTGGACGAATTCCTCAAAATTCAATGAAAATATATGGTAATTTCGGGACTTTCGTTCATAATGGACCTATTGTAAGATATGTAAAGGATGCTGCGTTAATGTTAGATGTGATGGCAGGAGAAGATGATTCAGATAGATATTCTTTGCAAAAACAAAAATTTAGCTATTTGGAAAAACTTATGGAGATACCTAATAAAATAAAAATAGGTTATTCCCTTGATTTAGGGTTTGCCCCAGTTATTGATCCTGAGGTTAAAAAATCTGTTGTAGATGCTGTTCAAAAGTTTGAGGAATTTAATTGGTCAATTGAGAAAACTGGAGTTAATTTGAGTCATACTGAATCTGTTATGTGGACTTTCTGGACTTCAGGTTTTGCTTTTAGATTAAAGCCATATTTAAAGCAATGGAAGGATAAATTAGATCCTGGGTTAATTGCTAGTATTGAAATTGGATTGAATTATTCTGTTCAAGATATTAAATTGGCTGAAGTGCAAAGAGAAATGATTTTCGAGGAAGTCTGTAGATTTTTTAAAAATTATGATATATTGATAACTCCAACCTTAGCATGTACTGCTTTCGATATAGGTAAAAGGGCTCCGGATGAAATAGATGGAGAAGAAATATCTCCTCTTGATTGGCTACCATTCACCTATCCATTCAATATCACAGGTCATCCCGCAGCTTCAATTCCATGCGGTTGGTCTAAAGATGGGTTACCTATTGGAATGCAAATTGTAGGAAGGCGATTTGATGAATTAACCGTGCTTCAAGTTTCTAAAGCGTTCGAAAAACTAGTACCATGGCAAGATAAAAAACCCCAATTTAATTGAAGATATTTTTTTAAATATATGTTTTTTCCAATATCTAAGTAAATTTTAAAACTAAAACAATAGATAGTAAATTATTAATTTTTAATCTGCAAAATTTAATTTCATTCAATAAAATTCAAAAATGTGATAATAAATGAATAAAGAAGAAATTTGTTATATGTCAGCTTGTGATATGGCTGATGCTATAAAAAGACAGGAATTGACATCTTTAGAAATAACTGAAACCATCATAGAAAGAATTGAAAAAATCAATCCAAAACTTAATGCCTATTGCACTCCCACATTTGATTGGGCAAGAGAAACGGCCAAAAAAGCGGATGAGGCAGTAAAAAAGGGAGAGAAACTTGGATTATTGCATGGAGTTCCTATTTCAATTAAAGATGAAATGCCCATAAAAGGAATAAGAACAACTTTTGGTTCAAAAATATATGAAAATTATATTCCTGAAGAAGATGATGCTGTTGTTAAAAGACTTAAAGATGCAGGATGTGTGATTCTCGGGAAGACAAACATGCCTGAGTTCGGGTTCCTAGCAATAACCAAGAATCTTATTTTTGGAGAAACTCACAATCCTTGGGATTTAAATAAAACACCCGGAGGGTCTACAGGTGGTGGTGCAGCTGCTGTAGTTTCTGGTTTAGGTCCCCTAGCATTAGGAGCTGATGGTGGAGGTTCAATAAGAATCCCTAGTTGTTTATGCGGAGCATACGGAATCAAACCCAGTTTTGGAAGAGTTCCAGTTTATCCCACTTCAGGAATACATTTTGATTCGTTAATTCATTACGGTCCAATTACTAGATATGTAAAGGATGCTGCTTTAATGTTAGATGCCATAAAAGGTCCTCATGATGCGGATACTTATACATTACCTGCACAAAACATAAACTATTTAGAAAAAATTAAAGAAAAACCGAATAAATTAACGATTGGCTATTCTCTAGATTTGGGGTATGCAAAAGTAATTGATTCAGAAGTTAAAGAAAATGTCGTTAAATCTGTCCAAAAGTTTGAAGAATTAGGATGGAGTGTTGAGCATGTAAAATTAAAGTTTAAGAACCCAGAGAGACCTTTTCTGGCATTATATACGGTGACTTATGCTTATGATTTAATGACCAAATTAAAGGAATGGAGGGAAAAAATGACTCCTGAACTGGTAAAAGCTGTCGAGGCTGGATTGGGAGCTACTGGAATTGATTTCGCAAGGGCAATGCATCGTCGTAAAATAATTTTTGAAAAATTTTATCAATATTTTAAAAATTATGATATTTTAATAACTCCTACAACTGGATTTCCAGCATTTGAACTTGGAATTCCATTTCCTACTGAAATTAATGGAAAAAAGGTATCACCCACAGCATGGATGCCTTTTACGCCAATCTTTAATTTAACTGGTCTTCCTGCCGCATCAATTCCTTGCGGTTGGTCGAGTGAAGGTTTACCTATTGGAATGCAAATTATTGGAAGACGATTTGATGACTTAACTGTATTGCAGGTCTCTAAAGCATTTGAAGAAATTGCTCCTTGGCAAGATAAAAAACCTCAATTAAGTTAAAAATAAATATTTTCTATTTTTTTTTTAAAAATTGATTTTATAATTTTATAAAAATAGTAGAAAAAGTTAAATAATTAGCTTTGTATACTAATATTATGCATGTCGTAAAATTACCAAGCAGAGAAAATTTAGATCAAATTATCGCAAAATTAACTTTAAGGCTTGGACGGAAAGTATCACAACAAGAAGTTTTAAATGCATGTCTCAAAATATCATCCAACCATTTAGATGAATTAGAGCAATATTTTTCAAATCGACCACAATTAACTAAAAAGCAGGTGGAAGAGATTTTAAAGTTGCCAGAAAATTTCGACTATATTTCAAAGGGAAGCATTGATGAAGATCTATATGGGTGAATAGTATATGGCTACATTTTTGGATACAGGATTTTATTTTGCATTTCTTTCAATGAAAGACAAATACCATCAAAGAGCAGTAAATATTTTTAAGGAAATTGTTGAAAGAAAACATGGAAAGATCTATACTTCCGATTTTATTTTAAATGAAAGCTTAACTCTTTTGAATTACAGAACTAAAGGTTCTCGACAAGACCTCATTAAAAAAATGAAAATGTTATTTTTTGGTGAAAAATCTATTGCTGATGAGTTAATCTCAATTCCTATTGATTGGTTAGAGGAAATAACTGAACTTCTCATAAAATTAACTAATAATAAGAGAATATTTAGTTTCACAGATTGTAGTAATATTATTATTTGCGAAAAAAAGAAAATATCATTTATAGTATCTTTTGATCAAGATTATGCTGGATTTTTAAATGTTATTAGTTAAAATGAATATTTTTTCTATTTAGGGATTTTATATAATAAAATTAGCACGTAATATCCATTTAAAATAACTTTATAATAGTTTTAATTTATCAATAAATATTATCATTTGAATTTTAAAATAATGTAATAATTATATACATAGGATATGAATACGCATTTTTTACATGAAATTCTAAACCCAAAAAGCATTGCCATCTATGGAGCTAATAATAAGGGGACCTCCTTAGCCTCTATTCAATTAATGAATATAATCATATCTGGATTTGAAGGTAAAATTTATCCCATCCATTTAAAATTAGAAACAGTTATGGGTTATAAAGCGTATAAATCTATTACTGAAGTCCCAGAAACTCCAGATCTAGTTATTATTGTTTTACCACCAAATATTGTCAATCAAATCTTTAGAGAGTGCGGAGAGAAAGGTGTGAAAAGGATTATACTCATTTCAGGAGGCTTTCGAGAAATGGTAGGGGATCGTGCAAATACATTCACCGAGGAAATTTCTGAAATTGCAAAAAAATATGGCATTCGATTTATTGGTCCAAATTGTTTAGGCATCTATAATAGCTGGATATATCCCGAAAATGATAAAAAAGCTATGAATACATCGATATGGGAAAATTTGGAGCGAAATAAATTTTCAATTGCATCTCAGAGTGGCACTCTTTCAAGTCATATATTTTTTGATCCAGAAAATTTAGATTTAGGTTTAGGAAAGTCGATATCAGTTGGTAATGAAGCAAATATCGATATAGTAGATTGTTTAGAATATTATAAAGATGATGAGAATACTGAAGTAATTGGATTATATATTGAAGAACTAAAGAGAGGTAAGAAATTTCTAGAGTTAGCAAAAGAAATTACCTCACAAAAACCAATCATTGCAATATATGTTGGGGGTTCGAAAGCTGGAAATCGTGCTTTACAGAGTCATACTGGTTCCATGGCAGGTAATGCTAAAATCTATGATGCAGTATTCAAAGAAACTGGTATAATCAAAACAGATTATGTTCAAGAATTTTTAGATCTAGCTATGATTTTGACAAGGGGTATCTATCCTAAGGGAAATCGCATTGGTATAATAACAAATTCAGGGGGACCAGGTGCAATGGTCGCAAATAATGCTGAAAAGAATGGTTTAGTCGTTCCAGAATTTTCAGAATCACTACAAGAACAATTAAAAGAAGTCTTGCCACCTATTGCAAGTTTTAAAAACCCTGTGGATTGCGCTTTTGATACAAATTTACCATATTTTTACATAAATCTTCCCGAAATCCTAATGAAATCTGGAGAAATTGATGTTCTCATCCAATATGGCGTTGTTGGATTTCAAGACGTTATGGATAATTATCTTAAATATGACAAAATTTCTCCTTATGCAGATTTTCAAAAACAGGACTATGAAAAAACTGAAGAATTAGTTCATAAATTAATTCAACCAACACTAAAGAACTCTAAAAGATTCTCAATTCCCATTTTTTATGTAAATCCACAAAATTTTTCAACCTTCTGGTCTAAAAAATTGAGGGAAAATGGAGCTATGTTATTTAAATTATGGGATCGACCAATTAGTTGCATAGCAAAAATATGCGAATATGTTGACTATAGAAGAAAGCACACATAATTGAAATCAAATTTAAAAAAAAAATAATAGTTTAACTTACAATATTTTTAATTAAAAATTTAAAATCTACAACATATACGTCGTCCAAAATCAAGATTGTATTTCATATATTCTTCTTCTAAGAATTTCATCAATTCGTCTAAATTCAAATCAAATTTTTCTGCAATGTCTTTAATTTCAATTCCAGGAGTGGAAACCATTTTAAAGATTTCCTCTTTCATCTCATCATTAATTGGCTTCATAATGTAAAATTCTCTTGCACTATTTTTCTTTATTTTTTAAACAATTTATTACTTTTCATTATTATTACTATGTTTGTTTTTTATAAATAAAGCATAAAATCAATGAAAAACATAAACGCTTCACAAAACATTTATAAGTAAATAAGACAAATAATCTTTCGTAACTTTAGTCCAATTTATTAAATTTTAAAGAAAGGTCGATAATTATTATGGAAGTACCTAAATGGCATGTTGATGATAATAAACCATGGTTTACTTCAGGTTTATGGCAAGAAGGAGTTCCTAAACACCCAGAATTCCCCGTAATAAGTATGGGCGATTGGTTTGACGAAAGAACAGAGACTAATGCTAAAAATAAAGCAATCTGGTTTTCAAAAACATTTATGAATTATAGGGTTCTTAGAAAACATACAGATTCGTTAGCAACATCACTTGCGAAACTTGGAATAAAGAAGGGAGATGTTGTAGCCCTTTTAATACCTAATAGCTTTCAATACACCATTTCATATTTTGCCATAGTAAAACTGGGGGCGATTGTTGCACCTATTAATCCTACGTATAAACCAATGGAGATTTTGCGTGTTCTTAACCAAGTTAATGCAAAAGCATTAATCTGTATGGATGCAATGTATGGTCTCATTAAACCAATCCAAGATCAACATAAATTTGATTTTGTTATTTCGACAAATATTGTAGATTTAGTCGCAATTCCTGGACCAATAAGAGATAAAATGATTAAAGAAGGTACCATTCCTAGTGGTGATGTTCCGGGGGCATTAGACTTTAAAGAGTTGGCTAATAAAAGGGGAGAAGTTGATATTCCTGAGGTAAAAATTGACCCTCTAAATGATACTGCTGTATATTTGATGACAGGTGGAACTACAGGTGTTCCAAAAGCAGCAATAATTACACATTATAATTGTGTAACGAATGCAAAACAAACGTTTTTATGGATGCCAGACGCAACTCATCCGATGGCTTGCATTGGAATTCTTCCTATGTTTCATGCTTTTGGTCAGACAATCGTTCAAAATGTGGTCATAGAGGGTGGTGATTACAACATATTATTTCCAAGACCTCCCTCTTCTTTAAAAGAAGTCGTGGATACAATATTAGAAGTTGGACCAGAAGGTGGAGTTATACTTCCGGGTGTTGAAAACCTTTTCATTGGATTGACTCGTTATTTACAGGAGAATCCTGAACCCAGACTTAAAGGAATGTTTAGATTGTGTGTAAGCGGCGCAGGAGCACTTCACAGGCCTGTTAAAGACAAATTTGAAGCGATTAGTGGAGGAAAGCTTGTTGAAGCCTACGGATTAACAGAATGTACCACTGTAGTTAGTACTGGACCATTTAATGGAAAAGATGAGCCTGGAAAAATAGGATTACCTTATCCTGGCACCGATTGGGCAATTTTTGATGCTGAAGATTTCAGTAAGGGACCACTTAAAGGTTATGGAATAGAATTTACTGGAGAAATATGCGTATGCGGGCCACAAGTTATGAAAGGATATCTAAATAATCCTAAAGCTACTGCAGAAACTTTAAGAGAATGGGATGGACGAATTTGGTGCCTTACTGGAGATCTTGGATACATGGATGAAACAGGACAAATTACAATACGCGATAGAAAAAAACAGATGATAAAATATAAGGGATATTCCGTATTTCCTAAAGAAGTAGAAGAACTAATCGGAAACCACCCCGCAGTTCTAGAAGTAGCCGTTGCAGGTCTACCAGATCCAGAAACGGATGAGCTCGTTAAGGCATGGGTACAATTACAAGAAGACTCAATAGGTAAAATAACTTCTGACGAGTTAATTAATTGGTGTAAGGATAACATTACTCATTATAAATGTCCCAAACAAATAGAGATTATAAAAGAAATTCCTAAATCAATGGTCGGGAAAGTCCAACGACGAGTACTCCAAGAACAAGACCCTCTATGGAAACAGAAATAAATTTAATTAATTATTTTTTTAATTTTTTAATCTATGATTAAAATTTGAATTTTAAAGCTAATTTTTTTAAATTTTTAACCGAATAGCAGAATAAAATAATTCAGAGCAATTAAGTTAATCAAAGTGTATAATGAAGTTAAAAAATAAAAAATTAGATTTTATATTACTCTATAGAAAAAATTTTTGAATAAATTCGCCGATTTGTTCAATACCTTGTCGACTTTCTGGAGCAAAAGCAGCAAAAAAAGCAAATATATGAATCATGTCGCTCCAAATTTCCAGCTTAACATCAACTCCAGCGGCTTTGGCTCGTTCTGCAAAACGAACTGAATCATCTAGTAATAATTCTGAAGTTCCAACTTGAATGAATAAAGGAGGTAATCCTTGGAGGTTTGCATAGAGAGGAGAGGCTAGAGAATTTTGGGAATCTGTCGCTCCTAAGTAAGCTCTTGCCGAAATTTCTAAATTTTCTGGTGTTGCAAATGGGTCTAATTCTACCTTGGTTTTTATTGATTCTCCAGTGCCTGCTAAATCAGTCCATGGAGAAAGGCATACTGCAGCAATTGGCAAGGATATTCCTTCATCTCGCAGTTTTACTAAAGTTGCTAATGTTAAACCACCACCTGCAGAATCTCCAGCTATTATTAATTTATTTGGGTCAATATCCTCGGTAGAAATAAGCCATTTATAAGCTACCACTGCATCTTCTAATGCAGCGGGAAATGGATATTCAGGCGCGAGTCGGTAATCAATTATTAAGATTCGAGCTTTTGACACCCTAGAAATCCGTGCGACGAGATCTCTATATGTCGCAATGGATCCAGCCACATACCCGCCTCCGTGCAGATATAAAATAACATATTGATTTGCTATATCAGTGGTTGTAATCCATTCAGCTGGTACTCCTCCTGCAATTACTGGTTTATATTTCACATCTTTGGGAAGCTTTACCATCGTAGCCAATTGATCCATACCAGCTCGCATTGTCTCTACGCTTACCTCCGTAATAGATTCTTGGAATTTCCTCAATAGCTTGATTATATTTTCCATTTCTTTACTAACCATAGATTCCTTATTACCTCATATTTTATTTTACATATCTGTCCTAAATATGTTAAAGAACATCCAATTAATAAATTTTTTTTATTTTTAAATTCTTATTAATTTTATTCCTAAATTATCTATGAATGCCAGCTAAGAAGGAAATCGCTAGAATCTATTATCATATTATAACAGATTGAAAAAAATAGAAAAAATTAAGATTATTTAATCATTTAATTGGACTGAATTTCACGAATTTAAACGAAGGAATTTTAATTTCCAAGTCACTAAGTAGGTATGAGGAGCATGGGTGAAAGAAACCAAATTTTTTATCGCCTGCGCGTCTCCCATCGATTTCATTATTAACAAAAATATCACCAGATATGAGAAGTGAACGACAAAAACCACATTCGCCTGAACGGCATTGTGAATCAACTCCAATACCAGCTCGCTCAAGGGACACTAAAACTGATTCAGTTGCTGATGCTTTAATCGTTTCTATTTTATTTCCTATTCTTACTATTATATTAAACGTTTTATCTTTAAATTCTACCGGGTATTTTGGATTCATTGTAATATTGTCCGGTTGTCCATATAATTCTCTCCTTATTCTTCTATTTGGAATGTTAAGATTTTGGATTTCTTTTTCTAAGAATTCATACATCGCCTGCGGTCCGCAAATGAAAAATGTCTTTCCTTCTATCGGTCCTGCGTATTTTTTGATTAATTCGGCATTAATGAAACCTGAAGGTCCGCTCCAATTTTCACTTGGTTCGCTACAAATATTCACAACCTTAATTTTATCTGGCAATTTTCCAGCAAGATTGCTTAATTCTTCCGCAAAGATTATATCATCTTCATGACGACTTCCGTAGAGCACAGTTAATTTAAGATCTAATTTTTGAGCTACAATCTCGCGTATAATCGACCTGAAGGGTGTTATACCTGAACCACCTGCAATTCCAACTATTTCGTTTGAATCACGTAAATCATCAAAATACATATTTCCGTGTGGACCAGATACTGAAACGATGTTTCCTGTTTTCCATTTTTCGAAAAACTCTGTTGATAAAAAACCATCGTCTTTAATTTTAATTGTTAATTCATAAAATCCATCTTCAAGAATGTCTGATGGCGCTGAAGAAATCGAGTAGGGCCTAGTTACCTTGACACCATCTACATTAACTTTAACACTTAGATATTGTCCAGCGCGAAATAAAGGTAATCTTTTTAACTCGAAATTCGGTGCAAGTTTCAATCTGTATGTTTTTGTGGTTTTGGTGGCGTCTAAAATGTCCGTTATTATCAATTGAAAATTTTTTAAATGCAAACCCATTGATAATTCTTTTATTGGATCTTCTATATCTGGTACAGGAGATGCATTTTTCCAGCGTTTCTTTCGCTCACGCTGCATTTTGGAGGCTTGTGCCATATCTTTTGATCTACCATATACTTCCATATTTTCAGCCTCCCTCTTTTTTCATTTTCCATAGAACTGATCGCGCTGCTTGACGTCCTGAAAGTAGGGAGCTATTATACCCATGACCCATTGCTGCAAAACCCCCAGCAAATTCTAGACCTTTAAAGAATTCTTCTTTGTTTTTTACTTGTGATCTTATAACCAAGCTGTCCCAAGGATCCAAATCATAACCATAAACTCCACCTTTAAATGAACCAGTATAACGCGAGAATGTTTGTGGTGTTGCAACTTCGATTTCTTCGATATGTTCAGAAATCGGAGAATCTAATGCTTTACTTACTTGTTCAATCATTTGTCTGGCCAATTTGTTTTTAGTTGCGAAATATGTTTCAGGTGTTATATTTTTCCAGATATCAATACCAAAAGCAGTTGTGATTGACAAAATGGTAGTTCCTGGTGGAGAACAGTTTGGTATGGCGTTATTTAGACAGATACTGGCTGTCAAATCGGGCATGTTCTCGCATTGTAGCATACTCTTATTTATCTTCTCCGTGTCCATATGAGGGCTAATGAAATATCCATAACTTTCAAGATTCAAATCTTTAGGTGAAGCATCTAAACCCATGTAGACAACAAAGGCTGAAACACCAAGACGCCTAGAATTGTTAAGTTTGTATGCTTCTTCAGGAACCGCATTTGCTGGAGAAATCAATTTACCATAAACCAGATGAGGGGAACAATTTGTTATGACATAATTTGTCTTAATTTTTTCACCATCATCAGTCTCAACACCGATAACCTTATTATTTTCAACCAATATACTTTGTACTCTATTGTTGTATTCAGTTTGACCTCCAAGTTCTCTAATTCTGGCATCGATAGCCGCACACATTTGGTGTGATGTTCCTTTGGGGATATATGCGCCCTGGGTTATATAAAGATGGAGTAATGACGCCCATATTGTAAAATCTAACCTTGAAGCTGGCAAACCCATATAGCAGGAATAAGGGTATAAAAGATCTAATGTTTTTTTCGGAAATCCGAATTTATTTGTTACTTCTGCTGCACTATAGCCAGAAGTAGTTAAAAACGACGCATATTTAGCCATTAAAATCTTATAATCAATATTTCCTTTTGATCGGGCAACGAATGTTAATGCTTCACTACACTCTCTACAAAGATCGAAATATTTAACCAGGCTTTCTCTTGGTGTTTCTGGTACTGCAGAACATACTGTATCAATAAAATTTTCTACACCAAAAGGTAATTTGACGTTAACTTTGTGTTCTTTACCTGTCAAAATCAAATGATAAGCTTCTGGAACCGGCACGAATTCTACATCTACACTTGATTCATCATGAAGGATATACCGAATGGGACCTTTAAGGGGTCCTTCAGGTGGACCAACAGCACACATTTCATGAAGTGATATCTCAAATTCAAATCGACCTCGAACAAAACTCGAAGCAAAACCACCAGGTAAATTATGTTGTTCTAAAAGAAGCACGCTTTTTTGTGATAAAGCCAAATTTAATGCTGCACCAAGACCACCAAGTCCTGCTCCGATGACAACCACATCATAGGATGAATCAAAACTTGAACTTTTATGAATAGTACTACTCATAATTTAATTCTCTTTTTTATTATTACAATAACTTAAACATTAGATTTTTAATAAAATCATAGTTTAGAAAAAAAATACTTTATTCCATCTGTGGCATCTATAATATAATCTGCTAGATTTAAACCAAAATGATGTTGAATAATATCTAATACAAAATTTAAGTATCTAGCAGTTATTTTAATATTAAATCTTCGATTCAATTCACTAATAATATTTTTTTTAAACAACTTCTTTTTACCTTCACCAGCCTCTTCTTCAAGAAAATTTTTTAGATTAATCACTAAAGAATAAATTTTTTGAATCTCATTTTTTAAAATTATTAAAGAAGTTGTTGGATCATATTGTTTAAAAGCTTTTTTTACTATTTCTGCTTCATAAATTAATAAATTTTGTGAAATCTTCTTATTTTGCCCTTCTAATATTGTTTCTGAACTTATATCTAAAACTAATATGTCTTTATATTTTTTTTTATTTGATTTATATTCTTCTATGTTTCCCACAGTTATATGCATCTCAAAAGCATTCCTTGTAATTTCTCCAAAAACTTGCACTATCTGATCATATATATCTTGAATATCATACACTAAATGTATCGGTTTTTTTAATAATATCGCATGGATTATATATGTAAAAATCTTTCTTTGTAAAATACTCCGGACAATGTTATAATCTTCATCCGAAATTTTTTTCTCTTCTATAACCAGTTCATCTTTTTTAGTAGGGACTTCTTTTTCTACTACTTCAATCCCATCTAAAGTTATATCTGGAATAAAATAATCTCGAACTACAAAATTTTTATCAACATAAGCTATAAATGAATCAGAACAAACTTGATTTTTGGTTACTTCAATAGCGCAAACTCCTCTACTACTAGATTCAATTATTTTCCTTGCAACTTGAATCTCTCCTTTCTTTCCACATATGGGACATCGAATACGAATCTTTTTAAAATTATCAGAATTTTCCATTACTGCTATCGGATTATCTAATCATTAAATAATATATATAATTTCTTCAAGAGTATAAAATTTTATCTCTTTATTTTTGCCCAATTTCGTTCGATAAAATAAGCAATGAATATAACGCTTATAGTTGATATATTCTCTGCAATTATAAACGATTGAAAAGAATTTAAAGATATACTACAAATAAAAAATGATAAAATATAAATTGGCGTAAAACTCAAAAAACAAAATATTAAGGGTTTAGTAATAGGAAATGAGAAAAATTTACGTTCTTTTCCTGATTTCTTTCTAAACTGGCTTTTTATTTTTCGACGTCTTTCGACATCCGCTATACTTTCAAAAATTATTACTGAAGCTAAAATTAGGCCAATCGTCGCACCTATTGGGATTAAAATTACGGCAAAAACCGAGCCGATTAGAAAGACATATTGAGCTATTAATATATAAATGACTTGGAATAAGCCACAAAACCCAATAATCATTAATCCCAATCCTAAAAATTTTCCTTTAATCCATTTAATTCGTATTGGCATAAAAGTCGCTAATTCTTAATCAATTATTTATTCTATTCCTTCGAAATATTTAATTTTTTTGATTTAAATTTTAAAGTTTAAAAGGAGTATTTCCCAAATTCATCTTATTAAATTACTAATATTTACATGAAAAATTCAATGTTGAAAGTGGAAAAGTATAAAAAGTGGAAAATTCTAATTTAATATATGTCAAGTGTAAAATTGAATAAAAAAGATCTACTAGAAAAATTACAAGCCAAATTAACTTTAAAAATAGGTATGAAAATTTCACAACAAGAAATCTTAGATAAATGTATTGAATTTGCATTTAATCGGCTTGAAGAATTTCTTTTTGAGAAAATAGAAAATCCTCAAATTTCTGATAAATTAATTAAAAAAATAAAAGAAAATTTGATTTATGCTCCTTTACAACACTTAGAAAAATCTGATGATGAATTATTATATGGAATGTAATCAAAAGCTATTTCTAATCTAACTAAAATCGTGATATGAAATGACAATAGTTATTGATTCAAACTTTTTTTTCGCATTAAAAGCCAAAAATGATAAAAATCATAATAGAGCCCAAGAGATTCTAATTGAGTTAAAAGAAAAAGGTAAAGACCTCCTTATAACAAATTATTTAGTTATAAATGAAACTTTAACATTAACTGTCGCGAGATTTAATGATAATACTCATTATTTAGAAAAAATATATGAACTTTACTGGGGTGAAGAAATTTTTACTAAAAAGATCCTTATGACTCCTGCCGAATACTTGGAAATATACAATCTTTTAAAAAAATATTGTTCTCCAAAATTATTGCTTAGTTATGTTGATGCATCAATACTTTATTTATTTCAAAAATATAATTGTAATTATATATTATCCTTTGACCGGCATTTTGATAAAATAGCCGTTAGATTGTATTAAATCCTTTATATCATTCTATATTAAAAAGATAACACGCAAGAAATGTACAACTTCTAAAAGTAAAATTATATTAACAAATTAAGGTTCAAAAATTTATATTTATTTTTTTAACATAAATTTTTATTTAATAGAGTTTTGTTTAAGCATTGGAAGTTGAAATTTCTAAGTTAAATAATACTTTGATTGAAATTTTGAAATTTAAAAAAATTTTAAACATACTTACCAATAAAAAATTTAGAATTTTCATTTGTTTAGTAATCTCCATGATTTTAACATCACTTATCTTTGACAAATTAAAATTACCACTTACAATAGGGCTTATTTTTACCACTTTTATTCTATTTGTTATTTTTATTTTGGGAATAGTTCAAATTATATCAGTAATATTATCTTATTTTCTAAAAAAAGAAGAAAATGAAATGGCTCGAAATATTAGGAATGAGGCAATTAAACAAAATTTGATAAAATTAATTTTAAAATTTGAGGAGCTTAAATTTTTTAAAATGGATGGTGATTCACAATCTCCACCTGATAAGAAAGAATATTTATTAAAAATAACTCACATTTTTAATCAAATGAATCAATATATTAAACAAATAGAAGATAATCGTGCCTATGAAATATTTTTTTTATATACAATTAATAGAATGAAAACTGAATTCAAGTATTTAAAGAAAGCAGTAAAAAAAGAACAAGATTTTTGTGTTGTTTGTCGTCAGGTGCTTGAATTCCCTGAAGTATTTCCAAAAGATTTTCCCGAAGATAAGAAAATATGCTGTCTATGTAAGGATTCATGGCTTTATCATTATGACAAGAATTATAAGTCTCGCAATTTTAGAAAATCGGATTATATATTGAAAAACCATTATAAAGAATATAAAGATAAACTTGAAAGCCTTTTTTTGATACAATAATTATTAATTATATGGTGGGTCAGGGGAGGATCGAACTCCCGACCTCGTGCACGTCAAGCACGCGTTTATTATCACGCTATGGTAACCAGCGCTACAATCATAACCGCTAGACCACTGACCCTTTTTATTTACTACTAAAGCAATATTTAAATATATCTAGAAATATTAAAATACTTTTTTTACAAGACAATTTTTCTTATTACTTAATTTAATAATCTAACATTTTAAAAAGATTTTTCTATAAAGATTGTTATCAGATTTATTTGAAACTCAAAAAAATAAGAGTCAAATTAATATCAATAAGTGAATTAAGGTTATTGCTAAATTAAATCAAAACATTTTTGAATTTTTTTCCTTTAAATTAATATTATGAAAGTGGCTTTTGGTAAGGTAAATATAACACCGAAGGATTACATTGGCAAGCCAATGGCGGGTTATACTCGAACTGAGCCATGTTTAGGGAAATTAGATGATATTCACGCTTATGGTATTTTATTAGAAGAAAAGAATATTAATAATAATTGCAACAGATTATTGTTCATTTCTACTGATTTATTAAAAATACCATTGTCTCTATCTGAATATATTAAAGACAGAATTCAAAAATTTATATCTATTAATCCAGAACAAATTTTAATCCATGCGACCCATACTCATTTTTCATTCGATTTAACTGGAGAATATTATTGGCCAGGAGGAGCTCTAAATATGATGAAGGGTATTATGTTTGGTGCTAATAGAAACGATAAATATCTCGTGTGGATGACTAAAGAAATTGTAAAAATGGTTAGCCAATTAGTTAAAGAATTAATACCATGCAAAATAGCTTGGACCAAAAAGCAAATTGATGAAAATATCATCATTAATCGACGTCACCCTACTCGGAGATCAAAGTCTGATTTGGGTGTGATCGCATTTCGTAGTTTAAAAGATAATAATCTAATTGGAATAATTGTAAATTTTTCCTGTCATCCAACTACATTATCATTTTTAAATAACAAATTGTCAGCTGATTTCCCTGGTAGGATTGTTTTTAAAATTCAAAAATTAACCAAGGGGCGTGTAAATGCGGTTTTTTTTAATAGTTATGCGGGCGATTTAAATCCCATTACTACGTGTGGAACAGATTTTGAGAATCTAAAAAATAATATAACTCTTATTTATGATCAGTTAGGAACTTATAAACATACAAAATCTATTGGATATTTCTTAGGAAAACAAGCGTTAAACCTTGCACAATCAATACCTAACGTAGATTATTTTGAGAATATCGAATTAGGCTCTTATATTAAAAAGTTTTGGATTCCCATGAAGGATTTTAAATATTTTTCAAAAACATGGTTGAAGAATAAGCTTCTTTTTTTATTGAAAAAATACTTATTAATCCCAGTTACAATAATATCTGGTAAGAATCCAAATTTTTCTGCATTTCATATAAAATATAAAGGTTTGAAGGCAAAATGTAATACAATTATTCAATACTTTAAAATAAAAACATATTCTGACTCAAAATCCGATACTTTTAGTATTATGACAGTACCCGGTGAATTATTCGAAGAAATTGGGAAGAATTTACTTGAAAAATCTCCAACTGGAAAAAAAAATTCCTTCATCTTTCAAAATAGCAATGATTGGATTTCATACCTATTTCCAATTTATGAGTATATTGAAGTAGGAGGATACGAATCTTTTCCTAGTTTTTCACCAGTAAGTGGCGTTTATATAGAAAAAGAAATGTTAAAATTATTCGAAGAAATTAAAAATAAAATACTTTAAGTAAATAGAAAATTTAAAAAGATATTAATTAATTTATTTTTAATCAGCATCCCATTTTCCTTGTTCTCTTGCCTTCTTTACGTCTTGTACAACTCGCTCCTTTAAAATTTTATAATCGGTTTTAGCAACTCTATTTAATGGTATCTCATCAATAAAAACAACTAAGGAGGGTCTTTTATATGATGCAATTTGTTTGCAATGTTCTATTACCTGTTCTTCAGATAATATAGCTCCGGGTTTTAATTGAACATAGGCTACAATTCCTTCAGTAAAAATATTATGATAAGCGCCAACAACGCCTACTGAAGCAACTCCATCCAACTTTGATATATGTTCTTCAACTTCAATTGGGAATACATTATATCCTTTTGGTTTTATCATTAATTTAGCCCTTCCAGCTAGATGAAGGTTGCCCTTCTCATCTTTAAATCCTAAATCACCTGTGTAAAGTACACCATCGGTAGAAATTGTCTTTCTTGTAGCTTCTTCATTACCAAAATACCCCTTGAATACTTGAGGTCCAGTATAACAAATTTCACCGATTTGTCCCGTTGGAAATTCATCACCAGCAGAGCCATCCTCTTTCATTGGCTTCCGGATACTTAAAGGAGTAATTGAATAATCGTGACCCAAATTATCAAGAATATCATCAACAGTTCCATCTAATGGAGTATATGAACAAAATCCTGAGACTTCTGTTAATCCTAACCCTGATCCAAATTTAAGTGCCATTTTTGAAAGTTTTTCTAAAAAGATTCTAGTTACCTGCTGTCCCCCATAAAGAGCAAATTTCAGACTTGATAGGTCATATTTATCATAATCAGATAAGCGCCATTGCATTTCAAAAAGTGCCGGTATCTGCCCCATCGCTGAAACTTTATATTTTTGTATCGCGTCAAGGGATTTCCTTGCATCGAATATATGTAAAACTACAGCCGTCCCGCCTACATATAATGTAGTCATTAATTGCTCAGCATTTCCACCTACATGGCTTGGAGGTAGATTAACAAGCATTGAGTCTTCCTCCACGATGTCAAAACCTTTAGAAAGGCACATATTCTGAGAAGTGATACTGACATTTGTTAACATTGCAGGTTTCGGCCATCCCGTCGTTCCCGTAGTGAAAACAATTAAAATCGGATCATCTTCTTTTACCTTATCACATTCATCTTCAAAAGTTTTCATTTCCTCAGGATTTTGCATCACAGCCAATGCTTCTTCTTTAGCTTGCGCTGCAAATTCATATGCTGGGATAATCCCTTTTCTTACTCTATCACCAGGAGGGCTAAATTGAATAAAATATTCAATCCAAGGACAATTATCCTTAACTGCCTTTCCTATTATCCCAAAGTTAGCCACAGAGGTCTTACCGAGATGACAATACATCTTCGTTTTTTCTTTCAATAAACTCATATTCCTCAAAATTTCTTGTGGTTTAAGCCGTAAATCGAGTGGGCACCATATTACTCCAAGCTTAGCACAAGCATATGCCAAGTATATATGTTCCATAAAATAAGGAAGCGAAGTTATTATAATATCTCCCTTTTGAAAACCCATTTTCCATAACTTCATTGCGAATACATTTATTGCCTGATTGAACTCTTTCCAAGTGATTTTTTTATCATCATCAGCATCAATGAGGGCGATTGCATCAGGTTTTTCCTTTGCCCATTTTTCTACAACCTCACAAATAAAATGAGGAAGTTGAGCGAATTCCTCTTCTGACATATTAATCGCATTTTTTTTGTTTTTTATTAAATTTTATTTATAAATTATTTGATAATAATGTTATTATTACGTTAAAATAGAAATTTATCAAAAAGTTATAAAATTTTTATAATATTAAACAAAAAAATGCATAATAGGAAAAAAAATTAAAGGTTTTTAAAATAACGGGAGATTTTAGTTTATCATTTAATAAAAAGGAAGCAGAGATTCTTTTAAATTCATTGAACATCTCAAAAGAGCTAGATTTTTTACCAGATGATAGTCTTCTTTTAACTGCTTTAATTAAAAAGACTTATGATGTTGCAAAGAATCTTATTGATGAAAATTTATTCACTAAAGCAGAGATTAAATATCTAGAACAAAAATTAAAGGATTCAGAAAAAAAATATCGAATTTTTATAGAAAATTTTAATGGAATAGCATTTCAAGGCTATCAAGATTTTCCAGATGCATTTTTCGAAGGTAATGTTGAAGAAATGACGGGATATACGGAAGAAGATTTCACTTCGGGACGAATAAAGTGGAATGAAATTATTTATCCAGATGATTTGGAAAGAATAAATAATGCAGTAAAGAAATTTTATTCAACACCCATCAATTGCGATAGTCGAGAGTATCGAATTATACATAAAAATGGTAAAGTCCGTTGGGTTATGGAAAATATTCATAAACTGTATGTGAATAAAAAAAAAGAAGAGATTGTGCAAGGTAATATCATTGATATTACCGAGCGCAAGAAGGCAGACGAAAAATTTAGGAAAACTAAGGTTTTCTCTGATTCAGTATTAGATAGCTTACCCGGAATCTTTTATTTATTTGACGAGAAAGGCAAATTTATGCGATGGAATAAAAATTTTGAAGAAGTTTCTGGGTATTCGGGTGAAGAAATATCTAAAATGAGCATACTTGATTTCTTTAAGGGAGAGGATAAGAAATATATTGCTGAAAGGATTCAAGAAGTTTTTGTTAAAGGTAAATCTACTGCAGAAGCGAATTTTATATCTAAAAGCGGGAGAAAAACCCCTCATTATTTTACAGGACTACGGATAATAATAAATAATATTCCTTATCTTGGAGGGATGGGAATTGATATTTCTGAACGCAAGAAGGCGGAAAAAAAATTACAAGAATCAGAAAAACGATATAGGGATTTTATTTCAGTGGCCTCTCATGAATTTAAAACACCATTAATTCCAATTATTGGCATACCTCACCTCATTTTAAAAGATACGAATTTAACTGAACAACAGAAAGATTTTATTAATGAGATTTTGATAAGCGGTAAAAAATTAAATGAACTAATGGATAACCTATTAGACACTACCAAAATTGATGCCAAGAGTATAGAATTAACCAAACGAGAAATGGCTATTAATCCTCTAATTAACAGTTGCATTTCTGATCTCGCTTTCTTAATGAAACATAATAACCATACAGTAATAAAAAGACTAAAAGAAAATGTTAAGCTAAATATTGATGATAAGAAAATATCTCGAGTTTTAACAAATCTCATTTTGAATGCGATTAAATACACACCTCGAAATGGAAAAATTGAAATTTCTACTCAAATCGATGTTGCTGATAATTTTATTTTTTCAATAAAGGATAACGGGATTGGAATTGATAAAAAGGATGCAGATTTGGTCTTTCAAAAATTCGGGAAAATAAGAGGAGCAAAAATATCTCAATACGCCCTTGATACTTACGGAACTGGTCTGGGGCTTTACATTTCAAAAGAAATCATTAAACTCCATGGTGGTGAAATCTGGTTCGAATCAGAAGGAAGAAATAAAGGGACAACTTTTTACTTTGAATTACCACTAAAAGATGATTAAATTCTTTCCAAAATTATTTTTTACACCTGTTAAATTCAATTAGAGGAATAATTAAATAAATCTTTTATTGAGAAAACTTTTATTAAAAATTTAAAACTTCAAAAATAATTTCACATAACTTATGCTTATTCTTTTATTTTCTCACTTTTATCAATTTTCTTATCTTTAAACCTAAATTCCCTAAACAATTCATAATTCAATAATACAATTCGTATAACCGCATCATAGGTTGATAATTGCTCTCTTTCTTTGATTTCATCTAAATATTCCTTAGTCTTAAGAGAAATTTGAATAGTAGTAGTTTTTCGTTGTATCATTTAAATCTTCTTATACCTAACCTTATATATAATTTTCTAATTAATTATAAAATGCTTATCTAATGAACGCACTATAGCAAATATATAGAATCATTATAAAAAATAACCGAGGTAATAATATCAAAATTGAAGCCTCCCCATGGATGCTCCATAGTATGATTATGGTACCTATATAGGAAATGAACGAAATTTGGTATAGAAAGGGAATATTGAATATAATTAACAAAAAGGAGTTAAAATTCTTTTAGATTGATAGAATATTGATCAAATAACGATAGAATATTCATAAAACATTTTTAAATTTTCATAAAATATATGTAGATACTTGACTATATCCTTATTGGATATTTACAATTTACTATTTGATTTCAATAATACTTATATTAAAGTTTGTTTAACTATCAATAAACATTATTTAAAATATTGATTAATTATTTGTGAAATAACTATAAAATATAAACAAGAAAACCTATAGAAACTCTATAGAACATATAATATTTTATCTTTCAATTAAAATTTAAAAAAATAATTGTGAATAATTATCCTATTAATATCTCATTGAATATGAGATTATTTTATAAATTAGATGAGTGTAAATAAGAGATGGTCTCATTTATTAAGAACAAAAAAAGAAATAATCAAAAATAAGGTAGGATTATGTTTAGATTAAAAATTAAAAGGTATGAAGAGCAATTTAAAATTCTGGTCATAATTGCCCTTTTGTTTGTCTCATGCTTTTTAACATATTATTTTTTTAGAATACTTAACATTACTATAGTTTTTTCCCATTTTTTTTATGTTCCCATTTTTTTAGCATGTTTTTGGTGGAAAAAGAAAGGGTTAATTGTGCCTATAATTTTAGCCGGATTATTGATTTTTTTAACTCTTTTCTCCGGATTGGATGATATTAATATTGATTATTTGCTTCGAGGATTTATGTTTGTAATTATTGGTACTATTGTGTCTATTTTAAGTAATCAGATCTCAAAAGCAGAAGAAATATTAAAAGAATCCGAAGAAAAACATCGGCTTATTTCAGAGAATGCAAATGACTTAATTCTTATTTTAAATAGAAAGTTGAGATTCGAATTTGTTAATAAAGACCCTCTTTTTAAAATGCTTGGATATTTAATCGACGATGTGATAGGTAAAAGACCAATAGAATTCGTACATTCTAATGATTTCAATGAGGTTTTGGAAGCAATGCAGAAAGGTTTTAAGACAGGCAGGATATTCATTCAGGCAAGAATTAAACACAAAAATGGATCTCATATTTGGGTGGAAATTAGCGGAAGTATATTTACAGATAAGAATGAAGACAAAAAATTTCTTATATTTTTAAGAGATTTTACTAAACGCAAGAAGATAGAACAAAAATTAAAAGAATCTGAAGAAAAATATCGATTAATATCAGAAAATGCAAATGACTTAATATCTATTCTTAATAAAAACTTTAAATTAGAGTATCTCAATGAAAAATCATTTTTAAAAGCATCGGGATTTACAAAGGAAGAATTAATTGGCAAATCTGTGTTGGATTTCATCCATCCTAACGATCTTAAACAATCCTTAAAAAAATTTAGAGAGGTCCTTAAAACAAGCGAGGGTGTAATAGACGTTAGAACTAGACGAAAGGATGGAACATATCGTTGGTTTGAAACTAGAGGAAGTACATTCATAGATAATAATGGTGAAGTGAAATATCTTCTAGTTTCAAGAGATATTACTGAAAGGAAAATTGCCGAGAAAAAGTTAAAAAAGTCTGAGGAAAAACTAAGAAAATTAAATAAAGAATTGGAACAAAGAATAGAAGAAAGGACAAAGAAATTAAAAGAATCCGAAAAAAGATATAGAGATTTTACGTCAATAGCCTCACACGAGTTTAAAACACCGTTAATTCCCATAATTGGCATACCTCAACTTCTGGTAAAGGATAATAACTTAACTGAACAACAGAAAGATTCTTTAAATGAGATTTTACATAGTGGCAAAAAATTAAATGAATTGATCGATAATCTCTTGGATACATCTCAAATTGAAAGAAAGAGTGTTAAATTAAGTAAAAGAGAGATAGAAATTAATCCTTTAATAGACTGGTGTATTTCTGATCTCTCTTTCTTAATAAAACAGAAAAATCATAAACTCATAAAAGATATGCAGGAAGATATAAAGTTAAATATTGATGATAAGAAAATCTCTCGAGTATTAACGAATCTTGTTTCCAATGCGATTAAATTTACACCTTCAAATGGAAAAATTGAAATTTCTACACAAATTGATGATGAGAATAATTTCATTTTCTCAATAAAAGATAATGGTATCGGAATTGAGGAAAAGGATCAAGAATTAATTTTTCAAAAATTCGGGAAAATTAGAGGAGAAGAAATCGTTAAATATGAACTTGATTCTCATGGAAGTGGTTTAGGTCTTTTTATATCAAAAGAAATAATTAAATTACACGGTGGAGAAATGTGGTTTGAATCTGCTGGAAAGAATAATGGAACTACTTTTTACTTTAAATTACCAAGAAAATAATTTAAATAAAAATAGATTTGAAAAAATGGAAACAAGAAAAATCTAATAAATATCTACTACCGCAATTTTTCTTCTAATAGCCAGAAAAGAAAAAAGATAAATAACTATTGATTATTTTAACATGAAAAATAATCTAGTAGAAAAATGAAAAAAAATCAATATATCGGAGTTATAATTCTAATTTTATCAATAATACCAGTATTTTTTATTGTTACTAACACCATTATCTCAAAACAAATTAACGATATTTATCTTAAGGGGAATGAAATTTATCTCGAATATTTTGAATTTCCAGGTTATGCAAATACAAGAATTAATGGTATTTGTTGGATGCCTGAAAAATATCGACTTTATATAAACCACTCACAAGACGGCATAATTCTAATTCCGGGTATTAATTCAAAAAAAGAAAGTAATGCTGAGAAATGTTTTGAATTGGTAAAACGTGGATTTTTTGTCTTTATTATAGATAAGAGAGGGCATGGGGATAGTGATGGCTTATTAAGTTTATTAGCACACGAGCCTTTTGATATTACAAAATGTATTGATTACATAGAACTCAATTATCCTCAAGTTAATTCATCTAGAATTGGATTATTTGGATTGTCGTATGGTGGTGGGGCTGCCTTAATCGCACAAACCCAAGAACCAAGAATTCTAACAACCGTTGTTTATCACCCCTTCTCAAATATTTCTGACTTATTAATTAATTTTCCTATTCAGCATTTAATTGGAAACACTCTAGAAATACAGTTTGATGAACAATCCATTAAAAAGAATTCACCTGTAGAAATTTTAAATAGTTCAAATACTCGAAATCTATTGATAATCCACGGAACAGATGATATAACTGTTAAGTTAGAACATTCACAAATAATATATCAAACCCTGAGTGGAGATAGCAGAAATGATATCGAATTGATTAAACGTCTTGACCTTAATCATGTGCAAAATATAAACAATGAAACCTCCTTAAAATATGCAATTTCGTGGCTGTTGCACTACTACAGGAATTCAAGTATTGATATTACCAATCTCGATAAGGAAATATCTTATTATCAGCTGTATGAATTTCAGGGATTCGCCGCAGATAATTTAGAGTTCTTTTCGGTTATCTTTCTTTTTTTCCTCTTAATTGGCGGATGGATTTTATTTTTTGGTGATATGGGGATACCATACTACTCTGATATTCGTAATTTCAGACAAAAGAAAAAAAAACCAAGCCAAAATAGCCCAAATTCCTTGCTTTATTTTAAAAACCAAAAGGAATACCCAAATTTAAAGATTATAATCTGGGTTTCTATAATTTATATATCAGGATCATTAGTAACAACGCTTTTATCACTGTTAATTAATCCATCTCTAATAATCGGTTTTCTTTTTCTTGGGAGTTTAATAATCATTTCAGGTATTCTCTTATTTTTAAAATTAAAATTACCTATTTTACTATCCATAGATAAATTTACCATATTTGAGAAAAAAGAAATTGTATTCTTAATAAAAAATTGTATTTGGATTTTTTCTTCATTTCTAATCTTCGGATTGGTTAATAATGTTTTCGCTTATTATATATACTCCATAGGTGGGATCCCGATATTCACTACTACATTTTTTATTAATATTTTTTTGATTTCTTTTGTATTTTGTCTAGACTTTCTAATAATTCGGATCTTTAAATTACAATACGGGCTTTTAATCAATCTATTATTGAGATTTATAACATTATCGCTATTCCTATTATTTGTCCCACTACCATCATCTAATTTTCCGGTAAATACTACATTTTTATTTTGGCTCGGAATTCCATTATCTGCAATATTGCTTACATTAATAACAAAAATTCTAAAACCAATAACTAAAAATGAATTTGGTGCATTAATTATAATTTCAGTAATCGCCTCAACAATTTTAGTGTATTTTTTTTTCAGAACAATCTGAATTTTGTTAATTTCCAGATTTTTGGCTGTATTTTGGGAAAATTACTTTCCTAAATATTAAAAGATTATATTAGAGAATATTCAAAAAAAATAAATTTAATAGAAACAAATCAAAAATAAAAATTATTAATAGAATTAATAAAATTATGAAACCAAAAGGAATTCTTCCATTAACGGGAAAGAAACTACGATGCGCAGCGATGCCATTAGGTGGTATTGGCACTGGTTCAATTGCTATAGATGGTGATGGCTTTCTCAAACAATGGCAAATCACAAATTCTATTAAACATACAGCATTTGTGCCAAATAGTTTTTTTGCGGTCGGAACACGCAGAGTAGGAAATAATTCTGAAAAAATAAATTGTCATGCTCTAATTTGTCCTAATATTCATGAAGATCTTAGTTTTAAACCACCAAAAACCACGAATGATCATAAAATAACCGCAGCAATGGAAGATATGTTCAAAATACTTCCAGGTGTTGAAGAGATTCAGTTTGATGGGGAATATCCCATTTCTTTCTTAAATTTCAAAGAAAATTCACTCCCGATTAATATTAGATTAGTAGCTTTTAATCCATTCATTCCCTTGGATTCAAAAAATTCGGGTTTACCCTTAATTATTTTTCAATTTTATCTCAAAAACAACTCTGAGTTCCCCTATGAAATAACTATAATGGGTAGTCTCCTCAATTTCTTAGGGTGGGATGGAGAAAAACGAATTAAAGGAGAATTTAATCCCTTATTTGGTGGTAATATTAATGTTCATAGACGAATTGGTGATTGGCACGCCATTTACATGAGATCAAAAACAATATTAAAAAAAGATAGAAGATTTGGAGATTTAACATTGGCAATTGATCAGTCTGAAGCAACAATCACAACCCAATGGCGGGATTTGAATGATTTTTGGTCTCATTTTTCACGCGAGGGTGTATTATCACAATCTGACTCTGAAGATATGAGTGCGATTGGCCAAACATGGGCAGGAAGCCTTGCAACTAAAAAAATTTTAAATCCCGAAGAGAGTGCCGTAATAACATTTATTTTAGCGTGGAATTTTCCTAATCGTGTAGTTGATTGGAATATAAATAAAGCAATGATACCTGATACTCAAACGGAATTTTGGATTGGAAATTACTATAATAAATGGTTCAGTAATTCATTAAAAGTGATCGCATATGCACGAGAGCATTGGACATATCTTTTAGAAAAGACTGAACAATTTCATGAAGCATTTTTCTCAAGTAATCTCCCATCTGAAGTATTAACTAGCATATCATCTACGTTTTCTACAATCAGGACTCCCACGTGTTTTTGGATGAGAGATGGAACGTTTCATGGATTCGAAGGATGTAATGGTGCATCTACAGGTAAATTATCTGGAGGTTCATGTCCTTTAGATTGCACTCATGTTTGGAATTATGCGTTTAGCTTAGCTCACTTATTTCCCATGCTTGAAAGGACGATGCGAGAGACTGAATTCAAAATGCAAAATAAAGATGGATATCTACCTCATCGTTCTGTAATTCCTCTATATTTACCACAGTTTGGAATGATCCCAGATCCAGGCGATGTCCCCCCTGCAATAGATGGAATGTTCGGAATGATTCTGAAAATTTATCGGGATTTCTTAATTACCAACGACCTTAAATTTCTTCAAGAATCATGGCACTATATTGAAAAATTAATTAAATTTATCTTTAACACCTATGATAAGAACTTAAATGGAGTTATCTATTCCGATCAACCTAATACTTATGATTGCTCTCTTACCGGGATTAACACATTTATTGGCACTCTCTATTTAACCTCTCTTTTGGCGTGTGAAAAGATTGCTAATAAGTTAAACTTATCTGAATGGTCGGAAAAATTAATAAAAACTTTCAATTCAGGGCAATCAACTCTCGATAAAGAATGCTGGAACGGAGAATACTATATACAAAAATTTGATGAAACTGAAATTAAAAAATTCCAATATGGTATTGGTTGTTTTTCTGATCAACTCGTTGGTCAATGGTGGGCATTTCAACTCGGTTTCGGATATATACTTCCACCTGAACATGTTAATAAAGCCATTGAATCCATAATCAAATATAATTTCAAAGAAACCCTTAAAGGGATCACACAAACTTCGCGTATTTTTGCATCTCCAAGTGATTCAGCATTAATGAACTGCACTTGGCCACATGGAAATAAACCAGATGTTCCAACATATTACAGTGATGAAGTATGGACAGGTATCGAATATGAAATCGCCGCACTTTGTATATTTATTGGAAAGATCTCTGATGGTTTAAAAATAATTCAATCTATTCGAAACAGATATGATGGTTCACATCGAAATCCATGGAACGAAGTTGAGTGTGGGGATCATTATGTCAGAGCTATGTCTTCATGGACTTTACTTCACGCCTTAACAGGAGTTAATTATTCAATTGAACTCAAACGGTTAACACTTGAACCACGTATGAATATAAACAACTTAGAAACTTTTTTTATAACCAGAATTTCATGGGGTCAGGTAGGTCAAAAAATTACAGAAGGAAAATTCAGTGCTTTCATATCTATTGCATATGGAAAAATTGATTTAAAATCCATCTACTTTAAGACTTTAAGTAATTTCCAACCGACAGAATGCAATATATGTGTTATTATATCTCAAGATGGCAAAAAAAGCCCTTTAAATGTGATCTTCTCATTTTTAGATCAGTATAAAATTGCTGAAATTGTTCTATCTGATTCTATCACCCTTACTGAAGGGCAAAAGATTTATATTGAGCTTATCTAAATCCTCGATTCAAGAATTAAGTATTTTTCAATAAAATTTTTATCGAAAATGTATTATAATTTATCTATTTAATTCAAAAGCCAAATATATTAAGATAATAAAAAAAAAATTAAATAAAATAACTTTAAATGAATAATGTTTGTACAAATTTACTGATATTAGTTATTGCTTCTTTTGATTCAGGTAATCCAAAAGCTTGAAATACATGCATCATATCATCCCATACTTCCAATGTTGCATCCAAACCAGCAGCCTTAGCGCGCTCAACAAAGAGTCTCGAATCATCATATAGCATTTCACTTGTACTGGCTTGAATTAAAAGAGGTGGTAAGCCTTTTAGATCCGCAAAAAGAGGAGAAACTAAAGGATCCCGAGTATCTGCTCCTGCTAAATGTGCTTCAGTCCACCAAAACAACCCGGCATCTGCTAAAAATATATCTCTCTCCGCATTCTTAAAATATGAGTCTCCAGTGCCTGCATAATCAGTTACTGGTGATAAACAAACTGCTCCAGCAGGAAGTGGTATTCCATCATCTCGTAATTTAATAAGTGTTACGAGCGTTAAATTACCTCCTGCTGAATCTCCGGCGATAATAATATTCTCCGGCTTAATATCTTTTGATAAAAGCCATTTATAAACAGTAATGGAATCTTCCAGTGGTGCAGGATGTGGATATTCAGGTGCAAGACGATAATCGATGCTCAGTACTCTCATTTTAATAGCCCTTCCTAGTTGAACTGTGAGTAATCGGTGGTCATTTGGAGATCCTATTATGTATCCACCTCCGTGAAGATATAATAAAACTCTATCTTCTACTGCGCTTGGAACTATTTGCCATTCTGCTGGGACTCCATTCGCATCAATTATCTTTATTTTAACATCTTTAGGAATAGGGTATCTTTTTTGCACAAGATTCGCTCCATATTCGGTACCAAATCGATGAAATCTCGTCAAAAAGAGCTGCTCATCCTTAGTTAAAAAACCACTCATATTTTCTCCTTTAAAAAAACGTTCATTCCCTTCCATCACTTTTTGCCAAAGTGCATCAAAATCAACCCCCTTATTCTCTTCTTTCTTTAGAAATTCGTCACTTACCTTTCTTTGGATACCAAGGTAGGCATCCATAATTTTGAGTACATCGGAACGAACCTTTGATCTATCTAAAATTGTCAATTGAGATTCTATCTCCTATTGTATATGTTTTATTATTATTTTTTCACTCATTAAAAATTATTCAAAAAAAGATTAAATATTAATTTGATATCTCTAATTATAAAGTTTCTAATAACTCATTTAATTTCTTTTCTTCGAGTAAAAGTTGTTTCAAGTCAATTGCATCATTCTCTGCCTCAATATAAACACCGATTTTAACTTTTTTTAAATATATCAGCAGATGTTTCATTCCATCTTTTTAAAATGTTATTGATATTGTTTTGTAAGTTTCTTTTTTTGAATTGAATTAGATTTTCAGCTATCTTCTTATCTATCGATACTTTCATCGTCTCACATAGTTTTTACTTAATTTTCTTTAACTCTAATTTTATTTTGAAATTGGTGAAGTCTTATCGAAATTAAGAGTATTACTCCACATTCTTTTGAGTGGATAAACTCCTTTAATTAATGTGTAAAAGAAAATGACGACAAATAGAATGGATATTAGGCTGGGAGTGAATCCCCCTACTACATTAAATAGAGTGGATGATAAATCAATAGATATGAGGGAATATATTACTGAGATCACTGCCCAGGCTAATGAAATTAAGGAAATAAAAGTGGCAGTTGTTTTACCAATATCGATATGTATGGGTCCAAGATCTAAGTGAAAATGTTTGGGTTGGACAATTATCGCTAAAACTGTGTGGTTTATAATTTTATCCTCAAAATCAATGAGCACATGCAAAAATCGAGTATCAGTATGTTCTTTATCTTTTTTCTTGTTTTCTTTTTTGTCTGCTTTTATAGGGAGAACTGAAAAAATCATAAGAGGTGGGTTCACGGCTTCTTTTTTAACAAGTAGTTTAGCAATAAGAGGATGAACTTCGAAACCTTCTCCTTCTACTCTAACGTCTAATACTGGGGGCTCTTTTTTAGTTGTTTCTATTGTAAATTTCGTTTTAACTATTGTTTTACCATCCTCATCTTCTATTATTAATTCTTCATGAGAAAAATATATATAAAATAAATAACTACACTGTTCCATCATCACTGAGTAGTATTGGAGTCCCATATTGATATCATATCTGATTAATTGGGGAGTTTCTATACCTTGATCTTCTAAAGGTGCATACGCTAACACATCTTCAATTTCCTCAGCTTCAGTTTCCATTTGAATTTCATCTCGTTTAAATAATGCTCTTTCTGGAAGAGGAGGTGCTTTCACTGAAGCCAATTTAGGAACTTCTTGTTTACTAACTTCTTTAGTTTTAGGTGGGCCTGCTGGGCGTGATAATATTGAAGGCATTGCTTTTTTCCTTAGTTTTTTCTTCTCTTCCTCATGAATTTCTTCGATAAACATATCTTTTTCTTTTGGAGGAGGAGGACCGCCACCTGCAAAATGGATTTCAACTATATCAAACGTATCTCCATATTTTTCCTTCAACTCTTTAATTGGCAGCATGTAATCTTCTGGTGAAAGTATAGTTCCATATTTTTCTGTTATAGATACATCTTGTGGCTGAATATTAAATTTTTCTGATAATTCGGGTAAAAGATCAGTTATAGTTGAAGTAGGTAAAACTGGGAACGGCACAAGCTCGGGCTCTGGCGATAACTTATTTTCAAAATATATTACAAGATATTTTTCTTCTTTATATTCGAATTTCTTAATTCGTAATTCAAAAACATTTCCGTATTCACTTATTATATCTTCAAATAGTTTCTCACCATTATCCTCGAATAAAATCCACTGAGACATAGATTTCTCTTTTACATAAAGTTCAAAAGATCTATTATCTATGCCTACATCTGTTGTGAATTTCTGTAGAATCATATTAAAAGGTATCTTGTGAGGGAAAATATCTCTAAATAATTTATGCTGGTCAGTATTTTCATCGATTATATTAATATTAAACCTTATTCCAAATACAAACTCATCATTTTTTGTCAAATTCAGTTTCTTTATTTTACTTTTTTCAGAGATTGGTTTCCAGTTTTTTAAATTTAAAAGAAAAAGATCATTGCGTTTTACTGGTAAGTCTATCAATAAAGTATAGAGCTCATCCAAGATTTTTCTAATTTTTGTCGATTTTCTATAAAGACCTATAAATTTAAAATCAAAAAGGTCGGCAGAAAATATTTTAGTAGATTTATCATAGCAGATTTTACTTATATCTTCAATCTTTATTGAAAAATCATTTATATATTCAAGTTTACTAATCATTTTAATATTCTCTCATCGATTTAAATTTAACTTAAATAATTGAATTATTTTATTATTGTAATTTTATAAAAATTTAATGGAAATATATAATTTGAATTAGATTAATTAAGTCTAAAAAATAAAGTGTATGGTTATGGATCAAAATATTGCAGATAAACGGAAACAAAAAAATTTTATTATCTTAGGTACAATTATAGCGGCAATAATAATAATTGTAATTATATTAGTAATATTCGCTCCGGTTTTATTCCAACCTCCTCCTAATGGTGGAGGATGATGCTAAAAAATCTAATATATAAAATATTTCCCAGGACACATATGATGAATACTTAAAAATTATAGAAGTATTCGGATGGGAGCGTACCTCTTTAATTTCTGGGGATTAAATTAAAAAACGAAAAAAAGGAGTAAATATTTAAAAATTGTTTTTAAGGTTTTTTCTCTCTAAACGCTTTAACTAAAGGCACTTCTTTTCCTGATAATAGTTCTAACATTGCTCCGCCACCTGTAGAAATGAAGGAGACTTTATCACCATAACCAAACATTTCAGCAGCTAGCCCCATTTCGCCCCCACCAATCACAGTTAGAGCATTGTTTTGCTCTGAAGCTTCAGCCATTGCTTTAACCATTGCTTTTGTTCCATCTCTAAATACCTCATCTTCGAAAATTCCAGGAGGACCATTAGCAATAATGGTTTTGCATTTCATAATTACATCAGAGAACTCTTTTACGGTTTCTGGACCAATATCACCAGTAATTGTATTGTATTTACCAGCTTCTTCAGTTGAGACATTTTTCGTGCCCCCATTCTCCTTAATTACCAAATCTTTTGGAAGTATTATCTTATCTTTAAATTTATTATAGGTAGCTATAATGTCATCTTTGTTTGTTTCTAAATCCTTAGAGATAATATCTTTATTCTTAGAGCCCATATTCATCCCAATCGCTTCCATTATAAGAATTGCTGTTAAACCACTGCATAATGCGTAATCTAGTCTGTCATTTTCAAAGTTGTATTTCATTGCTTTATATTTTCCAATTGCTTTAGCACCTCCAATTAACATTGCAACTGGTTTTTCTGGTCTCTCAATAATTTTTTCCATATACTCAAATTCTTTAATGATCAAGGGGCCAGCTAAAAGAGTGGGCCATCCAATAATACTGGGTTGGCTGCGATGAGCCGCTCCGAAAGCATCATTAATGAAATAATCAAATAAAGGTGCCAATTTTTGAATTAATTCGGTTTGTTGAGCTTCTTTAAAATCCTTAAAGCTTTTAGTATCTAAATCGAATTTTCTAACATTATCTAATACTAGGATTTCTCCAGGCTTTAACTGTTTTATTGCATCTATAGCGGTTTCTCCAAAAATATCTTCGACATATTTTACCGTTCTATCCGGGATAAAACTCCTTAATTGCTCGGCATGAATATCTAATGAGGTGAAATCTTTTCCACCAGGTCTTCCTTGGTGAGCGATTAAAACAACTGCACTATCTTTTAATTCATTTAATGTAGGAATTATCAATTTAATTCTTGGTGATTCGCCCCTTATTTTTGGTTTTTCTCCGCTCGTGTCAATGTTTGAGTTAATATCAACACGAATTAAGACCTTTTTTCCCTTTAAATCCACATCTTTGTAACTTTTATAGTCGTACATCTTATTTTTTCACTTATTGATGTTTTTTAATAATTTCATTTGATTGTTTTATACTTTAATTAGTCAATCGTTTAATATTAAATATAATGAAAATGAAAAAAATAAAATAAAGAATTTAATTATGAAGTGAATTGCTTGAAAAATTTAAAGGGTTTAATTATTACAAATCTTGAAAAATTAGAGAATTTATCTTCAGAGAGACCTATTTTGATTCCACCACCTCAGCATCTCATCCATAGTAAAAACAATTGTGGATATTCATTAAAAGAAGATTCGGAATTTTATTTTTTTAATACAGAGAAATTTAAATTAATATTAGATGATATAAATGATGCGCTTGATCAATTTTGCGCTCTGAATTATGAATATTCTGGCACTTTTGAAAAATTTAATGGTGTTCAATTTAAAAATCGTATCAATGAGAAAAATCTTAAAGGTGATGAGAGTTATGGGTTGATTATTTCGAATAATATGGTAGCAACTTATTCTAAAACTGATCAGGGGTTATTCTATGGTGTCCAGACTTTAATTCAAATATTTAAAAACGGTTTTTTAAAAAATATGATTCAACTAACAGAAAAAAAAGAGGATCGAAAACACATTATTCTTCCAGAAATTGAAATAATTGATTATCCCGATTTAGATATGAGAGGCGTGACAGAAGATATTGCTCGAGGGCAAGTATTTACCGTTGAAAGTGCCAAACGGTTCATAAAAATATATTGCCATTATAAATTGAATACATTTTGTCCATGTTATCTTCAAGATATGATTATTAATCCTGATTATCCAAATATTGGTAAAAATAGGGGTGCATTATCAGTCGAAGAAATCAAAGAGATTGATAAATATGCAAAGGAGAGATTTGTAAACTTCTTTCCTATTTACAATTGTATTGGTCATCAAGATAATATTTTTATGATAGAAAATTATTGGAATTTAGCTGAATTTCCGGGAAGTGGCTGTGTTAATGTTTCAAATCCGGAAATATTTCCCTTCTTAAAAAGCTATATAGAAATATTAAGTAAGGCATTCTCCAGCAAATGGTTCCACATCGGATGTGATGAGAGTTTTGATTTAGGAACGGTAAGGTCAAGGGATTTAGTAGAAAGGGAGGGAAAGAGGAAGGTACTTATAGATTTTTATAATAAAATTTATGAGATGGTAACTGGGGCTGGGAAAGATAAAATTGTGATGTATCATGATATTCCCATTACTGATGAAAATATCTTAGAAAATCTCAATAAAAATATAATATTAATGTATTGGGAATATACTCCAAGGGATTATTATAAAGATTTGGATAAATTATTAGATGCAGGTTTTAAAGTAATCGTAAGTCCTTCAATGTTGAATTGGTGCAGAAATTTTCCGGATAATATACATGCAAGTAAAAATATAATCAATTTAACGAAACAAGGAGTCAATAGCAAAGATCGCGGCGTTATTGGTATGTTGAATAGTATTTGGGGGGATCAACATTATTACTCTTTTAGAGATAATACACTTTTTGGTGGAGTCTTAGGTGCCGCTGTTTCATGGAATTCTAAATTTGATATTTATAAAGATAACGTAAAAACCTACGGCTTTCTATTTTATGGATTAGAGGAAAAACATCTTGAAAATTATTTCAAATTGTTTAATACTCTAAGTTCAATGCCAAAATTGTATAAAAAGGTTTCGATATTATTACCACCATTGTTTTTTACGTATCTTTTCAAACATCCATTTACCTCTGAGAAAATTAAACCACCTTTTGATAAATATGAATTAATGGAAGATATGGCAATTCAATCCCTAAGAATTTATGAAGAACTTGAGAATTTTGTTAAATTTAACAAGGAAAATTTTGAGTACATTAAGCTTGGAGCTGAATTGGCTCAGATTTTGAGTGAAAAAATTAAAATATCTATATCAATAACTAATTTAATAAAATCAAACGACTTAAATAATGAGTTAAGAGAGAAGATAATCCCACAATTGGAAGAAATAAAAAATAAATTCACTTATTTGAAAAATAGATACGAAGAATTATGGCTTAGATCTGCAAAACGTCCTTGTCTCGACCAAATTCTCATTCTTTTTGATTTTGTCATTAATGCATATAATAAAAAAATAGAAGAACTCAATCAGAATATACAATTTGTTGATCCATATTTAGAATCTATGTGGATTTGGGTAAAAGAATTTGAAAACCCACCAAAGCCTAGGTATTTTAGAAAGGTTATAAAAATTGATCAAAATATAAAGAAAGCAATTATTCAAGGAATCGCAGGCAATTATATTGAAATATATGTAAATGGAACTATTATCGGGAAAGTTTTAAGTAGATTTTCGCTCCATATTGTCCCAATCGCAAAACGAGTTAAAACATTTGATATTACTTATTTACTAAAAAAAGGGAACAATGTAATAGCTATAAAGGGTATAAATTATCAAGGTTTTGGAGGAGCTTTTAATATTTTTGGTCAAATTTTATTGGATAATAATTCTATACAAGAATTTTACTCTGATAAATCATGGGTTTGCTATAAAAAAGAGGAATTTAGTAATGATTCATGGTCTCAAATCGATTTTAGTGATAAGCGCTGGAGTAAGGTAAAATCATTTGGTCGTCCTCCGAATCTAAACGGAGATATAATAAAACCAGATCTTTTAAAAGGCGAGTATTCATTAACACAAGATTATTTTGGCGCAATAAGCTATATATATTCTACCCTTGGGGCGTTGAAACATCACTTTGGGCTATTGGGTCTCTTAATGTATCATCTTGCTCGTAGATTCATAAGATTTATTGTTAAAAAGATAAATCTTTATGGATAAATCTATTTTTTTTTATATTACTACTTCTTATTTTTCTTAATGAATACATTTCAATATGATGACGTGGGAAGTTTCCCTTTACCAAAGAATCTCGATAAAGAGAAATTTAGTCAATTTTATTGGAAAGCCTATGATGCTTTAACTAAAAAATACGATATATTTGGGCATGCAGGTTTAACTAATTTCATTATAAATCCCATTATAAATTCCTTTAAATTAAAAATGGAAGCTGGGGTTGAAATCATTAATTATCCCCAGCATATTGATATGTACACTCAATTTTTAAAGCCATTAAATGATTATCAGGAAGACTCCTTCCTAATAAGTAGTGATAAAGCAATAATTCCTGAAGTTGAAATAATTAATCACTTCGCTAAGGAAATTTATGAACAAACAAATAAACCAATACGATTAAAGGTCTGCGTAACCGGACCTGTTGAATTATACATTCGAGAACGAGGCTTTACTATTTATAAAGATATTGCATTAAAATATGCAACTTCAGTTAATCGTTTTCTTAAAAATTCAATGCTGGATAATAGGTATTTTAAGACCGAAATAGTGTCCATTGATGAACCTTCCTTCGGATATACAGATTTAGTAAATACAAATGAGGATGAATTAATTGAAATTTTTGACAAATCATTGGATGGAATTGATGTTGATAATTTAATTCACCTGCATACTTTAAATGCGTATCGAATTCCTCTTAACACAAAAAAAATTAATGTTTTAACATGTGAATATGCTTCAGATCAGAGAAATGTGATCCCCAAGAAAGATTTAGAAGACTATGATAAATTTATTCGAGTCGGAATATGTCGAACAAATTTCAATAATATATTCGCTGAATCTCTGGATTCCGGCATTCCTATGGAAAAACTTAACACGCCTGAGGGTATTATGTCCCTTATAGATCCAAAAGATAGGATACGAAAGATGTTGCTTGATGCAATAGCTCATTACGGAGATCGATTAAAATATATTGGTCCAGATTGTGGGCTTTATGGATGGGATGAACCCTCTGTTGCGTTCGAATTATTACATAGAATTTATGAAGTAATTAAAGAAGTAAAAGAGAAAAACCAGTAAGATTTATTTCATTTTTTGCGTATCTTTTTTTGTATTAATTATTATTAATTAATTCTAGTTACTGATAATGAAATATGGAATGTCAGATATCAAAATGTTGAATTTTTTAATTAAATAATTCTTCTATATAATTGTCAATCATTGAAATAAAAAAAGCATTAGAAAAATATTTTCTTGAAGATTTTCAAAGATTCGAATTAGATCCCTCATAACTTGGACATTTACCGCAATAATCCCTACACATATATATTACTTGTTCACGACTATTCTTCTGTTGTTTCTCGGACATCTTGCTGTATAACATTCTCATTTTTTCTTCAAAAGTGGCAGTTTTGAAATTTTCTTCCGACATTCGTATCATACACTTTTTTTCTTTCTGAATTTGAAGTAATTATGAATCAACATGAAATTCTAATAAATTTTATTAAAAAATATTTTTATTTAGAAGATTTGACAATTTTGAACGTTCCAATTTATAAATTGAAATTCATCAATAAATTTATATATATCAAGTGGTCTATAACTAGACATCAAATAACAAGGTTGATTTTGTAATTATGAATTAACTTTATCTTCAAAAACATATTCATAATATGAATAAATAGAGAAATTTCAAAAAAATAATAAAAAATAAATTTGGAGGAATGAAAAAAAATGGATAAAAAAAAGCTGGGACTAATTCTACTTACTTATATTATTCTCTCTAATTTTCAGTATTGGTGGGTAAATTCTGGTGGGAATATGAGTTATAATCAATTTAACACTAATTCCGACATTTCGGTTAAATCTAGTGCTGCTCAATACGAGTGTGTAGATGCTTGGATCATTATCGGGGGAGATAAATCAAATCATCACGGATGGGATTTAGTATTATTGACACTCGAATGGGTCTATGATCAAGCATTAGCATGTGGCAATACTGATAATGAAATATTAATGTTAGTTCCAATGGTTGCTCTCACATACACTTCACGGGAATATGGGGTTAGTTCTTCTGGTAATATGAATTATGCATTTACTACATGGGCACCTGATAAAGTTGGTCCAAATGGAATTTTAATGGTGTACATACATGATCATGGTGGAACCAATGCAATGGCAAATTATCCTTTTTCTTCATTAACTGCTAGTCAACTTGATCAATATTTGGATGATTTTGAAGCAGCTTCTGGATGTGATCGGATTATTGTTGTTTATGAAGCATGTTCTTCTGGATCTTTCTTAGATGAATTAAGTAAATCGGATAGAATAGTTATGACATCAACTGAACCTGGTTATAGTGCATGGTGGAGTCCGATCCCACCTCATATTTCAATGTTTGGAGAAGGTCTTTTTAAATCTATTCTTGCAGGAAATTCCATTGGAGATGCTTTCGTGGATGCTACTAATGAGATTAACGCTTTAGGCTACGGAGATGTGCAAAAACCGTGTATTGATGATAATCACGATGGTATGGGACATATAGTAAATGCTTGGGGACAGCTTCCAAGTACAGGAGATGGAAATGATGCAAAAAATACCTTTTTATGTCAAGGATGTCCTCCTATTTTGATTCAGGCTCCACAAGTCCTGTTTGTTCCATTAAAATTTTGGGTGGCATATAATCCCGCAATAATAAATATTCCAATTTCCATAGGAGTTGATAATTCAACAGACATTGCTAGTGTGATTTGTAGAGTAATATCTGAAGATTGGACACCCCCAGAACCTAGAGATAATGAATCAATGGGACTTTGGGATGAGAATGAAAATTCATATCAATGGGAATTAACACCTGATGGGAATGGAAATTTTACTGGAAGAGTAGCGATCAATTCCCCAATACTTGATTCTGACTATATACTTACCTTTTTTGTTGAAGATGTGGACGGAAGACGTGGTCAAATTATTTCCACTCGAGTAGGTATTAATGAAGATGGAATTGCTCCAGTAGATAATGTTGATCCTACGGTTATAATTACAAATCCAAGCCCCTATGCGAATTTAACAGGTATTGTAAATATTACAGCGGAAGGAGATGATGATCAACAACTTGAGAAAATCCAACTGTTGATTGATGGAGGATTGCTAAAAGAAGAATCTATGCCTCCTTATCTTCCATATCCTGTAGCAAATTATAGTTTAGACACAACGAGTTATATTAATGGATTACATAATCTTACAGCCATTGCTACAGACAGTGCAAATAATGTTAAACAAACCTCATTAGCGATTAATATTCAAAATGGACTACAAATTCCTGGTTTTCAAATCACCACATTGTTCATTGGGTCCTTGATTGGAGTAGTTATTCTCTCTATTATGTATGTAAGAAAGAACCGAAACAGAAAAATTAAATAGATAAATTGAGTTTATAAACTCCTTTTTTTTTTAATTCTTAGAAAACCAAATTAACAAGCGATAATGTTCATTTATAGCTGTTAACTCCTCAATGTGGCAATTAATTTTTTCTCATCTAAAATTAAATCAATTGCGTCAATTGGATTGGTTACAATAATATCGGCGGAATTAATTGCTTTTATTGATACGCCTTCTGAACCAATAATTGCAATGCCTAAAGCTGCTTTTTTTAACATTAATTCATCATTATTTCCATTTCCTATTGCAATTGTGTTTTCTTTATTGTATTTATCGACAATTTTCCCCTTTTGTTCTCGTTCTGGTCGATTTTCAGTCAATTTTTCATAATTTAAATCTAACTCGGATGCGATTTCTTTCAAATTACCTCTTGTATCAGCGGAAATTAAAATAATTTTAAATTTTTGTTTCAATTCCATTATTTTTTGCTTTAATTCTACCGAAATCTTTCCATTAAATTGGATAGTTCCATTTATATCTAATAGGATGTTCTTTATTTCTAATCTTTTATAATTGGGTATCTCGTAGATTTTCATGAAAATACAATCTCTCTTTAACCGTTATATATCAGATCCTTTTCATATTTTAAAAAAATAACGTTAATATTCAATGTTTGCGTATTCTAATTATGTTTCAGAGAGAAGATTTAATTCTTGAATCAAAGAAAGTTAATGAATATTTGCATCATGTTGATATGCGTCAATATGGTGCAAGACGAACGTTAAGTATTTTCATTTTTAATCTTAATAATATCAGCGTTCTTCTTGATGTAGGAACAAGTGATGATGTTAAAAAAGTTTTAGAATATTTTAAACTAAATAATCTCCCACTTTCAAGTTTTAAATATTTAGTTCCTACTCATCATCATTTTGACCACTTTGGAGGGGGTTGGAAAATTTATAAAATAATTTCTAAAGAAAACCCTGATGTGAAAATTTTGGCAAATGAAAAAACAAAAGGTTATTTAAATGATTCAGATTGGCATATGGCACGTGGAAGAAGCACATTTGGTGATCTGGTAGGTGAAATGAATCCTATTCCCGATGAGGCATTTAAGATTGTATCTCCAATTATGGATTTTGCTAAGTTCAATAAAAATGAGGCTTTAATCCATCTAACCGATTTTAATGGGCATACGTATGAATTAGGTTTGTTTAATTCTCCTGGTCATACTCCAGATCATGTATGTCCTGCAATCATAAAGGATGGTGATGTTGATTTTATTTTTTTAGGAGAAGCAGGAGGAACTTTATATCATTCTTCTAAATTGGTAACACTTCCAACATCAATGCCTCCCCTATATAATTATCAAGATTATATGGAATCATTAGCAAATATAATCTCCTTAGGAGCAAGCTCATGTGGGTTCTCTCATTTTGGATTTTTAAATAAAAAAGAAAATGTCGAAGAGATACTTTTAGAAGATCAATCGTTTACAAGAGAATACAGGTCTTTAATTATCAAATTTTATAATGAAAGACCTGAGACCCGTTATATTGTAGATAAAATTGGTCCTTATTTCAAAAAGAGGTCTGAAACATTTGATATTACGCATCCAGTATTCTCTAATATGCTTGTAGCTCTTGTTTTTGGTATGTTAATGGATTTAGGATATAGAAAATCGAGCTCAAAATTTAAATAATTCTTATTTAAAGATATTCTGTTTTTACTATTTTATTAGGAAAACATTCTATTCCTCTTCTCAATTAAAACTAAATTAATATTTTCTAATATTAATCTAATTCAGTGTTAGGGTTAAGTTCTTAAGTTTAATGGTTTTTTGATTATCATTTTTTAATAAAGTTTTTTGTATAAACAGTTATCTAGATAAATTTATATATTCTTTTTACTATAAATTTTTTAGATACTCATTTTGTTATGTATCAAAAAATGATCTAAGAAATCAAATTAAAACATAACTTTTTTGCATAAGATGGTTGAAGCTTTAAATGACCACAGCAAATCTACCAAATCTATACGAAAAGAGCTTAGAATTTTTTCACAAAAAGGATATTACAAAATCTCTTGAATACTTCAATATGGCAATGGAATTTGTCCACTCTAAGAGAGATAGCAATAAATTACTAACTTTATTAACAGAGATGTTGAATTATTCAAGAAAGGAAGCAGATAAAAATCTTGAAGCTGAGGTATTAAAAAATTTAGGACAAATCCATGCAATTAGGAAAGATTTTGCAAAAGGATTGCAATCTTATCAACAGGCAATGAAAATTCATAAAGAACTTGGAGATGAACTGGGTGAAGCGGAGAGTATAGAATATATTGCCAGTGACTTTGCAATATTAGGCAAATATGAATTTGCTATTGACTATTATCGACGAGCATTAGATATATATCAAGAATTAAGCAATCAAGAAAAAATAAATAAAATTGCTTGGGAAATCAAAAAACTTGAAGAATTCAGTGAAGAACTCGATAGAAATGAATATTTACTAAAAAAATTTCATATCAACTAATAATTTTAATAAGAAATTCTTGCTAAATAGAATTATTAAAATTTCTCTATTTTTTTTTTCTCATTAATTTCAGAAGTTTCTTAAAATTTTTTAGTTTCAATCTTGCTATAGAATCTTTTAAATGAATTAACCAATAAATTTTCATTAAATTTAATATTCCAAAAATCTATATATTTCATAAATAATTTGAATTTAATTTTATAATTCTATTATTACATATATTCCCCAAAATAGAAAATGAGTGAATTAGAAAGTTATAAATGTTATTTATCACAATTACCGAGCACAATTTTAAAAATATTGGGACTTGAACCCCCATCTTTTATAAATGAACCAGTAAGTGAAATCATAGAGCATTTTAAAGGAATTGAACGAATAGTAATTAATTTAATTGATAATTTTGGCTTGTTTGAGATAACTTTTCTTAAACCACAATTCATAATTACAAATTCTGATGCTTTAATTTTATTGTCAACAAAAAATCCATATACCTTAGGTTTTTTGCATCAAATAATGTTTGGAGGGTTTGAAAAGGAGCCTAATGGCTTCCATTTATTGAGAGAAATTAACAATCAAGGAAAAAAGACAATATTTATAGGTAGAAAGAAAGATCTTGATAGGTATGATGGCGGGACAAACTCTGTTCCGAAAGAGACAGATATGAGTTCATGGATTGAAGCTGCTAAGGTTGTAAACCGATACGATTTAAGTTGGATTCATTACTTAGATTTTGAGGCTTTGCATCGACTACATTCTAAATTAAGACAACAAACCCCAGAAGTATTACTTGAGAAATTAATTAATAGAACTGATAAGTGGATATTAAGTACTTATAAACAATTAAGAAAAAAATCCTTAATGATTATTTTGGGAGATCATGGCAGATTTAAGATGGATTTAAAATATTCTGGCAAAATTGCTCAATGGCGTCAAGCCTCTGTACCTATTGCAATTTTAATCAAAAAATAATAATTCTTCTAATTTTTTTAAAAAATGTTTAGAGGGTTTAAATTGAAAGAAGTCTATGAACGATTTACAATTTCTCTTCCTAAAGATTTATACGATGATTTTGAACACTTTAGGGAATCTCTAGGAATGAGTCGTTCTGATGCTATTCGAAAGGCTATGCAATCTTATATGGTAGATAAAGTTGCTGAAATGGATTTAGGTGGAGATATTGTAGGGTGTATTACTTATATTTTGAGACATGAGCATTTTGATAAGATCTCTGAAGATGAGACAGGACCCAAATATGCTTCCATTGTTCAATCTGATTTTATAAAAAGCAATGATATCCAACATTTATTTCAAGATATTATTATCTCAACGATGCACATTCACTTAGAAGATGATAATTGCTTGCTAATAATCGCAGTAAAAGGGCCAAAAAGTAGAATTTTTGAGATGAATAAACAATTATCATCATTACAGAGTACAATCAACTTTGATTTTTCAATAGTAGGAAAAGATATTTCAGAAAAAAAAGAACATAAACATCAGCACAAACACTAAATCTAGCAAAAAAAACTTATTTATTTAAGAAAAAGAGAAAAAACTTCCCCATGAAGGTTAAGGATAAGACTTAATATCAGATAAAAAAATTTGGGGAAATTTTTTTAGTTAAGGTTATGTGTGTGTAATTAAAACTAAGGGAAAAAAAATATATTTATTATGGGAGTTAAAATTTACTAATTTTCATAATGATGCTTTTTTCTTTTAAAAATAAAAGCAATATAAAATTAAAGTATAAAAATTATAGGATTATCTAATAAAATCTGTGATTTTCTTCTCTCTTAAGATTTATCATTTACCCAGTTAATCAAGCTCATCTGTACATTTGAAACTCTCTTTTTTGCAAAATCATAATAATCTTTTACAATTTCAAATCCTAAATAACTCCTTCCTAAAGTTTTTGCAGTAACAGCTACGGTTCCTGAGCCTATGAATGGATCAAATATTATGTCTTTCTTATCACTACTGAATAGAATTATTTTTTTCACGAGCTCAACTGGAAGTTTTGTGGGTGTCTTTATTTTTCCAGTCCAGTATTTTCTTTTTATTATCCATACATCCTCTGGATAATGCTCAATTTTATTGAATTTGTATTTTTTTTTATTTTTAACCACGAATAATATATGATAATGGCTTGTAACATATTTCCTTTTCGTAAATACTCCAAATTGGTATTTCCAGATAAGATGATTTATCGTAAGAAACCCAATCTCGTCCAATGCATTTAAAATATCCTTGAGATTTGTCCATCCAGAAACAACATACATACTACCTGATTCTTTTATTATTCGAAAGCATTCCGTAATCCAATTAAATGTGAATTCATAATATTTTTCTTGAGGAATTTCATTGTATCCTTCTAAAACATTATCTTGTTTTCGATTGTAATTATTTTTTTTAGCCTTGAAATTAATTGCAAAAGGTGGATCTGTGACAATTAAATCTATCGTCTCATTCGGAATTTCTTTCATTAATTCTAAGGAATTTCCGCAATAAATTTCGTCAGTATAAAAGTTGCCTAATTTTTTCTTTGCCATCACTATATTTTATTTTCTTTTGATTTTTTAAAGTTATTATCCAAGATTTAATATTTGGAAAAAAGAAGGAAAATTTTATAGATAAACTAGAAATTATAAGTTGAAAAATTAAGATTTATATTAGTTTAAAATTAATTCTATAAAACATGAAGCAAAATTCTTTTTTTATTTTAGTATTATTGATACTTTTTTCATCAACTCTTTTTAGTATTTTAACTCCTATGGCTAATGAGATTACACTGGCTTTAGGATTAGCAGGTGAAGAACAAATAATTTATATAAATTCTATGTTTTTGATAGTTGGTGCGGTTTCTTCGCTAGTTTGGGCAATTCTAGGCGATAAATTTTCACGCAAAATATTATTAATTATTGCTACTTTAGAATGGTCAATTTTTACCCTTATTACCACTTTAGCTACAGATTTTTATTCTTTATTAATATATCAACTAATTACTGCAGTAGGTTTTGGGGCTGCTATACCTCTAACATACTCTTTATTAGTTGATTTAAGTGATATGAAAGAACGAGGGAAAAAATTTGGCTTATTAAGTGCAGTTTATGTTTTAGGTAATGGTTTAGGTCAATTTCTTTCAGGATTTTTAATTGAGGTATGTCCATGGATTGTACCTTTTATTGTGGTTTCAATTGGTGGATTTGTTTGTTCAATATTATTATTTACAGTTAAAGAACCATTAAGAGGAGCAAAGGACAAATTATATGAAACTTTAGATGAAAGCTTTCTCGGATTAAGTTATAAAATTAGAATTAAAGATTTAAAGCAAATCTGGAAAATTAAATCGATTTTCTTAATATTATGTTTTAATTTTGCAATGTTTATAGCAATAGGTGCTATTTCCTCCCTTTTGATTGCGATGTTGAAAAATGATTACCAGTTTAGCTCCACAATTGCAACCATCTTTTTAATTATAATTTTTGGAAGTCAAATTCCGAGTGGACCCCTTTTCGGATATATTGGTGATAAAAGCTATGAAAAAAACAAAAAAGGAAGAATGAAAATGGTTCTGGTTTGTCTCATAACTGGATCACTTTTTTATATTGTAGCATTTTCATTGGTTTTTACATCTACTGAAATTTTAATGGTTATTATATTCCTTCTTCTTACAATTTCAGGTGCTTTCTTTTTTGGGGGTATAGATCCACTTACTCAAGCAACACTCGGAGAAATTAATCCACCTCAAATTAGATCAACTATTTATTCGCTAAATTATTTATTAACAATCACCATTGGTCGAAGTATAAGTTTATTGATGGTTGGACAGCTATTTGTATTTTTTAATAATCAATATAGACCTGCTTACGTTATATTAGCTATTATGGCTTTATTAAGTAATTTACTTTTAATTCCAATTTTTAAATTTTTGCCTCGAGACATAGATAAAATTAAATCTAGACAGAAGAAAAAGAATGAAGTAAAGCAAGAATAGGAATTAATGCAATGGAAATAAAAGCTGATCTTTGTATAGGGTGCGGACAGTGCGTCATTATTTGTCCCGTTCAGGCGATCAAATTAATTGATAATATTGCAGTTATTGATAAGAATCTCTGTGTAGAATGTTCTATTTGTAAAAGGAATGCTGATTGTCCCGTCAATGCAATTAGATCCAGACGATTAAAATGGCCTCGAGTGATTAGAAGTCCCTTTAGTGATGTAATTTCTACTCATAGACTAACAGGAATACCCGGAAGAGGGACAGAAGAGATGAAAACTAACGATGTAACCAATCGTTTTGGTGTGGATGAAATCGGTTTTTCTATTGAAATTGGACGACCTGGGGTAGGAACTCATCTTGGAAATATAGAATTATTTACGACGAAATTAACATCTATTGGTGTAAATTTTGAAAGGGAAAGTCCTGTTTCAGCACTTTTAATTGATGATAGTGGGCATATTAAGAAAGATATAAAAGAAGAACGTGTTCTTTCTGCAATTATTGAATTTAAAGTGCCTTTAAATAAAGCGATTTTGGTCTTACAAGCGATAAAACAAATAGAAAAAAATATTGATACCGTATTTACAGTAGGTGTTATTTCCCAAGTAATGAAAGATGGGGCGATTCCAATACTTGATTTACTAACTCAACAGGAATTTTCAGTAAGACCAAATGCTAAAGTTAATATAGGTTTAGGCAAGGTATAAATTTACGGAGGATCAAGGGATGTGACACATTCTTTACATAGAACGGGAAAAATAAACGATTTAAAGAGTGATTACATTATCTTAGCAATGCTTGCAGCTGGAATAAACGATAAATACCCGGATGCAAAACAAAAACTATTACGAGTAGCTGAAATATTAAATCAAAATAATCCTGTAAATATTATACCGAAACCTGCATGGAAGATTTCTCCAGTAATTACAGCAACCTTTATTGATATTGAAATGGTTAAGAATGTTATACAAACTCTTAAGCAAGAAGATTTAGGTGTTTCGATAGTAATTAGTGGATTAATTTCCGAAATCCAAGAAGCAGTTAAAGAGACTGGTTTGAAAATGCATACCATACATCTTTCATTAGGTACATTTGGGAGAAAAGGACTTTTACCTTCTGAAGAAATATTGGAAATTACTACTATGTGCGGTCATCATTGTATATCTCCCCAATCTGTAAAATATTATGTGGAACTAATTAAAAGTGGAAAAATTTCTGTTGAAAATGCAGCAAAAAAATTATTAAAACCTTGTGTGTGCGGAATTTTTAATCCCACAAGAGCTATTACTCTACTAAATAAATTAAGTGGAATTTTTTCTTAATCTCTTATTATTTTAAAATTTTCTCTTAATATAATAAATTCTAATAACAAGTATTATAACATGAAAGATAACAAACAAAATTAAATTTGGCGTGGTATTGATTATGAGTAATATTACTGCGATAATGCCTCCAATTGTAAGAAGAATAATACTTAAAATCTGAATTTGTTTATTCTCTTTTTTCAAATACAACAAATTACCTATAATCAAATTTATTATTCCAAAAATTAACAAATAAACAATCATGTAATATAATCCAGGAAGAATTTGTGCTAGAATTTGAAAAAGATAATTTAAACCTAAACCTCTTATTAAAATATTTGAGAAATATCCAATTTTTTCATCAGTATCCATTTTATCGAGAATAGTATTAGAGATAAATAGAACTGAAAATACATAAATATCTACTATTAGATGCCATACTATAAAAACATAAAGAAAGAATTTTTGCCCTACATCTGTTGTGATTAAAAATATTAAGGATGCGCATCCATTAAGAAAAATAACAACTGACGCGAAAATTATAGTTTGTTTTTTCTCATCTAATTCCTCTTTTTTTAATAGCATTAATAGCCTAAAACCTATAGGAATAAGAAAGAAACTATACACAAATACCGTTACCGAAAGATCTAATAATCCAATTGCTAAGAAACCCTCAATAACATGGGTTATTCCTGAAATAACAATAAAAATTACCGCCAACAATTTAAGTTTATTGAGTTTTTCATCATCCATAGAGAGATCATCTCAGTTTATTATCAAATAATATTATTTAGTGGAATAATGTTGTCTGGCGAATGAACGATAGGAAAATTTTTTAATCCGTTTTTACAATTTTTTTTGCTAATTTCTCAAATTCTTCTTCAGAAATAAATTCCTTGGTCTTAATTAAGGTTTTGATTTCGGTTTGTAGAGTTTGAATTTCTTTATCAGTTGGGTTTAATCCCATTTTACTCAATTTTGCTTTTATTGCTCGAGATTGAAGTGTGGTAGCACCAAATATCAATTTTCGAGTTTGTCCTATAACATGTGGTTGAATTAATTCCCAAGTAACCCAATTACCCGTTAAGATTTGTTCTACGTGTAAATCTGATTCATGAATATAACAATTTTTTCCCACAATAGCTTTATGTGGCTGTAATTTGGTTCTACTGTATTTTTCAATTAGTTGTGATATTTCCTTAATTTTCTCAAGCTTTAGGTTTAAGTTTATTCCATATAAAATTTCAAGTCCCATAATTACTTCTTCAGTAGCTGCATTTCCCGCTCTATCCCCAAGACCGTTAAACACGACATCAACCACTTCTGCACCACCTTCTACTCCCGCAAGTGTGTTTGCAACAGCTAAGCCCAAGTCATTATGACAATGGACTTCTATTGGAGTTTCTTTAACAATATTCTTAGTAAATGCTACTTGGTCTCTAAAAGCTGTAGGAAGGGCACATCCATTTCCATCATAAACTACTATTCTATCAACACCAGCATCCAATGCAAGATTGCAAAACTTATCCCAATAACGTGGAGCTACACGCCCTGATCCAAATGCTACATAAGCAGATTGTGATTTTGCATATTCAATACCTTCAGTGATTCTGTTAAAAACATCATTTTTACTCTTTAATACGGGATCAGGTACAAGTAAAAAGTTTATTATATCCGCTTCTGCAGCGATAATATCATCAACTTCTTTAATAACATCTTTTGCATATAGGCGTGCATGGGAGGACAATTTCATCTTTATCCCTTCTTTTTTTAATACTTTAAAAGTTTCAGCATGTTCTTTAATCCCAGCAGCATATCCTACTTCAATTTCTGGGATTCCCATTTCTTCAAGAATTTTAGCAATTTCTACTTTTTGGTCTATTGTAAAATATGTTCCAGGAGTCTCTTCCCCTTCTCTTAATGTATCATCTTTAATTATTACCTTTTGTGGCAAATTCATCTGGTTTCTAACACGGTCAATAAAATTCCATTCAAAACTCCACCAACGTTGGTTTTTATCCATTCTCATATATGCCCAAGGATTTACCCACATAATTAATCATTTGGATTTTATTTTTTGACTATATTAAACATTTATAGCATTAGATAGTATTAATTATTATATTAAATACTAATTTTAAAAAATATATGAATTCTTTAGTGATTTAATATGTCAGAATATAATAGATGGTTCACTGATAAGTGGTGGATTTCTCCATTCAATTTTAGTGAAAATGTTTTAAAAGATTTTAATTTTCCTAAAAAAGTTTATGTCCGTGATAGTACCATTCGTGAAGGAGAAGAAACACCAGGTGTTTATTATACATTAGATGATAAAATTGATATTGTCGAAAAATTAGAGGAAGTCGGAGTTGGCGACATTGATGTTGGATACATTGGAAGAGTTCAAGAACAATGGGATTTAGCTAATAAAATTAAAGAATTGGGATTAAAAATTAAAACATATAGCCATCTTAGCTCCAATCCAATAAAATGGGATGAAGAAATACAAAAAGCATTAGATGCCAAGGTTGATTATATCGGTTATGGAATTGTTTTAACTCCATGGTTATTAGAATTATTTACAGGAGATAGTAGAGTTTCACCCCAAGTTATGTTAAATATTATCCCTTTAACTTTAAGAAAAATCAGAAAATATGGTGGAACTGCTATATTGGATTGTGTGGATGCAACAAGATCAGATTTAACTTTCCTAAAAGAGGCAATTAGAAGGGGTATAAAACATGGAGTAAAAAAGGTCCTTTTATATGATACAGTGGGAGCATGTCATCCTCGTGCAATTTCCCATATGATTAAGGAAATTAAACCAATTTGTGGAGATATTCCATTAGGAATTCATATCCATGATGACTTCGGTCTTGCAACAGCATCTTCTATTGCAGCAGTCGAACAAGGGGCAGAATTTATGGATCTTGTCGTGAATCAGTTAGGTGACCGAGCTGGTAATGCATCACTGGAAGAAGTTGTTGTTTCTTTAAAAATCTTATATGGAATCGACACGGGAATTGACCTCTCAAAACTTTATGAACTTTCTAAACTTGTTGAAGAAAAATCTGGTATAAAAATACCACCAAATAAACCAGTGGTTGGTGAAAATACTTTCTTACATGAAAGTGAACTACATGTAATGAGTGCTATCAAAAAAGATAAATTTTGGATGTGTTTCACACCGTATAAAGATAAAGTTGTAGGACAAAGGGAACAATTAATTTTTGGTCCTACAACATTGCATGGAGATGCAATTAGGTTTAAATGTGAAGAATTAAAATTTGATGAATATGAAAAATACCTTAATAATATCAAACAGGAACTCCGAGATATTATTTCAAAAAAGAAATTTGCCACAGAACCTGAATTTGAACAAATTATTCTAAAATATAAAAAATAAAAGTCAACCAAATCAAAGTTAAAGATTTATAGCCCTCTTAATAAAAAAACCGAAAAGTTAATATTAATAATATTAAATTATTTAGTTTTACTATATTATTATCACAAACTAAATAGAGAAATACAATGCAACTGTATAGTGTAAGTGAAAATGGAGCTTTAAGAAAAATTATCAAAGTTGATTTTGCTGAAAATAAAGTTTATTTAATTGATGATTTAAAAACAATATACTTATGGGTTGGACTAAAAGCTACTAAAAAGAAAAAGAATTTTGGTATAAAAAAGGCAAATATATTAAATGATAAAAGAAAAAACACCGTTAAAATACAAATAATAAATCAAAATAAGGAATTTGGCGCTTTCCTTGCAATGATGGATATTTTAAAAAAAGGTATAAAGCAGAATCTTCCCATTAAAAAACGACCCGAGTTATATATTGAAATAGAAGATACAATGGAACTTATTGATGCGGGGTTAGACCCAGATCTCGAAGCCGAAATAACTGTTGCAGCACATAACATTTCTCAAGAGAAAAAAACTTATGATGAATTATGTAGAGAACTAGCTGAAACACAATTAATTATTTTAAAAGGTAAAGTTAAAGCTTCAGAAGCAGAAATTAAGAAAAAAACCAAGGAGATTTATAAATCCTCCTCAACGTATGAAGAAATTTGCTGGTTACTCGCCGAATTAAAAATTTTAATCGAAAAAAATTCATTTTACAAAGATTAAAATTATTTTATAGGATTAGTAATGATAAATGGAAATAGGATTAGTATCAATGTAGATTCGCATAAAAAACATATAGACCCCATGATATATAGTAATTTCATTGAGCATTTAGGTGAGTGTATTCATAATGGATTATGGACATATGATCCTGTTAATGTTCCTTTAGTTGAGGGAAATCCATTTTTAGTAGGAGTACGAAAAGATATATTAGAATCTGTTAAAGATTTAAAAGTTTCAGTCCTTAGAGCATTTGGAGGTTGCTATAGTGATGTATATCATTGGAAAGACGCTATAGGTCCAAGAGAATCTCGAAAAATAGTAAAAAATAAGCAATGGGCAAGGTTCCCTATAAGTTTATATAAGGGACTAGGTCCTAAAATTGAAAATCAATTTGGAACAGATGAATTTTGTCATTTTTGCGAAGCTATTGGGGCTGAACCATACTTAAATATAAATTATTCGACAGGCACACCTGAAGAAGCAGCCCAATGGGTTGAATATTGCAATGGGTCAATTAATACAGAATATGGGGCTTTAAGAGCAAAAAATGGAAGAGAAAAACCATATAATGTTAAATTTTGGGGAATTGCTAATGAAATATGGGGGCGTCAAGAAGTAGGACGTGAAAGACATCCAGAAAATTATGCAAAAAGATACCTCTTGTTTGCAAAAGCAATGAGGGAAAAAGATTCGAATATTAAACTTGTTGCTGTCGGTTGGGTGAAATCGGCGTGGAATCAAGCTGTTTTAGAAGGGATAGGTGAAGAATGGGTAGACTATTTGAGTGTGCATAAATATGTCCCATTACCATTAAAATTATCTACTATTGTGGGGAAAAAACGGAAAACAACAGAAGAATCTTATTATTCACTGATGACAGCAGCACGATTAATTGAGAAAGTTATAAATGACACATGGGAAGATATTACAACGATTTTAGGAAAAAATAGCCATGTACGTATAGCTTTTGATGAATGGGGTGTCTGGGAAAAAATGAGACAGATAGTAAAAACAAATTATTACCTTCAAGATGGGCTTTGTACTAGTGATATACTTTTAACCTTCCAGAAAATGTCGGATAAATGCCCAATGGCTAATTGGGCCCAACTTATTAATTGTATAGGAACTATTCAAACAGATCCAGCTGGTTTAATCTTGACTCCAGTTTATTTAGCATTTAAATTTTTTGTTGATCATACATATAATAATTTAATAACTAGTTTGGACATTGAGTGTGAGACATTTGATTCTAATAAGTTTGGATGTATCCCGAAAACAAATAATGTTCCCTATATTGAATGTAATGCCACTATTAACAATGAAGGTGATAAACTTTCGATAATGTTAATTAATAAACATTTTACGAATGATTTAACCGTCGAACTCGAAATAAATAGATTTGTGCCTAAAGAGCAGGGAAATATTATTGAATTAAACAGCCAATCTCCATTTGATTATAATACAATAGAAAATCGTAATAAAATTAAACTAAAAAAAAAGGAAATTGACAATATCAAACCTAGAATGATGTTTAAATTACCTGCACATTCAGTTATGGTTCTAAAACTAAATAAAAAATAAAATTATTGTTTGAATTTTTTCTAGCTCTTACTATTAAAAAGTTTCTTCTAGCCAATTTATAAGAGGTACAAACCCTTCTTCGGGAAAATCAGTGTGAGTTCCACCTGATATTACAAAAAATTTTTTGTTATCGCCGGGAATTTCATCTAATAATTTCTGAGCCGATTCAACAGTAAAAATTTGATCTTGGTCGCCAACTCCAAGAATTATAGGAATCTTTAATTTCTCGGTCGTTTTTAGACTTTTTGCATCAAATATTTTAAATATTTTCATAAAACGAAGTGTATACTTAAAATTGAATAGTGGATCATCTAAACCAATCATACCATCGCGTTTATATGATATAACTGGCTTACTTGGGGAAAAAATTGAACTAAATTGAATTTTTAGTTTTTCTTTAATTGATAATTGAGTATATACTCCAGGTTTTCTCTCCGTTCCAACACTCATAAGTATTAGGCCATTAATATCTTCTAAACAATAATTAAGAGCAATGAAGGCGGATAAAACACCCAAACCATGACCTAATAAGATAAGTATTGAAAATTTCTGCTTTAAAAAAGCTATTGTCTCAGTAAGATCCATAATTAATCTCTTTCTACTTGGATAATCACCTCTTTTTCCATCTGATAATCCATGTCCTCTCAAATCTAACCCAAATACGGTGTAGTCCAACTTTGATAAATTCTTACCCATTATTTCATACGGCCCACTATAAGCTGTTATACCATGTAGAATCAGAATTGCCTTGTTAGATTTTTTAGGAGGTTCCCATGCTCTTAAAAACAAAATTATATTATCTGATGTGGTGATTAAATAGTGTTTATCAGTAAAATCTTCTCGTAACTTTGATACTTGAATATCCATTCTAAATACCTTCAGTATTTTAAAAAAAATAATTTTTCATTAATTAATTTTTATTATTATAATTCTAGAATTTTTCGATTAATAATCTTAATATAAAAATCTAAGAACTTTAGAATAATCCCAAGTTTCAATAAGTCATAACTTCTTTTATATTGTAATCAAGAAGCTCATTAAAAAAACTAGGATTGCGATAAGCAAATCAATAAATATGCGAAAAAATTTATTATTATTAAATTCTGGGACGAGATCATCATTTTTAAAATAAGTTTTAAAAATTTTAAATCCTAACGACACACTTTTTTTAATTCTAGGAAGTTGCCAGATGAATATAATGCAACTGATAATTAATAAAGGAAGATAAAGATATAAAAATACGACAATAAATTCATTTCCTTGCAAGAAATTCCAAATTGTATGTATCGAAATTATATTATTTAATGAGTGTGCGAAAATCGCTGGCAATATCCATTTCTTCCTTAATAATATTAGGGAAAGAATTAATCCTATTATGAATGCTTCTAAAAACCAAATGAAAGGAAACCAAAATGGATAAAATCTACTAAAAGGTTCAAAATAATAAGTAAAAGAACATAATCCAAAATATAAAGATGAGATTATAACAGCCGACATTTTGTGAAAATGCTCACTCCCTCTTTTAGTAAGAAGACCTCTACAAATTGTTTCTTCAGAGATTGAAATAGAAATTTGAATAATAATTACAGATATTAGAAATAGAAAATAGTTATCCAATAATAAATAAGAATTTTGTGCATAAAGACTTAATGCGGAGGCTTGATATTCAATTATTTCGGGAATTAAGATATATGTAAGAAAATCTATTGGTAAAAAGACTAAAAAAAAAATCAAAATCCCATCTATTATCTGATATTTGTAATTATTTTTTGTTATTTTATAAAGTCTCAAATGCCCAATAGAAGGAGAAATATCTTGTTCTAAAATTGTATTTCTACTTTCAGATCCCAATAAAAATTTATAAGATAATAATAAAACTAATGGTATTGCGAAAAATGTCATTAGAGCTCTTATTAAATAAAATAATGGCCCAAAAAAAATCGAATCTATATTTACAATAAAAGTAAATAATCCCCAAACGATAATCATAAGTAAAAATATAAAAATTAACGATATTGAAATTTCATAAATAAAAAATCTTAATCTATCCTTTGCCATCTTTTTTTTTGTATAGTCTAAACTCACTATTAGAAATCACTTAAATATGTTTTCAATAAAATAAATAAAACTAAATTCTATTTATTTCTATTTTATTTTATTAAAGTGGAAAGTCTTCTAACATCTACTTTTTCTTAAATTGACATTTGTAAAAAAACGATATTTATCTTATTAAATTAATATTTAATTATCAATTTTCTATATTAGAATTAAATAATATTAAAATAAGTTCCAAATTTAGAGGATATTAAATTAATAATATATTTAGTAATTGCTCTCACCTTTTTATTATTAATAATTCAGAAATACATATTGAGAATTAATTATAAAATGGGGATATATCATGAATGCCTGTGAACGATATCTTGCTGTTTTTAATGATGATGAACGAAAAAAAATAGATCGCGTTCCTACTCATGTTCAATACATTAGAGATGAGTTTGTTATCCAATATAAGGATGAGTTACTGGAAAATTATAAAGGAAAATTATTTAATATCCCATATTTTGATATTCCGTTCGTTTTAGGATTTGATGCAATTTTTGCGTCATTTCCTTCAAGTGTTAAAATCAATTCAATTAAGATAAAAGATAGTAAAGGCAATAAATTTAGGATTAAGGCAAGTGGAGAAGCTTTCCATAGTGATTCTCCTTATTATCAAGGAGGGTACATACATACCATGGAGATTTTGGATAAACTCCGGGCAAATTTAAAACAAGTTGATAGAAGCAAGCAAATTAAAAAGGTGATCTCACAATATGAAAAGTTTTCTCCTTTAATATTTCCGGTATTAATGGTTGACGGGATTTTTGATAGGGTTTGGCAGAGTATGGGGATGCCTATATTTAGCCGTAATTTTCGGAAAAAAACCAAGCTTTATAGAGAATTAATAAAATTTTATGCGGAAATAATGAAACTAAAAATTGAAGGTTTGATTGAGGCAACTGGTAGAAGAGGAAAGATCTTAAATATATTAGATGATGTCGCATACAAAGGTCGAACTATGATTTCATCTGAACGTTGGGAACAGGATTTTTTAAATTATTATAAAGAAATTAATTCTATTATATCGGACGCAGGAATGATCCCTCAAGTTCATACTGATGGTGATCCAACAGAATTGATTCCATCTCTTCAGAAGGCAGGATTTCGAGGATTACAAGGCTGGGAAGGTGGCTGCGATCCTTTCTATATAAATGAGCATTTTCCCGATTTTGTAGTTATTGGTTTTGGAGATGTTAGTGATGTTTTTCCATACGGCACCCCAGAGCATGTTGATAATCATGTAAAAAAATTAATGGATGCGCTTAAAGATAACAGACATTTCATATTAGGTCCCAGCACGGTCATTTTTAAAAAAATTCCTCTTGAAAATGTCAAGACTTTTATGACCGCAGCATTAAAATATGGAAAATATTAAGAATCAGAAAAAATTCAATCCACTGATTATGTTAAAAATTGCATTTATTGGTGCAGGTTCTTTAGTATTTGGGCAAAATTTACTCACCGATATTGCTTCATTTCCTGCGCTTCAGAAGGATACAATAATTTGTCTTGAAGATTTAGATTCTCATCGTTTAGATTTAATGTTTAATTACATGCAAAAATATAAGGATAATTATTCTCAAGAGCTAGAGGGAATTGTTTTCGAAAAAACTACTAATCAGAAGAAAGCAATTCAGGATTCGAAGTATATTATCAATACAGTACATATAGGTGGGCTTGAGGCCTTTAAATTAGATGTTGAAATACCCTTCAAATATGGAGTGTCTCAAACTGTTGGGGATACACTAGGACCCGGTGGAATCTTTCGTTTCCTCCGAACGGCACCATTTTTTAAATCATTTTTAGAAGATATTCAAGAAATTGGATATAATGTAGAAAATGATGGAATAAAACCGATATTACTTAATTATACTAATCCAATGGCTATGAATACATGGTATTGTAATTCACTTGTTCCAGATTCTACGGTTGGTCTTTGTCATGGCGTTCAGGGTACAGTTGCAATTTTACGTGGTTGTATCAGAGCAAAGCCAGAAGAATTCAGTTTTTTATGTGCAGGGATTAACCACATGGCTTGGTTTCTCGAAGTTTGGTATAAAGACTCAAATAAGTCCAATTCAACATGGCAAAATGCTTACCCGTTAATTATGAAAGCCATTCAAGATAACCCAAATTTAATTGAATTAGAGAAAGTGCGTTATGATATGATGAAGGCAACAGGTGGATATTTTATGACAGAATCCTCAGGGCATCTGAGTGAATATCTTCCTTATTATCGAAAACGTACAGAACTTTTGGAAAAATATAAAAGCAACCTGCACTGGCTTTCTAACTTAGAGCAGGCATCAGATTATAACCAGCAAGTCATATTTCAAGGGAAAATGGATAAAAATTTCCAGAGAAAACTCAAACGAAAAAAACTTCCATATAAGGAAAAACCCTCGGGAGAATATGCTTCACACATTATTAATGCTATGGAAACAAACAAACCATTTTGGTTTAATGGAAATGTTATGAACAAAGAGGGTGGTTTAATTACTAACCTTCCTAAGGAGTGTTGTGTGGAAGTACCAGTTTTTGCGGATAGTCATGGAATACATCCACAGGGAGGCATTGTCTTACCTACCATCTGTCAAGCACTATGTATCTCAAATATCATGGTACAAAAAGCCGCAGTCGAGGGAGCTCTCGAACTAGACCGGGAAAAAATATATCAAGCTGTGCTACTTGACCCAAATACTGCTAGTGTGTGTTCCCCAGAAGAGATTCGAATTATGGTTGATGAAATGTTTGAAGCTGAAGCTAAGTGGCTCCCTCAATTTTAAGTATTTCTCGATATCAACTCTACCTTTTAAATTATTTATTTAAAAGCATTTAAATCACGTAATATCCATACTATCATTTCACCCTTTCCGCGATGTGCCCAAGCATAATAAGGTATTGCGAGAAAATTTAGTTTACTTTTAATAATTTTTTTCCTATCTTCATTATGTTTAAGGTAATGAGCAGTACCTGTAATAATAACAATCCCATTAAACATATCTTCACGGTATTCAGATGCAAGTTCGATATCATCAGCAATAAACAAATTTCTTAAATATTTTGCCTTATTATCTACCCATTCAACACAATAGACGATCGGACCGCGTTCAAAGGCAACTTTTCCATTATCTTCTTTAATTTGTTCATGTGCCAATACACGCCTAATGGTCATAGGAAAGTCCAATTTAATTATATCTCCATCCTTCCACGTGCGTGAAATGTGGGTATAACCTTTTTCACAAATAATTTCAATTGGTTTGCCATTAACTTTAAGGCCTACTTTTTCATCAATTTTTTTCAAATAATGATATAAATCACTTGGCACTGGTTGGTTCTGCGTCCAACCTGGTATTCGAATTGCGATATTAAAATCTAAGTTTTTTTGAAGATTAACCGTTATTTTTACTATCCCATCCCAAGGATATTCTGTATCTTGAGTAATTGATACAATATTTTCGTCAATTGAAATTGCAGCAGTATTACTAACAAAAAGATTAACATATAATGTATCATCATGTTGTGCATATACATAACCGGGAATTGAGGCAATTAAACGCACTATATTTGAAGGACAGCAAGCACATTTGAACCATTCAGTTCTTTCGTGAAATCCACTTGAAGCAAGCGGATTAGGATAAAAAAATTTTTTCCCATCTAGAGAAATTCCTGAAAGGAAACCGTTATAAATCGTTCGTTCCAAGACATCTATGTATTTAGAATCCCCGTGCAATAAGAAAAGACGATGATTCCAGAAAATATTACCAATTGCGGCGCAAGTTTCATTATACGCTTTTATATTTGGTAATTTGTAATTCCGATCAAAAGCTTCACCATGAGCTTTAGCTCCAATACCACCTGTTATGTAAATCTTCTTAGAGACAACATTCTCCCAAATACGATCAACGGCTTCAACGTAATTTTTATCATTTGTTAGTGCTGCGACATCTACCATACCAGAATACATATATGTTGCACGAACTACATGTCCAACTGCTTCATCCTGTTGCGTGATATTTTTATGAGTTTGATTGTATTGAAGGTATTTATCTCTCCATTTAACAAATTGAGTTTTTGCTGATTTTACATAATTATTATAACCAATCGCATCTTTAGAACCACGAATATCAAGAAAAAATTTCGCTAATTTCAAATATTTTTCATTATCGGTCACACGATATAGGCGTACTAATGCCATCTCAATTTCTTGATGCCCAGGTGCGCTTTCAATTTTGCCTGGTCCAAACACTTTTTCTATTAGATCAGCACTTTTAATGGCAACATCTAATAACTTACGCTTAGCTGTCGCTTGATAATACGCCACGGCACTCTCTATAAGATGACCTAAATTATATAATTCATGACTTTTAAGTGAAACCCACTCCCAACGCTTTTTTCCCGCCAAATCATGGGGGTTTTTAGGATTAATTGTACGAGTTGTATAAAGATAACCATCTTCTTCTTGTGCCGCTGCAATTTTTTCAATTATACCATCAATATATTTTTCAAGCTCAGAATCAGGTCTTATATTCAATGAATAGGCTGCACCTTCAATAATCTTATATACATCAGAATCATCAAAGGGAAAGAAGGGCACTATATCATCATCAATTAATCCAGCTGCTTTTGAAAAATTGTTAATGCGACCAGTTTCTTCACATTTCTTAAATGCAAGAGGAATTGTTACCTTACGATTGGTCTCAATTCTAGACGCCCAGAATTTATCTGTAATTTGGACTTTGATAAAAGATATGGGTTGAATTGGATATTCATTTTGTCTCATGATTCCACATTCAGTTAATTTGAGATTTGAGTTTTTATATACTAATTAATTTTATCAATAAAAAAATTTTTTTTTAATTCTATAAAATAAACATTGATGCATAACGAATAAAAGTATATGAAATTTAAATAAAAAAAAAGATATTAAAATGTGACATAATGAATTCGATTGAGCGTGTTAAGGCAGCGATCTACATTAAAAATCCTGATCGAGCACCTATCTTTAATGGTGTCAAAGGAGATATTTTACCCTTGCTAATGATTCCCTCAAAAAAGTGGCGACCAGGGTGGGATAAAAATGAAGAGGGATTATTTCCACATGCGGGAGTAGAATTTAAATGGGATAAACCAGAATGGGCAAAAAAAAACCCCAAATATGAGGGAAATAAATGGCGTCATCTGCCCCGGGAGGATATAGATGAATGGGGCTGCATTTGGAACATGTCAGGGCGCGGAGATAATATGGGTCACCCGGGAAGAGCAGTATTAACTGATTGGAATAATTATGAAGAATTTATTTCAAAATATTATCCCGATCCTGATGATGAAAGCCGATATTTATTTGCTCATACGCTGAAAAAATCTTTTGACAACGATAAATACAGAATGTTTATTAATACTTTTGGACTTTCTGAATTAGCTTCTAAAATTAGAGGTTTTACTAATTATTTAATGGATCATCGAAAACACCCACAAGAATTAAAAAAATTACTTGATCACTTAACAGAATATCATTTGAAAGTTATGAAAATGAGTTTTAAATATGGATTAGAACCTCATGGTTTTTGGTTAAGTGATGATTTAGGCGAACAATTGGGTCCTTTCTTTAGTCCAAAAATTTTTAACAAATTCTACGAACCATTTTATCGTACTATTTTTGATGAGGCACATAAATTGGGATGTGAGTACCATATTCATTGCTGTGGTAAAATAGATCGATTAATACCATCTTTAATTGAATGGGGTTTGGATGCAATTGAACTTGACAGTCCAAGAATGAGTGGTTATCCTGACTTAAAGCCTTATCGTGGTAAAATTATGATATGGGGGTGTGTGAATATACAATCTATATATTCGCAAGGAACACTAGAAGAATGCGAACGGGAGGTCTGGCATATGGTTAGGAATCTCGGTACTAAGGAAGGTGGATTTGGGGCTTATTTTTATCCACAACCAGATGTGATTAAAGCCTCGAGAAAAAATACTAGAGCATTTGAACGGGGGCTCAAAAAATATAGCGTATATTCCGAAATTCCCGCACATTGGTGGGATTATCCTGTAGTTGATGAATGGAAAGCCGATGTTGTACCTCCACTACCTCCAATGGCTCCTATTGTATAATTTATTTAATTTAGATTTAAATAAAAAAAATTATTAAAAGAATTTTCTTGATTTACCTTTTAAATTAAAATCTGCTATAGCACCACTTCTATTTACAAATTCCCATTTTTTTCCGAAATCATTATATTTCCAGAAGTGAGTATTGCAAATCTTGATATCCGAGAAAAATACACTAAAAATAGAGTTCTCCAGACGTTGAGGGTTCTTTCCATCACCACCGGGTGTTAACGATAATTTCATTTCTCCATACGGCATTGTAATATGGTATGTATTGCCTTCTTGATTTAGATTGATTTCAACGACTCTAACTCCTAAAGGTTTTTTTAATAATAGAAAACCTGGTATATTATTAACAAAGAAAGGCTCTAAATAACTTCTTTGTTCATCAGTGATGGTGTCGCTTATATATATACCTCCTTCTCCACCTTTAGTCATTAAGTCGGCGAATTTTGGAGAAAATAAGTCAATAACATTGATCACTAAAACCCCGCTAAGATCTACATTACCAATTTTACCCTCTATGATTTGAAATAATTGAAAAGATTTACAGGGAGATCCCATATCTCTGCCAAAATACACCGAACAATGTCCCTCTGCTGCACACGCTTCGTACCAAACTCCTTTCACATTCCAAATTATCCTTTCTTTACTACTTTTAGACATTAATTTTTTCCTTCTTTTATTTATTTCATTTTTCATATATTTTTTATATTATTTATATGCTAAAATGAAAATTTTTTAACCTTGCCTTTCTAATGCTTCTCGAACTTTTTCCAATTCCTCCATGCGCCATTTATGTGTGATTCAATATCACCTTTTATTTCTTTAAAAACTGATGATCTTGGATTTGAGCCTTTAACTAATAAATCATATCTTGATTTTCTTTAGGAAAATATCTCTTTTTTTAGAAAAATTATAATAACAAAGACTATTCCAACTGAAATCCCAATAATTAGGAATAAACTAATAATCGGTTCAAAATGACTGCCATTATTAGACGTAATTTGAAAACAATCGCTAAAATCACCAGTTAGGTAATTATTATAATCCCATATACGAATTGAATAGTCTATTCCCTCCTCATATTGTCCAACACTCCATTTATACTCTCCGTCATTTTTTGCAGTAATGGCAATTGAATCAATATATTCCATACTTTTATATAATGCAATCGAGACGTATTTAACGTCACCCATAAAATTCCACTTTATAGTGAAATTTTCCCCCATTCTTAATACATCAAGACTATTTGGACTAATTACTGTAAATTCTCCAAAAATATCATCCTCATCCAATATTTTTATTTTTGATATTTTTGAATTTGGTTTAAAATCCTTGGAGTTAATAATATGTATTGAGAAAAAAAATTCCAGAATAAGCATAAATACTATTAATTTTCTATTTTTTCTCATTTCAATCGTTAAATGATTTATAATTTAATAATATAGTTCTTTTAATTAATCAGTAAATGTTTCCTTTTAAATCACGTTATCTATTAAATTCATAAGATTTATTAATTTGATAGGTTCTATTATCAAGATCATAGATTATATATTGCAGAAGGTATATAGGATTATCAAATATAAAAATTTAAATTATCATTTTGGTTATATTACATGTGCGATTATAGAAAAACTAAAATCAAATAAATAAAAAAAAATAACAGAGGATTGAAAAATGGAAATAAAAGAGCCAATTATTGATTATTTACAATCTTGTGTTGAAGGTATCGGATTTCGAGACTTGTATGATTTCGTTTTAGATAAAGATCTCTGTGTCCTTTGCGGAACATGTGTTTCACTTTGTCCTCGCATTGATATAAAGGATAAAGAACCAAAACTTCTAGAATACGATCCGGAGTGTTCTATGTGCTTTAAATATTGCGCAAGAACTTATTTTCCAGAAGAAGAGGCTGAGAAAGAATTTTTCAATGGTCAAACTCGTAAAAATTCTTTGTTAGGATATTATCAAAAAGCTAATGTCGCAAAAAGCACAGATGAATCAGTTTTAAAGGTAGCTCAAAATGGTGGAGTAGTTACTACACTACTTATTCACGCTCTAAATACAGGATTAATTGATGGAGCTCTTCTTACGGGTAGGGATGAAAATTGGCAACCAAAACCTATTATTGCGAGAACACCAGAAGAAGTATTGGCTGCTGCGGGCTCCCGTTATACTATTGCATCAAGTTTATTAACATATAAAGATGCAATATATGAATATGAGCTCGAAAAACTTGCTTTTGTTGGTATGCCCTGTCAAATTCAAGCGGCAAGAAAACTCCAATTGTGGCCACCTCTCTCAGATAAATTTGGTAAATTTAGCCTAATTATTGGACTTTATTGTTCCTCCAATTATTCATATGATTTAATGAGAAAAACTGTTCAAGAAGAACTTAGAATACCAATAAATGATGTAAAAAAAATTGATATTTCACGTGGTAAATTCTTAGTCTATAAGAAAGATGGGTCGGTTAAAGAAATTCCAATAAAAGAGACTAAAGTACATAATTGGCCTAGTTGTCAATATTGTAAGGACTACACTGCTGAGTTTGCAGATATATCAGTAGGAAGTGTCGGTGCTCCTGCAGATGATTGGAATAGTGTAATTATTCGCTCTGATATTGGGATAAAACTATTTAATGATGCAGTAGATGCTGGGAAAATAACCGTTGCTGATACAATTGATCTCTCGAAAGTCGAGAAAGAGTCTCTAAGAAAAAAGTCGAAATTAACCAAAATGGATGAGAAAGTAATATCTGCTATACAACTTTTGAATGTATCCGAGGTCGAGGCAAAAACTTATACAACCCTTATGTCTTTAGGATATGCAGATATCTCGATGTTAAGTAAGGTAATGAAAGTAGAGGAAACAGAGATTAATAATGTTCTTAATACGCTACAGCAACGAGAATGGATATTAAAAACTAACGGTGTTTATAATCCGATTAATCCAACTCAGCTTATCAAGAGTGAAATATATAAGTTCCAGAAAAACATTAAAAAACTCAAATCGGATGGTTTAATTGATTTAGAGAAACTCTTTATTCAAAATAATCTCATGCATATGGGATACAAAGGATTTATGGATTTGATTTAATTTAAAAGCAATCTTTTTTTTTTTCAAAATACTAAATAAGATTTAATTATAAAAAAGAGAAGTTGTACTCAAAAGAAATTAAAACTTAACATCGTTCAATACTGATTAATTTTAAAAACTATTATTATCCGTAAAAAATAATATTTTTAATATAATGCCTAATTTTTTCCATAAATTTGAAATATAAAGATTAAAAATTGAAAAAAAGTGAATTAAATGGAAAAGCCATTAAAAAAAGAAAATTTATCAATAATCGAGAAGTTGCCTCGAAAACAGGTATTTATTTATGGAATTGGAGCATCTCCAAGTTTTATGATGGCAGGAATATTTACTTTAATGTATATTAATTTTTTCTGGAATTTTTTAGGTTTAAATCAAACACTTTTTATTATTGGGCAGGTGATTTACGCAACAATAAATGCAATTAATGACCCAATAACCGGAAATATAAGTGATCGTACTAATATTGATAAATGGGGAAGTCGAAGATTAATATATATCAAATGGTGTGGGCCTATATGGGCAATACTTTACTTTTTTATGTGGTTTCCTTGGAGTTATACCGATCAAATAGTAATATTCATTCATTTTATATTAAGTATATGTATTTTCGATACCCTCCTTTCTATTGTAATAGGATTATATATGTCCTTAATGGCAGAAATGACTGATAGCATTGAAATGCGTAATAAATTATATTTTATTTTTAATCTCTCACAACTCTTTGCTGCAATACCTGTATTTCTTGCACAACCATTGTTTGAAAACAGTTTACAAGCATTTCAAATCTTGAATGGTATTATAGCAATAATCTCAATAATTTTATACTTTATCGCAGTTCGGATTCTAAAAGAAAGACCTGAATTAAGAATTGAAGAGGATTATAACCTTTTGCAAGTGATGAAAGATGTTCTTAAGTCAAGAGCGTTTTTAACACGAACTGGTTATAATTTCTTTAACGTCCTTGCAAGATCTATGGGATTATCATTTTTATTTGCCTTTTTATTCATCTTAGGGACTGGTCCGATTGTACCAATGTTGTTTATGATAATTACAATGGGTCTTGGTTATATTTCACAAGTTATCTATATGAAAGTTGCTAAGAAATGGGGAATACGAAAGACAATTTTTATTCTTAAATGTGCTCTTATTATAGTTAATTTAATTTGTTTTGCAATAATTCTTAATACTAATTCCGCTCCAATTATTTGGATTTGTATATCTATTAGCTCAATGTTTTCAGGATTTTTAGTTTTTGATTTCACCCTTTTAACATTGGCAATAGATGAAGATGAAATTAAACATGGAAGTCGACGGGAAAGTATATTCCAAGGAGTTAGTTCCCTTATATTCAAACCAGCAGAAAGTATAGGACCAATTATTGCAACAAGCGTTTTACTTATTTTTGGTTTCCTTAGGGATGCCCCATCACAATCTGCAGAAGCTATCATTGGGATTAAAATCCTCCTATTCGTAGCACCTTCTGTGATGCACTCAATTAGTTTAATTTTCATATATTTTTTTCCATATCATGGCGAATCTCTTAACAAATTGCACACCGATTTATTGAATTTGCATTCTAAAAAAAAAGAAAATTATGATCGGGGTATATATTATGAATATAAAAGTAAAAAAAAATAAAATTAACACTGATTTCTTTAAATTATTTTAATTAAATTAATGAAATAAATGAATTTGAATTTAAATGAAGGATGTAAGTATAGAGGATAAATTGTTTTATTTTGAAAGGAATTTTTTTACACTTGACGGTTTATTTGTAGTGGAGATTGAGAATCAAACTGATTTTGAGACGGCGTTAAAAATCGATTTAATAGTTTGGCAGAAGTTTTTAAACATAATACTTGGTAGGATAAAACGTTATTTAAACATAAAATCAGATTCTGTTAAAGATTTAGTTGAAATCCTCTCATTTAGATGGAGTTGTGAAGGTTGGGAGTATGAAATTGTCAAAAATGAGGAAAAAGAGGCAGATATCGAAATAAAAAAGTGTCCTTATAAAGCAATGATGGATAGAAATGAAGAGCGCCACCATATAATCTCTCAAATTTGCAAGAAAATATGTATTCCTCTTTATAAGAGTGCTATTGAATCATTTAATCCCAAAATTCAAGTAAAAAGAGACAAATTTATAGGATTAGGAGATAATATATGTCAATTTCATTTTAAATTAATATAATAAGAATTTTTTATGAAATAAATTTCATTACTTAAGTATAGATTTATTAATTAATACCTAAAATTATATAGAGAAGATTAATCAAAAAATTGATAAATTCTGTATAATTTAACTTAAGCTCATTTATTTTTATAAATTCGTATTTATTTAGATTTTTCGCTTATTTAATCTAATATTTTTTCAAATTGAACACGAAGGTGGCAAAGGACCGTATCCTTCTTTAATCTTTTCAAAATATGTATCAAATGAAAATTTTGATTCTTTTACCACTCTTTTTAACGCCCCAAAGGTTGCACCATAATGATAATAATCCAATAATAATTTTGAGACTTCAATATCCCCCAAAGAAAAAAGAGTTTGTATTACTGCTTCATTTATTATTTTTTTAATATTTTTTATTTTTAATTTTACTGAAGGTATTTTGCTAATTCCATTTTGAATTTTTTCAAATTTACTTTTTATGCTCATTAAATTAGCTTTAAAAAAATAATCTGTATAGATTTGAAAAGGAGTATTTAATTTAGGGATAAAAGGATTTACATTGACTTTTAAAGAATTTTTTTCAAAACCTAATTCACTGATAACTGTCATTAATTCCACAATAGCATCAGCTTCATTCTCCCATTCGCCTGGCAAGCCAATTAAAAAATAAAATTTTATATTCTTAATAGTTGAAGTTCTTATAATTTTAGCGGCTTTTATTATTTGTTCATTAGAAATCTTTTTTCCTATAGAATATCTAAGATTATTGAAACCAGTTTCAGGAGCTATTGTTATTGTTTTGATATTTCCTTTCTCTAAAATTCCAATTAATCTCTTGGTAATATGATCAATCCTAATTGATGGTATCATAAATTCTATGTTATTTTTCAATAAATAATTACAAATCTTAATAAAATTCGGATGGCTTGTCACACAGGAGCCAATAAAAGTAATTTTTTTTATCTTTTGAAATTCTCTGGCTTTATCAATCGTTTTAATAATATCTTCAAAACTTTTATTTCTAAAGGGTGTGTTATGATGACATGAGATACAAAATTTACAATTATATGGGCATCCACGATTTATTTCCAGTAGATATGTATCACCAAAAGATAATCCCTTTTGTTTCTTACGCCCTTTTAGATTGGTTATTGGTAGATCAAAAATTGATTTAATTTGTAATAAAGGCGTTTTTGATTCATCTAAATTTATTAAGATTGCTCTTTTGCAATTATTTTTTATCGAAGGGATAAATATACCATTGATTTTTCGAAAAACTTCTAAGTTATTATTCAAATTGATAAACTTTTCTTTTATTTCTATTGTTAAGTCCAAAAATTCATTTAAATTTGGCTCAACGTCACCAATAAAAAATAAATCAATATATTCCGATAAAACCATAGCATTTGAAGTTGCACAAGGTCCACCAGCAATTATTAAAGGGTGTATTATCCCCTTTTCTTTATATCTTTTACGTCGTTCTTTGGCTCTTAGAGGTATTCCTGCCGCTTCCAAAATCCAAAGAACATTTCTATAATCATTTTCAAATTGAATTGAAAATCCCAAAATATCAAACTCTTTTAATAAAATTCGATTTTCTATACTGAAAATTCTCCCCATATTTACATTTATATCTTGAGAAGCAGGATATCTAATTTTTTCAGATAGAAAAAATCTTTCACATACAATATCTTCTCTTGAATTTAATAATGAATATAAAAGATGTATAGAATAACTAGACATTCCAATGCGATAAACATTCGGATATATTAAAGCAAATGATAATTTTATTGTTCTCCAATCTTTTTTAACAATATTTTGCTCTTCAACAAGATATTCCATTATAATATTATTGACTTTAATATTATTATTTGTAAATACTAAGTTTTTTGATCCTAAATTATTAAGCACTAAAATCAATTTACAATTATAATTTTTTCGATTTTTAAAAATTAAGAAAAATATTGAAAAAATACCTTAACCCCAAGTTTTATCCTCAAAGATTTTTGAGAATTTGATAAATAAAGGTTCATCTGGAGCATCCTCACACCAATTATGGGAAAACTGGTTTCAGTGCTCTTAAATATTTATTTCTGGATTATTCCCTTGTCTATCTGGATTCTGTAAAAGGTATATTTTCTAAAAATAAAGGGAAAGAAAAAAAATTAAAAGAACACTGCAAGAATTATGACAGTTATCCCTAGAGTAGTGATAATCAACCATACGACCTTATTCAAATTCCATATTCTCTTCCCGTTATATACTTCTAGCGGGAAGAAAGGTAATGCAGTATCGAGAAAAGTCAAGATACCTCCCGTTGTTAGAGCATAATGGTACCATAGAACGAATTGATCAGGAATGATTAACAAATAAGGAAGGAAGTATAACATCCAAGTGCTTGCCAAAACGATGGAAGAACCCATTAACGCCACGATCCCTAGTTTTTTAGCAATATTTCTATAGGTCCATGTATCTTCTTTAGGGTAAAGATTTCCAGGCACGGGTATCCAAATTCCCCCTGCAAGTCCCATAATAATGCTCATTCCAAACCAATCTTCAATTGGTCGAAACCGTAAATTTAAACTTAACGCTTTTGCTGTTAGTTTCATGATAACATATCGAACACTAAAGAAATACAACCATATGGTAGAGATTGCGAAGAAAGTATCTAAATTAAACTGAACACCCGTATCTGGTCTGATGGATAAGAGCATGAATATGAGTATGTTTGTAATAAGGCTTCCTATCCACTGTATTCCAGGCTTATCTTTTTCTTTAGTAGTTTGAACCCATAGAAACTGCCCTTTTGCAAGAATATGCATGGAACCTAACCATAAAGGGACAATCCCGATTCCATACCTTCGAAGTTGTTGACCAGGAGATAGAATTGTAAATCCTCTTGTTGAAAAACACTTGCTTGAACTGGTATTATCCCCTTTTATTTGAGTCATGAGTTCATCGCAACCCAGTTCTTTTAATAGATCAATTGATGCTTCCACTAATTTCTGACCAAAACCCTTTCCTTGTACTTCGGATGCGGTAAAAATATATTCTACAAAACCCCCTTTACGCTTTTTTAGTAAAGAAAAGGTTCTAAGTGCGGCTCCCCCTACTAATTTACCTTCATGCTCAACAACCAAAAGGTTTGGAGTTATTCTAAAAGGCCACGCTTCAGTTACAGGAAAAATTTGCCACACGAGTTTTCGAATTTGCTTCTTTTCTTCTTTTTTCATTTGCCGGATAATATAATTAGGTCCTTCTCTAATGAAATCGGTTAAAATTTTCTCTTTCATGTGGAATTCGATCTTAATGCATTAACTTCAAATTATATAAAAATCAATTGGAATAATTTAATAATTTTGTGTTCAAATATAAATCTTTCATCAGAAAAATAAAATCGATTTTTAAGATTTTAATTTGTAAAGATTTTAAAAAACCTATTTTTTCTTTAAATAACGTCATTTTATTTTAATTTTGAAATGTTTAAGTAGAGAGTCGAAAATTATATGATAAATAACGATAATATAAAAAGATTACTTGAATAATATAAAGCATAAATTTAATTTCATTAATTGAATATTCAAAAATCCTTTAAATTTATCAATCGACTTTTTACTTTCTTTAGGATTATTTTTTTCGTTTTGTATATAACAAAAAAAAGGGATTTATTTTTTTAATTCAGGAGATTCCATAATATTTTATTCTGGCATCTTGAGACCTATCATTGGCATAGCTTCTACTCCTGATAAAAAGGTTTCCACTCTGAATTTCATTCCTTCGATATCTCTATAAAGTACTTGTATTTCTGTAGCTCTTTTTATTAGTTCTTCAAGTTTACCTTCTTTAACCTCTGATACACTTATTGATTCGACTTCATCATCTATTACCCTGGCAGCCATTCGAACAAGAACCTTTTCTAAAGATCTATCAGGAGGATATTTTTTTGCAACTTCAATGTATCTTTCTGATACTTCTTGCGCTTTACTTATTGGAAAACGAGTAGTCGATATAATCAATACCATGATTTTAAACCTCTATTTTTTTAATTCTAAAATTGAAATTGGAGCCAATCATAATGATCATACTTTGCTATATAAAGCTTTACTTTTTTGTTATTAATTACTAGAATGCTATTTCTAACTATTATAAAAAAATTTAGAAATGAAATGAAGAAAAATTGAGATAGCCATCTCATCTTTTTCCCCCTAATTTCCATGTGAATCTCGTCGTAACTTCAGTATCCAATTGAAGGTACGGGTGTTTCCCTGAGCATTTCTCTGAGTGGTTCAGAAACCTCATTCTCCTCTTTAATGTTTCCTCTCTGCTTAATCTCTCTACAGTGGAAATCGGGCATAACTCTATAAAATCAAATAATATTTTTCATCTTTAATTAAATTAAAAAGAACGATTTAAGATATTTCTATGAAGCATAAAAAGATGCGGTGAAACTCCGCATCCACTTCTGCTCAAAAAACTTTTTCCTTAACTTTTTTAACAACAAGTGGAAGAACGGTGCCTAATTTACCTATAATAACCAATTCAGCTTTTTTATCCATATGTGTTGGCATGTCATTGATAATTACCAATTTGCCTCCATATTTAATAGTTAAATTTGGGAATTCACTTACAGGTGCAACTTCTAAGGAAGAACCCGCTACAATCATTAAATCTGATTTTTCAGAAAGTGCATGAGATTGATAAAATTCAAACTTAGGCAAGTCCTCTCCAAATAAAACGACTGAAGGCTTTAAAGGAGCTCCGCACATATCACATATTGGAGGATAATTCTTTTCTTTTTTAAGTTGCTTTATGACTTGTTTTTTGGGATAAGAAGCTCTACAACCTAAACAAATAAGGCGCTCGATATTTCCATGAACTTCATAAACTATAACAGACCCAGCTTTTTGATGAAGTCCATCAATATTTTGTGTGATAATGGCTTTAATCATATTTATTTTCTCTAGCTCTGCTAATGCATAATGGGCAGGATTGGGTTTAGCGTTAAAAATGTTTGGAGCTATTTTTTCTGCCATCTCCCAAAATTTGGTAGGGTTCTTTAAAAAACTATGAATATTAGCATAAATCTCTGGAGCATATTTTTCCCATAGACCACCCGGACTTCGAAAATCTGGGATTCCACTTTCAGTTGAGATACCAGCTCCAGTCAAAACGGTTGTTTGTTTTGCATCGATTATCATTTTTGCTAATTTAGCGATAGATATTAAAACTGCTTGCTTATCCATAATAACATCGAAAAGATTTTTATTTAGAATTATTAATTACATAAAGAAAAATACACTATTATTTGTTTAGATAATTAATCATATCATATTTGTCGAAATAATTCTTTGACATTTATTAAACATTTTTTAGCATCTTTCAGGGCATTTTCCGCATTTGATTTATTAAATATTTCAGAGGGGGCTTTTTTCTTTATTTCATTACCATACATTGTGAACTCTCTTAAATCAGCTAGATATGTTGAATATGAAGCTAAATCAGGTATTTCTTTTTTAAACCATTCTGGAAATTTTTCCTTTTCTTTAATTAAAATGTTACCAATATCATGCCATTTTGGAAAATCAATACCGAGTAGCCTTAACGCGCCTTTTAAAGCAAGTTCAACAACCTCTTGACATTGTCGTACGCAATAAGCATATCCCTTTTTATTTATAACTGTTTCTGCGGTCTCTATTCTGAGCTCTGCTTCTTTTAAATAACCTTTAGCAAAATCAATCTGATTCAAAACTTAAAAACCTCACCGAAAGAAAGGTTTAAATCTAAATAATAACGATTTTTATCTAAATATTTCCTTTGAATCTTATGCTCCCAGATCTTCTTATTTACCTCGAATATAAAATCGCTCAACACATTAAATGAATCATATATAACTTTTAAATCAAAAACAATATCAATGGTAAAAAAATTTAATCCCAATTCGGTTATTTTAATCGGATGATAGCTAAATCGAGGATAAATGGAATTTAAATTCAAGAATTTCAATTCTTCTTGAATTTCTTTTGAGGTATCAATTTTTCTTAGTGATTTCAATCTATCAATAAGACTATCTGGCAAATCTTTAAATATTACAAAAAAATCAATATCACTATCTTTCTTAGCTTCATTTCTAGCTAAAGAGCCATAAATTCCTATAGATGATAATTTTTGACTAAAATTCTCTTTCAATTTCGTTAAAATCAATAAGATTATATTTGAATATTCTCCTTGTTTTAGCCATCGCAAATCTAAATTGTTTGCAACAGCAAGTGAAAATAAGTTTGGTGAAACAAGTCGATATATTCTTTTCCTTGCTTTTCTTTTAAAAATAAATAACGCTTGAGCTTTTTTTAACTCACTTAAATAATTTGGGGTGGTTTTTCCCAAAATCTGATTGGCATCTTCAAAAAAAAACAGGTTTTCTCTAAATTCATCCCACAATTTCGAATATACCTTTCCAACCCACTTTGGCAGCCATTTCAACTAAACATCACCTATTTACTTATATAAGTAAATAACTTATTTAAATTTTATTTATTGATAATAATAATTAGGAGAAGATTATTCCTTCAAATGGCGTTAATTTCATAATATTTTTGTTGGAATTCACATTTAGTGCGGCCCTATTAGCCAATGTGGAAAATAATAAAGTAGGTTTTTTTACAGGACAATCCAATTTCAAGAAATCTTTTGAAAAATTGAGATATGTAAATATTTCTTGATTATTATGAATTCTACGGTATGCTAAACACTTCTTTTTTAAATTTTTTATTTCAATGAATTTAAATTTTCCTTCTTGTAATATATCATTTTCTCTTCTAATTTTCAATAATCTCCTATAACAATTTAACAATGACCCTGGATTTTTTGTTTCTCTAGTAACATTAATTTTTTTATACGAATTAGATACTCTCAACCACGTTTCACAATTTTCTGGAGAGAAACCAGCATTAGGTTCATCAGTCCATTGCATGGGAGTTCGGCATCCATCACGTGTTAATGAAAATCCCAAGCGTTTGATTTGAGAAGTAGGAATCCATGAAAATTTCCGACCAATTGGGTCTTGACTCGTTTTAAGCTTAAATTTAGTATTTGGCATACCAATTTCTTCGCCGTAATAAATGAATGGGACACCACGCAAAGTTAATTGCATAGTTGCAGCGAGTTTTGCTTTTTGTACATTTTCATTTAGGATAGAAATAAATCTCATACGGTCATGATTGCTAAAAACATAAGTTGGCGTATATGGGAAGGGTAAATTTTTTTCAATTCTATTTATTATATCTGCGTATTTATGGGGATTAAAAGGTGTAGATGTAAATTCGAATAAAAATAACATATGTAATCCATTATTTTTAGGACCATAATATTTTTTCAATTGTTCTACGGTTCCATCAACTTCTCCCACTAGGAATCTCTCAGGTTCATATTCATCCATAACTTTTCTTAATTCCATGGCAAAATCGTAAGTTTCTGGTAGATTTAAATCGTATTTATGCGTTCTAAATAAAGTAGCGGTATTTTTATCGGAAGGTAATATTTGCCAAGTAAAAGTGTCATTTCTTAACTGCTCATCTTCGTAAATTGCATGCAATATATCTAATCGAAACCCATCAACTCCCTTATCCAACCAAAATCGCATGACATTAAACATGGTCTTTTTTACTTCAGGATTTCGGTAATTTAAATCGATCATGCTAGGTAAAAAGTGAAAATATACCCATTGATCTGTATTATCATAGTATAACCAAGAAGATCCTCCAGTCATAGTTTTCCAATTATTTGGAGGCTTCTTGCCACCTGGTTTTTTACCAACACGCCAGATATACCAATCACGTTTTGGGTTATCCCTACTTGATGCAGATTCCTTAAACCAAGGATGCTCAATAGATGTGTGATTTAAAACGAAATCTAATACCATTTTCATGTCTCTGTTGTGCATTTCTTTTAACAACTTATCAAAATCAGACATTGATCCATATTCCGGAGCAATGTCATAAAAGTCTGTTATATCATATCCATGATCTGCTTGAGGTGATTTAAAAAAAGGACTAAACCAAATAGTTTCTATCCCCAATTCTCTTAAATAATCTAATTTTTCAATAACTCCTTGCAGATCTCCAATTCCATTACCTGTAGTATCTTTAAAGGATCGGGGATAAATCTGATATACAACAGTTTTCATCCACCATTTAAATTTTTCAGTCATAGTTTAATACCAAGATTTTTCAAGAGATATTTAAGGATAAATCATAATGAATTAAAAATGAATTTTATAATTTTTTGTAAAAAATTTTACATATTTAATCTCCATAATTTCAATTATTGCTGATTTTGATCTATATAAATTGTAAGTAAAATCGGATAGTTCTTTGCAATAGAACATATTGATTAATTTTTATCAAAATTAAATTACCATAAAATGTGAAGTATATTTAGTTGTGAGGATATAAGGTTAAATTCTTAAAAAAAATTATTTGGGAGATTTTTGATGCTTACTGAATTTTGTATAATTTTAAACAATAAAATTATTTTTTGCTCAGATGAGTGTAGATATAATACCTTTGAGATTATTTTATATTTAAAAGATTTGCTTACAAATGTAAACCCTAAGAATACTTGGCGATTACATAAAATTACATTGGAATCAGTTCATTCTAAAAGAGAAACTATTATTATAAAACACATCGTGTTAAATGGAGACCAATTATTTTTTTGCATGATTGGAGAATTTAGTGAATTTTCAATAAAATGCTATGAATTATTAAGGGACTTTCAAAATAAAGTTGAGATATATTATAATTCAATAGAAATCTTGAAACAATCTCATAAAAAGGTGTTATTTAATACAATTATTGAAAATATTGTTGATTTCATTTTAAAACAATATGAAGAATTCTTAGATAAAGAATGGTTTGAAGCAGATGTGATGTATAATGATTTTAAAGAAAATAAAATACTCTATTGTGGAATATCAGCCGATGGACTTCCCATTATTTATAAACTATTTAGCAATTCTTTATTAAAAAATTTGGATTTTAAGGTTGATGATGAGAAGAAAGAGATTTTTATTTCAAATTTTTCTTCAAAATTATCAACTTTAGCAGTTAATGCATTAATTCGAGCAAATTCTCATCTGAAATCTATTCATATTAAGGATATTGAAGAAGATTCTTTTAAATACTCTCTTTTTGGGGAATTAAATGGTTATACAGTGGAAATGGTAGGAATAGGAAATTATTTTCAAATTCAGAAAATATTTGATGAACTTCTAGACGCTTTTTCTAAATATAAAGTACTTCAAAATAATTTCAACGGAGATTTAAAGCCTTATAGAGCTCTCAATAATGATATTGAGCAAATTGTGTTATATGTAAATAAATAATAATATTTTTTTAATATTAACTACAACTGTTTTTTTAATAAGGATTATGTTTAATAGTATTCAATTTATTTTTTCTTATATAATTCAATTTGTGAATTTCTAATGAAAGCAGTAATTTTAGCAGCTGGAATAGGTAAGCGATTAAGGCCACTTACAAATACAAGACCTAAACCTTTGATTCCTATTGGAGGTGCTCCATTACTTGAACATTCTATAAATAACATTAAAAATATTGGTATTAAAGAAATTCTTTTAATTGTTGGCTATAAAAATGAAATGATTAAGGAATATTTTGGAGATGGGCAAGACAAATTTGGAGTAAAAATCAAGTATGTTATTCAAGAGAAGCGTTTAGGTACAGCCCATGCTGCCAAATGTTGTCAGAATTTTGTGGAAAATAAACCTTTCTTATTGATGAATGGCGATGTTATCACTGATGAACAAGTTTTTATTGATGTATTTAAATTATTTCAAGAAGGTAATTGTGATGGCATAATCACACTTTTTAGCGTTGAAAATCCTGAAAGCTTTGGTATTATTTCTTTAGATGAGCAAGGATATGCAAAAGAAATTGTCGAAAAACCAATTAAAGGATTAAATGTTGGGAATCTAGCAAATGCAGGAATCTATATTTTTAATTCTAAATTATTTGACGCGATAGATCAAACTAAAAAATCAATCAGGGGAGAATACGAGATTACGGATTCTTTTGCTATTATGATAAAAAAAGGATTAAAAATTTTAGGATACGACTTAAGTCAATTCTTTTGGAGTGATATTGGATTACCTTGGCAACTTTTAGATGCGAATAAATTCATATTAGATAAAATTGAATCGGAAATTAATGGAATTGTTGAAGACAATGTAATTATAAAAAATAAGGTTTTCATCGGTAAGGATACACGCATTATGTCAGGTACATATATTGAAGGACCAGTTTATATTGGAGAAGGTAATAAAATTGGACCTAATGCACATATTAGACCTTATTCATGTATATGCAATAATTGTCATATTGGAAACTCAAGTGAAGTTAAAAATTCAATTGTTATGTCCAATACCAATTTTCCACATTTTAATTATGTCGGAGATTCTATTATAGGTGAAAAAGTCAACTTCGGAGCAGGAACTAAAATTGCTAATTTAAAATTGACGGGAACTTCAGTGAAAATGATTGTAGAAGGTAAAATCATCGATACTAAAAGAAGAAAATTAGGAACCATTATAGGGGATAATGTAAAAACAGGGATAAGTACAAATATTGTGTGTGGCGTTAAAGTTGGAGAAAATTCTTTAATCGGCGCAAATACTCTAGTTAATGAAGATATTCCCCCAAAATCAGTATATTACGCTGATTTTAAAAATATTATCCTAAAAAAACAAATCGATTGAGTTAGTTTATTTTTCAACTTCAACTATTTCTTTATTGACTTTCTCTTCAATCTTTTCATCAGATACTTCTTGTTCTTTTTTCTCTTCAATTTGAGCCTTCTTTTTTTCCGCTCTTTGCCTCTTATATGTCAACTTCTGGACATTAACTCTTTTAGCTCGTGCAATTTGAGATTTTACTGTCCTCCTAATTTGAGGTTCAACAATTTCAAAATCTTCTTCTTTTGGAGGTGCTTCTTGATCCTCCAAACTAGGTGAGGAGAGCAGTTTTGATTTAATTATTATTGCTTCGAAAAGCGGATATATCGTTTTTGCAACCCTTTTAATTTGGTTTGAAAATTCTCCATATATCATACCACGAATAAATTTTTCATGTTTTAGATCTCTAGCAAAAGTATTCAAAATATCATCAGTAATCTTTCGAATTGTAATAATCTGACTGGATCTAGCCTTTTTAATTGTTGTACAAACGCTAGTAATACGGTAAATGTAATTATCTACTGTTTTATAATTATTTATCATTTGAACCTTTGAAACTCCTTTTCTAATTAATGAACGAATGAAATCTTTTGTCAATTGATGCCCTACAAGATATGTTTCACATCTATTTCCCTCAACTTTTATAACTCTAAAGCGCAAGATAGTAGTAATATCATGAAAATCTCCCGTAAAATCATATAATAACGTCTCTATTGTTCGATTTAAAATAAAATCTGGATTTTTTCCTACAATTTTACCTATATATTGATTTTTAAAAGATTTAGGAGCATAAACATCGTACCAAATTTTTTCTTTCCAAGTATCGGCCTTTTTCCTTTCTCTTTTTCCTTTTGAACTCATAATTACGCCTTTTTGATGATTATATTAATAATGTTTTAATATCTTCGGGAGAATATTTGAAGTCTTTTTCTAATACTCCTTTCTTTTTATAATACTTAATTAATCTGTAAATTTTAGATTCCGTTCTTTGCAATCCTTTCCTAGAATCTAAATCCTTTTTATTTGTTTCTAAATGTTTCCGTAAATTTACAGCTTTTTTGGCCAAATTTCGTAAATCTTCTGGTAAATCTTCCTCGATTTTGGCTTCCTCCAGAATCTGATTAATTTTTTTTCCAGTAACAATTTTAACAAGTGGGACTCCAAAACCGTCTCTTAAAATCGTACCAATCATACTCTTAGAATTTCCTTTTCGTGAAAGTTTTACGACTAAATCTTCTATTTGTTCAGCTGATATTGTTAACCAACTAGGTTTTTCCAACCTTGCCGGTCTCGTCGAGCCACTTTTTCCTTTTTTTCTGCTGTGCATTCGTGCGATGCTAAACCAACTCTCTTAATTTAAATTATATGATTAACGCTTGTTCAGATATAATTTAAAAAGTATAAAGAAATAAAATAAATAAAATTTTGGATTTATTAAAATATTTATCTCAAACGGAATTTATTTTAAGCCAAGTCATAACTTATTTAAGCAATTATTTTCCAATAATTATTTCATAGCAGTTTCGAACGCTAGTATGTCCGATATCGCCCCCAGCGCCTTCACCTCCTACAGAATCTCCAGTAATAAATAAATTGGAGATTTCTTTAATTTCATTTCCCGGTCTCTTTAATCGATGTTGTTCTATATTAACCTCAACTCCATCAATCATATCATGAAATAACGGTCTTTCAAATTCCAGGTTATTTTCAATCTCCGGGAAGAATCTTAAGATTGCACTCCTGAGATGTTGATAAATTTCATTAGATTTATTTTTATCTTTAATATCCTCAACATTAGTTATTGTAAAAAAAGTCATTAAAGATTTTCCTTCCGGAGCAACTTCTGGTGAAATATTAGATGGAATAAAACCAAAACCCAGCGGGTTCTCGAGCATAATACCTCCATCAATATCACTAATTGGTTTAGATAAACAAAAATCAATGGAAACTCCTGCTGTTGGCCTTAGATTTTTGCATTTATTAATATAATCTTTATCGCATAGATTTTCATCCAATATAGTAAAAAGTTGCTGGACAGGAATTGTAGAAATGATTTTTTTACCTTTAATTATTTCAGCTCCAATTTTAACTCCTATTGCTTTGCCCTCTTTAACTATAATTTCCGCTATTTCGCTTTTTAATCTGATCTCTCCATTCTCTTTAATTTTTTCAGAAAATCTTGAAAAGATTTCATTCCATCCACCTCTTGGGTAATATACACTTCCAATATCGAGAACTTTTCTAATATTTTGTAGAGTTTCCCCGGCTGATGATCGTTCTATAAAGGGATTTACTTGGAGAGTGGCGCTTGCCATGGTTAAAAATTCTCGAATTTTAGGTATAATGTTCTCCATATTAAACCATTCTTCTAAAGACATATCATAAAGAGCTATAAACTCTTGCTCAGCCATTTTTTTTATCATTATCATTAATTTTAAAGTCTTGAAAAAAGGAACCAATTTACTTTTTAGAACTGCTATAATACCTCCCGAGGGATATGTAGTTATAGAACCATCGTCCAAGAACGCCAATACTTTTCCTGGTTTAATGAATTCAATAGGTTTTCCTATTTCTTCAAGAGATTCACCAAGATCTGATTTAGGTCCAAATCTTATGGGATGCGCTCCAAAATCTAGCTTAAATCCATCTTTTTCAACAACTTTTGCTCGACCGCCAATTTCATTCGTTTTTTCGAGAACAACTACCTTTCCGTGCTGATTTAGTAAAGCACCAATGTGTAATCCTGCAATTCCTCCACCAATAACAATATAATCAAAATTTACTGTGATTTTAAACACCTTTTTTTTCCTAATTAAATTTTTCTACTCACCAATTCACCTTTTCCAATTGGCACTATTAATGAATCTACTCGATCATCTGCCATAGCTTTATCTAACATAGGTTTCAACGTTTTATAATGATTAATTGCATTATCAGCAATAAATATCCCTCCTTTAACCATATTTGGAATTATTAATTCGTAACATTCGCCGTAAATTTCTTTCTCTGCATCTAAAAAGCAAAATGAGATATTCGTATAACGAGTTAAATAATTTCGAGCATCATCCTCTATTAGTTCGATAATTTTCTCTAAATTAGTTATTTGGAATGTTTCTCTAGCTAATTTAGCTTTTTCTTTTAAAATTTCAAAAGTTGTTATTTTATTTTCATTTAATTGACATGCTAGCGCTATCCACAGTGTAGAATAACCCGCACTTGTTCCAATTTCTAAAAATTCCCCTTTTGGAGCACAAGCTGCTAAAATTGAAATAAATTTCCCTGTTTCATGAGGAATTTGACGAAGTCTTTTTATTCTAGGTGTTCCATCAAGCCTATCTCTCCTATCTATTTCTTCTAAGTATTTCATTCTCTTTTTTACAACTTCTGGAATATTATGAAACATTTAAGTTCAAGTTTTAAAATTTAAAAATGTATATTTTTCATATGTTTATGAATTTACATTGAATGATTCTATTTATAGGAATCAAGATTTAAAACACTTTTTTTTTTCCCATTGACTACTAATAACTAAAGATTAATCGAAAATTATTTTTTTAACTATTAAAATTAATTAGTATTTAATTAAAAACATTTATACACAAATAAATTCTATTTCAACTATTAAATTTTAAGTTGGCTAATATGAAAGGAGGAAAAAAATACATTCATTTTATCACCGGCAATATTCATAAATTTAATGAAGTTTCAGAAATTTTTAATAAATCTAATTTAAATCAAAAATATAAGTTATTTCATTCTAACCTCGAACCGATTGAAATACAAGCCGATAATTTAAGAGATGTAGCTGTCTTTAAAATTAAAAGTGTTAAGAATAAATTAAATGAATCTTGTTTTGTTGAAGATGCTGGATTTTTCGTTGATGAGCCTTTAAATGGATTTCCGGGAGTTTATTCGGCGTATGTTCATAAAACCATAGGAAATGAAGGGATTCTTAAGTTAATTGGAGAAGAGTCCAAAACTTGTGCGCATTTCGAGAGCGTTATTGCACTCTATTTCAAACCAATTAATGAAATTAAAATTTTTAAAGGTGAAGTTAGTGGTAAAATTGCTAAAAAGATGAGGGGAAACCATGGTTTTGGTTTTGATCCTATTTTTTTACCTGATACGTTTCCAGATAAAACCTTTTCTGAGATTTCGATTGAAATAAAAAATAAAATATCTCATAGAAGTCAAGCATTTAACAAATTAGAGGATTTTCTTAAACAAAATTTATAAAAAAAGAATTTGAAAAAATTTTTGCATATTTATTGAATTTTTCATCTAAAAGGTCTGTCTAAAGATATCCATTAAAGTCTGTCTGCTCAGTCTTAATAATATTAAATACATTCCTATTATCCCAATAATAACACTTATACCAAATACTCTAATTATTGTATCTATTGGGATAGAAAATATTGTTGGTAATTCTGTCATGAGGGATAAATTGCTCTCCATCAAGTAAGCCGAATAGCTGCCAATTAACACCCCCATAAAACCAGCCGAAATCATTAAAATCATGCTCTCCAATAGAAACATATTTCTTACTTCTTTTATTCTCATTCCGAGTGCTCGTAATATTCCAATTTCTAAATTTCTTTCAAGAATTGTTGCATACATCGATGAGATTAACCCAAAAATGCAAATAATGACAGTAAATGTTAGAAGAATTTCTGAGAGTGAAGAAAATTGTTCATTCATCTCTTCAACAAATTTAATTTTAGTAATAGCATCATCAAGAGTAAAAAAATTATTCATATACATATCGTTTATCAATTGTTTTGTATCTCTAATATTTTCTTCACTTGGATCAGCTAAATTAATAAAAATTTTATCAACAATCATATCTTTTCCACCATTAGGCCAATTCATAAGTTCAATATATGTATCCATAGAAACCATAATCCCACCATCTTCCGCCGTCATTTCTGAAGATTTAAAATTAATAAAACCCGGCACTCCTCCAGAAATTCCAACAACTTCAAATAATGAGAGATTTCCAGTTCCACCCTTTTCTGGATCTCTAACAGTCAATCTTACTTTTTGCCCAACTTCTTTTACACCTATTTTTGCTGCTATTGCTTTAGAGATTATAATCGCATCATTTCTATCCAAAATTGCAGAAAATGATGCATCAAATCCACTCCCTGCAGATTTCCAAATAAATAAATTTCGATCTACTAGATTAAGATATCGTTCGTCAACTCCAACTATTTTTACATCGACAGAAGCAAAATCTACGACATCAGAAATAGTTATTGAAAATTTACTCTCTCCATATTGACTAAATGTTGCCGCTTGTCTCATAACAGTTTGAATTTGCTCTGGATTAAAGTCTAATCCTGATTCAGAACTAAAATCTAATAAAGACAAGAAGGAAGTAAGATCAAATGAATTGTGTAATACCGGTGCAACCTCTTCCACACCTTGCAATTCCTTTAGCTCCTCTACGGACTCTATAGTAAAAGCATTTCCTTCTTCTGAAGTTCCATAATTAGCAAGTACTAAATCTGCTCCATATTGAAATTTAAAATTTAAAGACCAAGTTTGTTTTTCAATTTCAGAAGAAGTTGTTATGAAAAATATGAATGAGAATGATATTGCAAACATTAAAATTGTCCCAGAATTTCTTCTCTGGTATCTTTTTAAAGATATTTTAACTATATTCATATATTTTCGAAAAAAAGGCTTTAATATATACACCATAAATGTTTGTATATAAGGTATAATTGCCAGAGATGCAAAGACCAATCCAAGTACAATCGCTGCTAATAGTCCAATAAAAAAAATTGCTATTAACATTATATCCATTGAAGTAAATATTCGGGGTAGTAATATAAAAATTAACAAACCAATAAGCGCAATTGAGATTCCTACTAAAAATCCTTTAACATTCATGGAGCCTTCTTTAGCTACTTCCCATCCTTCTTCTTTAGTTTGAAAAGGAGTTATAGCTTTTATTAATTTGATTCGTGATACTTTTAATGCAGGTATTAATGCAACACCAACAGATACTACAATTCCAATTATAATAGCCAAAATAATCGTTTGAGGGCTGATAATATATTCAAAGTTTTCACCATATCGTCTAATGAAAAAATCAAATAGTGAATTGACAAATGGAGGTGTAATAAATACTCCTGCAATAATTCCAATTATAGTTCCAAATGTCCCTAATAAAAATCCTTCAAATAAAACCATTTTAATTGAATAAACTTTCTTTCCTCCCAAAACTCGTGTTATCCCAAATTCTCTAATTCTTTCTTCTGCTGAAGTTGATAATATACCATTTATTAGGATACCTGTTATCAACATAGATAATAAAGTCACAAACCAGAACATAATTGTCCGTCCCATCATTGAAAATTCGGACATTTCTAATTCTTCTAATTTTGGAAGCATAACTTGATACTCTTCAATTGTAAGGATTTTTTGGATTTCTTCTCCAATATCTCTTAATGTTAGTTTTGTACCTTTAATATCACTTGAATCATAAATAAATTCTCTATCTCTTAACAAGACCATAACCATAGATGCTTGGTCACCCAGATTTAGCCAATCTTGAACATGTTCAATATCCATAATAATTTGATTATTTTCATATTCATTAAATTTTAAATCTTGGACACAAATTTCATCAATAACTAAGTCGATCTCTTTATTCTGATAAACCAAATGTAATGTATCTCCTTTTGACGCGTTTAATTTAACGGCTGTTGCTTTTAATATTATACAATGTCCTTTTTCTGGTACATTTTCGTAAATTTCATCAGTCTCAGTTAAATTTTCATCATAAATTATAAGATCTCCAATAATCCTGGAATCCTTTTCTCTTTCAAAATCGATTCCATAAAGCATTATACTTCCACTAATATTGTTCTCAAGATTATTCACATCAACAGGTAAGATCTGCAATCGAGGGAACATTTCTTCAATTTCTTCTATTTCTTTTAGGACATCTTCTACATAACTATGGTTGAAATATAGATCAAAACTCATGTCAGTGCTGAGTGTCTTCATTATCCAGATATCGGCGGATCCTGTTTGATTAGTGACCATATCCATATAATTAAAATTCATTGTGTCATTGACCATTCCTATACCAGTTAACAAAGCAATTGAGATTGAAATCCCCATGACTCCGAATAGGGTCTTAGCTTTGTTTCGTTTGAGATCCACCCAGGAATGTTTCAGCCATTGAAAGTTAGATGTTCTCTTTAATCTTTTTTTTAATTTCATTTTAAATTATAAATTTTTTAAATTATGATATAATTAATGTTAGGATTTTTCTCCTAATTCATCAAATGATTTCCAAACTAATTCTTTTTTAATTTCTTCCATTGATAGCTTTACCATTTTTATTTTACATTTTTTACAATTATAATCTCTTGGATCATCTTTAAAATACCAATTTTTACAAATAGGACATTGATATGCAAGATATAATTGATCTGTATTGCATGCTGGACACATCCATTTAAAACCAGAATTATCGACAAACCAAGATTTACAATTCTTACAGAAATATGTATAAGGTCTTTCTTTTAATTCTTCTTTAGTCAAACTATCAACTCTTTTTCTGATTTTTTCTTTATCTTCATCAAACAGTCTAATTCTTTTCTTTATTTCACTGCGATTTGCTTTAATTCCATCAATCAAAACTTTACCTCTTTTAACAGTAATTAATCCTATAATTATTGATAAACTTATCGACACACCAATAAGAATTATCCAGGGAAGCCAATCAATCCAAATAGGTATATTATCCACTATTATAACAATTGAAGTATCTATCTTATTATCGTAATTATCATATACGACAATTTCTATTATATATTCCCCATCTAAATATAATGAAGTATCCCAAACAAAATTCAATGTTCCATTTTCATAGGTAGCATTAACTAATGTATCATTAATGTATAATTTAATTTGTGTTAAATCATATCCATGCTTCTCAGATATAGAAATATTAATTATTTGAACACCATTTACAACAATTTCATTTATCGGATTCACAAAATCAATTAAGACGCTATAACCGATAAATAAATCTTTTATAAACCATCCAAGTCCGGATGGATTTGTTTCATTATTTGAATCTAGTTCAAACTTAACCATAACAATCTCACCATTGAAGTTAGAGATATCAATATAATAATAACCTTCACTATTGTTCAAATAGGTATATTTATTTAATTCATGCCAAGTTGCTCCGAAGTCGGTTGATATTGAAATATTGCATTGATCATAATCATTTCCCTCATAGAATGTCGCGTTCTCATTTTCTAAAGTTATATTTTGAAAAAATTGAATATAATTCTTACTTTTTGTTCCTAAATTCAGCGGGTGAGTTATTAATTTTGCATTCCAGTTTTCTCCATATCCATTATCACTAGTTATTATATTCGTTTGGCCAATTCCGCAATATATTGAGGAATTCATATAATGCCATGTATCATCTGCTGAAAGCCAAATTGTATATTCTCTCGGTTCTGGAATGCCTGTTATATAAAACTCATCAAAAGACTGAACATTAAATTCGTACCCAAAATCCGAGGAGTAATTATAAGGTATTGGATTAGAAAATTCAATTAGGGGGTTCTCTTCCGTATTATACCATTCGGTTGAATTAATATTATTCCCATCATATACGTGAAATCTAAATGTCAAATCGTCAAAGTCTTCAATATATAATCCCTTTTCAAATCGAATACCTGTGTCTTCTATTGAAATATTTGATGAGATGTTCCAATCTCCGTAAATGTTATTCATCGTATAGTTATTATCATTTATTTCAACATACACATAGGCTGGATAATTATTATCATTATCATATACATCAATTGAGAATGTATAGATATCATACTCATATTGGACTTCATCAATTCCAGGAGATACTATCTCGGTAAATTGAGTTATTATTTGAGGATCATAATAATTGGAGTAATTTTCAATTGCTACATAATCTACCATAAATCCCTTATAATTCTGTAAATCTCTCTGTTCATTAAGATCAGAATAAAATCTAAAACGAACATAATTACTCAAGTATGGTGATAAACCAATCTCTTCCATAAACCATTCTCGTTCCATATTTGTGTAGGTTCTGAGTGTCACCCAATTCATAGAACAATTGATATTAATTTGTAGGTATATGAAATCTAATGCATTTATACTAACTCTAAGGCCAAATTTAGCTATTAGATCATAGCTCTCATCTATTTCAGTTAGATCTATTATTGGACTTATTAACGAACTATTAATTCCATCTCCATTTAATTCTAAAGGTTCATATGAATAAGGAGTAAGTGGTGTGCTAGTATTACCATAATAAAAACAATACCAATCAGGATTAAAATCATTAGAAGGAAATATCCTATTTCTATCATCAAAAGGCTGACCCATAAGATCGAAGTTTTCTTGTCCTAGTCTTTTCCATCCAGTACCTTCTACAGCCCAGTTATGAGTAATACTCGTAAAGTTTTCGTAATATGGGATATTAATAGCATAAAAAGGCTTTACTTCAATAGTGAGATTACCCCCCAGAGGATATCGAGTTATATTGTATCCATCACTTGCCCAGAAGATAAAATGATAAAGTTTTATTTCTTTAAATTCAAAATTCGTAATAGAATACTCTACTCCATTTGTAAAATTAAAATCGTTAGGATCTTTATTCATAGTAAAGTTTTGATTTAATTCTTTAATTTCTAAGTATACAAATTGAGCTGGAAAGTTAGAAGTATCATTATCTGTATAATTAACATAGAAATTATATCGATTTAAAGTATAATTACAATCAGGATTAGTGCTTTCAACAAAGCAGTTGCTTAAACTTGGAGAATAATTGTTTTCAACCTCACTAATATTTAAAGTAAAATTAGACTTTCCACTCAGAGCCTTGATTACTAAAATGCATTTTGTTTCATTCATTCTGGGAGAAAAGTAAAGTAAATTTGTATAAAATGGTCTAGTTTCATAAGCACAAGAAAATAATATAGGTTCTCCAAATTTGTTAGTTTCATTAGAGTATAAATACATATCAATAGTGGCTGAAGATTGTTCTACCGTTAAATTAAATAAATACTGTTTTTTCGGTTCTAGTGTAATTTTTCTGGCATATACATGTTTTCCTAGAGGATTTATTTCTGATGATGTTAAATTGAAGGTAGATTTAATTATCCCTGTGCTTATATTTTTTGTCAATGCGTCGATTGCAGCCTCAACATTCAATCGTCCGTATCCTTCATGAATATCTTTACCACCGTAATTTGTATTAGGTGAATAGTTACTCTCTATTTCATCGGTTTCAGGATCTTCTTCTCTATTTAATTGTGTTTCGGTTGCAGTCATTAATAATGTTGCTTTAACAATTTTTGCTAATTCAGTAGTATTTAAGGAGTTCCAAGATGTCCAATTTTTCCATTTCGCTTCAATTAATAATTGAATCGCTCCACTAACTACCGCTGTGGCAATAGAAGTGCCAAAGTAGGCAGATGTTTCATTTTCTAAATTCGTGCCAACAATAGATCTATACCCTTTTATTTTACTGCCACCAGGAGCCACTAAATCAGGTTTTATTACCTCATTGGGTTGATCTTCATCTATTATTTTTCCAATGCTACTATATGTTGTAATTTGATCTCTATCATTTATTGCTCCAACTACAATTGCTTTTTTATTGGAAGCTAATTTATTTAATGAATTTGGTTCTAAACCATTATTTCCTGCTGCAATAACAACAAGAGTTCCATTATCAATAATATCATTTATAACTTCATTTATTGTTGACACTTCATCGCCTAAAGTTCCAACACTAAGGCAAATCGCGGTTATATGTAATTTAGATCTATTTAGAAAAACATTTTCCATAGCAGAAATTAAACTTGACACATTTCCAAAACCAGTTGCATTTACAATTTTAAAGTTAACAATTTTTGATGCATTTGCAATTCCTGTAAAATGGGTTTTATTTACAATATAATATTCGGGAAAAAAAGAGAGTTCCAGGTCTAAGGAAAATTCTGGTTTTACATAATTCAATTTGTGATATTTTATAAAAATATCATATAAACCAATACCACTCAAAGAATTATTATGATAAATTTGATAAAATGTTTCATTTTTAATATTTTTAGATTTATTTACCAATGAGGTTTCGTTATGTAGCTCGATCCAAAATTCATCAATTCCCGCTATAATTTCTTTCCAACTCGAATTCACAAAAACCTGAGAATTTTCTTTTGATACATTAAAAGTAGCTAGTTTAAAAGTAAAGTTACTTCCAATCATATACTCATCAAACGTATCCATATGAGAATAATTACCAGAAAAGGTCATATTGATTTTGTTTGTAGAATTATAGGGTTCAGTTCCTGTCCCTACAATGATAGATGATATGAATGTTCCATGTCCGTTGTCATCATACGGATTTGGCAATTCATGTATGAAATCTTTCCAACTTATGATATTTCCTGTGAGATTTATTGGATTAATTCCTGTTGGGAAAAAAGTATTATTTGAATCAATTCCCGAATCTAAAACTGCAGTTGAACAATTCGAATTCCCAGTGTATCCATTTAGACTCCAAGTACTATTCATTGCATTGGATTGAGCCACTACATAATTCATTTGTACTTCAATTAATTCATTAGATTCAATATTTGCTTCTGGATAGTAGCTTTTAAAATATGTTAAATTTTCTGATGGAAAAATCCCGGAGAATCCAGAAATTGTTAAAAATGTCTTATTCCAAGGCCCATCCTTTATAATTCCCCCTAATTCTTCAAATTTATTTATGACAGTTTGATTAAATGATTCTTTGTTAAAGGAAACAATGATATTTACTAAAACTTCGCTATTTGATAATACTGGAATTTCTAAATTATTACTTTCCGTGCTATTTTGCTGTTCATTAATACTTGAAGTATAAAAGTTCGGATTGAATGTAGAAAGTAGGAAAAAAAATATGAACAAGAAAGTTAATATGAATTTTTTAATATTTCTCATTTTCTTGATTTACCTCCGTAGAGTGTATTCACTCTTTCTAATGAATCATTTAAAGTCTCTTTATGCCTTAAAATAGTCGTAAATTTAGTTGCATTTAAAATCTCATCTTCATTTCTTTTTTTCTCAAGCATATTTGATCTATACCGTTTTTTCAGAAATCCGTAAGATCCGATAAAAAATAGAACAATTACACATGGAATGATTATAGATAGTCTCTGCATATTTGGATCTAAAATAATTTTCATTTGAATAGAATTAGATTCAACGGGTCTCTTAATTAAATAATAATAATCAATGCAAGCAGCGGATAGATTATGTTCTCCTTGTTCTTTTCCTATTATTGTGTAAGAAAATGTGAATGTTTCTCCTGGCTCAAGAACTTGAATGAAATGAACCAAGGTGCCCTCAATCAAATAAAATTGCTGTTGAAAAAAACTATTCATATCATCTAATGAAACATTTTGTGCTGCAATATTCCCCATATTAATAATTTCAACCGTTACATATATTTCCTTACCAATAATCACTTGTTCTTCAGAAACATTCTTATTAATCTCAAAATCAAAATAGCCTAATATAATTGGTATAGATGTAATAATTCGTAAAGTGGAGCATTCGGAGCCTAAAATAACATTTATCGGTGGGTAATAATATCCTCTATAAGATGTCTTTTGGAAGATCATCGACATTACTTTAGTTTCTTTCCAAGATAAGTCAGTAATATCTAAAGTATCATTATCTAAACGTTTTAATCCTTCGATATTGTCAGATATTTCAATTAAGATATCAGGAATATCAAAATTTGCGGGTCCTTGATTCTCAATTTGTATAGATAAATTAATAAAATCGTTTAATTTAGGGTGAGTATTATTTGTTGAATAATTGATTTTAATTATGTGCAAAAAAGGATAACGATTCTCATAATCAATAGGAGCTGAAATATAAACATCGTTGGAATGGATAGTCAATGAAGATTGGCTTTCATTCATAATTTTTTGATTTTTAAAAACAACAGTACTGTTCAAAATATTTATTGAATTTGGAGAATAAAATGTAAAACTTAATTTAATTGTTTGACCTGGATTAATTTCTGTCATTTTTTGAGTTATTGTGCCATTCTTTACTTGAAAAGAATTTTTATTTTTAATTATCCCTGGTATAGGCATAGAAAAATAAACATTCTCAGCATTCATACTTCCAATATTTGTGAGCTCCACAAAATATGTATTTTCTTGACCAGGATATGATGCATAATTTTCCAAGGATGCAATTGCTAAAATTGAAGACATATTATATGTGCTAAGATATAAATTATTTGAAGTAGCAGAATAAGTAACTAGTCCCAATTCACTACTATAAGATACTTTTGCAGATTGTACGAGGTAAGGAACAATTTCTCTAAATGAAAAATTAACGTAAATACTATCAATTGATAAATTAAAAGTATCATTGGATATAATTTTTAAATTAAAAAATAGGGTGTGATTATTTGATGCGGGATCAAATAATCCATTAATTTCATCATCGATAAATCCGAAAATATATGTGTTATTGTCACTTGAAATCTCTGTAATATTTTCCAGTCGTTCTGATGTAAAATTATAAAAATTAAAAGAAACATCTTCGGAAAAACCATCAGAAGTAGCATTCATATAAATTCTAACACTATTTAATATATTATTTGTTAGATCAATAAAAGACTTGTTTTCAAATACAAAATCAATATCAATAATATGATAATCTACAATTTTTTCCTCCGAATCTATGATCCAATCAATTCCATCTTGAGTATGAGCATTATTTGGTTTAGTGCCTATATGAGTTGATCCATAATTTATTGCAGGAAGTGGAATTTCCTCGTTTTCAATAAAATTATTAGTTGCAAATGGTGTATATGTATCTAAATTTTCAATTGATATGTTAGTAAGTGTGTAAGAAATTGATTCTCCTGGTTCCAGTTTCCAATTTTCTTCATTGAAAATACTATCAGAATTATTAAAAAAAGGAGCATAAATGTTATAGGGTGGATGATCTACTAAATATTCAACGAATTCTTCATTATATGGTAAAAGATTGGTTATATTAGGATAAAAAGTATCTGTTGTTCCAATACTAGAAGAATCAAAGTGAAACAGTCTTGGATCTTCATCTAAATTTAGAAGTGTTATCAAACTTTCTTCAAAATAATCTTCTATATCCTCCCTACTACCTGGTAAAAAAAAAACTGCATTGAGTAATTCTTCGTAATCTACAGGTAATTTAGTTGGTACACCCCATGCAGTAGTGTTTCCGACATTTTCTGCAGTAATATTTATTTGAAATGTACGATCAATCCCATAGGAAGCATTTTCAACAATTTTTGTAATTCTTAAATTCGGTTCTGAATTTGCAACAGAATAACTAACAATTATAGATTCAATTGGATTTAACAAACCTGTCAAGATATAAGGTAATCCATCAAATCCAATTATATCTAAGAAATTAATAATATCTGATTCATTTACTGGGTTAATCGGAAGCGTGTATAGTTTATTAACTCCTAAAATATTTACCCAGTTTGGAATAAATTCATAATTTTTTAATGAATTTATATCAAAATCTACATCTGTTAACCAAATTATTTCTTCGAGGTCTTCAATCAGATCATCCGAAAATTGAAAATTTTTAGGAGATACATCTATTATGTCTGTGGAAAGAATATTAACCTCAATTTCACTCATGAAAGTTCCAATAATGGCGATAAACATTTTCTCACTAGGATATAAAGTGGTTTCATTATATCCCATTGCTTTAAATAAATCAAAAGTATAATTGTTAGAACCAGTAATTTTTTCAATTCCTTCAGGGTTTCCTTCATATTGGATTTTCATCGTTATATATCGATTGTTTTCATCCAACATTCCTCCACCTGATCCTAAAATTGCATCAAAACCCTCCAAAAAAGTCTGATTAAGATCTTCAATACCTAAGAATTCTCCAAATCCACCGAACAGACCTTCTAATCCTTCTGTAGTTTCATTAGATTCACCCATATTAAATGTTTCTAAGAACGGTAAAGCATAATCAGAAATATCGTAATTAAATTGAGATGATGTGATATTAATACCTTCATTATAGATTTCCAACGAATTTAATAAAAGAATTGAGAAACTTAAGTGTTGTTTTTCTAAATATTCATTACTCAATAAGCGATCTAAATCAAGCGCTTTCCAGTAACCGTCCTTCGGAAGATTCGCATAAAGTCTATTTAATACAATTTCCCAATTGGGATAATACCCGATAAAGGGGAAAAAGTTTTTTTCAGAGGTATCAATTCTAAATAAATCTATTTCAAATAAATTTTTAATAATTTTGAATGCCCTCTCTGCTCTTTTCTGTGCATCTTCATGTTCAATTTCTTCCTCATAAAATAAAAAACCAAAAAATGAATTATGGGATAGTGAAAGTTGAGAACTGAAAACATTTTCACCTAAAATAGAAGGAAATATTTCGGATACTTTTCCATTTGAAGCAGTTAACATCATGGTGCAGAGATAAAAAGCTGGATCATTAAAATCCATGTTTGGAAAAATATTACTATCATTAGTAAAGAGAGATTGTTGGATTATACTTTTAGCCCCTGCCACATATGCATTTATCTGTTCGGAATATAATTCGGAACCAGCAACATCTGATTTTTTTAAATCTTGAATATTATCATCGTTGAAATGCTTATCTGCAATATTTTCATTATTATAATAACTATCAACTGTTCCAAAAAGAATAAAATTAGGTATATTTAACATTAAAATAACCAATGCAAACCCTAATATTCGATTCTTTTTGTTTTTAAACATCACTTTATTCCTATTACCTTCCTCTCATTTTGTTTATATTAATTTTAGAATTTCATACCCCTGACTCTCTATAAATTTCGATAATATTTCCCGTTCGGACCTTTTTTAATAAAATATGCATTCCAATAAAAGTAACAATTGAGCACAATCCATAAACTAAAAATAATGAATCCCATGGGAAAGAACCATGAAATGGCATATCAGTAAATGTTGTCATATTTGATGTCAATAACCATGCTGTAAGCCAACCCACTAAAACTCCAATAGCTCCAGAAGAAATCATTATAATAAATGCCTCAATTATGAACATTCGATTAACACTATTACCTTTTAATCCTAAGGTTCTTACTATTGCAATCTCTTTCTTTCTTTCTAAGATTGTAGAATATGATGCAGAAAGCAATCCAAATAAACAGATTACAACCGTCGCCATTGTTATTAATTGGAAAAGCATGTTAAGGTACCTAAAGGTCTGTTCTTGATTTCTTATAGATCGTTCTACATTTGTAATATAGAAATCATAATTTGATTCAAATTTGTTTTCGATTTCTACTTCAATTTGATCTATTTGGGGTAATTTTTTATCAGTAAGTTTAATAAATATTTTATCAATAAATGCAGGCTCAGGAATATCCATATATTCAATAAAATTTTCTTGAGCTATCAAAACACCTCCACGGTTTGCTGCTGACACTGAAGATTTAAATCTTGAAAAACCTGGCATAGTATTGGCGATTCCTGCAATGAAAAAAGGAACATATTCAATCTCATCTCCTCTTGTAAAAGTGATTCTAATTTCTTCTCCTAATCTAAAATCTAAGGATTGTACTATGGCTTCAGATATTATGCAATAGTTTTTATCTGTTTCAAACAATTTATCAAAACTAGAAATATCCCCTTGTGAAAATTTTACTTCCTCTATAAAGATAGTAGATTTGTAATGTTCATCAATTCCATATAAACTTATCGTATGTGATTGAAAACCAACATAATCAGCAATATCTGCATCAAATTCCTTACCAATTTCCACATAAACTTGCGATAATTGATTTGGACTTACGATTACTGAAGATGTTCGTTCAATTCCTTCTATTGTCATAAGTTCTTGTTGAAATTCCGTTGTAAGTGTGCTTATTGGATCAATCTCGTTAGAAATATGAATTCCATGAACATTATTTGTTTCAGTAAATAAGCCAAAACCTCCGCCTCCAAACATACCCCCGCCTCCAAACATACCTCCACCTCCACCTTCGCTACTAAAAGTAGTTGTTCTCACAACTAAACTTGCTCCGGTATTGATCTTTTGCATATCTGCAATTTGACCCTGTAAAGATCCTAATAAGGTAGATGTAAATATGACAAAAGAAAATGAAAAGGCGAACATTACAACAGTGTTACTGTTTCTCCTTTGAAATCTATTAACAAATATCTTAATAATATAATGGAGTTTTCTTGAAAGAGGTCTAAAAAGATTGATTACAATATTTAATATTACTGGCATTAACCCCAAACCGGCTAATGTTAACCCTATTAAAAAGAGTAATAAAATTGCGATTAGAACTCCTGCTATAAGAGCAAAATCCATAGTAAGAAGTAATTGAGGTATGACTAAATATATAAATCCACCATTTGATGCTAATATAATGCCTACTAATATTAATTTATAATTAACTGAGGATTTTTTTCTTAAATGATATAAAACATCCTCTCTCCGGTAAGGATTTATTGCCTCAACTATTTGTAATTTCATAACTTTAATTGCAGGAGTTATACTAACCATTAAGCTAACAATTATCCCCATTATATACGATATTAAAATGGAATTAATAGAATATGAAAAAACCAATCCACCAGCTAAAAATGACCCAACTAAGTCAGAAAAAATTATGTTGACTATAATTAACATTAATTGAGTTCCAAAAATCGCTAATATAATACCTAAAGTTGTTCCAATAAGGCATAATATAAGTCCTTGTCCTAAAACAATAAATAGATTAAATACTTTATGTGCGCCTAAAGTTCGGAAAACGCCAAATTCCCTTATTCTTTCTTCCACAGAAGTTGATAAAATTCCATTTATTAATATGCCAGCTATAAGCATAGATATAATGGAGATAAAAACGAAAATTATAGAAAGAGCAACTGAAAGAAATTCACTAAATCCTAGATATTCAAGTTTCGGTAAATCTATATAATAATCAAAACCGACAAGATATTGGATATCTTCAGCTATTGTTTTTACATTATAATATGAAGTCTCTACATCCCTAATATCATATATAATTTCTCCCTCTTCAAAAGTACAAATTAATTGGGAACATTGTCCCTCATAATCTTCTTCACCTAGCATTGCATAAACTGTTTCAAGGCTTAAAATTATAGTATGCCCCCGATAATTTGATGGAAATTTTATTTCAAAATTAAAAATACCGTCAAAAATTAAAGTGATATTTTTTTCTATCCAATCTGATCCATTATCATAAAATATCGTGAAATTAACTGTGTCCCCTCCTATTAATCTTAAATTTTCATTAAATGTCTCATAAACCATGAAATGATAAAGCTCTAATCCTTCAATTATCATTGGTTCTTCATCTTTTTCAAAAGAACCAAATTTTATCTCATTTTCAAGTGTGAAATTAATTCCAATAATCCTTGCTCCACGTCTGACATTGATTGTTTCCATTGTAGAGAAATTTGCCGTTTCATTAACTTCTGAATATAATTCAAATCTTGGAATACAGTTCTTAATTTTTGAAACATTTTTCAAGATGTTTTCGCTCATTTCAGCATACTTGAAATAGCTAGATCTATTTTCTGGTTCGGTGTCATAGTGACGCACTGAAATATTAATATCTTGATTCCCTGCATCTGTAGTAAGATAATCAATAAAAGATGTTGAGATACTATCAGATAAAAATAAAACTATAGTAAGTAAAGCTACAGAAATCATAACACCGAAAATACCTAAAAAAGCCCGAACTTTCTGACGGCGAAGGTCTCTAAAGCTATAAGATAAAATTGTCTTAATATTTGTCATTATGTTCCTATTCTTTATTCATCATTCGATTTTTTAGTTTAAGAATTAAATATAACATTTAGTTAGTTTTAATGAAAAATATAAATCATCCAAATATAAGCATTTGACCTTGAACCTTTCCGGGCAATTTTCCATCATCTATCATTCCTTGGAGAATATCATTAAAATGCAAAGGAATATTATCAAGAATTGGTTTCGGAATTGATTGCTTTATTATGGAAATAGTATACTCGGTTTGCCCTTGATTTTTAAAAAGATATTTAAATATATGAGACTCACACTTAGATTTATTTGCTTCTGCTTCAGTTTGTCGTATCTTTTTCATCATTCTTGTTTCTTTGAGCCCATCCGCAATTCTTTCTTCTACAATCTTGCCATCAAGCATATGAAGTGTTGTTGTTCCAAATTCTGCTACTTTCGCATCATGTGTTACTGCAACAAATGTTGCACCCCTCTTATTTAAATCTCGTAATAAATTCATTACCATCTGACCCGTCTTACTATCCAAATCACCCGTAGGTTCATCTAGGACACATATTGCTGGATCATTTGCGAATGCCCGTGCTATTGCAACCCGCTGCTGTTCTCCACCAGATAACTCTGAAGGTGTATGATGTGCTCGTTCATCAAGGTCAACCATTTCAAGTAAATCCATAGCTCTCTTTTGCTTACCCCTACGGCTAAATTTACCTGCAAAATGAAGCGGGACCATAATATTTTCTAAAGCTGTCATTTGGGGTAACAAATTATAAAATTGAAACACATAACCAATCTTATCTCTTCTAATATCAGCTAACTGATTATCAGAAAGCATACTTATATTCTGGCCTTCTAAAAAGATCTTCCCCCGTGTTGGAGTATCTAATCCCCCTATAAGATTTAATAACGTTGTTTTTCCGCTTCCACTTGGACCCATAATGATTACAAAATCTTGATCTTTGACATTAAGATCTACACCTCTCAAGGCTGCAACCGCTGTAGTACCAAGAAGATATGTTTTATGAATATTTTCTGCTATTATTTTAAATTTATCCACATATTCCTCTGTCAGTATTTTCTCTTCCGAACTCTCTTCTCTATTTTTTCTTTCCTTATCAATTCCTTTTTTAGTCATTTTAATCAAAATTTTTTAAGATATGCATAAAATATATTATGTTTCTATTTTTTAGAACTTTAAGAATTCTATTTTTTTAGAACTTTAAATTTCTTAAGAATAATATAAAGATAACTTTATTAAATTATCTCTTTGTAAAATTCTATTAAATTAGACTTTAGAAACTTGTATTTTCTTAAAGATCGTTTAATATTAATTAAATTAAGAAGCTTAATAAGTAATTCTCTTTTCAAATAAAGATTGATATTTACATTATTCTTTGTTTAATGAAGTTCAGTGATTGTTCTTTTCTTTAATTTATCTAGCTCATTTCGAAGGTGATTATTTTCATTTTGTAAATTAACAATTATATATATCTATACAAGATGTATCCTTTGAGGATGCAATTAGAAAGCAGTTAGGATACAATTAGTATGAAAGTGATAAAATTAAACTTTTACGAAACATAAAAGTTAAGACAACTCGATATAAGATATTCTTTTTTACTCTTTATGGATTATTCATTTTTTCAGCAATTCTCTTAACATCATCAGAATATTCTGATTTCTTCTTCATTTCATATCTTTTATAATAGTTCATTAAACAAATAAGAATATCTCTATTTGTTATTTTACCGCTTCTTCTAACAAAAATGTTATTTCCTTGGCGTTTCCGAGAATCTTTTTCCATACATTCTTCTATGTGATTCATAACTAATTCACATAAATCACAATCCTCCTTCTCTTTCAAGCTAACCTGAAATTTATATGTGCCTGAAATTTTCATTAATATTCTCCTGTATGCAACTTGTATGCAGTTTTTTCAATTTTTTTATTATTCTTTATTCTCTCAATTTCTTCATATATTCCCCATACTTCTTGGATTTTGATTTCTCCTAATTCCAATAGACTTTTAATTATCCCTTCTTTATTCTTCTTGGGCATTTTTATTCTTATCCCTATAAATTAATTCTTCTACTATTTGAACTATTGATTTGTCTTTCTGAGCAACTTTAACTTTCAGTTTTCTTCGAATTGAATTAGTAACTAAAATGTGTTTTATTTCTTCTTTCTCTTCTTTTTTTTCTGATATTTTTATTCACTTCCTTTTTTAAAATCATTATAATGTATTTTATTCATTAAATAAATATAGGATGTGTTTGTTATTAAAGTTACTTATCATGGGATTAATATTGAAATATATATTTGAATATTTACATATTTCAGCAAAGATTAACAACCCAATCCAGCTTGATGATGATACCTACAAAATTATGTAGTTAATGACAAAAATGTATTGATCAAAAATAGGAGAGTTCAATCCACGAAGTCTAGTTAGATTTTATGCAAGAGAAGAATTGATAAATAAATCTCTCCATATTTGTTCAATATTAAATAATATTAAATAATATTCAATAAGATTCAATAAGATTAAATAATATTAAGTATCATTCGAGAAAACAATTATTTTTTAGAACTTTAAATTTCTTAAGAATAATATAAAGATAACTTTATTAAATTATCTCTTTGCAAAATTCTATTAAATTAGACTCTAAAAACTTGTATTTTCTTAAAGATCTTTTAATGTTACTTAAATTAAGAAGCTTAATAAGTAATTCTCTTTTAAAAAAAAGATTGATATCTACATTATTCTTAGTTTAATGAATTTCAGTGATTTTACTTTTCTTCAATTTATCTAGTTCATATCGAAGGTGAGTATTTTCATTTTGTAAATTAACAATCTCATTCATTAATTGTTGTGTAATCTTTAAAACTTGATCTTTAGAAAATATATTATCATCCATCAATTTTATTACACGTTCTCCACGGATTTGCAAATTTTTATCAATATAAAGTGTAGTTAATAAGTCCTTTAATTCTCCATGCAGAAAAACGTAAGTAAATGGATATTTTGTTCGATTATCAGCTAAATTTTTAGGAAGATTTACAGTGTGTGTTTCCTTGCACACTGGACAGTTATACAACTTTTTCACATATTCACTATCTTCATTCATTGTCTATACAAACGTTGCCTTTTTAGATTAAAATAGTATATTAAATATTTATAGATGTGGTTTTTAAATATTTACAAAAATTTTTGCTTTTTTATTTAAAAAACAAGAATTTGTAATTAAAAAGAGAGATATCTTTCTATTATTTAATATAAAATTTATATTTTCAAGAAACTAATTATTACCCAAAATTAGATTTGTTTATAAAATTTTTAGTATCATTTTATCAATATTTATTGAAATATTCATAAGAAACTAATTCTGTGTATAAATACGTAAATTTATATTTGTGAGGTAAAAATGGAGAAAAATATCCTATATCTAGATCAAAATGCTACTGAGGAAAATCGCGTGGAAGACCTTTTGAACCGCCTAACGATTGAAGAAAAAATTCTTTTAATTCGAGGACGTGATTTTTGGACCACCAACCCGATCGAACGGTTGAAGATACCTTCTTTTGGTATGACTGATGGTCCTCTTGGGGTCGCATGGCATTCAAGTCATAGAGGGCATAGAACGAGATTCCCTGCCACAATCGGGCTTGCATCGACTTGGAACAAACAATTAGCTTATAAAATGGGGGAAGCGATTGGTAAAGAAGTGAAATTATCAGGCCGTCATCAAATTCTCGGACCGGGGGTTAATATCATTCGATCTCCATTATGTGGCAGAAATTTCGAATATTTAAGTGAAGATCCTGTACTATCATCCGATATTGTTGCTGAAGTGGTAAAAGGGATTCAATCTCAAAAAATAGCTTCTTGTGTAAAACATTATCTAACGAATAATTCAGAAACGAAACGAATGAAAATAAGCACCGAAATCAGTGAACGGGCATTACAAGAAATTTATATAAAAAATTATAAAAGAATAATTGAAAAAGCCGACCCTTGGGGTATAATGGTTTGTTATAACAAAATTAATGGAATTCATGGAGCAGAAAATAAATATATTCTTCGGGATGTTTTAAGGGATCAACTCGGATTTACAGGTCATGTAGTTACAGATTGGGGTGCTGCACGACGTACATCTGGTGCAACAGGATGCATTAAAGCAGGACTAAATTTAGAAATGCCAGGCTTCTTTTTATTTAAAAAAATGACGCCCAAGAATGTTCAGAAGGCATTAGATGCAGGAGATATAAATAAAGACGATTTAAATTATATCGTGCGACCTTTGCTCCGGACTTTTATGCGTGTAGGATTATTTGAAAAGACAGAACAACATTTTAAGAAAGTATTGGATATACCAGAGCATCAGAAAATTTCCCAACAGATCGCTGAAGAGGGAATGGTATTACTTAAAAATGATTCAAATTTCTTGCCATTAAAAGCAGATAAAGTTAAGAAAATAGCAATTTTAGGTCCAAATGCAAAAAAAATATTTGGTAAACCATTGCAAGGTGGGAGCTCCGCAGTAGTTCCACCTAAATTTATATCACCATACGACGGGATAGTTAATTATGTTTCTGGAAAGTCTGAAATAATATCCAATCCAGAGGATGCTGATGTCGTGTTCTTGATTTTGGGTCTTAACCATGGAGGAAATATATTAAGGCTATTCCTCACTAAAAGGGAGGGGGATACCGAAGGTAGAGACCGTACCCATTATGCTCTGCCCGATAAACAACAGAAATTAATAAGCGAAACCTTGGCGAAAAACCCGAATACTGTAGTTATATTAATAGCTGGCAGTCCTATTGATTTGTCAGAATGGTTTGAGGATGTACCTGCGATTCTTAATGCGTGGTATCCAGGGATGATGGGTGGAGATGCAATCGCTCGAGTATTATTTGGAGAGATAAACCCATCCGGTAAATTACCGGTGACCTATCCCAAGAAACTCGAAGATCACCCGGCACATAAATCTAAAAAACGATTCCCCGGTGATTTAGAGGAACTGAAAATTTACTTCGATGAAGGCATATACGTTGGATATCGATACTTCGATAAACATCAAGTTGAACCCTTCTTCCCATTCGGATTTGGCCTATCGTACACAACTTTTGAAATGTCCAATATTCAATTAGACAAATCCAATCTCCAAGGACAGGGAACATTTACGGTTTCTGTAGATGTAAAGAACATTGGAGACAAACTGGGAGCGGAAGTTGTCCAAATCTATCTTAGTGATGATGAATGTTCAGTGGATCGCCCACCAAAAGAACTTCAAGGCTTTGAAAAAGTCTATTTAGAACCTGGAGAGAAAAAACCTGTTTCAATCAAATTAAATGAATCAGCATTAGAATTCTATTCGGAACAAGAGCATAAATTCAAAGCTGAGACTGGGACTTTTACGATTTGGGCCGGTTCGTCTTCACGGGATCTTCCTTTATCAATAAAAATAAATTATTCAGCATAAATTTTTTTCCAACTGTTTTTCTAAAAAAAGTCGCATCAAAATTAATTTAGTTTTTTCACTTAAGAATTAAAAAAAATTAAAATTATTGATTGTTAATTTCAATATCTCGGCGTTGCATTTCTAAAAGACGTTTATATTTACCGTTTAAAGCTAATAAACTTTCATGGTCCCCTTGTTCTACGATACCATGTTTATCAGAACCTAGAACTATTATCTGATCTGCATTCTTTATCGTTGATAAGCGATGTGCGATGATAATGGTGGTACGACCCTTACGGGCTTTATTTAAAGCGTCTTGGATCAAAGTCTCGGTATATGGGTCCACAGAAGAAGTTGCTTCGTCTAAAATCAAAATTTTAGGGTCAGTAATTAGAGCTCGAGCAAAAGCTATTAATTGGCGTTGTCCTATAGAAATGTTAGACCCATTTTCTTTTATTCTTTTATCGTATTTCTTGTTTAAAGTTTCAACAAAATTGTGTAATCCTAAGAATTTAGAAACTTCAAACATCTTATTTTCGATTTCAGGGGTGGGATTATCAATGCCATAGAGTAAATTCTCTTTGATAGTTCCCGTAAAAAGATAGGCATCCTGAGGAACAAATCCTATTAATCCTCGTAAGTCCTTTTTGTTTACTTCCCGAATATCGATCCCATCAACTTGTATTTTTCCGATATTTACGTCGTAAAATCGAGCGAGAAGTTTTACTAACGTTGTTTTTCCTGCGCCAGTCTCACCAGCAATCGCCAGAGTAGCGCCAGGAGGTACCTTAAGATTTAAATCTTTTAATACGTAACCTTTAGATTGTTGGCGTTTAATTAATATCTTTTTTTCTTCTATAGCATCTTTCACTACTTTTGGAATCTTATTTGAGATCTCCGGAGGAATTGATATGCTGGCAAGTGTTTCGAGGATTGCTTGAGGAGGCATCTGCATTGCGCCAACGCCCATTAGTCCTTGACTGTCTCCCCCCATTCCACCACTAGTTGGTTGTTTAAAACCTGATTTTGAGCGAAGCATTTTTTCTAAGTTTTTAACCATCATTTCGATCATTTTGGGAGGAATTATTTGCCCCATTGACAATTGATCTTTTGAAGGCATGCCTTTCTTTAGATCGCCATCTTTATTTTTAAAGGATGTGTCATATTCAGGATGTTTTTCTGCTAAATCTGTATTTGGAACGGCATAATGGTATTCGTCTAAAATTTCATCAATTATCTTAGGGACCTCCTCGGGCTTAACTCCCATTAAGCTCATGAACAATTTCTGTCGAACATTTTGAGGCATGTCCATACTGTTTTTAAGCATGAAAGAGGAATATGGTTCCGGGAAAGTTTTCATCATTTCTATTGCTTTTTTAATCATTGGATTTTGCAACATGAGTTTTCGTGCGTCAGGTGCTTGAGATCCAGATGTAATTTCGGGTGATTGTTTTCCCTTATTATTATCTAAAATGTAGCCAAAACTAACGTTAATAAACTCAATACTTCCTTTAGGTTCGGAAAAATTTTTCGCACTTATTGGCTCAGGTATTTCTACGTTCTCTTCCAATACAGATAATATACGATCTGAAGCTGCCAAAGCGCTTCCTATAATCTGTTGCATCTGTAATAACATCATGAATGGGCGGAAAAATTGAGAAAGTAACGAAATAAAGGCAACTAGAACTCCAATCGAAACAGTTATACCAAAAACATTAATTTCTCCAATTGCGATAAAGCCTCCAAGTAATAGTATAATCACTGTGAGAACCGTAACTATTAAGGTAAATAGAGGGAAAATTGTCGCCATGATTCTTCTAATCTTAACCATTATCTTATAATTAGCTGTATTTGCTTGATCAAATTCGGAGGATGCTCTTTTTTCTTGCCCATATGCTTTTACTATCTTCGCTCCTGCAATATTCTCTTGAATTGAAGTTGTAACTTGACCAATCGTTTCTCTAGCCTTCTTAAAAACACCTATTATAATTTTTTGAATAAAAAATGCCAAAACAAAAAATATCGGAATTATTATCAAGCTGATTAAGGCTAAATAGACGTTGAGCAAGAACATAATTAATATAGTAATACTAATGGATACAATATTGGTTATTATCTGTACAAATTGCCCTCCTATTAGTAAGTTTAGTTGAGTAACGTCGTTAGTTGTAATTGAGATTATATCTCCTGATGGACGTTGATCAAAATAATTAAGAGACATGTCTTGCAATTTAAAAAAGAGATCATTTCTTACTTTGTATGTAACTTCTTGCGATATTTTTCCCATACCATATTGAGAAATATAAGTTGTGATTGCCATGAAGACGAGTAGGCTTAAAAACACTACACTCATGATTATTACGTAATATGGATCCTTTGCTATAATCCCATTATCTATTAAAGTCGCAGAAACTAGCGGACTTATGGTTAAAATTATGGTCCCTAATAATAGAAGTATAGTATACAGCACAAATTTCCATTTAAGCGATTTTAGATATGAAAGCATCCATTTCCACAGAACCTTGCTAGGATGTTCTAAGTCTGGTTTACCTTCTCCAAACGAGGGACGCCGATGAAAACCTAAAGACGGCTGATTGATTTTTTTTTCTTCATTTCTCTCTTTTTTTTCTTCTGCATTACTCATGGAAGATCACCTTTATTACTAGTATTTTGTTTAAAATCTGGTAATGACTTTTGTTTGTAATATAATGTTTCATAAATTTGTCTATATAACACATTAGTTTTAATTAAATCATCGTGAATACCAAAACCTATTACCCTTCCTTTATCTAAAACTAATATCTTATCAGCATTACGAATAGTCGAAATTCGTTGAGTAATAATGAAAGTTGTAGTTCCCTTAGTGATTTTTTCTAATCCTTTTTGAATTTCAAATTCAGTCTCAACATCTACAGAACTGGTAGAATCGTCAAAAATTAGAATTTTTGGCTTTATAATTAACGCACGAGCAATAGAAAGACGTTGTTTTTGACCCCCTGACAGCCTTGTACCACGTTCACCTACTATAGTATCATATTCTTTTGGTAAAGAAATGATAAAATCATGTAAATTGGCAATTTTAACCGCTTCAATTATTTCTTCCATAGTTGCGTTTTCTTTGCCATACGAAATATTATCAGCAATGCTTTTATTGAACAAAAATGTTTCTTGAGAGACAATCCCAACATTTTTCCTTAAATCCTCTAGACGATACTTCCGGATATCTTCTTGATCAATTTTGATTAAGCCATCATTTACTTCATAAAACCGAGGAATTAAATTGATAATTGTAGATTTTCCCGAACCTGTCGTTCCGAGGATTGCTAATTGTTTTCCAGAAGCAATATTAAATGACACATTTTTTAAAATCCTATGGTCAGAAGTGTAACCAAAAGAAACGTTTTCAAATTCTACATCACCTTTCATATGTTCAATTGGGGTTGCGTCTGGTAAATCTTTAACTTCTGGAGTTGATTCTAAAACATCTCTCACGCGAGTTAAAGCTGCATCGGCTTGAATGTACATCAACATAATTTGTCCTAACATAACTAAAGGGAATCCAAGAGTCGCGATAAATGATTGTAAAGTAATCAAGGTAGCTAACGTCATTACCCCTTCTATTACCCAAATTCCACCAACTAATAATGTGAATACGGTCATGAAGCCGATTATTATGTATATGCTTGGCATATAGAGTGAATTCAATTTTACTGAATGAACGCTAGCTTTATAAAACCGCTCATTGTTTTTAGAAAATTTTTGACGTTCTTTACCTTGAGTATTAAACATCCTTACTACTTGAGCGCCCACTATATTTTCTCTAATTGTATTAGTTAATTCCCCAAAACTATTCCGAGTCTCTAAAAATATTGGTTTTAACTTTTTAGCAAGATAATACGATAATAAAAGAGAACTTCCAATGGCTATTGACAATAACCAAGATAATTCTATGCTAAAAAAAATGAACCCGATAGTGACACCTCCTAATTGGAGAATGGATCTAAGTCCTAAATTCAACCCCATACCAAAGATTTGTTCGCTTTCTTCCACATCACTTGTAGCTCGTGAAATTAATTGACCCGTCTCAGTTTTATCAAAATAAGAAAAAGATTGTCGAGAAATGGCGTTGTTGATATCTGTGCGAAGATAATAAACTGCTCTTGAGGAAACCTCAGCTCCTCTTAATCGCGCGGCTCTTTCCAACATAAAGGCTAGAAAACCAAACATAAGAATTAAGCTAAATGAAATGATTAGCTCACTAGCATTAGAAAGCACTGAAAGATTCGGATCTAAACCACCAATCATTCTTCCTATTAATATTGGGATGATTACTAAAAACAGCGTAGACATTAATAAATAGATTATTTCGAGAATGAAATCCTTCTTAGATTTCATCCAATATTTTAAAATCATTTTAAAAGTATTCATACTACTTTTTGCTCCTCCTCTGAGTTTTTATCAAACGCTTTATTTTTTAATTGTAAGATTACTTCCTCAATTTTCTGATATTGTTCGTTTAATCGTTTGATTTTTCCCGAAAGTTTCAATTTATGAAACTCTAATAATTTTAATTTCTCCTCTTCGGATTTTTCTTCAAGTTTTTCGAAAAAGAAGTTAAATGGCCCATGTCTTGGAAAAAAATGTCCTGATAATTTCTTATCTGAGCCTATTGTTGCCGCCATTAGTGTTTCTATTGACTCATTAATTATTTGTTGCTTTTCAAGCATCAATTTTAGTGTTTCTTCTCCTTTTTTTGTTACTTCGTAAATTTTCCTAGTTCTCCCTTCTTCTTGTTGCTCTATGTATGTAATTAAGCCATTTTTAGTCATTTCTTTAAGCACTGTATACATTGTAGATGCGGGAGGGGACCATATTCCGAGAGTTCGGCTAGTCATGTCTTTGCTAATTTTATAACCGTATGAGGGGTTCTTCTCGAGAATTAACAATATAAGCGCGCTAATAAAGCCTTTTTTCATTGCTTTTTCAAAATTCTTTGTAATTTCTTCAACCATCGCGTTAAACCTTTAAAAAAATAGTTTATAAGAAAATATAAATTATATAATATCTCAGTTATGGATATATATCGATTATTGATATATAAATTTTGTTATGAAATATTATAAATATTATAATAAACAATATTGCTACTAAATATAATTGGTGTTTAAAGAATGACAGAAGTGTTTATAGTCGATACTAAACAAGGCTTAGAATCGGCAGTTAACGAAATGTTTAATAATTTAGAAAAGATTGAACCAATTTTGAAAAGCTCGAAGGAAGACTGGGAGCGGAAATTGTTCAAGCCTATCTTAGTGATGATGAATGTTCAGTAGATCGCCCACCAAAAGAACTGCAAGGCTTTGAAAAAGTCTATTTAGAACCTGGAGAGAAAAAAACTGTTTCAATCACATTAAATGAATCAGCATTCGAATTCTATTCGGAACAAGAGCATAAATTCAAAGCTGAAACTGGAAGCTTTACGATTTGGGCCGGTTCGTCTTCACGGGATCTTCCTTTATCAATAAAAATAAATTATTCAGCATAAACATCGAATTTCATTAATTTATTAAATTTTAAAAAAGGTTTAAAAAATCTATTTTTTAATAAAAAAATAGTTAAAAGTATGTTGCTATATTTAAAAAAAGAGTAATCTGTCTATTAATAAATATTTAACTTACTTTTTTAAGAAACTAAGTTTTTTTTCCCAGAAAATGTTTCCACTTTTAATATTTTCTATTCTAGTTCGATGCTTAAGCGCAGAAACTGCTTGGACAGATTCTTTTATCGAATGAAAAACAGGTATATTAGCAAGTTCTAAAGACTCGATTATTAAAGAATACTTCGAAACATATGGTATAAAACAAACCAATGGCTTATTTTTAGTTGATACTATATTAGCAATTCTTCTACCGATTTGGAATGAAATATTAGGCGGATAAGGGAGCAATAATAATATAATACATTCAATTCTTTCAATATCAGACAGATAACGGATAATATCTTCAATATCTTTATCGAGAACCGACCCAGTTAAATCAATAGGATTATTAAAAGAAGCAATTTTTTGAGCTACAGGATTCATTAATCCTTTTAACTCTTTCTTCTCTTGATCTGTAAATTTTACGGCGTTCAACCCGTATTTCTTTAACATATCGCTCGCTAACACAGCATGACCACCAGAAACGGATACTATCGCAACATCTCCATACGTTATTACATTTTTACCAAAAGGGTTTTTTCGATGGGAAAGGACATCATAAACTTTTAAACACGTTAATAACTCTCTTTCTGAATTTGGTTGAATTATTTGATGTTGCCTTAACGCAGCTGAAATGATTTTAAAGTCTCCTGCCAAACTGGCGGTATGAGACTGAGTTGCAACTTTTCCCTCGCTCGTTTTACCTCCAAAAAATGTAATAACCGTATCTTCTGATTCCTTTGCCAGCCTTAAAAAATCTCTTGCTTTACCTTCTTTAAATCCTTCTAAATAAAAAGCAATATTACTTGTTTCTTTATCAATTTTGCTAAAATATTCTAATAACATAACCTCATCAACAACTGCTCGATTACCAATAGAAACCGCGGTAGAAACTCCTATATTTCTTTCGAAAAATTTATTAAAAAACGAATCTACGAGCACGCCTCCCGATTGGCTTATTAACGCTACAGAACCTTTCGGAGGTCTTGTGATACGTTCTGTAGGTAAAAATATCGTATCAACTAATGGAGGTGCGTAAACCCCAAGGCAATTCGGCCCAAGAACAGCTATATCATTTTCAAAGGCAATTCTCTCTAATTTCTTTTGGCGTATTATTCCTTCTCCTCCAATTTCTGCAAAACCGCCTCCAATGATAACACTCGCGGGAATTCCTAAATCCGCACATTCTTGTATATATTTTAGCGTGTCATCCGGCCCGATTGCTAATACTAACATATCAGGAATTTCTGACAATTTATCCAAACGGTCATATAGCTTAATTCCTTCAATTTGTCCTCCATCTGGATAAATCCCGTAAACTTTCACATTCATTTCGAATTCATTTTTAAGTAAAATAATACGACCTGGACTAAGATGATTTCTCTTTGAAATTCCAACAACTGCCATAGATTTCGGTTTAAATAACTTCTCTAAATTCATTTTAACCAGAACATTATTGTGGTTTTCATTAATTTATATTAGTTAATGATTAATCTCATATTTATTTTTGTCTTAAGTTAGTTTAGAGAGAGAATTCAATAGTAAAAAGGGGTAATGATTGAGAAAAAAAAAAAAAAATTAAAATTTATTCTATAGTCTTTAACTTAACACGCTTGATTTCCAAAACGAAAATGTAGGCAATTGGTACGAGAAATAAGCCTCCCAAAACCAAAAGAATAATTATCTCATCAATGTCAGCTGGTAAGCCAATTATCGTTATTAGCGCTATTAGCGCTATCGTTATTAGCGCTAGCGTTATTAGCGTTAGCTTAGCGTTATGTTTCCCGGAAATTTCCCGGGGTCGTGGCGCTTTCATTAAGAATATTGAAATCCAAGTTAAGATGCTAAAGTAGGCAGAGTGCCATATTAGAAAACTAAAACCCCAATCGCGGTACTCTAGCGATGTTCGCGTTCTAATTCCCAAGGCATCAATTATCGCTTGTATGCCAGTTTCAAGTTCAGGTAACCCCGTTTCTAATATATATAACGCCCTACCCCACATTCCCGGTAAAGTAAAGACCCACCTGTACATACAATAAATCACGCACCAAGCTGCAATTATTATCGCAGAATACTTCAGTATTCGTAACCGTTCTACTGCCTCCTTATCTTTTATCGAGAAAACACGGCGCAGTTGTATAATAGCAAGTGGGAGTACTGACAGGAACCCAATCCCCCATAATGTCTCCACGAATGCACCCCTTATTGCAAAATGGGTGATCCCCCCCCATGTGTCAATGAATTGTGATATAACTATACATCCTACTAGGATATAGGGAGTCTTTGTTATGAATGACTTGAATTTATTAGCACGTGCGTCGTCGGTAGCAGGCAAATAAGTATTGAATCGTAACATCGCATACGCAATTAACCCACTGAATGAAACTTCCGCTACCGTGTTCGGTAGTCGGAAAGTATATGGTAAAGACCATACACCAATCGCTCGATATGCAGAAACTAACGTAAAGATTACCCCCATAATTCGCATCCGTTTCCTATATGTTGAATCCTTTCCATCCCTTGGAATCAGGGATCGTTTGTAAACAACTGCACAAAACACCAGGCCCAGGACGTTAATAGTCACCATAACCGTATACCAAGGCCATGCCCAAGCTGTGTTGAAATTTTGTAATAAAATTTTTATCATCTTCTTTTTTTTAAATTACAGTGGAATACTTTGTCATTTAATAATATAAATGTGATCATTCTTTTAGATTTAAAACTCTTAATTCTTCTAGGGTGCCAAATAATTACGCGACTTCGTCTTTTCAAAGAAATTTTCATGGAAATCAGACTCTGAATTTACCTCTCCAGTTTTGTTGTTGAATAAAATTTTCCGATTTTCCACATGCAACCCTTTATTTTCTAAATGTGTGACAAGTTATTCTCATTTCAATTCCCTAGAACTTTAAACGAATTACCACTGAGTATCCTTTCGGTTAATTCTGCATCCCACGAGGTAAAATTACTTGCGTAATTACCTTCTTTAAAAAATATTGAGCCCAGTCTTATAATACTCCTATATTTGCGGTCTTTGAGGAGATGACCTTGATTCCTTAAAAAATTTCCAATATATTTCAGAATTTGTCTATCTAATAGTTAAAAATTTGACTCATATTTATTTTTGTCTTAATTTAGTTTAGAGAGAGAATTCAATAGTAAAAAGGGGTAAGGATTTATAAAAAAAAATAAAAAAAATAAAAAAAAAATAGATTAGAAGTTCCTAGCTTTCTTTAGTTTTAGCGCTTTCTTTATCTTTTTTGCTTAGCTTAAGAAAACCTCCAGATAATACACCCAACAATATAGTAAGGGAAATGGCAACAACGAGAAACACCCGAGCCCCCATAATATCCAAAAAACTATAGAGTAGAGCAAAACATATCCAAACAACTGCTATAGCTGCGCCTAACAGTTCGCCAACTAATTTTTTATAATTATACAAATCTTCCACTCTCCAAATGATTTTTTTTTATTTATATTTTTATTTGTTAATTATAATACAGATTAGGACTCTAATAAGAGCATGTTCACTGATAAGGAAAAAAATTAACAACGGGGGCTTATAGTCATTAAATAGAAAGAATGGAATTTATCATCGAAATTATAAAATCTTAAAATAAAAAAATAATCTAAAATATCAATAAAATTCACTTCTTTACACTGAAATGGATATGAATTGACACAAAAAATACCAATATTTTTTCTATTTGGTTGAGATTTGGGATGGAATAGAAAATATTAAATTATTTAGTTCTAAGTAATTGGTCGACCCAACAATCATAATAATTTGCAGATAATACAATTCGTGGAATTATATCTTTGAATCCTTCAGTTTGTAGTTTTTCTTGAATTTTCTGGGATTCTCTTGAAGTTTTTGTCCATGTGTGCATTGTAATAAAGTTAGGAATATTACTATACCTTAGGCAATAAGCAGCATTTTGAGAATATACCTTATATATTTGTTGAATTGTAGAATTCATATTAGTTCCCTCGTTTAAAATTAGATGAAAAACCGTTATAAAACTATTTTCGTACAACGGCGTCCATTCAATGGTAAACGTAGCTAACTTATTCTCAATCATTCGATCTAATCGTTTTCTAACAGTTTTGGCAGAGAGCCCAACATCATCTGCAATATCTGTTATAGGTTTCCTTGCATCTCTATTTAAAGTCTTTAATATTTTATAATCTAAAGTTGTTAGTGGTTCTGGTAAAGTCAAATAAGGCACATTTATAATTCCTATTGTTGGCTCACTAATTTGACTTGTTTTTGAAACATAAGTGGTATAATCTTGAAGCTCTGATATATCCCTTAAAAAAGCTACAATATATAGAAATTTACCTCCTGCTATGCCAATGAAATAAATGCTCTCATGTTGCCCAAGTTCTTTACTAACTGCATCTATTGATTTTGCATTAGAAGTGCCAAAAATCAAAACCCATAGACATTTTAATGCCATTACACTTGGTCGTGCAATAAAAGCATTGATAATCCCACCGTCTACGAGGCTTCTAATACGTTTATGAATTGCGCTTATTGACATATTGGTCATTTCCGCTAATTCTCGATATGTCAGGCGAGAGTTTTCTAATAATTTTGTCAGAATGATTAAGTCAATTTCATCCATAATTCTTACTAGAATTGTATCAATTATATAGATATATAATTTTCTCATCAAATTTATTAAATTTTTTAGTATTAAAGAAATATTATTTATACTTCTGGAATAATCGGAAGAATTACTGAATAACATAATGCTCGTGAATTTTGAAAATTATTTAAAAAATAATTAACTTTTAAGCATTACATATACAATTTAACTTAAATGGTTAAAATTTAAACGGTTAAAAATAATGGATAAGAAAATCGTTTTAATTGGGGCGGGAAGTGCATCATTTGGACCAGCTACATTAATCGATCTTAATGCAAGCAAGGTTCTAACCGGTTCTACAATAGTTCTTCACGATATTAATAAAGATAAATTGGAAATGGTTTATGAAATCGTTGCTCAAGATAATAAGACACTCGGAAATAAGTACAATATAGAACAAACAACTGATAGAGCAACGGCAATTAAAGATGCGGACTTCATAATTTCCTCGATTGAAAAGGGAGACAGGTTCGAGTTGAGATGGCAAGATAATACAATCCCCAGAAAACACGGTTCAACGGAAATGATGGCCGAAAATGGTGGGCCTGGAGGTTTCTTTCACTCAGCACGCCAAATTCCAGAGATAGTTAGAATTGCTAAGGATGTTAAAAAAACTTGTCCTGAAGCTTTTTTTATAAATTACTCTAATCCCATGTCTCGCATATGTTTAGCGCTCAAAAGAGCAATTCCTGACCTGAAATTCGTCGGTCTTTGTCATCAAATACACTTATTATTACCTCATTTACCAAGAATGTTAAATCGAAAATTTAAAGATTTACAATTAACAACTGGAGGATTAAACCATTTTGCTTTTCTACTTGGACTGAAGGATTTAACTAACGGTGAAGATCTCATGCAGGAATTTAATTCAAAATGTATGGAATACTTCAAGAACAAATGGGACAGGTTTAATTTCGCAGATCTAACATTCGAGGTGTATAAAAGGTTTGGATACTTTCCTTATGTTGGTGACAACCATCTTTGCGAATATTTACAGATTGGTTCTAAATACACAAAGGTTCAGGATTTAATAGACTGGATTGCAAGAATGGAGCAGACAAATAAGGGAGGAAATGATAAGCTTATTAGATATTACAGTAGACTTAAAAAAGGGAGATATCCTAAAAGAGGCATGTTTAGCAGAGGTGGGTCTGGAGAGCGGGGAATACCAATTATTGAAGCAATAATAGAAGATAAAAATTCCCATGAAGTTGCAGTTAATATTCCAAATAATGGAATTATTAACAATCTACCTCAGGATTTAGTAATAGAATGTTCTGCTATTGTAAATAAAGACGGTGTGCACGGTATAAAATTAGGTAATATTCCAAAAAATATTGCTTCCATACTCCGCATTGAAGCTTCAATTCAAGATGTTTGCGTTGAAGCAATTTTAAAAGAATCTAAGGATTTAGCAATTGCTTGTTTGGCAATGGATGTAAACTGTGGTAGTTTTGAAATGGCTGAAGCAATATATAACGAAATGACCGAGCTCCAGAAAAAATATTTGCCTAATTTCAAATAATTTTATGAAAGAGTTAGAAAACACAAATTTCATGGATTTTCCATTCAGCCGTTCTAAATATAATCTTGTAATCGGGTTAGTACAAAACCTCTCTTCTGGTAATAAATTTATTATGCAAAGGATTCCTTAAATTTAAATCTAAAATTAAATATTAATTTAAAGAGTAGGTCTTCTTAAATAATTTGGGTGATTGATTTGGTAAATGTTAATGTTTTTCCTACAAAACTTGAAGCGAGTAATGCGGCAGCAGACAGAGCAGCAAAAATTCTTCAATCAGCCCTCGATACTAAATCGACCGTATGTTTTGTTGCAGCAACGGGAGCATCTCAATTTGACTTTCTTGAATCACTTTGTAAACACGACGAAATAGATTGGAAAAGAACGGAAATGTTTCATTTAGACGAATACATAGGACTTTCAGCTACACATCCAGCCAGTTTTCGCTACTATTTAAATAAGCGTCTTATCGAAAAAATTCATCCTGGTAAAATTAATTTTATTAAAGGAGATGCGATTAATACTGCTTTAGAATGTAAAAGAATAAGCGAAATCATTTCAAAAAAGATAATTGATATAGCGTTCATCGGTATTGGAGAAAATGGTCACCTAGCTTTTAATGATCCTCCTGCGGATTTTGAAATTAAAGCCCCTTACTTAATAGTAGAGTTAGACGAACAATGTCGAAAACAACAAGTAGGTGAAGGATGGTTCAATTCAATTGAAGAAGTTCCAGAAAAAGCAATTTCTATGTCTATAAATCAGATTTTAAAAGCGAAAAATATAATTTGTACTTGCCCAGAAAAGAGAAAGGCTAAGGCAGTTCGTGAATGCTTATTAGAGAGTTCCCCCATAACTCCAATCCATCCAGCTTCAATTTTGAAGGTACATAATAATGCATATTGTTATTTAGATAAGGATTCCGCATCGCTTTTATAAAAAAATATTTCTTTAAGCTGAATCATTTTTCTTCTATTACATTTTTTGATAGAGTTTCTCTCACGGTCATGAAAAATGGGATTGAACCTATCAAAAAAATAGGAACAACAATAAAAATCCATTGAATTCCAAAAGCATCAGCAATTAACCCTCCAATTATAGCCCCGGGAATTTGAGAAATCGTGTCCATTATATTCTGAATCCCAGTATACTTTCCTCTTTCATGTTCAGGAAGGAGATCATGCCGCCATGTAATAAGTGGAACAGCAAGCCCCATTAATGCAATTAATATTAAAGTGAATGCAATTACATAAATAATAAAAGTAATAATAGTATCTGGCGAGAAAAAAGGAATTATAAAAAACCCGATTGAAGATATCAAAATGAGGGGGGCTAAAAACTTTTTCCTGCCATACTTATCTACGATTTTTCCAAGAACATACATTATTATGATAGATACTGGGAGAGAGATTCCAAATAGTAAAATGAGACCTAATGTAGTGAGTGATAGACTAAAGAAGTAATTCCATATAAAAGGTAAAATAATTCTTGTCCCAATATTGAAGACAGTGAGGGCAATAATAATTCTAAAGAAATGTTTATGTTTTTTTAATTCTTTATATTGAAAAGTATCTTTTAAATCAACCAAAAATTTTTTTCTAGGGGGCAATTCTGAAACGGGTTTCTCTCTTATTAATAAAAAACCTAAAATGGAGACAATAATTATTGCTAATGCTCCAAATGCTAACGAAAGAATGTATCCTTCTTGGGTTATGATCGTGCCTTCAACACTTTGCGTTGAATAAAATTCATTCACGTATAAAATTAATGCAGTAGGTAGCATTGAACCAACCAAAGAAAAAATTTGAACTATTCCATTTGCCCTACCTCTGCGCTCCATACCAACTAAATCAGGAATTAATACATAACTACCCGCATAAAAAGCATTTGAAACAACTCCTATTATGATTGCGTCTAAGATAAAGCACCACAAAAAATTGGGCGAAAACGCGTAAAGGTACATGGCAATTCCAGCAAGAATTCCAAATAGTAAATAAGGCCTTCTCCGACCGTATTTTGTACGAGTATTATCGCTCAAAATTCCAAATACTATATTAAATATAAGTCCCATTATAGCGCTTACGCTCACCATTATCGAAATATAGATATATTCTAAATTAAGAATATGTTCAATATAAGTATTAAAAAGAGAAAATTCGTAAAATCCAAAGATAGAGGAGCCCGCAGTTATTATACCAATTATTACGATTTGAAAAGTAGGTGATTTACTCTTTAACTCTAACTCATTAATTCTTTCATTTTTTTCCATAAGATTATTTTGCCTAAATTTTATTTAAAATTTATTTTAAAAAGAAAAAAAGAATGATTTAATTTTTATTTAAATATTATGTTTAATCAATTTCAGTGGCTTCAACATCTATTAATCAGATGATTTTTTAAAGAGATATGACCAAGGTATCGCGATTATATTTCCAACAATATAGGTCCAAAATAATAACACAGTTAATAATCCCCATGCTGGAAATTGTCCCATAATTAAAAGGGGTAGCCAAACAGCAAGGTACCAGATCGATTTGTAAACAACTTGAAATAAGAGAAGTGGTAGAAATTTGAGTGGATCTCGTAAACCTAAAAAACAGAGTAGCCCTAGCCCAGTCCAAACGCTACCACAAATACCCCAAACGACTGGTTCAAAACTGGGAGCTCCTAATAAGGAACTGAATTGGTCTGGAATGATAAGTATTATCAATCCAAAACCAGCTACTGAAATACCAGCATATGCATACATAAACTTTAAAAAACCCCACCGGACATTAACATCTTCAGACATTAAATTTCACCTTTTTTTTTTAAAAATTATTTTAATTTTAAATGTCTATTTCTCTACTTTAACTTATATAAATGTTTACTTTCAAGTAAAAAATTAGAATCAAAGAAGAACCTATCTAAAAAAGAATTTAATGATTTTTAGATTATATTTTATTGAGTTAAAAATGCTCTGTAAAGACTGTGGAATTTGCTGCTTTAAAACTGAAATGTTAATAACCGATGATGATATTAAAATAATTCTTAATAATTACAATGCACCTTTAAAAGTCGATGATTTTACATTTAAAAATGAAGATGGGTACTGGCAATTAAAAAATGTGAATAAACATTGCTACTTTTTTGATGAAAAAACCAAATTATGCAGTATTTATAAGTTTAGACCTGAAGGATGTCGGTATTATCCTCTAATTTATCTTGAAGATATTGGTATATGCTCCCTTGACACCGATTGCCCAAGACGTAATAACTTTTATCTGGACTGGAGAGAACGACGACGTACAAGTGAAAAGTTAATGAAATATTTAAAAAAATATAATTTTATCAAATAAAAAGAAAAAATAGAAAACAAAATTTTAAGAATCTAATTGCTTTTGGAGATCAATATAAATCGGAATTTCTTTCCCTTTCTCTTCTATAACTACTTTTAATAGTCCATCCTCAATGGTTGTACTAATTGGAAGAATAGGGGCTTTTTTCTTTTCAGATTTCGTTCCCGTTGTGAGCTTTCCCTTATTAGCTAAACAGGTATGCTCTTCATCATAAAGGTAACATTTTGAACAACAGAATCCAATTGGCATATGTCCTACTATTGAACATTTATCGTAATTATCACAATTACAATTATTACACATTTTTTTTACTCCTCTTTTACTTATGATGAATTTCTCTTATTTTTTCTGTTCCTTTAGTACGTATTTCCCTGCTCAAGATAAATTGTTTAAGATTCGAAAATGTCTAGAAATTGATCTACTGTTTTCTCGATTCCTCTTGAACATTTCGAAGGAAGTGTTGCATCGTAATAAACGCATAAGTTGCAACAAAATCCATAAGGTTGGTAACCGACTACGGAACATTTTTCTTGATTTTCACAATAACAATTATTACACATTTTTACATCATTTTTAAAATTTTTTTTGTTGTGATATTAAAATCACAATTTTTCACTAATGATATATTACGACAAATGAGTATTTAAATATGATCATTTTTCGCAATTTCTTTAAATAAGAATTTTATTTTCCTACTTTTTGTCACTTCTTATTATTGTTCAAGATCAAAATAAAACATTTCGAATTTATATCTAATTTTAATATTCTGGATCACAAACTTTTAAGAATTCTGATTAATAAATTAATCATTTCTTGTTAAATTAAGATATCTTCATAATAAAATGATCGAAATAGATCAAATATTAAACATGAATTAAAATAAATCATAATAAAAATGGAAAATGGCTGCAAGACATTATAAAATTTAATGAAAAAATTATATGGAAATTTAATAAGAGAGAAATGAATACGCTATAAATGGAATATTAATTTTACAATTCCCTCTATCGATTATCAAATTTAAAAATTTTCCTTAGTGTAATAGTCTTTAATGAAGTGATTGTGTGAAAAGTAGAAAATAAATATCAATTAATATGAAAAAAAAGTTAAAAAATCGAATTTTTAATTAAGTTTTTTTAACAGCCAAGCCATATTTTTCCCTAAATTCTCAAAAGTTTTTTTACCTTCTTTATCATCTTCTACTTCACCCGGTTCTAATCCGAAACCCATGTTCCAATAGCTTGAACCTGGCACTATCATTTGGTTTATTAAAAAGAAATAATTAATAGCGCTCATAACAGTTGTAGCACCTGCTCTTCTTACGGCAATAACAGATGCACCCACTTTTCTTTTAAGCATATCACCATTTACCTTAGCTACTAGCCCTGCTCTGTCAATTAAAGCTTTTATTGGAGCTGTTACATTACTGAAAAATGTTGGAGACCCTATAATAATTCCATCTGCATCAAGCATCTTAGCAATATACTCATTCATTTTATCGTCCTCAATACTGCACCTTTTATTTTGATTTTCATCGCAAAGATAACACTCCCTACATTGGCTCAATTTCTCCATACCAATCCAAATTAATTCACACTTAATTTGTTCTTGCTCGAGCTCGTTCATTACCATTCGAAGGCAGAGATAAGTGTTCCCCTTTTCTCGAGGGCTTCCATTAAACAATACAACCTTTATTGGCTTTTCCATATAATCACCTTTTTTAATTATTTTATTCTATCACAGATAATTAAATTATATTTCGGTTTAAAATTCAAAACGAATTTATTAATGCGGATATAAATAATAGTACAGCCAAATACCTTATTGAAGAAATATGACCGATTTCTCATTTTCTGTATCTGAAGAATTATTAAAAAGGATGAAAAAATATCCCGAAATTAAATGGGAAACTATTGTACGGACTGCTGTAAAAAATTATCTCGAAAAATTAGAAAATGCAGATAATAATAAAGAAATTGAATCAATGATAAAATTATCTGAACTATCACTAAAAGATTTTCTCGAGAATGAACCTGATTTATATAGCGATAATGATTTAAAGAGATACAGATGAAAGGAAAAATTATTTTGGTACAATTTTAACAGATAAGTTATTTTTGATTTACGCTTCAAGATAAATTTATTTTATAATTTAAAACAAGAATATTTTAATAATACAAGTGATCAATTCTTATTCTATCTAAATATTTTGAAATCTAAATCTAAATAGAATTTATCAAAAAATGAAATAAATATGAGAAATATAGAAAAAAAGTTGATTATTAAACTTACGACTGTAATCGTGATTACAATTTTCGGAATGTCTCTTTTCTCTCTGGACTTAGGAATAATTCCCCCACTTGGAAGCCTTTTATTTCCAGGTAATGGACTATGGAAAGTACCGGGGGAAGTCCCAGCAGTAGAAACATATACAATTCCTGGTTTGTCCGCTGATGTCACTGTTATTCGAGATGAATGGGGTGTACCACATATTTATGCTTCTAATGAAAATGATATGAGTTTTGCTCTTGGATATTGCCATGCACAGGATAGATTTTTCCAGATGGATATGGCAAGGAGATCTGTCCGCGGGAGGTTATCAGAAATTATTGGTCCCTCTGCTTTAAATATGGATAAATTTAATCTTGCAACTGGAAAGGAATACTGGGCAAATCAATCACTCCAAGCATTAATTCAAATGGATGAAGCTGGAGAGATTGATATGTTAGATAGTTTGTATAGTTATGTTGAAGGAGTAAATTATTATCTAGAACAACAAAGATTAAGAAATGAAAAACCATTGGAATACTATCTTTTAGGTTTCGAACCAACTGAATGGACTGCCTTGGATTCTATGGTTTATTCGAAGTATATGTCTGAAATGCTAACATGGCAATATAGTGATTTATATAGAGCAATAAATTTCGAAGCTTTTGGTGCTATTAATTATACTGAGATTTTCGGCTTACCTACACCTTATCAAATCCCAATTTGTCCTAATTATGGCGAGTATGACGCTCCTCCTAGTGGTTTTTGGTCAGGATATACTCCAAGTTCTTCGATGAGCTCTGTATTTTCGAACTTTTTAACTGAAATAAAAAAAATTGATTCACAAAGAGAATTGATTGAATTTCAGAATGAAAATATAATAGGTTCAAATAATTGGGTTGTAGATGGGACACTAAGTAATACTGGAAAACCAATACTCTGTAATGATATGCATTTAGCATGGAATATGCCAGGTATTTGGTATGAGGCTCATTTAGTCTCCTCCGATACCGATTTGAATATCTACTGTTTCACTCTCGCTGGTGTTAATGTACCAATTGTAGGACATAACGAACATGTTGCATGGGGATTTACGAATGTTGGGGCTGATGTTATGGACTGGTATTATTATAATTCAATCGATGAAGATCATTATATTTACGACGGTACATCGACTGCTTATACAACAAGAAGTTATTCCATCAATGTTAAAGGGCAAGATCCAGAAGAATTTACAGTAAAAGAAACAGTCCATGGACCTGTTTTAAACGATTTTCTTGGCAGTAGTATCACAGAAGCTTTTGGAGATGTTGTATTGGCGCCTAGATGGACTGCAAATAATGTGACTCTTGAGTTTTTGGCTCTATATAATTTTGGTCATGCACATAATAGGGCTGATTTCGATGAAGCATCAAAATATTTTCAAAATCCTGCTCAAAATATAGTCTACGCGGATATTGATGGCCATATAGCTATCCGTCCAACAGGATTAGTTCCTATAAGAGTAGGAGATGGAACCTTCCCTTACAATGGTTCCGCGGGTGAAGGAGAATGGACTGGATATATTCCATTCGAAGAACTACCTAATTCCTTAGATCCTTCTCAGCATTATTTAGCAAGCGCAAATCAAATAGCTACTGGTCCTGAATATGTTAATTATTTCTTGCAAAATTCATATGCTAGCGGTTATAGAGCCAGAAGAATTAATGAATTGCTAAGTAAAACTCCTGATGGGACTGTCAGTGTAGAGAAAATGATTGAAATTCAAACGGATGTCAATTCAAGCGCTGCCCAAGCATTTACTCCATATTTAATAAATGCTATTGAGACTAAATATGGTTCTAGCCCTCCAGAGAAAATTGGAAACGTTCTTACAGTGTTAAAAGATTGGACATACGTCATGGACAAAGATTCAGCAGCTCCCACTATTTATAGAAAGTGGCGCGATTATTTTGATGATTATACTTTTGATGATGAAATTGAAATATATAAAGCTGCCAGTGGGCCAGGTTTAAATATCTTAGAGTATTTAATGAAAGAAGTTCCAAATTCTCACTGGTTTGATGATATGAGCACATCATATGTTGAAAACCGGGATAATATCATTCTAACTGCATTAGATGACACAATTGATTGGCTCGAAAACTTCTATGATTCAAGCGATCCGACAACATGGAGGTGGGGAGATATCCATACAGTTTACTATGGTCATTTAACTGGATTAGAAGCGTTAAGTGTAGGTCCTTTTGAATGGTCTGGAAGTGGATATTGCATAACTCCTTCTGGAGTAAGCATTAGAAGTGGAGTTGGAATAGCGAGAGGTGGAGCATCAGAGAGATTAATTGTTGATTTCAGCAACTTAAATAATACGATAAGTGTAATTCCATCGGGACAAAGAGGTCATTCTAATAGCAAACATTATTCGGATCAAGTGGAGAATTTGTTTCTTCTTGGAAAATATCATGTTCAATATTTCACAAACACTCCCACTAACTTTCCAACGAGTTCTATAGAATCAAGAATATATTTTACAGCAGGAGGAGCTTAAATATGGAAGTAATTGAAAAAGAGAAATATTTTTTATTAAGTATCTTAGTTGGTGCAGTTCTTGCTGGAATCTTAAGTTTGATTCCGTTGTGGCACTTGGTTCTTATTGCTGGAATATTAGCTGGATTATTGAATCGAACAATGAAGAAAGGAACTTTAAGCGGTGCAGCGGGAGTATGTGTTTGTTGGCTAATAATCATGATCTACGGTATGATAACAATTAATGCTTACACATTAATGGATCAATTTGGAGCGCTTCTTATTGGACCTGGGTTTGGCTGGTTAATTTTTATTATTGTTTTACTGGTTGGAACTTTGTTTGGTGCATTAGGTGGGGCAATTGGAAGTGGAGTGATGATTATAATAAAAGGATATGAAACCTCTGAAAGTTCTTAAAATAAAACTACTGAAGTCGAAATAAATATAATATAAAAATATAAAATTTCATTCTCTTTTTTTTATTTCTGTTTCTTATTTAAAATTAATCATATCAGAAATTAAGCTAAATTAATATAATAATTATTGACTTATTATGAAAAAAAACAATAAGGAATTTGATTTTGTCAAAGGAATATTAACAGATATAGATGGAACACTCTATTTTAAAGGGGTTCCAATTCCAGGAGCAATAGAAACTGTTTCCAGACTTCGTGATGTTGGTATTAAACTTATTTTTTTAACGAATACAGACAGTAAATCACCACGAACAGTAATAAGAACCCTTCAAGAATATGGTTTTAATATTAAAGATGAAGAAGTTTTTACTCCAATTATTGCTTTAAAAGAATTTTTATCAAATTATCCCAATAAAAAATCCTATTTGGTAACTACTAGAGAGGTTAAAATGGAATTTCATGATATTGCTCAAGTTAAAGGGTCTGAAAAAGCTGATTTTGTTATCATAAGCGATTTTCATGATGATTGGAACGTTAGCCGACTCAATAAAGCATTTAAATATATATTAAAGGGTGCAAAACTTCTGGGAACGCAGGGAAATCGATATTATCTTGATCGTAATGGTGAGCCAGTTATTGATACAGGTTCTTTCGTACAAATGCTAGCTAGTGCAGCTAATGTAACTCCAAGGATATTTGGGAAACCATCAGCAGATTATTTCAGTAATGCTTTAAAAAAAATTAATCTTGCTGCAAATGAAACTATTGTTATTGGTGATGATCTTGAATCTGATATCCAAGGAGCAAACAACGCCGGTATTAAAGGTGTGTTAGTAAAAACTGGGAAAGGCCAATTTATAACACCCTCAGAAATGTTAATAAAACCTTATAAGATCATTAATTCCTTTAGTTCTATTTTAGAATTTTTTTGAAATTTATATATGTCTCTTCTTATCTGATTATATTATATGCTATTGATTGAAAAATCGAATTCTAAAATCTTGTTTTTCCTTCCTTTATTTTTTGATATGCCGAATTGTCGAGTGTCATATATTGCTTCTTCTTTGAATCCCAGAAAAAAAGTGGCTCTTTAATTGTTTCAATATTATATGCTTCTTTTCTAAGATCTATTTTTTTCATTTTTTCTGGTCCAGTAGTCTCAAGTTCATCACATAACCTAAAAAACTTGGGGATAGAATAACCTGGTAATACTTCGATAACAAATCTAGAAAAATCATCAATTTCAAATTTAATTGATGGATTTAATTTGATAGCTGCCATGCCCGTCCTCCCTTCCGTATTGGGAATTCCCACACCATAAACAGCAGACATATGTATTGCTTTATAGGAGTTTAAAATTGCTTCAACCTCTAAAGTGGAAACATTTTCCCCTTTCCATCGAAATGTGTCTCCAAATCTATCAGCGAAAGACACCCAGAGATCTTCATGGAGCTTTAACATATCACTTGTATTGAAATACTTGTCATTCTTTTTAAAAACGTTATGTATTATTTTCTTTTGAGTTTTTTCTCTATCTTTGTATCCTGTAAAAAATGTTTTTTTATCTATTTTAATAAGAGCCATTCCAATATCTCCGGGTTTGCATTTTACACAAAAACCACTTTTATTTTTATAGAATTCGCCTGTTTCTGGGTCAACTTTCGCTAATTCAACCCCTCCTTGATTATTTCGCCCAATCATTCCAGGAACTTCCTCCACATTGTATAATGATCGATGACCCTCAGTTAAACCATAGAATTCATAAATATGCTCAATTTGGAAACGAGACTGAAATTGTTCCCAAATTTCCTTTCGAAGTCCTAGTCCCAGCATTTTTTTAAGTGTTTTTTTTTGTTTTTGAATCATTTCATATTCAGAAGACGGTTGATTGAGAAGGTATCGAGGCATTTCTCCTACATATGTTGTAAAAGTCACTTGATATTTTTGAATATCTTTCCAGAATTCAGATGCGGAAAATCGTTTTCTTAATACCGTTGCTGCACCTGCAAGAATCGCAGTCATCCATGCGATTCCTATTGGAACATTATGATATAAAGGCATTGCGATATAGACGATGTCACGAAAATCTACTTGAGCTAAAGCAATACCTAATATATATCCTTGAGTATATAATTTAAAGCCTTGTATAATCACTGCTTTTGGGAGTCCAGTTGTGCCTGAGGTAAACATATAATATACAGTCTCCCTTACTACTGAATTATGCGTGGTGTTAGGATTAGTTTTTGATATATGTTTAAGTTCGTTTGGTAATTCTATGAAATCATGATGAATATTTTTAGGATTATTAACAACAAAAATTTGTTCATTCTTGTATGGGAGAATTTCCACAATCTCGTTTAAGGATGGTAAACTATCTCCATCAACAACAATCCACTTAGGTTCCACAATATTTAATGCATGAGTTAAGGCTTGCCTTTTTTGATGAATGTTAATTAATGCAGTAATTCCTTGAATTTTATTTATCCCAGTCGCAAGGAATAAATATTCAGGAGAATTTTCCAACATTATTGCAACAGTATCGTAGTGTTTTAGCCCTAAATTTAGAAAATAATTAGCGATTTTATTGCTTTCCGTATTGAAATTTTGCCAAGTCCAAGAATCATTTTGAAAATATAAGGCTATATCTCTCGGTTTATCCTTCGCTAATTGTTCAATGCAAATGCCAATACTTTGATTAGGATTTTGATGCACTTGTGTCATTTTTTGCATAAATCGATTTAAAAATTCCACTTCTCTAGGAGTCATTGTTTTTACCATAGAATTTCCTCTTAATCACTTAATTTTTTAAAAATTTTTGAGATGAGTATAATTTAATTAGCATTAATTAATTAAACACATTTTTTAAAAAATAGAAAAAAAAATGGAATTTGGGTTATTTATGCTTTAAGTCTTCTGGGATTCTTAAAGAGGTCGAGTTCTTCTTTATCTGGGCTGAATTTAAAATCAGATTTAGGGTCATCAAATTTTTTAAAAAGTTCTTTTACTGTTTTTTCAGAAACCTCTAAAAATTTGCAAGCACATGCAAATAAAGTGAGAATTTTAGTGAAAGTTTTATTTTTGCTTAATTCTTCATCAAAAATTTCAATCTCCCATTTCCCGCCAAGATTAAGCTTTTTTCCATCAATGTCAACGATCTTTCTTTCTTTTTCAGTGACTTCGAAATCAAGACCGAGCCCAACTTTCCCTTTAATTTCAAAAACCCTTAATGATTCATTATCTTTCTCTGGTAGTAAAGGGAAAGCAAATTTCCATCCTTTTAATCGTCTCGATCTTATAATTCTATATAAATTTTTATTCTGAGGTAAATTAACAATTAAAATAACGCCTGGATCACCTTTTATGTGATATGATTGGATCAAGGATTCTGTTGTACTTAATTCAATTCCGCCTGTAAAATTTCCACCTTTATCATCTTTAATAGGGGTAAATGTTCTTATCTTTAAATCACGGTCTGCTAAATTTTTTTCTTTCCAAGACTTCTCATTATATGCAATTACTTGTCTTTTATCTGAATCTCCATCAATAGTAATATCTCCTTCGATTTCAAATTGTTTTGTAAAATATCTAGATTTAGCCGAATATTTTAAACTTTTATGGAGTCCTAACTCGCTCATATGAGCAGAAGTTCTCCAAAAGTCGACTTCAATACGCTTGTAAACCTTATCTGAAGATTTTTTGGTTTCAACCTTTTCTTCTTTTTTTTCTTTTTTCTCTTTCTTCTCTTTTTTCTTTTCTTCTTTTTTTTCTTTTTTCTTCTTAGTCATAGAATTTCAACTTATAAATTTTAATTTAAAAAATTTACTAAGGATATTATAAAAAATTAATCTATTAAATTCTTTATTTTATTTAAAAGAATAATAAATCAATTTATAAAATATTTTCCAAGATTTTTAATCTTAAAAAACGTTTTTATTAAATGGAAAGAATGTCGCAACTAAACTTTATGGATATTTACAAATTATTGCCGAAAACTAATTGTAAGGAATGTGATTTGCCTACATGTATGGCGTTTGCCTTAGCATTGGTTAAGGGTGAGAAACAGCCAAAAGATTGTCCTCCACTTCTCAAACCTAAGTATAAACAAAGTTTAGATAAATTAAATGAGTTATTTGAAGGGGTAGGAGTGGGGGGAAAAGACTTACATATTGATATTGATACTGAAAAATGTGATGGGTGCGGCGTATGTGTGATCATTTGTCCTGTTAATGCTCGATATTGTCCTAATTCTTTAAGTGGAAAATTACCAGATTTCCCTCCTAATGAATATCAATTATTTCAAATAAAAAACGGAAAATCCGAACTTTTAAATTTGGAATATTGTAGAAGGTTAGAAGCAGAAGGACGAGAGCGTGAATGCCGGGTATGTGAAGTGTATTGCCCACGGGATGCAATAGAAATTAAGTATTATACAGCCAAATAACCTCTTCAAATTAAATAATTATAATAATTTAAATTAATGGAGTAATGCTAATGACCCAGAGAACAAATAATCAAGAAAGAATCCAGAGATTTGTATGTCCTGGATGTTCATTATATTGTGATGATAATCAAATCGTATTTTCCAAAAATAATGAAATTTTAGATACTTATGGTTTATGTTTGAAAGGTTATAAAAAAATAAATGAAATTAATTCCAAAAATCGTATTAAAAATCCATTAATTCGCAAGAATGGTGTGTTAAAAGAAGTATCCTTAGATGAGGCACTAAATAAAGTTAAAGAACTTATTAACTCTTCCCAAAAACCCCTCCTATATGGTTTTATTAATACAACTTGTGAAGCACAAATAAATGGAATACATCTTGCCAAGAAAATAAATGGATTCATTGAGTCTAATGCATCAATTTGTCATGGTCAAACTTATTTGAATGTTATTGAGAGTGGATTCAATTCTACTACATTAAATGAATGTATTAATAAAGCTGATGTGTTTATTTTTTGGGGTTCTAACGCTGAGGAGTCCCACCCAAAGTTTTTAACAAAAACAATTTTTTCAAGAGGTAAATTTAGAATAACAGGAAGAGAAATAAAAACGTTAATTTTGGTTGATCCTCGAAAAACCGCGACTTATGGAGTTGCAGGTGTTCGAGATTTATATATTCCTTTAAAACCTGGCAAAGATTTGGAGCTAATTCAATTTTTAAAAGATATGATTTTAAAGGAAAAATCTGAAGTACCAGCTGATGGTTTTGTTGGTGTTGATAAGCAAGATTTAAATCGTTTTATCCTAAATTTGAAAGGTTCAGAAAATGGTGTAATCCTTTTTGGACAAGGAGTAATTAATTCCAATCCTAATGAAAATGTTATAAAGGCTTTAATTGAATTGGTTGATTTGATTAATGAAACTTCTAAGAGAAGTCGTTTTTCAATTATTCCTATGACCGGGCATAATATGAATGGTTTTATCCAAGTTTCTTTATCTTTATTGGGTAAAATGGGACAAATAGAATTTTCTGATAACCAACTTATCGAATCAAATAAAGACTTAATTTCTAAAATAAAGGATGACGAATTTGATATGTCCATTATCGTTGCTTCGGATCCAATATCTAATTTACCGATAACCCTAAGTTCCAAATTAACAAGAAAACCCATAATTGCAATTGATTGCTTTATTACCCCTACAACAAAATTAGCTGATGTTATATTGCCCGTGGCTATTACAGGAATAGAAACTGATGGACTTGTGTATAGAATGGATAATATTCCTATGAATTTGCAAAAAATAATCGATCCACCAGCTAATCTGCCTTCTGATGAGCAGATTTTGCTGAAAATAATACAAAAAATGGAGGAATAAAGATGAAATTACTGTTAAGTACAATACGCGAGTTAAAATATGATCAAAAAACCCTTATTAATGAATTATCTGAGAAAGAGCTCAAAGATAATATAGCCATTTGCTTAATTCATCCAGAAACATATAATAAAATTGTGTCAAAATCTGGAGTAAATTTAAAATTAACAACCAGTTATGGTTCAGTTGTTTTAAAGCCTGTTTGGGATGAATCTATTCCCTTAGAAATGATTTACGTTAATAAATCAATTTGGGCTAATCAAATCACTGGGGATTTTAAAAATAAAATTCTTTTTAAAAATTTAGAGGTTGAAGTTGAGCCAACGGAAAAGGATGTTCCAGAAATCTCTAATCTATTAGAGAAAATAAAAAATTTATAAGAGAGGAATTAAAATAATGTCCAATTTAATTATAAAAAATGGAATTGTTTTTGATCCGATAAATAATATTTCCGGTGAAAAGAAGGATTTATTAATTGAATCAGGAAAAATTGTAGAAAAATTCAGACACACTAATTCAAAAGATACAAAATCTATAGACGCCAATGGTAAAACAGTCATTCCAGGCGCAATAGATATTCATACGCATATTGCCTCACAACAAACTAATAATATCCGTTTATTGGGCTCAAAAAATAAAGATTTTCTACAATTTTGGAATGGGCTTACACTGGATTACTTAACAAAAGAATATCTTAAAAAGGGGTATACTTTTATTGTTGAGGCAAATGTATTTCCATCCTTAGCCAAACAAACTATTTTTAATTTTGGCCAAATTCCAATTTTAGATAAAGCAATGTTGATTAATGCCAGTAATTTATGGCCTCTTGAATTGGAATATCAGAGGGGCGACATTGAAAAGATGTCTGTATTTATCTCTGACTTACTGGATTTAGTAAAGGGGTTTGGATTAAAGGTATATAATCCTTTTGAAGCAGAAGAATGGGATTTTAAAGAAATCAGAGATGATATAACGACAAATGGTCGACTTTATAATTTTAATGCACTGGACGTTTTCAGAAATATGACTAAAACAATTGAGCAAATTGGATTACCCCATTCCATCCATGCTCATATTGATGGATATGAATCAGAGATCGGGGAGTTAAATGCTATAAAAGTATTAGAGGATATTAAAACCCAAGGACTCAAACCAAGTCAATCTAGTCAAACAAAAATTAAACGTTCTCAAATATTCCATTTAGCTCATGCATCTGCTTATTCTTTTAACGACGATACTAAATTGATTAATTTTTTCAATTCTAATGATAATTTTGACCTTGATTTAGGTTTTATAAGTTTCAATCCTATAAATCCCCTAATTACATCGGATCGAAGGTTAATTAATAAATATTTGGATAAGAAAAAAACTCCTAAAACGCCACCTATAATTAAAGGTGCATTTGAATCAGAAGGGGATCATTTTGAAACTTTCAGGACACTAAAAAAGAATAATTCGGAGTATTGCAGGCTATGGTCAAATGCTTTAAATTTAGCTTTAAGGATAAAAGATAAATGGAAACTTCAATTTTCAATAAATTTTCCCAATTACGCCCATTTAACTGACATTCCGGAAATTATTTCATGGTTGTTAAATAAGAATTCTCGGAATACTTTCATGGAAAATATGAATAATGAATTTAAACAAGACAATCCAATCTTCAGTATTGAAGATATTTTTTCCATTAATGATTTAATAATCATAACACGAGCAAGTCCAGCTAAATCTTTGGGCTTGGGAGATATAAAAGGAAATTTGGGTATTGGAGCCGATGCAGATATTAATATTTTAAATATAAATCTACAAGAAAAAGACTCAGCTTCTCAAATAGATGAGATTAAGAAAGCTTTTTCTGATATAGATACCGTGATTAAGAATGGAATTATTGTAAAACAGGGTGAAAAGATAAATCTAAATCATAAAGGTGCGCTTTATTGGTCAAAAGGCACAGTTAATACAATAAATTATGAAAAAATTATGGATAAGAAAAAGGAATTTTATAAAAAATATAGCTCAATCTTCTATGAATCATTGAAACCAAATACTGATAAAATTAAGTTAATTAAAATATAAAACTGTTTAATTTTTGATAAACTCACTCAAAAAGAAAAGATAACATCTGTTCTACGTCTTGGGGGGATAAATAAGCATACAATTCTTTATTTATTTCAAGATTATACACTATTTTTTTATTAGGAAAAAATTTGCTAAAACAAATACAGCAGGGTATTCCAACTATTATTTTTTCATCAAAATTTTTTGATTGCTTCATTAGATTTAACAATTTTTTCTTAAGATTTATCGAATCGAGATCTTTTTTAAAATAAAAATCCAATAAATGACTTTTTTGAATTTTATTTTTACAAATCGGACATTTTGAATAGAATTCTAAAAATTCATTAAGTGTTTTTTTTTCATTATCAGTAAGTTTTCGGTTCATCTTAATCAAAAAAAATCAATAATGATGTATAGCATTTTCTATAATATAGATTCCTCGTTTTTCGAGTTCTTTTATCATTTTTGTGATATTTAGATTTGGACAACCTTCAGGTGGAAATACACCGGGAGTCGATATCTCTTTCTCAACGATCATCTGGCTTGCTATAGAAGCGGGTGCCGAGGTTAATTTTGCCACAGCCCCTACAGTTGCATAAGATAATCTAATATCTTTCTGCTGTTTTTGACCTATTATTTCACTACTGAAAGCAGAAATTATTTCTCTTTTCTCAATCTCACCAGTTAGAAGAGGTAAGATCTTTAGAAAGAATTTACAGACCAACTTCATAATTATAATATTTTTAATAGGAATGAGTTTATCCATGGTTCGTGTTAATTGAACATTCGACTCAGGGAGTATTCCACCTTTACATACAGCCTCATTTGTCTTGATAAAACGTGGGATGGTTACTGGTTCGGGGTGTCCAACAAAATAAAGTGGAATTAAACCGCAAGGATCTGGGAATTTAACAACTTCGCGTTCTGATAAAGCTTTTACTTTTAACCATTCTCCATCTCTATAAATAGGAATTTTTCCCATAGCGATATGAGCCCAGTGCATCATTTGTCCAAGACCAATTGTTTCCCCAGTATCTTCAAACCATAAAACACGCACTGAACTTACTTTATCCAGTTTCTCTGCACCCATTTTTGCCATTATATTCGTTAAACCAGGCGATGCACCGAAATTTATGAGATAGGTTAATCCTTCCCTTTCCACACGTTTATTCATATTTAGAAGTGTTAATGTCACATCATGGTCATCGCATATATCAGCGTAGTTTATCCCTGCTTGGAGAGTGGCTCTAGGGACCCAATCACCAAACTCAAAGTATGGCCCAATATTATTGATAACTAGTTTATAATTTTTAAGAACCTCTACCAAAGTATCAAAATGCCGAATGTCTAGTCTCTGAAAGGAAGCTCTTTTCCCTAATCGCTTTGCAAGTCGTTCTCCTTCTATCTCCCTTAAGTCAGCTATTGCAACATCAAATCCGCTTTTAATAAGATCAACTGCAATAAATCTACCAATCTCTCCACAACCACCCAAAATTATAATACTCATTTGATAACCTCAATTCAGCATTAAAACAAAATTATTAAAAAATATTTTGATTATGAATTTCAAAATTATAAAAGAGAATGAAAGTAAAGTCTCTTATAATTTAACTCGATAAAGTATTAAATTAATGGAAAAATGATAAAAAGAGAATAAAAAAGAAAACTACTTTGCTACAAATAATCTTCCTTTAGTTTTTGCACTTGTTGCATGATCTCCACTATATTCAACAAACTTACCTGAGATCTTTTCACCGTCTGGCAATTCGATTTCTGAAACTTCTCCAATTTTTTTAAAGGACGGCATCATCCTTCCGATTTTTCCTTTCACTACGACAAATCCACGCGCTTGATCGGCAGCAACTCGAGCTTCCGCATTACCTTCACAAATAATTATACCTCCGTGATTATGAAGGCCTAAAAACTGACCTGCAGAACCACAGATTAATTTTGGGAATCTTTTTTTTGGAGTAGAACCTCGAGCCCAAATCATTGATTCATATCCAACACTTCCTTTAACTTTTATCACTCCATTTGTCATACCTTCCCAATTCCCTCTATATGCAGCACCTACATAATGCCCCGCATTCCCTGTAATTTCTAATTCGCCTCCTTCCATCATTGCTCCTGCCCAATCCGCAGCATTACCATTCACTATAATTTTTCCTCCATTCATTGTATTTCCTACGTGCATTCCCACATCTCCATTAATTGTAATTGCCCCACCGGACATTTTTTCCCCGATTCTTTTTACTTTTGACAAATTTCCATTTATCACAATTTCAATTTCATCTAAATTATTACCAGCCGTGCCTTTAATATCAAAAAAATCTTTAAGTGTAAGTTTTTCATTACCATGAAATATTATTAGATTCGCTATGTCTTTTTGTGTTTTGCCTTTAAAATTATCAGGGCTTATTGATTCTGCTTCAAGAGAAAAAGTAGGTTCTTTCTTTAAAGTTAATTCAATCTTTCCCATTCTTCTACTCACCTTTTAACTCCTTTACTTTTTCAATTAATTTTTCAATAATTTCATAATCTGCCATACAATCTTCGGGAGCATTTTTCACTTTTCTCATTCTAATTGGCACTTTATCCATACGATATGCTGTTCCTTCACATTCAATCCCGGCAATTGCTGGGGGCAATACTATATCAGCCATTTCAGAAGTCGGCGTTTTATGGGGCTCAACAGATATTAAAGGTTTTTTTAGCATATTGATTACGGCATCTTTTGGAAAATTTGAAGCGGGGTCTGAGGCCACAATCAAGGTAACATCAAAATCATTTGTTTTTAATATATCTACTGCTGAAAATTCGCCTGGATTATAGCGGGGATAATCTTTTGAAAAATCTATGGAATATGGGTATCCAGTTGACCATGTAAATACAATATTTGCTCCTGAAACATTATAATGACCTCTCATTGGAGTTAAATTAAATTTAGTATGCTCATTCAATTCCCTGATAAGACTTATTCCTGCATCTACATTTCTATGCTTCCCTTTAGTCATAGTCAAACCTAAACCAAAAAATAATACACCGAACTTACAAGATTTAAGGATTTCAACAAGCTCTTTAATTTGCTTGATAGGAACTCCTGCTACTTCTTTAACATCTAATTCTACACCACGACACAAAGCTCTAATAGCATTAAACAATTCATAATCTTCGCCAGGATTTAATCTAATGTGCATATCTGCCATTTGGGCGGTATGAGTTGTTCTAGGATCTACAACAATTATTGTTCGGTCAAGATGACCATCTACTCTGAAATAACCGCGAATAAAGTCACTATATCGACTCATATGCCTTGGATGAGCATGAACCGGATTGGAGCCCCAAAATAAAACTAAATCTGCCCGATTTTTATATTCACCCAAAGTACTTGTTGGGCAACCAACATCTTGAATAGCGAGAAGTGAAGGTCCGTGACAAACAGATGCGGTATTATCAAGAACTCCACCACAAATTTCCATTAATTCAACAGCCTTTCGCTGCGCATCACATTCGGTTGAACTCCATCCATATGATAATGGTCTCTTTGCATTTGCTAATAGCTCAGCGGCTTTATTTAATGCTTCATCCCAAGTAACCTCCTCTAATTTGCCATTATTTCTCATCATAGGTTTTGTATATCTGTGCTCTGACACATTCGATGAGAAAAATTTTGCAGTTCCTATAGCACAAGCATTATCTACTTCAATAATCTTATTATCTTCTAAAATAATTTTTAAATCATCACAAAGCGTCCCACAGAAAGGACAAACTACATCTTCAAAATTTTTAATTTTTTTCATTTACTTTGCCTCTTTCTATTTATAACTTTTAATTATTTCTAATGCTGTAAGAATCCTTCCACTCTTTACTACTTCAACCTCTGCTTCCGTTCCCTTGTATGAGGGCATACCGGTGCCATATGTTTCGGAATCAACAACAGCATTTGCCCAAGGACCCATTGGAATAAAGATAATGCTAGGATGGGGTCCTTGTTCTGAAATTTGAGAATATACAATTATTTCTCCAAAATTTGTAGTGACCTTGACAGGCGTTCCAATCATACAGTCTAATTTTGCAAAATCGTCTTTATCAAATTCACAGATTGCACAAGCTTTTACATTTTCCCTTCCTAGCTTTTGACCTTCAAGGGCAACGCCTTGGTCTATAGAACGACCGGTGGTTAGAAAAAACTTCATTCTATTACTTTCCACCCCTTCTCATCATTTTCAATCTCTCAACCATTTCCGGCCAAAATGGCTCATTAAAATCACCAGAATACTTTACTTCGGTAATTTCAAGCTTTATTGCGCCCGTTGGACATGCATTATCACAAGTCCCACAATATATACATTTTTCATCGTCAAGTTCAATTTTAAGTGATTTTTCCCAACCAGGTGTTTCTTTTTGCTTTTCGGGAAGAGAAAATGCTCCTGTTGGACAAACATCCACACATGTAGAACAACCACCTGCACATTCTTCACGCACAAAACTTATTTTACCTTCAACGTATTGCTTTGCTTGTCTGCCAATTTTTTCACAATCTTTCAATTCAAATTCCAGCTTAGGTAATGCTTTCTTTTGAACTAACGGTAAATCAATAGATTCTACTTTCTCATCATTATAATAAATTGAGAGTGCAAAAAATGGACACATATAGACACAGACTCCACAAAAACTGCATTTATTCGGATCATATATATTTGGAACAAGATCTTCAGTAGATAACTTTATTGTTGCACCTACTGGTCCTCTTGATACAGCTTCCATAGGACAGACTTTTGAACATACTCCGCAACCTACACATTTTGTTTTATCTAAATCAAGCTGAGTACTTTCAATCAAATATTTTACTCGAACACTTTCTATTTCTTTTGTTATTGTCCTTGATATTTTTGGAAATGACATCTTTATTTCTCAACTTCTAATTATTAATAATCTTTTTATTTCCCTTAATTAAAATTATTTGATTTATAACAGTTGAACTATTTTTATATTAATTGCCTTTTGCGGGCAAATTTCAACACAAATTCCACAACCGGTACAATTTATAGTTCTATTCTCATCATATACTTCATTTGCATAGCCATTTTTGACTAAAATAACTGCGTTTTTATCATTTAAATAACCTTTTTCTTTTAATTGATCGAAATTTACAGGACATGAAACCACGCAATCGTTGCATCCTGTGCACAAAACCTTATTTACTTCAATTCTATAAACTTTCATTATCTATTCCTCCATTCTTAATGGATTTGGTCCAATTTCTTTTAATTCTTTAACAAATTCCTTTACAATTTCTGTTAATTCTGCACCTTCGCTTGCAGAAACTTGTGTGTATTTTACTCTTTTTGGATTAACTCCAAATTGTTCAAGCATTTTTAGAAATAATGGCATTTTTCGAAATGTTTTAAGATTTCCCTCTACATAATGACAATCACCGACATGACAATGACTTACAAGAACACCATCCGCACCATTTTTTAATGCTTGAATTACCATCAGTGGTTCCATCCGCCCCCCACACATAACTCTTAGAATTCTTAGATTTGCAGGTCTTTGCATACGGCTCGTACCTGCTTGGTCCGCACCAGCATATGTACACCAATTACAGCAAATTCCTAAAATATAAGGGTCAAAATCCTCCTTCACTTCGGCCATATTATTTACCCCCATTTTCTGTTTTTGCTAGTGGTGGAATAGCTGTATTGATCATGGCAAAAATTTGATCATCTGAAAAGTGATTCTGGACAATAGCATCTGATGGACAAGCCGCAGCGCATGTTCCGCAGCCTTTACAAAGTGCTTTATTGATTACTGCAATATTTTTAATCACATCAAAACTTATTGCATTAAACGGACATAAACTTTGGCATGATTTACATCCGCTACATTTTTGCTCTAGAACTATAGAATAATACGGTTCGATTGCAAATTCTCCCATTGCCATTAATGTAGCAGCACTGGATGCTGCTCCTTTTGCCTGAGCTACAGTGTCAGGGATATCCTTTGGCCCTTGGGCAACACCTGCAATGAAAATTCCACTTGTTAGTGTATCAACCGGACGAAGTTTTGGATGAGCTTCCATGAAAAACCCATCAGATGATTTTTGAATAGTAAGTAGTGATGCAATCTGGTCGGAATCATGCCTTGGCTCTAAACCGCATGATAACACTAACATATCTAACTTTATCTCAATTTGTTTTTGAAGGAAAGTATCTTCAGCCCGAACAATAAGGCTGTGATCTTTATTTTCATACAGTTCTCCAATTCTTCCGCGAATAAATTTAATATTAAAATTTTCTCCTGCGGATTCATAAAATTCTTCATATCCCTTGCCAAAGGCTCTTATATCCGTGTAAAAGATATAAACGGACGCTTCCGGATGTTTTTCTTTATACTGTCTAGCTTGTTTCGTTGCATACATACAACAAACACGGGAACAATATTTATTCTTTCCTGGACGGAAATCCCTACTACCTACACATTGTAGAAATCCTAAAACATGTGGTGGTTTTAAATCAGAAGGTCTTACAGGTTTCCCTTCAAGAGGACCATATGAACTTAATAATCTTTCCATTTCAAAGCCAGTTATCACGTTTGGATACTTTCCGTAACCATATTGCTTTAGTTCTGTTGGATCATATAAATCCCATCCTGTAGCAGCAATAATTGTTCCTACTTTCACGTCTATATATTCCGGTTTCTGATCTAATCTTATAGCATCTGGTTCACAAACATCGGGACTTGCGCATATACCACATTTAATACATTTAGTCATATCAATCGTATATTTCCCAGGAATTGCTTGTGGAAATGGAATATAAGCTGCTTTTCTAGTTCCTATACCCAACTCAAATTCATTCCCGCAAATAACTGGACACTCTATAGCGCATGCTCCGCATCCTGTACATGCTTCTTGATCAATATAATGAGGTTTTTTCTTTATGGTAACATCAAAATTGCCTACATATCCATCTACATTATCAACTTCGGAATATGTCATAAGATGAATTTTTTCCTCTCTCTCAACATCTACCATTTTTGGCGTTAAGATACATGCCGAGCAATCCATTGTTGGAAAGGTCTTATCTAATTGTGCCATATGTCCTCCTATGGTCGGTTCTTTTTCTACCAAATAAACATCATATCCTTCTTGTGCCAAATCTAAGGATGCATACATCCCAGCAATTCCGGCACCAATTATTAAACAAGTCGGCTCAACTTTTACAAGCTCAACTTCTAATGGTTTTAATTCATTTAATTTTGCAACCGCCATTCTCACATGGTCTTTTGCAATCTTTAATGCTCCTTCAGAATCATCTAAATTTACCCATGATGCATGCTCACGAATATTTGCTTGTTCAAATAAAAATTCATTCAAACCCGCTTCTCTAACCACTGTTCTAAATGTAGGCTCATGCATTCGTGGGCTACATGCCGCAACAACCACGCGATTTATTAAACCTTCATTAATATCTTCTTTAATCATTTCCTGCCCTATACTACTACACATAAAAGTATATTCTTTTGCAAGACTAACATTTGGTAAAGTCTTTGCGTATTCAGTAAGTGTAGTTGTATCAATAACTCCAGCAATATTAATACCGCAGTCGCATATATATATTCCGATTTTTACTTCTTCATCATTATTTATAGTTTTAGACATCTTCTCAACATTCTTTTATATGTGTTCCTTGATTTTATCCATAAATGATTTAATTGGAATAAATGGGGGAACGCCCGCTAAATTATGAGTGGCTACTAATCCTAACTCTCGAGGATTCATTCCCATTGATAATCCTAATAATTGCGTATAATAAATTATAGGAATCTTATAAGGTTCCCCAATAATATCTTTAAATGTATCATTAACCTGCATTTGACCTAAATCAAGTTGTAAATGACAAAATGGACAACAAACCATACAACAATCAACTCTAACATTTCGCATATTTTCAAGCTTTTCTCTAGTGTAATCAAGAGATACCTCTAATGATGCTGTTCGGACAGCCCCTCCTGCTCCACAACACATTAACCGATCTTTGTAATCTATGCATTTTGCACCGGTTATTTCAATTAATTCCTCGAAAAACCTCGGATCTTCAGATTCTCCATGCCATGGTCGATGCGTAGAATCTTTCAATATATGACATCCATAATGCACACCAACTCTTAAATTAGGGAACCTGATATTGGTATAATCTTTAAGTTTATCAAGTCCAAAATCATAATATAAAACATCAATTATGTGTTTTACTTCGATTGTCCCTTTGAATTCCCTACCTATTTTTGCAAGATGCTCATTTACAATATCCCGCTTTTTTTTATCATGTTTTAGCATAACATTCACTTCAAGCAAAGTAGCATAACATCCATTACACATAAGGACAATATCGGCACCATTCTCTTCTGCTATAGAAATATTTCGCGCTCCCACAACAAGCCAAAGAGGTATGCTAAATCCTCTGAATACTCCAGGAGCTGGACAACAGGACGCTCCCTGCATATCTATCAGCCCTATTCCTAATTCCTTAAACACATTTCGCACAGATTGCTCAATAAAAGGGTATCTATTGGGAATAACACATCCTAGATATAATGAATATTTTAAGTTTTTTTCAGACATAATGGTTTTTCTTTCTTTGATTAAATTGGGGTAAAACACATTCTCTGAACTTAAGTAATTAATTATTCAATTTGTTTTAAAATTTTAGATTAAAAGATATACAAAATTGTGGAGGAAAGGTTATAATTCAAAAACTAGTTCATTTTTTTTCTGTTTTAGAAGATAAATTAAATATCTTAAAAAAAAAAATACAGGAAAAATTATTTAAAAACTGAAATAGAAAAAAATAAAAAAATAAAAGTTAGTATTAATTCTTAAAAATATTATTCAATCAACCGACCAACTTCTGCTAATTTTTCGGCTACATCGGATAGTCCTAAAGATTCTAAAGTTTTACGGGTTTGCCAACTCGTTTCTTTATCCCATCCGTGAAGTTCATAAAATGCATCTAACATAGAATTATATTTTTCTTTATTTAAGGTTTCTCCTTTATGTGGCCCTGATAATATAGGATCTTCAAAGAATCTTCGATGTGGAAGGTCATCTTCGCGTTTAAATCCAACATGAATGGTATTAAATGCTTTCTCTAAGTTATAACCTTTTTGTCCTAAGAGCATGAAATCCTCTTCCGTTAGGTTAATTCCCAATGCTAAATTAGTTAATTCGACATAATCTGAAGGTTCAAGTGCATATACACCAGACCAAGTTCCTACATAAACACAGATTCCAGTAATGTCTTCAATTTCTTTAGCTCGTAATTCCCAAAATACTATTGGTGGTTGGTCTTCATAAGAATATGGATTAAATTTTACACCTTTTGGCCCAAATGCAATCGGTATGTTGATGCTTCCCCTCATATGACGCCCTGCAATTGGAGATGTGGCACACGCGAGAGACCATCCCTTACAAACACGATATGGATCAAGTGTATCTTGCCCTTTTTGATTAATAGCAAATTTTTCTGAACCTTTTCCAAGTTTTTTTGCTGCAGCAACTACACCATCTGCAAGAAAATCACCAAAACCATCACGTGAAGCTATTTTTTCCTGTAATTCAAGCATTGCATCAGAATTACCCCATGTTAAAATTAAGCCATCAACATCTTCTTTTGTTAACAATCCTTTTTCATATGCCTCAAATGCCCAAGACATAACGACGGATGAGTCATCTCCATCCAAGCCCAATTGATTAGCACGAAGATGATATCTTAATGAAGCTTCTGGATCAGTAACATCCATCTTTCCAGACCACATAACTGAATTAATCCAATAACCTAATCCCTTGGAACCCTTGAATTTTCCTTCATTAATTTCAGAATATGGCTGACAACCTACAGGACATGCATAACACGCTTGAATTTTTTTAAAGAATTTTCCAACACCTTCCTTACCCATTATTCTTGAACGTTGTTCACGAGACCAATGTACATCTTGAGAATTTTTAATAGAATGCATCATTTCCCATAGATCATCAAATTGTTCAGAGTCATTATATACCATTCCTGCAAGAGTTTTTTTACGGAATACTTTAGCTGTAGGACGTTTTATTATTTTCTGATATGCCTCATAAGCTCTTTGTAAAAATTCTTCTGGATGAGCAACTTTCACTGAGTTGTGTCCTCGAACTACAATAGCTTTTAATTTTTTATCTCCCATAACACATCCAACCCCAGACCCACCAGCAGCCCTACCACAATCTATAATTATTGCGGATCCATGAACTAAATTTTCTCCAGCAGGACCAATAGAAGCTATCTCAATTTTATTATCTCTTAATTCTTTCTTAAGAATATCTTCAGTTTCATAAGTACTTTTACCCCAAAGATGTGATGCATCACGAATTTCAGCTTTACCATCAGAAATAAATAAATAGACAGGTTTTTCAGCCTTACCTTTTATGATTATTTGATCAAACCCTGCAAATTTCATCTCTGGGCTAAAATGCCCACCAACATTAGAGGATCCTTTTCCATTATTAAATACATTTATCGTATCGATGTTTGTCCGGCAGCTAGCAGGAGCGATCGTACCAATTAATGCACCAGCACCAAAAATAAGATAATTTTCAGGATCAGACCATTTAGTTGTGGGGTCCATTTCATTCAAGAGAATCCAGCTACTCAAAGCCCTTCCTGCAATCCATCTTTCAGCATATATATTTTCCTCAACTCTTACTTTCTCTGCACTTAAATCAACACGTAATATCTTCCCCGTAATTCCTCCTTTAATTTTAAATCTATTCATATTAATCTTCCTCCTCCTTAATTACAATAGCATTATATAAGCAAAATTTAACACACAATGGCTCCTCTTCGTTTTCACAATTATCGCAACTATCATTTAATGTCCATGTCCAAATACCATTTAAATGGTCTCTTTCTACGGATATACTCGATTTTGATGGCTGAAATACTTTATTATGGTGAAATGAACAAACTAATTCACACGTTTTGCAAGCATAACATCTATCATCTATATGTTTTATTATTTTTGTTGACATTTTTTTATACTTTTTTAATTTATTTAAAATTTTTAAAATAATATTTTAATTGTTTTATAAATTATTAGCGATTTTCATAATCTTGGCAACACGATCTGTTGTAACAACACCCTTCCTCCGATCATTATTACTACACACAGCACCTCTGAATCCTACAATATCAGCGCCTAATTGTTTAATAATAGATAAATCTTCAGTACGAAGAGATCCTGCGAGCGCTACCAATAAATTTTGATTATGAGCATTATCTACAAAATTTTTTAATTCCTTTAAATTTAAAAAATCAAATAACCTTCTACCATCTTTTACAGCGGTATCTAACATTGCAATTTCAGCACCTGCTGATTTCACAATATTAGGTATTTTCAACGGATCAACACCGCCAAAAGATCTTGAATCCGCATAACCAGCCCCAACTACTACAACATCTGAGTTGGCCTCTTTCACAGCATTAACTACTTCAGTCATCAATTTTATTCCTTCTTCCTCATTAGTTACTCCAAAAAGTCCTACTTTTACATAATCTGCTCCTGATTTTGCAGCTCCAAATGCGGCTAATGCTGCAGTTCCTGGAAGGTTTGGCATATCTCCAATTGCCGCACTTACTAAATTATTTAATGCCAATTTTTTAACTTTTTTAATAAATGAAGGAACGGCTGCACCTAATGAACCTTCGTCTGGATTCTTTAGATCTATAATATCTGCTTTTCCTTCTAAGGCAGGTTGCAATTCTTCAAGTGAACGTATACTTATAAGAACTTTCATCTTAAATCCTTATTTATATATAAAAAAAAAATATTTAGATTATTTTTACTAATGAACTGGAGTTCCGATTCCTGCTCCTCCTAATGGTAAATCTTCACCAAGTGCCTTTTGTACTAGCATTATTATATGATAAGGTTCCATTTCCATTTTTCTAGATGTACCTCGCATTACCGCAGTACAGATAGGACAGAATGTAATATAATTATCTGCTCCAGCATCTTTGGCATCTTGCAGGTTCTTTTTTACATAACTCATAGCACGTTCTTTCTGGGTTGGAAAGATACCGGAACAACAGCACATGGTATTTTCCTTTTGATATGTTCGCTCTACAAGCTCACAACCGAGTAATTCAAAAGTTTGTTCAACCCAATCATAGAAACCTTCTTTTAAATCTCCATGAGGATTATATCTTGTAGTACAAGGTCGTTGATATGCAACTTTAATATTTAATGGAGTGATTAAATCTTTATGATCAAGTAGCCAATCTCGAATATATTCCATAAGATGAATTGGTTTAAAGGGAACTTCAATCATTTGAGCAAGTGCCACAGATGTTACAAAACCCCAACATGCATCATGATAAAAAATTATTTCCTTATATCCTGTATTAGCAAGATTTTTTACTAATGATGGAAGGGTATCTAAGGCAGAATTAGCATCACACATATGTGTTTCTGGTGCTCTGCAGCAATATGATCCTCCCATTATTAGTGGTAATCCTTCAAATAACTTTCCTTTAAAAACTTTCTCCCAAGGAAGTGCATCAGGAAAACCACCTATAGAAACAGCAGGTTTATCAGGATCTCCTTTAACGATCTTATCTTCTTTTTCTGCCCATCCTAAAGCAGTTTTTTTAGCTTCTTTTGGATATATATAAAGACCTGTCTTTTCCTGCATTTGATTTATCAAATCCCATGGATTTGCTCCTTGAGGACAATATTCATTACACCCATAACAAGTAACACATTTAGCAAGAATATCAGCGGGTTCTTGAGATATTAATTTGGCCATATCCGCTTTAGCTTTTTGCTCATCATAATCAACAAATAAGCACATTGCAAGACATTCTCCTTTACATTTCGAAAAATCACATCTTCTTAAATCAAATACCATTTTACTCACATCTTTTTTATTAGAGATTTATTTTTTATTTTTATATTTTTTATTTTTTAATTTTTATTAACTTTAAATCACATATCTATATATTTTCTATAAATTTTTTCATTGAAATGGTTTTTTAGTTTTATATCTTTCAATTGCTTTATCTACATAAGCTGTCATTTGAACTGCTGATACTATACATGCATCTACACATTGGCCACAACCAATGCAATAATCTGGATCAACAACCCATGCTACAGGGACTTTTCTATCCAGACCAAACATTTCAATACATGAATTCGGACAAGCACTAACACAATCTCCACATCCTTCACACATAAAAGGCATAAACCATGGAAACTGTTTCGGCAATTTCTTTGGTTTTTTCCTAGTTTCCTTCTCACTATTAATCCTGGCGTTCATTATCTTATCAACGTTTAAATGATTTTATTAGTATGTATATTTTAGTTTTTTTACTTTAGAAAAAAAAAAAAAAATTAATTATTTTTTTGGCAGATCTTTCCATAAATCACTATCCCACTTTTCCAATTCTTTAAAAGATTTTGTATCAAGTCGGAGGCCTGCATAACAACCTGGTTTTGTGCAGTATAATTCAGATAATTTTACCTTTAAAGCAACTGTATCTCCTTCAGTAGTTGCACTTCCCTTGCCCTTAAATTGATAACAAGCACGTACTCCACCAATTCTAGAAACTCCAAAAGCGACCCATGGATTTTCTTCTAAAGCAGATTTTATTACTGAATATTCATCTTTAGAAAGTGCAAATACAACCTCATCATCTGAAATTGATTTGATATTTCGTGCTAGAGTGACAAATGGACTTCCATTTTTAGTAGCTACACATAAATGGCATCCTGTTTCAACCCAAGCTTTCATTCTATCTGTTAATTTTATTCCCATTTTTATTTACCTCCTATTGGATTTTTTCTCCTGTTTTTCCTTTTTCAATAGAGTAAACTTCTTCTACATGTAACACGACAACTCCTCGCTGTGCTGGGTGAGAATATACAACATCTGGCGGAACCTCATCTGGAGGTTCTTTATTATGCCAATCGCCCCATCCATCTAATATTTCCTTAGCTTTTACTCCATACCAATCAAAATCAGGTGGAAATCCATATTCAATATCAATAGCCTTACCCTTAAATACCCAATCTCTTCCAGAATCTAAAGGATGACATATAGCAATGATACATTCTGGGTTTTCTTTAATATTTGCTTTAGTTTTCAGTAAAAACATATCTGAGATCAAGATTTTATCATCCTTAACTGTATCAACAAAACGCATACCTGCGATATTTGGCTTGCCATCAATAGATGACGTGCAAAGATAAACTAAACTTCCACCCTTACCAGGGACTACAAGCCCTTCTTTCATTTCAGGTGTTAACTTTACCATTTTTTTCTCCTATTTTTATAATTTTATATTTTTGAAATAAATTTTTTTAAATAAAGAAACAACAATCTTTATTTAAATCTTACTTTGATCTACTTATTTATAAAAGTTTCTATATTAATAATTTTTCTAAACTGATAAATTAGTTAGAATAGAATAGAAAAATGGAAAAAATATCTTTAAAATTTATACTAAAGCAAAAATCATCTGTTAGATTAATTAAACCTTCCTTTCTATTTTTATCTAATTCAATATTAACCTATTTCGGTCTATATCGAAAAACTTTTCCTTAAAGCAATTTTTTTTTAATAATATTAAGACTGTTAGAATGAGAGCTTGGATATAGTTAATATTAAACAGATATTTTTTAATGAAAATTCCAATATTATAATTAAAGAGATTTCTTAAAATATTAAAGTTAATAAAAATAGAAAATTTAGAGTAGTGCATGAATTTTGAGTGAAAAATTTGATATATTATTCATTTCTGATTCTAAAAATGCAGTATCCTCAATAATTCAAAAGTTAAAAGCTTATAACTTCAAAGTGCAATTGGAATTTATCGAAAATTATGTTACTTTAAATTTAGTGTTATCTAAAAAAACATGGGATATTATATTATCCGACTATAAAGCATGGACACGATACGGAATAGAAATATTAAGAATTATCAAAGAAAAAGAATTAATAATTCCCTATATTGTTATTGGACAAGAAATAGATGAAAAAGGGATGATTTCCTTGATAAAAACCGGAATAAATGATTATATCAAAGAAGATGATCTAAATCGCTTAATTCCTACTATTATACGAGAGATAAAAAATACAAAACACTTCAATAAACTAAAAAATTCTTATTTTTCTCAATATTTAGCTGAAGAGAAATTTCAAACATTGCTTAAAATTTCTAAATTTATGATTTATAAATTAGATCTAAACATAAATTTTCTTGAAATAAATAATGTTTTTACTGATATTCTAGGATATAACAAAGAAGAAATCCTTGATTCATTAAGCGTTTATAAATTAATTCATCCAAATGATGAAATGATTCTTACCAAAGGAATTAAGAAAGTATTGGAAGGTAAATTTGTTACAAATATTAAATATCGATTAAAAAAAAAGAATGGAAGTGATATACAATTTTCATCTAATCTGGGACCAATTTTCAATAACCAAAATAAAATTGTCGGAATTCTCTGTGTTTCCGAAGACTTAACGAGATACAGAACAATCCGAGAGTTCATTGAAAATCGTATCCATAGACAAGCAATGATTGCAAAATTTGGCTTAGAAGCTATTACGGAAAAACAAATTGATAAATTGTTTAAAAAAGCAACATCTTTACTTGCAAAAATATTGGATGTTGAGTTTACGAAAGTACTTGAACTTCTTCCGAATAACAAATTTTTAAAATTAAGGGCAGGATCTGGTTGGCATAAAGGATTAGTTGGAAATGCAACTGTTGAAAATAATATAAATTCGCAAGCAGGTTATACATTACTAAAAACTACGCCAGTAATTGTGGAAAACTTGAAAAATGAAACGAGATTTTATGCACCAAAACTTCTTGCGGATCATGATGTCATTAGTGGAATGAGTGTTATTATTCAAGGAATAAACGCACCATTTGGTATTTTAGGAGCTCATACAAAAAAATATCGGAAATTTTTAAAAGATGATATCAATTTTTTACAATCTATAGCAAATATTCTTGCAAGTGTTATTGTTCGTGATTATACTGAAAAAGAGTTAAGAGAAAGTGAAGAAAAATATCGAACACTCACAGAACAATCCTTGTTGGGTACTCTTATCATTGCTAATGAACGCATAATTTTTGCAAACAAAGGTATATCTGATATTTTAGGATTTTCGATAAATGAACTACTATCTTGGGATCTAAACACTATAAGCCAGCATATTCATCCTGAAGACTTACAAATGACTATTGAAAAATATAATAAAATTTTAAACGAAGATATATCCTCATTTCAATCCGAAATACGAATGAAGAAAAAAAATGAAAATTATTTGTATATCCGACAATATTTAAAAAGGATTCAATTTCAAGGAACCTTTGATCTACATATAAATATAATTGATATAACCGAGCAAAAAAAGAATGAATCACTATTGGAATCTTCCCTAGCAGAAAAAGAAATACTCCTAAAAGAAATCCATCATAGAGTAAAAAATAATTTACAAATAATTTCAAGTTTAATAGTACTACAAGATCATTATGTAAAAGATGAAAGAATTCTTCATATTTTTAAGGATTTCCAAAATCGTATTAAAGCTATGGCGCTAATACACGAAATATTATACAAATCCGAAAACTTAAATAAGATAGATCTTTCAAAATACATGAAAAACCTTGTTAATAATCTATTTAAAGCTTATTCAGCAAATTCCAAACAAATTAAATTACAATTGAACATTGAAAATATTGATTTCAACCTAAATAAAGCCATTTCTTGTGGTTTAATTGTAAATGAACTTGTATCTAACTCATTAATACATGCATTTTCTAAAAATGATGTTGGAAAAATCATTGTTACACTGAAAAAAACCAAAAACAATAGAATATTATTAGATGTGTATGATAATGGAATAGGTTTTCCCAAAGATGTAGATTATAGAAATTCAGATACAATTGGGTTAAAACTTATATACACTATAACCAAACAAATGGATGGAAATATTACTATTGAAAGAAATAATGGAACTCATTTTATAATCACCTGGAAATTATAAAAATTATTATGAGAATTAGTAAAATGTCGCAAATAAAAGTCATGATTGTTGAAGATGAATTAATTACCGCTGAAGCAATAGCGATTCTTTTAAAAAAATTAAACTATAATCCAATAGCCATTGTTTCTTCTGGAGAAAAAGCAATTTCCAAAATCAAGAATTTAAATCTTGATTTGATATTAATGGATATAATTCTAGCTGGGTCTATGGATGGAATTGAAACAGCGAAAATTATTAATGCAAAATATAATATTCCTATTATATTTATAACTGCATACGGAGATAAAAAAACATTAAATAGAGCCAAATTATCGGAACCTTATGGATATATAGTAAAACCTATAACGAGTGAAGATGAGCTTCTACCTACAATAGAACTCGCAATGTATAATCATCAAGTGAAAAATAAACTTAAGAAAAATAATGAAACATTTAAACAGATTAAACATTTAATCCAATCAGATAAAAATGTTTTACCCTCCCAAATTAATAATTCTTTAGAAAAAGGAAATTATCTTGAACAAGGAAATGACGACATAGAACCTATACTTGAAATAGCCGTTATTAATGAAAAAATTAACTTAATTGAATGGTTAAAATCGTTTTCAAATCCTGAAAGATTTTTAATGCTGGAAGTAATAAAATCTCAACCATTAAAGTTGGAAGAAATAGAGATGTTGATTGGTAAATCTCAATCTACATCTTCACATCATATTAAGAAATTAGAGGAAACAGGATTCATTAAAGGATGGAAAAATGGAAAATATATTTATTATTCATTAAATAAGCCAAAAATAATGGAATTTGTGCATTTATGGGAGAATTGGATTAAAAATCTCTCATCTTAATTCTTTAGAAAAGAATAGAAAAAAGAGAATATTAAGAAAAACATGGAAGAATTCTCAAAGAATAAAATTAAAACTATAAAAAAAGAAATCAAGAAGAATAACTCCTATAAGTTCTTACGAGAATGTATGGGAATCATAGGTAATAAAGACAGATTTTTAATTTTAAATCTATTAAATAATAAACCATGTTTATTATCTGATATTGAAAAAAGCTTGAATAAAAGTCAACCTTCTATCTCCCATCATATTAGAATTTTGGAGAAACATAAATTTATTCATAGTTCTAAGAAAGGTAAATTCAAAGAATACTCAATTTCCAGAGAACAATTTGCAAAATTATTAAATGTTTGGAATCAATGGTTTCATGTAATTCGATCCAAGGATTATTGAATTGAAAGAAATACTTACCAACAAATTTTCAATAGTAAAACTAGAGATAAGGGAACAAACTGGTATTTTCCTCGATTTTTTCAGGGTCTGAATCCCCAATAAACACAACTCCGTCAGCTCCGTCAATTACGTATTCTCTAGTAGATAAAAATCTTTCCTGAACTGTGCAGGTAACTATCTGTACGATAATTCTATATTTTTTACCTCCTAATTCGCATCCCAACATTAAAAACACGGAATCTTGCCAGAGCGTCCTTCCATTGGTCGTCTCGATCGAATATCCCTGAGTTATTTTGACCTTACTGAACCTTTCTTTTAACCTATTAAAATTTGTTGTTTTTCCCGACTCACCTGGACCCCAGTACGACCTTAAACGGAATTAAGAACTCGTCCTTCTTTAAATCAAGAAGTTTTTCCGTTTATTCGGAACCAATTCTGGATTTAATCATCAATTACAAATGCCTCTCTAAGAAATTATGCTAATTTTATTTAAAAAAGTATTAAAAATTTCTGATTTATTCAAAAAAAATAATTTCGATTATCAACTTTTTGCATTTTTATGAATATTATCGGAATAATTGAACTCAGAGTAAGTATTCCTACGATAATAAGTAGAATACCCGTATCTATGAATCCAGAAAGAAAAGTACCTAATGGTCCGAAAATAAGCATGGAAATAATTACCATTAGTGCAAGCATCTGATATTTATAGCTAAATTTATTTCCTGCAAACTCCATCATTAAAGAAACAAATGCAATATAGGCTATTGCATTTGGAATTAATACAAACATTCCTAATATGATTAAAGTCCAAAGATCCATCAGTGGAATACACATATCAAATAAACCAACAATAATTATTGAAAAATAAAGAATTTTCTTTCTATCACTATATCTAAGTGCGGTATTTATTAAGAGATACCCAATAATATTAATGAAAGGTGCAAAAATCAGAAAGAACAAAAATATTTCAAAACCTTCTTGACCAAATCTTTCCACTAACCATGGTTCGTAGGGAACTTGCACAAGTGCTTCTGAGAAGAAAAGGAGCAAGAATACACTTATACAAATGAAACTAAGTTTTAAATTTGATTGATCTAATGTTTTCATACTTTTCTTTTTAGAGATTTCTTGCCTTATACCTTTTTCTTCAAGGTTTTCTTTTCTATTTCTTTCATTAATGGTTTTATCATATATAAAATAAGAAAGAATTATTAATGGAAAAAGTGTTAATAATTGGAAAGTAAAGAGATTATTCCAATCGTTTATGTTATAAATATTATTAATAATTAAAATATAGGATAAATAAGCTAAAATATTGCCTAATGAATTTCCAATTTGTATTAAGACAATTTTTCTTTTTTTCGTTTGAATATTCGGTGAAGTATCGATAATATCTCCATCAATTGCAACATCGATTATTGATATGCAGAAATAGTTTATACTCCAAAAAATACCAAAAATAATCATAATTTGAATTGAAATAATCATTAACAGAAAACTGATAAATAAGCCAATACTGCCCAAAAATATGTAAATTTTTCTTTTTGGATGTTGACCAGTTTTTTCATAAGTTTTATCGGATATTAGTGCGAATATCGGTTTAATTAAAAATGCAGTATATGAAATTAATTGAGCAAAAGCAATTTCTAATTCAGGAATTCCCAAAACCGAAATTAGTAGAACAGGTAAAAAAGTATTGAAAAACACTAAAAGGAGTCCTTGGACTAAATACCCAAAAAGATATATTAGATTATTTACTGCTTTCATTTTATTCACTTAAATTTAGATATGTGGTTTAAATATTTAATATCAATACACAGAAGAAAGAATTCTTTTTTTCTTTTTATTATAAAGAAGAAAAGGATGCCCTTAGTAGCAATATTTAAAGTGTAATTTATTTTTTTTCCGATTTTTCTTCTTTTTTAGCGTATTTTCCCCAAGCAATAGTTTTATCAAAACCCACACTACTAATTAGTTCTTGCACTTCTTTAACGTATTTAGGATGCGTATGGACTGTTGGAGGAACTCTGCTGACTCCGTAGGATTCTCTCATAATGTTCCATTTTTCATCATTAATGGGAACTCCATGACCTGTATCATAGAACATCCTGCATAAATTGAGATGATTTGGTAAAATATACCCTCTTTGAACCGCTAAATTTCTTAAGAATATAATAATATCTGTAATTGGTATATTACGCGGACATCTTTCGAAACAAGTATAACAAGTTGTACAAAGCCAGAGCTCTTTATCTGAGAGAACTTCATCAAGGCCTAAAATTGCTTCTCTAACTATAGAGCGCGTTCGCATTGCCGTCCTTCTTCCGGAAGGACAACTAGCTGTACAATTTCCGCACTGAATGCAAGAACCAATTTCTGCATAGCCCGCTTTTCTAAGTTCATCAATAATATCATCTTTAATCTCTAAAATTCGATCAGATTTTAAATCTTCCACTTTTTAACCACCATTACCCTCATTAGTCATAATTTTTTGTTTAGGAAGATATGCTTCTTGAACGGGATAATTATTAAAATTAATTGAATAATGGTCTCTCCATTTTGCTTTAATATCTTGTATCACAGCATCCATTAGATTTTCTTTAACATATGCTTTAGTCCAAATAGTATCACCCATTGGAGTAGCCATGATTTCACCGTTTTTGACGACTATCTCCCCTCTTTTAATTGTATATGCTGCAAGTGTAAAAGCCTTTTCAATTTCATCTCCTTTATTTTCAGCATCTGGATTAAATTTGTATATAGAAACATCACCATCAGCTCCAATTCCTAAATGACCCTTATCTTCCAACCCTAAACATTTAGCTGTGCCTGAACGAGTACATTGAACAAGTTCATAAAGTGAAAGTTCTGCATCAATAGCTTTTAACCCTGTTTGAGAATCTGCTTTAGGAGAGACTATCTTTTCTAGCATATTAACTCTTGATTTTCTATCCATAAGCCATTTTAAAACTCTTGGATAAAACGTGAAAGGTCCCCCATTAGGATGATCCGTAGTTAAGAAAATTTGGTCTTTATTTTTAATGGATAAGAGAAGTTCTAATCCTATTGCCCATTGAATTGCATTCACGGCAACTTTTGGATTAAAAATGTATGGAACAAGACCTGCACCGCATTCTGCTTCTACTTGTCCATTTATCCATTTGCATCCAGGTTTTGCACCCCATGGAGACATTCCAGATATATGATGTAATGCATATTCCCAAGGTCCATCACCTGTCATAGTTGTAGTATTTGTAAAAATTACTTGTCCAATATCAATAGTTATATGGTTATGAGAATTAAGATATTCTGCTACCTTATCAGCGGCTGATTCAAAATTCCCCCAATTAGTACCACCATAACAATTAAATTGACAATGGGTTAAGTGCATTACTTTTTTTCTTCCTGCAGTTGGATTAATTTTCTCTAGAGTTTTAAAGGTCTCAAGAGTATGTGTGTAATTTCCTGGATGACCTAAATTATTTGCATGAACATGAATTGTATGAGGTAAACCTAACTTTTCATTAGCAGTAGATAATCCCTCAAGAATTTGTCTGGGAGTAACATCCCAATAAAGTACTGGATCATCTAAAGATTCACAATTCTTTCCCCAAGCCCATGACTCGACACCGCCAGGATTCACAATCTTTACGGCATATCCTTTTGTAGTTTCTAATAACCAAGCAATATAAGCTGATAATTTGTCTATATCATTTGTTTTAACATATTGCAGTACAAACCAATTATTTCCAAATACAGGAAAGGTTAATTTATCAACTATAGGCATATCCATGAATTCCTCATGTGTATGTTTCGCCTCCAGTGGAGCCATAGCTGGTTCTACTAAAGTTGTATAACCTAATTGTGCATATCTATATGCAGTGACAAATGTTGATGGACAAGAATATCCAGATCCACCTCTTGTGATTTTAGTTCTTGGAACGGGGTCTTTTGCATGATCTTCTGGTCTAAAGGCTCTACCGGTATTTATTTTAGGTCCAGCTATGTGTGTATGGATATCTACTCCACCTGGAAAAACAACCATTCCAGATGCATCGATGACTTTTGCGTCTTTTTCATTAACTTTTTCTACAATTTTTCCATCTTGAATGTGAATTTGGATTTTATCTCCATCGATCCCATTTTTGGGGTCATACACACGACCGTTTTTTATTATTATTGATTTTGACATTTTTTATTCATTATCGAATTTTTAATAGTAATATTTAATATATCTTTTTATCTTATTTTTTATAAGATTATTTATCCTCCTTAAAATCATCGCGTTTTCGACTTAAAATACTACTTGGGAGCGTAAATCTATAAAAGAGTCCAGCAGGATCTTTAATTAATTGAGAAATCTCTTCGGGTTCATTTTGTGCAATAGAACAGTAAGTAGATAAAAATTTAGCTCCTGCATCTTTTATACTTTCGGGAGGCCCATAGCAGCCCAAGCAAGGAGCATTTGCTTTATTTGGACAAATTGTTCCACATCCAGCTTTAGTTACTGGTCCTAGACATACATATCCTTGTTCTAAAAAGCAGGTATCCATTGTAGGTAAGCCTTCATAATCCCTTTTTATTTCAGTAAAAACTTTATCAATGACTTCTCTGTCGCATGTACTACAAACGGTTTTTTGGCTAAATTTAAATTCTGGGCTATCTCTTAATTTGTAGAGAAGTAATCCAATAATATTATCAATTAATTCATTTCCCGTCTGTTTGACTTCTAAAACTTTTTGTTTCCCATTAAAGGTTGAAATTAATTTTTCAGAAAAGGTCTCAGGTTCTTTGGCCAATCGTTGCAATAAATCTCCTTTGAAATACATAAATTCCAAATTAGATAATCCAAAATATAATTCGAGAAATTTTTTAATATCTAATCCGGTGGGCGTATCAATTTCACCAATTGAGCCTATTAAATTTATTAGATCCTTTCCCTTATCACCAACTTTTGAACTTGCTTTAAAACAACCTACACAAGGACTACCGTTTTCCGGGCATTTTAAATCACATCCACTAGCGGTAATCGGTCCAAAACACAACTTTCCTTTTTCAATGAGACACCCTTCTTTAAGTAATGAACATTGTTCGCATACACATTTATTTATATCTTTCTTTTCTGGATCGGGTGATAAAAAACTTAATAGATATGAAATTGAAGCAATAATATTATCAGTGGTTGGGGGGCAACCAGGAATAAAAATATCAACATTAATAATTTCTTTAACATTAACAATATAGTCTTCAATAGGTGGAACATGCTGGTCAGGAATTCTAGACTCTGTAATTGATTCCGCTTCAATAAATTTCCTTTGTAAAAGCTCATCTTTTTTGTAAAGATTACTTAGTCCAGGAATGCCTCCATAGCAAGCACATGCACCAAAAGCAATTATAATTTGACATTTCTTTCTAATTAATTTAGTATTTTCTAAATCTTCATGGGTTCGGATTAAACCCTCAATAAATCCCAGGACAATTGAACTATCTTCTCTTGCTTCAAGTGAATCATGTTTGAAATCCACAACAGTTGGCCAATATACAATTTCTAACTCTGGGAGAATACCCAATAACCCTAAGTGTGCATTAAGGAGACTCTGGTGGCAACCCCAACAACTAGAAAGCTGCATGAATGCTACTTGAACGGGCATTTTCTTGATTTTTTTTCTTCTCTCTTCTATTGAATCTTAATTAGTTAAAAATTATATATATTAAAAAAGTTTAGATTTAATTCTATTAACAAGAATGTCTGAAGACTATATCTTAATAACTCTTTTTTTTAAGAGATAGAATTAATCTTTTTTTCTAAACAATTTCCCGAGGTGTTCCAAATCTTCCTCACTATTGATATTCAAGAAACTTTTTAATTCATTATCAAAATTTTTAATTTTATCCTCAATCGATACAAAATTTATCTTCCAATCTTCATTTAGAAGTTCTCTTAACCTAAATTTCTTAAGTTTTAAATTTTGTTTTGCCATAAGATATCCTTTTTCTATAGGATATACAGCGAAAAGTGGTTCTAGGTATCTATTTTTCCATCGAGGGATACAACAATCGAAATTTAAGGATTCTTTTAACATAAAAATTAGAACTTCGTATTTTATTAGCGGCAAATCGCAAGAGATTATAAAAACTTTTTTAAATTTAGTTCTTAAAAGATATTTGAAGGATGAATATATTCCAAGTAGAGGACTTCGAATTGTTTCTCCTTCCAGTATTGAATAATCATCTAAAATAAAGAATAAAAAATCAAATTTTGTTAATGCTTTTTTGTAAGTTTGAATTTGAAAATTATCATACGCAGAAAGAAAAATATTTTTACTAATTTTTTTTAATATTTCAATTTGATGAACAATAAATGATTTACCGGATACTTTTATCAAACCTTTATCCAAACCAAATCTTTTACTCTTTCCACCGATTAAAATTACAAAAGGAATTTCAGTGCTCATTTTTTTTTAAAATGGTCTATTATCAATCGATTGAATAAATTAATTAAATATTTAAATGTTAAAATAAATTTTATTTATTCTCAATTTGTATAGATATGTATCAGAATATAACATTAAAAAGCAACTCAACTTATCATATATTATAAGAAATTCAAAAAAAAATGAAATAAGAAATGATTGGAATTCAAAATGATATTATAGCAGAAACAATTGCTGAAGTTGGTAACTCGGCAATGGATTTCTTCACTTGGGCCCACATCGCAATGGGGTTTGGATTTTTTGCCCTATTTTCATTGCTTCACGGTTATTTTAAATACGTGAAGCAGAACGATAAATTTCCAATTTGGTTAGCATTTTTAATTACAGTGATAATAGGGATTTTCTGGGAATTCTTTGAGAATTTTGTATTATGGAGTTGGGGCTTGAAATTTGAGGGTAGACAAGATTCATTATTGAATGCTTCTATGGACATTATTTTTGTCACACTAGCTGCAGCATTTTATTTATTATTATGGAAGCTTCTAATTAAACCAGGAGAAATGAAAAGCGCATACATTACCTACACAGTATATCTTATTGGATTTATTCTAATGTTAATATTTTATTTTGTTGGAAAAATGATGACTCTATAAAATAAGGCAAAAAAAAGGATTTTCATGGCATGGGGAGGTTTTATAGATAAAGACGGAAGTCAATATCTTAAAAATATGGCAATGGCAGAGAAAACTCTAAAATATTTAGAGTTTCTTAAAAATGAATTAAATAGCGAAGAAAAAATTATCGTTGAGAAAACAATCCAAATAATTTGCGATCATATTGAAACCTTCAGTAAGGAAAAAAGAGAATAAAAAAAAAGTTAATTAAAGAATTTTGATTTTAAATAAAGATATTTATATTAAAAAAATAATTTCTATTTAGGTGAAATAAAATGAAAAATAATCAAGAAAATGATGTTAATGTTAAACCTAGAAAAAAATTAAAAATTATTGCAATTATGTTATTGGTAATTGGTATTACTCTTGTTACTTTTGGTGCTGTAATATTGGTATATCATAGTATGTACTTTTTCGAGCTACCGATGAGTGAATTAAGTAGACTTTCTACTATAGGTATGGTATTACTTACACCAGGTATGTTTATGATAATTCCCGCATTATTTTTACTAGCTGTTGCACATCAAAGAGAAATTTTAAGATATACAGTAGAAGAAACTGGTATGGCACTCGGTACAGCTGATGAACAAGCGCTGGATGGGTATGGAAGAGTAATTAGTATAGGTACTGAGGCGGCTGCAACGGGAATTGGTAGAGCCGGTGGAATAAAATTAGATGTAAAAACGACCTCGCCACAGAAAATTATGATTAAATGTCGAGCTTGCGGAACATTAAATGATGAAGATGCGAAATTTTGTGATGAATGTGGGCAACCTCTCTAGATGATTTATTTAATTCAATAATCAGAAGCCAAAAAATTACTGTAATATATGGAAATTTTCATATTAAGGATTAATACAGTTAAGATATTATAATTTATAAGTAATAACAAAAGAATAAAAAGAAGAAAAATTAAAGAATTTGTATTTCTAAGATTTTATCTCCTGTAATAATTGAATTAACAATTCCTTGATCAATATCAGATTTAACTTCACCGAAAATTGTATGCTTGTTAGTTAGCCAGTCGGTGACTATATGAGTTATAAAAAACTGAGAGCCATTTGTATTTAGTCCTGCATTTGCCATGGCCAATAAGCCAGGTTTATCAAATACTCTGCCACTTTGAAATTCATCCTTGAATGGATAAGAAACCATCTGACCTTGATATTCAAACGCGTTAATCCCTACGTTTTTAGGACCACCAGTACCAGTTCCCAATGGGCAACCTCCTTGAACCATGAAATTTTCAATAACTCGATGAAATTTAAGTTTGTTATAGAAACCTTTTCTTATTAGGTATAAAAAAGATGCGACGGTTAAAGGTGCATCCTCGTCAAAAAGCTGTAAATTAATATCCCCTTTATTTGTTTTAATCACGAGATTAGTCATATTTAATAAGAAATTATTGACATATATAAAAGGATTTAATTATTTCATAATATTATACAGAAAAAACAATTAATTAATAAGAAATTTAAATTAGTTAAATAAAAACATAGGTTTATCAATATAAATCGATAAATAATGGCGGAAAGTGATTTAGGTTATTTTTTTAATCCTGATAGTATTGCAGTTATAGGAGCAAGCGCAAATGAAACTAAAATTGGAAATAGTGTGGTAAAAAATATAAAAAATTCAGGATATAAAGGAAAATTATATCCAATTAATCCTTCAGCCAGTGAAATTCTTGGATATAAATGTTATAAAAGCGTTTTAGATGTAAAAGAAGATATTGACATTGGCGTTATTGTTATTCCTGCAAAGTATGTTGTTAATGTAGTAAAAGAATGCGCACAAAAAAAAATTAAAGGATTAATCGTAATTACTGCAGGATTTAAAGAAGTTGGTGGAGATGGGGTTGAAAGAGAGTTAGAATTGGCTAAAATATGTAGCGAAAATAATATTCGTGTCTTAGGTCCTAATTGTTTGGGCTTTATGGGTCTTAATTATAATGCAACCTTTGCAGCTGATCAACCTAAAAAAGGAAACATAGCAATCATATCACAATCAGGTGCAATGCTTACAGGGATGTTAGATTATTCGATGGGTCGTACTTTTGGCTTTTCTTGTTGCATATCCTTGGGTAATAAAGCAGATTTAACACTTGTCGATTTTTTAAAATATTTAGCTGATGATGATAATACAAAAGTCATTCTAGCTTATTTAGAAAATGTAATTGATGGAGATCGTTTTTTAGAGGTTGTATCTGAAATTACAAGAGAGAAACCGGTTGTAATTCTGAAATCTGGTATATCTGAACAAGGTGCAAAAGCAGCATCAAGTCATACAGGGGCTTTAGCAGGTTCTGATAGGGCATATGATTTATCATTTGAAAAGACAGGTGTAATTAGAGCAAAAACTATTGAAGATTTATTCGATTTCGGAGAAATTTTTGCATTTCAACCTTTACCAAAAAAAAATTCTTTTGTTATTATAAGTAATGCTGGAGGCCCTGGAATTGTAGCAGCTGATGCTTTTTCACGGGAAGGTTTAAAGTTTGCAAAATTTCCAGAAGATATACTTCATAAATTGAGAAAAAATTTACCGGCAGAGGCAAGTATATTTAATCCTGTTGATATAGTAGGAGATGCAACACCAGAAAGATATAGATTTGCACTTAATACTATTTTTAGATTAGATTCCAATTTTGATAAAAATACTATTAGTAAATCCACTAAAGAAGATATGCCAAATCAGGAGACTCCTAATGGATGTTGCCTTATTCTTGCACCTCAAGCGTTAACAAGACCAACCGATGTTGCAAGCTTAGTTCTTGAAACATCAAAAAAAATTCCTGATATACCAATGGTTTGTTCTTTTATTGGTGGAAAAAATATAGCGGAAGGACAAAAATTATTAAATGACAATCATATACCATGTTATTATTTTCCAAGTCGAGCTGCTCAAACTTTAAAAGTGTTAGTAAAGTATTGTGAAAATAAGAAAAGACAATCCTTAAAAAGTATTAATATTAAGAAATTTAATGTTAATAAGAATAGAGTTAATGAGATTTTTGAAGAGGTTCGTGAAGATAATCGCTCAGTATTATTAAGTTATGAAAATAATGAAATATTTCAAATTTATGGAATTCCATCACCAAAATCTAAAATAGTTCGCTCTCCAATCCAAGCTTTTGACATAAGCAATGATATAGGTTTTCCCTTAGTAGCAAAAGTTGTAAGCCCTCAGATTTTACATAAAACTGATGTGGGAGGTGTTTTATTGAATATTCTTGACCAAAAACAAGCTAGAGAAGCTTATACTCAAATTATGATAAAAGTAAAAAAATTTGGACCTAGAAATGCAAAGATTTATGGTATAGAAATTCAAGAAATGATAGATTTTAAGGCTCAACCTAAAGTAAGTGAGTTAATTTTAGGAATGAGTAAAGATCCTACTTTCGGACCAATGATTATGGTAGGCACAGGTGGTATTTATGCCAATTTCATTAAAGATGTTGCATTTTCATTAACATATAAATTTACAAGAGAAGATGCAGTTAATTTATTATCTCAGACTAAAATTTTTGCTTTACTCCAAGGAGTTCGTGGCGAACCTCCATCAGATATCGATGCAGTTATTGATGTACTTTTAAAACTCTCTCAATTAGTAAATGATTTTCCTGAGATAGTAGAATTGGATATAAATCCTCTATTATCATTTGTTAAAGAATGTTCCGCTGTTGATATTAAAATTACAATTAAATCTTAAAATAATAAACAGAAAAAGAAAAAAATTAAAATTTATTTGAATAAAAAATTAAAAATGCATGTGAGAGAAAAATTGGTAAAAACAATATATTTGAGTTCATTTAATGAAAGAGCTGGTAAGACTCTAATTGCTATAGGGTTGCTCCAAAAATTCAAGAAAGAAGGCTATAATGTTAAATATTTCAAACCTGTGGGTAAACCAATTGGAGCATTAACCAACAAGGCTGATCGCGATGTTTCGTTTATTTTTATGAATATTATTGAATCTGAGCATGATATAGATACGATTTGTCCTGTATCAATTACTCCTAATTATTATATTGATAATATAGATATTGAACAAAGAACTGAATATACAGAGAAAATTAAAAAGGCTTATGAGAAAATTAAACAAGATTGCGATATGGTTATTATTGAGGGAACGCCTAATTTTAGATATTATTGCCGAGTTGGACTAGATGATGTTACAATTGCAAAAGAATTAGGAATCGATGGAATATATTTTATATTAGATAACTCTACTGATAATTTTGTAGATACATTACTTTTTACAAAGAAGTACCTCGATTTTAGAGATATGAAAATAAATGGGCTTATTATGAACCAAATCGATTTTGACTATGTAGAAAGAGTCAAAGAATTACAGAAAAAACATATCGAAAAATATGACATCCCTTTAGTAGGTATAATTCAAAAAGATCCCTCATTATCAGAACCTACAGTTTTAGAAATTATGGAAGGCATTGGTGCTGAATTAATAAACAATCCACCAGACGAATCTATGAATAAAAATGTTAAATCAATATTAATTGGAGCTATGGATGTTCCTAGCGCTATGAAGTATGTTAGACAGAGTGTAAATGCTGCTTGTATTACTGGTGGAGATAGAAGTGAGTTAATTTTAGCCACTCTCGAATCTAATGTTTCTGTAATCATCCTAACTGGCTATATCCAACCAGACATTTCAGTTAAAGTAAGAGCAGATGAATTAGGAATTCCGCTTTTGTTAAGCCCCAGTGATACGTACACGACCTTATATAATATAGAAAGAATTAAACCAGGAATTCAACCAGAAGAAAAACAGATTGCTTTAGAAATTATAGAAAAATATATCAATTGGGAATTATTAAAACCTTAAATTTAAGAGATAATACAATTTTTTTAATTTTCCCTTATCAAACCTAATTTATCCATTCTTTCTTGAGTCATCTGAAGTATCTCTTGAGCATGAGGGATATCTATTGTTGATTCAACAGAAATTCTTAATTTAGGAGATGTTCCTGATCTTCTCACCATCACCCAACCTTCTTGATAATCAAATCTAACGCCATCTAATTTATTTATTTTAACATGATCTTTGCCCAAATTTTGAAACAAATTATCCATTTCTGTTATTATTTTTTCATTTATCTCATCGGTAAATGGAATATCTTTTGTAAGTTCAAAACTATTTCTAACAAATGGAAAGTCCGGTATCTCTTCTAACAATTCTCTTAATGGTTTTCCTTTTCTATTTATCATCTCTAAAATATACGCTATAGTTAAAAGAGAGTCTGGTCCGTAGTGGTATTTTGGCCAGATATATGTACCACTGGTTTCGCCACCAAGAATACCTCCCTTTTCCTTTAATGCTGTTGCAACTTTAATGTCTCCAACCTCAGTTCTAATTACTTCATAACCTAATGGTTCTAGTAATCTTTCAAGCAGGCTGGAACTATTAATTGGGGTTGCTATTTTTCGATCTTTTTCGGGTATTCCGCCATTTTCTGTCAGTATGTCTTTTGCACATAAAGCAAGTAATCTAATTGGATCAACTAACTTACCATCTTCAGCAATAAAAATAACTCTGTCTGCATCACCATCAAGAGCAATTCCTATGTCTTGTACATCTGAGATTTTAACAAATTTACTTAATTGGTTTAAATTTTCTTTGTTAGGTTCAGATAATCTTCCTGGAAATGATCCATCCATTTGTGCATTAATTGTCATATATTTAATATTATATTTATTAAGAATTATTGGGAGTATCTCACACGAGGAACCATGCCCGGGGTCTACAATTAAATGAAGATGATTATCTCTTGGGATTTTAATCTTTTCTAAAATATCATTAACATGAAACTCGTTTAAATCATATATTGGCGTAGCGCTGCCAATTCCTCTCCAATCGGTCTTGTTAAACTTTTCTTTATTATATATTTCCTCAATTACTTCTTCTTGCTGGGCCGAAAACCCTAAGCCGGATGGGTTCCATAGCTTGACACCAATATATTCAGGAGTGTTATGTGATGCAGTTATCATGATTCCGCAATCTCCATTAAGAATTTTGCAAGACATTGCAAGAGTTGGTGTTGTAACTATGCCAACGGTCTTAACCTTACATCCTGTGCTAATAAGACCAGCGATTAACGCGTGTTCAATTGGTAATGCGGCAGTGCGGATATCTTTGCCCATTATTACAACACCTCCATTAATATATGAACCTATAGCTAATCCTAACTTTAACGCCATTTCTGGAGTAAAATGAGCTTCAGTTCCCCCGTAATTTTTAAAAACCTTTCTGATTCCGGAAGTACCAAACATTTGTGTCAATTTAAACCCTCATCAAAATTTTAAACAATTAGTTATTTGTATAATTAATTAATTAATATAAAATCATATTGTTGTCATTATTTTTAATATTTATTAAAAAAATAAAAGATTTTTAATAATTCTATTTAAGAATGAATCATCATGGGGAATTATCGTATTGTATTAATTGGAGCAGGAAGTACTTCATTTGGTCCTTCTATGCTTACTGATATCTTTTCAAGCGAAATTTTACAAGGTTCAACAATTATATTACACGATATTGATAAAGAGAAATTAGAAATAATCTATGATTTGATAATCGATGAAAATGAAAAATTGAGAAAGAATTTTATCATAGAGCGTACAACAAATCGTCAAAAATCTCTTAAAGGTGCTAATTTTGTTATAAATTCCATTGAAGTTGGTGATCGAATGGAATTATGGAGACAAGATTATGAAATACCGAGAAATCATGGCTCAACCCAGATTCTGGGGGAATGTGGAGGTCCTGGAGGGACTTTTCACGCATTCAGAATAATTCCACCGATCATAGAAATTGTAAAAGACGTTGAAAAGATTTGTCCTAATGCATTTTTTATTAATTTCTCAAATCCTATGTCAAGGGTATGTTTAGCAATTAAAAGAAGCACGAAAAATCTGAAATTTATTGGTCTATGTCATCAAATTGGTTATTTAAATAGATTTCTCCCTAAGATGTTTAATAAAAAAATCGAAGATTTCAAAATAACTGCTGTTGGATTAAATCACTTTGGGTTTTTAATTGGGTTAGAGGATTTCAAAACTGGTAAAAGTTTAATGCCTGAATTTAATAATAAAGCGTTGAAATATCTTAATAAGGTTAAAAATCGATTTGAATATTCTGAATTAACATTTGAGGTATTTAAGAGATTTGGATACTTCTCTTATGCTTGTGATAATCATCTAGGTGAGTATCTACAATTTGGAGAGGAATTTACAGAAACTCAAGATATGATTGATTGGATTGATCATACCGACCAAGGCGGAAAGGCAATTTACGATCGCATTATGAGATTTCATAGACGTTTTAAAAAAGGAACATTTAAAAGGATGAGGTTATTACCAAAACATTCTACTGGTGAGCGTGCGATTCCGATAATTGAAGCAATTATTACAGGCAAAAAGAGTTATGAAAGTTCAGTAAATATACCGAATGATGGATTTATAGATAATTTACCTCAAGATTTAATAATCGAAGGACCTGTGTGGATTGATGGTGATGGGGTTCATGGTATAAAAATCGGTAATTTGCCTAAAGGTATAGCAGCATTACTTCGTATCGAAGCATGTGTACAGGATTTATGTATTGATGCTATCATGAAAAGATCCCGTGAAATTGCATTACAATGTCTAACCATCGATCCAAATGTGGGAAATGCCGAAATGGCTGAATCAATATTTAACGAAATGGTTGAGCTGCAAAAAGATTATCTTCCAAAATTTAAATAATCACAATAATCACAAAATAAAGAAATACTTTTTGCAGCCTCTTTTAAAGAAAAGAAGTAAAGAACACGGTTTTTATGTAATTTTTTCTTAACACCATTAAATCTTTTTGCCATTTCAATAGAATCTGCAATGCTAGGCAGGCAAAAAGCAAATGGTTTTGAAATTCTTTTTTGAATTTTAATCATTCTATTGAAAACATGTCGATACAAATGATCTGGCCATAATGGAACGATAACTATATCAATATTTGGGTCATCAACTACAATCTCTATACAATCTGCAAAAATATCTACGACAAACCCGGAAGCCCCTAAGTCTATCGGATTCTTGATATTCACATTAACATCTGGCAGAATATTTGCAATTTTTTCTTGAGACCTCGGTGTTAACATAGGAACCTTTAGATTGTGAAATGCAAATAAATCAGTAACATTTACCGATAATCCACCACCAGGGGTGATAATTCCTACATTTCTTCCATTAGGAAGATGATTTGAAAATAATAATTCTATAGTTTTTATTATATTCCAAAATTCATCATTATTTTTTACTAAGATTGCCCCTGTTTGCTTTACCATTGAATCCCATAATTTTTGATTTGAAGCTATAGCTCCTGTATGTGAAAAGGCCGCACGAGAACCATCTTCTGTAAATCCACCTTTCCAAATTATAACTGGCTTAGTTTTGGTTGTCTTTCTTAATTCCAAATAAAATTCATGACCATCTGCGGATCCAAAAGATTCTAAATATATAGCAATTACTTTTGTTTTAATATCTCTACGGAAATGCCTTAAGAAATCTAAACAATTTAAATCTATCTGATTACCGAATGAAACACCATATCGAAATCGCAAATCACGTTTGAAACCCACATCAACTAATTGAGTGAGGTGCCCTCCAGATTGGCTCATAAAAGAAACTGAGCCAGGAACTCCAAATGGAGTAGAAAAAGTAAAAGCCATCCCCGTTTCTCCATTAAAAGGTCCTAAACAATTGGGGCCGATAACTCTTGTATCAGTTCTTTTAATTATCTCAACTATTTCCCTTTCTAATTTTTTTCTCTCAGGATCTCCTGTCTCAGAAAATCCAGAGGAAAAAATTATCACCCAAGGAATTCTTTTATCAACACATTCCTTCATTATTTTTGGGATATATTTTATCTTTGTGGAAATATAAGCCGTATCAATAGGATATGGAACATCTAGAACAGAGGGATAACATTTCCAATCAAGAATTTTTTCACTTCTTGGGTTAATTGGATAAAAAGTTTCTGACCATTGAGAGTTTTTAAAAGATCTCAAAAAAAGCATAGATCCGAGAGCGGATTTTTCTGAAGCTCCAATAAAAGCTATATGTTTAGGATGGAATAAAGTATCAAATTTGTCAAAGTCTTGTTGATCATCAACCATTGAGTAAGAAAAAATTAGAAATCTTTTATGTCTTTTGATTTTGAATTAATGCTGTTAATATTAATCTTATATAAATCATATTTGAATACTATATGTAAAAATAGAAAAGATAAAAAAAAATAAAGAAATCCGAAATTATATATATTAAATTTTAATTTCTACTTCTTTTTTTTAGATTGAACGTAAGATTAATTTTTAATATTAATTATTTTTAATTTAGAAATAAGTATGAACAAGAAAAAAATTCTGGTTTTAGGTTCTATTGCATATGATCATATTATGGATTTCGATAAAAACTTCCTAGATGCTGTTAGTATTGATGTAGAGAATCGAAAATATCAATCAGTTGTAACTGCCAGTTCTAGGGTTTGTCAATTCGGAGGGACTGCAGGCAATATTTCTTATCATATTAGTAAATTGGGTGTTCATTGTGATATATGTGGTTCCGTCGGAAAGGATTTTATAAGTCTAGGTTATAAACAGCATTTAGATAAATTTGATAATATAAATCAAATTATTGAAATATACGATGATTTATATACTGCAGCATGTTTTGTCGTAAATGATAATTCAAAAAATCAAATGATAACCTTTCATGGCGGAGCTCTAGATAAAAATGTTGAGTTTTCACTAAAATCTAAAATTAAAGATCCTAACAACTACTTTTTTGCTATCAATTCAGTTCAGAATGTTCCTGCTATGGTTCATTTTGCAGAAGAATTAGAAGAATTAAATATACCTTTCATGTTTGATCCCGGACAAGTCCTTCCATTGTTTTCTTCTGTGGATTTGATCAGGGTCATTAGGAAAGCTAAAATTTTAATTTCTAATGAAAATGAATTTGATATTATAAAAGAAAAAACTCAATTATCTAAAGAAGAACTTTTTGATTTGGTACCAATTGTAATAATAACAAAAGGTGAAAAAGGTTCTTTTGTACATTCTAAGGAGCAAAACATTAATTCTGTAATTTCTTGTGCTCATGTTGATAAAGTTATTGATCCAACGGGAGCAGGGGATGGCTATCGTTCTGGTTTTTTATCGGGATTAGTCAAGGGAATGTCTTTAGAAGATGCTTGTAAATTAGGATCCGTTATCGGTTCTTTTATTGTTCAATCAATGGGGGGTCAATCTCAAGTATATACTCTTGAAGATGTTAAAACCAAATTTAAAGAAACCTATGGATATATTCCAAAGGAATTAGATTAACTTATAGAGGATTTTTTTTAATTTAATTTATCTTAATTTTTTCTTATTTTGAAGTAATACTCTCTCTTTTTTCGATGAAACTATCCCATTTTTCTGATTCCTTTAATTTTTTTTTAATCTTTAAATCTTTTTCAGTTTTTATAAATTTATTTTCTTTATATTTTTTTGCTGGAACTCCTATATAAACCCAACCTTCTTCTAATTCTTGGTCAACCATAGTATAAGAAAATGCAGAAAGGATACAATCTTTTCCAATAATTGTTCCAGGTGAAATGACTGAATGCGAGCCAATGATTACATTGTCTCCTATTTTTACTTTTTTAATGATTAGATAATCGCCAATAATCATTGAAGATAATATTATCGCAGCTTGACCAACCGATATATTACTTCCAAATTCAATAAATTCACAATTTACCCATCCATCAAAAGTTATATTTGAAAAATTTGTTTTTACTCCAAATACTTTCATTAAAATTACATCATGCCAAGGAACGGGGAATGAATGACTTATCCATGCTGGCCATTTTATAATCATTGATCGAAGGCTCCAATAACAATAATCTCTATTTTTAGGATCTCTTTTGAACACACCTTCTCGAGGTTTATGAAATAAATTTACATAAATTAAGATTATTTTTGCAAAAAATATTGAACTAAAAACTAAAATTAAATAAAAAAGAAGAAATTCTAATGGCAAAAGAGCAAAAAATAATAATTCATTAATATTTAGAATTTTCCAAAAAAACCAAAATTGTAAAATGGGAGGAATGCAACTCCCCCATATTAAAATAAAATATATAATAAAATATCTCTTTTTAGCTATAACACTTGCCGTAAAAGGAGCCATTTTTAAAGATATAGGAGTCGCCGTTATTTTTCACCTTCTTTATTTTCTATTTTTTCATATTTAACTATAGATGTCTCTTTTAATTCGACGTCCTTTTTTATAATAATCTCTCTATTACTTTCGGCATATTTATTTAGTTTAAATTTTCTTGCTGGAATACCCATATATACCCAATCTTTTTCTAATTCTTGGTTAAAGCTAGTAATTGATGCAGCACCCAATATTGCGTTTTTTCGGATAATTGTTCCTGGAGAAACAACAGATTGACCCCCAACTATAGCGAGATCTTCAAATATTATTTTTTTTATTATTAAATAATTTCCAACAACGATGCCACTACAAACCGTTGAACCTTGTCCAATAAAAACCTTTTTTCCAGCTTCAATAAATTCTAAATCTAACCAGCTGTCTAATATTGAATTTGAAAAATTCACTTTCACTCCCAAACATCTAAAAGCTATAGTATCAACATATGGGAGAGGGGTATTTCTTGCAAACCATATTACAAATTTTTTTAGTAATTTTCTGATACACCAAAAAAGATAAACTCTTCTATCTTCTCTAATATGAAAAATTCCTTCTTTTGGTTTATGAATAAGATTTATAAAAATTAATAATAGTTTAGTAAAAAACAATGAGCAACCAAGGAAGATATAAATATCGCCAAATATCACAAATGGTAATAATAAGTAAAAAAGTATAGGTATACCAAAAAAATCCTTCCAAAAGGATGTGAATTGTATTAAAGTTATTGTTCCGGCAAACCAGATAATCGGAATATAAAGCCATAAAAATTTCAAAGCATCCTTAGGCATTCCGCTTCCTGTAAGAACGTCAATAGTTAATTCCATAGATTCCGTAGATTCCGTAGATTCCGTAGATTCTTTCATATCTTTATGCATCTCTTGATTTCTTTTTGATTATGATTTGGTCTTCGGTTAATCCAGTACATTCTTTTATTTTTTTTTTAAATATTTTTCTTACGGGTAATCCAAAATAATAATTATTACTTCTCAATTGGTTATGCTTTGGCGCAGCAGAAATTGGAAGCATGGCTACGTTATCACCTATCTCCGTGCCTGGACCTGCCATTCCAAATGCTGAAAATGTAACATTATTTCCTATTTTAATAGTAAAGAAATTTACATTTCCAGAAATCCCTTCTACTAAATGGCTAGCTAAAGCACTATTTACTCCAAAATAGCAATTTTTTCCCGTTTTAATTAATTTATCACCAACAACTTGTTCTTCAAGTGTTGTGCCTTTTCCCATCTGGTTTGCACCAATAAAATTAAATAATTTAATGGTAAGCCAAGGGAATGGACTTTTTGAAAAAGCCCATTTCGGATACTTTAATATAAATGATCTTACATGATAAAACTTTAAGGCTTTATTAGGGAAATCTCTTGGAATTATACCATCTCTAGTAGGCTCCTTTTTTTCTGTATAATAAAAAACTATCTTTAAATTGATTGCTATTATGAATAAATGTAATAAATAACAAACAATTATAATTATTGGAGTAAAAATTAAAATAATAAGAGAGTCTAGATTCGTAAAAAGATCCAGAAAATTTGAAGCATTAAATACTTTAGGAATTAAAAAAAAATTGATAAATGTACATAATATAATTCCTGGAATACCAAATGAAACAAAATAAATTAGAAAAAAACTTATTGCATAAAGAAAGATACTATGATACTTTATTTTTTTCTTATTAGTTTCTGATTCCATTTTTTTAAAAATTAGCTTAGAAATTAATTAAAGGTTACTATTTTGAAAAAAAATGTTTTTTTAATAATTAGATACCAATAAGAGCAATTTTAAAAGATTTAATTTTTATATGTACCGACAAAAATAACAAACTTCCAAGCAGTAAGAAAACCATACGACAAAAATAGAATCGTTATGAAGAATTTCAACCCACAGAACATAATATGAGCATATTATATTTTTTTTTTAGGAGTTTTAAAAATTTGAAATATAAGAACTTATTATTAAGTAATTTTCGATAATATTAAAAAATATTAAAAGGTTTGAGTACTATTAACAGCGGTAAAGAACTGGAAGCTTATAACCAAATTCTTAAATTCTTTAATAAAAAGGATAGAACTGATAGAGAAACAGAGGTATTTGAAGACCAAACCTACATAAACTTAATGGGTTTCTTGAAAAAAAAGAAAGAAATTGAGAACTTGTACCAAAACTACAAGCTCGTTGAGAACGCCATAATCCTAATCTTATCATTATTTCATGATATACCTCCTGATAGATATAATACAATGGGTAAAGACGCAAAAAATATTGATAATTCAGATCGCGACGATATTATTAGTATGTTGAAAAAAGAATTTCTAGATTAATTAAAAACTATTCTTTCTTATTTTATTATATTAAAATGCAAAAGGATCGTTTCAAATTTCGATGTATTTATTGCGCGAATTGCTGTTCCGATAAAAAAACAATAGTTAATGCAACTTATCTTGATATTTTAAGAATAACTAAAGGATTAAATTTAACTTTTAATGAAATTTTAGAAATTTTGGGTTTTTATATCTATGAAAAAAATTTCTCAAATGATTTTATTAAAAAAATGGTAATTCCGCCGATAATTACTGAAAAAGGAAACGCTTTTGTTGGACTATTAAAAAAATCTACTGGGGCATGTATCTTTTTAGATGAAAAAAAAAAGTGCAAAATTTATAATTTACGCCCTATGTTTTGTCGAACATTTCCATTTACATTTAAAGTATTAAATCTAAGAAGATCTAATTTGAAAATCAATGTCCAGATGTTCTATGCGATAAAAGCAAAAGAATATTGTAAAGGCATTTCAGATAATGCTCCATATATTAGTAATAAAAAATGGGTAAAAATTGGCAAGAAAGTTGTAGAAGAATTAAAGGAAAACAATAAATTTATTGAAATTTGGAACATGAATGTTAAGAAAGGAAGAATTAAACCTACAGCACAAAATTTTATAAAAACTATCTTAAAAATATAAGATGAAAAAATGGATGATAGAAGATTAATTATTTGGGAATTGAGAGAGTGCTAATAAAACCCAGTATAATATCCTAATTTCTATTTTATATCCAAGATTATCGAGATTCCAATTTAACTTTTTAAGACCTTTTGGATTATGAAAGAGTATTGTTTCATTTAGAATGTAATTTTTTATTTTATTTATTTCATCTTTTATCTCATTATTTAAATTCAATAGAGATGCCATTAACAAAAATTTAGCAGTATCAGTAAGATTGTCATTAATAGATCCATTTATTGTAATATTTTGTTTGAGTTGTCTGAGAAATTCTTGAGAAATATCGCTTAAATCACCAAAATTATTTAATAGTTTAAGAGAAAGAATTTTATCAAATAAATCAATATTTGGATAATAGTCTTCAGCTGTTGTGATATCATATTTTAATAAATTGGATTCTAATTGGGAATATTTTTGGGTAGAAACTCCATTTTTTTCTAAAATTTTAAGAGTTAATAAAGAGTATGTATTTAGATGTAATTTCCAGGGAATAAAATCAGAAAGCTCTCCAAAAATAAATTTTTTTATCTTTCCGATGTCAATGCTTTCATGTGATAATAAATTAAACTCGGAAAAAATTGCAGTTCCAAAAAAAACGTTTAAAGGATCAGGGGCTGAACCAATTCCTGCACAAAAAACTTTATTAGAGATAAAATTTTGTAATCTATTAACGATCTCGTTTCTAGAATAAGGTAAATTTAACCCCATCATTTTTAAAGAACATATGAAATAATAGAATGTCTCTAAATCTTGAAACTGTTTAAAATTATGTTGTTGTAAATTTTCAATATTAATTTTTATACTATTTCTAATAATTGAAGATAATTGAGGAAAATCACCAAAAAATTCAATAAATTTTTCACTTTCAATATCTAAAGTTTTTTTTATTTTAATTTCCTCGATTGGTTGTTTAACTTCTGTTGATTCAATAAGAGAGAGATCTTCAGCTCGAATTTTGCTAATTTTATTTAAAATCTCTGTGGCTTCATCTTTGTTTTCGATAGGAGTCTCTTTACGTAGAATGATTTCACTATCAATTCTTTGTTGTTTAAGTTTTTCTAAAAGAACCATTATAGCTTTTTCTGCAGGTTTAATATATCTTGCCGGTATTTCCCTAACTTCAACTGAAACAGGAGTAGGTTCCTTTTTAATTTTATCACTTTTTAAAAAATCAGTAATTGTAGGTGAAACATAAGATTCTTTGAAATTCTCAACTTTCTCTATAAATCCTCTTGGAAGTAAATTGAAAACATTGAGATTTAAAAGTTGGGTTTTGTTTTTACTTATAAAATATTGGATAATAATTTCAATAAGGGAAGCCTCTATAATCGGTCGTAAAATTAAATCTACTATTTGACTATACTTCTCAATATTTTCATATTTATCTTTAATCGAATTTAGAAAATCATTTTTAAATGAGATAATCTCATCTCTTGGAACACCAATTGTTCTTAATCCTAATGAAACGACCTCAAAAATATTTTCAATATTTTTTTTATAAGTTGTAAAATCATCATTTTTAATCTCATTTTCTAATTTAATATAAGCCTCTACAAATAAATCAGATAAATAATCATAAAATCTTCCAAAAAAAGTTAAAATATCTTCTCCAAGCACTTCATTAAAAGTTTGAAAGAAATAATCAACATTTTCCATAATTTATAGAAAGATCTATATTTTTTTATATTTTAGTATATTTTTTTTTATTGAGATTTAATGGGTTTTTATGATTGTTTTGCAAAAGACTTTGATCAAAAAAGGAGGAAGCCCTGGAAAGCCTTTATAGAGTTTTATGAATCCATAATGAAGGGCGGTCTTGACATCAGCGGAACAATTCTAGATGCTGGATGTGGAAATGGTAGGAATATGTCAATTATTGGAGGTAACCAAAATGATTTTCGAATAATCGGATTAGATAATTCGATCGAATTATTGAAAATTATTAAAAATCAAAGAGATGAATTGATTAGACATGGAAATAATCGCTTAAAAACGAGAAAAATCGAAATAATATTATCTGATCTAATTTACCTTCCATTTAGAAAAGATGTATTTGACCATATCTTTGCAATCGCTTCGATTCACCACTTATATAGCAAAAAAGTTCGTTTAGATTTTATGCATGATATCCCAAATTTAATGATAGAAAATGGTTCGTTTATCTTATCTGTATGGCGAAAATGGCAAAAAAGGTTTCGAAAATATTTCATAAAAGATTGGTTAAAAAGAAAGTTCTCTCTCAAATATAGGAAGTCTCAATATAGCAAAGGGTTGCAAGAATTTGGTGATATAATTATACCTTGGAAAAAATCGAATAATAAAGGATCTTACACTCGTTATTATCACTTATTTTCAGAAAAAGAAGTTAAAAAATTAACTAAACACTTTAAAATCCGAAAATTCTCAATCTTAGGAGGACCGGGAAATAAGGATAATTTCTTTATTTGGCTGCGAAAAGAAAATCAGTAAAATAAGAATCTATTTATTATTTAATGGCATATAATCGATTGAAGCATTTCAATTATAAATTTCTCATAGTTTAAGTAATATTTTCTAATCACTTCAAAATGAATAGTTATAACTCGCCCAGTAATTTCACAAAAAAATACTGAGTGAATGATTTTTGAAGGGTAATAACCTTTTCTTATCATTTTAGTCCTTGTTCCAAACCAATATGTGCATTCATGACTTAAGAGCCAAATGTTTTCTTTTTTTGTAACTACAATATTAATGCTATTATATGTATCAATAGAATCTTGTACTTCTCTAGCGTGATAATACTCTTCTCTTACCTTTTGGTACCAGGATAATTCAATTTTTACACTTTTACCAAAATTTTCGTCAAATTCATCATGAGATTCGAAGAATATTGTTCCTTTTTCATGATTCCCTTCTACTTTTACTTCTTCAAACCAGATTGGGGTTTTATTTACTACTATTTTACATTTGTCGTTAGAATAAACATAATAATTTTTTTGCAATGTTATTCCACTAACTTTCTTTATTAAGTATAATTACTCAACTAATTTCTTACCTGCTTCAATCCATTTAATTACTCGTTCTTCTGAACACCCTGAAACTAAGCTAGCAACTTCCTTAGGATCCTCTTTAATTAATGTTTGAACATCAGGAATTCCAATTTCCATCATTTTTTTTTCTGTAGATGGTCCTAATTTTTCTAACACAGTTAGTTTTATTGGAGGTTTCTTAATTACTTTCTTTTTTGTTATTTTTTTAGGTTTTTCTTCCTTTTTCCTATAGGGCTCACGTTTTGGTTTTTCCTTCAAATCTAATTTTAAATTATTTAAGTATTCAATATTTTGTTGATATTCTGTTTTTCTGCGAAAATCAATCTTTATTTTTGCGCTTTTTAAATCTTGCAATGTTTTATTTGATTTTCTAACTTCTTTAAGTGAAAATCCAGTGCCTTTTTTAAAATGCTTTTCTCTACTTGGTGATATAACTGTAGGTTTTTGTATCATGATAATTCGATTTTTCCTGTTTTTCAAAAATTATGAAATTATTATTTTGAGTTTATTAATTAAAATGAATTTTTGAAATTTTCTTTTTTTTTCCTCAATTTGAGTTTTTATAATTTAATAATTTCTAGATTTTCCAATTTTTTAAGGCTCTCTCTTATTTTGCTTTCTATTGTATTAAAAATTCTTGAAATTCGGAGTGGGGATTTTTTTCCATTACATTCTAGAGCAATTTTTAATTCTTTATTATTTATTATACCCATATTTTTGATACGTTCAAGTATATTTTTTGCAATAATTAGTTTTGGTAAAATTTCTGCTCCACGACCTCCAACTGATAATACATCTATCTCATCAATAAAACTTAAAAAATAATTTTTCTCTGAGGTTTTTCTAAATTTCTTTAAATCCTTTTCATGTTTTTCATAAAATTTTAAGCCAAAATTTTGTAATATTTCGATTAATTTTTCTTTATCATCATCCTCATCAGATATCGAACAAAATAGCACATGAGACAATGGATGGTAGTACATTATTATCGTGGAGTATTCTCCAGAAATAATCCTATTTGTATCACCTACCCCCTTTCCCTTAGTCATGGCATCTTGTATATCATCAACCATCTTATTTACTTCTTTAAAGAAATCAGTTAATAATTGTGTTTTTAAATTTTTACTTTTATTAAATTCTTTAAAAGATTTTTCTAAAATAAGAATTCCAGCATCCCCATCAATCAAAAATACTTTATAAATCAAAGATAAGCCTCTTTCCGATTAATATATACTTTAAAACGAATTTTCCAACTTTAAATAATCAATTTTATATTTTAAGACTTTATTATTTGGATAAAATTAAGAATTGATAATATTATGCAAAAAAAAACTATTATATTAACATTTATTTTATTTGAATTAACTTTCTGTCATATCTCATTTATTCACTTTAATTTTGTGAAAGGGTTAGAACAAGTTTCGATTAAATCAGAATACCCAGGAATAACACATTATAATATGATTCAAAATGTTACTTACGAAATTACTCTAAATTGGACTTTAACTCGTTTAGGTCCAAATCCTTATGCATTTTATTTAAAATATTCTCTTTTTGATAATCGTATCCCCAGTGAATATGAATTTACTCCCCCAATACAAGTATCTTCATTAGAATATCATTCAATTGAAGGTAATGAAACTGAAATAATTACTCAAACAGATGAATTTGGTAATCATTACTGTTTATTTAATCGCATAATTAACAATTTAAATAGTGCTCCAATTTTGATTAATCAAAAATATGTCATAACATTGAGTGAAATTTCTTTTGATAATAATATCCCTATGGAAAATATTGGTATATACAACACTTCAGATATAATTCATGAGCTATATTGTCAAGCAGAACCACTCTTTGAAATGAATGATCCTACTTTGATATCTCTTTCTAATAGCCTTGTTGAGGGATTAACCAACCCAATTGATAAAGCTAAAACAATCTACGATTATATTTCTGAAAACATTGAATATGTAGGACAAGCCGTAGAAAGGGGGGCTCTGTGGGCATATCAAAATAAAGAGGGAGATTGTAGTGAATTTTCTAATTTAATGATTACTTTATTAAGAATTCAAGGAATTCCAGCTAGGAAATGTACTGGTTTGATTTTAAGTAATGCTACCGCAGCTGGTGTTGCTACACCAAATAATAATTTCAGAGTAGGCGCCGAATGGGATTATTATAGCAATTTTACCAAAAATTCACCATCATCTTCCGCAGGAATACTTGATTCCAATACATTACTTCATGCTTGGTTGGAATATTATGTGCCCAACATCGGGTGGGTCCCATCGGATCCTACATGGGGCAGCACCGGATATAATTATTTTAATTATATGGACTTCATTCATTTAACAGCAAATATCGGTGCTTGGTTTGAAATCCCTTCTTTAACATACTATGTTAGTGAATATTCTGTTCTTCCTAGTCCTGTATATCAAGCCAATGGGGTTTTCAAATATGAAACTTTAATACATGTCGAAGTTCTTGAAGTAAATCTAATAGAAGATAATACTATATTACCTATTATAGTTGGATTAATTATCCTAATAACTTTTTTAGTCATAATTTATATCTTCATAAAAACCGGTAAAAGTAAGAAGGAAAAAAAAGTGATGTATGAAAATGATTCTCTTTCTTATACATATTAAATTATCAAATTTCTAAATATAATTAAATTAGAATATATTCCGAGTTTTTAATTATTTTTTCAATTTATTAATTCTTGTTTGAAATTTGAATTTTAAATCTTAAAGGAATGGAAGACAAAGCGATATAGATTTTAAATATACTAAAATGCCATGTTAAAATTACATGTTTAATAATTCTATTTGCTTCTTATGTTTCGCAACACAAAAGAAATTTGTGGTGAATAGTTTCTCGTATTTTGTGTCTAAACTGTAGCAGTTTGATAAATAGATATATTTTTAAATATTAGATGATTTTTTTTTTAAACGAAAATATAAGATTTAACAAAAATAAAAAATACAATTTAATATGAGAAGGGAATTTTAATGAAAAACAATAAATATAATTTAAAACATAAAACAAATCTTTTAAGAAAGACGATTTGTATACTGTTTCTAGGGGCGTTCTTGAATTCGTTTGTTTTTTCATGGTATCAGGTAGAAACTAACTATACATATATTTCCGACCCAGTGGCATCGGTATCGCACTCACCAATTTCCATCGATGGGAATGCCGCATTAGACGCTTTTTGTTCGGGGAAGGGCACGGACGGTCTGTCATGGGATACGGCTCACGTGATTGAGGACCTTGAAATTGATGCGGGAGGGGTTGGTTGCGGGATGGATATCAGAAATACGGATAGATTTTTAATTATAAGACGCTGTACTATTATAAACTCTGGAAATGAGAGGTATTTGGTGGCAGTGGTGTCTTATCGATTGGGGGATTCCGGAATCTTTTTAGACTCGGTTAAAAATGTAAAAATAACTGAGTGTGATGTGAATTATAATTTTTACGGAATTGCCTTGAAGGATGGGAGTTATAACATTATTTCGGATAATATTGTATCGAATAATAGACGCGGAGGAATTTGCACTGATAATTCGAATTATAACATTATTTCTGACAATAAAGCCATGAATGATTCTAATGCGGGTATTAGTTTGAGTTATTTTTCGAATTATAACACTATTTCGGGCAACATCGTTTTGCATAATGGTGAACATGGTATTTGGTTGGTATTTGATTGTTGTAATAATATCATTTCGGGCAATAACGCCTCGCATAATGAAGATTTTGGTATTAAACTTTGTTATTCAGACAATAACACTCTTTCGGGCAATAACGCGTCATATAATGATCTATATGGTATTTTCTTAAGATATTCAGTAAACAACACTCTTTCGGGCAATTACGCGTCATATAATAGTCCATATGGTATTGGCTTAAGTGAAGAATCGGATAATAACGAAGTCTACCAGAATATTGTCTGTTACAACGAACAAGGTAATATTAACGATTTGGGAAGTGATAATGACATTCACGATAACGACGATTGTACTGGAGCTGCGACCGATGGAGTTATCCCGGGTTATCCTTTTGTATGGATGTTAGGATTTATACTATTTGGATTGACGGTTTCACTCTATGTAGTTCTAAAGCGTCGAAAAAATAACCCTTGATTCAAGTTTAACGAGCAAATTAACGAAATTTTTAAATAAAAAAATTATTTTTTATTTTTTATTACAAACTCACAAATCACAGTTTCAATATGATATTTCCAGTTAAATTTTTAGCTAAAGCATACTATATCGACCGTATTTTATTAAATGATTTGCATATATTATTAGCTATTTAGAAATTGATTTTCTATTAATTGTTTTAAGAATTAATTCGTCATATTCTTTAAAATACTCGTCAATCTCTTTAAGAAGAAAATATTCTAATTCCTTATCTTTATTATTCTTTTCTTTCTGCCGTCATTAATATTTTTTAACAGAACTCAAATATAAATATACGGGTTATTCTTCCGAAAGATTTTCTTTTAACATTTGGAAATCACGAGTTGAAATAGTTCCCTTAATCTTTCATATATTTCCCTATATCCCGAGAATAATAGTTCTATTTTATCTAATTTGCTTTCTCCATTTTTTTAAACTGCGAATTGTGGATTACCAACGCTATGACCTCCAATATGATTATTTTTTCCTAAATGTATGTTTGTATCAGCATTTTAATCCGTGAAATAAATTCATCCAAATATTCATCAATTCTCTCAATAAAATCTTCGCTATTAATGAATAGAAGGAGATATAAATTAAATTTCTCAATATTTAGTTTCTTAAATAATATCTTTTTAGTTTGAGAAATTCCAGAAGACACAAGAAAATCTTTTTTCAAAATCTTAAATTCCTTAAATGTCTTATATAATGTCTGAAAATGAGGGGCGGAAATCTCGAAAACTTTTCCTGAGACATCATCTCTTGAAAAGTTAGATAAAATTATTGCTTTTTCATCTAAGAGTAAAATAGCTTCAGAATCAGTTTTATTAGCAAACCATTCCAATTGTTTTCTAAAAATCTCTCTATTTGGAGATAATCGGCTAATACCGTAGGAAAAGGCAGAGACCAATGACCAGTGATCAAATATTGATGTCTCAAATATCTTAATGTAATAATTTTGAGTAAATTCTTGAATGCTCATAATTATGAATTCAATGTTTTCGCGAATTCGTTTGTCATTTTTTATATCTGGGTCTGTTTTATGAAAACATAAAACAATCGGAGGGTAATCATCAATGTTTTCAAGAGATTCAATTAATCTTTTAAAATATTTTAATCCTTCCTCCCTTCTCTTTAAATCTTGAACATCAATCAAGAAAAATAATAAATCAACGTTATATAAATAAACTTCACTTTCCTTAAGATATTGATCTCGGTAGCTTTTCTGACCACCAAGTTCCCATCGGATCAGTTGAGCACCAAATAACTCACTTATTTCCCTTGATACACCTTTAGTTGGTAAGACTTTTATTATTTCAGAATATTTTTTCTCTATTCCAAGAACGAATGAACTTTTGCCGGACCTATCCAATCCCGCAAATAAAATTTTTATCTGTCGAGTTTGGGAAAAGGGGTGCTTTAAATCTTTAATAAAATTTAATAATTGCATACGTAGAGAATCTAAAATATTTTTCATTTCATTTGAGTCCTTAGCATTTTGTATTTGAGAAGCAGATTTGTCAATAATAACTCGTAAATATTTAATATTATCATAGAAAAATGATTTGTTTTCCTCGTCAACTAAAATAGTAATTGTAGCCGCTTTTGCTTGACCTCTTGCTTCAGGATCAAATATAAGAAAAAAATAGGTTAATCCATTTAATTTAATATCTGGGAAAGGTAAAATGCCAAAATAATTAACACCTTCTATTGCATTGCCATCTTGATATGTTGCCTCTCCCATAAGCAAACTTATGGTTTTCATTGCTATTAATAGGCGTGAATTTTCATCCAAATCCTTAGGATAATAATATTTAGGTGTTGGCCCTTCCGCATCAAAAATGGATACAACAATAGCTTTAATAAGTGAAGATTCTTCTATATTCTTCACGTTATTATTGGATTCATTTGAATTCTGACTATTAGCCAACTTATACCCTTTCCTACCTATTATTTCAATTAATAGATTTTTACTAGTTAAATCTATTTAATTTATTTAAATCTTTAATTATTTTTAATTGGTTCCAAAACATAAATTTAATTTAATTTAATTATAGAATCGTTAGAAATCATTAAATCTTTGAAAAATTAGGATATCTTTTCTTTCTCTATTTTAACGCGAAACTTATGATTTGTCCTTAAATTCTTTTTTTTTTAATTTAAGGATTAATTTTTGGACCTCTTGATATTCTGTTTTTAAATGATTAAAGATATCTTCGCTACTAATATTTTGAGATTCCAATTTCTTACCAAAATCGTAAAAAGGAAATCCTAGTCTAGTATATTGATATCGATATAATTCATACCCCTTTGATAATAATGAAGCATTTACTAATTCCCGGATTAAAGGTGCAGTTAAAATTTTTAGATTTGCAGAGATTATCTTTCTTATTACATCCAGAGTAGTAAGAGTAGCCTCCTCTCTTGTTGCGGCTGTTTCAAGTAATAATGAATTGATAATTGCTTCAGGTTTAAATTTAACAATCTCTAATTTACTATTTATGACGTTTGGGATTAAATCTTTAACTAATTCAAACTCATCTTGTAGCTTTTTATCCTTCATGTTTTACTCCTTTTCAATCAATAGAACTTTGATAAAAATTTAATAAATGTTTTAGCTCTTGGTATTATAAATTATTAAAAAGTTAAAAAAATTAATCCTTAAATTATTATTCTAAAAATTAATCTCTGAGATTTAATGGTTAATTCAATTTCTGATAAGTATGAAAAACTAACTAAATTTATTCGACATATATATAATCATATCCGTAAATTTGAGCCTTCTGAATTTCAAGATCTTGGTATTTATATCAATATCGATTATGGTTTTTTTGAGGATTTTTCACAAAATGATATCGAATTAATAAAAATTTTTTTAACATCTACTAATTGTGGGCTTACATTCCGGAAAAGTCATATTGAAGTTAAAAAATCTCTTTTTATTTTAGAAGCTGTAAAATATTTAGATATAGATATTTCAAAATTATCAAAATTACTAAACTGGGAAGAATTTGAAGACTTAGTTTCAAAAATTTTTGATAAATATGAATTTAGAGTTATTAAGAACTTTAGATTTACTGACCATTCAAATTATAGTCGAAAAACTAATCAAAAACGATATGAAATAGATGTAATTGCCATGTTAGGAAGACTGATTCTTTTAATTGATGCAAAACATTGGAATTGTAGAACAAATAATTTATCAGCAATTAATAAAGCATCAAAGCTCCAATCAAGAAGAATGCATGCCTTAATAAAAAATCCTGATGTAATATCCAAATTAATAACTAAACTTTTAAATCAGAATGAGCTCCAAAAAATAAAAGCATTTATGCCCTTTAAACTTATTCCAATGATTGTAACATTAATTGAGAATAAAGTTAAATTAAGTTACATTCAAGTTCCTATTGTATCTATTTTTCATTTAAACAGATTCATCCAAGAATTTGATTTCAACGAAAAATTTTTTATTTATGAAATAATCACTAATATAACAATTCAAAAAAATTTAACAAATAAATTTTAAAATTCAGCAATTAGAGATTATTATTTTTTCTTTTCCGTATATGATTTAAATTTCTTTTTAAATAAGCTAACAGCTAAATGTATGATTCCTGCCTTCACTTTCGGACCACTTAAAATTAAAAGAAGAACATCACTGACTATTGGCGATAAACTAAATTTTCCATGAGTTCCATTAATTGTAACGGATTTTAAAGCACCGGTATTTAATGCATTAACTATATCATTACCTAATACTGATAATGTTTTTCCAATTGAGGCAAACAACGAGTTATTTACTCTTCCTGAAAGTGCGGAAGATAATATCACTCCATCAGGGTTAATAATTGCCGAAGCTTCTATATTCTTATCTAATCTTGATATATTTTTTAATATTTCATCCAAATTGTTGGAGCTGATTTCCTCATATTTTATTTCCTGTTGAGTTTTAAGAGATTCTGGTAAAGTTCTCATTGGCTTTTTTTTAGATGAAAGATTTTTTGTAAGGGCTTGCATTGCATTCGTCATTGCCGAAGATATCTCTTCTCTTTTTGGAGATTGTATATTTTGAACTTGGGAAGATTGCTTTTTATTATAAGTTAATGGAATACTTTGAAGTGAAAAGGGTTGTGGAGGTATTTCTTGTAATATTGAAGTAGGTCTTCCTTCTTTTATTGAAGGTCCATCAATCTCTGAAATCTTTGGTATTTCTTTGAGATTAAAATCACGTTTCTCATTATCAGGAATATCTGGAGTCCATATATTATTTTGCTCTACTTGTTTTAGAGGTACTTTAGTATCTCTCTGAATGGATTTTAAATCATTTCTATTCTTTCGTTTATCCCCAATAATTTCTTTATTTACAGAATTAAAGATCGGAATTTTTACTTTTGGTGGAGAAAACACATTCGAAATTGATGAACCGCATTTTCGGCAATATTGGGACTTATTTTCGTTGGTGCTTCCACAATTTGGGCATATAATCAATCAAATCTCACTAATCTTTAGTTTTCCTGTCGTTCTTTTATTATGGAACACTTTCATGAAGGAGAAACAAAATTTCTCTAACTGAAATATAATAATTAAAAGTTAAATATTTTTTCTTCAATAATCTAATAAAAATGTAGATATGTTGAATTTATAAAAAACCGAGTTTTTACTTTTTTAAATTATAAAAATATCTTGGAAAATTTCAACAAATTCATTTATTAAATTTGGATCGAACCAAGGAGTATTTTTCGCAACCAACAGATAATATCGTCCCCCCGGATCAGAACGGAATTTAATTTCATTAAACATAAAATATTTCCCCATTCTTTGCACAACCATACCTTTATCCTCTTTTTTTGATGATTTTTCAATGTCTGCTTCATTGAACCTATCGTGTAATGTTAGGAAATATGGAGAACTCGCACTTAAAATCTGCCTAATTTCATCATTCGAATAATACCTCCCAACAAGTAATGAATTATCATCTAAGATCATAAGTCCTTCTGCCTCAATTTTTTTCCCAAATTCAAAAAGAGTCTTATCAATAAGGTTGGATTTTGGATAAAGATTAAGTAAAATTTCTGAAATAGCTTCTATAATAGAATATAAATCATAAATAGATGTTTCATAAAATTTAATTTTCTCATATTCTATTGTATTATTAATTTTTTCAGTAAGATCTAATATTAAATTGTTTAAATCTGTCCTTGATTCTTTAATTAATGCTGGATCAGTTTTATGGAAGAAAATATAGATTGGAGGTGCAATTTCGAGTTCTTTAAATTGCTTAATAACATCCTTCAAATATCTAATTGCATCATCAAAGCGTGCTGAATCTTGAATGTCAATTACATAAATTGCAATTTCAGTCTTATCAAAAAATTTACTCGGATTTCGCAAATAATTAATTCTGTAAGCCTGCTGACCTCCGAGGTCCCAAGTACTAAATTCATATCCTAAAAATGTGAATACACTCCTCTCTGCGCCTCGAGTAGGTTTGAGTATAGCTATCTTTGAAAATTCTTTCTGTAGAGCAAGAATAATTGAGCTCTTTCCTGCGAAGTCTAAACCTGTAAACAAAATTTTTTTAGCTAATTCTTCGGTTTTTAGATATTGCATATTGAATTTTATAATTTTTAACTATATATTTTTAATAAAACAATTTCGCTTATATATAATAAAAAAAACAAATTTAAATTATTGACTGATATTTTTTAAAAAAAATTAATTTAAAATCTTTTTATCAATAACTTTTTAAATCCATGAATGATAATAATTTAATTATCAATTTAATAGATATTTAGGATTGTTAAAAATGACCTCTAAATATATTCTTACTGATTCTAAACGTACAGTATTTTTACAAAAAGTAATGCCAACAATATTTATTGGATCTTTAATTTGGTTAATTAGTGAAATCCTTTTTGGCATAGTTTTCACAGAAATAGCGCCATTATTGGATATTGGTGCCATATATGTTATAATGGTTATCCTAAATGCTATTTTATTCGTTATATTTTATGTTGTTTCCCGGAAAGGAAAAAATATTTCTGGACTCATTATTTATTTTATGTTCGCTTTTACTGCCGGAGTCCTTAGCGTTCCTATATTCATATGGCTTTCGGATTTTTCGATATATGTTCATGTTTTTGTGAGTTTAGCAGTATGGGGAACAGCAATTATATTAATAATAGGGCTTATCTTAAAGGATAAATTTCTTACAGCTGGATACTTTTGGCTTCAATTCCTTTTAATAGCAATAGGCATAATATTGGTGTTACTATTTTATATTTTTGTCATGGCAATCACTAATTGGATTGTAATTCTAATTTCTATGATATATTTAATTAGTATATCCTTAATCATTATGTTATATGGTACAATAATGACAAAAAAAATAAAAGATGATTTCTGGATATTTATTGCATTCAGAATCTTATGCTTTTTATTGATATTTGTTGTTATAATTCTAATTGTTGTTCTCATTATTGCTGCAGCAATTGCAGGTGCTGATGCTATTGGAGGTTCTGGTGGGTGGTCTTCGTCAGGTAAAAAAAAGAAAAAGAAGGAATATCATACCTAGGACTTTACAAATTTATTTTTGGAATGTTTCATTCATGAGTTTCAATTAGTTCAATTATCTTTTTTACTGCCTCTTCCGGAGTATTAGCTCCATGAATTTTTTCCTTTCTTCTATGATCTAATTTTTGATTTGCCATTTTAGATGACCATCCCTTCACATTAGTTAATACACAAATTGGTTTATTATATACCCATGCAAAACAGATCTCACTTAAAGTACCAGCATTTCCAGCCACAGCTATAATTCCATCACCTGTTAAAGCAACTATTGTATTTCTTGCATGTCCAAGCGCTGTTGGAATTTTAATATCAACATATGGATTGGCATTATATTTATTTCCTGTCGGTAAAATTCCGATAGTTAAACCATTCTCTTCTTTACATCCCTTACATGCAGCTTCCATTACTCCTCCCATTCCCCCACATGCAAGAATATATCTATTCTTTGCAATTAATTGACCAATTTTTCGAGCCTTTTCAGCGGTTTCAGAATCTATTTCACTACTCCCTATTACGGAGATAATTCCTTTGTAATTAAAATTCATTTTTAATATACATTACAAATTTTTTTAAATTTCAAATTAAAAATAATGCTTATAATTCAATTTGCATAGACAGCTAACTAGGACCAGGGGTTTCCGGATGATATCTAAAAAATTCTGGAATCCTATTCCCACATTCTGGACAAAATGTTAAACCTTCATTTATTATTTTTTTGCATTCTGGGCATTTAATCTTACCTTGAGGTGCATCTAATGCAGCTTCGATTTGTTTTTCTGGTTCATAGGTTAAAATCTCTTCTTTTATCGTTTCTCTTTTTGTAAGAATTAATGTAAATGATATTCCAAATATAATAATCAATATTATTAGTATTGGAGGTCCTAATCCAACATTAATCTGTAAATGGCTAGATAATATTATATCTTCATCTATAGAATCTATTACTGGAATATAATTAATAATAAGTGATAGATTATACATTCCGGGGAATATATAAACCTGAGGGATTATTGGAATCTCAAAAACTTCGTTTTCAGAAGTATTGGAAATTGGAATAATATGCTGAAAATTTTGAAAATAACTTCCTCCTAAACCGTCTGATAAATCAATTTTTAAGAATCCTGTTATATTACTGGATGTTTCTATTACAATATTGCCACTAAACCAAATTAATTGACTATAACTTTTAATTTCCACACTTATGTTTTCACTCGCTTCAGATTGAGAAATTTTCGGTATTTTCTTAGTTTCAAAATTGATTTCATATGAATTAACATTATTAAAATTGAGAAATAATAAATTTATCAAATTAAATGAGAAAAGAAGAATAATAAAGATCGATAATTCTCTTTTTGAGATATTAAATTGCATACGAATTTTCACAAATAACTTTATACCTATAGATCAAATAAAATAGTTTCTTCCTTATTATTATATATATATAATTTTTTTTTTTTAATTACTATTCCAATTTTATGTGCTTCTAGATTATATCGTTTAAATAAATTAATTACCTCTTCTGTATTTCTCTCCTTGCATGTAGTTATGAAAGAAGTAGTTAAGTACATTTTAGAATAATCAAAAATTGAATAATTTAAATCTTTCAGAAGCTCTGGAAGAATAATTAAATCTATGTCGATCTTAGCTCCTACTTCTGAATATGATAGTAATTGATACAATGTGCCAAATATACCTCCGTTTGATATATCCTTAGAGGAGTTTAATAGATGTTTAGAGGCAACTTCATTCAAACTTTTTCTTGAATACAATATTTGTTCAGAAGTCTTAAACGTAGCCGTATCCCAATAATATTTACTGGCCCTTCCTGGTCTTCCATCAAAGTCAGCAATTAATATTATGTCGTCATCAATTTGAGCATTTCCGGCAGAAATATAATCCTCTTTTTTTATTTCTCCAACCATGCTTATTGCTAGAGAACAAATCGCTGAGTTTTGATTAGTATGTCCCCTAATAATTGGAACTTTAAATTTTCGGGAACCTTCGCAAGCTCCTCTAAATATTTCGTTACCAATTTTTTCTTTATTATAATTGACCACTAAACTCGCTGCTAGAGGAGTTCCTCCGCATGCATAAATATCGTCAACACTTACCATTATTGCACTAAATCCTGCCCCATAAGGAAAATTTTTGACAAATTCGGAACGAATTCCATCAGTTGTGAATAATAATAACTTCTCATTTTCTTTAATAGAAGCGCTATCTTCCCCGTAATCGCTGTAGATCCTTTCACTTTTATATGATTTTGCCCTAACAAAATCTACAATATGATTTAATGATTGTTTTTGGATTATCTCAACATTATTTCTTATATTTTCAGCTAATTTCTCAATCATACCTATTTTTTTTTATGTTTATTACAATACAAATTTTTTTATGTTTTTATGTTTTTATGTTTATTTTTATGTTTATTACAATACAAATTTTTTTTAGCCATTGTTTGTATAATATTAACTAATGAGAGAGATACCCGAAGAAAGTTGTATAAAAGGAGTTGTACTTTCTGTTTATGGTGACCGTGGACCTGAGCCTAAATATATATTTCCTGAATCAATCTTATCCAATTTAGATGAATGTGATACTAACCAAAATGAAGGTGGGGCATTTAAGCAGAGTTTAAGAGATATTTATCAAATTTCGATTAAAAGTCTTTCTTTATTATTTACTGATAATGAAATTTCCGATTATAATTATTTCGGAATTATACCCTTTCCTGATTTCCGGATTTCCAGTTTAGTGTTTTTTCATTTTATAAAAACCAGCTTTTTAGAGAGACCAATTGCCTCAACATTATCAATACTAATTGATGAAAATAAAAGAAGTTTTATTTATAATAATATTGAGAGGCTAAAACCATTTATATTGGAAGTTGTAGCCGAAATTGACGAAAAAATTAATAATGGTTATGTAGATAACAAGATATTAGAACCAACTTTTTTAAAATTAACCAATAATTTGCTAGAAATTGAGAAAAACCCCACTTTACCTCTAACTTCTTCAAGAAAGTTAAAAATTATTCTTACTGGACTAGATAATTCCGGAAAAACATCCTTTTTATTAACTATTGATCGAAAATATTCCAAATTATTAGGTTTAAAACCTACATTAGGAGCAGAAATTAAACATCTTGAAACATTCGGCAGTCATGTTTTCACGTGGGACTTATCTGGCCAAGAAAAATCAAGAGATAAATTTCTTAATAGGGCTCCAATCTATTTGTATGATGCGGATTTAATTTATTACTTCATAGATATTAGAGATCCCAAAAGAATCGATGAAAGTCTTCAATTTTTTAACCAAATTCTCGAAAATATTAAAAAATATGAACAAGAAATTCCAGTGTTAATCATAATTTCCAAAGTTGATCCAGATATAAAAGAAACAACTGAAATAAAGGATGTAGTTTATCAAATTGTCAAAAAAATTGAAGAGATAAATCAAGAAAAACAATTAAATATTGAATATTTCTTAACAAGTATTTTTTCAGTATATACGATATTGAGAGCATATTCTCATGGATTATCATTATTATCTCCTAACAGGAAATTAATAAACTTTAATTTAAGTAGATTCTCTGAAGATATTGGCATAAAAATCTCAATGTTAATGAATGAACAAGGGCTAGTACTTGCTGACTTTTATAGTCCTTCATTACTTGGTGAAATAAAATATATTTTCTCTGAATCACAACCTTTAAAAGCCTCTGTTAAGAGTGTTTTTGAAATTTTGGCACCACAAATAACTAATTTATATAAGATTTTTGAAAGGTTTAGAGAAACGGATATAAATGAAGCAATTTATAAAATAAGTCCTGATGATATAATAATAATAAAAAAGACAATAATTGAAAATAATCCAATGTTCTTTCTTTTTTTCGTGGATAATGAAGAAAAAAATGAAAAAATTGATGAGTTCTTACCTTTACTTTTAGAAAAAACTCAGGATTTAATTATTCGATATATTTCCTAATTATCTTAATCTCTAAAGATTTTATATAATGGATTATTTTCTGCTATCTCTTTTCGTAAAACTCTTTTTCTATAATAAGAATTCATTGATACAATTAAAGCAACTGATGGAACTATATATTTTCCAAATTTAATTGGTCCAAATAAAACAAAATCACTTCCTGAAACTATACAATATATCGAAGCGGATGTAATTGCACTTATCCTTGCTTCTTTCCCAAATTGTTTGACTGATTTCCATGCATAAACAGCATTGGCTGGCGCGCATCCGGCTGGCAATCCGAATTCATTTTTTATCATAAATGAAGTATTTGCGTTTATAGAGATAGAGGGTAAATCTAATACTCCAGTATCAATAAGACAATTTTCTATTCCCGCTTTATTTGCTTTTGGTAATAGAGTCTCCCGTAAAAATTTTAATTTCTGCTTTGGAAAAACATAACGACTCCCAAATGTTAAAATAACAGTATTTTTTACACCTATTTCTTTAAATTTTTCAAGAGATTCATCCTTAGTGCTTTCATCTATGCTATTTAAAATCGCCCGATCTAACAGTCCATTCTCAGCCAATTTTTCCATAACTGGAACTCTTGATGAATCATTTATTCCATCCACTAAAAATGGACAATCCACCAAATCCGATATGTATATACATTCTTTATATAATGGTTCCTCATAAGAGCCAACAATATCAATGATAAATGGGATTGAATTTTTTTCACAAACATCAACAAATTCATTAAGCTCTTGTTCAACTAACTTTTTATCAATTTTACCAGTTTTTTCATCAAGAAGAGCAGAATGTCCCTCATAAAAAACAGAACCGATACATACATTCGGATTTTCTCCTGGTTGACCACCAATTTTAATATTTCCTATCGTTAATACTTTTTGTTCTTTTTCAAATTCTATCATATTTCAATTCACAAAGATTAATTCTTTTCAATTTTATTTTGTTCATTTGATAAAGTACTTGATTCAATCTCTTTAGAACCTTTAATTTTTCTTTTAATTAATATTCCCGCATAAATAATTGATATGATAAATTCCGGAATCCATTTATGAAGCAATAAAATAATAATTGCCGCAATAAATGAACTTGCTGCAGAAATAGAGTAGTGTATATCATCCCAAGCATAGCCAATATAATATAAATAGAGTTGTATAACCATCCGGATAATATTTACAACATAAAATATTATAGAAGAGATAATTAGAGCTTTAAGTTTTCTCCACCATATATTTTTACTTGTGATTGGATCTTTTGAGTGTGGAATTGAGATAATAATTCCTGCAAATATAGCGATTGCTTGAATCCCTGTGCAGAATGTCTCGAAGCCAATATTCGGCTTTCCAGGGATCACAAAATACCAATAATAAGGCCCATAGGGGTTATAAACGGCTTCAGCTCCCATCTCTGTCAGAAGGTTCATAAAAAAAACGGTTTGTTTTATAACAATTTCATGAAGCCAAACCCAATCATGACTAAAATAAATTAAAATTGAAATTAATGGAGTTCCTATTGCAAAAATAATCAATGATTTTATTGAAAAAATATATTTTTTTCCTTCAAATTCAATTTCTGGTGGCTTCATGAATGAATAATTCTGTTTTTATTTAATTTATTTAAGATTTATTTTTCTAATTAAAAGTTTTTGAACTTATTTATTATTAATGAAAAATTTTTTTAAATCAATGTAGTAAATAAAATAAAGTATTTTTCCTTTTTGAGATATATTAAAATGAAAAATGTTTTTCTTCGTGGTATATATTCAACCGCCTTAACCGACCTTTTTCTAAACGCGGGATATAATATAATCTATCCATCTCCACTAATTCAGAGAAGATTTAATTTAACACCGGACAAGGAAAATAAAATAAAGGAAGTAACTATTCAAGATCGCGATGATAATCAGGGGATAATTGTTTATATTTTTTTATTTAAAAAACACATTGAATATCCTATAGAATTGATCTCACAATTGCCTTTAAATCAAAAAATTTTTCCAGATTTGGTTACTCTCATTTCAAAATATTCACGTAATTCAATATATAAAGGAAAGGTTATAAGAACATATAAAAATCGGGGTTATTCAATTGTAGATTTAAAGACGGAAAATGATTACGGTAAAGATAATCAACTTCTCTCAACAAATGATTATAAACCAGATTATGGAATTATTTATTCCTATTACGATAAAAATTTCGAAGGTTTTTTTCAAGTAATTCAGGAAGATTCTGGAAGAAATCCTCCTATTTTAATGCCATTTAACTCTTTAAGTGGAAATTATCTTGTATTATTATTAAAAGGTAATTCAAGAATCTTATTTAGCAAAAAGATTCAATCATCAAATCTTAAATCAAAATTGTTTAATTTAGGAAAATCATTTGAACTAACAGGAATTGATATCATTTTTCGGACTGCTGCTATGCATGCTAATGAGGAAGATCTTCGAGATGAATTTGATGAGATATTAGAATTAAAGAAATCAATAGAATTAAAAATGAAGCAAAAGCAAGATATTGGACTTGTATATCGAGATACAATTTCATTTCATTACTTATTTTCTGGAAATTTAAAACTAAAAATGGATGAATTTAGGCGTAAAATATGTAAAACTATTCAATACCATCATTCATTTAAATCAAGCTTTAACCTTCAATCTCAAAAATTTGAAATGATTATTGATTTCAATGAATATTTATTGGAAAAATTTCCTGAAGAAGAACAAAGAATTAATTCTTCATTTATTGAATTTATTCATGAGAAATATTTTCAAAAAGACATATATATTCCAATAAATCATCAAAAAATTTTATTTAAGGTTGAATCTTTATCGCCAGGGAAAATAATTGAAAAAAGTGAGAAAACTCCATTCGAACTCAAGGTAAAAAGGGGATTTAAATCGGGAGGACATTATGATGGTTTAAATATTCCAATTGAAAAAGGAGATTATGCTTTAGTTCATTTCATCGAAGGAGAATGGAGTTATAAGAACGAATATTTTGATCGTAATGATTCCTTTAAGGGTGCATATTATAATATTAATACACCTATTGAAATTCGGCCTACGGAAATTCATTATTTAGACTTAGAAGTCGATGTTGTTGAGTTCAATGATGGTAGAAAAGAGGTTATTGATAAGGAGTTATTTAATACTTTATATGAGCACCAAATTATATCAAAAGAAACCTATGAAAGAGCTAATCAAGAAATCTCAAGAATTTTACAAGATTAATACTCCCGTTAGATCATTTAATAGAAAAGATTTCAATAAATTCACTGTATGAATTATATCTGAATATTGAATTGTTTCTACATTTGTATGCATATATCTTAGTGGGACTCCAACTAGCGCACATGGAACACCAGATTTAGTCATTTGAATTACTCGTGCATTTGTAGGGGTTATATTTGGCTCTGCTCTTAAAGTAAAAGGAATATTCTCTTTTTTAGCTAGATCAATTAACGTTTTACTTAATTTTGAATGCATATTTGGGCCTACTCTTATTGCTACTCCGGATCCCAATGAACATTCAAAATATTTTTCCTTATCAATTCCGGGAAAATCAATTGCGTGATTTACCTCAACCGCTAATCCAATATCAGGAGAAATCTTATATGATCCAACAGTTGCCCCTCTTGTTCCAATTTCTTCCTGGCTGGAAAATAAAAATATTAAATTATGAGGTAATTTATCGGAAATCTGAGAAATTTCCATAATTAATTTCATAAGGACAAAGCAGCCTGCTCGGTCGTCGAATGATTTTGCAAAGATTCTCTGATTTTTTATCAATCTTGAACACTCTTGCTTGAATGTAATGTAATCCCCTACAGAAACCAATTCTTTACATTCCTGTTCATCTTTAGTGCCGATATCTATAAATAGATCTTCTATCTTACTTATTTTTTTTTTTTCTTCTTGTTTAAGAAGATGTAACGGTTTTTCTCCAATAATTCCAATAATATCTTGTCCCGAACTCGAATGAACAGTAACTATTTGCCCAGGAAGAATTCGTGGATTTTGGCCACCTACTTGGGAAAATCTGATAAAACCTTTTTTGTCAATAAACCTTACCATAAACCCAATCTCATCCGCGTGTGCATCTAATAAGATATTTAATTTTGTCTTAGTGTCTCCTATTTTTTCTCCATTAATGAAACCAAATAAATTACCAATAGAATCAATCTCTACTTTCGAACAATACGGTGTAATTATTTTTTTAATATATTCTCTTATTTTACCTTCATTTCCTGAGCATCCTTGGATTTCAGTAAGATTTTTTATAATTTTAAAATCTTCTTCAAAATTCATTTTACAAACCTCAAATAGTATTAATTTATTGAAATTAACATAGTATTTATTTTTAAAAATAAATCTAAAGGCAAAATTTTTTTTTGATGTTATTTTTTCTTATTTATAATAATTGAGGAGTTATTCTAAATGTCTGAAGATTTAAATAATGAAAAAAAAGAAGAAAATGAAGAAATAAATACTAATGAAAGTAAAGAAACTGAAGTGAAACAGGAAGAAAAGAAGAAAGCGAAATTTACTTTTAATTGCACAAGATGTAATAAATGTTGCGCTGAAAGAGGTCCTGTTCCTCTGACATTTTGGGATTTAGAAATGTGGGCTCGAAACGGAGTTTTGATCAACTTTATGCCATATTTAGAACTGTATAAGAATCCCGCTGGAAATTTGGATCTTATACTTAAACCAATCCCAATCCCAAAAGATGATGCAGATCAAAAAGCAACTTCATTAGATCCGTTTGCATCTACTCCAATTGAAGAATTGTTGGATGAAAAATGCCCTTTATATAATCTAGAGAAAAAGGAATGTTTAATTTATGAGAATAGACCGCTCAGTTGCAGGACTTATCCATTGGAATTTGACGGAAAAAATTATTCTATTGTTGATGTGGATTGCCCCGGAGTAGGTCAAGAGGGTATGACGAAAGAAGAATTAGAAAAAATGAGAGAAACTGCCAAACTGATGTTTACTGAACTTACAAGGATAAGGATTAATATTCCCGTATTGCATCAAATTATTCAAAAAGATGTAATGATGGAATTAATCAAACAAAATAAAGAAGCAATGGAAAGTATGAGCGAAGAAGATAAAAAGAAAATTAATGAAGTTTTTGGCAAATCTCGCGACGTTTCTGAAAAATAACCATTTTCGCAAGATATGTTCAAAACCAAATTGAAGATTAACTAATAATCAGTATAAAATCAATATTATTTAAAATAAATAAAAATATGGACAGTTTAAAGATAAAAAATTCGGTTATTGAATTAAAACAAGGCGATATTACAGAATGTAATACTGATGCAATAGTAAATGCAGCTAATTCTCAATTAATACTAGGTGGTGGTGTTGCTGGAGCTATACGTCGCAAAGGAGGTCCTACAATTCAAGAAGAATGTAATAAAATCGGTGGGACTCGAGTTGGCACTGCAGTCATTACTACTGGTGGAAACTTGAAATCACGATTTGTTATTCATGCTGTAGGTCCTCGAATGGGAGAAGGAAATGAAGATGAGAAGCTGAAAAATGCCACTTTAAATAGTCTTAAACTAATGGATAAGCATAAGTTGAAATCAATTGCATTTCCAGCGATCTCTACAGGAATTTTCGGTTATCCAATTGATAAATGCGCAAAAATAATGATTTCTTCCACTAACCAATATCTTAAATCAGAAACTCAAAATCTTAAAGTAATATTTTGCTTATACACTAAAGACGCTTATGATATTTTCAAGCGAGTATTAGACAATTTTGGATAAAATTGTCATCTAAAAATAAATATATATTTACAAATTTTTTTGTAAATAATACTAAGAATTAAGCTCTTTGAGAATTTTATAAATAAAAGTAGTCCCCCTTAATGTTTTACTTTTATGGGAAAAATTAAAGTTAAATATAATAATATTTAAACTAAATTTATGTCAGATCAAAAAATATATTACAAACATTGGCCTAAAAGTGTTCCTAAAGAAGTCAATATTCCAAATAAAACACTTGTAGACTTTTTTGAAGATTCAGTTAAAACTTATCCTAATAATTTTGTAACTTACTTTATGGGTTTTGAGCTTACATATACTCAATTACGGGATATTGTATCTCGCGTAGCCACAAAATTAACTGAGCTTGGTATTAAAAAAGGTGATTGTGTAGCAATACATTTTACTAATAATCCGGCATTTGTTGCGTATTATTATGGTATCTTAAAAATCGGAGCCATTGTTACTACTATCTCTCCATTATTTAAAAGTTTGGAAATTAAAAGGCAATTAAATGATAGTGAAGCTAAAGTCTATATTGGTTGGGAGGGTTTTAACTCGATAGTTAATCCAATTATTGATCAAACAGGGGTCAAACATAAATTTTTTAGTAATCTTGGTCCTTATTTATCACCAGACCCAATGGCAAAGCCTGAATATCCGACTAGTGGTGAACCTACATTTGAAGACATACTTCGTGAGACTAAGCCAAATCCTCCGGATGTTAAACTAACTCAAGATGATATTGCCATGTTACAATATACAGGAGGAACTACGGGTTATCCAAAAGGTGCAATCCTAACTCATGGAAGCATAGTAGCAAATGTCTTTCAAGGAGAAGCATGGTTTCCTGAGAAGGAACTTGGAAAAGAAGTTCTACTTGCCGCTTTGCCTTTTTATCATATTTATATGGGATTTATGATGAATATTGCCATTCATTGTGGATGGAAACTTGCTTGTGTATTTAATCCTCGGGAATCTCATGAAGTATTGGAGGTTATTGAGGGTGCGAGAGTAACGTTCTTTCCTGGTGTTGCTGCGTTATATAATAATTTAAATAATTATGAAGGAATAGAAAAACATGATTTATCTTACATAAAATATTGTGTTAGTTCTGCAGGTCCACTTCCAGATGAGATAGGAAAAAGATTCGAAGAATTAACAGGTGCTAAGCTCCGTAATGCATATGGGCTAACAGAAATGTCTCCTCTTGTTACAGCAAACCCATTTGAAGGAATATTTAAAAATGATACAATAGGAATGCCAGTACCTAACACTGATATAAAGATTTGTGATCCTGAAGGAAATACTCTTGGAATTAATGAAGTAGGAGAATTGGTTGTAAGAGGTCCACAAATGATGAAAGGTTACTATAAGAGAGAAAAAGAAACAAATGATACGATAAAAGATGGGTGGTTATGGACAGGTGATTTAGCCTTAATGGATGAAGATGGATATTTTGTAATAAAAGATAGACTTAAAAATTTGATAAAATATAAAGGGCATTCCGTTTATCCCGCAGAAGTCGAAGATCTATTGTATCATAACGAAGTAATTGAAGAATGTGGTGTAATTGGGATTATCGATGATGATGGTAATGAAAACATAAAAGCTTATGTTGTTTTAAAGGAAGAATTTAAAGGTAAAATTTCTGAGCAAGATATAATTGATTGGGCTAAAGAAAATATGGGTTTTGATAAATATCCGCGATACGTGGAATTCATTGAAGAATTACCAAAAACAATAGTCGGAAAAGTCCTTCATCGAGAATTAAGAGATATAGAAAAGCAAAAATAAGAGTCTAATTTAATTTTCTTATTTTATTTCCAATTTTTTTGCAATATTATTTCTGAAAAGAATAATTAATTTACACTAGACTTCTCTTTTTGTTTTATTATTGGATTCTTTATGAGAAACCTATCAATAGTTACCATTATTATGTTAAGAATGATTAAAGCAATGAATCCAGATAATCCAGCCACAGAATTTACTAAATCATTTCCACCTTTTAGGACTATAGAAATTCCGGCAATTGCATTAAGTGTTCCGTGGAAAACTGAGGCAATGAAAACTGATTCACCCTTTAGTGTTAAATACGTTAGAATTGGTGATAGTAATACTGTAAAACCAACCATCATAAAAACCCCTTCAATTCGGTGTTCGGGATAATTAAGTCCAAAAAATAAAATTAAAGGTGCGTGCCAAAAACCCCACACAATTCCAATTAAAATTGATGCCTTCCAAAATCCAATTTTTTTTTTATACAATGAATCTAACATAAATCCTCTCCAACCTAGCTCTTCACCAAATGCAAAAAATGCATTATATGTAGCACCAATAATAATTGCATTGGGAATATTTATTAAAATATAAATCTTGGCGGGGTCTGGCAGCGATAATAAATATGCTGGTAAATCTGCATATTGTTGCAAGATCTCTAAGTTTTTATCATACTCTACTCCAGGAAAGGAGAGAGCAATAAATAATGCTAAAAATACAATTATAAAGCTTAAAACAATTGCAATTAAATAATAAGTGAATCTTCCAAATTTTAACCCCTTAATATTTAAAATCTTTTCCTTTCGGATAAATTTTTGGATAAAAATTGCTGTTAAAGTTGGCAGAAACATATATGCTAAAACGAAAATGTTAATTATTTCACTGGATAAAAATTGGAAAATAAGTCCTAAAACATAAAATACTCCAAATACACTAAAGGAAATACATAGTACAATAATAATATAAAGAGTTAAATGATTATATTTTATTTCTTTTTTAGAATTTTCTGTTAACTATACCATCTCTTATTTATGAGTAATTTTTATTTTTTATCTATATTAAAAATTTTAAACTAAATGATTAAATTTTAACTATACTAATTAAATATAAAAATCAAAACAATCTTATAATCAAATTGTTTATTAAAATACTAATAAATTAATTTTATCAAATCAATAATTAAATTTTGATATACTTATGTCGTCTTTAAGCAATTATCGATTTATTAAGTTTTTTGAGGATGTAAGGACCTCTGATATTGACCTCGTAGGAGGTAAGAACGCAAGTTTAGGTGAATTATTAAGTTTTGGTATACCTGTTCCATTAGGATTTGCAGTAAGTGCTAGTGCATTTGACTACATTTTGGAAAATAATTATTATACAATAAAAAATGAAGAAATTACACTAAAAGAATATATTCGAAGACAAATTGGTTCAATAAAAAAAGAACTACAAAGTGAGGATATTTCGGCAATACAGAGAGTAGATCAGATTTGTGCAAGCATTAGAACTGCAATTGAACAATCCCAAATACCTGATAGTATGCAAGATGAAATTTTAGATGCTTATCATAAATTACTAGAAAAAATTGGAGAAGATACATCATTTGCAATCCGTTCCAGTGCAACTGCAGAAGATTTACCAGAATCAAGTTTTGCAGGGCAACAAGATACTCACTTAAATATTAGTGGCGAAGAAAATATTTTAAAATATATTTTAAAAGATATGGCCTCAATCTTCACTACGCGTGCTACAGCTTATAGAGAGAGATCGGGTTATGATCATTTTGATGTTAAATTAGCTGTTGGAGTTCAAGAAATGGCAGGTGGCTTAGGTGGAGTAAAGTCATCAGGAGTAATGTTTACAGAAGATCCAGATTCAGGAAACGAAAATGTTATTGTTATAAGAGGCGTATGGGGTTTAGGAGAATTAATTGTCCAGGGAGCAGAAGAAGGAGATGAAAATATTATTTTCAAACATAATCCAAAAGGTCTTACAATAATTGCCAGTGATCTTGTTACTAAAAAGAATCAATTAGTATTCGATACAGAAATCGGCGGAACAAAAACAATTCCCGTTCCTGTTGAATTGCAAAATCATTTCTGCTTGACTGGAGAACAAGCAATTGAACTTGCCAAATATGGTATGAAAATTCGAGAACATTATGGAAAGCGTATGGATATAGAATGGGCTATAGGAAATAATGATAAGATTTATATTGTCCAAGCGCGTCCAGAAACAGTTCATTCGATAAAGGGGGATAAAGAAGAAATCTATTATTTGATTGAAAATACTCAAGATTTAAAAAAAAATAACAAATTGATAAGTTCAAATGGTACTGCTATTGGTCGTAAAATCGCAATTGGTAGATTAAAAGTAATTGAAGATATTAATTATGCTCATCTTCTGGAGGAGGGAGATATATTAGTTACTTTAGAAACTAATCCTGATTGGACTTCTTATATGCAAAATCTAAATGGAGTAATAACTGAAAGAGGTGGACCAACGTGTCATGCTGCCATTGTTTCACGTGAATTAGAACTAGCTTCAATTGTAGGTGCTGATAATATTGTCCAAATTCTTAAGGAATATGCAAGAAAAGGGAATCTTTCGATTACTATTGATTGTTCTGAAGGAGAAGCAAGAATCTGGGGCGGAGAAGTTGAGTTTGATTATGATACAATAGAGTTTAATAACTTACCAAGAACTAAAACCAAAATTTTAGTAAATCTTGGGATTCCAAAAGGAGCCTTATCATCCGGAAAATATCCCGATGGAACAGGTCTTGCAAGATTAGAATTTATTATCAATGATTTGATCCAAATTCATCCTAATGCATTATTACATTTTGATGATTTAATTATTTATATGCATGAATTATTAGAAAAAAAAGAACAAATTGAATCATTAAAAAAGAGTGATTTAACAAAAAAAGATCCATTCGTACAAAAAATCGAGAATTTAAAAAATACTTTAGAAAAAATTGCAGAACTTACAGCTGGATATGATAATAAAGAGGAATACTATGTTCAAAAGTTAGCTGAGGGTATTGCAACAATAGCTGCTGGAGTTTGGAAAACTTTACACGATGGTTCTATTGCTGAAGCTGTGGTAAGGCTTTCCGATTTTAAAACAAATGAATATAAAAATCTTATTGGCGGCTGGTTATACGAACATGATGAAAATAATCCAATGCTAGGATTTAGAGGTGGTTCAAGATATGTTTCTGAAGATTTCGAGGAAGCATTTCGTTTGGAATTACGTGCTATGAAAAGAGCTCGATCATGGGGTTTGACAAATATTACTCCTATGGTTCCATTTTGTAGAACCCCAGATGAAGCAGAAGCAATTATTAAATTAATGCAAGTGGAAGGACTTGTAAGAGGTCAAGATGGATTAAAAGTTTATGTGATGGCAGAAATTCCATCAAACATATTTCTAGCTGACATTTTTTGTAATTATTTTGATGGATTTTCAATTGGTTCAAATGATTTAACACAGTTAGTCTTTGGTTGTGGTAGAGATAATCAAAAATTATTCCCTCTTGCGGAAAAATATAATTATATCGCCAATAGTGAAGCAATTAAGCGAGCTATTGAACATTTAATAAAAGTTGCTCACGAACGCAGAAAATACGTGGGGATTTGCGGCCAGGCTCCTAGTGATTATCCAGAGTTTTTAAAATTTTTAATTAAACAAAAAATAGATAGTATATCTTTGAACCCTGATACTTACGCTAGAGGTAGAATTTTAACTTGGAGAACTGAAGTAATCGAAGACTCGTTAAAGGAGGGAGAAAAAGTTCTTGCGTATAATTTACTTATCCATTGTGATAAAATGATTGAAGATTTGCGGATTCCTCGAGGTAAGTTAAGAAATTATATACGAAAGAAAAGGAAGAAGATTGATTCAACCATAATTGAGAAGGATAGACAGATAAATCAATTATTTGGGGAATTATCTGAATTAGGTGTTAATTTCGTGAATAAAATTAAAAATAAAAAATATGATGATTTTACTGAACTTAGAGATACCTATAAAGAAAAAATAGTTGATTATTCTAAAGAAATCCCCAAAATATTGAAAAAAATAAATCAAATTATATAAATTATCAATTTTTTTAATAGTTTATATTCTTTAAATTGTAGTAAATAGATAAATAAATCAAAAAAGTTATATTTTAAAATTTATTTTATATATTGTCGATGGATACTCTTTTTGATATCAACATAGGTGAATTATATATGAGCGATGTATGGAGTAAATTTAAAAAAGAGATAAGAGAAGCTTTTGCAGATGTTGCAACATTAATCGAAATGCTTCTTCAAGATCGTACAGTCCCACGTAATATAAAGAGAAAAGCTCAAAAAGCTCTCGATAATTTAAAAGTTGGCGATGATTCCCCTGCTGTATTAGCTAGTAATGCGCTATCACTAATCGGTGATTTAAGCACTGACCCAAATTGCCCATTCCACGCTCGCACAATGATTTATCGCCTAATAAGCCTTCTAGAAACAATCAAAGATTGATTACTCCATTATTTTCAAGAATTATTGGAAGTAACTTCAATTTTTTTTATTACGATCAAAATAAATGGGAAGGGTGAGATTTGAACTCACGATCCCTTGGTTCCGAACCAAGATTGAACGCTATGAAGTTGAGAGCTTAATAGAATCATACCAAGCTAGACTACCTTCCCATTACTATATTGCTTTCTCCCCAATTATGCGAAAATAATCAATAAAGCTAGCTGGCTTTATGGAAAAGGATGACAGAGGAAGATTTAATTCAATTAATTGGTTATATGTCTTCCTGAATTGTGAAAAATCTTTTAAAAATAATTTAATTTGATTTCTTCCAGAATGTAATACAAATTCCACGTTCTGTAACCTCTTAATTGCTTTAATTTGATTCAAATCAAGATATTTGAATTTACATAAAACCACCCTACCGCCTGATGGAAGTGATTGAATCATATCATCAGCACTACCAAAACTTCTTAATTTTCCTTTGATTAAAACCACAATTAAGTCACAGTAATCAGAGATTTCAAGATTATGACTGACAATTACAATAGTTGTGTTATATTTTCTATTTATTTTTAATAAGACATTTAGAACTGCAAGTCGAAGATGAGGATCTAAACCCGTTGTTGGTTCGTCCAAAAATAAGATCTCTGGGGTATTAATTAATCCTACAGCGATACTAACTCTTTTTTTCTCTCCACCAGATAACTTTTTTACTGGTTTATGCATTAATTCATCATCAAACCCCAAAACTTCTAAAATTTCTTTTGCATTCTCTCTAATTGTATTTTTATCTAATTGATAATTCTTTCCAAAAAAGATGCAATTATCTATGGCATTAAATTCAAAATATAATGAAAGATATTCTAGTTGGGGAACGTATCCAATCTTATTTATTAATTCTTTGTTACTTTTTAGAACATCTATGCCAGCAGTTATCACATTTCCTTTATGTAGGATTTTTCTATCTAATTGACCTGTCATTGCTCTTAAAATAGTGGATTTACCAGCACCACTGCCTCCGATAATTCCAAGAATATCTCCTTTTTTAGCCCTAAATGATATATCTTCAAGAACATTTTTTCCACTCTCATAACTTGCATATATTTTATCTAAAATTAGGCTAAAATCTGAATATTCATCTTTTAAATTATCAATTTTGCCAGAAGCTTTAATCTTGGACATATTTACTTGAAATATTTTAAGAAATACTGAACACTTATTATATTTAAAATTTTTAGAATATTTATTTATATTCTTATTGTTTTATTTTATTTTATTTTATAGGAGAATAATAGAAATAGATTATGAGTATCGATATTAGATCTTTAAAAGAGCGAAGAAAACGAATATTTTCATTAATTAGAAAGGAATTGGATACATTACTTAAAGATAAAATTTCAATGTTTATTTTATTTATAATTCCTATTTGTATCATAACTTTAATTGGGTTAGGTGAATTTTCTTTAATGGGAGGCTCGGTAGACCTTTATATTATCGATTATGATGATTCTGAAAAATCTCAAGAATTCATTGATATGTTTAAGTTTAACACAACAATGGATGTTTTTGTGAAAGTTAAAGAAGATTTCAATATGAACGCAACTGAATTCGAGGAATATGCTAAGGAAAAATTACCAACAGTAGAAATTGTAGCATACATAATTTTAATTGAAAATTTTTCTGAAAATCTAAAAAACAACAAATCAACTGAATTACCAATTTATATTGATTACATTGATTTTTTTGCTGCATTTACCGCTCAAGCTTCAATTTTGGATGCAACTGTCCATTACCAAATGATAAATCAACAATTTGAAAGTGATGTTTTCTATTTTCCCATAATGAAACCACAAGAAACAATAAATATCTTACAAATGGCTGCTCCATTTCTCACTACTATAATGATTTTTGCATGCTTGAATTTGATCACAACACAATGTATTGTAGGAGATAAACCATTAAAAAGACTTTTAACAACACCAACATTCAGATTTGAAGTGATTATTGCAAAAATCAGTGCTTATTTAATTTTAGCCTTATTTCAAATTGTATTAATTTTATTATTTTTGGAATTTGGATTTGGAATCCAATATAGATGTCTCTTCATTGAATTATTTTTAATATTATTAATTTTTGCATTAAATAGCATAGTCATTGGAGTATTCTTTTCTTCTATCAGCTCTACCCGATTGCAATCCTCACAGTTATTTCTATTCTTTTTTATAATGATGTTATTAATAACTCAAATTGTAAGGATTCCAGCAATTGTTAATTTTTTACCACTGGAACAAGCAACTGCCGCATTTATCGATTTAGCATATCGAGGTAAATCTTTATTTGAAGTTTGGCCAAATATATTAAATTTATCGATTGTAACCCTGTTCTTTTTTGTTATTAATATTTTATATTTTCAATATATTAAAAAGGAGTTTGTTTAAAAAAAAATCATTTATATAAGTGAGCTCAATGGGAAAACTAGAGAAATTAACAAAAAGCATTTATAGAATCCAAGGACTTTATTTGAAAGAATTGAGAGTACTGATGAAGGATATTTTTGCAATGCTAATAATTTTTGCTTTACCAATTTTTTTAGTTCTTTTTCTTGGTGGTGTATTCGGAGGTGTTGGACTGGGAGATGATGATGCAGGGGGAGGCTTAGCTTCAATGCTGGGTGGAGGACTTGAGATTCCAATCATTGGATTAATTGATGATGACAATTCTGAAGGATTTCCAAATGTTGATTTATCAAAAGTGTTTGTAAATAAATGTAGACAATATGAGGAAACAGGAGAGGTGGAGATTATCGAGTCTAATAATCAAACCGAATTAGAAATTTTGTTAGGGAAAGGCGTGATAAGTGTTTATATAATCATTCCTGAGATGTTTGAATATAATTTATCAATTCATTTTCCAGCAATATTATTTGTCGTAATCGATATTTTAGAACTCTCAAAGCTTCAAGCATCTCAAGGTATAATTGATATAATAATTGAAGATTTTAGAGAAGAAAATAACTTTACCGGGGTCTTTAACTATGAAATTACTCAAGCAAATATCCCTGAAACAGGTAGACAACTTTTTTCTGGAGCACCATTATTCTTTCCAATGGTTATATTTGCAATTGCATCTTTAACGGGTGCTCAATTAATTGTTTCTGATATTCCTAAAGATAGAATGGCATTAACACCCGCCAATAAATTTGAAATAATCTTTTCAAAATTAATTTCATTGCAAACTGCAATGACACTCTTAATTATAATTCTTTTTATATTTTCTTATTTTCTTGGATTACAAATAAGAGGCTCGGTTTTTGATTTTTTCTGGATTTTATTCTTATGCGCTTTATTAGGAGTTATATACGGTTTATTTATGTCTTCTGTAGCCAGAGAACCCTTAGAAGCATTGCAGCTTTTTATTTTTGTTTTTATTTTTCAAATAATTAGTGTTTTATTTGTTCAAAATGAGTTAATTTTAAGTTTATTACCCTTATCTAATGCCAATTATTTAATTGTATCCATTTCACTAAGAGGACAATCACCTTTATCTGAACCAATTTATTATTTAATTCAATATAGTGAATGCATCATTTTATTTTTTGCAGCATATTTATTTTACAGACGTAGAAAAGTATTATTATAGATTTAAATTTTATTGGAAAAAAAATTATAAAAAGAATAAAAAATGACAATAAGAAAAGTTGGTGTGGAGGAATTAATAGAGGAGGCAATCTTCTCAGCTAACCAATTTAATGAGATTTTTCTTTGGTTAAAAGATCGGCAAAATTATATAATTGACATTGAGGTTACAGGGACTTGGTTTAACTCAGAATTTATAAAAGCAAAAGGTACATTATTGAGAAAATTTACATCCCAAATTTTTACTGATGAATTGTATCTATTGTTAGAAGAAGGTGAATTAGGTTCTGAAAATATTCTCATTGGAAGACATATAGTAAAAATTCCAAGTAACTTTAGAAAAACTAAAGAAAGTTTATTGCTATATCCAAGTATTTTTGTTTTAAGGAATAGTTTTAAAGTTGATCGTCAAGAATTAATTTTCTTTAGAGGTAAAGAATATCATAACGCAATAGAGTGGTTAGAAAGCTTCCTACCAAAATATCGAATTACATGTTTAATTGATGGAATTCTATTATCAGAAAAAAAAGCTGAAAAAGTTGTTGTTTATGGAACCATTAAAAAGGTGGATAATAGAGAATTTATCATCGAAGTGCTTGATGCATTTAACCGAGAAAATCCATTAAATGAAGAGTTTAAAGAATTTGTTAGCTTAGAGTGGGTTGTTCAAGTGTCTAATAAATCTGACATTGGAAAAGTTCAACCACAAAATATAGCATTTCAAATTGGGGAAGAACTTGCACTCGGTAAAAAAGTATTAGAAGTAGAGGATTTATCCGTCAAGTTAGGAGGTAAAACTATAATTCATGATGTAAATTTTGAATTGAATCGGGGAGAAATTTTAGGAATTATAGGAGAGTCGGGAGCCGGTAAATCTACCACATTAAAAGCAATTCTGGGAGAATATGATTATAAGGGTAAAATTTATCTATTTGGATATAATGCAAGAGATACAAAGACAGTTTCTCCGTTTATAGGATACATTCCTCAAGATTTAAGTAGAATGTATGGAAACTTTAACGCATTAGAGAATATTGTTAGTTTCGGTAGGCAATACGGAATTCCCGAAGACATAATAATTCAACGCGGAAAAAAGATTTTAGAAGATCTGGGAATTGCTAATGTTGCAAATCAACCGGTCGATTCACTTTCTGGTGGTCAAAAAAGAAGAGTTAGTATAGCGATTTCTATGGTTCATAATCCTCATGTTATTTTTTTGGATGAGCCAACTTCTGGCCTTGATCCTCAAGCTCGATATGAACTTTGGCAATACTTGGATTTTATTAATAAAGAATATGATATTACATTAGTGGTTATCTCTCATTATTTGGATGAAATTGAATATTGTGATAAAGCAGCTATTTTTTTGAAGGATATCGGTTTTTATGATTTTGGAACTCCTGAAGAATTAAAAAAAAAATTACCGGGAAAGGGTTATGCAGTTGAAATTGAATTCAAGACCATACAACTTGAAATACTCGATATCTTAAAAGATATCAAAGAGATTGATTTTGTTATACAACGTGGTGAAAGAATAAGATTGCTTTCAAATATGAAACGAGAGAAATTAATGGATGTTATCTTAGAAACACTTGAAGAGAACCACATCCCAATCGACTCTGCAGATATTAAGGTATCGATTGATATGATCGATTATTTTACATACGTGAGCAGTGTTAAGCCAGAAATAGATAAAGCAAAAACAAAAAAAAATAAAAATGGGGAGATGGAAGTCAATTAAAAAAAAATATAAAATAAATCTATTTACGTTATTTATTTTTTGGATATTTTTACTTTCAAATCTAATGCTTTCAAAATCAGCAAATTTGAGTGCTTTTGCAGAGGAAGACAACTCAATTCTTCTCAAAAATCCAATAGAAAAATTGAGTGATAAATTGAAAGAATTATATTTTCATGTAATTGAAAATAACTTGGAAGATGATAAAAAAATTGAAGTAATAATTCTATTTGATTATTCAAGTGGCAAAAATTCGGTTTTAACTGATTTTGAAATATATTTAAAAGGAAATCAAATCCAATATGGAATTAAAAAGAAATATACAATAATTGATGGTATATTATTGGAATGTTTTATATCTGATTTTAAAAAAATTGCAGATTATCCAAATGTAATTTCAATTTGGGAAAACGGGAAAATTGAATTAACTCAAGATATTGAAAATTATATAAAACAAGCAAATAGTGGGAGTTCTGACTCATTTTGCAATTTTACAGAGATCATTGGCGCTACGGATTTATGGGATTTAGGTTATAATGGATCCAATATTATAATTTCTGTATTGGATACCGGAGTTGATATTACTGGTCAATATGATGGCGACTTAGGTTTCCCATCTGAAGATAATACCACTCTAAAGACCAAGGTGGTCGGTTCTGTTTCCCTAGTCCCAGAAGAACCATTATATTACTCTGATTTTAATGGGCGAGGTACTTTTCATGCAGGAATCGCCTGTGGAATAGGAAAATATAACTCTTCATATAAGGGAGTTGCTCCAGGCGCATCATATTTAAATGTAAAAATTTATGATTCGATTGGTATTACTTATTGGTCTTTTATTATTTCAGGAATAGAGTGGTCTTTAGCACATGGGGCAGATATTTTATTGTTTTGTGCTAGTATTCCTGGTTTTTATGATGATCCTGTATCAATAGCCATTAATAATATTGTAGATAAAGGTATTATTGTAGTTACGCCTGCTGGAGATGAGGGGAGTAGTTATATGAGTTTAGATACTCCTGGAATGGCATTAAAATCAATCACAGTTGGTGCATACAATCACTCTAACCAAAACGCTGCAGACTTTAGTAGTAGAGGTCCCTCCTTAGACTTTAGAATGTGTCCTGATATTCTCGCACCTGGTGTAAACCTAATTGGTCCAAGAGCAAAAATATTTTCTGGCTCTTTAGAAAACTTTTCAATCCTAGGTTATACACTTGATGATTTTGGGTATGAAAATTTTTATATCCCTGAAGGGACATTTCCAGAACCAGAATATGGAACTACAATTAATGAAAATTATACAATGGCTAGTAGTACAGGTGCGGCAGCAGCTGTAGTAAGTGGTGCTATAGCCTTATTATTAGAAGTATTTCCACTAGCAACACCTGAATTATTAAGATATGCTTTGGTAAGTACAACTATTCAAGTTTCTAATGATAAGAATACTGTAGGTGCCGGATTAATCAATATATATGCAGCTTATAACTTTTTACTTGATTATTTTACAGCAAAACAATATAATGTCTTGAATTTACCTGCTCCATTAATTTATCCTGGAGTTATATATTCTCAAGATTCAATGAGTTTAACAAACTCACCTAATCGGCCTTCAGATTTGCATGTGTATGATATTTCAGCTCTTTTAAGTTCCCAAATAATGCTTCCAATATTGATGATAAATAATGGTTCTGATTTTAATTTTACTACAATACATCTACTCTTAAATCAATTTGGATTAAGATATGATAACTCTAGAACCAATTGGTTCTCGGAATTTAATGTTATCCGAGAAATGCATCAAATAACGCTAGAACCTGTCGGTTATGAAAAATATAAAAGATATTTAAGCATTTTAAAAGTTGAAGATATTGAACTCTATATAGTAGCTATCGTTGAATCTTGGGATTATTCAGCAGAATATGAAGAGGATACTTATGTTTTTAAAAATTATACCAATCGAATAAACGCATTTCAATTTACCTTGCACTTTTTCAATTTAGGTTTTTCCCAAATTAATAACTTACAACTGGTCTCATTTTTTAAAGTTGATTTATTTTTAAATGAAACTGCTGGAAACATGACAAATTATATGGAGTCTAATACCGCATCTCTTGATGATATTTGTGAATATGATGAAAATGATGAATTGATTTATATTTATGATGAAAATAATAATACATTTTATAATTATACTTCTAATTTCACAGCCATCGGATTTAATTCAACCTCACATAATTTGAGTTCTTGGGAAATTAGAGATAGCACTAATTTATTATTAGATTTAACTTTAGAAGATGGTTCATATAATTTAGCGAATGTTTCTACATATCAGCAAGGTTTAGAAGATCCTGGATTTGCAATGATTTGGAATTTAGCGGAAAGTTTTCAACCAAATGAACAAGTAAATTTTACATCAATACTCGGAACAGGCATTGGTACAGATAATAATTCTGCTTATGATGCAATGATTGATCAAATGAGAAGAATAAATTCAAATATTACAATTTATAATAATGTAACTGACTTAATTGTACTTGAAGTTGATTTTTCTAGAATTGGGAAACTTAATGAAAGATATGAATCCTCTGTAAAAATAATGAATATTGGAACTACTTTAGTTAATTCTACTGAAGTCATCTTTGCTATTAATAAAACGACTGAAGAAGATGTTTTAGAAGTGTTTTCTGTTATTTTTCTCATAGAAAACCTTAAACCATTTGATATTTTAGAATTTAACGCTAATTGGACGCCAACAAGCGTAGGGGTCTATACTTGTGGCTGGATATTAGGTTTGGAACTAATTATTAGTTTAATTGAACCAGCTATGGGACTTTTCGCATCTAATACTGATGAAAATCTTTTTAACAATTATTTAGTTCGAAACATATACATTATTGATTATATTCAATATCAAAATTGGAATTTGAATTCATTATTCATATCACCTGAAAAAATTGATCAAATCCCCTTCAAAATATGGTTTCCCGGAGATCTTGGCATTTATAATATTACGATTTACTCGTTAACTGAGATTCCGGATTTATGTGTTACTATAGACGATTTTGGGAAACAATTTTGTAATTTTATCCTCCTAAATTTTAGCGAAGGATTGTCAGATCTTTTAACAGGGTTCGTAGGCAAAGATGATGATCAAACAGACCCAGCATTTACAGTTGATATGACATTTAACACAACTTTAAATTATAGTCTTGTTGATCCATATTTTTCCATTCCATTATTTGTTATGGCACCTCCAATTACGAGACCAGGAACTATATCATTTAATATTTCTTTCTTCTCTAAGGATATAAAATTTTATGATTTAAATGTGAGCTTTACAATATCAGACTACCGCGGAAGAGCGCTTTTTGATGTAGTTCATAATGATATAACATTGTATATGAGCGGAACTGATATAAATTTTGAATGGGATGAGAGATATGATCACCCCTATGGAAATTTTTATGGATTGCGTGAGTTATGGAGTAATTTGGAACCTAAAGGAGCAACAATTATGACGCTATTGCCAGGTATTGAATATAATTTAACAACTTTAGATCTTTCATCAATGTCCACAGATATTTCTGGTACGGAAAATTTATTGGGCAGCGTTTTGGGTGCATATTACCTGGAAAATGAGGTCATAACTACAAACAATATTAATCATGATATAATACAACTCTTCGATGTACTTATATTAAATGATCCAGAGACATATTATACATCAAATGAAACTGAAGATATTATAGAATGGGTTCAAAGCGGTGGCACATTAGTTTTCTTTATTGAAAACAATACAGAAAATAATATTACTGCAATTAATGAGATCTTATCAAATTTTAATCTTACTACTTCAGGATATAGTATAGGAAATAAATATATCACTGCTAATGATCGTACCAATTTATATGGCATTTTTGATAATGTAGGGACTATTAAATTACAAGATCCGGTTAATATTGAAAAATTAAATACAAATTCCGAGAATGTCAATGTATTATGTGATTATATTGCATTAGCAACATATGGTAAAGGGAGGGTTATAGCTATAGGAGATAAAGATATGTTTGGAATTTCTGGGCTTGAGAGCTATGATAACAGTAAATTCGCATTGAATATTGGCAAATGGGCATTTAATAAATATTATAACTTTAATCTATCCGTTGTAAATAATACAGTTAAAACTGGGGATAAATTATATTTAACCGCAAGTTTACTGAATTATAATGAGACAAAAGAGTATTTAGATGACGATTTATTCTTCATTTCAGGGTTTGTATATAAAGACGGGACGATGATCAATGTTTCATTAATGGGATTCGAAATACCGATACTTCCGATGTTTGAAACACAGCCAGGAAACTTCATGGTCTATTTTGATACTAGTTGGTATGACAAAACAGGTGATTATTATTTTGTTTTAATTTTAGATCATCCAGAATTAGCTGCGGAAACATTAACATTCAAATTTAATGTTATATCTCAAGATCCCAAGCCACCATATGAAGAATATGAATATCCCAATCCTAGATATCCTCATATTTTTGATGTAATTGCCATCTGTATGATTATTTTAATGGGTGGAATTTTATGGTTTTACAATTTTACAAAATTAAAGAGACGCCTTTCAATAACACCTTTAGAAGGTAAACTATTAAATCAAGCAAGAACCTATATAAATCAGGCAAATACGTTATTTAAACAGATGAGATTAGGTCTTGGGATGCCGGATATAAAGGAAATCGATAAAATAAGGCTGCTGCTAAGTAATAGGAAGCGAATAGAACTATTACTTTCTGATTTAAAAAAATTTGGAGAAGATATTGGCGAACATTATTAAAAATATCATCAAAATACAGAGAAATAGAATAAAATTTAAGGAGTATTGAATTTGAGAAAAGGACCGAGAAAAGAAATAATTTTAGACCGTATATTCTATGCAATATGTTTATTTGTTATATTCTTTAGTTTAGCAATTCTTGCTTATTTTTATTTTTATCTTCAAGAATTTTACGTATTTCCCTTGTTTCTTTATTCCCTCTTAATTATAATGGGCATTATTGGTGTAAAGTTATACAATCGACATCAATAAATCTATTTTACATAATTTTAATTAATAAACATTATTCTTATAATTAAATATCATAATTTAAAACATATTTAAACATAGAAGGTTTTATAAAATGCCGGATCTAAATATAGAAATAATAATTTTTGAAAAACCTGGACCAGCTAACACTGAGAAAGCTCTTGAAATTGCGAAAAAAAATGCTGATTTATTAAATATCAAGGATATAGTTTTTGCAAGTACTACCGGAACAACTGCGGAAAAAATTCTTGATATTTTTAATCCAACTCAATATAATTTAGTTTTAATAACCCATACTTATCATTTTGTAGTTAGAGGTGGAAAATCAGTTCCTCAAGAATTTGATGAATTAAAAATGGAAGAATTAAGAAAAAAGGGTTTAAAGATTTTTTCAGGAACTCATGCTATGGCTGGAATAGAGCGAAATATAAGGATGAAAATGAATCAATGGTGTTTTGTCGAAATGATGGCATATTTTCTACGTGAAAACTTTAGTCAAGGTGTAAAAGTTTGCATGGAGATTGCCTCAATGGCGGTAGATGCTGGGTTAATAAGAGACTTAGATAAGGATATTGTTTGTATTGGAGGAACAGGGCGTGGTGCAGATACAGTTTGTTTAATTAGACCTGCTCCCACAAGCATGTTTAATACATTACGAGTAAAAGCGATATTAGCAAAACCACAATAATTTACTAAAATTTTTCAGTCATATAATAGTATAAATTTCTTTTTTTTCTTTATTTAATTCGTTAAGAAGAATTTCAACATGATTAACATATTGACCTGATGTGATTTCCAAATTATCAAAACGCTTCTTGAGATTTTTAAGAATAAAAATTGGAAGGAAGCTAACAAACCTTATATCAGAAAATAGATATATCATACCTTTTCTTTCAAGAATAATCGTTTTATCCAAAAGATCATCAAATAATTCTTGTTTATCTTCTAAAATCATTAACGCTTTTTCAACTGGAATATTTGTTTCTCTTAGTGATTTTATCAGATTATAAATGTTTTCATTAAAGAAAAGTGCATATAACGTATTATCTTTATTTTCACTTATAATATCAAAATTAGTGAAAAAGACTTCTAATTTTTTAACATAATCTTTATAGAATCTCTTAAAACTTGCTTTAAGTTTTTTTCCGGCTATTTTCTTATGACCTAGATTTAAAGTCGTAAGATTTGGTGGAATTCTTATACATATTAAGTCTTTAACCAGAAATATGCATTCTTTAATTCCAGGTAAGTCTTTTTTAAGAATTAATCCTTCCTTTAAAAATGAAGATAATAATAAATCAATATTTTCTCCAGAAAAACCATAATTTTCCTTTAATTTATTTATTAGTTCAGCTTTTGAAATTACTCCCTTTTCAAGAACTTTTAAAATATGAGTTTTTATTTTATCTTTAAATATATTAATTATGTTTTGTTCTTTTTCTAATTTAACAAAATCCTTAATTTGATTATATCCTTCGGATAGTGCTCTCATAAATTTATCAGAATGAATTAATTCAATAAGATTTTTGCTAATAGACCCTAATATCTCTGAATAATCTTCAAAGTTTTGGTCTTTTTGTAATCTCTCAAACTCGAGAATAAAAAAATATAATTCTCCTTCATATTGTTGAGTAACTGTCAGATAATTTTTATCTTTTTTATCTACATCTTCTGTTGTAAGTATGATGATAGATTTTTCTTTTTGTAATTCATACTTTGCCCAAATTTTTACAAACAAATCTTTCTTGGGCATTTCCTTTGCTGGTGGATATTGTATTATCGGCTGAGGTCCTAGTTGGGTATCCCATCGGATTATGATTATTTTATCCACAAAAAATCACATTTTATTTCTGACCTTAAACTTATAATATTAATAATGAGCTAGGTTAAAAATATTTATTTTCAATTCAAACTGAATATTTATTGAAATGAAAAATATAGAATATCTTATTTGGGATTTTGATGGAACTTTATTTAATACATATCCCTCTATTGCCTCAATAATAGTAAAACTAATAAAGAGAATCTATAAAAAAGATTTAATTTTTAATAAAATTAAAGATTTGTGTCAAGTAAGTCTTTATTTTTGTTTTGATCAAATATCAAAAGATTTAAATATTGATAGAGAAAAACTTCAACAAGAATTTGTTCGTGAATATTCAAATACTAAAGAAAGTGAAGAACCACCTTTTTCTGGTGCGATAGAAATCCTTAAATTCATTAAAAATAAAGGAGGAAAAAATTTTATTGTGTCTCATCGGGGGAAAAATGGGTTATTTAAACTTTTAAATTATTACAAAATGAGACATCTTTTTGATGATATAATAACAAATGAGGATAAACTTCCCAAAAAACCGGATCCTACATCATTTCTTTATCTGATTGAAAAATATAAAATTCCTAGAGTAAATATACTCTCGATTGGTGATAGAGATATTGATATTCAAACGGCAAGAAGAATTAATATTAAATCTTGTTATTTTAATCCTAATGGAAAAATTAATCATATAGCTGATTTAAACATAAAAAATCTTTTTGAGTTAAAAAAGAAAATCAATTCATAACTGATTCTTGAATCTTCAATTATCCATATAAAGTTTAAAATTAAATAATTTCACAAGAATACTATCTTTATTAATATTCAAATAAAAAATTGGAGAAGAAGAAAAACAATTAGAGTATAACAATCTATCTAATCCTCCTATTAAAAATTATGAATGTTAGAAAGCTATTTACATCCAATTAAAGCAGAAAATAATGTTTTTATTTTTTGGGTTTTAATTCTTCTGAGTCGCTTTTTCTAGTTAATCCAGACCAATGAACATTAATAACACCGATTTCTTTAGCAATTTTAGAGAAATATTCCATTTTTTCATCAGTTAATAAAGGTTCATCCTTTAATACCCACGATATCCCCAATCTAGAATATTTTCCCGAGCAAAGAGAATTGAAGGCTAAAAGATCCCAACGTTCAATGTTATTCCCTAAATCATTTACAATGAAATTTCCTATTCCTTTGATATTTTCATCAGTAGTAGTAAAATTCGGAATTAAAGGCGTTCTTATCCACATTTTTTTATTATGCTTTTCTATATAATTTAAAATCCAAATTGCATTTTCTAAAATTCTATCATTAGAAACGCCTGTATACTCCTTATGTTTTCTGGGGTTAATCTCTTTGACATCAAAAAGGACTAAATCTACATACGGTAATAATTTTTGGTAAATTTCCTTAGATGCATATCCACAAGTATCTAAGGCAGTATTAATGTTATTTTCTTTACATTTCTTTAGAAAATCTTCTATAAATTTTGATTGTAATGTAGGCTCGCCTCCTGAAACTGTAATACCTCCTTTGGATGTAGTATAATATACTTTATCCTTCTCTATTTCATGAAATAAGTCATATAGATCCCATTTTTTACCAATCATATTTAATGCAGTACTTGGACACTCATCGGCACAATTTCCACACGAGATACATTTATCTCGATCTATTTTTAATCCATCTTTATCAAAAGATAAGGCTTGTTGCTGACAAGTTTCAATACATGTATTACAGCCAATACATTTATTTTTAAACCATTGAAGTTGGGGATCCATTGAAATACTTTCAGGATTATGACACCATACACATTTTAAGGGGCAGCCTTTAAAAAATATTGTTGTCCTAATTCCCGGACCATCCTCTGTCGACATTCTCTGAATTTCAAATATTAATCCATGTTTAGAATTTATCAAATTTACCATTTTAAGAGAAATTGTTTTATAATGGATAAATAATGAAAAATATTATAAAAATAAAGTTTGTTTTATTATTCTAAAAAGAGTTAAAAAAAAAAATTAGAATAAATCATTTATTTTTTGGGATTATCTTATTCTTCTTCCAAAATATCTCTGGCGACTCCAGTAATTTCACCATATGCTATTGCATCTTGTAGATTTCCTTCTATAACTAAGTCTCCTGCCATATAAGCTGAAGTAGCGTCAACCTCTCCCGTTCCTATACCCGTCATAATAGCTGCAGTACAAGACATTGTAAATGAAGGATTTTCTATCTCTCCTTCGCCATAATCAAACTTCCCTTCTCCAAGTTTGATCCAAAATTTAAAATTTGCATCGGTAATTATGTTTTGAGCTCTAATTTCATCAAGATCCTCTAATTCTTCTTTTAATTCCTCATTTTCTTCTGCTAATTTCTTCACTTTTGCAAAAAATTCGAGTTGATTGCTTGACATTTTAAATTTTACCTCATTTTTTCTTTTATAATTTTTTAATATTTCTTAAATAAACAGTTTATATTTAAACCGCTTAATATTTAAATAGGTATTGTTTCTATAAGAATTCAGTAAATTTTACCAATAATAAATCAAAAACTCTTAATATTGAATTTTTTAATTCCTCTTAGAAAATCAATTTCCTTCAATTAATTATTTAAAAAAATGAAAAATTAGATTCTAAATGTTAATATTTTTATTGAAACTAAAGATAAGAAAAAAAAGATAATTATAATTGAAAATTTGTAACTTTGGGTCGTGTTTCTATTTCCGGATATATTTTTCCTATTAAAGGGGGACTACTATTATAAATCTCTTCAATTTCAACTACGCCAAACTTTATTCCCCTAAATTTTTTAAACCCTAGAAATGTTCCATTAACTAATTGACTAACTAAATCTGTATTCATTCCAAAAACAGCGATTTTGGAATTATGTGGAATTTTCTTTAAATCTTCTTTTAAAACTGTAAGTGGAAAGATTAACCGATTATGATCAGCAGCTTGTAATTGAATACACGGAATAATAATCGGATAGCCATCGGAAGGGTCAATATAAGAAATAAATTTAGGATTTATTGGACCTTTAAACAATTTATACCCAAGAACATTTAAACGTTTTTCAGACAGTTTTGTTTTTGCTGCGCCTTTTCCAATCATATCTAATATAATTCCTTTAACAATTCCCCCCAAAGATAATTTCCTTATTGGAGATACTGCTATAACATCATTATAAAAAATTTTCCAAATACTAAGATATGCATTATATCTCATAAGATCTAATTTATTAAAATATTCGATATCTTCTCCCTCTGTTTTCGTAAAATTCAGCTTTACTTTTGCTTGAAGAATTTTAAATGGCATCTCTGCCGTCATCCAAAATATTCCTTGTTTTGGATTATTTTCGACATACTTCTTGCTTAATCCTTCAGCAAATTGACCCCAAACCACCTGATTTTTATTTTTTGCTCGATTACTAGAAATAAGAGTTATATGAGGCCAACCACGGGGATCAATCGTTGAAACTAATTTTACCATAACTTCTGGCTCTGTAAAAGTAATTGCTTCCTCGGAAAATTCCGGATACCATTCTGTTAATCCTTTTTTTTTAATCATTTTATTTTTCAACTCTTTTTTTATTTTATTTATCGAAATCCATATGTTTTTACATTTGATGAGACTCCCTAGCAATTATCTCATCTTGAAGTTCCCTTCCAATCGCATGAAAGTAGGCGTTATAACCTGTGACTCTTACAAGCAAATTTTTGTAATTCTGAGGATGTTTTTGTGCATCTTTTAACATTTCAGCATCTATCATGTTTATTTGCAAAGCTGTACCACCATTTTCAATATATCCTCGTAAATAAGCTTTAAATTTACTTTTATGTTCAGGATCTCGTAAGATACTGGGATTAAACGATATGATATGACTTGCTCCATTAGGTAAATAATTTTTATATTCTCCATCCTCAGTCTTACCACCTAAAACTTTTCCTACCGAATTAGTTACCGCCGTTGGACCTTTTATATCCGCTCCATTTGTAGGACAAATCGCATTTGATAAGAATCTTCCTTTATTCCTACCGTTTGGAGTAGCGATAGTATTTGCGGCATCCGTCCCAGCCCAGTAATTCCATGAAAGCATTCCGCCGCGGAATTGAAAATTAGTTGGAGTTTCATATTTCCAGCATTCATCGGACCAAATTTTCATTACCATTCGACCTAATTCATCAAACTCATCATTATCAACCCCAAATTTAGGTGCTTTATTCACAAATAAAGTTTGCATTATAGCATTATCTTTGCCTTGAAAATCTTCCATTAAAGCCTTTTTAACTAGAGCAATGGTATATTTTTTGTCTTCATAAACATATTTCTTTATTGCTAATAAAGAATCTACTGTAGTTGCATATCCAACACCTTCAATTGTTATAAATCTCAATTCTGGACCGCCTTGTCTAACGTCCAATCCCTTTTCTGCACATCCTCTGACGATAGTTGATAAATATGGCGTTGGGAGATATTTTCCACGGAGTTCTTCCGCTAAATTATATACATCAACGGTATATTTTATAAGAAATTTCATCTGTTCAACCCATGTGTTCCAAAAATCTTCCCATGTCTCAAAAATTTCTGGATCTCCAGTTTTTGGACCAAATTGTTCTTTTGATTTCGATGTATCATTTTTATCAGGCATATTTTTTCCGTTCCATAGAGTTAATTCTATGCTTTTAGCTAAATTTGGATTGCAATTAACTGTGCCTGAGCGGTCATTTCCTTGCATAGTATTCTCTAGACAACCAACACAAGCATAATCCCATGCTTTCTCTTTAGGAATGCCTTCCACAATCATTCCAGCAATACTTCGTTCATCGAAATTTAATAAAAACGGAGCTCCTTGAGCGCTTGTAATCATATCAACAATAATATCAAGTAATTTATCAGGAGTATTTCGATGTAATCGAATATTTGGTTTGGGTTCCAAAATAGGGCTCCATTCATCTATAACTTCTAATATTGTATATGTCAATTCATTTGATAAATCCTCTCCATGTGCTCCACATCCAGATAAGGTTATTAACTGCCCGAAACCAGAATTGATTCCTTGATTCCCTCCGACCTTTATTTGAGCGTCATATACGGTGTTACAATGAAACCAAAAACTCCCTAAAATCTCTTTAGCGAAATCTTTTGTTATGCTTTTTTCATCAATCACATCTTTTTTATATAAAGGCCATAAGTGTAGGTCTGTTCTTCCAAAAGAAACTCCTGGTCCGGGATAAGATTCCTCAGCCATTATCAACATATGTGTAAGCCATAGAGATTGAATACCCTGCCAGAAAGTTTCAGCAGGTTCCCATGGAACTATTTCTAAGTTTTTTGCCATTTGTTCAAGTTCTTCAGTACGTTCGGGAGTTGATGCCTCATTTTTTAATCTTCTACATTCCTCAGCATATTTTTTAGCCAATTTTCTTGGAATTTCAGCTGATTTCATCATTGCCCTAAGTTCTTTACCCTTTGGACCTTTTTTTTCTTTTTCACTTAATTTTTCATAATTTTTTTTGATAATTTCATAAATGTATTTAAATCCTTTATTGACAACGGTTTCATAATCGGCAATAATATGCCCTCCCGTGGCTCCACAATTCCCAAAGCCATTTTTATGAAATTTAAAAACAGCGTTTCTATTTTTTAAATTTTGTTTCCAAAATATTTTTGCTTCTTTTTCATTGAAGCATTTACTTAATTGAGTGTTAAATCTTCCTCCTGCTATTAAATCATTTTCTGAAATAATCTCTTGAGGCATGTAATTTAACATTATTTCTTCAAAAAATAAAGCTCTACGTTCTGGTAATGATTTTTTCCAGAAATTATCAGGTAATTTAACAGGAAATGCCTTAGATCTAAAAGAAAAAGCAAATGGTCCCATATCTTTGATACCCATAAAAAGATACATCTCAGGGACAATAAAGAAATCTCCTTCATAAAAAATTATATCCCAATCAGTACCGGTTGTAAAAGGTGTATATTCATTGTTCCATTCTCTTTTGACTCCTTTAAAATAATATTCCCTAAGCCATTTTGATCTTGGTGATAAATCATGAGATTCCGCGACGGGAAACTTTGGTCCTTGTTTTTGAACTTCTAATTTTTCATTAATTTTACTCATTTTTTTATCTCCTTAAGTAATTTTTATTTAAATTTATGATTAAAGAGAAATAATGAAAATTTAAAAACAATTCCCTTAATTTATCGAAAAGAAGTATTAATCATTGAGTATAAATGTTTTATCATATGGTGAAAGGAATATAATTATACTCTTTAAATTCTTTGAGAATTAACTCGCTTACTTTCAATTCTTATTATGATTCAATTGTTTCTTTTCTTCATTTGACCATTGGAAAATAATGTAAAAAAATATTACAAATAAAATAACGGAGATTAATGTGATAACATCTTGAAACATTATGCCTATGTGTTTAAAGTCAGCATAAATCATTATTGGCCAAAATGGTGCTGCTAAAGGAATACTTATTAAAAGTGAGAATACCACTTGTTTTCCTATAATAATATTATGTAGAAATCCCATTACAACATAAATTATCCCAATAATGAAATAGGCAATAATAATAGATATTAACTTGTGTCTTTTAACAAACTGAAATCCTTTAATTGGTCTTTTAATTTTAACTCGGAATTTTGCCATTAAATTTAAAAAAAACAAGATATTATTTAAATTCTTTTTAAGAAATTTGTATTTTCTTAAATATATTCCATAATATAAGTAAAAAAGGAATATAAACCAATAGATATAGCCAGAAATTAATTAATTTATAAGAAAATTGAGAGAAATAATAAAAATCTATAAGCAATTCCTTTCCTTTATTTAATCGAATCTTTAATTTTAGATTAAATGGTCTAAAAATTTAAAATGCTTTAGAAAAAGATAAAATTTTGACCATTTAAGAGATTAATTAATTTGAATTTAAATGCTTAATATAATTTTATTTGAAGTGTTTTTATCTCAAAAGGAGTAAAATTAACATTAAATTCACGATTATCTGAAATTTTAATAATATTTTTATTAAATTTATCAAGTTCAAGTAAATCTGTTTCAATTACTGTTTTTAATTTAAAAAAATCATTGAATTTAATATGGCAGCTTGTTGTTTTACCTGTGGTCTCGTATAACCTTAAAATCAATCCTTCTTTGATATCTTTTTGAAAAATCTTTTGACCAAATTTTCCCATTGGAATTGTTTCATGAGGTTTTATAACCTCTAATATTATATTAGGTTCACTTATTTCAATTAATGAATTTTCTTTTTGAATAAATTTGATTATATCTCGTTTAGTTTCTGTATCTAAACATTTTTCTATAACGCGTTGATTATCAAAGTCTTTTTTAATCTTCTCAAATAATAGAGGGTAATTAAATTCGTATCCAAATTTCCAAACTTCTGCCTTTACCCAATCACCTTCGAAAATTTTCAATGCATAACTTATAATATGATGTCCTTGATCAATGTATTTCTCTCTTTCTTTTCTCGGAACTCGTTTAATATAAGAAAAGAATGGATCAGTTGGGTAATGAGGTGTATTTAACAAAGTCATGTATAAACCTTTTTTCGTAGAATTGAATCCATATTTACTATCATTTGCTAATACGATACCGTAATTTTGATCTGAAATAGCTACCCATTTTTGTGCGGGAAATTCCCATTTAGCTTTTTCAAATTCTGTTTCTGGAACGATTTTTCTTTTCAATGCACCATATGGAATTTCACAAATTAATTCATTTGTGTTTAAGTGAAATGGAAATTTAATTTTAAAAAGCATATTTTTATCAAATATTTCCATCTCAGTTCGAAATTCAATATAATCGGCTTCTGTTCGCAAAATAATATATTGAATAATTTTGGAATTTTTAAATAAAAATATAAATTTAACCATAATTTTACTATTGTTTTCCTTTATTACTCTTAGACCTTTGACTCTACCGAGTTTTATTGGATGACGTGAATACATCTTATCGATATTCCAAACACAATATTTTTTTTGAGGTTTATTGCGAAAAACATGAAAACCAATTCCATCTCCTAAGCGTATGAACTCTTTTTTGAATATTTTTGAAATTAATGATGAAATCTTTCCTGAATTTTTGTCTATAGTAAGTTTGATTTTCTTATTTTCCAAAATAATTTGTTTTTTAGTTTCTATTGCAGTTAAACTCTCATCATTTTGCTGAATTTCATTTTTTAAGAGTGATATATCTACTATTTTAAAAGATAATGCCGGGATCCTTTTTACCTGATGTTCAATATATTTTTCTTCATTTTCAATTTTAATTGTCCCGTCCCTTGTCCAACTTAAAGGGTTAAAGATTAGATATTTATTATCCTTTATTTTTGATTTATCACCAACAAGTGCAAATGAGATCATTTGAATTATCATTTGCAAGGAATGTTTTGTTTCATGAATAACATTATGTAATTCTGGTTCTTGCTCATAATAAACATCTTGAATACTTGACCCTGGTAAAATATCATGAAATTGATTGAATAGAACCGTTTTCCATATATTTTCAATTTTTCTCCTTGGATATTCATATGTTTTAGAAAGTAGGGTAAAAAAGGTATTTAATATTTCAAAATTTCTTAAATTAATTTCTGCTGACCGATTTAGTTTTTTAATATTTGATTGACTTGTATAGCATGCCCGATGAGTTTCAAGATATAACTCATCATTCCATATAGGGATTAATTCATTGCATTCTTTCTTCAAAATCTTAAAAAAATTTTCAATTGTTGTAAATTTTAATAATCCCAATCTACCAATCTCTGAATATAATGTAATTTCCTCTTCAAAAGGACCCATTGCTCCATCTCCAAATCCATAAAAAATCCCACATGTTTTTACGTAATTCTCTTGAAGTTGAGATTTAATTTCTTCTAAATTCATAGTTGAATTGAAAACTAAACCTGACTTTTTTGACTGCCTAGCTAATTCTTTATATTTTGAAAGATGCCATAAAACTGAAACATTATAAACAAAACAATGAGTAAAAATAGAGCTTCCATCAACTCCTTGCCATAAAAAGTTAGCAAAAGGAAATCTATTATAATCATTCCAAGTTATTTTTGTAGTCCAAAAATATTCGGCTCCCGATTTAGTAAAAATTTGGGGTAAATTTCCAGAAAATCCAAAACTATCAGGTAATGCGGCTATTTTACTTAATTTTCCAAAATTTTCCATGTAAAATAATTGTCCATAAAATCTTTGTCGTACAAAAGATTCTCCAGAAGGTAAATTAGCATCTGGTTCAATCCACATTCCACCAATTAATTCAAATTTTCCTTGTTCTACTAACTTTTTTAATTCGTCAAATAATTTAGGTTTAAATTTTTTTATCCAATCATAATACTGAGGAGAAGTTTGACTGAAAATGAAGTGTGGGTATTTTTTTAAATTTTTTATTGCTCTTTCAAAAGTTAAAATTGCACGCCGAATAGAGGAAAGTTTAGTCCATTTCCAACATGCATCAAGATGCGATTGTCCTAATGCGTAAAGATTAAATTCATTTAGATTGGAATGAAACATTTTTTCAAAAAATTTTAATAATAAAGGCGTTCGATAATACCAATATAAATTTCGAAATCTTCGATCCCAAGATTTTCTCCAGCCTTTTCTATAAAGAAATGCATCTAAAAGTCTATCAATCTTAATTTTTAAATGTATTTTTTCTTTCTTACTTTTCACAATACTTCTCATCAGTTAAGTGGAGTTCATTGAAAATAAATTGTATATTGAATGATTTTTAATTAAAAATATTTAATCTTTTTAAAATATTCATACACTTAAACAAAATATAATTTCTACTTATTCAAAATTTATGATTGTTTAGTTATAAAAACGTTTAAATTCTTAGAAATCGAAATAAAATTAGAAAAATTAGGAATAAGGATTAAAAAAAATGGAACAAAAAATTATTGGAGTTTTATTGAACCCTACTATTGATGAAGTAATTGAAGTTAGTGGTTTTAAAATTGGGAGAACATTCAAAGCTTTAAGAAGTCAGAAATTCCCATTGGGAAAAGCAATCTCTTTTGCATTAAGTGCTAATACATTAAATAAGGCTCTAATACAAGAAAAAGATATTGAAATCAAAGTTTTAGCTTGCATAGGGAAAGAAGAAATACCAATTTACAATTCATTTTTAGATTCGAAGCAAATTTCATTTCAATTCAATACAATAGATGGCTATACAAGGTCTAATAAGACCATAATTGACCCTAAAACTCATTCAGTTACCCATATAAGAGAAAAAGGTTTTACTATGAATAAATCTGAATTAGATGCTTTTATGGGTTTAATTAAAGATACTGTCAATCGGGATGATATTGTTGCTTTTTGTGGTTCTATCCCTCCTGGAGTCCCTAATGATATTTATTTTGATATGATAAAAATGTGTAAGAAGAAAGGAGCACGATGTGCATTAGATACTAGCGGACTTGAATTAATTGAAGGATACAAGTCAAGACCTTGGCTGCTAAAACCGAATTTAGAAGAATTAGCGATCCTTTTTCCAGATTCGCCAGAATTTGAAAAGTATTTAAGAAATCCGAATGAAAATATTAAAAATATTGCAAAAAAATCAAGAGAATTATTATCTAATGAAACAGAAATAGTTATTACTTCTTTAAATCGTTGGGGTTCAATTTGTGTTTCTGCTTTACAAGAAACATGTTTATACGGAAAAATTGTTGTGGATAATCCGATAAATACAGTTGGCTCAGGCGATTCCCTCTTAGGTGGTTTTATTGTTGGATATTACTTAGGAAATGATCTTGAACAATGTTTCAGATGGGGAATGGCATGCGGGACTGCAAATACTTTAATGTCCGGTGCAGGATTATTTTCTAAAAAAGATGTGAGAGAACTATATGAACAAGTAAAATTTGATAAGTTTGAGTTATAGTGAATTTTGTTCTTTAAAAATCAGTTTAAAATGATCTAAATTATACAAATTAAGTTATATCAGATTAAAATTCATTTTTTCTTTATTAATATATCCTTTTAAGAAATAAAAATAAAATTATAATCAAACGAATTTTTTAAAATTAATTCTAGGAGTTTAAAAAATGGAAAAAAAAGAAAAAGTATTTAATAAATTTTTACGCAGGCAAGTTATTTTAATCGGAATACTTTTCGCTGGCGATCAAATATTTGGTTTCTTCGAACAGAATTATTTAAATACTTATTTAGATCAAGTTTTGCATCTAGCTCCACTTTTTATCTCGGTAATGGTTATTTTATCGGCGGTTGTGGGGCTCATAATGAACCTTATATGGGGAATAATTAGTGATAATACACGTTCTAAATTTGGTAGGCGAAGACCATTTTTACTATTTGGAATTATCGTAGGAATTTCAATGATTTTATTTGCCTTTTCTTTAGATCTTGGAGGAGGAGATGTCATGGTTGCTTATACTATTTGTATTATTTTGGATGTGGTGATTATTGGTATTACTTCAAATGCTTATTATGTATCTGAAAGATCGTTAATCCCCGATACAGTAGAGTTAGAACTTAGAGGAAGAGCGAATGGGAGAATAAATATAATAGGATATTCAGGTTTATTGATTGCTATTGCAGCCTTTTTAGTTGCAGATCTTATATTTGGGCAAGAAGTGGCTGGAGAAACGGTTATAGGACAAGAAGGGCATTTATTTGTTCTTTCAATCGGAGGAGTTAGTATTATGATTGCTGGTCTGATTGGATTTCTTTTTATAAAGGAAAAGCCGGTTTCAGAATTGCCTCCAAAAAAGAAATTTTTTGTTGAGCTTAAAGAAATAGTTAATATAAAACAACTTAAGTCGAATAAAGAGCTTTTTAAAATAATTCTTGCCATTACTATCTTCAGATCAGGAATTGCAACAGTAATGCCTTTTTTGTTTATTTGGATTTTTGCATTAAACTTACAAACAGTTGAATTACTTATTGGAGTTGCATTCGGATTTCCTATTCTGTTTATCATAACTGCGCTCTTAGGTAAACTTGCTGATAAATATGGACGTAGAAAGTATATACCGATTTCGATCTTAATTACAATTATAGGTTATTTTTTAGCACCATTTGTAAAGATTGGAACAGAAGTAAATTTTGTTTTATTTGTAGTTTTGCTTCCTTTTATTCTAATAGGAGTTTTAGGGCTTACGACACCAATGGATACATGGTCTCAAGATTTATTACCTGAAGATCAAAGAGGAAAGTACTTTGGAATATTTAATATAGTTTTTACAATATCACAAGTAATAGGGGCTTTCGTTGGAGGATTAGTAGCAACTTTTTTTATAATCACAGGATTTGTCCCAGAATCTTTCGTCTTTGTTTTCGCACCAATTTTCTTTATATGTTCTATTCCACTTTTTCTTAAAGTTAAAGAGACTTTAGTTAAAGAATAATTTAAATTATAATTTCAATAATTTTTTTTTATTTTGTTATTTTTTTTTGCGGTTCAACAATTATTTTTATCCATTTTTCGCGATCATAATATTTGAATGCATCAACAGCTTCCTCTAACGTTATTCTTTTAGTAATAAGAGTTTTTAGATCAAGTTTTTTAACGATCGAAACCTGATGGACCATTCATATCACCTCTATAACCTTCATAATCACGGAGGTATAATTATTTGTGAAGGTAATGCGGAATGATAATAATTAATATGAGGAGATAAAACAAGATAGATTTTTATTTCTTCTAAATGCAAATTATATTAACACCTATAGATCTTGTAGATCTAATTAAGAATTGTAAAAATTAAGATTTAGGAACATCTAAATCTTCAATTTTTCTAAAAAACATTCCAATTCCTAAAATTTTAAATGTATCTTGAACATTTACATTAGTCTTAACAGAAGTCTCAACGAATGTGCATCTAAAATTCTTCGCTTTTTCCATTCCTTCTTCGGTTGATATTTGCCTTTCATTTTCTAAGTCGATTTTATTTCCAATTAATACAAAAGGTATATCTCCCAATTCTTTTTTAGCATCTTCAAACCAAAAGTCTGCTCCCTCAAATGTTTCTCTTCTTGTTATATCATATACTACAAAAACTGCTTGTGCTCCTGTATAATACATACGTCTAACACGTTTGAAAAATTCTTGACCAGCTAAATCAAAAATCAAAAAACGCACTACAGAATCTTCAAAACCTTGAATGCTAAATCGCATAGTTGTTATGGAAATCCCTAAAGTGGGTCTGTAATCCGTTGAAAACTTCCCTTTTACAAAACGAGAAATCATACTCGTCTTTCCAACTGCAGCATCCCCGATAATAATAAGTTTAAAAAAGTTAACTTCTTTTTTTCTACCTATATATATTTCATTATTTTCCGTTTTTGCAAAGGAACTTTTTAAAGTATTATCAAAGGAATTACCAATTATTAATTTTGGTATCATCAATGTATTATATTTTAAATCAAAACTCTCTTCTATTATCTGGACAACCTTTTCAACAAATAAATAACAATATGGTAAGATTGAACTTATTTCCAAATCATACATTGTTATGATGAGAACTATAGCTTTTGGGCCTGCTTCTATAAAAATTATATGATGATCTTGAGTTTCAAATGTGATTGAACCCAATTCTCCAATTTTATATTCAGAATTAATTTTTTTTAATAAAGGATCGAATATACTAGCAAAAGCGCCATAAATTTCTTCTCTTTCATATTCATTTAATCCATCTTTAGATAATTCTGCTCGAGCATATTTGCTAATCAAAAGACCTTCTCGATCATACATCCAAATAGCTTCTATTCCATTTATTGCTTCGATAAAATTTCTCATTAAATCTAAAAACAGTTTTTCTTTTTGACCTAATCTCATTATTTTTCCATAAGAGAGAGAATTTGTTTTTAATTAATTTTAATATATTAATTCGTAAGATCTATTTAAATAAAATATTGTTATTGAGAAGTTAATTTTATAAATTTGGACAAAATAAAATTTAGGAAAAAATTTTTTCCAATTGAATAGTTTCAGTCCTTTCTGGACCAATTGAAATTATTGAGATTCTATGATTTAATATATCTTCTATAGTTCTAATATATTTTTTCATATTTTCAGGTAAAGCATCATATCCAATTCTAGCAATATCAGCCCATTCTTTTCTACTTCTCTTTCCCCAACCATCCATTTTAATATAAATTGGTTTGCATTGTTCAATAATTTCTGATTGGATTGGCCAACTCTCAAGAGAATTTCCATTAAACTCATAATGAGTACAAATATATAAAGGATTTATATCCTCAAGAGCATCCAATAAACTTATAATAAGATAATCGACGCCATTTATCATTAATGAATATTTCAAATTAAATAAATCTAACCACCCAACCCGCCTTGGGCGTCCAGTAACTGTCCCGAACTCATGTCCTTGTTCCCTTATTTGCTCTCCAATCTTATTAGTCAATTCTGTGGGTAAAGGACCATCTCCAACCCTAGAAGTATATGCTTTTATAATTCCCACAATTTTGCTAATTTTTTTTGGAGGAACACCTGTCCCAGCGCATACTCCCAATGCATCTGCATTTGAGGAAGTTCCAAATGGGTACATCCCATGATCTATATCTAAAAGTGCACCCTGAGCGCCTTCAAAAATCACTTTTTTTCCAATATCAATTTGTTTGTTTAAATAATATGCTGTATCTATGACATATTTTTTTAATTTCTTTCCATATTCAACATATTGTTTGTAGATTTTATCAAACTCAAAATCCCAAACACCACCATAAAGTTTTACGATTTTCTTTTTAAGTTCAAAGAGATTCCGTAGTTTTTGTTTAAATCTTTCTGAATTTAATAAATCATAAATTCTTATTCCATATCTAGAAGCTTTATCAGAATAAGTAGGGCCTATACCTCTTTTAGTTGTTCCTGCTTTATATCTCTCTTTATACGTTTCTTCAAGACCATCAACCGTTTTATGAAATGGAAAAACAACATGAGCAGTAGAACTGATTTTTAAATTAACACTTTTACCTAATTTTTCAAGAGTATCTATTTCTTCAATAAGAATTTCAGGATCTATAACACATCCATTACCAATTATAATTTCTTTTTCCATCACAGCCCCCGAAGGAATGAGTTTAAATTTAAATTTTTGACCTTCGCTTACAATAGTATGACCAGCGTTAGCTCCACCATTGAAACGGCATACAATATCTGCTTCTTGAGCGAGATAATCACAAAACTTTCCTTTACCTTCGTCACCCCAACTCATTCCCACGATTACGATTGTATTAAATGTCATTTTTTTCACAGTATATATTCAATAAAAGATGTCCAAAATTCTTTGTGAATTACAGATTAAAAAGTTTTTTTGAAAAATTATTAGTCATTTAAGTTCTCAAAAAAAAAAGTAGAAAAAAAATGTTTATTAGCTTGAATTACTTACGGAACTCCATCAGCACAGCCAGGAATCGCTACTCCTGCCATGGACATATTGATCCCATATGCAACCGCTAATAAAATTGCTAAAGCTATAATACTTTTCTTATTCATTTAAATAATCACCATAGGCTTAATTAAATAAACCTATTGTAATCTCTAGAAGTTGATATTTAAACTCCTTTTTTTTCTTTGAATTAAATTATACCTAGGTTAAATAGTGTTTTTGTGGCTTTTGGAGTGTCCCATTTAATTTTTACATTTATAACGGCAGTTTTTCCCGAATTGACAGCCCTCTGCAAGGCAAGTTTAATCTCTTCTGGTTTATCGACAGTTTCAGCATAACAACCGAATCCTTTAGCAATTGATGCATAATCTATATCTGGTATATCAACATTAAAATATCGTTTTCCTGAAAACATTGATTGTCCAGACTTAATCATACCCCAAGCGCTATCATTAGCAATAACTATAATAAAGGGCAAATTGTATCGTATTGCAGTTTCAAGCTCTTGAACATTAAATAAAAAGCTTCCATCACCTTGTATGATTACAGTATGCCTATCTGGATACGCTAATTTAGCGCCCAGCGCAAAACCGATTCCAGCACCAAGGTGTCCCATACCAACTGAAGCTAACGTACTTCTTGGAGGGCGTGGTTTATATAAATCCATTTGTTCTCCTGCATAAAAAGAAGTATTCCCACCATCCATAATTATAATTGAATTTGATGGAAAAAATTCAAGCGTTTCCTTGATAAACCTCTCGGGAAGTATTGGAACTTTTTCTGAATTAAATTTTTTTAATCTTCTTTTCAATGCATCTTCTTTTTGTTCCTGTTGTTCAATATTCCACTGCGAAAAATGATTTTCCGGTATTTCTCCTTCTAATTTTTCAAGTAATTGAGTTAGTATATTCTTACAGTTTCCCACAATACTAACATCTACGGGTCTATTTTTTCCAATTTCGGAAGGGTCTATATTTATCTGTATTAATTTTTGATCTTTAGGCCATAATGGTGGAAGTCCTAACCCCATTGTATAATCCCATTTACATCCAACTGAAATTACAACATCCGCATTATTTGCAGCATTCATAACAGCATCAGAAATTGCACCAGCACCTAAATGAGTTGGAGAATCACTTGAAATTCCCCCAATACCCGTACCAGATGTAGCCGCAGGAATTGCATACTTTTCTGATAATTTTTTTAATTCTACTGACGCATTATAACTATTAACTTCTCCTCCACAAATTATTAAAGGCTTTTTTGCATTTTTTATAAGTTTTATAGCATCATTTATCGCAATAGAATCTCCAGCAACGCCTAATTGAGGTCGATATTTATCGGGGGATAATATCTCATATTTTGCATCTGAAGGAACTTGCCCATAAAAAGCCTCTTCCCGAATATCCACATAAACAGGCCCCATAGTACCCGAAAATGCACTTCTAATTGCTCTAGGAATAATTTTAGGAATCTCTAAAGGATTTTGAATTCTAAATTGAGCTTTTGTAATGGGTTTCATTAAGGTTATTTGATCAAGATCGCCCTGAAGTGTAGATTTACCGTCTAATTCTCGTTTTACTTGAGCACCAATTACTAGAAGAGGTATATTATCAGACCAAGCAGCTCCGACGCCAGGAACCATATCGGTTACACCCGGTCCCACGGTCCCAAAACATGCACCCAATTCTCCAGTAACACGTGCATACGCATCTGCTGCATGAGCTGCAGCTTGTTCATGTCTTACAAGTATTGTTTGAATTCCTTTCTCTTTACCCCATCTATAAACTGCATCATACATAGGTAAAAGTTGCCCACCGGGTATTCCAAACAAATATTTCACATTTTCTTGAAGAAGACATTCAATTAATAAATCTCCACCAGTTTTAGAAGCTTTACTATTTTCACTTTTTTCACTCATTTCTACTCTCAAATGTTTTTTTTTAATTTATAGTTTGATTATTTAAAAATTTAAAAGTATATATTTTATTTATATCGAAATTGTTATTGGTGTTAAATTATGTCAATGAAAAAGAAAAAACCAACTGAAGATGAGTTAAAAAAACTTAATGTTGAAGCTTGGGGGACTTGGTCTAAGGAAGTTTCTGAATTTGATTGGTTCTATGATGATACTGAAACGTGTTATATTTTAGAAGGTGAGGTTGAAGTTACTGGAGCAGATGGATCGAAAATATCTTTTGAGAAGGGCGACTTGGTACAATTTAAAAAGGGCCTTAAGTGTATTTGGAATGTCAAGAAACCTGTAAGAAAGTACTATAATTTTGGAGATTTAGATATCGATTAATTAAACTTATTTTTTTTCTTTTTATTCTAACTCAGTTATTTCAATTAAGTTATAATTTTTTGTACCAAGCCCTAATTTTTCAGCAGCATTTAATTGAATTTTCCAAAAGTCTTGATATTTTCCTTCCTTGTTTAAATCTGTTTCATTATTTTCATAGTCAAACCTTGGAATATAAGAAAACCATTCATGAATGCCATCTTTCTCTGGAATATATAATCCATCTAAACACGAACTATGTAACGCAGGTGATTTATGAACAAGATCAACACATGCCATATCAACTGCTACCGGATCTCTACTAGCGAGAATTCCGACGTCTTGGACGAAGTTTACGTCAGAACCACCCGAGCAATCGCATTGGTGAGTTATGTCAATAGCGTAATTAATGTAAAATATTTTATCCTGACCAAAAAATTCAACTACACCAAGAGCGTTATCAATCATATGTTCGATAAATTGTTCACGAGCTATTTTTTCTCTTTGGAAAACTTCCTCATTACATGCCGATACACACATATAACAAAGTTTACATGTATCTTGGTTGTATGTAATTTTATTATTTGAATCTTTTTGTAAAGAATGAGTAGGACAGATATCAATACAAGCTGTGCATTCATCAATACATTTTTCAAAATTTCTTGTTAAATTTTTACCAGTATGAGCTTGTACTTTTCCACCTTTTGATACGCACCCAATACCTATATTTTTTAACGCTCCGCCAAAACCTGTGCCTGGATGTCCTTTAAAATGGGCAGCGGAGATAAGTAAATCAAATTCTCTTAATCTTCCGACGACTAATACTTCATTAAACCATTTGCCATTAATTTTTTGGATTTCATAATCTATTCCTATTGGTCCATCTAGCATTAATATGGGACTTCCCATAGTTTCTTTTGTAAACCCATGTTTTAATGCGACCTCCAGATATTCTTCCTCACTAGCTCTCCCTCCATATTCTCCTCCACTGCCTGGCAATCCCCAACCACAGCTTTCTGCAACTGATGGAATAGCTCCAAACTTTTTTACATAATCGCAAAGGAAACGCATGTAAGTGGGTCTTAAATACCGTGTATTTTCCAATGCCCCAAAATGCGTCTTAATACAAACGTTATCATTTTTTTTTACCTTTTTATTAAATCCAAGATAATCAAGACTTAGAGGTCCTTTAACTTTTGATAAGGAATCTTTTGATTTTAGAGCAGTTGCACTAAAAAAATATACGTCAGCTTTAGCCACCATAAATTCAACTTTTTATTTTATTTTATTTTAATTATTAAATTAGTGAATATAAGAAAAATCTTTTTTTAAAAAAAGGATATCGAAGAAAAGTATGATAAAATAAATTTTCTAGATATAAAATTAATTGAAATTCTAGGAATCATTAACATTTTATGGGACTTTGACCTATTATAAAGCGTAAATAACCTGTTTTCTTTCACAAGACTGAGTTTTAGAAAATAAAGTAAAAATAAAAAAAAAGGCTTTTAGATGAATGAGATTACTATTCAATTTTGATTTTTTTCCTTTTTTCCGTGTATAGATAAATTACCGCCCCTAAAAATGCCCAGAACAAAAATGAAACAATCCATCCAAGAATTGGATCAATTGCGATTGTTATGAATATAAACCCAAAACATACAACATACATGAGAATTATATAGGGAACGTGGGTTTTCCAATTCTCTCGAAAATCATATTTAAATATGAAATCTAAGAATAATTGTGCCAAGAACAAACCCAGAGTTATAATTATTAGGACTATTATCCAGAGCTCTTTTCCAACAAGGATGTAATTGATTAATACTAAAGTTATAGGTATTGAAAGAGAGAGGAAAGCTATTCCTATTTTCTTAACTACTAAATCGGGTTTTTCTTTCTTCACTGCTATGAAGATGGAAATTATCAAGGAAAAAAATAACATTGCTGAAATGCTATAAATCCAGTCAAATAAACTAATCGCCATTATTATTTCACCATAGAAGTATAACTTAATTATTTCAATTAAGAATATTGTGAAAAAAATAAAGACACCATTGATTAAAAAATATATGATAGCAAATCAATCTCAGTCACCGTGCTATAAGCTCAGAATTAGCGATAAAATTAACGAAAATTATCTTTCATAATTATATTTAAATGAATTAAACTCTTTTTAAGAAGTATGAATTTGAATTTCTTTGATGGATTATTCCTCTTTATCGCTACCTTGTTGAATATTCTTATTATCGCAATTTTCATCGTAAGGAAAAAAGGATTTGAACAAGTGGAGCATGCAATTGGCTACATTGTCATAACATGTGCCATACCACTTTTCATAATCATGCTTAACTATATCTTTACTGGAAAAGAATTATGGATTATCATCTATATCATTATAATAATTAGCTTTTTGATGATCGAAATGATGTTGGATTATATATTGAAGATCGAATTCCGTACCAATCTAAAGATAGTAGTTCCATACGTTCTTTTTTATTACATTGCTTTCTGGGGTTTATTAGCAATTTCTTTCGTAATCAATCTCATTATGGGATTCATTGTTTTTGGAGTGTTTATAATAAATGTAATTATCACAATATACACTCACAAATCTGAAAAAACAAAACAAAACAAAACTAAGTTAATCCTAGATAAAGATTTATAGAATCATCTTAAGAGTAAAAAAAGTTATAGGAAAAGGGTTTTAGGTATTCTTCCTCGCTAGCTTTACCACCATATTCACCTCCAGCACTGGATAATCCTCATCCACAAACTCTTTCACATGATCATAAAGAAAACGAATATAAGCGGGTCTTTAGATTTCAAAACATTTGCGTTAAAAAAATAAACATCAGCTGTAGCCATTTTAAATTCAAGTTTTTATTTTTAAAACTCGAATAGATTTTTCATTTCGCTTCAATAATAATAAAGTTATAATTTGGACTAACTTGTACATTAAAATCACATTTAATAAACATAGGTCTTAATCTATCAAGTTCATACACCAGATCAATATATATTATTAAAGTGTTTTTTTCGATCTCAGTAGTAAACTTCACTTCAATAGTGCCGTATCCATAATTAGCACCGTGCCAATATGTAAGTAGCCAATTTGCTTTAATAATATTTGCAGAATTGTCTGGAAGAGAATTGAAATTAATAACAACATTTTCTGCTCGGTTGTAGATTTTGATTGTAGATACATCGTAATCTGCTTTAAGTATTGCATATGACCCTGTAGCATTTACATTGTAAGGAGTATTAGAGTATCTGCCACAGAACCTACGAGGTTTAAAACAATCCACTAACTTTAAAAAAATATCGCCTTCATTTGTACTTACATTGATTCTGAGGTAATCAATGCTTAAATCACCAATATTAGTTGATTGGTAATGATAAGGGGTAATCTCATTAAAAAGTGCCGCAGTTCCACCTAAATGGCTTGAACCAGTGGTTTCGCTTAAATGAACATCAAATCTTGTATTATCTATTGGATACCAATAACGAAATTCAATATTAAAATTAGTCTCTAAAGTAACATCTACTTTATGCGATTTCTTGAAATGAGTTGCCCACCTTGCGTTGATTTTTCCCGTTGTCGAAGATACTTTCAAGTTTCCTTCTGATAAGAACTGAACATTCCAAAAATTAAGGAACATAAATCCTGATGTTGAACTACAAACAATATCACCATCAATTGAAATGAAATCTAAAGTGAGAAACTGTTCTCCTGACATCGTGTCAATCTTAAAATCGTTAAAAATTATGCTTCTATTCAAGTCAATATCAACATTACCCGTTGTGGTTTTAACTTCAAATTTGCCGAAATCAATACCATAAGCGTCAAAATTTACGCTTCCAGCTTCAGAATCGCTAGTAAAGTTGTAAAGATCGTAATTAGAGCTGATACCCACAGTTATATTCCAAAGAGTAAATTCTCGTGTAATAGCATATTCTAAACCTTCGATTTCAAAATAAATTTCTAGGATATCTCCATTAGTCCTATTCGATATATCGAATGATATTAAACCGGATTCAAATAGAACTGTCTCATATTTAATTTCCCAAAATGCTTCTATAATTTTTGTTGAACTTTCCGGGAGTAATTTAAAATCGATAGATCCAATTTTAACATTATTGTATAATTCGATTTTCGACACTTCGTGATCTCTTCCAAATATTTCAAATGATCCTTTAATTTCTCCAATATCCTCGTAGAAGATCAAGAATGTACTCAAAGATAATCCTGCTATAATCGTTCCACTTATCAAGAGTAATGCAAAGATCTTAATATTTTTTTTTATCGTAAATATCACCAATAATGCCTTTTTTAAACTTCTAAAATTGAAAATTTTTTTGATAAATGTAAAAGTATATGAATTATTTCTAGGCAAATAAACATAAAAAATTTTGGAGCATTATTATGTCGATTTTTATAATTTATTGCATATCTATCTTTAATATGGTAAATAAAAATGAATAAAACAATTATTTTAGATTATTTAAGCTTATTACCACAAGTGGGTAATTTCAATGAAAAATGATATATTTAGTTCAAAACATAACACAAATCTTTTGATAAAGAGGATATATACCCTTGGACAAATTCTGATTCTAGGGGTGTTGTTACTCCAGTAATCCCAAGTTTCCCTCTCTTATGGATATTAGGATTCATTTCGCTAGGGTTTGTGATATTATTCCACAAAACGCATAAAATCTTGTTAAGATATGTATCTTAGAAATAAATCTTGGGTTCTATTCAAAAATTGGGCAATAATTGATTGATTTTTTCTTTCTTATCTTCATTATCTAATAAAAATAGCATAAACATATCTAAATCCGATATGTGGATTTTTTTTAAAATTATTATGAATGTTAGCGACTACACCATTTTTCGCCCATAACTCCAAATCCCAGAATGTAATCGGTATAGGTCCTCGGGAAAAACAGCATGAATATTACTGATTTTAAGGAAAGTCTTTATTTCTAAGTTCTGCTATCCATTCAGTTAATTTTTTAAGAAATAATAATCTATTTCTCTGAATATTTTCTGGAAGCAGTGCCGTCATCTTTGACTTCATTTCCAATCCTTGATGACCGCAATCCCAAATTTTAGTAGTGCCAACAATACACATAATCATGTCCGTTTTTCCATTCCAATTTTCATTAATAATAAATCCATATTTTTTTAAAGGCTTATCAAAGGTTGCATCTACTACATTGATCCATTTCCCATTAATTAGAATTTTTATAAAGTTGTGAAAATCGTATATTGGACCTTTATTTAGGATTTCTTTCACTTCTATTGGAATTTGAACGAGTGGGTAAGAATCTATGGGAAACCAAACTAAATCGTTGAATCTATGTAAAGTTAGCATGTCTTTTGTTTGTAATCCAATTTCATCATACAATTCTCTTAATAATAAATTCTTTCCGGAACAAGTTCCTATATTTTTTTCATAAACATCTTTAGGGTCTCTTGAACCCGCTCTCCCAAAAGGTATATCTCTTACTTTTTCAAACAATTTTATTACTTTCTGCCTAAATGGTAAATCTCCAACCCATTTTTTTACGATTTCTGATTTTAATTCCTTATCCATTTTTTTCACTACTACTTTCTATTTTAATATAGCCGTATTATTTGCCCACATGTATAATAGGATATATCTGAGAGTAAAAATATAAAAGCATTTAGTATTCTATTATCATCCCCTTTAAGTGCAGGATTGAAAGCTACACCATTAACTTTTATACCAAGAGGAATGATTTCTCTCGCTATAGATGTCATCATTCCAGTTATTGCACTTGAGCAAGCAGAGAAATATAATGAACTTGCTCTGGTGAGTTGCCCTTCGCCTTCTCCCTCACCAGTGTAGCCTGAAGTTAGATTTGTAAATATAATTTTACCTTTCTTTTTATCAAGCATGTAAGGTAAAACTGATTTTATCATTAAAAAATAGCTCCCTACCCATTTCAGGAGGTTATCATCCCATTTTTCCATGCTTAATTTATCTATATGAAATTCATCATTTTCATAGCTAATATCCTCATCAAAATAATAAGCACAAATAAGAAAATCTACATCTCCTAAATATTCTATTATTTTAGCAACTGCCTTTTCAAAACTAGTAGTCTTTCTTGGAATAACTGTTGCACTTATAGATTTAACCCCTATATTTTTAAGGTTTTTCGATAAATCTAATGAACTTAAGTGGTTAAAATCTATTAAACCAAAATTAAGACCAACTTTAGCCAAATTTTTGCATAATTCCCTTCCAAATGAATCGTTTGCGCCTAAAAATATACAATTTTTTCCTTTTAATTCTCTAATACTTTCCATTGTATTTCACCTGTTATCTTAAATATGAGATTCCTCCATCTGCAAGAATAGTTTGACCGCTCATATGATCTGAAATTGGCAAAGCAAAGTATGCGAACATTTTGGCGATTTCTTCTGTAGTAGCCATTCTGCCTGTAAGTGATTTCTCATCTAAGTTTTTTTTTGCATCTTTAAGATTAATATTTCTACTTTCCATTACTTTTTGTATCATGGGCGTATAAATATGCCTTAGCACAACCGCAAACGTTCCAATCCCATATTTCCTTAATTTTTCAGAAAGATATTTAGTTAATCCAATAAACCCGGATTTTCCTGCTAAATAGGGCGCTGGAATCCCTGAAGAAGTTAATGGTGCAGCAGAGAACATTATTTTTCCCCAACCTTTTTTAACCATATGCGGTATCGCGGCAATAGTGCAATAAATAGCTCCGCTTAAATCTACACTAATTATTTTTTTAAAATTCTCATACGAAATTTCTAAAAAATTAAGAGGAGGCTCTCCAAATGTAGCGGCGTTATTTATTAATATATCTACTCCCCCATGTTCATTTAATATTTGTTCAAACATATTTTTAACTTCAGACTTATTAGATATATCAGTTTTAATAGGTATAGCTCGCACATCAGAATACCCAGCATTAATCTCATTTGCGAGACTTTTTGCTTCCTTAATATCGCAAATATAAACAATGGACCCTAAATTAGCTAATTCTTTACAAATTGCTATACCTATCCCTCCAGCACCGCCCGTTACTAATGAAACTTTTTTCTTTAAAAATCCACTGGACCCTTTATTCACTAAATCAATATAATCTTTTAAATCCTTATTTAACAGTTTTTTTCACTTAGAACTATAATTTATTTGTCATTTCGAGATTACTTTATTGCAGAATTCTTATTTATCCTCTATAGTATCCTTTTCCTTTTTCATATAAATTATTAATAATCTAATATACTTCAATATTTCTTAAACCAGCAAATTAAAATTTATTATTTACAGTTAAATAATATTTTAATCAATTGATTTTATAATTTTCTTCCATTATTAGGAAATTAAACCGAATAAAAATAGCAAAATTTTTTTGGAATAGTATTTTTTATTTATAAAAAAGAATTTAAAAATTAGAGCGTTGTAATTATGGCACGTTGTCCTGAATGTGCGGCTATGATGGAATGGAATTCAAAATTAAAAATGGTGGTATGTTTAAGTTGTGGTCTAACTGTGACAAGAACTGAGTTAGATCGAATGTGGAAAAAGATTCGAGAAACAAATTTTGATGAATCAGACAATTATGAAAAGAAAAAAAGTCGAAAAAAGGATTGGCTTGATTGGTATTCATCATCAGACAAGAATAAGTAAATGATATTCACAATTAAATATACTATGGTTATGTCTTAATCTCCTTCAGAAAAAGTATTAAAATAATTAAAGTCTAATTTTAGTTAAAATTTGTACTGACTATTAAATCTGCTAATAATCTAACATTATTTAATAAAATTGCAACTTTATCATGTGAATTCACATCTAAGTCTCTTGATTTCATTATGATTACAGAAATTATGTATTTAAATATATAAATCTCAATTTCTTTTCCATCGTCATTTTTACCTTTAAAGTTAGCAGAATCTGAAGTAAATATTTTTTCTCGGATATTATTACAAGAATTTAGAAAATCTCGTAAATCTTGCCTTAAAATAAAACCACTACCTACATTTTGAACATTATGAATTAATATATTTCCTAATATATCCGTAATAATTATGTTTGTTTTAATTTCTTGAAGATCTTTTTCCATTTTTTGGATATTTATCTTTAAATTCGCATGGGAAGAGAGTAAAATGTCTCGAAATATTTTTCTCAAATCATTTTGTTCAAAAATGCTTGTAAATATGAAATTAAAATCAAATTCTACGAAAAGATCTAAAAAGATATTTCTTGCTTGTCTAATATTTGCGTCTATTAACTCTTTCTGATAATTTTTTGTATCACATTTGTGAAGGAGTAAAAAAATCTTTGGTTTTTTATTACTTTGATTAAAAATATCTAAAATTTCTTTAAAATATTTTTTGGCATTTTCAAAATTCTTAGGGTCGTGTAAATCAACAACTGGAATAAGAATATCTGTTCCCGCAAAGGGTTCAGGTTTTTCTAAATATTCCTTTCTATGATCTTCTTGACCACCAAAATCGAAGATTCCAATTTGAAATCCTAAAAATGGATAATGCCTAACCTCATAAAATATTGTAGGATTTAAGGATTGAGTATCTTCAGCATTTTTTTGACCAAATGCAACCGAGCAGATACTTGTTTTACCACAGTTATTAAGTCCGATTAAACTTACTTTCATTTTTTAAAAAATAATGGAAATTAATCGATTTTATTGTTTTATTTTTTTAAATTCTAGTACTTTCTATTTTATTAAATGTATTTAAATAATTTAAAAGTTTAAAAAAAGATATCGAAGATCATATAATTTCTTATTTTTTTAGATGTTTTAACTTTAAATAATAGATAAATTATTTATCAAATAGCAAATTTTAATTTATTAAGGATAAACTGAGCAATAGTCCTATACATTTTTGGTCCCTAAAAATATGGATAAGGAAAATTTTCGAAAAGAATTAAGTAAAAGATCTGTATTTCGAAATTCTAGTTCTCTTAATTTAAGTTATGTACCGAAAAAATTATACTGCCGAGATGATATAATCAAAGAGCTTATTCACAATTTTAGGGGTATAATTGAAGGAAAGGGAAGATTTTCTAGTAATTGTTTATTAATTGGTAAAGGTGGTGTTGGGAAAACCGTTTCCGCAAAGTTTTTTGGGAGAAATTTTCGAGAAACAGCAATTGAAAAGGGTATTAACTTATTCATTGAGCATTTTGATTGCGTTAATTTTAGAACAAAAAGTAAAATTATTCGAACTTTATTGGGAAAGTATTGTCAAGGCTCAGGAAGAGGTTTTTCTGATGATGAGGCAATGAAACAAATAATTACTAAAGTAAAAAATGATAATGGATATATTCTATTAATCTTAGATGAGATTCATTTAATTCCAAAAAATGATATATGGGCTTTACTAGATACTGCCGAAACTTTCGGGCATCATAATGTAAGAATGTCATTATTGTTAATTTCGCGAAAACATGATTGGATTCGAATAGAATCAGAAAGGTTATTATCCCGGATTAATAAAAAAATTAAATTAAAACCATATAATCTCGATGATGCAAAAGAAATCTTAAATTATCGAGTAGATTTGGCTTTTAAAGACGGCGTTATGAATGAAGATAATCTCGAGTTAATTGCGAAAATTGTTGAAGATACAAAAAATATGAGGCATGGTATTGAAATCTTAAGATTGAGTGGGCAATACTTGGATAAAGAGGGATTAGATGAGTCCTCTGCTGAAATTATTCGAAATGCTGCTGCAGAAGTTGCATATCCTGAATTTAGAGCTGATATTATTGATCGATTAAAAGATCAAGAACTTTTATCCTTGTATGCCGTTGTAAGAGCTTTATTGAATAATCAAAAATCATTTACAACAATTGATGATGCATACGAAGATTACAAAGTCATTTGTGAAACTTATGAAATTGTTCCTCACGTTAAAATGTCTTTTAGAAAATATATTCGGCAACTTAATACTTTAAAAATTTTACTGGCAGATTCGATAAGGATTGATGAAGAATCTCGCGGTAGACATTTGAAAATAACTTTACTTGACGTTCCTGCAGAAAAATTGAAAGAATATTTGGTAGAAATTTTAGAAAAAAAATTAATTGTTGATTCTTAAGTCTTTTTTTAAACTTAGAGGATGCATTCCATCGTAAGACTTTTTTAAATTTCTGATATCATTCTTTGCATAAATTCTGGTTGTATTTGAACTTGAGTGTCCTAATATATCTTGTAATTCACTAATGTCCATCCCAGCTCTTCTTAAATGGGTGGCTCCAGTATGGCGAAAAATATGTGGAGTAATTTGTTTTGATTGAGAAAAGCCACATTTTTCTTTTATAACCTTTATATCTTCCTGAATGACACGAGGAGAAAGTTTTAAATTTCGAGTGTTAACAAGTAAGTAGTCTTCTTCAGAATAAGAAAATCGATTTTCCAAATAATTCTTAATAACCATTAGGGAATTCTTATCAACGGGAACAATTCTTTCTTTATTACCCTTTCCCCTAAGATGAATAAAACCTTCTTGAAAATTTACATCTTTTATTTTAATATTTGAAATTTCACTCACTCGAGCCATTGTCGCGTATAATAATCTTACTAGAAGATAAAATCTTTGGCTTTTTTTTGAATTAAATATGTTTTTATCTTTTATCATTTCAAGAATTTTTCCGATTTCGTCAAGCTCTAAGTATTTGGGAAGGCTCTCCTCCATTCTTATCTTAGGGCTCGAAATCTTATCCATCGGATTTTTTGATATAAACTCATTTTTAACTAAAAATTTTAAAAATGAACGCAACGTAGCGATTTTTCTTGCAATACCCTTTTTTGAATAATTTTTATCTTTTAAGAATTTTATAAAAATTCTAATTTTTGTCGTCGTTAAAAGTTCTATGTTAGAATCTCCAATAATCTCTATAAGCTTTTTTAGATCATATTCATACGCTTTAACCGTTGATTTAGAATTTCCTTCTTCTACTTCTTTAGAAATTAAAAATTCAGGAATTAAATTCGAAATTGAAAAGCTTTTCACGGAGATTATTTTCAACTATTTGAATAAATAATAGAATAGTATGAAGATGTTATCTGATACCTGCAAAACTTCATTTTACTTTTTTTGTTAAGTTATAAATTACTACTTTATGTCTTCAAAATATTTTGTAGCGGTTTTTAATTCCTTTTCCATTTCTTCATCAGTTAAAGCTGGTGCTTGAATTTTTTCACGCTCGATATAATCCATCATATCGTAAATTGATGCTTTTGCTAAAAAAATTAATCAGTCGAAATCAGAATTTATTAGATCTGCAGTAAGGGAAAGAATAATGGAAATAAAAGGGCTTCCTCGTAATCAATTTTTAAAGGAAATTAAAAAAATAATTTCAGAAGAACTGAAAAATAATATTCTTTTAAAAAAAATCGATGAAGAAGAATTAAAAAGTAGGAGAAAAGGAGAAGATAAACAAGACGAAGATTTAAAAGTTGAATTGAAAAAAATTAAGGAAACATTAGAAAGGCTAGAAAAACAAGATATATAAGGAACTACTTAAAAAAACGGAAAAAAAAGAAAAAAAATAACTATTCTACTTCTAATTAGTGTTATGAATTCAATAATACTATATTTTTAATGCACTATTTTTGGAAAATATCATAATTTCCAAATTTTCTAAGCAAGAAAGCTTTAAATAAAAGATCAATCAAATATATTTGAATATTTGAATTCCATTTAAAATTTTTTAAAAAATAAAGGAGTTTTTTATAAATGAATGAAGTGAAAAAAAATAACGCAAAGGAGAAACCTGTTGCTGAAGGAGCCTATAAAATCCCATCAACTCTCAATACGATTTCCTATGGCAGTGCTGGCTTTTGGATGGGGTTAGCATATGGGGTTTTTAATGCATACATTTTTTTCTTTTATGAAGTCGTGGTTGGTTTAGACACGGTATTAATCTTTTTGGCGATGCTCATCTTTACATTATGGGATGCTATTAATGATCCACTTATAGGACACCTCACTGATCGTGTTACTAGATTCACAAGAAAGTATGGTAAAAGATTTATTTGGATAATTATAGGCATCTTACCCGCCAACTTTGTCTTGGCCCTTGTATTTATGCCACCAGCTGGTGATGCTGCAACGAATCCAATGCCATTTTTTGGGTGGATCATATTTACAACCTGCTTATTTGATTCTTTAACAACACTTTGTTTTGTAAATGTTGATGCTCTTTTTCCTGACAAATTTCGTACTGGTCCAGCACGTAGGAAGGCCAGAGGCTGGGGAACTCCTCTTTCTATGATGGCATTACCGGTCGCTAATATCGTCCCACCAATATTACTTGGACTTTTTGGAGGTATAAACAATCAAGCCGCCTATATCGCAATGGTTTGGATTATTATTGGTACGATTGTACCCGTTTCAATATTATGTCTATTTGGAATGAAAGAGAACAAAGAACTCATTGACCGCTATTATGTAAGCGAGAAAAAACGTCAAAGTTTCATAGAAGCATTGAAGTCCACCTTAAAACAAAAAAGCTTTGTATATTATGTCATACTATTCTTTGGATTTATGATAATTACCGGTTCTTTGACAGCTTCTATTCCATATGCAGCGAATTTTGTTTTGGTGAGTGATCTACCTATAGAACTTAATATGATCCTTCTATTCGCAACCTTTCTTACTGGAGCGCTGATATCGGTTCCGTTCTGGACTTGGTTCGCTAAAAAAAATGAAAATAATAAGCAAACTGCAGTGATTGGAGGGTTTTTACTAGTTATGGGGTGTATTTTGACCACTTTTTATATAGGTGTAATTGATTCGATGATTTACATGCTTATTTTGGGTTTCACAATGGGAAACCTTTGGGTATTAACTACAATTTATTTTTCGGACGTGCTTGATGAAAGAGTGGTATTAACTCGTTCAGATGTAAGGGGTGCAACTGTAGGTGTTGTAGCTTTCCTATCGCGGCTTTCTCGAGGAGCTCAAATTACAATATTTGCATTTATTCATATACTTACTGGATTTGTAGAAGGAGCAACTACTCAATCAGCTTCAGCACAATTGGGGATTCGCCTACATATGAGTGTGATTCCAGCCATTATTTTATTGATTTGTACAATTATATTTTGGAAAAAATACCCTCTAACACCTGAAAAAACATCTGAAATTAGAAAACAATTGAAGGAATTCGGCTTTTAATTACAACAGTTTATTTTATCTCAAATTATTTTTTTTTTTTTAGTTTTCAAATAAACTTGATTTTTATCCTAAAATATTCCAATTAGGAAACCTAATAAAATTTCCATAAAAAGTTTTAAATAAAGTTAAATATAGTTGTTCAATTGTTTATGATCGCAAAAGTGCTTACAGAACAGCAGATTAATAAAATACACCAAACATCTCTTGAAATACTTGAAAGGATTGGTGTAATTATCCCGCATGATGAGATTTTATCACGTTTCGCCGAGAGAGGGGCGAATGTGGATATGAAAGATAAACGAGTAAGAATTTCAGATGATTTAGTAATGGAGCTGCTTTCAAAAGCGGGAAAAAATTTCACATTTTATGGACGAAACCTTTCGAAAAAGGCTGAATTTGGTGTTGGGAAACGTAATTACAACACTTCAGGCGGTCAAGCACTATGGATTGATAATATTGATAATAAACGAAGATATTCGTCTCTTAATGATGTCACAACTGCTGTTAAATTTGCCGATGCTTTAGAAAAAATTACCATACCGGGAGCCATGGCAGACCCACATGAACTTCCAGTGGAATGGCGATGTGTAGCAGTGGCGTTTGAAACTATTAAAAATACTACTAAACCGATTATATTTTGGTTCCATGATAGAGCTTCAGCAAAATTTATAGTAGATATTATTATCGCCCTTAGAGGAGATGAGAAAAAAGCCCAGAAATTACCAATGTTTCATCCCTTACTTGAACCGGTAAGTCCTCTGTCCTTTCCATTTAACGGAATTGACCTACTATTTGAAACTGCTCGACTTAATATGCCGGTTTCAATTGGACCCATGGCTCAAATGGGATTATCTGCGCCTGCTACAATTGCAGGAACATTAGCTCAGGAAAACGCTGAAATTTTAGCTGGAATATGTATTACTCAACTCATACGCGAAGGAATACCGGTATGCTACGGTGGGATATGCCATGCTTTTGATATGAAAACCACGCAATTAATTTTCAGTGGTCCTGAACAGGCTATATTCAGTGTCGCAATGACTCAGATGGGAAAGTATTATAATTTGCCTGTCTATATTAATGTAGGGCTAACTGATTCTAAACGACCAGATGCCCAAGCTGGTCTCGAGTGTGGTTTAACTCTGGCATTGGGAACTGCAGCTGGAGCTGATATTTTTGGCCATATGGGGATCTGTGGTGTGGATCAAGCAAGTTCTTTAGATTTTCTTGTTATGCAATCAGAAATCATATCATATGTAGAAAGTATTAATAGAGAAGTAACGTTTGAAGAAGAGGCATTTGCTATTGATATTATTGAAAAAGTTGGCCCCAAAGGTTCTTTTCTTGATAAACAACATACAGTTGAACATTTCAGAAATGAATTATGGTTCCCGACTCTCTTAGACAGGGAATATTACGATACGTGGAATAATAAAGGCGCTTCTAGTATGGAAAAACGCTGCCGTAAACGCAAAGAGGAAATCTTGGCAACCCATAAACCCGAGCTACTTGCAGATGATGTGACTAAAGAATTGGAAGAGATAGTTAAGAAAGCACAACGAAATCTTACATCATCGGCTTGAAATAATCAAAAATTTTTTCAATTTATCTAAGTAATCTTTATTTTTGTAAGTTTTAAATAACCAATAATAGAAAATCTATAATAAATTAGTTTATTTGTTTTAATATATTTGGATAATTTTTTAGAATAGGAGAGAGAATAATATGTCTCAAGAAAACTTATATGGTGAAATTTCTGATGCAATCGTTAATTTGAATGAAGATAAAGCCAGAGAATTAGCCAATAAAGCAATTGATGAAAATTTTAATATACTTAATGTTATTGAAGAAGGATTTGGAGCAGGAATTCGGCGTGTAGGAGAATTATGGGATGCGGGTGAATTTTTCCTTCCAGAGTTGATGAGAGGGGCAAAAATCATGCAAGATTGCTTGGATCTTCTCATACCTCATCTACAGGGTGGCATAGAGCGAAAAACATTAGGAAAAGTGGTAATAGCAACTATTGAAGGTGATATACACTCAATCGGGAAAACAATTGTTGCAACAATGTTAAGAGCGTATGGTTTTGAGGTTTATGATTTGGGTGCCGATGTTCCCGCTGAAAAGATTATTGATGAAGCAATTGAAAAAAATGTTGATATTATCGGAGTATCAGCCCTGTTAACAACTACTATGTTAGGACAGAAAAAAGTTATAGAAATCTTGAAAAAAAAGGGAATTAGCAATAAATTTAAGGTAATCCTTGGTGGTGCTCCGGTTACGAGTAAATGGGTTGAAGAATGCGGTGCAGATGGTTATGCTGAAAATGCTGTAGAAGCAGTTGAACTAGCTAAATCTCTCCTGCATATATAGAATTTATACTTTGGAGGAAGTTTATTAAAAATGTTATTCCATGATTGGTTAAAAGATGATTCCAAGATAATTTTATTTGATGGAGCTATGGGTACAGAAATATTTAAACGAGGAATCGAACCTGGTAAGATTCCTGATCTATTGAATATTGAGAAACCTGATATTATTTCTGATATACATAAATCATACTATGATGTCGGGTCAGATATGTGCCAAACATGCACTTTTGGGTCATCTTCATTAAATTTAAAAAAATATAAACTTGAAGATCGAATAGAGGAAATTAATCAAAAAGCACTTGAAAATATAAAGAAAATATGTCCTCCAAACAGTTTAATTGTAGGAGATATAGGACCAAGCGGTGAATTCAGACCTCCTGTAGGAAATATTACTATTGAACAATGGCAGGCAAGTTTTGCTAATCAAGTAAAAATACTAGAAAATGGAGTTGATCTCTGGCATATTGAAACAATTTCAGATATTGAAGAAATGAAAACAGCAATTAAGGCAGTGAAAGAAGCCTCTAAAAAGCCGATAATCGCCTCAATGACATATAAAAAGACTCCAAGGGGATATTTTACGATAATGGGTGATTCCCTTAAAAAATGTATTCAAATCTTGGAACAGGAAAATGTAGATGTGATTGGATCAAACTGTACAATTGATTCTAATGAAATGATTGGATTAATAGAAGAGAGTGTTAAATTAACTAAAAAACCACTTTCAGCTAAACCAAATGCAGGACAACCAAAAATTGATGAAAATTATAGACCGTTTTATGAATATCCACCAAATGATTTTGCACGAGATATTCACGATATGATTAATTTAGGAGTAAAAATAGTTGGTGGATGTTGTGGAACATCGCCTCAAACAATTAAAGAAATCCGTAAAATTATTTATTCATTATAAATATATGATTTAATCGAAAAAAATACAAAATGCCAATAATTAAACCCAAGATTCAAATATTAGATAATGAACACAAGAAATTAATTTTTAATGAAGCTAAGATCATTCTGGAAACTCAAGGAGTTTTTATAGAAAATCAAGAAGCTATAGATTTGTTTTCGCAACAAGGTCTTAATTATAAGGAACAACGCTTCTACATCCCATCTGACTTAGTCGATAAATGTTTAAAATCGGTTCCAAATGAAATAACCTTATTTGACCGAGAGGGTAAGGAACATATTTCATTGAAAAATGATCAAGTTCATTTTGATCCTGGATCCGCTGCAATTTTCATCTTAGATGAGAATACAGGCGAAATTAGAGAAGCTAATTCGAATGATTTCATTAAATTTTCAAAAATCGTTGAGCAATTAAAATATATTGAAGCTCAAAGCACTGCATTAATCTATCAAGATGTTCCTAAAGATGCACAAGATTGGCATCGTCTATTTATATCACTTTCTAATTGTCATAAACCTGTTGTAACGGGAACATTTCGCAAGGATAGTTTTTCAATTATGCGGGAAATTCTTTTGTCTTGCCGCTTATCTGAAGATGATTTAGCGAGAAAACCATTAGCAATATTTGATGCTTGCCCTAGCCCACCTTTAAAGTGGTCAGATCTCACTAGTCAATCAGTAATTGATGCCGCTAAAAGTATGATCCCATCTGAGTTTGTTTCAATGCCATTGGCTGGTGCAAGTGCTCCAATTACCTTGTTGGGGTCAATTACTCAACATTGTGCTGAAACCCTTGTTGGGGTTGTAATTGCTCAATTGGCAAAACGTGGAGCACCATTAATATGGGGTGGATCACCGGCAGTAATGGATATGAAACATGGTACAACACCGATGGGAGCTATAGAGACTATGATGATAAACATTGGTGACATAGAAATGGGAAAATTTTTAAAAATGCCAACACACGCTTATATGAGTCTAAGTGATGCAAAAATTCCAGATGCTCAAGCTGGTTTTGAAGCAGGAATGGGAGCACTTCTAGCCGGGTTAGCCGGAATTAATATGATTTCAGGTCCCGGAATGCTTGATTTTGAATCAACACAAAGTATTGAAAAACTTTTAATTGATAACGAAATTATTGGAATGGTTAAAAGATTCCTTCAAGGCATTGAGGATTATGGATCTCCTTTTGCTTTAGATATCCTAAAAGATTTTAGAGAGCAAGAAGAACTATTATCCCACCCATCTACTTTAAAACTTTTCAGAAAAGAATTATTTTTTCCAAGTTCAATTATTGATAGAAAGACCCGCGATTCATGGAGAAAACTGGGTTCCAAATCCGCAAGAAAAAGAGCGCGTGAAGAGGCAGATAGATTATTAAATATGCCCCCAATACAGCCAATCAATGAAATTCTTGCAAAAGAATTAAATAAAATAGTTACTAAATATTTGCAATAAATTATGTCATTTAAGGTAAGATTCGTGAGAAAAAATCAAGATAAGAAACTCATTCAATATTATGCAGATCGTGCGATTGAATATGAGAAAACTTATCAACGACCTGAACGACAGGAAGATATAGCCTTACTTCATTCTATTCTTAAAAAATTACTTAAAGGACATAATGTTCTTGAAATTGCCTGTGGAACCGGTTATTGGACAAAAACTATTGCATCAATTGCAAATTTAGTTACTGCAACTGATATTAATCAAGAAGTTCTTAAAATTGCTAAAAAAAAAGTTTTTTTTTCAAATAATGTTTCCTTTATTCAAGATGATTCATTTTATTTAAGTAAAATTAAGGGGAAATTTTCTGCTGGTTTTAGTGGTTTCTGGTGGTCGCATATTTTAAAATCTAAGTTAAAAACATTTCTTAATATTTTTCACTCGAAACTTCAATCAGATGCCTTAGTGATATTTATTGATAACCTATATACCAAAGATAGTAGTACTCCTATATCAAGAATAGATAATGAAGGGAATACATATCAAATAAGGGCTTTAGAAGATGGAAGAAAATATGAAATTGTAAAAAATTTCCCTAAAAAAAATGAATTTGCTCCAATTCTTGGAGATAATATAAAAAATCTTAATGTAGAATTTTTAACCTATTTTTGGATAACATCTTATAATATTATTTAATAAGAAAAATAGTGAATCCAATATAACAAATATAGATCTTGATTCAAATAATACCAGGATGTTCTGTAGAAGTATATGTTTCTTCGTGAAAGAACTGTTTCATGAACTTTTATATATATCTGCATATTACACTAAAATTCAATCAAAATGTAATACGCTAAGATGATCTATTTCTATTAATCGAAAGATGTAATATAATTTTCGGTAAATAGAAAAGGGTAATATTTAGATATTCCACTATAAGATCTTTCGATTTTTGGAATAACATAATACATTTTTCGATTTTAGAAAAAACATAATATTACCATAATACTCTCTTCTAATTTACGAATAGTAGAATATCCATTTCGATTTATAGGAAATAATAATCTGACGATAATACAATATTTTGAATAATGAGCTCTGAAATCGAATTAAATTGTTTTAAATGATAAGATTTAAAGTTAATTTGTTATTAAACTGAATTAATTTAAATAAAATTTAATTAAAAAAATAAGAAATTATCAAAACGTGAAAAAACATGGCAGTACCAATAACTATATTTGTTGCTTTAATTGCGGGGATTATTTCTATAGTGATGGCACTCTATTTTCGATATTTGGTATTTAAAGAGGATCCTGGCAATGAAAAAATGATAGAAGTTGCGGGATATATCGAGGAGGGAGCAACAACTTATCTAAAAGTTCAATATAAAGTTTTAGGTATTTTTGTAGTTTGTCTTGCAATTGCCTTATTATTTTTGCCGTCTCCATTCGAAACCAGTGATACCTATACAAGAGTTGTTTCTGGTGCAATAAATTGGGAACAAATGATTGCTTACTTAACTGGGGCTGTCGGTTCAATGTTCGCAGGCTGGTTAGGAATGTATGTAGGTGTGAAAGCAAATACTAGGGCAGCTCAAGGATGTACTAAAGGAACTAAAGAAGGATTTAATATTGCTTTTTTTGGTGGAGCAGTTATGGGACTTGCAGTAGTAGGTGTTGCTTTAATCGGTTTATCCATTTGGTTTATGATTATTCCTGATCCTAACATTGTCTTAGGGTTTAGTTTTGGAGCAAGTAGCGTTGCATTATTTATGAAATGTGGAGGAGGAATCTATACAAAAACGGCTGATGTAGGCGCTGATTTAGTGGGCAAAGCTGAATATGATCTTCCAGAAGACGACCCCCGAAATCCAGCTACAATCGCTGATAATGTTGGAGACAACGTTGGAGATATTGCAGGAATGGGTAGTGACCTTTTTGACTCCTATGTTGCTTCAATTATTGCTGCAATGATGTTAGCTGCATCTTTAGCTGTGATTGTTAATGTTTCTTTATCAACAGAAGCTCGATTTATCTATGTTGTATTTCCAGTGGTCTTATGTGGTGTAGGTTTAATTGCATCGCTAATAGGTATATATATAATAAAATTGAAAGGATCCGATGAACCTGGTAAAGCTTTAAACAGTGGTACCTATTTATCAACATTGATTTTTGCTGGATTGGCCGCATTATTTACTTTAATTATGACAATAGGATTAACAAGTAGTGAAACAGAAATGCTATGGAGAAATTGGGGTGCAGCTATAATTGGACTCTTTTCTGGAATAGTAATTGGTTTTACGAGTGATTACTTCACAAGAGACGATAAAAAACCAACAAGATCAATAGCAGAAGCTGCTAAAGAAGGTCATGCTGTCGTTATTCTTAGTGGTTTCTCCTACGGGCTCATGAGTGTAGTACCTGCTGCTTTAGGAATAATTATTGCAATGGCTGTTGCTTATTTATTAGGTGGAGTTTTTGGAGTAGCAATGGCTGCAGTTGGAATGCTTGCAATCGTAGGAACAATTGTAGCCAATGATGCTTATGGTCCTATTGTAGATAATGCACGTGCTATAGCAGAACAAGGAGGGTTAGGAGATGAGGTTATACGGACGGCTGATCGTTTGGATTCTGCTGGAAATACAGCTAAAGCAATTACAAAGGGGTTTGCAATTGGAGCCGCAAATTTGACAGTGTTTGCATTAATGTTTTCATTTACTTCTGAAGCTAATAATATACAACCTGGAACTATTCAAGTGATAGACTTACTTAAAATTAATGTTTTAATTGGTGCTTTTATTGGGGTTGTTATACCAGCATTATTCTCCGCTCTATTGATTCTAGCTGTTCAAAGGAATGCTGCTAAAATGGTTGATGAAATTCGAAGGCAATTTGAATCTAATCCAAAAATTCTAACAGGAGAAGAAGCCGCAGATTTCAATAAATGTATTGATATTGCAACTAAAGGTTCAATAAAAGAACTTTTTTTGCCAAGTATTATATCAATTGCAACACCATTAACTGTCGGAATTTTGTTTGGTGTTGCGGCACTTGCGGCTTTCTTAGTGGGGGCAATATTAAGCGGATTCGTCTTTGCAATTATGATGTCAAACGCTGGTGGCGCTTGGGATAATGCAAAAAAGTGGATTGAAGATGGTAATTTAGGAGGTAAAGGAACAGACATTCATAAAGCGTCAATTACCGGAGACACTGTTGGTGATCCATTTAAAGATACAGCGGGTCCTTCGATTAATACTTTATTAGTAGTAATGTCTCTAACAGCATCGATTTTTCTGGGCTTACTCATGATGTTCAATGGTGGAGCAGGGTTAATATTATTTTAGAAGTTTAATAAGAAAACATAAATAAAATTTTACCTTCTATTTTTTTTATTATTTTTACCAAATTGCTTTAATGTAGTTTAAATCTTTTAGAAAAAATTAAATATTGCAAGTAGATTATATGAGTTATATTATGAGTTATATAACTGAAGTAAAAACTTCTTTAAAGAAAATTTCATCAATAATTGAAGGAATTAACGGATTGAATAAAGATTCAATGCCTAAATTAATAGAACACACTAAAAGGATCTTAGAATTAATTGAAAAATTTGAAGAAGAAAAAAATTCTAATTTAAAAACAATAGAATCCAATACAGATAATATCAATTCATTAAAAAACAAAATTTCTCAAAATAATCGAAATATTTCAAATTTTGAAGAGGAAATTAATGAATTAACTAAAATACGTCAAAAATTATTGGATACAATTCAATCTAAACGAAATGAACTGACAGAAACTTTAGAGAAAATAAATACAACAAAAAAAGAATTTGAAAATCGGAGTGAGCGTCTAAAAGATTTGGAAACTAAAATTCGGGAATTAACAAAATTAAAGGAAGTATTTGAAGCTAAATTAATAGAAATTCAACTTAAACTTGGAAACGATTTTGAAAAAAAAAGTAAAATTGTTGAATCTTTTGGAAATAGAGTGGAAGCCATGAAATTATTAATAAACAAAAATTATATACACTCTTCACAAATGCAAGTTATTAAAACCCTACAAAAAGGCACGACTCTAGAAATAAAAAAGATAAGCGCAGCTGTAGATATGAAAGAAGAACAAATTAAAAAAATTCTAAGAAAAATGGTTGAGCTAAATGGACCAATTAAATATGATGAGACTGCTGGAACAGTTATCTTAAAAGAGGAGGTTGGTTTTTAATGAGCTCAAAGGAAATATTGGCATTAATTGAACAATTTGAAGGAGCTTTTGATACATATCAACAATCTCTACAGAAAAACAATGAAGAAATTATCCAACATTTAAGTTTAACTTGGAAAAATATGCAATCGGAACAAAAAGAAATTGAAAAATTAGAAGACACAATTCACAAACAAAATTCTGAAATAACCGGTTTAAAAATCAAATCTGAAGAATTAGATAAAAAAATCATAGAAAAAAAAGCAAAAAGAGATGAATTAACCACAAAAATCACTGAATTAAATAAAGACCTTGAAACAGCTACTGATGAGTTGAAACAACCACAGTTTGAATTAGAAAATCTTGTTTCAAAAATAGATTCTTTGAATGAAAAAATTACTACAAAAGAATCTGAAAAAACCAAGTTGGATCAAATAAAACTTGATAATGAACAGAGGGAGAATGAACTAAAAACTACTTTTTCCAAAGAAAAATTGGAAGAGCTAGATAATAAATTAAACCAACTTAAAAGTGATAATTTCTTTGTATCGTTTCTAATGGAATATTCAGACGAAGAGATCCCTGAAGTAGAGATTGTCGCAACAATTATGCAAGAGGGTAGTTGTAAGCTTGATGATTTGAAAAAAAAACTTGATGTACCTCCGATCATGGCTGTTCGGACGATTAAACAACTAGCTGTAAAAGGTATAATCAATCTCGATGAAACTAATAACACTGTCTCCATGCTTTAAAATTCTTTTTATTTTAAAAATTGTTTTTTTCTATTTCTTTATTGCTCTAAAAGGTTTTGAATAAGGTCAGATTTAATATCATTAAAATTATTACGATTTAAATTATATGTTTTAATATTCTTCATTTGGAGCAACATTTCTTTAACTGGATGCCTTAACTTTTGACCTATTGTTGCCAATATTGAATTATTGGATTTAAATATTTCAGAAATCAAGGAGATAAACTTTTTGGAATATAATTCCATTTTTCCTATCTCATCTATTATTATTAGATTATTAGAATTGTCAATTGAAAAGTTCTCAAAACTTTTTTCGAGAAACTGTTCAAACTCATCTATAAATACATTATAGCTGCCCACCATATATTGAGTTTTTTTATTTGTTTTACGAGATAGCCAACATTCATATTTTGAATTTATATCAATTGCTCTAAATCCTATCCGTTTTTGACCTTTTTTAACCTCAGTAGTTATAAAACCAAAAATTTTAATATTCATTTTTTTAAGAACAATAGAGATTTGGGAAACTAAAGTTGTTTTACCACATCTAGGAGGGCCAGTTATTAAAATTTTAAGCCTTTTACTCATCTTTTTTAATAATTAATTTTGTTAATTCTAAATATTTAAAAAATTACTGAAATTTTAAAAAAATTGGTTAATTATATTATTTATAGAAATGCACCATAAAACTCTTAAATTTTTAATTTTATTTTCAAAAAATCAAATTAGGAGAATGATCCATAATATTAGAATTCACAATTGAAACAACTTAATTTTTTTATATATATTAACTCCCTTATTACAAATTCTATTTTAAAAAATTAATAGAAGTCTAAAATGACAAGTGAAATAGTAGATAATATAATTCGATTAAAAAGCCAAGGATTAACAATAGAACAAATTTCAATATCAATAGGCTTTCCAGTGACAATAATATCTAAAATTTTAAATACTCCAATGGCATGTAAAAAACTTGAAAAAAAATTAAAAGAAATAAAAAAAAAAAAGATAAAAAGAAAAAAAATTTCTAAATTGAAAAAAGAACAAATACTACTATTGCAAAAACATAGGCTAGATCTAAAATTTGATCTTATTTGTTTAAATAATCATAAATTTACTAGAAAAGGAGAAGATTCTCGTAAGAGACTTATATTTATTGATTATAAATGCAATAAAACAATTAAATTTTATTACAAATTTGATATGAAGGCTTTAAAAGGGGAATTTATTCTTGAATGCTGTAATTCTCAAATGGAGATGTTAAGTTCAAGTGCGTATTATATTTTTTATTGCCCTTTTTGTAAATTCAAACTCAAATTAATTGAAAAATTAGATTAATTCTACTTGTAAGATAGGATAGATAATATTAGGTATGAAAAGTACTTAAATATTGACTATTTTTATTCTATTTGCATAAACATCAATTAATTTGATAATAAAATTCGTTTCAAACAGTTTTATAAAATGCTTTTTAGAATTTTTTTTAATTTTCCCAATAATCTCTTTAAATCAATACTTTTAAGAGACACCTATTATAAAATTTCATATTATGATTGAATTTCGAATAATATTATTATCTTTTATTCTAACTGTCTCTATATATGCAAATTACCTTTTATTTTTAATCAATTTCATTTTTGGGTTTTTATTCTTGGCAGTATTAATTATCAATACTCTATCATTACTAATAATATATTCCAAATATTTATGTTGGCCATATCACAAATGGATTTCTACTTCTTTAGTAAATATTCAAAAAGTTGAAATTCCTTCAAAAATCCAGGGTAAATATCTCAAAGGTTTAGTTATTAGAGATAAAAGAAGTGATCCAAAAGAAAAACAGATTGGAATTTTATTTCATCATGGATATTCTGGTCAAAAAGAGAAAAATTTTCACTTTATTATTCCTTTAGCCTTAAATGGATGTACAGTTTTATGTTATGACGCAAGAGGACACGGAGAATCAAAAAATAAGGCTTTTAATTCGAATGATTTTGTAGGAATCATGTCTGATGTTAAAAATGCAATTGATTTTTTAGAGAATATGGATGGGGTTGATAAAGATCGATTAATTATGATGGGCCATTCAATGGGTGCAATTGCGGCTTTATCCCAAGGCTATCAAGATAAAAGGCTTAAAAAAATTGTAGGATTAGCAGCATCTTATGATTTATTAGAGCTTTTTGATAAATATAAAAGAAAAATATTCTCCTGTACCGCTATCTTTCTTAAAATATTAAAAAGAAAAATTACTAAAAATTTAAAGTTTCCACTGAAAGAAATTAATAAAGAAATGTCCCCAAGATATTTTTTTGATAAAAAACACCCCGTTCCCAATAAAGATAGAGTATATCTTGTGCATTGTAAAAAAGACATACAAATTGATTTTGAAGAAGCCTTAAAAATAAAAGAAGCCTTAAATTTGCCAAAAGAAAATGTTCTTTTTTTAGAGAAGCCAGAAAGAAAGTATCTTAATTCTCATAGTTTTATGGGTCAAGCAACGATTATTAGTGATTTCTTAATAAAAGTCGCAAACGGTTTAAAAGAATAAGATTTACCAATGTCTTTTTGAAAATCACTTTAATAATTAATATTTAAGAATCTTGAAATAATTAACTCCTTTTATGATCTTGAGTAATCCAAATAAAATTTAAATTAATTTCAATATTTTTTTTTAATTGACATAACTTAAAAATGGAAAACGTATAAATATAATAAATATAAAATAATTTATATTATAATCAATTTAAATTAATTATAAAATTAAGATTTAAAATTTACAGTGAAAATCTTGCCTAAAAAAGAATTATTTATCAAACGTGTTTATGAAATTGTAAACGAACTCAAGATTCCATTAATTGATGAGCGGGTTTATGAAGACGTTAGTTTTTCTGGAAAATCAGCGATAGCGAGTGTAAGATTTACCTTTGAAGAAGATGAATCTGTTATAAGAGGGTTTTTAGGTCTAGCTGAGTATTTCCACACAGTTGTAATTAAATCTAAGGATAGATTTTTCATACCTCACGCTTCAATACTCTTTCAGCTTCAATCGGCGTAATTCCATCATTTTTCTTTTTTTAATTTTCCTAAAGTGTCATTCTTTCGTAATTTAAATAATTTAATTAAATTAAAATTAAAAATCAGATAATTAGTTTAAATAAAACCTTATAAGTTTTTAAAAAGAGATTCTTATAATATTGTGATATTTTATACATTTAATTAATTTTTTAAGCCGAAAAAATATAAATAGCATATAAATTTAAAAAATTTCATTTCATATATAATATTAAATTAAATGATTATTATTTTATAATTTGAGTGATTATTTTTGCCTTCTGATGAGAAAACAATTACACGGGTTATCAAGTATCTACGAAAAAGTTTAGGTGATTTATCTGAAGTTTTACAAGATACAGTTGATCAAATAAATGACTTTGGTAAATCCTTGAAAAAAGCAGAGAATGATATTAAAGGAGTAAAAGTTGTTAAAGGAAAAACAGTTAGTTCTTCTTCAGTAAAACTAACTCCGGAAATAGAAACTGGTGGTATTGCAAAAACTCAAGCCGCAACTACTTTATTCGCTTTATTGGGTGGAGGTGGCGCAAAAACTCCTTCCGCTACAGCAGCTGCAGCAACACCATCTGCACTTATATCAGGACCGCCAAAAAGACCAGGCCCACCTAGAAAAGCTGGACCACCTACAAAAGCTGGACCGCCTACAAAAGCTGGACCACCTGCTAAATCAGGACCGCCTTCAAAAAATTTACCTCCCCCACCAAAATTACCGCCAGCTCCAGGAAAAGCAGGACCACCTGCTAAGTCTGGTGCAGTAGTTTCAGCCCCCTCATTTGTAAAACGTGCCGGACCCCCTGCAGCACCATCTCTTGGAATAACCCCAGCTACACCTGCTCCAGCTGTAGCATCTCAAGCGGGTGGAAGTTTAAGTACTTTAAGAGATGAAATGTTAGATGAATTAAATCGTTTAAAAAAGATTATGCGCGGAGATTAATACTTATTATTTAATTTTATAATGAGATAATCTTATAATAGATACTTTAACTTGAATTTAAGAAGTTGTTGCAATTCAAAAATTTTCTTCCAATTAAGTTTTTAACTATTATTTTATTAATCTGAGAGTGTTTCTTTTAATAAATTTTTAATATTACGTCAAGAAAATTATATTATATGCCAGAAAAGCGTTTTATTATCTGTGAAGATGAAGTTCCAATTGTTGTTCCTAAGCGAATTATGGTTTTTGCCGGACATCCGGATGATGAGATAGTAAGTTGCGGAGGAACACTCCTAAAATACTTGGAAATGGGCTCTGAAATTTGTGTTGTTGTTGCTACTTCTGGATTAGGAGGTTATGCTAAGAAAGAACAAGAAGATACCATCTCAACTGAAAGAGAAAATGAATTGAAAAAATTATCAGAAATTTTAAGATGTGAATTTATAGAGTTAGAATATACTTCTTTAGAAATAAATCGTTCGAAAATATCTCATATTACAAATTTGATTCGAGATTATAAGCCTCATTTAATCCTAATACCTCATCACACTGATTTTCATCGAGTGCACCGAAATTTGTCCTTTATTTCTCGGGAGGCAATATATCACTGTTGTACTGGCAAAGCATATGGAGGACATGAACGATCTTGGATGCCAAATGGTGTTTATTATTATGAGAGTCCTTCCTGCAAATTTCAATATATTGAAAGTTCAGTTTTTATTATCGTAGATATTGAAGAATATTGGGAAAAGAAAAAAGAAATATTTAATCAAGTTTATATATCACAAAAAGAAGTACTCTCTCGCGTTTTAGATTGGGCAGAAGATACCGCTATATTAAGAGGTAATGAAATAAATTCAAGGTATGGGGAGGCTTATATTCCCGAAACTACATATGTACCATTAAGGATATTATTGGGTTAAAAAAAGGACAAATTAGATATGTGCTTCAATTAATTTAAATAATTAAAAGAGTAAGTGACAATAATGGGAAACGTAACATTAATCATGGACATAGGACAATTTTCAACAAAAATTGGTTTTGCCGGTGAAGATCATCCGAATAGTGTTTTTTTTACTTTGGTTGGAGTACCAAAATATCAAAATGTAGATCTTACATATGGAGAAAAAATTAGTGACCTTTGCATAGGTAATGAAATTCAAGATGCAATGGGGTTGTATAAGCTCTTTCACCCAATACAAAATGGTAGAATTCAAGATTGGAATTATTATAAAAAAATTCTTGAATATATATTTTATAATCTACGTGTTGATCCGATTGTAAGTAATGTATTATATGCTGTCCATCCTTTAAGTCCAAAACAAGATAAAAGAAAAGTATTTGATATCTTTTTAGAAGAATTTAATTGTGCTAGTTTTTATCCAGTTTTAGATTCACTTCTGACGCTTTATTCTGGCGGGTTTCAAACGGGTTTAATTATTGAGATTGGAGATAGCAGCACTCGAATTGTCCCAGTTTATGAAGGTTTTCAGTTATCACATGCTATTAAAATATTAGACCTAGGGGGCAATTTGATTACTGAATTTATGGAACACCAATTGAAACAAGCAGGATTTACTGCTGATTCATCTGTTAAGAAACAAATTATCCGAGTTATCAAAGAAAAAGCATGCTTTGTTTCATTGGATTTTAAGGAAGATATGAAACGTTATGAAGAATATAGAAAACCGTTTTCATTACCAGATGGTGAAATCTTAGAGATTGATAGTCTTAGATTTTTAATCCCTGAATTAATCTTTAATCCATCACTTTATAATTTAGAAGTTACTCCATTACATGAAGCTATTTTAGAATGTATAGAAGATTGTGATATAGATATTAGACCAAAATTATTAAACAATATTTTTCTTTCCGGGGGTTCATCAATGTTTCCTAATTTTAAGTCTAGACTCTATAAAGAATTAGAATTACTTTTAGCTAAAAAGAAAAAGAAAATACAAATTGTTAAAATAATTGCTCCTAAAGAACGCATGTTTTCGGTTTGGATTGGTGGTTCAATATTAGGAATGATTCCTGAATTTTCAGCAAATTGGGTTACACGGGAGCAATATTACAATAATGGCATTCCGGAAAATTTATTGTAGCACCTTAATTAAATTTTTATCTTAAATGGTAATTTATAATAGGGCGTTTTAAATTTCAGCACTTCATTAAATATTCTGAGGTTGGGTTCATATACTTGAAGATAAGGGGGTTTTTCATTTTTTTTTAGATCAATTTTAGATATGAAAGTGTGAGGGACATTAGCATTTACTTTTATACTGACGCCAATTTGATATTCAAATGCAATTAAATCATCAGTTGTTAAGTTCTTAATTACTTCATCAATTTTTGCAATTCTCTTTTCATAATTCATTGTGTTTAATCTAGAGATAAATCGATTGGGTAAATTGGGAACAATTAAATAGGCTGATCCAATTGGTCCCTCTTTTGATATTAATTGCACAACCCATTCGGGAAATGGATGGCTTTCCAAATATTGTTCTTCTTCAATATTAAGAACTAAATCACCAACTAATAGAGTCCCACCTTTATCAAAATTAAATCTAGGTCTGAAATTTTTTAAACCTGGTGGAGCAAGTTGAATTTCAAACAAATGTTTAAAATCTTCTTCATTTTCAATATAATCTTTTAATCTAATAATAGATTTTATTATTTCAACATTTTCATGCATTTTTTACGCACTTCAATTATATGATACAATTTGTGTTATCTGAATATTATGTTATTTTTAATTTTTTTATCATTTATTTATATTTAATTTTAATTCTATAATAGTGGTTTTGAAAAGGAAAATGGATAAAATTGATGATTTATCTAAAATTGAGGATATATATTATAAACCTAATTACACAATGTTATTAAGTCGTATTCAAAGAATTAAAGATGCCAGAAAAAATAAGCTTATAGAAATTATGTTAGACGGTAATTGGCATTCAGAGAATGAATTGGTTCGGTTTGCAAAACGATTTGGTTATATTGGCGTGGTAACATTAAGTACTATGATGACTTCATTAAGAAAGAAAATAGATTCAAATTTTTTAATTAGAAAATCTACAAATAATATAAATTATTACAAGATTTCGGATAATTATGTTGGATTAGCTCGAGCAGCTTTCACAGATTATAAATCTTTATAATAACGTATTTCTTTTTTTAAAAATTTTCAAGAAAATGAGTTAATTTAGAAAAGGTTTTTTTATGACTTTTTCAAAATACTTATCGAAATTATATTTAGAACAAGGATTATATATAGAAAATAGTATCCAAATCCAAAAAATGCAGAAGATGAGCTAGTAAATATGATTAATATCCAATTTAAAGTATAAATAAACAAGATTAAAAATATAAATAAAACATTAAGCTTAAATAATTTTTTTGAATGTTCAGGAATTGATTTAGGGGAAGATGCCATTATTCCAAACAATCCAGGTAAAGCAAACAGCAACCAAATAGATATTGCTATGAGGTTTTCAATCGAATTAAATCCGAGTGATGTATATCCAATATTATTAGAAATATAGCCCCAAGAAAAGTATTCTACATTATTAATAATCAAAATTGAAAAATTTAAGATAGAATTAGCTGTCTCATTTGAAAAACTAAATGGAACCCCTGCAATAAACGCTAATATTATTGAAAGGAATCCAGCTGCAAATCCAGTTTTTCTTAATTTCATTTTAAATTTTCTCCAACATATTCTACTTTTGGATTACTTTATATTTATTCGGTCTCAAGGGGATGACTGCGTATGGCAACTAAAGCGAGTATAATATTAATTATTAATATATAATAACCATTTCCAAGAGAGGTGAATAAACCCATAAAATCTATTGTAATACCAATTAGTTCAATACTATTTAGCGGTATAAAGATAGAGATATAAATGATTACAATAAGTATTAATAATGAATTAAGGGACATTATTGCCTTACCCGACATTCTTTCTATTGTACTTCCCACTATAGTTATAATTCCGGTAATTATCATAAAAAGATTTAACATGAAGAAACTGATTAAATTAACTTCTAACCATGATTGAACCACTAATGTTGATTGATCGATAGTTCCCCAGATAAAAAAATCAACATTGTTATTACTGAACATACTTAGTGAAATTGACGTATAAGAAGAAATTCCAGAGTCGAAGTAAATTCCTAAAGGAATAGATTGAAGGAAACTAATAATAATACTTAAAATTCCTGAGCAAAATCCTATTTTATTCATAAATGTCAACCTTGAAAAAAATATTTTAAATAATTTTTAATTTTAAATAATAAAAAGTTATGTTAAACTTATAAAAAAATCTCATCCATAAAATAAACATAGAAAAATTAAGTATATTGATGCAATTAAAATATGAATCCCTGCAAAAATTGCACCATTTTTTAATAATCTTTTAAATGTAAAATTTTCTACTTTATTTTCTTGAGCCATTTTAAGAGTAAAAACATCACACATAGCACCTTGAGGTAGGATATTACCGCCCAAATTTACAGCAACTAACAAAGCAAAAATAAGGGGAACTGGTGAAAAATTATAATCTCCAATCAAACTATCAATAATTGGTAAAAATACTAACATTGTTGGAGTGTTTGCTAAAATTCCTGACAATAAACTTACCATCAATAAAATTATTAAACTTATGATATATATATTAAAATTTTGTAATGCGCCCAATTGAAACAAATCAAAAATTCCAACAATTTGCAAACATCCAATCACTACAAATAGTGCAATAAGAAAGAATATAATTTCCCAATTAATTTCTTTTAAAATTTCTTTTAAAGGACGTTCTCCGCGTTTATTATTTACAAGAACCATGATCATAGCTGCAATTAATGCTACAACATATATTTCTGGAAATACAACAAAAGATATTATTGTTAATAGAAAAACTATTCCATTGAATGTGAATAATTTCTTATTAGTTATTACCATGGATGGATCTAAAATTTCCATTATTAATTGACTTTGCTCGAATTCCATTTTTGGTTCTTTTCTTAATATTAGAATATCAATAAAAAGAATTGTTAGGAAAAGTGATATTAATGCGATGGGCCAGTAGTAAGTAACAAAATATATAGTATCAAGTTGAAAATGTTGGGCTATAATAATATTTTCTCCGGAAGAAAATGGTGTAAGAATACTTCCAATATTAATAACAATTGTTAAAGCAAGTAAATAAGTTCCCGCTTTTATTTTTAAAAAATTACATATCCTTATTATTATGGGAACTAAGATTAATGCAACAACAACATCAGAGATTACTGCAGCTAATATAGCGCCAGTCAAACAAATTATATATAAAAATAACCTCTGATTACCCCTTGACAGTCGAAACATCCTAATTGCTACATATTCTAATACATTCGACTCTTGTAAAATTTGAGAAATTATTTGCATACTTAAAATAACAATAAGCGCTTTAAATTCAATGTAATCCATAAATTCTTCAAATGTAACTGGAGTGCTTAAGCTTACAATAACTATACATAAGATCATTCCTAATAATGAAATACTTACAAAATCCAATTTCTCTTTGCTATATGAAATAAGAATGATAATAAAAATAATAAAAATAAGAATAGCACTAATAATCTCCATGATTTACACTAATATACTTAAGATTTTAAATCTTGCGTGTTTGATGATATTTCTTAAATATTGCAATTATATCTTCATAATAATTAATTATGATGATTTAACGTAAAATTTTTTATTTATATACAACCTCTCGTAAAATATAATAAAAATTCAGTAAAATACTAAATAAGATATTTACTTAAATCAAACAATTATTTAGATTTTTAATAAAAAACAAATTGTCTCACTTTCATAGTAAAGATATTGAATGAATTAATAATTTGTGAAAAAAGAAAGGCAGCAGAAGCTATTGCAAATGCAATAGGCATACCTGATAAATTATCATTTAATAAATTATCCTATTATTATATTAAAGATAAAAATATTTATGTAGTTCCTCTACGCGGTCATATTAAAGAATACCGTAATACCGACAAGTATAAGAGTTGGACTAAGAGTGATCCCCGTGATATTTTAACAAATTCCGACTCAATTTTTAAATTCCCCTCTACATATGCAAATAACTACATCCGTTTATTAGCATTCATTTCTAAAAAATTGAATATTAATTCTTGTATCATAGGTACCGATGCGGATGTCGAGGGTTGTAATATAGGCTTAGTTGACGCATATTCAGTTGTAAAAAATTCTAAAAACATTACTAAGATAAGTCAATTATGGCTTAGTTCGCTTCAAAAACAGGATATTATCAGGGCTTATAACAATCAGATACAACCTAAATGGAGTTGGGCTTATGCAGGTGAGGCACGGGCTATTATCGATGCAATTATTGGTTTTTCAGCCACAAGAGAAGTTTCTTTAACATTGAAGTCTTTGATAAAGAAAGCTAATGTGCAATTCGTTTCTATTGGCAGAGTTCAAACATGTCTTTTATATCTAATATTTTTAAGAGAGACTCAAATTAGAAACTTTATACCAAAACCGTTTTGGGTAATTAATGCAATCGTAGAGAATAATGGTTTCAAATATGTTTGCCCGAATCTTAAAAATCCCATTCAAGATAAAAAAACTGCAGAAACTGTTTTTAACAAAATTCGGAATGAAAGAAATGGATACATAAAAAATAAAAATTCTAGAACCGTTTTGAAATATCCTCCCACACCTCTAAATACTTCTAAAGCCTTGCAACTTATTATTAAACACTCAAATGTTACAGCCATATATGCATTGAAGATCATGGAAGATCTTTATCTTAATCAGTTAATTACCTATCCAAGAACGGATACGGACAAATATAAGGAAAGTTTTAACCATACAGAAAATATTAGTCAATTTCTTACACATGCAGATTACGGAGATTTCTCTCGATTCTTAATAAATAAAAATAAAACTGTTCCCAACCAAGGTAAAAAAGATGCACAAGACCACCCTCCAATCACTACGATAAAAAGTGTAGATTTAACAGATAAAATCTTTCCTTCCCAACTCCATTCTAAAGTATACGACCTATTAGCAAGATATTATTTATCACTTTTTTCTAGCCCTGGAAAAGCAATTAAAACTAAGTGTATCTTTTCCGTAGGAAATGAAGTTTTTGTCTTAAAAAATGATGTACTAATAGAAAAAGGACCATATGAAATTGCTCCATTTTTAATGCAGAAGTATAATCCACCTTTAAAACTACCAGACAAACATAATAATTTAGATATAAAATCAATCGAACTTGAGGATCGGGAGACAAAACACCCTCCGAGATATACTGATAATTCATTAATAAAATTAATGGAGTCACAAAAAATCGGGACAAAAAGCACGAGACCAGGTATGATTCAACTATTGATAGATCGAAAATATATTGAAAGAGATAAAAAATCTGTTCGATTAACTGAATTAGGATATGTTTTAATTGATAACTTAAAAGATGTGTGGTTAGAATTTTTGCAGCCAAGTTTTACTGCTTATGTAGAAAATTATTTAGAACAAATAAAGGAGGGCAAAATCGATTGGAAATTCGTATCAGAAAAAATAAAGCTAGAATTTTTAAATTTATTCGATAAGTTCAGGAAAAGAAAGCCTATTTTTTTAAAAAAGTTCGAAGATTTACAAATTTCAATTCAAGCAAATATACGGCAAGAAACAAAATCTCTATGTTCAGTATGCAAAAAAGCACCGATGGTTGTCATAAGAACAAAAAAGAAAACAAGATTTCTGGCTTGTAAGTCAGAAGATTGTAAAACTACTTTTGCTTTACCTCAAAGAGGGACTATTTCCATTCTAAAGAATGCTAACTGTCAAAAATGTGGTTGTAATGTATTTAGAATAAAAACATCAAAAAACGGTAAGTATTTTGATTATTATTTATGTCCTCTCTGTTGGAATTATGGATTAAAGGAGAAAATAGACGGTTATGGCTTTTGTTCTAAATGTGAGAATTTTGAAATTAAAAATGGACAGTGTATAAAAAAATAAATAGAGATGGATAAAAGGTTATGTACCAAATCATATCTCTCTTTTTAAAAATTAAATAAAATTTTAGAAGGAATCTTCTTTAGTAATCATGTGTCTAAAAAATTTACTAATAAAAATCCTAAATGGTTAAAAAATTATTCCAAAAAACAAGTTTCTATCGAGAAGGCTATCACAAAATTTATAAAACCAGGAGATAGAATTTTCATTGATTCTGGTTGCTCTGAACCCGTTGACCTAGTTAAAAAATTAATAGAACTCGGACCAACGCTTCCAGATGTTGAGATATTACATTTTTTAAGCCTTAGTGATCTTAATTATTATGAAACCGCTAGTGGAATAGAAGATCTCTTTAGACATAACGCTTTTTTTATTGGAGCAAGCCTTAGAAAAGCAATCCAAGCAGGATTAGCAGATTATACTCCAATGCTTTTATCTGAAATTCCTCGTCTTTTTAAGCAAGGACGCATGCATTTGGATACTTCTCTTATCCAAATTAGCACTCCAGACAAATTTGGATTCTGTAGTTACGGAATTAATGTCGATATTGTAAAACCAATCACGGAAGAAGCTAATTTTGTCGTAGCCGAAATCAATCCCAATATGCCGAGAACATTGGGTAATTCATTTATTCATATGGATGATATTGATGCATTTATTTTATCTGATCATAATATAATTGAATTCAATTATGAACCTCCAAATGAGGTTGCGAATAAGATTGGTAAATTTGTAGCTTCATTAATTGAAAATGAGTCAACTCTACAAATGGGTATTGGTCAGATTCCTAATGCATTTACGAGATATTTAGATGATAAAAAAGATCTTGGAGTTCATAGTGAGGTTTTCTCAGATGGTATGGTTGATTTAGTTGAAAAAGGTATTGTTACTTGTAAAAAGAAAACAATTCATAAAGATAAAATTATAGTTTCTTTTGTAATGGGTTCACGCAGACTTTATGACTTTGTTGATGATAACCCAAGTGTTGAATTTTACCCATCTGATTATGTTAATGATCCATTCATTATTGCCCAAAATAGGAAGCAAGTTGCAATAAATGCAGCACTCACTGTTGATTTAACAGGGCAAGTTAATGCCGATTCTCTTGGACATAATTTTTATAGTGGCATAGGAGGGCAAGTAGATTTTATTAGAGGAGCGGGAAGATGTAAAGAAGGAAAACCAATTATAGTCTTGCCTTCAATAGCTGTTCTATCAGATGGAAAAGTAGTTTCAAGAATAGTTCCTTATTTAGCAACAGGGACAGGAGTTGTTATTACACGTGGAGATGTTCATTACGTTATAACTGAATGGGGAATAGCATATTTATATGGAAAAAGTATAAGAGAAAGAGTTCTTCAGATGATTAATATAGCGCATCCGGATTTCCGAGAAGAATTATTAGAACATGCTAAAAATTGGCATTATGTGTATTCAGATCAAATATTACCTATTTCTGTTGATGGGAGAATTAGTCTATATCCTGAAAAATATGAGACTCGATTAATCTTATCAAATAACGTTTCATTAGAAATTCGGCCTATAAAGCCAACTGATGAAAGAATGTTACAAGACCTTTACTATTCCTTAGATAAACAAGATCGATATTATCGTTTCTTTTCGCCTATAGTAGATTTTCGACATAAGAAAATTCAACCATTTGTTAATATTGACTATTCAACGGATATGATCATGGTTGCAATATATGAAAATAATGGAAATACAAAAATCGTGGGAATTGGTGGGTTTTTCAAGACGAATATGCCCTCAAATAGTGAATTAGCTTTTACTGTGCGTAAAGAATGGCGAGGATTGGGCATTTCGAAATTTTTATTACATTATTTAGCAACTATTGCACGTGAATTGCGATATAATTCATTTTCTGGGTCAATACTCTTGGAGAATAAACCAATGCTTCATATAATTCACAATTCAGGATATCCATTGATTGGAACGCAAATTGAAGGAGGAATTACAACCTTCACTGTAGATATCACAAAAAAACAAAAGTAGAAAATATTTCTTATTTACTTATTATTTTAATTATAGTATCAATCTCCGAAAAAAACATCACCTTAATTTCGTCTGACAAATCCGATTTACCTATTGCTTCTTTCAATTTGTGCAATTTGAAAACAGAATCTGAAAACAGAACTATCAAATTCCTTATGTGAAATTTATTTAATTTTAATTTTGAATTAGTTAAAATTTCAATTAAAATGCTTTCTTCTTTTATAAGCATCTTCAAAATTTTTGATGCATTCTCTTTTATGACAGGATTTTGATTATCTAATAAAGATATAAGTATGTAAACATATTTAATTGAATGATGTTTTTCATTTGCGGCTAAGATTTCTAAAGCTTTTAACCTCAAATCAGCGTAATCATCATTTAAAGAGTTGTATAATAATCTAAGCGATTTCTCATCTAGATTTTGATTGGTTCCAATTTTTCCTAATGATTCAACAATTTCTTTTCTTACCCATTGATCAGATTTAAAATAAAAATTAATTAAAAAATTGATTATATCTGATGGAATTTCAACCTTTTTTCCGATTTCTCCGATTGTATAAACAAGATTTAATATGATTTTTGCAATTAAATCTTGTGGTTTTGTTTTTATTACAGACAAAAGTGTTTTTAAATCGTTAGAACTTGGATTTTTAGCAAAATTAAGAATTCGATTATTTAGTTCATCAATAAATTCATCATTAAGATCATCGAAATTTGTTTTATATTTTAAAAGTTCAACTATTTTATCAATTTCTTTCATATCAGATCCGATTATTAATTAAATTTTTTAACAAAATACAAAATATTAAATAATAGAAGCGAATAATAATATCCTTAGATTACTTTTAAACCTTAATTCTATGTAATAATAAATTTATTAACAAGATTTAATGAGATTTAAAAATGAAGGTCAAACTGAATTCAAAAATTACTAAAAAAATTGTTGCAGCATATATTGTGATTTTTATTACGTTAGTGCCGTTTATTAATATATTTCCATTTAATCATGTTAAAAATGATTTAAATAACAACTGCATTAAAACCCAAACGGTTGATTCAGGGATCGATCCAATACTGTGGAAATTAGGTAAAGGATTACCTGGTACTGGTGCTACAATGCAACCCAGATTAGTTAATTTTACCGATAGTGGAGAAAAATATATAGTTGTTGGAACAAATGAGGGCATTGCTACAATCTCATTAGATGGTTTTATTAATATAAGTTATAGAACATTTGGACCTGTTATTAATTTTGATATAATCAAGGACATCTCGGGTGATTCTGCTTACGATCTTGTTCTTATCACTTATGATCAAGATTATCCAAATTTAATTGCAATAACTTCAAACAATGGCTCGGAAATATGGAAATTTAAACCAGCAATAGAAGGAATTGACCCGACAACATATGCTACACATGATTTTATTACTCATGCTTGGGATATTAAAGTAATAAATGATATTAATGATGATTCTATACCAGATATCGCTATAACCTCATGGTTTAGGCTGATTGTTGTAAGCGGAAAAGATGGTAACGAATTATGGATAAATAGCAATGATTTCACTAACGATGTTTGGAAATTAGAAGTATTAGAAGATATAAATGGAAATGGATTTGATACCATTATCGCAGGTTCAGAGGAGGGAAAATTGGGAGCATTTGATTCAAAAGATGGAACAAATTTATGGAGTCATCTTATCGATGTTGCAAGCATACCAATTAGAACAATATTTGGTTATGACACAGAAAAAGTACAAAATTCTATTGATGATATTAAAATTATAAGCGACGCAGACTATGACGGCATAGATGATGTCTTAATTGCTGCTGATGATGGATATTTAAGAATAATTTCAGGATTATCTGGAAATGAGCTTGATAACGTTATGTGTTTTAATATGACATATATCACAATACCACTTTGGTCCAGTATCTCAACATCTCCTTATACATCAGTAAAAAGAATATTTATGAAATCAGGCGTAAAAATATACGAAATTCCAGACATTAACAAAGATAATATAACTGAATATATATCAATTGCTTGCGACCTTGATTATACAACACCAGAAAAATATCTAATTTACGGTAAGATATTCAACATTAACCCAGAATCTGGATTTGATAAAATTAATATTACAGCTAGTTTAAATTGGTCAAGTGACCAATTCTATTTTGGTTCTTATCCGGAAATAATTAACTTAACATCTAGTATCCAAATTTATATGTATTCACTTGCAAAAGATGGTTGGGAACCTAAGACATCAGTAATTAATCGATATGATATTAATGATAAAGAATCAGAAAATCCAACAATTGTTTATATAGATAATGATGAGGTCGATTATAGCATCTCTGGGAATTATATTCCAGAAAAAAAGGAAGGACATTATCTATTAAATATAGGAGATATAAATGATGATGATATTGATGATTATGCCGCATGGATTATACCCTCCAAAATTCCATCTGAAATTACTAGTATTATAAAAACCCTATCAGGCGAAAATACGCTTCCTTCAGGTTCTACCTCAGATAATATCTATAGAGCCTTATTATCTGAGTATACAAGAATTTTGGCAATTAATGGTTCAAATGGTGTAATATTATGGGACACTTCATTATTGGGTTTCCCATATAAATTTTATCGACACTATGAATATACTGGACCATATTATAATCCTACTGAAATTGATTCTGGAGAATTTCATATTTATAATAGAATAAGTAATAAAATTCCTAGTAGTTGGATTTCTGGGAGTGATATTTCGTGGGAAAATGAATGGGAGATTTCAACATTATTACATGTAGATGATATACAAATCGAATGGGGTGAATCTTCAGGAAATAAAGTTGATTTATGGGATAAACAAGGAGGAAATTATAGTATTAAAGCTAATCAATCTGGAAATTTATGGAAAGTCTTATTTAATCTAACAATACCTGTAGATTTTAGCGATGATAGATCATTAGGCGTTATGGAATATACTCTTTCCCAAATTGAAAGATTTTCTGCTTTCAAAATGCAAACTAGAGTAGCTGTAAATACATCAAGTTCTAATTGGTATAATTTTACATATGAAATTTATGATGTATTGAGTGATAAATGGGTTTTATGCAACTGGAGTTATCTAAATCACACTTGGAATAATCATACTTATCCTGATCTTTATGGAGGTTTTAATACTACTGATAGAACCAATTATACATATTTTAACTTAACAAATAGTTATAAATATGATCATATGTATCTCATTACGCGTGGAACTGAAAACGCTGATCCTTTCGTAGAATTTGATTATAAAAGTAAAACACGGTTGACAAATTTCCTAGATTCAAATCATAACATTCGAATTCGTATCAATGTAACTAATGGCAATGAACCCTTTAATTTAACAATTGATTATTTTGGAATTGGGGCGTTCTATTGGGGTTTATTTGGACATCAATATGATATGCGTTATATATTGAAATATGCTGAAGACTCGTTCACATGTGAGAATCTTTTGAATTTAGAAATTCAAGATTTTGAAGTAATTAATGGTACCGACGATGAATATTTAGATGTAGTTGCAGTAATTGGAGTTGAAAGTTTATCTTTACTTGGATATACAAATTGGAGCACTAGAATACGTCTTTTTGATATTAAAAATAAAGAGGTTTTCACTAAATGGAGTATTAATCCGAAATATATTCCCAATTATTATGTTCAAATTATACCGTTGAATAACAGTTTGAATAGTTGGCTAATAAGTGGAAAATTTCAATTTGGGGAAAATTATAATTGCTCTCATAAATTAATAAGCGATCCTCATTGGGATTCTCAAATAACACATTTTGATAATTATATCGAATCTAAAGTTAAAATGGATTATACATGGGAAATAACCCCATCATTCCTTTCGGGTTCTGGTGATTATCTTTATGAATTTCCTGGAAAAACAGCCATATCAAAAGATGGAAAAATTGGAATCATTATAGGGGAATACGGATGGGTTCATCCGTATGAATGGGATCCTGAATACGAAGTGCTTGGGCTTACTTATATTCAAATTATTGACGTTAATAGTCGATCCATAGTCAGTAAAATACCTGTGAATAATTTAATTTCATATGGCGGTTCTATGACTGTGGGAAGTATAGATTTTAGTTCAGATGGTGCTGGATATAGACTATTAATTTCTTATGAAGATTTTGATGGAGATAATTACCTTGATCATGTAGGTTTATATTCTTCTATTGGGTTAACACAAGAAATTTATACTTGGGGTACGGAAATCATTATATATGGTAGAAATTCTAGTGATTCAAATCCTAATATTTTGTTCCGGAAACTATTACAAAATACATATTTGCCAAGTGGTAGTTCTTCGGATCAAAATAAACTCAAAATGCCATTTGTATCAATTGGAGATTGTAACAATGATGGAATATCAGATGCAATGGTTGGTTTACAAGTACAAAGCTGGGGGGGTTCATGGGGGGATTACTGTAAAGGATCATCAGCGAATTTTTATGATATTTATAACAGTGATGAAAATAATGCAATTGAATTAACTGGATATTATTGGGAATTTGATTCTTATAGTTGTACTATTCCTTATCCCTGGGAAGAATATGAATTTGTCTATTCTATCGAAAATATTGGAGATGTTAACGGAGATAACAAAAGTGAGATTCTTATTGAACGTAATTCATATACTTTAACGACTACAGAATGGGGTGGTCAAGTATATATGGGAGTTAAAATAACTGAAATTTTGGATGTAATCAACCGTACCACGCTTTATAGAATTAATATAGACGTAGATTCAGTATATCCAATTATTGATTTAAACGAAGATGGAAGAAATGAACTTTTAATTAGCAGGGAAGAGTTAATATTCTGTATTAATTCTAAATTTAAAATTGATATCTTAAATCCGATTAATGAACAAATTATAACTTCTCATAATTTCAACATTGAATGGGACACAGATTCAAATTATGACTATTTTGAAGTTTTCGTAAATGGTATGAGTCAAGGAATTACTACATCTAAAATTGTTTCTGTTTCTCTAAGTGAAGGGTGGAAAAAAATAGATGTTGTTATGCATGATAAAAGTGGCTTAATAATTGCGATAAACACAATGAATGTCTTAGTTTCTCCCAATTACATCCAACTTATTATGACATTCGTTATAATTGGTGTTGCCGTTGGACTTTATATTGTTTATAAGCGATTCAGGAAAAAAGAGAAAGAAATGGTTTTAATTGATAAAAAAATCGATAAAGGAGGGAAAAAGTAGATGATACAAAAAAATTTGAAAATCAATTATGAAGTATGGAGTGAAAGATTAACAAAAATTTATGGAAAGGGTAAAGAAGCGTTAGAAGCGGTATCAAAAATTGATCTCCGTGTAAAACCCGGGGTTCATGGATTTCTTGGACCTAATGGAGCAGGAAAGACAACTACTTATAATATGTTGGTAGGTGCTATTTCAATTTCGGAAGGAAAGGCAAAAATAAGAGGAAAAAAAGCCGGGTCTGTTGCAGCTAAACAAGTAATCGGCTTTCTCCCCCAAGATCCTGTTTTTTATGAAGATATGACTGGTGAAGATTATTTAATATACATGGGGCAATTGGGTGGCTTAAAATCAAAAGAAGCAAAAAGAAAGGCTCAAGAATTATTAGATTATTTTGATTTGTTTGACGCACGAAACCGGGAAATTAGCAAATATTCTAGTGGAATGAAGCAAAAAATTGGTATTGCAGCAGCCTTAATACATGATCCTAAAGTTTTAATCTTAGATGAGCCCACGGCTAATTTAGATCCACTTGGGAGAGCAGATGTTATTAAAAAAATTAGGGACTTATCTGATAAAGTAAGCGTATTTGTTTCAAGTCATATTTTATCTGAAATTGAACAGATGTGTGAGGATGTTACAATGATAAACCATGGTAAAATTGTCATATCTGATTCAATTAAGAATATTAAGAAAAGTTATGTTAGTAATTTATATATTTTAGACACTGATATGAATGAAAAATTCTTAGAAATGTTAAAAAATATAGATTTTATTTCGAAAGTTAGAATTGAAGAAATCGATGGAAAAATTCATATTATACCAAAAGATCAAGATAAACTCAGAGAACTAATACCCCAAATGCTAATCAAAAATAAGGCAACTTTATATAGCTTCCATCAGCCTGAATTATCATTACAGGATATTTTTATGGAAATTATGGCAAAGAAGGAGGATATTAAAAAATGAAAAGCAATAAATTAAACTTAACTGATGAGATTAAGCCCAAAGTCGATGGATTTAACAATAAAGTATTACAACCAATTAAATCGTGGTTTAGTAAATATATTTCAAAAAAAATATTTATTGTAATCAAGAAAACGTTTTTTGACATTTACTCGCTGAAAAAATTAATAATTACAATTATATTTTTGCTTTTTGTTCCAACTATTTTTATATTTCTTCCAACAGGTGTCGATTTCGGTTTAATCTCAACACATCATGCTGCAACAATAATTAGTATTGCGATACTTTTTCCCGCATTCTTTTTCACGCTAGGAATTTTTTTTGCGTTGATGATAGGTTTTTCTGGCTCGTCCCTTATTGCTGAAGAAGTTAAATCAGGAACAATGTTGATTTTAGTGAGTAAACCGATAAGTAGAATTAAAATTTTCTTAGGTAAATATATAGCGGTCATTTTTTATGGAATGTTAATTAGCTTTATTTCCATCTTTACTCTTGGATGGATTGGTGTATTAATGAAGTCTGCAAATATTGACCATTTTATCAGTTTATTGCCATTCTTAACTGCTTTATATTTTTACAGCTTATTTATCCTATTTCTATTTACTAGTATTACAATGGCCTTATCTTCAATATTCAAAAAACCAAGAACTGTATCGATAACCGTATTTATTTTAGTTATTTTTTCATTCATTGCATTTTTCCTAATTAGAATATTTATAGGACAATTTTATGGAATATACCAAATTTATCACTTCGACCTTGGCTACCATTTAGGAAATGTTTTTGTATTATTTATTGAAACATTGAATGCTATCCCACCTTCAGCAGCTTGGCAAATGCTTTTTGGACAATTGACTGGAGTGTATAGTCTAACATCAACTATAGACCCTGATCAAGGAATAAACCTCGGCGGTTTAGAAAAGACAAATTATTATTTGCCCATTTTTTCACTATTGATTTGGGTTTTAATCGCTGCACTACTTTTGTTCTTTGGTATATGGAGTCTAAAGAAACGAGAAATATCCATTTAAATATCTAATTAATCATTTTTCTTTTGTAAATAGATGGTTCTAGATATTTTATAAATTAAAGGTGGTAATCTTTTCAAGATACTTCTTTGTAAAATTTCCAATAAATTATGTAGCAATACAAGTGGAATAGCTTTAAATCATCTGCATCAATTTATTTATAATAACACGTTTTGCCTTGATATCTAATAACTTTTATTTCTTCATTAGTATTTAATTTAAAGATTCTAAATTTCTTTACCACATTCTATGCAAAAGTCAGCAGTAAATTTATTATATTTCCCACAATTCGGACATTTTTTAATTTGTTTAGTAGAGATCTCAGTAGCCATTTCCGTTGTGGTTTTGATTAGTTCTTGTTGAGTTGAATCTTTTATATAAATAAGACTTATTGAGGTTCCTAATCCAAACAAATTTATGGCTATTATTACGAAAGCAATGAGATTTAAAAATGGAACTATACCAATTACTGAAAAAACCATATTTAAATTGCTCTTTTTAATTGCTTTTTTTTTCCAATTATAAGTTCCAGGAAAATTTTCAAAGTAATTTTTAAAAAAGAGCCAAGAAACAAATTGAAATAAAAAATTAACATTAAGTCCAATATAAATTGTCCAAAATGGGTTTAAGAAGGTTGTAAACAATCTTGTTGTCATATCCCATGGCCAATATAATTTACTGCTTGCAAAAAGATCAATTATCCAATCCACAATTATTTTAGACGAAAAAATTATAGTAATTAAGAATGCTAAATATGAACAGAAGTAAAGAATAGAAAATATAATAATATTCTTCTCTCGAATTGCTATCGCTGCAATTAAAATTCTAATAACCATTAGAAAAAAAATAAACAACACAACAACCCAAACTAAAAAAACAAAGCCAAAAACAAAAAAACTAACAAAATTTCCAATGACCCATCCTATCCAAATCTAAAAAAAACTTATTGCAAACCCAATTGCAAAAATTATAAGTCCAATTATTATAAAATTACCAATTTTAAGAAAAGCATTACCAATATTATCAATATTTTTAGTTGTTTTATCTTGTTTCATAAACACGCCCCTTTGTTTAATAAATAATATTTAATACTTTTGATTATTTAAATGTTTTAAAAAAAATTATTGGAAAGAAAAATTAATCTATCCTTGATTTTAATTTTAGAAGAATTAGATTAATTATTGCAGCTTATTCATTAAATATAAAATATTTATTTTTATAAAAAGAGATAGTCTTTTAATTCAGATTTTAATTCAGATATACTAAAAGCATCATTCCATACCGGAACATCTTTCATAACTTCTCCGTATTTTTCTAAATATTGTTTAGAGAATTGTATGACAAAAAAGTTTTCCCAAACATAAGATTGCTCTATAAAATCTGTATTTCGCACCAAATCTCGAACATTTTCTTTCTGTATTTCATTCCTATCATACCTTAATCTCACGACTTTAATTTTTTTTCACCTTTTATATTAAATTCTTCTTTTTTTAATCCTTTTTAGGAGAAATATAATCTCCATCTATTACAACATTTAACTTATCATTATTTTTAATAATCAACTTCAATAAATTTGATCTATTTAAGCCTACAAGCTCGCCCAAATCATCAATCTTCATCCGTTTTATTCCCTTTATAACTTCCTTGACTTCATTTAAAATCTTTAATATATCATCCGCTTTTTTCTCTACGAGTGCCCACTGTAATTCATGTCGTATCCCAACTACATCTATTCCATAAACATTTTTTAACTCTTCCATATGTTCATTGATCCAATCTTTAACGATATCATTAATAACGCCTGAATGACTCTTACCAAAAACACCAACTAAATTTTCAACTATCTTTGCATAAAAGGACTCTAATGTGGCATAAATTCGTATGGTTTCAGTTTTTATTGGTTCTGGCATTTTTTTTAAACCTAATACTTTTTTTTATTTTTTTTTATATATTTTTTTTTCTCCGACAAAATTATAAAAAAAGAATGTCTATTTAAATGTTTCTAAAATGTCACCTAAATGTCACTTTTATGATCATATTTAAATATTAAAAGTGTGATATATGGATCGTACAAAAATATTTATATCAGAAATAAATTTTTGTTAGAGGTTGTGTGGTTGGATGTTGGAATTAATTAATACAAAAGAGAGAGTAATTGTTGAGATAATTAATAAAGGACAATCGCATCTTGAAGATCTTGGAGTTCCGAAAAAAATCTCAGTTTATACATCTTCAATTATGTTTCGATATTTACAGGAAGGAAAAATTCCTCAGAATATTTTAAATTATTTTGTTGCTGCTTTATATATTGCCCAGCGTCATCCCTTATCTTTCCCAATGCACAAGAAAAAATCGAAGTTTTGTGGTTTATATATGATTGAGGAGGGTTCTCTTGATTATTGTGTTAATGAAATAATCAAGAAGTTAGGTTTCAGGAAAATTTTAGATGATAGAAATTATCCATATTTTTTGGACCCACTCGATTTGGGTTTGAAAATTATTAAAAATATTGTTGAAAAGGAGTGTCAGGAGGCATTGATGCAATTTTTTTACTGTAGTATTCCTATAGATGCACAGCTTTTAAGTGAAAAACTAACTACTATGACAATTTTTGAAATGCAGATTTTTCATGATGAATTATTTCGGCAGATTTATGAGATTATTTATGAACTTATATCAAGTGAGTTAAAGGAGTATAATAATTACGTAAAAATACAAAAGGAAGTTTTTATTTAACTTTTTTTTCTTTTTTTTGGAAGTTTTTTAATATTTTATGAAAATAACATTTATATATCTAAGTTTAAGTATAATTTACAACCAATAATAATGAATTGGTGTATTTTATGAGCAAATCTAAAAAAGAATATTTTGTCCGGGATTTAATTATCGATGATGAATATGGTATAATTGATTCTAACGCCTCAATTCAAGATGCTGCCAAGAAAATGAAAGAGCTGGGAGTGCCGGATTTAGTAGTAGTTGAAAAGGAGTCAAATAAGATCCTTGGGGTTGTAGCTGATTTTGATATTGTCCAGAATGTAGTTGCAGAAGGTATTGACCCAAAATCTGCAAAGGTAATTTCAGCAATGTATACAATTACTTCTGTGTCGTTAGATACTCCCGTTTTCGAAGCATTTACAAGAATGCGCGATTTACAAGTTAATGTAGTTCCAGTGGTTGAAAAAGAAAAGCTTATTGGTGTATGTACAATTCAAGACTGTTGGGATTATATTCCTGATGTAAGTGAAGATGATATAGGCCTTATTCCAGTTGCCGATCCCAAAAACGCAGAATTTTGGTTTACTAGTGTATGTTCAATATTGGCATTTGTTTTAGGTATCCTTTTACCTCTTGTTGGAGTTTTTGGATACTTTTCTGCAAATCAAACAGATCTCATGAATTTCTTTGGCATGGCTGAAATTAGAGGAGGAGAAATTACTTTTTATCTATTTGAAGCGCGTGGTACGGATTTCTTTTTTCCATTAAGTAATTTAATAGCTAGGAATGGTTTTATATGGGCAATATTAGTTACTTGTAGTTTCTCAATACTAATTATAGGTATTATAGGTTTATTCTCTTTAATTTATACAAGTTTTTCTGATGCTAGGAATATTAAAACAGGGCGAATTGTGCGAACAGTGATTCCATGGTTAATTATTGTTTTTATGATTCTTGAATGGGTATTTTTCATTATTGGATTTATGACTGCAGCACCTCCTGTTAATGTATTGATTGATGGTATAGGATTATTTATGTCAATTACTTCTATATTACTATTTCTTCTGGCTATCAATCGTAACTATTTGTTCCGTCAAAAAGGAATTTCTAAGTCTTCCACAGTTGAGGTGTCGGTGTAAAATGCCGCGTGGTGGCGGTGGTCGTGGTGGTGGTAGTCGTGGTGGCGGTGGTTTTAGAGGTGGTGGATTTCGTGGGGGTGGTGCCAGTTTTCGAAGTAGTCGTGGACGTACGAGTGGAAGACCTTTTGGTCGAACAGGTGCTAGACGAACAGTAACTAGAAGCACACAAGGACCTTATAGACACAGATCTTATAGACGTTATGGTAGACATTACAGACATTGGTATTACCCTTATTACCGACCTTGGTACCGAAGATGGTGGTATCATCCCTGGTGGTCAGGGTATTATTATCGCCCTTGGTATTATTCTCCTGTATACGTTGGTGGAGGTATAATTTTTATTATTATATTTGCATTGATAGCACTTCCATTACTCGGTATTGCTATGGCATTTCCTTTTGGTAATGCAGATACATCTGGTGTTGTAAATTATCGTTCAACGGAGACATTATATTATAATGAATATTGGTATGAATATGAAAATATAAATCAAGGAAATGAAATCACTTTTTCTGTCCAATCATCGCCCAGTAAAATCAGTTTTGCCATTTGGGATCAACCATTTGAATCATTCCCTTTAACAACTAAGTCTGGATCTTTTAGTGATCAATTTCTTGTCCATTCTGATGGCTATGAGTACTATTCACTATATTTAAAACCAGGATCGACAATTGATTATGATTTTAATGCGAGTAATCCTATAGATTTCTTCATTGCTGATGGATATAATTTAAATGAATGGAACTCGTATGATAGTTATTCATTCGAATTAGAAATAAATAGTACAATGGCAGATAGCGGATCGTTATTAATTACTGCATCTATGGGAGCTAAGGATTATTATCTCGTATGGTATAATAAAGAAATTACTGCAGTTGATGTTGAATTTATTGTTAATTATACTGCTACTGACGTAATAGACCTAACAGAGGCAGAATATTATGTGGAAGCAGTCGATATGATTTCTGAAACCTCAATCACTGCTCCTAATGATGGTAATTGGTACTTTTTCGTTTATTTCGACCCAATGAATTCACCAGAAGAATCCACATCAGTTACTTTTGATGTGAGTTACGATACAGGGGTTAATTCTATTGATAGATGGATTGACTTTCGACCAATATTGATAATAATCGGAATAATCGTCTGTATAGTCATTATTGCAGCAGTATTAGCTAGAAGAAGCCAAAAGAAACTGAAAGCAAAAGCACCTTCTAAACCATCAGCTAAATCGCCATATGTAAAGGTAAAACCTACACCATCAGTTACTTGTGTTCGTTGTGGTTCAGAACTTAAACCGAATGACCAATTTTGTCGGAATTGTGGAGGTAAAAGAGAAGGAAGAGCAGTCGGTGGTTCTTCAATAACTACACCAGCAAAATCCAAGATTTGTGCTTATTGTGGTAGTAAAATTCCAGCAAAAGCCAAATTTTGTGGAGTTTGTGGCACTAAAATTGGAGAATAAATAGTTAAATAATATTTAAACGTTAATCTATAAAATTTTTTTCTTTTTTTGCTAATTAAATTTCATTTAAGACATATATTTAATGTTGTATATGTCTGAAAAAGAAATAAAAATAGAAAAAATAAAATAATCGATTATTGAGATGTAAATATTTTGATTGAAATTAAAATTCAAAAACTGATACAAGATTTAAAAAAAAATAACACTTCTGGTGCTAATGAACTAATAGATGATGCTTATGAAATAATAAAAAAACAATTGGAACTGATATCAGATCCAAATAGAGATATTAAAGAACTTATGATTGAACTCTCAAAAAAAATTATTGAATCTCGCCCTAGCATGGCAACACTTATCAATTTTATTGGATATTTGATTCACGATTTAGAAACTTTTACTAAAAAATCCCTTTTCCAAAGATTAAATAATTATAAAAAAGAAAAAAATAAGAGAAAAAAAGCCCTTGAACAAGAATTCCTTACATTTTTAAAAAATTTTAATAAAAAAGATATGAAAATTATGTTGATCTCTTATAGTTCAACTATTATCAATCTTCTAATTAAACTTAAAGATTATAATTTAGAATTTTTTGTCTTAGAATCAAGACCGCTTCTTGAGGGACATAACGTTGCTGAAATTTTGTCATCTCATTTTAAAACAAATCTCATAATCGACGCAGCCATGGGAAAATTCATTGATCAAATTGATTTGGTCTTAGTTGGTATTGATAGCATCTTAAAAAATGGGTCAATAATAAACAAGATAGGAACGTATCCTTTAGCAAATTTAGCTAAGGGAAAAGATATTGATGTATATGCTGTTGGTGACTCGTTTAAATATAATCTTAGAAGTCATTATGGTGAAGAGATTCTCATAGAAAGAAAACCAACACAAGAGATTTATAATAAGATGATACAAAATAAATTGTTAGAAATCCAAAATTATTATTTTGATATTACTCCTTCAAAATACATTACAGGGATAATTTCTGATTTAGGTGTATTAAAAATTCAAGAATTTCCAAAAATTATTAAAAAAAATTTACCTATCAAGTGGTATAAATTTTTTAAAAAAAATCTAGGATATTAAGCAAGAATATAAATATATATTCTATTTTAAATCAATTAAATTTGTAAAAGACCTTAGATAATATTAATTTTAGAAATAAAAAATTTTATGGGTTTAATTCTATAATGGAAAATCAAGATAAGGATGACCCTGAAAAAATCTATTTTGAGGACATCGTTAATCTAAAGAAGAGTGGTGGGATAACTATACCTAAAAATATTCGAGATCAATTATTTCCTGAATCAATAGAGAATATTTTTTTCAAAATATATGTCAAAGAAAAAGATAAGATAATTTTAGAAATTTTGCCTGAAGAAGAGGCCAAAAAGCTTTCTGAAGAATTAAAATTAAAGAAAGCAACTCAGCAAAAAATGAAACCGAAATCTAAAGAAGTTGGAGGACGGAAAAAAAAAGAAAAGGTTTTAGGGCCTCAACCTGACTTTGGTCGTTATTTTGTTTATGATTTTAAAGCTCAGCAAAAACTTAGACCAATATTAGAATCTATATTTTATAAATTTGCTGAGACACCTATTAATTTTGAAGATGCTATGGGACGAATTAAGTATGGGTTAGTTTCTTATCTTGGTTCAAACAGCATTGAAAATGCGAGATTATATTTTTCGGTTATAAATTTCTTATGTGATGTAATTGAGAAATTCAACATACCGAATTTGATAGAATGGATTAATGATAAGATTATTGATAATATAAAAAGTAAATTCCTTTACGAACAATCGTTATTGAGTTTAATCTCAACGTCAAATAAAATGCAAAAGTATGAGAAAAGCGAAATATTTGTGAATAAAATCTTAAATAATATTGATAGTTATTCAAAAAACGAGTTATATAACATTTTGAATTCATTTGAGAATTTAGTAAAAATAGTTTATAAAGATCGTTCCTATCCACAAATATTTGAACTAATTAAAGAAAAGTTATTGATTTATCTAAAAGAGATTGAAGATGTTGATTATAAAATACAAATAATTGAGATGTTAGAGAATCTTAAATTTATTGAAACTGCATATAATATTGCTAAGGAAATATCAATGAATTTACCTCCAGAGTCACATAGAGTAGAACTTCTGAGAGAAATTGTAAAACGATTACATAAAAAACCGATTGTTTAAAATTTTTGAAATATTATTGGAGTATTATTTTTTTTGTTTTTTTTCTACTTTCTTCAGTGTTTTTTTAATTCTTTGTTTTTCTTTTTCTCTTATATCAAGTTCTTTCTCTTTAAGTTCTTTTTCTTTTAATTCCAACTCTGCATGGGATAGTTCCTTTTCTTTTTCAACTAATTCTTTTTTCTTTTCTAATAATTCTTCCTTTACTTCTAAACTCTTTTCTTCTAATTGTTTTTCTTTTTCTTCTACTTCTAATTCTTTTTCTTTTAATTCAAGTTCTTTTTCTTTTAATTCCCGTTCTTTATCTGCGAGAATTTTTTCTTTTTGTTCTAATTCCTCATCTACTACTTTGTCCTTTAAAGCTTTCTCTTTATCTTCTAATTCTTTTTCTTTAAATTCAAGTTCTTCTTTCTTTATCTCAATTTCCCGTTCTTCTAATTCCTTTTCCTTTACAGCCAGCTCTCTTTTTTCTATATCTTTTTCCTCTAAATCTTTAACAGAAGTAAGAGTTTTTAGGACATTATCACATTTTTCCTTAAAATTATCTTCTGCGTGTTTACAAGATTCTAAAATTACTTCTTCTAAAATAATCGGGTTATTTTTTCCAATAGATTTTAGTGCTTGAATAGCTTTGGTCTGAACAAATTCTTGCTCATCAGAAAGTTTTTCAAGAATTAGTTTAATTAAATCTTTATTTTCGATTTTATATACATTAGCAATGAAGTTTATTAATTGAAGCATTCCTTCCTTTACATTTGGATCTTCAGATTTTAATAATTCCTTAGAGAAGGGTAAAATAATTTCATATTCCATTTCACATATTGGTTTTAAGGCTAACACAAAAGCATATCTTAGAACATCGTCTTTTATCGCTAAGTTTTTAAGCAACTTAGGGATTAATGTTCTTATAACAACAGCTCCTTTCTTTGCAATATGGGAAAGTTTTTTAATTAAAATCTCCAGACGATTAATATAATCCTCATGTTCTATGCTTAAATATTCATATATCGCTTCTACAGCACTCTGGAACTTTTCTTCTTCAATTAGTTCCAAAATTTTTTCCATTGCTGTTGGTGCTCCAGATATTTCGTTAGACATTAATCACTACACTCCTTATTTTATTTAGATGAATTAAATTTATATATATTTTTTTCATTTTTTCTGCTCCTTTAGTTCTTTTTTATATAAATGGTTAAAAAAATCAAATATATTCTGAATATTCTCATAATTTATTTGCCGTTTTCCAAGAAATTCATGATTTATGTTTGTTTTTAGTTTTACATTTAATCTAACATCAATATTGTCTGACTCATCAAAATAGATTTTAATTTCATTAGAGATATCACTTATTATATCAATATCTTTTAAAAATAATGACTTATTTTCATCGATATCTTCATTAAAATATTTATGTAAATCCGTTTGTTTCTTTTTAAATACTTTTAAAGAAATTAAAATTGAATCTTCGGGTGTTCTTTCAATTATTATATGAGAATAATTTGTGGCTAAAAATAAAATAAGATTTTCCAGTAAATTTATATCAGAAATTTCATCTCTTCTTAAATTACAGCAAACATATTGCTCTTTTAAATAAGATAGATAAATTTTTTCATAAAATTTGATAATTAAATAATTTTCCGTCAAAAAATATCTAAAATCATCTTTCATTTTTCTCTTGAAAGATTCTAACACATCTATGGCTTCTTCATATTTTCTGAATGATAAATTTTTAAAAAGAGAGCGGTAATTTTTTGGGAAAAAAATAGCGAAGAAATCTAATAAATAGATATAGGAATCAACCGGTCTATATAATGTTCTCTTCTTTTCTTTATCTCGAGCAATAAGATTCACCAATTGCCGATAACAGAATTTGGGAACATCATCTAATTTCGCCCCTGATTTTATACGCAATTTCAATAAAAATCTTCTTGAACATAAGGGGGATAAAGTACATTGAATTCTATCTCGTTGGCATCTAATGCATAATGCATCTATATCTTTAGCAATTTTTTTTAATAGTTCTGTATTTTGTTTTTTAAATCCATGTCTTAAAAGGAAATCAATGATTGAGTGGGGGTCGGTATTCATCCTATTTTTTCAAGCCAAAATTTTTCTAATCAGTTTATTAAGTTATAGTAAAATTTTAATCTATTTAATTTTGATTTTTCTGAAATAAGGAACACTTATAAGAGTTATTTTTTATTATAGATAATATAAAAAGCTGTGAATAGATGATTTTGAGAATTGCTACGGCAAATTTACATTATTTTCAATAAAAATATAATTTTTAGTTATTCTTATGCATTAGCTTTTAATAATGAGCAATTTAAAAATGTTCAAGACCTATTAAATGAATTTATTGATTTACCAATACCAAATCAGTTTTTTAATCGTCCTTTTGGAAATTATCAATTGTTTTACATTATAAGAAATAATGTTTTCTATTTAATTATTGCCGATCTTGTTGATAAAAGCGATTATGTTAATGAAGTTTTAAATAAAATTATTAAAAGATTTCAAAATTCATTTCCCAATTCTTTGGAGATTAAAGAAAAAAATAAAGAAAGAAATGAATTTACTGAGTTTTTGAAAAAAATTCATTATGAACTTCATTCAAAAATCGCACTAATAGGACCTTATGGTTCAGGAAAAACCACAATTGCAAATCTTTTAAAATTAAATTTTGAACCCAAAATATTTATGAATTTTGCAAAATCTTATAAAATAGATATTGATAACTTATATTTTGATTTATGGGATTTCCAATTAGAAGATAATTTTTCTCCCTTATGGAATAAATTTTTAAGTGGAGCTGATTTAATTTTGCTGGTTTTTGACTCTACAAATTATAAAACCAAAACATTGACACATTTTATTAATCTTCAAAAAACCGATGGAAAATTTTCAAAACTTATAATATTTGCAAATAAACAAGATTTATCGGAAGCAATAGAAGTAAAACAAATAGAAAAGGAATATAATTTTCCAGCATTTGGTATTTCGCTTAAAGATCCTGAAATTAAGAACAAATTAATAAATATTATCTCAAATGAATTAAAGATAAAAAAAGAATTTCCATCAGAATTTAATGATTTACTAAAAATTGCAGAAAATGAAGTTATTAACAAAAGATACTTAGATGCAATTAATCATTTTAATCATTTAAAAGATATTTGCAATAAGTTTCAAGAATTTATACATTTATCAGCCATCGAGCAAAAAATTAATGAAATCGAAAAATTAATCGAAAAAGAAAAAAAAGAAAAAAAAGTTGAGAAACATAAGGTTAAAGCTCCCGAAAAAATTTTATTTTCTCAAAAAGTCTTAGTAAAACCTCTTCCTCCTCAAGTTAAAACAACAAAAATAAAAACTCCAGAAGAAAAGCCAATTAAGGAAATTGAGAAAAAGCCAGAAAAACAATTTTTAAAACCTCAGGATATTAAAGTTAGTCTGGATACGGTTAAAGAAGATTCAATTATAAAAACTTCATTTGATACGTTAGAGAGCGAATTATTTTATTTAATAAAAGAAAAACAAGGAAATTTAAGTTTAAAATTATGTAAAACTTATGTTGAGAAACTACAGAATAAATTAAAACGGTCATTAACTTCAGTTGATCTTAATAAAGCTACAGAAATATATTTAAAGAGAAAAAAAATTAATGCGTAAATTGTTCAGTAGAAAAATTTATTATTTCCATAAATAAAATATTGTTGAAAAAATAAAAGATACATAAAAATATTGAAAATATAAAAATTAAGATTAGAGGAAGGTAGTCTAATTTAGTTATCGGTCTAATATCTTTATTTTTTAAATATTTTGGAGTCCCAATGAATATATCATTAAACGTGATAGAAACCCAAATTAATATAATTATGAAATAAAAAATTAAAATAGCCCAAATTGTAAAACCAATAAATGAAATATGCGGTAAATCGATTAGAGATTCTGTAAAAATATTTGAGATTAAATTTATTAAGATATTTCCCAAAGCAAACGGAATTGTAAGAAAAATACCCCCGATTAAATAAAAGATCCCAAAAATCTTATATTTTTTCCAAAATCCACCTAAAATTTTAATATTATCATCTAAAGTCTCAAGCATTACTGGTTTTAAACTATAAAATAATAATATTTTTATTAAAATCATACAAAAAATAAAGAAAAAAACAAAATTCCCATATTCAATTTTTATTGATTCAGTTGGTAAAAATCCGATAAAAGCTGAAATTAGTAAAATCATATTGAAATCAGAATTTGAAGATAATCCTAAAATCTTTTTAATTGAAAAGGATCTTCCATCAATTGCAGTAAAAGTCTCAGTCAAAGAGTAAGTTATTGATATAATTAACCCTACAGCTGCAATGATTAAAATTATAAATGAATTTATTACTAAATCATAAGTGAAGGCTATGAGTAATTTGAATAAGATAAAACTAATTATTGGAAATGTTAAATTGGAAATTGTAAATAAAGTTGTATATGTTGAATCGTGATAATAAACCTTAAGATGATATATAGAAAAGGGAATAATTCCACATGGGATACCAAATCCAAACAAAAATAATAAGGAGATTATTAGATTTAAGCCAGGATTTAACTCAGAATTTCTAATTTCAGTTAATATAAAAGAATCAAATTCAAAATAAATTAACAATAGTCCGAGAATTAGAAAAATGATACTTAAAATTATTGAAATAAAGAAAATTCTTAATAATTTAAAAGGTTTTGAATATTTTCCAAAATAGAAAATTAACCCTAAAGATATATAAACAATTATAACAAAAATTACAGTTATTAGAACATTTGAAGTAAGCGATGCTCCAACTAGACTAAATATGATTAGAATTATTAAGGAATCATATAAACTTTCATTTAAAATGCCTGTCATTTCATCTTTTGAAAAATAAAATATGATACAACTTAAAGCAAATATAATTTCCCATAATACGAAGGTTCCAACATTTAAATTAAGGTTAAAATCATAATATTGCAAATCAAATAATGAAAAAATAACAATATTTGATGTATTGATAAGTAAAATTATTAGAATTAAAATAGTTAAAAATCTCTTCCTATAAATTGATTTGGAGCAAGAAATAGACCAGAGTAATCCAATTAAGAGACAATAAAGCGGAATAAAAGCAAGTAGAATGCCAATCATTGTTTTATCAAAAATTTAATTTTTTTCTTGTTTTTCTACAATTGTAGAATCTATTTTTAAATCTTTCCAGACTTCTGATTTTGTTTCTGTAAATAAGAATTTTCCTTTAATATAAAATAGCCTGGGAATGAAACAAAAGAATACAATATATATAATTAAAGTAATAATACATACAAAAAATAATAATTGAATTGTTGTATTTTCTATAAAGATCTCGATTCCTATGAACCCTATTAAAATAATGAGGGAGGTGATGAGACTTTTATCTTCCTTCTTTGAAATTTTATATGATATTATAATTATAATTAATAACACAATTCCAAAAATTGATAAAAGCATAATAAATAAATCCGAAAATTCTGCAGTATATTCTATAAAATATCACTAATTTATGGTATTTCTATTTAATTCTATATTAACAATTGTTTAATAAAAATTTTTTTTAAACCTTTATTTAACTTATATTAAAACATTTAAAATTATTATATATTAAAGAGAAAAATTATGCCGAAGGTTATTATAATTGGTCATGGAGCTCGTGAACATACAATTGCTGAAGCTTTAGTAAAGGGTGGAGCTGAATTATATGCTTTTATGAGTTTTAGAAATGCTGGTTTAGATGAATTGAGTAAAGGGCGTGTTAAAATAGAAAAGGAAGATAATTTCAAGGTACTAATAGATTTCATCAAGCAAAATGGTATTGATTTTGCTGTAGTTGGACCAGAGGCTCCGTTAGTTGTAGGAATTGCAGATGCGTTAGAAAAAGCTCAAATTCCATGCATAGGTCCAAAGATTGAAGCTGCTCAGTTAGAAGGTTCTAAAATATTTACACGGCAGTTACTAGATAAAAATAATATTAAATCAAATATAATTTATGAAATCTTCGTTTCTATGGATGGCGTAGAAGCATTTATCAAGGAGCTCGGAGTTGAGAATGTGGTTGTGAAACCAGATGGATTAACAGGTGGTAAAGGTGTAAAGGTTTATGGAGATCATCTTTTTTCAAAACAAGAGATTATTGATTATTGTCAAAAATTAGTTAAAAATGGAATGTATTTCATTATTGAAGAAAAATTGGAGGGGGAAGAATTTACTTTACAAGCACTTGTTGATGGGAATAGAGTTGTGGGAAATCTTTTAGTTCAGGATTTTAAAAGAGCATATAATGACGATAAAGGACCTAACACAGGTGGAATGGGTTCTTATTCTATTGAGGACCATTCATTACCATTTATTGATGTGTTTGATATAAATGAAGCAATTTCAGAAATGAATAAAGTTGTTAGTGCTGTAAAGAAAGAGACTGGAACAGAATACAAGGGGTTTTTATATGGTCAATTTATGAAAGTTAAAAAAGGAATAAAATTAGTAGAATTTAATGTTAGATTGGGAGATCCAGAAGCAATGAATGTTCTGCCAATTTTAAAAGATAATTTTGTTGATTTGTGTTATAAGATTTTAGATGGCAATTTACCCGTTAAACTTAATTTTGAAAAAAAAGCAACTGTGTGTAAATATTTAGCCCCAGAAGGGTATCCAGTAAATCCATTAAGAGACCAGAGAATTATTATTCATAAAGAGAAAATTGAAGAGATTGGGGCAAAGTTTTATTATGCTTCTGTCTATAAAAAAGATAATTCAGTTTATACCACTACTTCGAGAGCGATTGGAATGTTAGGAATTTCTGATACACTTGAAGAAGCAGAAAAAATTGCTGAAAAAGGAGTAAGTTTTATAGAAGGAAAATTATTTCATAGGAGCGACGTTGGGACTAAAAAGATTTTGCAAAAGAGAATCGATCATATGAAGTTCATTCAAAATCAATAGTAATTATAGATAGCGATTAAAATGAGTAAAAAAGAAGAAGAAATAATTGGAATTATTGTTAATGTTAGTGAAAGTCAATTATATAGGGATTTCAAGAGATCTCCAAAATCTGGTTATCATCATATTATGCTACAACAGAAAAATGGAATAAAAATTAAAATATATCTATCTGATCTAGCAATGGGGATACAAGATTTCAAAAAATCCGTTATTTATTTTATAAATAAAAATACAGGTGAAATGGTAAAAACAGGAATCGTTAATCCTAGACGGTTTATTGGCAGTAAGGTTAGTGTAAAAGGAATGATTGACAAATCACAGGAGCCATATTATGTGAATAGAGTTTCTGAATTCGTTTTGCTTGATAGAGATTAAAAACCGATCAGAAAAACTGATTATTTTAAAAAAAAGGTTAAGTAAACTAAGATAATTTTATTTAAATTCGCATACCCACTATCATTCGTCCGAGCATTTTCAAGGTTCCTATGAATCCTTTTTTCTTTATTAGGATTTTTATAAATAATTTTTTAAAGTCTTTTGGAGGTACGAGTTCTTTGGATTTCTTAACAAGATGAATCGCATTAGAAGTGCATCTCGATACACAGTTACCACATCCAATGCAAAAATCCAAATTCACGTGAGAAACATTGTCCACCAGCGTAAGAGCCTCCATTTGGCAATTCTCGACGCAAGTCCCACACCCTACACATAACTTTTCGTCAACTTCTGAATAATAGTTAGTAGCAAAATAGTCTAGAGGTCGCGGAAGTTTTTTTACAGCTGTTAGGAAATGGCAACAATCGCCACAGCAAGCGCAGATGGATAATGGTTTTTGACAGTTAGTCGGTTGGAGAATTAATCCTTCCTCTTGTGCTTTATTTAAAATTTCTTTTGCTTCTTGTTTATCAATTTCTCGAGAGTTACCAAAATAGAGCGTCTTTATAGCACCCTCTTCCATTGAAATACAGGTTTCAAGGAGATTAGTTTTCTTACATGGATTTCCCATAATAGCCGCACTTTTTCTACAGATACAATCCATAACTGCAAATGGCCCATCTGAGTTTTCTATTATATTTCTAATGTTATCATAAGAACCAACGTGATGTTCAGGAGTTAAGCTTTCTTCTACAGGGATAGTTCTTAACATGGAAGGAACATTTTTATCAATGAGTTCATGTGAAAGAACTTCATCTATATACTTATAATGGTTTTCTACTAACTCCTTAGTGAGTTTTTTTAATTGAAAGTCAAAAATTCCAGGAGCATATATCGAATTACCATAAGTCATTCCTTTTCTTTTACTCTTGAAAATATCTCCTCCTAAAATTATTCCTTTTTTTACCATACTATCCAAAATTTTTTCCAGTTCATTAATAGACATTCCCATTTTTTTAATGCGACGATGAATTTTTTTAAGGGGTTCTGGCATAAAGTTTAGTTTAATCGCAATTTTAGCCTCTTCTGGTGTGAATAATATCTTTAATAAATTGATTTCAACACCAGTTTTAGTTGATGGAAAACCTACTGGTAAATCATCTAAACGCTGTTGTAATTGCCTATAAACATTTTCTTCTTCAATCATTAGATTCACTTCAATTAAAAAAATCCTTCTATCAAATTAAAATTTGATTTCTTTTACTTCAAATATTATACCATGTATTTATAAATATGAAATCATTTGGAATGTTTTCTTTTATTCATATTTTTTAATGGTTTCAAATTAGGAGTCTTCATCAACATTACTTTGAGAAATGAATTTCTGATAATATTTTCTCCCTTCTCTGAGATAAAGTATTTTCTTAATATCTTTCATGCTCATTGAAAACCAGAATATCAGAAAAATTAAACCAATTATGATAAACACTTTTACTGCTAAAATCGCGAGAAAAAAATAGAAAATGAGATAAAGAGATATTAAAAAACTTATTACAAACCCCACCAGGCGCAACTTTGTTCTCTGCATAAATGATTGATCATTCAAACTTAAATGACAATCACAGCAAATAAGAGGTACTTTAACATTAAATTTTGCTTCATAATAAAGGCTTTGAACGATTGTTAAGAGTCTATGAATTCTATTCCCACATAATACACATTTAATTCTTTCTCTCTGCCGATCTCTTTCAATTAAATCAATTTCTCTACTTGGAAAATAACAATCATTATTGTAATAATGTTCACAAGCCTTACAAGTTAATATCTTCTCAAGCTGCTTTTCTTCATATATAGTTTTATGTGGAATTTTAAAAAATTGATAATATGAATGATTTTTACACATTGTTCTACCTTTATTATCAATTTCAAAGGAGGGTTCTATAAACTTCATTAAATGTCAAACAAATTCTAAATGTTCTTCTAAAAAAGAAGTATTCTACACTTATTTATTTTTTTACATTTAATTATATTGCGAACATTTAAATGAATTTATGAAATGTATTTATTTCCTTAAATACTTTCTAAAGAAATGAATTTTTAATCGGAAATTGAGAGAATTAAATAAGGAAGATTTAATTTTTTGGAAATAGATTTATCAAAATTTTTATATAGTCATATTTTTATCTTGTTTTTGTCTGACTTATGAATATGCTGGATTTATCTGAAAATTTTTCCAATTTGAGTAAAAAGGATATTCTCGAAAGAGCGAAAAAATTTATTTTTTCTACCGGACTAAATGATGGAACAAGTCAGCTAAGTAAAAAAAATATGGCATATGGTCTTGCTCAGTTTCACTATATACAACAAAAATTTGGTTTAAACCCAAAAGCATTATTTATTTCAACTCCAGACGAAACAATTTCAAGAAATATATTTCGATGGAATTCTGGAGTTAGTTATGGAGGACGACTTAGTTGGGGAAATGGTCAAGATAGATTTATTTTTTTAAATACAAAACCCAATGGTTGTGGATTATTAGTTGGAGGTTTATATGAAAGACCAAACCCCTCTGAAATAATTAAAAGAATTGAAGATATTCAAAATGAGGAATTATATTTAGAAGATGTTAAACTCAAGTGGGATTATTCTGTAGGAAATCATTTTATTGATATTTATCAAACAAAAAATTTATCAGATGTTGACTTTCCTCCGTTTATGTTTGTTATTCATGGTTCTGTATCTGAATTTCGCGATGATCACTATGGTTTAGGATTATATATTGATAAATCTAAGACATTAAAACAACAGGCAACTCTTGTTGAAACACCATTTGGGAATCAGTATATAATACAAGATAATTTAGCAAAGGAATATTTAGATTTTCATAATTACGCAATTCATTTTGCTGAAAAAAAAAGGGAATATTTTGGAAGTAAAATATTTGATGAGTTCGAAATCATATCTAATAAATCCCATCAATTCTTAGCTGATTATAATAATATCTATTTAGGTTGTCATTGTACAGATCTTTCAAAGAATATAAATACCCAGTCAAATTTATTTCCAATTTGTATTAGGGCAGATATGCCAGCATATATTTTCGAAGGAAAACCAAATTTATCTTATACAGTTATTAAAAATCTTAATTTTCTAGAACGAGCACAGAAATTTGATTTAATAGATATTTTATTAGATGCAAATATATTACCTCATGGTGCAGGATATGCATTCCCTGATATCGAAAATGTGGAAAAGGTAATAGAAATTGGAACTAATAGATATTTTCTGTGCAGTCTAAAATCTAAAGTTGGAGCCAAAAAGATTTTCAGAAATCCTCGCGAAATGCAATTCATTTATCGGGATCGAAGTGTGATACTTAAAACTTTACAACTGGATTTGGGACATATTGTTGCAAGATTGGATCCTGATTTTATATTAAAAATTTAGATTAAAATAGAAGTCATTCAATTTTTGCTCCCAATTTTATATCTTTTTTTTCGTCAATAGTTAAGAGAGATATATTATCGTCTTCATCAACAGCGGCTAAAAGCATTCCTTGAGATAAAATTCCTTTCATTTTTTTAGCTTGTAAATTAGTTAATACAATAATTTTTTTTCCGATAAGTTCTTCTGGTTTGTAGATCTGAGCTATTCCAGCAACTAGCGTTCTTTGTTCAAATCCCAAATCGATTTTTAATTTTAATAATTTTTCCGCATTTTTAATTGATTCTGCTTCAATTATCTTGGCGGTGTGTATCTTTAATTTTTTAAAATCTTCATAAGTGATTAGGGAGGTTTTTTTAGATTCTTTTACCAATTCCTTTCTTCCTCCTTTTTGACCAAGAATTTCTTTAAATTTATTTTGTAATTCTTTTATTTCAAGTTTTTGAAATATTGGTTCTGGTTTTTTAATTTTATGGCCGGCATTAATAGCATTAGAGGAAATTTGAGACCATCTAGTAAGTTCTCTTTCTTCCTCAAAATTTAAGAAAACTTCAATTTTTTTAGATGATAGAGGAATAAATGGTTCTAATAAAATAGATAAGCTATGAACAAATTGAATACATATATTTAAAACGTGTCCTGCTTTATTTTTTTCTTCTTTAATTAAATGCCAAGGTTCCTTTTCACTTAAATAAATATTTGCTTCTCTAGAACACGATATTATTTCTTTTAATGCCTTTTTTAACTCAAACTGATCAATTAAATTTCCAACAACTTTACCAATGTTTTCGATTTTTGAAAGAAATTCTTTATCTAAGTTATCTGTTTTCATTCGTGGAGGAACTATTCCCTCAAAATATCTATAAATGAAGGTAAACGTCCGATGTATAAAATTACCTAAATTATCATTTAAAATATTAATATTATTTTGAAATTCTGACCATAAAAATGAAGTATCGCTCTTCTCTGGACGATTAAAAATTAAATTAAATCGCCAATAATCTACAGGTGCTAGTTCTAAAGCCTCATCAATCCAAATTCCTATGTTTCTAGATTTTGAAAATTTATCATTCTCAAACATTAAAAATTCAGTTGATGAAACATTATAAGGAAGTTCAAATTTCTCATTTTCGGGTTTATTTTTATTATATGCCATAATTAAACCGGGAAATATCAATAAATGAAAAATAATATTATCTTTCGCGATGAAATAAACAGAACGAGTGTTTTTATCATTCCAAAAATATTCAAATTTTGATTTATCTCCAACTATTTTTTCTGCCCATTCTTTGACTGCAGAGATATATCCTAATACAGCTTCGAACCAGACATATATCGTTTTTTCTTCTGCTCCTTTAAATGGCGCGGGAATTCCCCATTCTAAATCACGAGTAATTGCTCTCTGTGGTATACCTCTCTTAATTGAATTAAGGCATGATGTTCGGGCATTTGCAGGTATTATTTTATTTTCAATAATAAATTTCTCCAATTCTTTCTCTAATTTTGGAAGATCCAAATACCAATGTTTTGTTTTTTTTATTATTGGTTTTTGTCCACATATATTACATCGAGGTTCTATCAATTCTATAGGTGTTAAAAGTTTCCCACAATCCGGTGAATCACACTGATCGCCTCGGGCAGCATCAAATCCGCAATGAGGACATGTTCCAACAATAAATCGGTCGGGTAAGAACAAATTATCATTTTCACAATAAAATTCATCTGTTTCTTTCTCAAAGATATACCCATTTTTTTGAATTTCAAGGTAAAAATCTTGAACGAATTTCATATGTATTGGGTTATGTGTGTCTGTATAATTGTCAAAAGAGATTTGCCATTTTTCAAGAAGATCTTTAATTAAATTGTGATTTTTTATTGCTAATTTTTCAGGAGTTGTGTTTATTTTTTTTGCTGCCACAATAGCAGGACTTCCATGCATATCACTACCAGATACAAATACAACTTCTGCACCCTTTAATCTTAAATATCTTGCAAAAATGTCAGCAGAGAGAACACTTCCAATCATATTTCCTAAATGCGGAATAGCATTAACGTATGGCCATGCGGCAGTACAGACCCATTTTTCTTTTTTATCAGTGTTTTTCAATTTAGCGATCACCTTCAATTAATTAGCAGTAAGAATAACAACAAGATAAATAAAATTAATAAAAATATGAAGTTTATGATTTATTTAATAATAGAATATTCAAAATTAAATAAATTCAGAAAGTCATTATTTTTTTTTTAAAAATAAATTGATTATCGATCTCTTTTTCTTTCTTAAACTTTTTCGTTGGGAGCAACTTTTATTTTATTATTATTTTTTAGTTCTACAGCTCTTTTTGCGAGGATATTTTCTATATTTTCAATATCTCCATTTATTTTTCGCTTAGCGTAAATCCATAAAATTGCTCCTGGAATACCAATAAAAGTAATAACTAAGGATGCTAAAATATAATTCTGTCCGCTTGCTGAAAGCACAGCTCCTGCAATTAAAGGTCCAGTTCCTTGTCCTAATGTTTCTAAAAATTGATTCCAAGAAGAAACTCTCCCTTGAGCCTCTGGTAGATTAATTGCTTGTAGAATTGGTGGTTGATTAATTTGATATATTGCTCGAACTGAGCTGATGGAAAACCAGAGAACCCCAGTAAGCCAAAATTGAGGGAACGATAATAAAAAAATGAAATTATTGCCTTGATCTTCAGTAAATCCTGAATCCCCAAAAGGTACTAAAAAAATAAATAATTGAGCAATAGCAAGCCATATTATTGAAAAAGCAATCAGATCAAGGCGGATTTGGATATTTTTTTTACCCCATTTATCTGATTTTTTTGCAAAACCTAATGAACCTAGGAATGCGCCAGGCATACCAAACAATACTACAATGAATGCAGTAGAAACTGAACTAATATTTAATGGAGGTGTTTGTAGATATGGTAATATTAAAAAATTTAGTGTACCTAATAAGACACAGGTAAATATACCTTCAATAAAGGCAACAATATTAGTTGTCCTTAAAATCGTTGATTTAACTGTTTTTTTTGTTAAACGGTAATTATATGTAATGCTCTTATCTTCAAGTACTTCTGTTAATACACCTAAAGATCGAAATGCTCTTTTGGGTTCTTTGATTTTTAAACCAATTATGAATGTGCTTAAAATGACCATTATACCTACACTCCAATAATAAATTTTCCAGTATCCTGCGTAAATTAAGGATGATGAAATAATCATACCAATAACTAATGAAATCTGGGCTATTGAATGAAAAATTCCAAAAAATTGGGAGCGATTCTCTTTTTCTAAATTATCGTTAGTGTAGCTCAATAATATCGGACGGATACCTCCAAGTCCAAACCCCGCTATCATATTACATATGAGAAACCATGCCCAAGAAATTATTCCTTCAGCTTCTGGTGCAAAACCATTTAAGAGATAAGCGAATCCAATTAGACTTAAGATAAAAAGAAATAAATTCTTTCTCGAAAAAAGGTCTGTGAGATGTCCAATAATCATACCTGAAAAAGCCATTGATAAAAATTTTACTGATATGATTAAACCCATTTCAAATGCATGGAATTCATCATTAGGCCACATAATTTTGGAGAAATTTATCATATTTAAAACAAAAGCAGCCATTGTAAGGGCAATAATACTATATGATAAAAAAATTGGCCACAATCCTCTTACTGTCGGTGAAATCGCAATTTTCCCATCTTTTCGGCCAATTAATTTCCCAGTCATTATTAATCTAAATAAATGTTATAATTTAATCTTACTCATCTTAACATTAAATATAATTAAAAAAGAAATTTGCAGTTAAATTTATTCGAATTTATATGATGCTTTACATTATTATTGAACCACAGTTTCTACATGATTTAGTTTCATTATACATCTTCTTTAAGCATGGTTCGTGATAATATGCACCACAATTCTCGCAACGGTAAACATCATATTGTCCTAAAAAAATATTTCTGCATTGCGAACAGGACTCATCTATCTCAGTGATTTTATTTGGAAGTATTTTAATCATTCGTGTTGATTTTTTATCTGATTGATCAATAATTTTAATACCAATTTTTTCTGTTGAAATAGAACTAACCATTTTCATAATTGATTGAGGTACTCTCAATAAAAAATAACAGAAGGGGCATCGAAAAATGGAAATTGAATATTCTGACTTCTTTGCCCAAAGAGCAGCGCAATGTAGATGGTATGGTCGGCCACAAGAAGGGCAATAGCGACCACTGGCAAAAAAATCAGCGCCATTGAGAGGGTTTTTAATTGAATGGCAAATTTGACATTTTTCCTGACCTTTTCCTCCCATCATTGCTTTAATTTCGGATACCGTAGGACGTCTTAATTCTACTGCAATATCATTCACTAACGGTGGATGGTGGTCTTCAGATTTATTGGAAGAAAAATAATCTGATGTTTTCTTTAAATTTTTCTTTGATGCAAATGCTTTACCTGCACTCATTAATGCCTTCGAATTATTAAAATAACCAAATTCACCATTTGTCTTTTGAGCTATTGTTTTAAGATAATTTTCTTGATAATGCAGACTCTTACCAATTTGACATATATCAATAAAAATCCCTAACCCTTGTGCAATATCAACCATTTTGTCAAGATCAGGTTTAACATCTTCAACATTTCCATCAGTTATGATATATATTCTTTGAACTTTACCACCGATTTTCCTCATTTCTTGAACAAGGATTTGTATCGCAAATTTAATCCCTTCAACTAAATTTCCCTGACCCGAAATTTCTACATTTTCTAATAGTTTAAATAACTTAGTTTCATCATTCAAAAAAGGACTTACTCTTTTTGTGCCTTTTCCATATGTAATTAACATAATTCGATCTTTAGGATCAATTAGATTTTTGGAAGAAATGAAGTTTTTTACTGAATTTAATGCTACTGTTAATCTTCTTGGTTTAAAATCACTTCTAATCATCGAGCGAGAGCAATCAATGAGAATTACTGTATCTTCAAGTTTTAATTCTTCCAAAATAATTCACTAATTTACAAATAAACTCATATCACTTATTTTTATACCTACCTATATTAGTTGATACGTTAAAATAATTAAAAATTTTGTAAAATTTTTAAAATTTTTAAAACCTTCAATTCAACTAAGAAATTATAAATCTACCGCAGTAAATTTTGAATCTTTTTTATATGTTGATTTAATTTTATTAATTTCTTTTCATTTTTCGCTTCATCAAATTCGGACGTTAATATATCCTTAATTTCAAATAAATATTTTAAAGTTTTTATATGATTTTTTTTCTTTTCTGCTTTAATTGATTGCTCTCTTGCAAATTCTAATTCTATTTCTTTATTAAATCTCAAGATTTCTATAATCTGAAAGGAAATCTTTCCGATTTCAGCTTCCGCATTATATTTTTTAGCGTAAACAAGTGCTTTTTCATATTCATTTAAAGCTTCTTGAGACGCAGAATTTTTTTTAGCAACCTCAGCTTTTTTAAGATAGAATTTCATTTTTTGATGGGCTTCTTCAATACTTATTGATATACTTTCATTTAGAATTTCTACCAATTCTTTTTTCTCTAAAATCTTTCGAATTTCAAATTCTCTTTCGCGTTTTTCCTGACTTCTTATATCAAGTTCATATCTCTGAAATTGTAAATCTTTACTTAGAATTATATTATGTCTAAGCATTTGATAAATATTCCAAAGTATTTCTTCTCTTGGAATAATTCCTAATATTCGTGCAGTTGTATCTAAAATATGTGGAATGAAAAAATATGGTTTCTCCTTCAGCAAATCATTACTATATTCAAATACAGCTTTTTGAATGAGAGAGAAATTATCAATAATATTGGCAGGAATTTGAGCAGATAAAGTCTGTGGGTAAATTAAATTTACCTCAAACATTTTTTCAATCAATTCATTAACAGATTTAAATAATTCTAAATTACCTGTTTTTTCAAATTCTTTCAATTTATCTCCATAGATCTTTTCAAAAATTTCTATAAAATGTGATAACAATTCTCTTAAATTAGATGAAGCGCTATTATCTAGTATTAGACAGATTCTACAAAACTTACCATTCCGTAAGAGAATATTAAAATCTTTATATTGGAATTCATAAAATTTTCTATCGTAGATATCCTCAGAAGTCCGTTTTTTATCAGCTATTGCTAATTTTTCAGATGAAAATAGAACATTTGCTTGAATAAATCCTGACAATAAAGTTGCATCAATGGGATGATCTCCAACGGCAAAATTATATGTAGGAATTCCATTATTTGAAAGAATTATAATATGTCTTATATTTAAAATATCTTTATATTTTTTCCAAATATATCTATAATTCATTTCTTGTCTTTTTATATCAGAATCCTGTTCTATTGTCTCTATTTTGTCTATTATGAATTCTGCATCATTAAATTTTTTAAATATACATCTTGGGCAATATTCTGGATAACCTAAAGGACAGACTGATTTATCAACTCCACATTCATAACCTAAAATCAATTTAAAATAAGTCAATTCATCAACCCTTAATTAATTGTTCAGTTGTTTTATATTAACAGTTTAAATCTTACAATCCTATTAACATTTATTTTTTCTTTTATATTTAAAGGAATCTCTGAAATTTTAATATATAAATTAAAAATTTAATAATTTGTTGCAATACGTAATATCTTTTCTATTGAATTAGAAATAACAACGAATTTAATATGAATTTTCATTTAATAAATTTTAAAATCTAAGGAGATTTTAATTTTTTATAAATTAAAATAATGGTAATACGAGTGAATATCAAAAAATCAAAATTAAAATGTATCTTTTCGGTTACAATTTTAACATTATTCATTTTGCATTCTTTGATAATGACTCCTAATAATTTATCTTATCAAAAAAATGATACTTACATTGAATATCCTTTTAATGATAAAAAGGATAATCCGTCAATGTCTCAAACCGATTTAGACAATCCAATTTATGGAGATGGATTAAATCAAACGGTAAGAGCATATATGAATAATATCTCTACTTCAACAATGACTAATGGTTCTTTTAATATCACTGCCCCCAATTTATACTCGAAATTGACAGCTGGTGAATTTAATTTCACATTTGATCAAAATTACAATACGACTTATGAAATTGAAAATGATGTAGCATATAATCTTCCATTTCCAATTGCAACATTTCCATTTGATAATGCAACTTTAAATCTAATTAGTGGAAATAATATAAGTGGAAGTATTTTAGAGATGATAGATGATCCTATCGCAAATCCCAACACATTTTGGAAAGCAAATTCAACATCCAATATTATTAATTTTACAATAACCGTTAATTTTACAAAAAATTCAGATCCAGTAGGATTTTATTTCAATTATCTTAATATAAGTAAGATTTATGTTGATTTTACGGTTAATTTAACAGAAAATGTTAATTTGTCAGTTAAAATTTGGGATCGATTTGAAAATACATGGAAAAATATCTCCTCAAATGTTTTCATAAATAGTTCCGATACAAATAAAAAGACAATAAATTTGGATATCTTTAACGAAAATACAAGGTTTATCAATGAAACAGGTAATTGTATTTTCCAGTTTTATTTCAAGAATAATACAAATAATTATAATTTGAGTTTTTATAATTTTGATGCTTCAGCCTCTTCAGTTTTTGAATTACCAATTACAGATCAATCATATGTTGCATTAGAGTTTGATTTAAGAGGAGATGCTACAGTATATGGTTTTCAAGCGTGGATAAGAGCTCTAAATTTATCGGCAGATTTAAATTCAAAATTAAATATTTCACTTTATCGAGCAAATAGCACAGTCCAAAGAAGCCAAATAACCGGTGATACTTCCCCTGCTGAAAATATTTTAATTAAACCAGAAATTTTTATTGATTCTATTGAAATATTGAATTATACTGATGATTCAATAGTAAATTTTAGTTTTACTACACCGATAACAAATCTTAATGTAAGTAATTATTTTTTTATAATAAAATCAAACATTAGCACGGACGCTTTTCATTTAATGATTTTGCCACAGACTGCTCCACCACTTCAAGGTTGTGATCCTGATGGTTTAAATAATCATTTGTTACTAAAAACGGAGGATAATGGTTCTTCTTGGGTAAAAGTTTATGAAGGATCCTATCATTTTTTTGACGCAAGTCCTTTCATCATTAATGTAACCAGGGGATGGATGCCCAACGATATTTTAGATATTACTTTTGAGAATAAAACATTGTCAAATATGGAAATTAGCACTTATCCATACAATGAATCTTCAACATATACATGGGGTTTAGGGAAATGGACGGGAGTATTTGAAGAACCAATAAATACATCAAACGGTGCAAGATTTGAAATCACCTTAAATTGGAATAAAAGTGTAACTTCTCACCTATTTTTCAACGTATCATATTCTGCCACTGCTTATTCGCTGGAAAATGCAACTGCGCATTATAATTGTACTTATAATAGTCTTCCAAAATGGGAGTTGAACTATACTTTCAATAGTGATAGCAGCTATTTCATTACTAATTGGTCGTTCTTAGAGTTTTGGTATATATATCCTTTATATTGGAATTCATACGATTTACTCTGTGCAGATAATATTTCAAAATATGATGAAAGTTCAGCAGGTATTTTAAGTGAAAATGGTATTTTTGGGAAATATATTGTCCAAAATGATACTATCATCGATACTTCAAATCCAGATCATAATGGTGTTTATTCTCTCAAATTAACCAGTTTTAACTGTATTTATAATATGACCACTTATTTGCATTTTAAAAATTCACATTCTTGGCCAACTAATGGTTTTATGTTGGGTGATAATGTTTCAATAAGTTTAAATGTTCAAGATCATGATGGGAAACCGGTTTCTGATGGGATGGCAAATGCTAGTTTATTTTTATCAAATGGTACAAAATTTGTTATATGGAATCTAACTGATTCTGAAGGAATAATTGATGATACTTTTAATGTTACATCTTATGATTTCAATAACTCGAATATTTTTAATTCAACCTTTTTAAGCGAAAAAGGTTCTTATACAATTGGTTTTTTTTGGAAAAATGGAACTGCAGTAGGCTGCAAAAAGAAAATTTTCTATTTATCGGATTATGACTTTAATATACTTGATTGCACTTATGATAAAGAGGAGGGAGGAAATATTTTTGAAGGAAACCTAATTAGGGCTAATACTGATTTAACGAATTACTCTATATTAATCACAACTGTTAAAGAATCAACAGGCATTAATACATTAGATAAATTCACAATTAATAATATAATCTCTGAGCAATTTTCAAATGTTGATAATTTAACTGTAGAAATTACTAACTTTCTTCAAAATGAAACGATTATAAGTCCTGATGAAAAAATTTCTTTTAAGATTAAAGTAAAAAATAAAGATTTAAATTTTCCCTTTAACGTAAGATTATCTATTCAATTAATTTCACCAATTAATCCAAATTGGATCATCGCTGAAGTAAATACTCCAAATCAATTACTAAACTTTACAGGAACACCTAATGATTCATATGAATTTTATTATAATGCAACTTTAAATAATAAAAATCCAGATGGGACTTGGAACGGGATAAATTCACCTATTAGACTTGGTGGTTGTCTAACAAAAATTAAAGTATATATTGAAGATGAATTTAGTGGTTCTTGGATAAATAATGATTATTCAATTATGATAAAAGATAATGAAACTGTTTTTGAAGGGGAAATTCTCTCTTTTAAATATTTAGAAGGCATAACTTCAAGAGGACTGGTTCTCAATTTTAGTAGAGATGACTTTAATATACCTGGAATTACGTCTTTCTTCATAAATATAATAGATGAATATTATATGAGTACATTAAATCAAATTAATAAAGCATTCTCGTTTAAACTTGACAGCAGTTTTCAAAACTTGTCAGTTAATCCTAGCGAAGTTATTTGGGGTAAAAAATTTAATTTAACAGCATATTTACGAAACGAGAAAGGAGGACCTATAAGTGGAGAAGAAATCCATTATTATTTTTTAAACTCTAGTAATAATTGGCAAGAACTTTTAGGAACCGATGGAGATAATCATAATCTTACAGATCTAAATGGAAAGGCAATTATGGAGATAGATTCAAATCAATTTACGAAAAATTCATCTGGAAAAATTAAATTGAATTGGACTGGAAATTCTTATATCTTATCTTCTGAAATTAATTATACTATTGATTTTATTATTTATTCAAACGAAATTATCCTAGAATCTGTAACAAATAATACAATATTTTTACGAAATAAAGAGAATCAGATGGATATAATAATAAAAAATGTTGGTACGTCTATACTTACAGATATTAATATTACATTAATAACAAATTTTTCCTATACATTATCTAAATACAATAATTATGAATTAAATTACCTCAAACCAGAAGAAACTACAGGTATATCTTATTTAATTTCTATCCCTAATATTGATGATAATAATATTACTATTCTAGTCAATATTTCATTTAAAACTATACAGACAAATGAAGAAAATGAATTTCAAAATTTTCTTACATATGATTTAGATGATGAATCCCTCTTTACTCAGATTGTACAATTATCAATTTTATTTCTTTTTATTGGTATTGGCTGTTTTTATTTATTAGCACTCTTATATAGAGTAAGAATAAACAAAAAGATAGAGAAAATTTTTGAAAAACCTCCTGAAAGAAAAAGAAAAGGTAAATATGTGAAAGTTTCTGAATTACGAGCAAAAGAAATAGAGAAAAAAGATTTAGATGAGCTTCTTAAAGAAGAAAAGATAAAATAAGCATATAAATACGATAAAAAATATAAGAAAAAATTATTGATTACTTAAAACATTAATCAAGTTACGCCTTATTAGTGCTAATGAAGATAATGCATCATTTCCAGCTAAAGCGATTAAAATTAATTGTTCTGATCCAACCAATATTAAAAATCCATCTTTTAAAGTAAGAGTAATATCTTGTAATTTACCTTTTGAAATATCTGTTCCGACCTCATCACAATTCTTAATAAGATTAACACAGTCTAATGCAATTTTCTTGTGGTCCATTTCTATTAACGTTTGACCAACAATTATATTACCTTGATTATCAGCTGCGATCAATCCTTCACATACCTCTACAGCATCCATCAAACTTGCAAGAGATTGTTCGAGTTTTTCTTTATCAACCATTTATTTGACACTTCAATTTTTATTTTCTATAAAAACCTTAATACATTTTAATGGAATATAATAATATATTAATACCTTTATTTTAATTTAAAATTTTATCTAAGAAGGCATTTTAGTTCAAAATTTCAAATTCAAAATAATTGAAAATTTTCACAAAAACTCATCTTTATTATATAGAATCAGTTTTTATATAAAAAACAGAATTGTGAAATGGAATTTTTTAAAAAGTTTAAATATACTTTTATTTTAAAACTATTAGAATAAACATATCTTCTTTTGCGACCATTACCTCGCCTTTACTAGTTTCCAGTCTTATAAATTTTAGATCTCCTTCTTGAAGGGACTTAACACATTGTTCTCCTTTCCCAATAAGAGACGTTATATAAGCACTCACATTTTCAGCAATTTCTATATCAAGATTACTTTTGATTGGAAGACCATTAGAATCTGCGATGATAACGCCACGAACCCCTTCTTTTTCTTCAAATCGTCTTATTATGGCTTTTATTGCTTTTGAATCAATCATTGTTAAAAAGACCTAATCCATTTTAAAAAATATCTTTGTTAAATTTTATATTACGCAGATATTATTTATTTATTTTATTTTTTTTATATATCTTTTTAATAAGAGAAATTAAATTTAAATCTTCGCTTAAAAACAATTTTGTATGAACTGATCTTGGTTTTCTACTAATGGAAAAGGTTCCTAATCGTCTAATAAATCAGTCTTTATTAAATAAAGAAAATATTGACTTAATTAATGACTTTTCTGCAAATCAAAATTATAATCTTCTTTTAAATGAATTGAGTTTAAAGAAAATTATTAGAAGAAATATTTGGAACTGCCATTTGGATACTATGCTAACAAACTATCTTAACGATATCAAGCAAGAAAAAGAAGAAATTAATTTCCGTAAAAGTGGTAAAATCCTATTCTCATCATCTTATTTACTCAAAGCAAAAACCAAACGTATCATAAATGATTCACTTGATACACAAGATAGTATCGAAGAAATTGAGGAAATTAATGAAAATAATTTTGAAGATGAAATACTTGATGATTATATTGAAAAAACTGAAGTTAATAGGCATTTAGACTTAAGAACAATAAATCAAAAAATAAATAATAATGAAATTTGCCTGAAATCACCCAAAAATATGGTATATAAAGCGATTAATCTAAATGATTTAGCTCTGGCATTAACAGAAGTAATGAAAATCAAAGATAAAGAAAAAATATCCAGAAAACCAAAAGATAATTTTAAGGAACAAATCAACTTTCTTCCTAAAAGTCTTATTGAAAATATAAAAGAAAAGCGAGAAAATCTAAATATAAGAATTCAAAAGTTTTATAATAAACTCTTAAAAGCATATGATAATGAGCCGATATCTTTCCTTGACCTGCTTAATAAACCAAATAGGCAAAATCTAGTAGATCTATTGATATATGTCTTATATCTGTGTAATAGAAAAAAGATAAAAATCTGGCAAAGAGTAACTCAAGAAAACAATAATGATGTACAAGAACCTAAATGTGAAAATTATGAAAATTTAGATAATAGTAGAAATATCTACATCTCTCCTGTCTTATAGATAAATTTATTTATAAAATTATTTATAGAAAAAATATATTTATCTACTTTCTAATATATTCATATTATTTAATTTAATAAAATGGATTTATAGTTTAACATGACTCTTGGGTATTTTGGACTCGTTTTACATGCTCATATTCCTTATTGTAAAAAGTCCGGAGTGTGGCCAGCCGGAGAAATTTGGTTAAATGAAGCTCTGATGGAGAGCTATATTCCTTTCTTGAATGTATTACGAGAATTAAAAGAAGATGGAATAAAGACTGATATTACTGTTAATATTACACCGATTTTAGCCGAACAACTGGCTGACGAATACATGAAACAACGTTTCTCTGAGTACTTGGAAGACTGGATAAATCGAGCGAAATCAGATGTAAAACGATTCGACAACCACCAAGAAAGGAAAAAAATTGCAGAATTCTACCTAAAAAACTATGAGAAGGTTCGACACACCTATTATCATAATTATTATAATGATATTTTAGGCACCTTCAAATGGCTACAAAAAGAAGGAATGGTCGAAGTAATAACTAGTGGAGCTACTCATGGATTTTTACCGCTTATGGAAAGCGATTCGGGAGTTTTTTCACAAATTCAAATTGGTGTGGACACATACAAAAAATATTTCAACAAGGACCCCGTAGGATTTTGGCTTCCAGAATGTGCTTATAGACCTAAAGAATTAAAAGATGGAACAGTTAGAGAAAGCTTGGATTATTGGTTGAATAACTCCGGTCTGAAGTATTTTTTCGTGGATACTCACGGAATACTAAACGCTGAAATTCTCGAGAAAAAAAACAATATTGGACTATATACTAATTTCGGTTACAAATTAGAGAGCGGAGTTTCAGTTTTTGGGCGAAATGAAAAAACTGGAAGGCAAGTATGGGACGCAAAGATTGGATATCCTGGCGATCCTGCCTATAGAGAGTTTCACAGAAAAGATCACGAATCTGGTTTAAATTATTGGAGAATTACGGGAAAGGATGTTAATTACCAAAATAAATTCCTTTATAATCCTTTTGATGCTAATATAACAGTTCAAAACCAAGCAAATCATTTTATTGCACTTTTAAATCAAGAAATCCCTCTCTTCTATGAAAATTTTAATAAAAAGGGAATAATATTGTCCCCCTACGATTTTGAGCTCTACGGGCACTGGTGGATGGAGGGGATTGCTTGGCTGAAAAAAGTGTTCGAATTAGTCTCTGAAAGTGAAAATATAGGCATGACAACAATTTCTGATTATGTTTCAAAATTTGAAACCGAATTTTCAATCATTAAAATGGGACAGAGCAGTTGGGGAGAGGGCGGTTACTTTCAAGTGTGGAAAAATAAGGAGCATATCTGGATTTGGCCGTATATAAACTCAAGTATAATAGAATTCGAAAAAATTTTGGAAGCAAATTCCAATCCTGACGAATGGGGTAGCCGAATTTTTAAGCAAATGGCGAGAGAAATACTTTTAATGCAAGGGAGTGATTGGCCCTTTCTACTTTATACTAAACAAACTAAAGATTATGCAAATCAGAGATTTCATAATCATCATCAAAGATTTAATAAATTATTATGGGCTGCAAAAGATTTGAAAGATAAAACTAGAATTAGTTTACAAGAATTAGAAGCAATAGAAACTATTGATACTTGTTTCCAAGATATCAATATTAATTATTTTAAGAAAATCCAGTAAAAATTATAAAAAATAATTTTTAAATAAATTCATTGTACGTTCCTCTCCAATTGTAGTATTCCCCATATGCCCAGGAAATATAATAAAATTATCGGAAAGATCCTTATTATACATAATTTTATTTCTTATACTTTCAAATAAGAGTTTTTGATTACCACCTTCAAAATCGGATCTACCAATACTCCTTCTAAAAATCAAATCTCCAGAAAATAAGATTCCCTCAACTGGAAGATTTTTATAAAATTTGACATCTTTTGTATAAAAACATACACTTCCTGGACTATGCCCTGGAGTTTCTAATACATAAAGATTAAATTCGCCCACTTTGACTATATCACCTTCATTAAGCCATCTACCTGCTTCTTTTTTCACTATTTTTTTATCTTTCTCATTATACATCAATGGAATGCGGTAAGTTCTAATGAGAGCTCGCATTGCCCTTGTATGATCAAAATGTCCATGAGTGAGTAAAATTGCGATTGGAATTAAAGAATTATTATCAACTATAGTTTTTATTCGATTGGGTTCTTCTCCAGGGTCTATAATTACTACTTCTCTGGATTTTTCTGAACCAAAGATATAACAGTTTGTAGCCAACATTCCCACGATTAGCTTTTCAAGAATCATAAATCTCAAAATTAACTGAAGGTTATTAATTTTTTTATAATTTTTTAGAACTCATCAAATTTCTAAGAACGTTGTTAAATAATCGAAAAAAAATAAAGAAATATAAGAAAAATCTAAATTATGCCGTCCCCTTTGGTAAATAGCTCATTTAATTCTTCTATTTTTTCTAATATAACTACACCTTTCGGGGTTAAGGATATTTCCAACTTTTTGTTTTTATTCTTTTTTACATATATAATATCACGATTTAAAAGTATATCTTTGACTCTCAAAAATGAATTGTAATAAGAAAATTTGTTTAATTCCTTATAGAAGGTATGCTTATTTATCTTGTAATCTTTTCTTTTTGAAAGAATTTGTAAAGTATCCTTAAAACCCTTTTTTTTCATAAGTTCTAATATTTCAAACGACAAAATGCTACACCAAACCTTAATCTAAGTTCGAATTTATGAGTTACAAAATTTTTACTCTTTTATAAATTTTACTTTTTTGATAATTAAGTTGTTTTAGATGAATTATTATTCAAAACTAAGTTAAATTACTTAAAATAATTGGTTTTTTCTTAATTTTTAATGATATAAATTTATGAGTTATGAATATTAAAATCAGATATGGATAATTTTCACATCCAATTAAGAAATTTTTGTAAGAATTATAGAAGTAACTTCATTTTTAAAAGTTTAGCATGAAGATTTTTATTAAAAAATAAAAAAAATAATAGATTTTGGTTTGCTTATAAGAAATTTCTAATCTAATCCCCGTATTTGAACTTTTGGTGTTATTTTTGACGCTCCAGCAAAATTTGTTAATACAGGGCAGTGGCTAAACACTTTCTCCATTAGTTCTTCCACTTTCTCTTTTGGAGCAGATGATTTGATTCTTACAACAGGTTCTAGTTTATCATAACCAGTTAGCATATTATCATCGAGCCCAAAAATTGCACCAAGATTAATATGACCACGAGAAAAGACTTTCATCTCTTCTATAGGAACATCAAGAATCATACTCCAGAATTTTGTAACAGCAATAATACAGGCCCCAATAGAACCTAAAATTGCTAATAAAGGAGAAGGTCCTTGATTTGTTCCTCCTAAGCCTTCAGGAGCATCAATTAATACTACATGAGGTTTTTCGCCCATAGAAACTTTAGTTTGCATACCCTCAGATAACATCTCGCATTCTACATTAAAATTTTTCTCTCCAGCATTGATATCTTTTTTTATAGCTTCATAGGTTTCTTTAAATCCCATAAATAATCATTTTTTTAATATTTTTTATTATTTCTAATTAATAATAAAATAATATGAATATTTATTAAAAATTTTAAGATCTTTGATGTCCAGTTGAGATAAAATGTAATTAATCTATATGTGAAAATCGACAAAATCATTGACTGAATAATACATTAAATAATTGAATTAATATATTAATATCTCAAGTTTAAAAGTTGTTGAATGTTTTCAATCGTTTCTTTTAAATAATTTAATGATATAATAACTCTGTAATGCTTTTAGTTGATGATGGGAGGTGTCTACTTTCTTTGCGCAAATAATTCATTGCTTTTTCTAATCCTTCTAATGTTAAATTGAACATAGGGAAAATTTTGGATAATATTTTCCTGGTATAACATGCCCAATCGGGATTTATAATCTCTGGATTTAACCATACAGAGAAAGGAAAATGATCTTTTAATTTTTGCATATAAATCACCCCCGGAATTTCATTGCGATGATAGTAGTAAATCGAACCATATCGGTCTGATAATTCATATGGTGCCATCGCTGCGTCTCCAACAATAATTGCTCTATATTTTGAATCATATTTACGAATAAAATCTTCAAATAAAATACTACGATTATCTTCTCGAGCTGCGGTCTCATATAATCGTTCATAGATACAATTATGAAAATAAAAATATTTAAAATCACGAAAATGAGATAATTGATGAGCAGCAGAAAATAATTTGTTAACAAGCGTAGCATAAGGGGTCATACTACCACCTACATCAAGAAGTAATAGTACTTTTATGTTGTTTTTTCTTCTTTTATGAAAAACTAATTCAATATCTCCGCAATTTTTGCAAGTCTCATCAATTGTTTTATCTAGATCTAACTCATCTTGCTTTCCAATTTCTTCTAATTTTTTCAAACGCTTCAAAGCGACTTTAATTTGCCTTGTATCTAAAACTATATCTTTTCGATAATCTTTGAAAATTCTTTTTTCTGCAATTTGAACCGCCATTTTTGCACCACTAGTGCCACCAACTCTGATACCAAATGGGTTTTTTCCAGAATGTCCCCAAGGAGATGTTCCCTTTTGTCCTATAAAACGATTACCAAAATTATGGGGTTCATCTTGTTCCTTCATAATTTTTTCAAAATATTCTCTTAATTCCTCTAGATCTTTAGGAATCATACCTGGTGGCAATTGAAGTTGAAAAGGGAGATTATCAAAATCTAGTGGTTGATTTAACCAATCCCATATCTCATCTTTTATGGATTGGGGGAATTCTACATCCATATCTTTATAAAAAGAAGCAAAACATCTATCAAACAAATCAAAATCATGTTCTGATTTTACCAAAATGCTCCGACAAGTATAATAATATGAAACCATATCGGAAATAAGTCCTTTATCAAATGCTTCTAATAATGTTAAAAATTCCGTTATGCTAACTGGTAATTTTCCCTTTAAAAAATAAAAGAAATCAACAAACATATTGTTTGAACATTTGATTTTGATTTTTAATTTAAATTTTGATTATTATTTTATTTATGGCTTTACAGAAAAACCAGCTTGTTTTGAGAGATACTCCATATCTTGTTCTTTCTTAATGAGAACTCCCAAAAACGGAATGTCCTTTTCCAAATCATCAGCAGTTATTCCACTTTTCAATAAAACTCCAATCCAATCTAATAATTCTGAAGTTGAGGGCTTTTTTCTAAGATGTTTATACGATCGAAGTGCATAAAATTGCTTTAAACATTGCATTAAAATATTCCTTTTTAGATTTGGATAATGTAATTGACAAATCTGTCCCATAAAATCCTTCTCAGGAAATTCAATCCAATGAAAAACACAACGTCTCAGAAATGCATCTGGTAGCTCTTTTTCATTATTTGAAGTGATTATGACAATTGGACGATAATTTGCTTTAATAACCTCCTTAGTTTCCTTGATATAAAATTCCATTACATCCAATTCTTGCAAGAGGTCATTTGGGAATTCTATGTCAGCTTTATCTATTTCGTCGATGAGGAGAACAACTTGTTCATTAGAATCAAAAGCTTCACCTAAAGGACCATAAGTAATATAATCCTTTATATTATTAACATTTCGATCATTTGAACCAAATCGACTATCATTAAGTCTTTGAACGGTGTCGTACATATAACACCCATCTATTCCTTCAGAGGTTGATTTAACATTCCAAACAATAAGACGTTTCCCTAATGCTTCCGAAATCGCGTGAGCCAGAAGAGTTTTACCCGCTCTGGTAAATTCTGAACTTTCAGAATCTATTTCCAGGTTCCCCTTTAACAAGTAAAGGTCTGCCTAACGCAATTGTTACATTTACGATATTTCTTAACTGAGGGTCAGCTATGTATTTGATTCTCTCTGTATTTACATTTCCGATAAATTGGTCGAAACTGTTTTGACTCATATTTAAAGAATATTAAATTTAGGTTAAATAATTTTTGAATATTTTTCATAAAAGAAAATTGGAAACTACAAATTTCTAAATTTATTAGAATATTGAATAAGAATTTAAAGAAAAGAAAATAACTTATCTGGTAATAATTGTAATATCTCCCTTAAAGGCTCATTTTTCCAATTTATGTTTAATTTATTTCTTATATGCCGTCTAATATCCTCAAGAGACATATTAAAATTAGAATTTGATAAAGATATCACTTCTCGTATAAATTGTATTAATATTTTTAAATAATCATTAATGGAATCTGAAAATCTTTGATTATTGAGCAGAAAAGACAATCTATCAAATTTTAAAATTCTAACATCTTTATAAGAATCATCCATTTCGTCATCAATAATTATCTCCTCGGATTTTAATTCATCTACTACCTCATTAAAATCAATATTATTTATCAAAAATTTCAATTTTTGAATTACCTCTGAATTATTAATTATAAACCCTTCCTCAATTAAAATTAGATAAATCCATTTACATAATATCTTTTTAGCCTCTTCAGAAAATTTTTTGACACGCTTATTTTTAATAAAAATAGGATAATTATGCATTAACCATTTTTCGTATATGTTTGTCGCATATTTTATTTTATAATCCTGTTCTTCAAATAATTTCTGAATATAATATCGAATTGTTTTTTTAGCAGGTATTGGGCTTACTCCCTCTTGTATTAGAAAATCAGTTATATTTGGTGTACTTCCAAGTTCTTCGAACAGTTTTTTCAAATAGGCTGCATAATCTTTATTATAATAGGTTTTTTTATACTCAAAGGCACTATTAATAGCTTGCTCAATTGTATTATTATTAATTAGATATCCATATTTTTTACATGAATTAACTAAAAATTCTTCATATTCCTTACTATATTGAATTTGAATATCAAGGAAAGCCTTTTTTATCTCGTACTCAATCTTTTTGCGTTTGGAATCATTACTGAGAGATATTAAAATTGTTCCAATGTAATTAAATCGGAGTTTCCATTTCTCGGGTTTTATTGCATTAATGAATTTTTTAACTTGGTCTTTTGCAGAAATCTTAACTAAATATTGTTCTGATACATTTCCACTTCTCCGATCTATTGCTCTATAAGGTCCCAGTAAATTTGATGTTCTTATGTCTAATAAATTGCACATTAGTATAAAATCATCCACTAATGGTTGCGAACAACTTGAAAATTTAATACTAATAGATTTGTCTTGCTTTACAACCCCAATCCAACCATCAGTATCTACCAACCCCTTCAAACATCTAATTATAAATTTCTTATAATTCTTAATCCATTCTGGTACTCCTACTTGATTTTCACATTTATTCCCTGGTATTAAGCCTAAAGATTCTAATTCTTCTACTAATTCAACGCTCGATATGAGAAGCACCACTCCCTTCTCATTTCCTTTTGTACTCTTCCTGTCCCTTAACCAATCTAATCTAGAAGGTTTTTGAAATAAATCTTTCATTATTTCATTTACATATTCTACATATTCCCAGTCATCAACTCCATTTAACGCAACTTCTATTCTACCATCAGCTTTGTTGAGATGGCCATCACCAAGCATAATTCCAATCATTTCAGCAAGATTCTTACTTTTGTTAAGAGAAACCTTAATTTGCCAAGGTTCTTTAATTTCATGTGGTATTGGCGCTCTATATATTTTTTGAAGATTTTCAAAACTCTTCTTATTCATAGCATAACCTCTAAGTGCGCTACTCACTTTAGTTCCGATATAATCGCTTATCTTATTATCCGATGGAAAATTATCTGGATCTCTATTCTTAATCTCATCTAATATTCCCCTTAAAACATTAGGCTTAATTAGAATACGCTCTTTGCTTCGATCATAGGATTTTGTCGAAAAAACTTTCTTATCGTTATTAACTGAGCCAGATTTATTTTTATTTTTTTGGTCGTTGCAATTAATGTTATTGTTTGGATGATTCATATTTTTTTCTAAAAACTCTTGAACATTTTGAACTTGTTGAGAACTAACTTTTAATGTGTTGCAGTCCTTAAATTGATTATAAAATCCCTTTTTTTTTCTCTTGATTATTAATTTCTTTTATTCTTCGCTCTAAATCAGACCTATGAAATAAGTTCGCACTTCTTTCTTCTTTGGACTCATTATTCTAAAAAATTTTATATTAATTATATTTAATAGAAATTATATAAAACAATATAGACCTCGCAAATTTTGATTTTCTTAAGGATTCTTCAAAATAAAAAAATATTAAATTTTATTATATAGATAATTTAAAACATACGCAATTCCTAAATATGTTATTTCAACGGATGTAATTGAAATTATTATTGAGGTAAAGCTTTTAAATCTACAAAAAAAGAAAATAAAAATTTTATTTATTAAAAATTTGTTATTATTATTTTAAGATTGCCTAATTCAAAAAGAAAAAAAAAGAAAATAAAAAGAAGATTTTTTTATTTATTTATTTTGGCTTAAGATGGTAACTGAACATACAGTGTAGGCACCACCCAAATTATGGGCTAGCCCAATTTTTGCATCTGGGGTTTGTCTTCCATCTGCTCTCCCTTGAACTTGTTTAGATACTTCATAGAGCATCCGACAACCTGTAGCTCCAATTGGATGACCAAAACTTTTAAGACCACCCGATGGATTAATCGCAGTTTCTCCGTCCCAGTTAAACGTACCATTTTTTAATTCTTCAGCTGCTTGTCCTCTTTCACAAAATTGAAGATCTTGGCAATTTAATAATTCAGTAATTGTAAAACAATCGTGGACTTCAGCGCAATCAATTTCTTTACGAGGATTTGTTATTCCTGCTTCTTTATATGCCAATTTAGCCGCGGTTGTTGTCGATGGAAATGATGTAAAGTCAAAATTTGGCGAGTACCAAGGCATATTTGTATAAACTGATAATGCATTTGCTTTAACTATAACATAATCGTCTCCATGGGCGTAACTTGGTGCAAGTTCAGGTCTAGTTAAAATTAAAGCCGCTGAACCATCTGACATTGCACAGCAATCAAATCGACCTAATGGATCTGCGATCATTGGAGCTTTCAGAACAGCATCCAGTGAAACTTGTTTTCTAAAATGTGCTTTAGGATGGTGTGAACCATTATCATGATTCTTAACAGCAACCCTAGCAAGATCTTCTCTTGTCCATCCATATTCTTTAAAACTGCGAGTAGCCGCAAACGAAAACATAGCGGGTGCTGAAGGCATCGGAAGTACGGGAAAGCCAAATTCCCGAAATCCAGGTAATCCTTTAGAACCTTCATCTAAAAGTTTTTCAACTCCACATGCCAAAACAACATCATTCACTCCTGAAGCGACTGCATTGCATGCATTTCTAAATGCATCCATCCCTGAAGCACAATAATTTTCTATTCTTGTAATAGGCTTACCCCATAACTTCAAGGCATCAGCAACTGTTCCTCCCGAAAGCCCTGTAAAATAATATTGAATTCCTACCCAAATAGCTTCAATATCATCTCGTTTAACGCCTGCATCTGCCATTGCGTCATCTGTTGATTTTATTAAAAGTGAAAACTGGTTATCATCCCATAATTCTCCAAACTTTGATGCACCAACACCAATTATTGCAACTTTATCTTTTATTCCTTTAACAGCCATTTTTTATTACCTCCTTTATGGTCTCCCCCTTACGGGCCTACATTTCCAATAATAATTCATAAATTTTGCTCCTTCATGCACTTTTCTGAAAGTTAATTCAACTTCCATATCAATTTTTACTTCTTCTTCAGGATTTTCGCATTCTGTCATATTACATAAGACACGACCACCACCATCTAAATCAATAACACATCTTGGGGTTGGTATACTGTAATATCCACCACCGACCAAATGATCCAATGCAAATGTAAAGATTTTTCCTTTCAATTTTAAGGGAATTTCAGTTAAATCTCGACCTCCGCATTCACAACAAATTGGCCAAATTGGATATTGAACAACGCCACAACTATTACATCTTATGCCATGCATCGGATATATCGAAGCACTATCACGCCAAATAGTAACTGGAGATGATTTACGAATATAGCGATCTTTTACTAAATATTTTCTATTATCTATAAATTTACTGTAATTTTTTAATTCAATCATACTCTTTTCTGATTTAATCATTCCCATTCTTGTCTTTTTTATATTTCTAATGCCTCTATCATTTTCAATTTTCATATAAAATGCTATTGCTCCATCACCATATCCGGCAAATAAGATTTTCTGTTCAGGCTTAACTCTTTTCAATGCTGTAATTAATAACATAAAACAGAAAGGTGTTCCAGTGTCTCCAAGGGTAAAAAATAGACTATCCTGTATTTGTGCTTGAGAAAATTTCAACATTTTACTTACTCGACCGAGAAGTCCTGGATTATTATAATAATAGACTACAATTCCCAAATCTTCTGGTTTTAGATTATTTTTATCCATAATTCCTTTCATAGCTGCAGTTATATTGTTTATATAACCATATTTTGCTTCATGTTTTGGTTCGAAATTTCTTACAAAAGAATCTGAGGCAGTTCTTCTCCAAGGTCCAGTTACATTATCGGATACACTAAAATAATTTTCAATTGATACTAAAACATCTTCATTAGTACCCTCTCCTATAAGAAAAGCAGCTGCTCCATCAGACATTACATATTCAGACATTGTTGATGGTTCTGGTTCTCTTTTATCAGATGCAATTACAATAATGTTTTTGATATCTTCATTGCTTTTAATAGTATCAAATGCTCTTGCCAAAGCAGCTGCTCCAGCATTTATTGAATCTGTAAAATCCATGCTAATTATGTCCTTTTTTAGGTCTAGAACTGTAGCAATTAATGATGCAGAATTCTTCTCGAGATAAGGTTGAGTAGTAGTAGCAAAATATAAACCATCAATAGTAGATTTATCAAAACCCCATAGACAATCCATTCCAGCTTCAACAGCCATAGTTACACTATCTTCGTCAAAATTTGCAACTGTTTTATTTCCTGGAATTACAGGAAATCCCCAAGCTTCTGCAATTAACTTTCTTGAAAGTAAGTATCTGGGGAGATACGCACCATAACTCTTTATTCCTATCATTTTTTTTTATCATCTTTTTTTATTATATTTGTGAATATTTTATGTTGAAAAATTTAATAATATTCGGAAAAATGGTCACTTGTTAAATGGAATTGGAAATAAAAGAAAAAAAATCAATTATTTTTTTTTTAAATAATTTCAGATAAAATATTTTAGTATTTGAATATCTTTTTTTAGTTTTTTTTTCTTATTCTACTTAATTAACAAATAATTTCTAAAATTTTGATTTAGTGTAAATTATGAAATCTATGTACGATTTAGGTGTCCCAGTTCCGACTAATAAATCTTTAATCGCCCGAACAATTAAAAATGTTACAAAGGAACAACGTGAAAGAGTGCTTAAAGAAACAGAGTATAATATGTTTTCTTTTCCAGCTGATTTACTTGTTTTAGATTTTCTTTCAGATAGTGGTACTTCTACAATGACTGATTTACAGTGGTCTGCTCTTTTTCATGGAGATGAGTCTTATGGGAGAAATAAAGGTTATTATGTATTATTGGATGCAATTCGGGATACTTTTGAAAGAGGCGATAAGCCTAGAAAGGTAATAGATCTAATACTCACAGGAGAAACAAATATCCAAAAGTTATTAGATGAATTATATTTAAAATCATTTGAAGGTGGATTCATTAATGGTGGAGTTTATCAACTCATTCGTCCTAATGCTTTTATTGTCCCTCAAGGTCGGTGTGCAGAGCATTTGTTATTTTCAACTCTCACAGAAGTCTTAAAGAAAATTGATAAAGAGAAAAAATATTTTATTCCAAATAATGGACATTTTGATACAACAGCGGCAAATATTGCAGCTAATAGAATTATTCCTGTGAATTTATTTTCTTCTAATATTTTAGATGAGTTTCCTCTTGATCAGATTGAAATTAAAAATCCATTCAAAGGAGATATGGATACTAAAAAATTAGAAGAATTAATTAATATTGAGGGCCGAGATTCTATTCCTTTAATCTATTTAACAATTACAAACAATACAGCTGCAGGGCAACCAGTTTCTATAAAAAATATTAAATCAGTGCAAAAGATTGCCAAAAATAGTGGTATTCCTTTATTTTTTGACGCATGTAGGTTCGCAGAAAATGCCTTTTTTATCAAAAAATTTGAGAATGGTTATCAAAATCAATCAATCTTAAGAATAATAAAAGAAATGTTTTCATATGTGGATGGGTTTACTATAAGTTTCAAAAAAGATGGACTCGCTAATATGGGGGGAGGGTTATTCTTTAGAGATAATGGTGATTTTCATAAACGTTTTTCTATTAATGGTGATATTGGTCTTCGTTTCAAGGAAAAACAAATTCTAACTTTTGGAAATGATTCTTATGGAGGTTTAAGTGGGAGAGATATTATGGCTTTAACAGTGGGTTTATATGAAATCGTAAAAGAACCATATTTAAATGGAAGAATTGGACAAGTAAGGGACTTTGCAAAAAAATTAGTTCAGAATGGAATTCCAGTTATTCTTCCTGCGGGAGGTCATGCAGTTTATATTGACATGGAAAAGTTTTTTCAGGGAACAAATATGAAAATTGATGATTTTGGGGGTGTAGGTTTTACTATAGAGCTTTTAAAACATTACGGAATAAGAGCCTGTGAATTAGGGCCTTTTGCATTTGAATGGGATAAAAAACCTCCAGAACAGAGAAAAGATATTTTTAATTTGGTTCGATTTGCAGTGCCTCGGAATGTTTATAATGAATCTCATATTGCATATGCAGTTGCAGCAATAACTGAGTTATATCATGACAGGCAAAAAATTCCGAAAGTAAAAATCTCACGTGGGGCTGATCTTAGATTACGACATTTTCAAACTGGACTTCAACCTATTTATAATGAGTAAAAAAAGAAATTTAGAAATACTAAATCAATATAGAATTATAATATAAAAATCGCTGCTGCAATAACTGTTGTCCATTCTTTTTCTACTCCAACGGTTGCGGTTGCCGTTATACTTTTTGTTTTAATTGCTTTTCCTTTTTCTTTAAAAATTTTGATTTTTTCATCATAATCTAAATTTTGATTAAATCTGATACCCCAAGTTGTTCCTAACATAGATGCGGCTAAATCTTCAGCAATCATACCAGCTTTTCTACTTTCGATACCAAAAGCTTGATACTCACTAAGATATCCATAAGAATTATTATTCACTAATCTTGCAACACCAATTGAAGCTGAGAGCAGTTTATCTAATTCATTAGAACTAGCTTTACTTATCACTGTATAGATAATTTGCCCCGGTTTTAGGAGTCTTAAGGCATCTGATAAAGAAATCTCCTCACATTCAGGAGGTATAATGGATGATACTTTTACTAAATTAAATTTTTCAATACCTGCATCTCTAAGTGCTAGCTCAAATGATTGTAATTTATCAAAATGATTGCCAACACCTTTAGTAAAAAAGATTTTTTTGGGGATCATATAATTTTACCTTTAATAATATTGCACAACTGCTATAGGTAAATAAAAAGATATTGAGTAAAGAAAATTTTTTATTTTTTTTTATCGAAAGTTTTTTCTAATACAATTATTATAGGTTTGAAGCCTCCACCTTTACAGATTACATCAATTACTTTTTTATCACCATTATATGCAAAATTAATTCTTATTCTATCAACACCCCATGTTCTTAAGAGTTTCATCGCTCTATCAGCCAATATCTTCCCTATACCTTTTCCAAGATATTCTTTCTTGGTTGCCCAACTTTCAAGATAACCAATATATTCACCAAGTGAAGTTTTTTTAGCTTCTAATACTCCTAGAGCTACAACTTTACCTTCAACTTCAGCAACTAATGTCAATCTTTTTAAATTGGGTTTAAATTGCCGTAATCCAGAAGATTCTCTCCATTTATCTTCATTAAATCCCATGTCATATAATTCTGATAATTCTTTTAAAATTTCAAGAGTTTCTTTAAAATCAGATTTTCGGTAATTCCGAATTATAATTTTATCTTTATCCATAATCAACACGATATTTATCTAAATTTTACATATATTTTTGTATTTCAATTAGTTTTGTAAAAATTTTTAATTTTTTATCTTTTCTAGATATATTCAAAATATAAGAATCTATATGGGGGTATAATGGGGCTACAAATAGCAGCTCCTCATGCGGATACCATTCATCAACGATTTCATTTAATATCTCCTTTTCAAAAAATTCTCTAATATGAGAAATTGTTACTTGCATAGAATTCATATTGCCTTCAGAATTGTTTTCAATAACAACTTCTAATTCTTGACTGTTTTTTGAAAAATTTATTTCTGAAATTTTAAAAGGATTAAAAGTTCCTTGTAACATTTTGGAAGAAGCTGCTTTTTCAAATAGATTTACATCATCATATGGTGCCCCTTTAAATCCTTTTAATGAAGAAATATAGAATCCCTTTAGTGTTAAAAAAGACATAGCTTTCTGTTTCTTAATTGAATCAGATTTACTGTCCATTACCACATCTCCAAAATATTTCAATATGGTATTATGAATATCAAAATTGATATTTCGTTTAATATCATAACTTTTTTTTATATTATCTAACATCAATTTCGTTTTAATGACTACAGATTTAGCAATTTCTCCCTCAATTAATTTCCATAGAACATCATTATATTTTTGTTGTAATATTTTTGTAAGCTTTTTGATAAGGGAACTTCCAAAAATTTCAATTTCATTAGGTACGGCGACCATAATAATAATAGTTTCTGGAGTTTCTTTTTTTAATCCTGCTCTCTCTTTTTTTCGTTCAGATTTCACTAAAAACTTTTTTGCAAAATATACTTTCTTTTTATATTCCAGATCCACATGATCCAATATTTCTTGTTCTTCAAAATCTAAAAACCAAATAGAATGAATGTTTATTGGTCGCATTACTTTAGGATCATATATTAATTTTTCATCTGGATAAGATAATAAAGGCATATGACCCCTCATTTCATCGAAATAAAGTAAAAAAACTTCACACAGATCTAAACTTGAAGAATCTCTTATGCTTTTATCATCAAATATGTTAGCCATAATATTATCAAAAAGATGAAATATTAAAAAAACAATATATCTCAAATAAACAAATATTAAAATTAAGATAAATTTTTTTGTATTGGTAAAGAATATATTGAATTTTTAACATATTTATTTTATTTTTTTTTATCTTTTTTTTTTCAGCCAATCTTCTCTTAGCATATAATATCTCAAATCATCAAAATATTTTCCATCAATATATCTCTCTTCTTTTAATGTCTCTTTTAATATGAATCCATGCTTCTCAGCAATATATGATGAAGGTTTGTTTGGAGCAATTACCAAGTATAAATTTTAATTCTATGGTCTAAATCTTTCTAAATATTGTTTAATGGTCCTAATTTCTTAATTTGATTTGTAAAAGTAGTTATTAATTCAGCAAATTTTTTCCCTTCACTTGCGGATATCCATTCAAGCCGAAATCTATCTTCTAACCCCAAGAATTTTAAGATTATCGTTAATCGTTCAAATCTATCTTTTGTAAATTCATTCCCGCTAATATAATGACAATCTCCTATATGACACCCGGTGACTAACACACCATCTATATTATCCTTAAAAGATTTTAAAATAAAAGCTGGTTCAACTCGACCCGAACACATTACTCGAATTATCCTAATAGATGCAGGATATTGAAAACGAGATACTCCAGCCAAATCTGCTCCAGCATAGCTACACCAATTACAACAAAAACATACTATATTAGGTTTAAATTCCATATCTTGTTTTTTACTTGATTTTTCTACGATTTTCATATTTTTTCATTCATTCTCTTTAATTTTTTAAATAAGCCTCAATCATCGCATTTATTTGTTTAAAACTAAAATGCTTAATAATTATTGCCGAATTAGGGCATTGAACACCACAGGTACCACATCCTTTGCATAACGCAGAATTAACATTGGATTTTTTTAAACGAAGTGTATAATCTTCAAATGTTTTTTTAACCTCAATTAATTCTATTGCGTTATATGGACAAACATCAGCACATTTCCCGCAGCCGATACAATAATCTTCTATTACTTCAGCAACAAGACCAGAAGTTTTCATTTCTTTAGCACCTAAAATCCTGATGGCTCTTCCAGCTGCACCATTTGCTTGAGCTATTGATTCTTGAATATTCTTAGGCCAATGAGCACAACCACATAAAAATATTCCATCTGTTGCAAAATCAATTGGTCTTAGTTTAACGTGAGCTTCTAGAAAAAAACCGCTTTGATCTTGCGGAACTTTCAGCATTTTTGATAATTCTTTAAAATTTTCAGGTGCAATCATAGGTGTAGCTAAAATAATAAGATCGCTATAAAATTCTACATCTCCTTTTAAATTGTGTTCGAATAGGGAAATTTTATAATTAAATTTTCCAATTTTAGTTTTTGAAATTATAGGAAGTTTATCCAATGAATATCTTAAGAATAAAGCGTTTTTTCTTGAATCCCTATAAAATTCTTCATTCCCTTTTTTGGACATTTGAAGATCTCGATAAATTAAAATTAATGCCAAATCAGGTTTTAATTTTTTTAAGATATTAATATTCTTTAATGCATTTGTACAACATATATTAGAACAATATGTTATACCCTCTTTTTGTCTGGAGTTCACACATAAAATAAATGTAATACTTTTAATATTATCTAGCCATTCCATATTTTCTTTCCTTAATTTTTGCTCTAATTCAAGTTGTGTAATAACATTTTTTTCTTTTTTATAATTGTATATTGTTTCCGGTATCAACTCTTTCGCTCCAGTTGCAACAATTATTGTTCCCACTTTTATATTATTAACTTTATTTCCTTTAGTGGTTATTATAACATCATAATTTCCAATATATCCCCTAATTTCCGTGATATTTGAATTTAAATAAATGTTAATGTTTGAATGTGATTTTACTTTATTTACAAAAGGTTCTAAAAATTCTGAGGTTTTTTGATATCCTGGGAAAATTTGATATAAATTATTTAAATTTCCACCAAGTTGAGATTCCTTTTCTACAAGATGGGTTGTAAACCCTTGTTTTGCAATATTTAATGTGGCTATTAAACCAGAGATGCCACCACCGATTATTAATGCCTCTGGAGTAATTGGTAATTTTGATTCTTTTTGTGGTTTTAATAATCTCGATTTTGCAACAGCCATTTCTATGAGGTCTTTGGCTTTCTTAGTACCATCCACTTTTTGTTCCATATGTACCCAAGAACATTGATCTCGAATATTAACCATTTCAAAAAGATATTTATTCAAACCCGCTTCTTCACATGTTTCTTGAAATAATTTTTCATGAGTTCTAGGCGTACACGATGCAACAATAAATCTATTTAAATCATACTCAGCAATCAATTCCTTAATACTAGTTTGGGAATCACTAGAACATGAATATAAATTATCTACTGTAATAGTCACATTAGGTAATGTTTTGATATATTCAACAACCTGGGGAACATCTACATATTTTCCAATATTTATTCCACAATGGCAAATCATAACACCTATGCAAGGTTCATCTTCTAAATTTATCTTTTTTTCAGGTACAGATACTACTTTTTCTTTTAATAGAGTATTTCTCACTGGATATAGTAATGTTGAAACCTTATTTGCTACTCCACTTGCATCAGCAACTGTTTCAGGGATATCTAATGGTCCTTGACAAAAACCACATAGAAAAATTCCCTCTCGTTCAGATGATAATTTATCGTATAATGTCTTTTCCTTAAAAAATTTATATTTATCAATATTTATTCCTAATATTTTGGCAACTTTCTCAGAATCCTCAGATGGAATCAATGGTGTTGCCAAGATTACTAAATTTGCCCTTAAATCGTTAAACTTTCCATCATTGAGATCTTCATAATGTATAATTAAATCTTTGGTTTCAGGATCTTCTACTATTTTGCTAATTTTTGAATTAAAATATTTGACCCCATACTCATCTTGTGCTCTTTGAGTATATTCATAAAAATTTTTCCCATATGCTCTCAAATCATGCCTAAAAATATAACATTCTGAAGAATTCGAATGTTCTTTAGTAATTATTGCTTCTTTTGCGGTATACATACAACAGACACTAGAACAATAAGGAATTCCAATATGAAAATCTCTAGAACCAGCACATTGTATAAAAGCAATTTTTTGGGGTTCCTTTTCATCTGATAATCTTAAAACGTGCCCCTCGAATGGACCAGAAGCACATAAAATCCTTTCATACTCTAAAGAGGTAATAACATTTTCATATTTATAACCCCAATTATCTGGAAGTTTAGAAGCTAATATATCAAAACCAATAGCAACTATAATTGCCCCAACTTCTATTTGGACTTCTTCTGGTTTCTCCTCAAAATTAATCGCTTGTGCCTCACAGATTTTTTCACAAACTTTACATACTCCTTTATTTAAAAATAAACACATGTCTGAGTCAATTAGATAAACTGGAGGAACAGCTTGTGGAAATGGGATATAAATAGATTTTCTTTTTCCCAAGTTCATATCAAAAATATTTGGAGCCTCAATCTTAGGACATTTCGAGGCACAATCGCCACAACCCGTACATTTATCCTCATCCACATATCTTGGTTTTTTTAAAATTTTTATATAAAAATGACCTACATGACCTGATACTTCAATGACTTCTGAATAAGTCATTAATTTAATATTTGGATTTCTAAAAACCTCAACCATTTTTGGAGCAAGAATACATAAAGAACAATCATTAGTAGGAAATGTTTTGTCTAATTGAGCCATACGCCCTCCAATTGAAGGAGTCTTTTCTATTAGAAATACTTTAAATCCCATTTCAGTTAAATCTAAGGAGGCTTGAATTCCTGCAATACCTCCACCAATTACTAAGACTGCTCCGATTAAATCATCAGTTTGACTTTTTTGTGATGATTTTTTACTTTTACTCATTTTTTAGATACCTACTTATTTTGTTTTGAGGGTATAACTTCAATAACATTTTCCAAGAGATTTGATAAATCTATAACATTAATATCTTGGACAGTTTCTGTATCATTTTGAAGGCATCTAAAGTGAATTTCACATTTTGGACAAGTAGTAATTAAATTATCTGCAACATCTTTAGCTTCCAACATTCTATGATATCGAAGTGCTTTTGCTTTATCAGTACAATTTAGCCAACAACTTACTCCGCAACATAAAGAATTGGATTTATTGTGAACCATTTCATTATATACATAACCTACTTTTTCCAATTCTTTAAAAATATATCTTATTTTTTCATATATATTAAAAGATTTTGGTAAAAATCTACTTAATCTACATGGATCATGATAAGTTAATTTGAGTATTTTTGTGTTTTTCTTTTCCTTTTTAAATTTAATTTTATTTTCCTTCAATTTCTCATAAAGATATTCAACAAGGTGTTTAACCTCAACATTAAAATTCTCAAACATCGAAGGATAATCAATTTTAAGAGTCCTATACCCTTCTGCACAAGAAGTTACTATTAAAGAAGCTCCACTTCTTTCAAAAGCTTTTATATTATGGATTGCTAATTTTTTAAAAGCTTCGATTTTACCTTGCCACAATAAATCATGACCACAACATTTTTCATCTTTCAATAAAACTATTGGTTCATTTTCAATTTTGCACAATATTTTTAAAGTATCTACAGCATTATTCATTGACTCATCGAATTCATAATTAAAAAGGGGAGCACATCCTACAAAATATAAGATATTTCCCTCTTCTGATATCTTACACCCAGAAGGAACCCACTCAAAAGTCTTTTCTGGAGTAATATTTTCTTTACTCATAATTTCCGAAAGAAGTGTATAGAATCCCTTATGAGCAATTTTAGGCATAATTCCGGCATCCAACATTTTATTTCTTGCATCACGTACTATTTCAGCAAAATTAACTTCATGTGGACATTTTTCAAGGCAAGAATTGCAAGTTAAGCAATCCCAAAGCATTCCACTTTCAACAATTCGATCTTCAAAACCTTCAATGATCAGTTGTATTATCCTACTAGGAGTGTATTTTTGTATTCTTCCCATTTGGCAAATGCCACTACACATAGCACATTGATAGCAATTATTAAGATATTCTCTTAATTTTCCTTTTATAACCATAGAATTGTTAGAAATTTGAGTAATTTTAAAATTTAACTCCTAAATTTTTTTGCGATAAATTATATCTATCTTCTTTATATTTTGAAAACTGAATTAATTTTTCTAACATTTTATCTCTTTTTCCTTCTAAATCCGATAAAACTTTTATATATCCCTCATTTAAAGCGGATTTAACAATATTTATTCCAAGTTTGGTTCTAGGTATAGTTGTTGTATATTTTTCAGGTGATGATAACCCACCAAATGAAATATCTGCATAAATATTAGTAAAATCATTACATGCATTACAAGCGGAACGTATATAATCTGATAATTCACTAAACGATATATGCTGAATAACTTCACTTCCTTTTAATTTTATTAACATATCTTCCTTAATATTTAATTTCTCAATCTCTTCAATTTTTAAATTAAATTGAGTTTCAAATTTCTCTTTTTTATCTTTACCCATTGTAAAATTTCCATAACAAAATAATCCAAGTAGATATTTTATATTTTGAGAGGGGGTAACCCCCATTTCTTGCATACATCTTATCGTATAAATTTGACAAGGAGTTCCTATAACAGCTAGCTTTTTAAATTTATATCTATTTAATGCCATAATTGTTGGACTATAGGTACTAAAATTAGCAATTTCTGTTACTTGTGAAGAAATATCAAAATGAGAACCTGCAGCTAAAATTAAATCATTTTTAGATTTTGCAACCATTGAATCTCTCGCAAATGGTCCCAACTTTTTTGAAACGATTGCTCCATCAATTAAATTATGTTCCAATAAATACAATAATATAGCAGATATTACTCCACCATCAGTTCCATTTTTTAAGAGATCTTTATCTAATGCTTGAAATGAATATATCTCTTTATAATTGCCAAGTGGTTTGATATAATTATATTGAATATTTAAATTATTTTCTAGTACTTTAGTTTGTGGACAAATATGATAACATATTCCGCACTCTAAGCATTCTTTTTCATTTACAAATTGTGGTGGCAAATCTGGTTTAATAAAATCAATAATCCTATAATCAGCAGAACTACAAAAACTTACACATCCACCACATAATTGACAAATACCTTTATCATGAACTTCGTTAATTAAATCTTTAAAATTTTTTATTCGTTTATCTTGACTCATTTTTTAACAAAATTTTATTATTTTTTTACATTGAATTCAATTTTTTTGCATTTTGAATTTTTAATTCCTGAAATTTTCTTAACCAAACCGAATCCAGGTTTTACTTCAGCTAAATCCTTAACTTCTACTAAATTGCCATTTATCAATTTATTAAATAAATCATTTCCAACTTTTGTTCTTGTAATAACTGAAGACCAACCTGCACTTGAGCCTATTGAACCTACTGAAATATCTGCAAATTCGGACGTTAAATCACTACAATAATGGCATACATCTCTTGCTAAGGAAGTTACTTCTTTTAATGGAACTTTGGCTTCTTCTCCATTTTTATCTTTAACAATAAATTTTCCTCCACTAATGTCCATTTTTAAAATGTTCTCTAATTTCTTATTAAAAATTTCAGTGCTTATATTGATAACATTATCATAGCTGAATGATTCCATGCAGAATAAACCAATAGTATATTTAATATTATTAAAAAAAGATGTTCCAATTGGATAAACACTTCCTTTTTTGAGTGCTAACATCATACATGGAGTTCCAACGACTGCAATTTTATCAAATTTTTGTGCTTCATTCAAAATTGTTAAACTTGGAGAATTAGCATATTTTGTACCAGCGGTTTTATAAAGATCATCAACATTCTCAATTATAATAGGTTTTGGTCTCCAAATATCTTCAGAATGGGTTACTGCTATCGCAGCATCAATTTCTTTTTCTTTCAGTAAATAATATAATAATGTTGTTACTATACCACCATCTTGGCATACTTCTTTAATTTCATCACTTTTTGTACTTGCAGTATATGCATTTATATAATAATTAATTGCGGCACCATTCTTCAAATTAGGATTTAATTTATTTAAAACTGTAAAAATATGCTCAGATGGAAATGACCTCGGGCAAACAGAAAAACAAAGTCCACATTTAATGCAAGTCTCAGAATCAATTTTAAGATCATCTGCAGTTACTGTTATTGAGCCAACTGGGCATATTGATGAGCAATAACCACAATTACAACAAAAATTATTCTCAAATACTAAAGAAATTGGCTCAAAATAATTTTCTCGAAAAGAATTATCAAGGGATTTGGCTTGATATCGAACAATTTCAATCTTTATTTCTTTATCTATAAAATTTCCCTCTTTATTTTTTACTTTTTTAATTTCTGTCTTTATTTCAATTAATTTTTCAACATAACCTTGTTGGGTTAAATATTCAACTGTTGGTACTAAAATTTTCTTATCATATTCCACTTTCTCCACTATTTCTTCAAGAGTAAGCGGAGGAAACCCTATTAATTTTTTTAATATTAAATTTCTTTCTGTCTCAGCATCGAGAAGTGAATCTAAAATAAAATTAAAATCTTCCTCACTAAATCTTCCAAATTTTAAAATATCATCTTTTCCTTCATATAACGCACGAATTTGAAAATTACTTATAGCGTTATATGTAGATTCCATTAAATTTTTTAGATCAATATTTTCTATAAGATTCACCTTCCTAATTAAATTTTTTTTAAGCCCCCATATCCCTTGCAGGGACGTCCCAATAAAATTTCTTAATTTTAAGCTTTCATTTTAAAGATCATTCAAATGGGGGTTTTGGTTATTAATTTTTTATCTACTTCTTTTATTTCTGCCTTAATAACTGCTTGATCTGTTTTTAATGGATTCAATCCCAATTTTTCTATTTTATATACCATATCTTCGACCGATTTTACAAATTTTACAGCTTCAGCTCCAGTGCAGTTATACATGTTTACTCGGTCTCCTCCCAGACCACGCCTATCTAGAATTCTCTTAACAAATTCGACATGCTTTGCGGCAATAAAGTTTCCAGTTTTAAATTCACATTGATTTTCTTGTCATCCTACAACCATTACTCCATCGGCACCATTATTAATTGCATAAATTAGGTGTTTTATATCGACTCTACCTGTACATCGCAGACGAATAATTTTTACATTGGGAGTATATTTCAATCTTGAAACACCAGCTAAATCTGCAGCACTATAACCTCATTTATTACAAGCAAACGTAATGATATTCATTTTCATATATCTCACCTGAATTTTTCGGTTTATACATTTACTTCCTTTATTAGTGCTAAGACTTGATTAAATATTTGATCATCTGTATAATATCTAATTTGTATTGCTTGAGTTGGACAACATGTTGCACAGATTCCACACCCGTCACAATTGATCTCATCGACTTCAGCAATTTTTCCTTCAGGTACAATAATAGCATTCTTTGGACAATTTTTTTCGCAGCGATAACAAGAAATACAATTTTCTTCATCAACAATCGCACATATTAATTCAAGCTCCGCTTCTCCCTTGGATGTCAATTCTGCAACCTTACTTGCGGCTGCTCTCGCTTGAGAAACTGAGTATGATATATTTTTTGGTCCTTGCGCAAAACCACAAATATAAATTCCTAGATATTTAGTTTCCTGAGGGCTTAAGCCAAAATGATGTTCAGTCAGGTATCCATTTGTATCATAATCAATTCCAAGAACATCTGCTATTTGCCTCGTTCCTTTAGATGGTAATACCGCAGTTGATAAAACTACTAAGTCTGCATCAATTTTTATTATCTCATCTGTTAATGAAGAATATACTCTTACCTTGAGATTTTTGGTTTCAGAATCCTCTATTAGTTCTGGAACTTTACCTCGAATAAAGTCAATACCTTTATCAAGAGTTCTCATATAGTATTCTTCAAAGTTCTTTTCAAATGCTCTTATATCAATGTAGCAGATGGTTATATGGCAATCAGGGATTTCTTCTTTAAGTAATTTAGCATTTTTTAAAGCGATCATGCAACACACACCAGAACAATACGCGTTTTCTGTATCTCTCGAGCCAACACATTGAATAAATAATATTTCTTTAGGTGTTTTTCCATCTGATGGTCTTTTTACATGGCCCATTGTTGGACCATTTGGTGCTAATATCCTTTCAAGCTGGATTTCGTTTATAACATTTTGATATTCTCCATATCCATATTCTGTAGGATTATATAAATCCCAACCCGTTGCAACTATTATTGTACCCACTTCAATTTCGACATATTCAGGTTCTTGACTCAAATCAATTGCATGTGGCTCGCAAGCATCTACACAAGCATATCATTCAACGCAAGATTCTTTTTCAAGATCATAAACAAAAGGAATAGCTTGCCCAAAACATATATCGATACATTTTCTTGAACCTAAATTTTCTTGCCAATAATTCGGTATGTAAATTGGACATACTGGCGTACAATCTCCACAACCATTGCACAAATCTTCTATAACATATCTAGGTTTTTTCTTTATCGTAACTTCATAATTTCCAACATATCCTTCAACTTTATCAACTTCACTATAACTAATAATTTCAATATTCTCATTTCGATTAGCTTCAAGCATTTTTGGACCAAGAATTCATATAGAACAATCATCAGTTGGAAATGTTCGATCTAACTGAGCCATTCTGCCCCCAATTGTAGTTTTACTTTCTATCAAATATACCTTTATTCCTTGATTTGCCAGGTCTAATGCCGCATTTAATCCAGCGATTCCTCCACCAACTACTAAAGTAACTTTTTTTATAGGAATAATTTTTGTCGGTACTATTTCCAATCTTTTTGCCCTTTCATAACCTGCTCTGCTTAAAATTTTTGCTTTATCGGTTGCTGAAACTTCGTCTTCTGTAATCCAAGAACATTGTTCTCTAATATTTACCATTTGAAAATAAAATTTACTAAGTCCTGCCCGTTCTAAAGACTCTCTATAAATCGGTTCATGAGTTCTAGGAGTTCAGGCTGCGGCTACAACCCGATTAATCTTTTTTTCTTTGATATCGTCCATTATTAATTTCTGCCCTTGTTCAGTACATAAAAAACTAAAGATGCGACTTGTTTCAACATTATCAAATTGTTTCATATACTCTACAACTTCAGAACAATCAACTTTCGCAGAAATATTCAAGCCTCATTGACATGCATAATATCCAATGCGTAAAATTTCTTTACTCAATTTTTTTTCACATCAACTCGTTTTATGATTTTTATTTAAAAATTTATACTATTAGATTAAAAAAATTTAAAATGCTCCAAATTAAAAAAAATTTTTATATTAATTTTCAGATTCAATAATTTTACATTTTGAAATTACCTTATTTAATAACTTTTATCTTAATGATTATATAAATTATTCGATACTGACAGAAATGGAAAATAGAATAATTATTTGTTTCGAGAAACCATAAGAAATTATTTTAAGTTATATGGTTTCGGTTATTATTTCCGATTCTCCAAATATTTGTATGAGATTACTTTCGAGATTGATAACTTCTTTAATAATAATTTCGAAAACTAATAAAAAATCAAAAAAGAATTTTCAAATCCAAAAATATATTTAAAAAAATGCATTACATTCCTAAAGAAATTTAACAATAAGAACAAGATTTGCAAAAGACAGATAATAGAACTATTAAGTAATTATTTCAATTCAAGTAATAGAGCAAATATTAAAAAAAGGCGGTAAAACATTTGGGAGAAATTGGTGATGAAAAAATTCTTAAGCATCTTTTATAATGTATAGGAGATTATCATTGAAATGTTCGGCTCTTAACTACTAAAATGATAAAAAAATTGAAGCAAGATAAACAAAATAATCAATAACTTATCTGTTTTTACTTGATGTCTTTCTTTAAAAATTAAATTACTATTTAATTTTAATAATTTTTTTTAAGGATTAAGTTTTTTATAAAGTAATTATAACCAAATCTCTGTGTAAATAGAGGTTTTATAGAGTGAGTGAAGAAATAAATAAAGTAAAATCTGAATCTAAGTATGAACATTCTTTTGAATATATAAGAAGGAAATTAGAAGGGAAAAAAGATTCATTTGGAAAATTAGTAAAGGAAGTTATAAGAACAGGTGTTTGCACTCATTGTGGCACTTGTGCAGCGATTTGCAGTGCTCTTGAATGGGATCCAATTTATGATGAACCACGATTAGTCGGTCAATGTTCTGGGTGTGGAATTTGTTATAATCAATGTCCGAGGACTATTACTAATCCCGAACAACTTGTTGGTCTTTTTAAAACAGGTTATGTTACGAAAAGTGGAATTCCTGAAGTTATTGGTGGTCAGGACGGAGGAACCGTTACGAGCTTATTGTGTTATTTATTTGATGAAAATTTGATTGACGGAGCAGTTGTTACTAAAAAAAATCCAAATAAACCATGGGTTCCGTTGCCTCAACTTATTACTACTAAAGAAGAAGCTATCGAAGCTGCTGGTTCTATTTATAGCCATTCACAAACAGTTGATTCTTTAATGGACGGGATTAGAAATGACATGGGCTCTATCGCATTTGTAGGAACTCCTTGCAACATAGATGCTGTGTTTAAAATGGAAAGTAGTCCACTTGGAATGTTAAAATATTTTATGAGAGCACATGTTTTTAAAATTGGATTATTTTGTATGGATTCATTTTCACATGAAGCATTATTACCATTTTTTGAGAAGGAGGGAATTAATTTAGCGGAAATAACAAAAATGGATATCAATAAAGGAAGATTTTATCTTTATAAAGGAGATACAGAAGTAAAATCCTATAAAATAAAGGAATTAGATAAATTTAAATCATCAAGTTGCAATTTTTGCACAGATTTAGCTGCTGAAAATGCTGATATCTCGGTGGGTTCTGTTGGAAGTGGACCGATGAAAAACACAGTTTTAGCACGATCAGGTATAGGAGTAGAAATTATAGAGGACGCTATAAAAAAGGGATATTTACTTTCTGAACCATTTTCAGTGGAAAATTTAAATTCTGTCTTGTTCCTAGCAAGATTAAAGAAAGTATCTCAATATACGGTTCTTAAAAGGAAGGTTTTTATAGTTAAAGACATAGATAGAGAAGAACCATTTAAACCAAGACCAGAATTGAAAGAGGAAGCTGAGGTCGCAACGCCGTTTGGAACAAGAAAAATATTAAGGGTTACTCAAAAACTGAATGAAAGTCAAACGGCTACTACAATTACAATAGAAAATGTTATTGGATATCTTCTTGAAAATTTACAAATTAGGGTTGCTATTGTGGAAGAACTATTCGAAAAACGACCTTGGAGTACAACAATAAAAGAAATTTTTCCTTTTGAATCTATTCAGATTAATTATCCATTAGAAATTAAAGATGGAAAACATGTTCTTGGAGAAATAATTATAGATATTTCTGATTCACATAGAAAACTCTTTTTTAAGAAATACTCTCTGAAACCAAAAGAAAAAAAATCAAAATAATAGATAAAACAATTTTTCAACAAAATTTTTATAAAATCAAATTAAAAATTTAAATAAGAATAAACGAGATATAAAAAAATGAAAATTAGTTTAATAGGCCTTTCTGGTTGTGGTAAAACTTCCTTATATTCAGTAATATTCGCGGAAAAAACACCCGAAGAAACAAAAGGATTATCTCCAACGATACTCTATGAAACAAGAAGGCATCCTTTTTTAGGATTAGAAATATCAATTTTTGATTTTGGAGGCCAAGACCAATACATCAAAGAATATCTTGATAAGCCGAAAATATTCATGGGTACAGATGTTTTGATTCCCGTGGTTGATTTGCACGATCCAAATTCTTTTGATAAATCAAAAAAGTATTTTGAAGATATTATAAAACTTTATAAAGAGAATTATCAGAAACCAAAAATTTGTCTGTTTTATCATAAATATGATACTGAAGACTATCAAAAGGAACTCTTGGATACGAATATAATAAAAGCTCGAGAGATTTTTTCAGATATATTTAAAGATTATAAGCCAGAAACGTTTCTAACGAGTATCTATGATCAACAAAGTTTAACAAAGATCTTCAGAGATATATTAATGGGATCTTATTCAGAATTAAAGGGTCATATAGAAAAAGCGGAAAAGCACTTACAGGAGATAAATGCGAGAATTATTATTTCCGATATATCAGGAAATGTATTAGTTCATAATGTTCAAGGAGTTTCAAGTGGACTATCATTAAGGGCAGATTTAAGAGATTTTATCAGTTCCTGTAATGTAATTAGAGAGAATGTTTTTTTATCTGATTCTGCAGAGTTTAAAGGAAATTCAGAAGAAGGTAAAGAACTTCAACTGTATATTTTTAAATACATATTAGCTGTTTTAATAATGAAATCGGAAGGGGAATTGGATCCTGAATCTTCTGAGAAGATTCGTGTATTGTTAAAAGATATGAAATTATTTTCTGACATAATTGTTTCTATTCATTCTGAATAATATTTTTAAAACAATCAAACGATAAAAATGAAATTAAGTCTTGATAATGATGATAGTATCATTTTGGGAGATTATCTTAATGTAATTACTAAAACTACATTTGAAGAAACAACTGAGATCTTGTGGGGAGGTTTAAAATTAATTTCTAAAAACCCATGTAAAAGAGACTTAATTATAACCAAATCTGAAATATTCAATCAAGGTACTTTTGAACCTGGTGAATACATAAGAAAAAGAACACAACTTATTAATCCCAACGTAGTTCCAACAATTCCGGCAAGAAAAATTCACTACTTAGTTAAAATGACTTTAAGAATTAAAAGTCCTCTTAATTCTCAAAAAGAAATAGAAATTTTTAAAGAAAATCACATTAAAATTTTTCCAAAAGAGAGTATATATCAAAATAGAATTCCCACTCCAATTAAATTAATTATGTCTGGGATAGATCTTGAAATTTCTAAAGATATTTTTAAACCAGGCGAGGCTATAAAGATTGATTATAAAACAAGCAATTTAGCATTATTTCAAATAAGATTAAAACAAAAGGCTAATTTAATATGTATTTGTGAACCTTTTGGTGAACAATGTGGAAGTACTGAGGAATTACCACCAGTGATTGCTGGTGGAGCAAAAACATCCAAAACAGATCACGGTTTTCTATTGATAAAAGTTCCAAATCACGCTGAACCAAGTCATGAATATCTTTGGGAACCTCAAGAAAAAGATCAGTGGGGAGTTAAATTTGGGGATTATTCTAAATGGTTTCTAGAAATAATAGGAAATAGAAAAAGAGAAGTCGGGGGAGATATAATCTCTTTTGAAATCCCAATTATTATTAAACCTCAAAAACAACAAAATATAATCGAAACTGGTTTATTTAGAGAAAGAGAAGAGGGTTTAGAATTATTTGAAGCCCCTCCTGCAATAAAAAAAGGTATAAATATAATTTCTATTGATACTGATAAAGATACTACTTCAAGCACATTTATTTATAAATTACGAATAAAAAATAACCTCAAAGATATTCTTAATGGTGTTACAATAGAAAACTCAGGTATTCAACGAGGTCTATTCGAGACCTATAAGCATATGACAGGTTTTAATGCATGGTTATCAGGAGAAGAAAAAATAATTGAATATAAAACAAGGCAAGAAATCGATACTTTAATTTCTACTATCGAAACAAATTCTCAAAAACAAATTAGAATTCAAACAATTCTATGAAATAATTTAATTCGTAATATAATTTTTAAAATATTTTTTGAATATCTTAATCTTTAAAAGAAAACCTTGATTTTAAATACAAATTTCGTTTATATTCTTATGAAATCTTTATGTTATTTGATTTAGAATCATGTAAGGTTTAATTCTAAGTAAGAATCAGATGAAATATTTATGTTAAAAAGGCATAATATATTATATATAAAAGAAAAAAACAATTCAAATTCCTTAAGAAAAAAATAGATTGATACATTAAGATGAGAAGTATATTTCTGAACTTAACGGAACAAGAAATGGCGTGGAAAAATGAGGTTGATGAAACGTTAAAAAATGAGCTCGCTCCTTTTATTGATGACATTGAAAATGGGAAAAAGGAAATGTGGGATATTATAAAATCTCTTGGTAAAAAAGGATATTGTGGTGTTACATTTCCCAAACGATTCGGAGGGTTGGGATTTCCCACGAAATATGAATTAATATTATCTGAAGCTATTTCTGGTTATAGTTTATCTGTTGATATGGCAAGATTATCAGGATCTTATCCAGCTTTTTTAATTCGAATGTTTGGTAAAACAAAACAACTAAGAAATTATGTTGAATATTTAGTAAAAGGAGAAAAAATTGGAGCTTTTTGTTTTACGGAACCTGATGCAGGGAGTGATTTATCACGAATGAAAACAATTGCTGAGAAAGATGAAAATGCCGATGAATATATCTTAACAGGTGAAAAGCGGTTTATTGTGAATGGTAGTATTGCAGATTATCTTGTTATATATGCTCGTAATGGAGCTTTTATAATAGAATCTGCATGGGATGGTTTTGAAGTTATTGAAGAATATCAAATGATGGGACTTCACGGACTACATCTCGGGCATTTAAAACTTAATCAAATAAGAATCCCATTTGAAAATGCGTTATTTTTCAAAGAATTAAAAAAAGATTCACCTGAACGCTCATCCGGCAAGACATCATCTATTGCTAGTTTGCAAAATATACTTGTTCCTGAACGAGTTGCATTGTCAGTTCAAGCTCTAGGAGTCGCAAAGACAGCATTATATATTGCTATAAAATACTCTCAAGAAAGGGTTCAATTCAAAAGACCTATCTCCGCATTTGAGGGAATTAGCTTTAAAATTGCAAAAATGGCTACTAAATTTGAAGCAGCAAAATCTTTATTAAACCGCATGATTAATACGATGGAAAGTGGAACATTAGCGGCAATGACTAAACTATTTTGTTGCCAAGTAGCATTTGAAATTTGCGATGATGCACTTCAAATTTTGGGCGGAATCGGATATACCGATAAATATCCTATAGAAAGATGTCTAAGAGATGTTCGTTTATTGCGAATTGGGGGGGGAACTGATGAGATAATGATGTATGTGATTCAAAAAGGAGTATATAAAGGGGAATTAGAAGAAGAAATAATTTCTGAAAAGGAAAAAATAAATTCTTTTTGGTGAGTTTAAAATATCAAAACAAAATAAAATCTTGACAAAAAAAGAGATGCAAAAATTTTTTTTTGATGATCCAGTTTCTGGTAAATTAAAAAAGAGTCTTGGAGATACATCTGTAGAATATTTCTATTTTGATGAAAATTTTATCATTGAGACTAAAAATAAACAAGTTGCAAATGCCGCGTTATTAAAAGGTAAATCTCAATTAACTTTAAAAGATAGAAAATATGAATTAAAACAGTTTGATATGTTCTTCCTACCTCCGAATACTTCTGTTCAAATATTTCCCAAAGAAATAGATTTAATAAATAATAAAATTTGTATCGTAAAAACGCCTATTATTAGTACAGATATAAATCCAGATTGTAAATTTGATTTACAAAGATTTGAATTTAATAACTTTTTACCCCGTGGTGAATTAAGCGACAATAAAAAAATGGGAACATTCAGAACCGTTTGGACCGCATTTAAAAATGGTTATTTTATGTCAGGATTAACCGATATTCCATCCATATCTTTAAAGCAAGGGGTTGTAACTAGCGTTAATATTGAAAAATCTACAAATGGAGATTTAGAAATTTATCCTCATATACACCATGGTTTTCCAGAAGTTTATATTTTTTGCATACCTGATAAAACTACTGCTGTAACACAGTATTTAATAAATAAAAGTGGTGAATCCATTGTTAGAGAGCGATATAATGGTGAGGGGTTATTATTTCCGGGACATCTTGGGCATATGAATTTTGCTAAACCTAATTATAAAAATCTAAAATATTGTATTTATATGTGGATAATTGGAACCTATGGAAAAGTGGCAAATATTGAACCTATTACACTAAAAATTTAAATTTATTTTTACTTTACGAAAAATATTATATTATTATTAGATTTCCAAGATACTATACCCTTCAAAATTAAAAGCTCTATTTCTCTTTTAATTGTATCAATATCTAAATTGATATTTTTATCTTTTAAATATTCAAAAATTTCTTTATAGGACGCTTTTTCCTTTATTTTTGAGAGCGATAATAAATTCTGATAGATATTTTTACCTCGAACAATGGATTGTGTATTAGAATAAAGCATAAAAAAATTATGAGCAAGGGCATCATCAAAAACATCATCATCATAATTTTTCATTTTTTCAAGTAAATTTAATGCTTGTTCAAACTTCTCTTCCTGGATTAATTTTTCAGCTATGGATAATTCCTCTTTAAAATTGTTTGTATTTACTTTTTCATTTTTTGAATTCATATCATCCACTTTTTATAATCTTTACAACGGTGTTATCATTATAATCCATATTAAGAAAAATTTCAGAGATCTTTTCTGTGTATTTATTTAATTCGAGAGTATTAAAAGAAACATATATATATATTTAAAAATTTTCTTTAAAATCTTAAATACTTAGCATCTTTTAATCATAGTTTTTAATTATTTTGATATTAAGATATTGATTGATTATAAATCACAAATATTTTTGGAAAATATTGATGTTTTGATTGGTATTATTGATCCAAATAATAAATTTGAATTTGAATTTGTCAACGAACATATTTATTTAAATTTATTGGGGTATACAAGTAAAGAATTAATTGGAGAATCATTTTTAAATTTATTACATCGTGATGATTTACCTAAAGTAAAAAAAATATTAAAAAGTAAAACTGAATCTAAAGATTATTTAAACGAAATAAGACTTAAACATAAAAATAATAAATATATTTGGTTTGAAATTAAAAAAAAAAGATTTAAAGATGATAGCAATAAAAAAAAAATATTAATTATTTTAAAAAATATTTCAAGCCGTAAGAAACTTGAGGAAAAGTTAAGAGAAAATGAGGATAGATTTAAAAAATTAACTATAACTCTGCCAGAAATTCGTTTTTGGAAACTATTTAACCCCAAAAAATATGAAGTGGCATTACAAAAATCATATGAGATGCTTCACACTGTCATGGAAAGCATTCCTCAATATATATTTTGGAAAGATATTAATTCTACATATTTAGGATGTAATCACAGCTATACTAAACTTATAGGCATAGAATATCCTGAGGAAATAATAGGTAAAACAGATAATGATTTTTTAAATAATAAAGAAAAGATAAAGCATCTCAAAGAACATGAAACCAAGGTTATGATAACAAAAAAACCTGAATTTCATATAGTTGAATCATGGGTATTAAAAAAGGGCACTATAGTATGGTTGGATATAAATAGAATACCTCTCTTCGATTCGGAAGAAAATGTAGCAGGAATTCTTGTTACTCTTGAAGATATTACTGAAAAAAAAATCTATGAGGAACTAATATTTGAATTAAATAATAATTTTTTAAATTTTACAACTGATGTCAAAAAGAATTTAAAATTATTATTAGATTCTTGTTTTAAATTAATAAACGGCGATATTGTTTTATATATTCATAAGAGTTCAATTAATGAAAAAGAACAGTATCAAATAATCACATCCGATAATCAGGTATTTAATTACAATTCTGAATATTTTTTGGAGAATATTTTTGTTAATCAATTATTTTTAGCAGAACATGATTTACCTCAAACCTTTTTTGATTTAAATGAAACTAAATATGCTAAGACCGATCAATTTATCATTGATAATAAGATAAAAGCATGTTATGGAAAATTGATTCAATCTCAAAACGAATTTAACAATGCTTTATGTGTCTTTTATAAACATAACCCAATTATAACTAACCGAGACAGTATGGTTTTATATTTAATTGGAGATGCGATTGAAATTGAACAAAAACGCTGGCAAATTCAACAAGATTTAGAAGCACAAAATATAATGTTAAATGAAATTAATAAAGTAAAAACAGAGTTGTTATCTAGAACTTCACATGAATTAAAGACCCCTCTTGTTTCAATAAAAGGATTTACTGAACTATTGTTAGCACGTTATAAATCTGAATTAGATGACAATATTATTTCGATTTTAAAAGAAATTATGAAAGGGAGTCAACGTCTTGAAAATATTATTAATATGCTTTTACAAAGTTCAAAATTGGATAAAGATAAAATAGAATTAAAAATTTCTAAGGGAGATTTGACATCCTTGATTAATGAGTGTATAAAAGAGTTGCAAGGATTAGCAGAATTAAGGAAACAATCAATATTATTTAAAATTCACGATTCTTTAAAAACAGATTTCGATAAAGAAATGATTCATGATGTAGTTTCAAATTTATTAACAAATGCTTTGAAATATACTCCTCCAGAGGGAAATATTGTTATTCAATCTAAAATAAAAGATGACTTCTACATAATTTCTATAAAAGATAATGGAATTGGACTTACTGAAAAAGAAAAAAGCCAATTGTTTAAACAATTTGGTAAAATTGAAAGATATGGTAAAGGATGGGATATAGATATAGAGGGTACTGGGCTTGGATTATATATTTCAAAAAAAATTATAGAATTGCACGGTGGAAAGATTTGGGTTGAATCGGAGGGAAAAAATAAAGGAAGTTCTTTTTATTTCTCCATTCCAAGAATATAAAAAATCATATAAATTCATCGTAAAATAAAAAAAAATTTCCTTTTAAAATTTCTCTTTTTAATTTTATTATTATTATGAGCAATATCCGTAAAAATAGGTTTTTAAATGCAAAAACTATTATCTATGAGAGAGTATAAATTTTTTCAAAGGGGTTTTTGAGGAGATTTATAAATAAATTTAGGGTTAGAGTTTTTAAAAGAAAGCATTTTCACGCAAAATGAAAGATATTTCTAAAAAAAAATCAGAAATGACTCGCAATAAAATTAAAACACTTTTAAACATAATTGATAAATGTAATAATATATTTTTAGAGGATATCAAGAATAACGAAAATAATTTTAAAATAACATTAAGAGAAAAAAGCCCATATTCAAAAAGAAAATATCCTCGGCGTATTATAGTTTCTAATTCACATAAAATAAAGACCTACTCCATTTCTATTTACGAAATTCATAAAAATAAAAATGATGATGAAAAATATTTAGAGATATATAATGTAAAAGTAGAAGGTAATTATGATATAAAAACAATAGCGAATGATTTAAAAGAAATTATTCATGGGAAAGATGAAATTAAAATTCGCCCAAATTTTCCGTTTTAAATAATCTTATAATTATTAAAAATATGATTTAAAATATGATAAATTTCAAATTATTTAATCCAATCTATTGGTATTTATTTTAATTAAAAAATATTTTCTTCAAAAATCCTTTTTTTCCCAATACTTTCGTGAAAATCCGTTGCTAAAAATAAGTATTTAAGCATTAATTTTTTTATTTTATATTAGTTCAGTAATTTTTTTATTATTGTCGTTATTAGCAGTTGAGGGGATGTAGGATTTTAGAATTTGATTATTACAAAATCTCAAAAAGAGAGTTTCGAATAGAATTGATTTGGTTTGAAGAGGAATTCGATTTATTATTCAATAATAAATCTAATCTTTCTGAACAAGATAACACGATTGCTCATCAAATTTTAGATATTTTAAGTGAAACAATAAATAAACATCCTAATGAAAAATTACTTACTGATTTAGTTTTTACATTAAATAATATCGAAAAAAAGCACCCTCAATTATTTTAGTCAAATTTTATTATTTAAGGACTAATTTATTAAAAAACACTTTATATTTAGAAAGGCATTTAAAATTATTTCTGAATTGAATAAAGAAATTTTTGATAAAAATTCTTAAAATTGAATATAAAAATTTATTTTCTTTTGTTATTAATTACAAAATCCTTATAAAAAAAATCATTTAATTAGAATTAGTTATCCAATAATAGATATATATAAATATACAATCGATATAAGATTAAAATTAACAAGTAAAATTTTATAGAATTGACAGAAACATGCAACTAGATAAATCATTCTTAGAAAAGCAGATCAGTAAGGCAACGGAATATTTAGACGAAAAAAAAAATGTTAAAGCAGAAAAGTACCTAGATAAAATAGTAAAAAAAGATCCCGCAAATGATGAGGCTTGGCTTCTACTTGGTATAGCAAAACGCCGTTTAGGAAAAAAAGAAGAAGCTATAGAATGCTTTACTTCAGCAACTGAACTTAACGTATCAAAGGAAGAGGCGTGGGGATTACTCACGATTACTTTAGTTGATCAAGGAAATATCGATACGGCAAAAAAAACTATTGAAAAGGCAGGACGATTGAATCCAGATAATTCTAGAATACAGTTTTTGCGCCATACATTAATAGAAACTTACATCAAATATGGTCCATTTTTTTAATCTTTTCGAAATATAAAATTAATTCTATACAGACATATAGAGTAGGTGTTTGTAAATGATGTTAAAAAAAGAAATTATTACTAAAAAACCCGTAAGAACTATTGAAGATTTTCTTAATTCTTTTCCAAAATTTAGAGACCTTAATCTTCATAAAGGAATTTCTTTTAGTACTAAATCAAGTCGTAAAATTAAACCGAGCATTCAACTAGCAAAGCCAAGTGAAGCTAAAGAAATAGCACAGATTTTTAAGGAGGTGTATCGCGGTTCTTACCCTTACAAAGAACTGGAAGATGAAATAGAAGTTCAAAAAATGATAAAAGATCCGGAATTTCATTGGGTAGTGTTTAAGATCAATGCAGATGAAGTTATTGGTTGTACCGCCTTTCATGTAGATATTGAGAATAAAAGTGGAACATTTCATGGTTTTGCTATCAAAAAAACACATCAAGGGCTAACCGATCTTGTAAAACTCTCGAATGCGTGTTTGTATTCAATTCTAAAACTCTATAAAAATAAGGTTCTATTATGGTATTGTGAAGTCCGTTCAGCTCATACAAAATCCCAATATATGGGAAGATTTTTAGGATTGGATCCAATTGCATTCTTACCCAATAAAGATATTTTCTTTAATCGTGAGGAATCTGAATTTATTTATATTATGTATGATAAAGAAGCATTACAGAAATATCGGAGTAAAGAAACACCTAAGATTACCCATCAAGTGTTAAAATGTTATTATTATGCTTTTAAAAAATATAATCTGGATATTCCTATCGTTAAAAATCCTGAGTTAAAATTCAATGAATCAAAAGTTAGTGAAATTAAAAATCAATTAATAAGGAGGATCGAAAAAGATAGGTTTGGGAATGAACTAATAACGATTTCAATTAAAAATAGTGAATCAAATATTAGATTTATCCATCACTCACTCATTCAAACTATTGAACAAACAACATATAAAGTTGATAATATTGAAGAATTATTTGTTTTTGTAGAGCAAGTAAAAGAATTGATATTGAAATCAAATATTCGTTATTTTGAATGTTTTGTATCGGCATATATACCAACCCATCAAATAATTTTCCTCAATGCAGGTTTGAAACCAACAGGATATATTCCAAGTTGGAGATATAATAAACAAAAAAGGGTTCTTGAAGACATAATCGTTTTTGTATATTGTAAGAATGAGATTAGTAAGAATATAAAATTACTTAGCGAAACTGAGGAATTTCTTAAAACAATTTATCCTAATTGGGATATTTTCAATATATGAATCAATAATTGTTAATTAAAATGATTAAAAAAAAAAATTAAATTAGATATACATTTTGTTAGTGATATTCACGAAATTTTAAAAAATCTCCAATTAGGAACCACTATTCCTATATGGCCAGAATTTAGTAAATATATCTTGTTTGATCTCAATCATTTTCATGCAAAATCTATACTATTTACTGAAATAATCGATAGAGGGCATATTGCAGGACATGTACTAATTTTTTACCGTGATAGAGAGACATTATATTTTGGGTTCTTTGGTGTTATAGATGATAATGAAGAAAAGATTGAATTTTTAATTAGGGCATTAATTAACTATGCTAAAGATAATAATTTTAAATCAATTCGAGGTCCAATTAATATTCCAACGATTATCTATGGATGGGGTTTTATGGAAGAAGGGAGTAAAACAGACCTTTTTATTGGTAAACCTGTGAATCCACCTATTTATCAGGATTTGTTCATAAAAAATGGCTTTTTTGTTAAGATTAAAGAGGTATCGTGGGAAGGATATTTCAAAAGGATTCCTGAAAAAGAAATGGATAAATTTGACTTTAGTGAATATGAGCTGTTCCATCCCAAAGATTGGGACGAATTAATGAGCCTCAAAAGGATCTTTTTAGAAATAAATGCTAGAAATTTGGCACCTGAATCAATATTAACTCCAGACAGCGGGAGTCTCTTTCATAATTATGTACTATTTGTGAAAGAATATGGAGCTCTTTTTATGTTCCTTTTTGTGAGATATAAAAAAACTGGTGAGATAGTTGGTTGTATGGCTAGTACTCCCAATCCATTCAGAAGAAATGAACAAGGAAATTATGACTCCTTCGCTCCGTTTACTATTGCAGTAGATAAAGAGCATCGTAAAAAAGGTGTTGGGCTATTATTAAGTAAAAATATGTTTGATCTAGCATATAAAAGACATATACGATATTCATCAACTCCCATTGAAAGTAGCCAAAAAGTAACCGCTCAAATTGCTAAATTCAAACTAGATTTATCCAATCCTCGAACACATTTAATTTTAGAATTCACACTCTAAGTGTTATCATAACACATCTCACCAAACATTTTGATTTATAAATTATTATAGATTAATTTTAGAGATTAATTATGTTTGAAAAAAGAAGACCACAAAATTGGTCAGATTCTTATTGGAATCGAATTAAAAGAAATATTGGACCTATAAAAATTTTAGAACAAGAAAAATTACGAAGTTCATCCATCACTATTTTTGGCTTGGGTGGACTAGGAGGATCAGTGGCAGAGCAACTTGCTATGTCTGGGATCGAATATCTTACAATATGTGATAATCAAACATTTAAGGAATCGAATCTTAATAGACAAATATGTACTAGAGAGGATATAGGCAAATATAAAGTTGATATAATCGAAAAGCTTCTCAGAAAAAAGGATTCAGATATAACTGTTTATAAATATTATGAAGTTAGTGAAAAAAACATTTCTAAATTATTGAGAAACACAGCAACATCCGTTTTAACTCTTGACGATCCAGTTGCATCAATTTTAATCGCCCGTGAATGTTTAAAGAGGAACATTCCTCTGTTGGAATCTTGGGGAATTCCTTATCTTTGGGCGTGGTGGTTTACTACTAAAAGCATTGATTATGAAACGTGTTATGGATTTTATACCAATGAAATGACCATAAATGAGATCAAAGAGTCTAAAGAACTTCTTTTGAATATGAAAAAACGGATACTTAAAATGATGCAACAATTCCCAAGCATATTAAAAACATATGATCGAGAAAAGGGTACGGTTGAAGGACTTCTCTCCGGAAAGCTTCCCCTTATATCATTTGCACCATGGGTAAGGATGATTGCATCCTATCTTTCTTTTGAAGTTATCTTCTCTGGATTACTAAAAATTAAACAAAAGATTTTAGCACCAAATATTATAGGTTATGATTACATTCAAATGAAACCAATTAATTTTAGAGTTGGTTAATTAGAGAGATTAATTAGAATAAATCATCACCTAATTGTTTAAATATATATATCTATTTATATTATTGATATTTTAGGGTAAAAAATTTTTAAAAAAATTATTATTATTTACGTTGGAGGGAATCTTGATTTTTCAAGGAACAGAATGGATACGGACATTATTTATTCTTATCGTGAATCCATTTCTTGTATTATTTTTGCTAATAATTGCATACAAAGTATTAAAAAGAAAAAGAGATCGTGCATCAATAACTTTGAGTTCATTTTATATAATACTGGGTGCTGGTTTGACAATAAATATTATATATTTTTTAGTGACTTTTGCCGAAGTAGAGATCGTTCTTTATTTGTTGTATTATTTAGCTTCATTTTTAACCATCTTTTCTTTCATTTTTATTATTGCTTTTATAAATATTATTCTTAAAGTGGATTTTACTAACAAGAAATATTTTCTTATTGTTTTCTTTTATGCTTTAGGATGTGTTTCAATACATCTTTTTCCAGGAGGAATAACCCTCACTGAAAATTGGACACCTGTTTATAGTTGGGTTTTTTTTATTTTAGCCTATATTTTTTTTACCTTTTTTATCGTTGTTCCTTCAATCTTTTATTCAATACGATTATCCCGTAAATTTATTGATCAAAATTTAAAAAAGAAATTGAAAATGTTTCTTATTGGTATCACTGGAATGATATCTACATTATATGGAGCCATACTATTTAATACTTGGCAAGAACCAATATTCAAGTCTATATATAGTGTTCTCGTAATAATTGTATTGTTTACATCGGGATTACTAATATATTACGGAATTGGACGAACTTTGTAAAATTAGATGTTTTTCTGCTTTTCTTCTTCACCAAATTTAAACAATATTTATGAAAAAGGTTATTTCAAAACGAAAGTTTTGGAAAATAGTTTTTTCACTTTATTTTTTATAAGGTAAAGTTTTAACTGATAAAATTCTTTAAACTTATTTACAATACATATCTTATATTTTATAATAAGAACAGATAATAAGCTAATTCCATAGCTATTAAATTGAATACATCAATTATTATAAAAAACTGAGGTAATTTGAAATGAAAGAAAAAGTAAATGAAATAATTGAAAAAATAAGGCCGCAGTTGCAAATGGATGGTGGCGATGTTGAACTTGTTGAAGTGACGGATGATGGGGTTGTAAAAGTAAGATTACAAGGCCATTGTCGTGGATGTGCTTACTCGCAAATGACTCTCAAACTTGGGATTGAAAGAGCATTAAAACAAGTAATTCCTGAAGTTAAATATGTAGAGTCTGTGCCTTAAATAAATATAATTTAAATTTATTTAAGCACTCTTTTTATCAATTCTTCATTTGAGATTAATTCTCAATAGAATAAATTATATAAAGTCTCTATGCTTTATTGAATTAATTATGAAAAGAGAAAAAGATACTAATACTTCTGAAAACTCCGAACAAGAAGCAGAAAATGAAGAGGAGCCTGTTAAAAAAACTCAAGGACAATTAATTCAGGAAGCCTTAGGTTTAGATCAAGAGACTATAGTTAAAATAGAAAAACAACTCTTTATTTCAAAATTTATAGATTCAATTTCTGAAGATATATTCGATTATATTTATCGAGATCGCATTTTAGAAAAATATATGGATATGTTAAAGAAGAATATGAATGAATTAGATGAAACTACTGCAGCTTTTATGCAAGAAACTTTTGAACAACAACAAATAGAACCTACTATTTCAGACTTAAAATCTAAAGCAGAAGAAATCGCTCAAGAAAACGACATAACAACCTCATTGAATTCAAAATTAAGAAAAAATGGTTTAATCGGTATGTTACCGCTTTGTATTTTAGTAATTCTTATTTATATCATACCTCCTGATTTTACTTTTTATCTTATGATTCCCCTTTGTTTTCTATGTTTTCTCCCACAATTTTTACGCTCTCGGATAGTTCAAAAATGGAATGATTTTAAGGAGGAAAATAAAAAAATATTTTATCAAGAAAATAGAGAAAAAATACTTTTATTAAAAGAATTTGTTCAAATTACATTAGATAATATCCATAATATTCTACTTGACAAGAAAATACCTTTAGAATTAATCAAATTCTCATTAAGTTCTAGCGATTACAAGAATTTAAAATTGATCAATGAACAGGTATTAAGAGGTGGAATAACACAATATTTTTTCACATTTGAATATCCCCCAGGAGTAGAACCATTTCCTATTCCAGAGATAATTAAAGAAAAATATATGGAACCTATTGGTCCTAAAAAGATAACAGAAGAAGTTGATAATTTTTTAATTTTAAAAAATATTAAAGTTTTAAATGGAGAAATTGAAAAATTCGAAGTTGAATTAAAAGAAGAGTTAAAAGATGACATTAATACTCTATTAAATTCCTGCAAGTTTGAGAAGACCAAAGATTTTAGTTTAATAATGCCAAATTATACACCTGAAACAGCAATACATTGTATTTGTGGAGAAATTGCCGAGTTTTCAATTGTGCAAAAATGTTCTTGGATTGAAACTGAATCAGAGGAAAAATTTGAATTTTATCTATTTGAGTCTGAAAAGTGTAAATGTGGCGAAAAGGTGTTTGTTCTTTCACTTATGGAAGAAAGAGTAAAGATTCCAGATAAATGGAAAAATATTTTTAGTTAATTTTTTTTTTAATTTTTTAATAAAAAATTATTCTTTTTTTATATCTTTATAATATTTTAACAGCATTGCATAGCCCCGAACTGCTCGTTCAACTTCATTTTCAAAAACAGGGATCTTTAATTCAGTCGTAATGTCAACAACTCGTTTTGCACCTTCTTGTTCCGCTTGGATCAACAAAGTGATTATTGGTTTATTCGGGAATTTTTCTTTTATTTTGGAAAAAATATAGAAATCGAATTCAATTTCTTGAAAAAATTCTAGAGCTAAAATTAAACCATCAACATTATCATCATTTAATAAAATTTCACTTCCTAAATAATAAATTGTACAAATCTCAGTTCCTATGAACTTCTTTGGGGGCCAATAATCCACTGGATTGCCATATTCACAAGTCGATCCACCAATTTTCATTGATATTAAATCTTGACTCATTTGCGAAGGTTTTGCCAAACTGAGACCTTGTTTTCTCATTTCTTTAACGATTAATAAAATTGCGCCGGAAGATGGTCCTATAATTCCTAATTTATTTCCACCTGGTTTTGGAAGCCAGAGAAATAATTTTGAGAATTCAAAAAGTTCAATATAATTTTGAACTGCAAGACCCCCAGCTGTTTTCAATGATTCTTCAGCAACAGTATCTTTTCCAACATAAAAAAATAGAATTGGTTTAATTGGTGCAATATTTGATACTGCATCAATTAATGTTTGATCGATTTGTCTTAAAAAAAGAGCAATAACTCTTGTTGTCTCATCTTTTTCTAGATAAAATAGCGTATCTGCAATGTCAATTTTATATCCTTCACCAAGATGTATTACTTTTGAAATAGGTAAATTTTGAGATGGACTCCACCACCCTAATCCCCCTGCGAGCCCTCCTGATTCGATAATTATGCTAACTCCATATTTTAATCCACGATTTTTTTGAAGAATATGACGTCTAACTGGAATAATCGAAGTTGTAAAATTATCAATATAATTCATGACACCAATCATAGAGGGACCCATATATCTAATATCATATTTGTAACAAGTTTCTCCCAATTCTTGAATTACCTTCCCATTTATGCTTTTTTCTCCTAATTCTGATTCAATCATTACATTTTTTATACCAAATTTTCCCAATTCTTCGAATAAATCTTTTAAATTATTTCTTAGCATAATTATTGCTAATTCTGGAACTTCAGGCAGTGATGAGAGATCATTATAAGATCGGATACCCAAAAGCTCATCTGTATTTGGATTAATTATGTAAATATTTCCCCTAAATCTGATATCTAATAAGTTCCTTAAAACAGTTTGGTTAAATGTAAATTCTTTTCTTGAAGCGCCAATTATTACTAAAGATTTCGGATTAAAAAAAGGTTCTAAATTCATATCTCCCAAATTATTAAAATCAATCAGAAATTCAAATATTTAGTTTTATTTATTTTTAAGTAGAATTAATCATTAATAAAATATTAACCTTATAATTATAATTAAATTAAGGTAATTTAAACTTGGCTGGAAATATTTTCTTGGGAATATTGTTTGGATTATTTAATACGATCCAGCTACATCTTGCGAAAGGAATGGAAAGATATGGCATTGATATTTTCTCTAGAGATAAATCATTAAAAGAGAAAGGGAAAAAACCTTTAATTTATGTTATTGGGATAATTTTAAACTATACACTATTTATTTACCAAATATTAGGGAATGCATTCTCAACTGCAACTGTTTTTAGTTCAGTTTTTGGTATTGGTGTAATAATATTAATGATTTTTTCAAAATATATATTAAAAGAAAAAATTAAGAAAATTGAATATATTGGAGTAGTTTTAATTATAATTGGAACTATAGTTGTTGGTTATACATTATTTGAATTAGAAATCTATTACCAAGATATAGGATTAAATCAAAGCAATATTAATTGGGTAAATTTTATCATTGTTATGATTATTTTTTCGGGTATATTTATAGTGTTTTTATTTATTTCTGCAAAAACAACAATAGCTGTCTCTCTAATTTTTGGTTTAGTTGCTGGGGCTTGTGGCGGAATAGATAATACTCTAAAACATCTTGGAATGATAGAAGGATTTACTTTACATATATTTTTAAATCCTATCTTTTTATTATCATTTTTATCAGGGTTTTTTGCATTCCTAATCACACAATGGGGTTTTGCTAAAAAAGCAAAGGCATCTAAATTGGTACCTTCATATAATTCTCTTTATATCTTACTTCCAGTATTTCTAGAGCTTTTAATCATTGAAGGTACTATGATTACACCTTTACAGTTAATATCCACCTTTGTTATAATAATCGGTGTAATTTTAATGAACATTTTTAAAGAAAAACCCGAAATTGCTGATATCAATAAAGATTAATCATAAATTCACCCAAACTAAATAATATTAAATTAAATGATTAATTAAAATTCAAAAGAAATTAAAATTAAATAAATACTTAGAATAAGAGATTATTTCAATTTTTAAGTGAATAAAAGATGGATGAAGCAGAAATAAAGAAAAATGCTAAGTTTTTAATTGAAAATCTTCCAAATGTAGAAATTCCCGGCGAAGCAAAAATTAGATGTAAATACAGAAAAATGGTTGAGTTTGCGAAATGTATTGGAATTACAGATAAAAAATATATAGGATCTGAGGAAGAAGGTATTATCGCATGTCATGCTTTTGCTAATTCTTATACAGTTAAAGCTTTTTATACTCTCTTTCCGAGCGTTAAATTAGTACAAGATGGTGTAGAGAGAGATTTAGCTTTAGTCCCAACTAAATTACTTCATACCTCCAATAAATATAATTGGGAAAATTGTGTAGCAATTAAACCAGGTGATATTCTTTTTGCAAAAGCAAAATTTGGAAAGGTATGGCTCCATGAAAAATCAATGAGATTGTTTTGTGAATTGTATGTAACTGTTAAAAATCAAAATGATGAATTAGTATGTAAAATTTCAGCTGGCGCAGCAATTGCGGCAGGAGGTTATTAAAAATGCCAAAAATTTCAGATATAAAGGTTGGTCAAGTTATTCGCTCTGAGTTTGATCAAATAAACAGAGAATTATTAAGAAGATATGCAAAAGCCTCAGGAGATACAAATCCGATTCATACAACAGATGCTATTGCGGAAAGAGCTGGATTAAAAGGAGTGATTGCTCATGGATTATTTAGTTCTGGGTTTATAATAAAAATGTTGGAGGACTTTGTTGGAGAAGATGGAAAAATAATCGAACTTGGGATTGAAATGAGAGGAATGGTTCGTTGTGGTGATACTCTCATTACAGAAGGAACTGTGACAAAAATTGAGGATAAAAGGGTTTTTTTAGATATTAAACAAACAACAATAACACCTGTAGAAATTAAAAAAGATAAAAATGTTATAAAAAAATTTGAGGCTGGGGAAAGAGGATACATTTCAGAAAAAGATATTGCTAGAGGTCTGGTTAAAACTAAAGAAGTTGACGAGGGAACTTTAACTTATAGAGAAAGAGTTGCAGCCCCAGGACATGCAATCATTGAATTAAATGAATAATAGTTTTATTTCACTATTTTATATTTACTATTTTTCTTTTTTTAAAAATATTAATCGCTTACATTTGTTCAAGAATGAGATTGAGTAGAAAAATTTAAGATAAGCAATACGTGAAAGTTCATGCTGAGAAATTAATTAATAAAATCAAAACAAATTATGGGAACAAAAAATAAGCAATAATTGATTATATTTTAAAACTTATTTTTAAAACAACGAATCTTATATTGATTATGGGACTACTTACCGTGAAAAATATAATAAGTTTTGTTTCCATGGGTCCATCATTTTTACAGTCAATAGTAAGAAATGTTCCGTTATATGTGAATTATGATTTAACTTGGCAATGTAACTTAAAATGTAAGCATTGTTATTTTTTCTCATCAACAACGGAATTAAAAAATAAAAGAACGGAATTATCGGACGAAGAATGGATTAAGGTTTTTAAATACCATAGAAATTTAGGAACAAAAATAGCTGTTTTAACCGGTGGAGAACCTACTTTAAGAATGGATGTTATAAAAGAAGCGATTAAAATTTTTCCCTCAGTTCAGGTTGTATCAAATGGAGTTATAAAATTACCTCGATTTAATGGATATAAACAACCGAAATACTGGGTAAGTATAGATGGTACCAAGGAAACTCATGATAAGATAAGAGGTGCAAGGGTTTTTGATAAAGTCATACAAAATATTCGGGAGAACAATCCAGTCGTTATATCAACCATCATGACATTAAATTATAAGGAAATTGAAGATATTGTTAAGATTGCTCACGATAATGGTGCTTCTGGATTAATCTTTCTATTCTATACCGACTATCCTGACAGCCCACTTTTATTAAAAGGTAATATATTAAAAAAGACAATAAAAGACATTTTAAAAGTAATGCGTGAATACGGAAATTTTATTTGTTATTCCAAAAAAATGTTAGAAGTATACCTGTCAAAAGAATTTGTGCCACATTGCATATTTAAAACTGGTCAAGTAAAAAGTTTCTATCCAGATGGAAAACAAAAGTTTTGTGTCATGGGAAATTCACCACTTTTATGTGACAATTGTGGATGTGTCGTGCCAATTGCTGCTTATGCCTTATTTAAGAAATTTGATTCCAGTACAGTTGATAAAACGAGAAAATTGTTTAATTTCAGGTAATTTTTGCTATTTTGCAAAATCATTTTTTATTTATTGGATTTTAATTATTTTTCTCGCTAATCATTCTGTCTGGAATGTGAAGTTAAAAAAAGAAGGTTAATAACTTTTTTAGGTTTTTACTTTCAATAAGGTCCTTTCTTCCAGTTCAAATGGACTAATTATTTTTCTCTTCTTCTCATCGTAAAAAGATAATCCCGTTCTCTTCAAAATAGTATCATCAGCGTAATGTAGCACTACGGTCCGGCACTTGCAGGGCATCTTGATGTTTGCAATTCTTAATCGATCTTTTACCAAAGGTAAATCTTTAAAATTACAACACACCTCGCATATGATCTTCCCCGCCCTTACCCGTGCAGCCTTTCCTATCGATTTTCCGAAGCTATTACGCATCCCGCTCTGGATCCTGTCAGCTCCCGCGAAGTTGAGTTGTCTGTTTTCTCTGATAACTTGGAAAGGTTTTACTCGAATTGTTAAATGGTAATTTTGACGTCCTATTTTTTTCTGAAGCATACTATTAATTGTGATTCTTAACGCTTCTAAGGCGTAATGACTAATTTGCACATTTTTTTCCGCCTTTAGTCCAACAACAAGATCATATTCTTCTCTTTTCTTCTCTTTAAGATTTAATCCACCTTGAAAAAATCTTAGTTTTGAATCCGCTCCGCCTCGAGCATATTCTCGTCGATGAGACCTACTTCTCTTCCGCTGGAAGGCAGGTCCTTTAATTTTTGAATAGCAATGCCATGGTCTCTTTGAAGCCATTAAAAATCACTTTCTAATATTACCAAATTGAGATTAAAAACCTTTCATAACTTATATTCTTTATTATCTTATGGTTTAAAGGAATGTGATTTAAATTTCAATAAAATTTCTTAAAAAATGAATGATTCTCTTAAATATTCATAAATTAATTTAAAAAATTTTATAAAATAATATGCTGAAATTAAAAAGGATATTAGAGATTAAAACGGAACTTCTCTGTAAAGGAGTAAATCTTGATGAGAGATTTATAGATACATATAAATCCAGAGGAATTCCATTTAAAGAAGGAAGAAAAGGAGGAGCGGGTCCTTTAGGGGGGCGATATTTTACATTTGATGATAATAAAACTATTGTAAATGTTCCATTATGGCATAATAATAAAGAAACTAATTTTGTGTTGAAAAATGAGAAGGATGGTTATTTTGAAATATCTGATAAATCAAAAAATTCAGTTTTCGCTAATTTAAAATTAGTTACTTATCCAAATTATTATAATATGACTACAACAGATGACATTCCCATGGAAAAAATTGCTTTAATACATGGGCTTGATTGTCTAGCTACAACTATTTATCAGAGATGCTGTTATTGGGAAAATGGAAGTAAATGTCAGTTTTGTGGTATCGAATTAAGTTTAGCAAGAGGTGATACTATAGAAGAAAAAACTTCAAAACAACTAATTGAAGTAATAAATGCAGCTAAAAATGGAGAAGGGTTCAAACATTTACTATTAACCACAGGAACCACATCATCAATCGATAAAGGTGTATTAAAATATATAAATATACTAGAAGAGAGTAAAAAAGAGTTTCCAGATATTCCTATTCATGTCCAAATAGAAGCTGTGGAGAATCTTGAGTATATAAGTATGTTGAAAGAAGCTGGAGCTGATACAATAGGAATTCATATTGAAATACTTGATGATTCTATTAGAAAAGTTATTTGCCCAGGTAAATCAAGAACTAGTTATGATGTATATGAAAAGAATTGGATTCATGCACTTGAAATTTTTGGAAAAAATCAAGTAAATTCTTTCATTTTAATAGGTTTTGGAGAATCCACAGAAGAATTCTCGAATAAACTTGAAAGAATCGTAAGATTGGGGGTAATTCCATTCATAACACCTGTTAGACCGATTCCACAATCCAAATTTAAAGTGCCCATTTGTAACCCTCTAATGGTATTAAATATTTTTAAACACACAGCTAAATTAATGAAAAAATTTAATGTAAATCCATTAAAAAATAAGGCTGGTTGCGTAAGATGTGGAGCCTGTAGTGCAATTACAGAAGCATATCGCTTAATTAGTGGAAATTAACGGAGTTAAAATATTTTTGATTTAATAAGAATTAATTTAAAGTAAAGAATTTTTATAAAGAATTAATTAATTATAATTAAATAAGTCAGATTATAATTTATTTAAATATATTAATATAGAGTTAATTATTTTGACCGAACTTGATGATTTTTTTAAAGAATTAACGAAATGGGAAGAAAATGTATTAGAAAAATCCATTAAAGGTAAAGAAATGCGACAGACACAGTTTAAAAATTTATCTGATATTGAGATAAAAGGACTTTATACTCCTTTAGATTTAAAAGGAAGAGAATATATAGAAGAATTGGGCTTCCCTGGGCAATTTCCTTTTACAAGAGGGGCATATCCATCAATGTATAGGGGTCAATTTTGGACGATGCGTCAATTTGCTGGGATGGGAACCGCAGAACAAACAAACAAACGCTATAAATTCTTAATAGGCCATGGTCAAACGGGTTTAAGTGTAGCGTTTAGTTTACATACGATATATGGGTATGAAGCAAGCGATAAGAGGGCATTAGGAGAAGTTGGAAAAGAAGGTGTTGCAATCGATACCCTTAAAGACATGGAAATCCTTTTTGATGGTATAGATTTATCAAAGATATCTACATCAATGACTATAAATGCCCCAGCATCAATTTTACTTTCTATGTATATTGCTGTTGCAGAGAAGCAGGGTATCCCTCCCGAGAAATTAAGAGGAACAATTCAAAATGATATTTTAAAGGAATATATTGCACAAAAATCGTGGATTTTTCCTCCAGAACCATCAATGAGACTTATTATCGATACGATCGAATATTGCACAAAATATGTGCCACAATGGTATACTATAAGTATTAGTGGGTATCATATTAGAGAAGCTGGTTCTACAGCAGTTCAGGAATTAGCATTTACCCTTGCAGATGGATTTGCATATGTAGAAGCAGCAATAGAAAGGGGGTTAAATATAGACGACTTTGCCCCGAGATTATCTTTTTTCTTTAATAGTCATAATAACTTTTTTGAGGAGGTTTGTAAATATAGAGCAGCACGTCGGATATGGGCAAAACACATGCGTGATAAGTACAATGCTAAGAAAAAAGAGTCCATTAGATTAAGATTTCATACTCAGACTGCAGGAGTTTCTTTAACCGCTCAGGAACCAGAAAATAATATAGTTAGAGTTACTTTACAAGGGTTAGCTGCAGTTTTGGGAGGAACACAATCACTTCACACAAACTCATTTGATGAGGCCCTGTGTTTACCTACAGAGAAAGCTGCTAAAATTGCTTTAAGAACTCAGCAAATAATTGCTTATGAATCTGGGGTTGCAGATACGGTTGATCCTTTATCTGGCTCTTATTATATTGAATGGCTTACTGATAAAATGGAACAACAAGCTGAAGAATATTTTAAAAGGATTGAAAAATTGGGAGGTGTAATTCCCGCAATCCATAAAAACTTCTTTCAGACAGAAATTGCAAATGCAGCCTATAAATACCAGAGGGAAATTGATACTAATAAAAGATTTATTATTGGGGTTAATAAATTCCAATCAGAAATATTTGAATTACCTGACTTATTAGACATTGAAGAAGCTGTTTCTGAACACCAAATTAATAGGTTAAATGAAATCAAGAAAACCAGAGATAACGAGAGAGTAAATATGTTATTAGTAAAATTGAAAGAAGCAGCAAAAGGAACAGAAAATTTGATTCCATACATTTTAGATGCAGTTAAAGAATATACATCTGTTGGAGAAATTATTGGAGCACTAAAAGAAGTTTTTGGAGTCTATAAAGAGCAACAAATAATATAATAGGAGAAAAAATTATTAGAAATGATAAAAAAATGAGTGAAAACAGAAGAATTAAGATTATTGCTACAAAACCTGGTCTGGATGGGCATGATAGAGGTATAAAAGTTGTAGCGCGTGCGTTACGAGATGCAGGAATGGAAGTGATTTATACAGGCTTACATCAAACGCCAGAAGACATTGTAAACGCTGTAATGCAAGAAGATCCCGATGTTTTAGCTCTAAGCCTTTTATCTGGAGCGCATAATACTCTCTGTCCAATGATTATGAAATTATTAAAAGAAAATAATATTGATGATGTTTTAGTTGTCGTTGGAGGTATAATACCAAAAAAAGATATCCCATTTCTTCAAGAAAATGGGCTTACTGGCTTTTTTGGTCCAGGAACTCCGCTACAAAAAATTGTTGAATTTATTAAGTCAAATTTAAAGCGATAAAAAGAATTAATTTAATTTAAATATTTTTATTCCAAATTCATTCTTTCTTAGGTATTTTCCATTCTGAGAATATTTCACAAATATAGAGAGTTTTTACTTTGCAAGAAGAGCATATTTCATCAGTGAATTTCTTAAAAACATAATCTCCCTCTTGAAATAATCTTTCATTTTTTACTTTACATGATTTACATTTTATAATGGAGTATTTATTCTCTACCATCTTTTTTTTCCGAATTAATGCATCTCCTAAACTTGGAATCGGGGGAAACTGTGGCTCATCGCTCAAATTTTATTCCTCAAATATTATTAAATTAAATATATTACCTTAGTTAGTATTTTTATTACTATTAATTTTTTCATTATTATCCTCATTTTGACTAACCAGATTTTGTTCTTTTTTCTCCTCTTTCTCTTTTTTATCTATATCTTGTTCAGGTTCAGGTTCTTTAGGAATTTTGGAAATAATAACTTTCGAATACCGTAAAATACCCTTATTCATTTTCCAACCTGTTTGCAATATATCTACAATTGAATTTTCGGGTAAATCTGCATTTTCAATATGTGAAATCGCTTCATGAATCCTATAATCAAATAAGTCTCCTTTAGACGTTGGAATTTGTTCTACGTCATAACTTTTAAACTGATTTAATAATTGATTATAAATTGATTTTATATCTTCAAAATTTGATACTTGGGCATTATCAATGTGATCTATTGCCTTCTCAAATGAATCCATTATTTTTAAAAAATCTCTTAAAATTGAAGCTCTCTCAATATTTTGAATATGCATTCTATTTTTTTCCATTCGCTTTTGATAGTTTTCAAATTCAGCCTGCATTAGCATAAATTTTTTTTTCCAATCTTCTATTAATTTATCTTTTTCTTTTAATTTCGTATCTAATTCTGATCTTAATTCTTCAATAGTTTCTTGCGGAGTTTTTTCTTTTAAAGATTTTTTATCAACAGATTTTTCTCCCACTTCTGTGGTCTTTTCCACATTTTCTTTCTTTTTTGATGCATTATCCGGTGTAGTATTGTTTTCCTCTGGTTTCATTTAATAATCATTTTAAATTTTTGAATTAGATATTATTCTTAAAAACACATTATTTCAATTTAATAGATCTTTAATTTAATAATATAAGATAATATTTTAATTTTTATTGTTTTCTGGATTTTGGATCGTGAAATTATTGGATTTTTTTAAGAAATTCATAAGACTAGAAAGAAAATTTCCTTAATCTATTAACGATATTAATAATTAAAGTACCCACTTAAAGAAATTTTATTTTGACATAGAGATCATTTAAATATAAATCTAAAAATTTATAATTTTTCTTTACTACTTATTTCATAAATTGTTAATCTTAATGGTTTTTATAATTAAATAAAATATAATTCGTATAAAATTCCAATTTAAACTTGAGATTTATGAGCGATACAGAAAGCAAAGATAAACCTAAAAGGAAAGAATTAATTATAGGGATTGATTTAGGGACATCAAATAGTGCATGTGCTTATCTTACACCAACAGGAAAGCCAGAAATAATACCAGCTGTTGAAGGACGAACCTTAGGAGGTAAAGCTTTTCCATCTTATGTAGCTTTTACCGAAGATGGTCAAAAAATAGTTGGGGAACCTGCTAGACGCCAAGCAGTTTCCAATCCAGATGGAACTATCACTGCAATTAAGCGTAAAATGGGTACTAAATATAAAGCAAAACTTAAGGTAGGAACTGATAGTAAAGAATTTACACCAGAAGAAATTTCAGCGATGATACTAACTAAAATTAAAAACGACGCCTCAAAATATCTTGGTCACAGTGTTAAAAAAGCAGTCATTACAGTTCCAGCATATTTTAATGATGCTCAAAGAACTGCGACAAAAAATGCTGGTCAAATTGCAGGATTGGAAGTTGTAAGAATGGTCAATGAGCCGACTGCTGCTTGTTTGGCTTATGGGTTAGATAAAATCAGTCGAAAACTTTTAAAAATTTGTGTATTAGATTTAGGTGGCGGAACATTTGATGTAACTATTATGGAATTTGGAGAAGGTGTGGTTGAAGTTTTATCTACTGCCGGAGATACCCAACTTGGTGGAACAGATATGGATAATGCCATTGTTGATTGGATGGTTGGAGAAATTAGGAATAAATACGGAGTTGATGTGAAAAATGATAGTAAAGCCATGATAAGGATTAGAGATGCTGGTGAAAAAGCCAAAATCGAATTATCAACTACATTATCCACAAAAATCGACCTTCCTTATATTTCTCAAAAAGAAGGTGAACCATTTCATTTAGAAATGGATTTTACTCGTGCAAAATTAGAAAGTTTGATTGAACCCACTCTTAAAAGGCTTGATCCAATAATGCGAAGAGCTGTTTCTGATGCGAAGCTTTCTGTGGGTGATATTAATAAAATACTTCTTGTTGGTGGTCCTACTAGAATGCCATGTGTTCAAGAAAGATTTAAAAACTTTTTTAGAAAAAATCCGGAACTTTCTGTTGATCCAATGGAATGTGTTGCAATAGGAGCTGCAATTCAAGGGGGTATAATTGCAGGTGATATTGGAGATTTATTATTATTGGATGTTACTCCATTATCATTAGGTGTAGAAACATTAGGCGAAGTTTTTACAAAAATAATTGAAAGGAACACAACAATTCCTACCGATAAAAGTCAAATATTTAGTACTGCAGCAAATAATCAACCAGCAGTAACTATCAATGTTCTACAAGGTGAAAGAACCATGGCTAAAGATAATATACCACTTGGTCAATTTCATTTGACAGGTATTCCTCCTGCTCCAAGAGGGATTCCGCAAATTGAAGTTACCTTTTCAATTGATGCAGATGGAATAGTTAATGTAAAAGCAAAAGATTTAGGGACAGGAAAGGAAACTGGAATTACAATTACTGGCGCACATGGACTAAGTGAAGAAGAAATAAATCAAAAAATTGAAGATGCTAAAAAATATGAAGAAAAAGATAAAGAAATTATGGAAAAGGTTCAAACAAAAAATCAAGCCGATGCATTAATTTTTAGTACGGAAAAAATGATCGAAGAATATAAAGATAAACTTCAAGAAGATGAAAAGAAAAATATTGAAGCAGCTATAAAAGATCTACAAGATGATATCAAATCAGATGACATGCAGAGAATAAAAGAAGGTATGGAAAAATTACAAACATCAATGCATGGATTTTCTCAACGTATTTATGCCCAACAAGCTCAGCAAACTCAATATCAACAAGCAGCTGATCAAGCTCAAAAAGCCGCCCAAGGATTTCCTGGAAGCATGCCTGGGGGGGGAATGGGAGGTTTTCAAGCCGGACCTCAAGATGTAGGAGCTGGTGGTGCTAAATATACAAAAAAACCTGAAGATGAAAAGAAAGAAGATAAAAAGAAAGTCGTAGATGTTGATTGGGATGAAGAAGACGAAGATAAATGAGTTCTATTCTAATTTTTTAGTTTTTATTTAAATAATTTTTTTAAAGAGATTTTTGAATATTAATTATTATCCTTTTATTAAACTAATAAAAGTAATAAGTTTTATTTCTTTATTAGATAAATAACAGATAAGTTAATCGAATAAGTTAAAAAAGCAATTAATAACAACTAAAATGAGTTCCAGAAAGAAAAAAAGAGATTATTATGATGTTTTGGGGATTAGCAAAGATGCATCAGAAAATGATATAAAATTATCTTATAGAAGGCTTGCTAAAAAATATCACCCGGATTTAAATAAGACGGATCCCAGTGCTGTAGAGAAATTTAAAGAGGTTCAAGAAGCATATGAAGTGTTGTCAGATCCTAAAAAAAGAAACCAATATGATAGATTTGGGTTCGATGGCGTTAGTATAAACATAGATGAAATTTTTTCTGGTGGAATTCCAGGAATTGATGAAATTTTTCGAAGCTTTTTTGGAGATGATTTTGGATTTGGAGGTTTTGGAAGTTTTGGAAGGAGAGGAAGAACAAGAACCTATCAAAAGAGAAGGGTTAGAGGGGGAGATATAGAAGATTCTATAGATATAACTTTCGAAGAATCAATATTTGGAAAAAAGAAAGAAATTTTAATAGAAAGAATGGTTCCATGTGATGAATGCGAAGGGACCGGAGCAGAATCACCTTCAAATATTAAAATTTGCCCTCAATGTCGTGGAAGTGGGCAAATGACTTATAGAAGACAAACTATAATGGGTACAATAATCCAGCAGACGACCTGCTCAAAGTGTGGCGGTGAAGGAAAAATCATTACAAAAAAATGTAAAACTTGTAAAGGGGAAAAAGTTATACCTGAATCTAAAAAATTGAAAATAACAATTCCGCCTGGAGTAGAGGATGGCATTCATTTAAAAGTTCAGGGAGCAGGGCATATCCCAACCCGAGATGCAATCCCAGGAGAACTCTATATTAGGATAAATGTAAAGCAAGAGAATACTTTTTACAGAAGAAATGATGATATTTATTCGGATGTAAATATTGACTTTATAACAGCCATTTTAGGAGATAAAATAAAAGTAAAAACATTTGATCATAAAAATAAAAAAATTGTTGAAGAAGATTTACGTATTCCATCTGGAACACAATCTAACACCGAATTTAGATTTAAGAAAAGGGGAGTTCCTCATTTATATGACAGGGATCGTGGCGATCATTATATCCGAATAATCGTTGAGATTCCAAAAAATATTTCTGAAGATCAAAAAGAGTTGTTATATACGTATAAAGAACTTGATAAAAGGAAATAAATAGTTCAAATTGGCTATATTTAAAAAGACAAGTATTAAAAATTTAATAATAAATAAATCCACATAATTCTAACTATAGAATATAAAACCTGGTAAAAAATTTGAATGATAAAAAAAAGGACTCACAATCTTATGATCCACATCCAATTATAATGGGAACGGAAGAGAAAGAAATTCCTGAACAAAAACCACCAAATCATAAAATTGTTTATTATAATCTTGCAAAAAAAAAAGATGATTTTTAATTTTCTAAAATTTTTTAAATTACACTATTCTTTATAACTTAACTCAATTTCAGTTTGAAATGAGAACAAAATATTGCAGGAATTTAAAGAGAATATCATTTTAAAGCACATATTGTTCAAATTAACTAAAATGAGTAAATCTCCATGGTGTGTTGAATGTTATCCCAAGACTCTAAGACAAGAATTATTAAAGAGTCAATAATTGGTGAGATAATATCAATCACGGGAGATCTTTTTGCTGGAATGATAATGCTTTTTTTCATAATGCCTTTTGAAAGTTTTTCTTATTTAATAATTATGATTCCTGCACTATTAACGCTACGAGGAAATGTAAGTGGGACGTTTATTGCTCGAACAACAAGAGATTTATTTACTGGTGAATTATCCAAAACACTAAAACCGATAAAACGTTGGCTTGAGAATATTGGAGCAACATTATTCATATCACTTCTTGTTGGAGTCTTTATTGGAATTGTATCTCAGATTGTAAGTTTTCTATTAGGAAATGAAATTATTAATCTGTTTATTTTTTTGTCAATTCCATTGTTCACAATTCTGTTTGATCTAATTATATCTATTCCATTATCTTCATTTCTAAACATCTCTTGCTTTCGCTTTGGGTTAGATCCAAATAATCTTGTAAACCCAATAATGACATGCGTTGATGATTTTCTTACGGTTTTTGGTTTTTTTCTATCTTTAATATTATTGGGGGTGCCTTAAATGGAATATTTCAAGAAGATTGTTAAAGAATCAATAGTAATTGTATTATTAACTTCTTTTTTGGGATTGATTTCTGGTATTTATTTATCAGATCAATATGATTTATTAAGCTCAATTCCTATTTTTATAATGGTTATACCCCCATTAAATGCATGTATTGGTGATTTATCTACAATTTTGATATCTAAATTCACTACCTATCTATATATTGGGTCAATTCCTCCTAAAATTCAGAAATCTGAAACACTGAAGAATAATTTTATCGCATTATTAGTTACCGGAATTTTATCAGTTTTATTTTTAAGTATAATAAGTATTATTATTAGTCCTCCAAATTCACTTTCAATTCTTAACCCGGTTATTTATACTTTCATTTTATTATTTACAATTGTAATATTATTTGCTGTATTTTTCGTGATATGTTTTATAAGTGCAATTTTTTTATTCAAACATGGAAGAGACCCAAACAATATCATGATTCCAACCTTAACTTCAACAGCAGATTTAATTACACCAATTATCCTATTAATAATTTTACAAATAATTTTACCAATCTTTATATAACAAAAATGAAAAATAATTTATGAGGAATCAATAAAATAAATGCCGAAACTAAAAAGATTTAAATATAAACCAATTTCTCTTAAAGAAATATTAATTGAAATGAAAGAAAATCTAGATCTAATGATAGATCTAGCTTATAGCGCCATACGATTCCAAAGTAAAGAGATTGCTAACGAAGTCGTCAAAATTGAAGAAAGAATTCATGAATTAGTTTTCTTAATTGACCTACAAGCAATGATGGCACATCCAGGACTACAAGATGCAAAAAGTATTGAGCTAATAGTAAGAGTAGGTTATGCTATAGACAAAATTTCTGATGCTCTTGCAGATATTGCTAAAGTGACCTTTATTAATGATGAGATTTGGGTTTTTACACAATATCTGTGGGGATATATTCCTGAACCTATAATAAAGGTAAAAGTTTCACTTGAATCAGAGATTGCTGGAAGTCTAGTTGGAGAAATTAATTTTAGAGCAAAATTTGGTGTTGATTTAATCGCTATACGTAGGGAGAAACGGTGGATCTATAATCCAATTGCAGAGGAAAGAATTCTTGAAAATGATAGAATTTTAGTTAGAGGAGAAATGCCATCCTTGGTGCAAATTAAATCTTATTGTAAAGATGATGCACCAATCTCTTTTAAATTTGAAGGGGATGAAAAGAAAAGTTCATTTGATATAAAACAACCAGAAATCGAAAGCATTATGCCTAAAATAAAAAATACTTATATTCAAATGATTGATATTTCAGAAACTATGATACAACTTGCAATCTCCGCAGTTTTTTTTAATAACGGGGAAGTGGCAGAGGATGTTCTTGAAATGGAGGAACTTATGGATGGATTAAATATTATGTTCGAAAAACAAATATTAGAGTTAGCTAAATTTGTACCAAATACAAGGGATATAGTTGGTATTTTAAGAATTGGGTTTTGTTGTGAATTAATATCAGATGCCGCATCTAACATCGCAGAAATGATAATTAAAGGTTTTAAACCTCATCCAATTTTAGTAAAAGCAATAAAAGAAACCTCAGAAATTTTATTAAGAGAGCAAGTTTCCTACCAATCTAGATTCAAAAACATCACTTATAATGAAATGCTAGATAAATATCAATTAGGTGTTCACATTATCGCTGTAAAGAGAGGAGATAATTGGATTTACGATTATAAACGTGATTTTAAATTTGAAGAGGGAGATTTATTAATAGGATTAGGACCTAAAGAAACAATTATTGAATGGCATAAACTTGTTAATCCAGAAAAATGTCAGATTTATTTTCATAAAAAAAAATAGAGGAGATTTATATGTCGAAAGAAATTAATAAACGTTTTAATGATACAATGACTGAAATTGCAAAACAAATTGAAAAAATTTCCATACTTGTAGATAAAGTTATTATTTTAGATTTAATAACTCTAATTCTAGATATACATAAAAATGACAATAGAATTTTTGTATATGGCGCAGGACGTTCTGGTTTTATTGGTAGGTGTTTTGCTCAAAGATTAATGCATTTAGGAATAAAGTCTTGTTTTATATCAGACGCAGTAACCCCTCAATACACAGAGGAAGATTTACTTATTATAATAAGTGGAAGTGGAGAAACCACAAGTTCTATAGCAATAGCTTTGAAATCAAATAAAATTAGGGGTAAATTAGCTCTCTTTACGGCTAACCCGAATAGTATTATTGGAAAAATCTCAAATATTACCATAGAAATTAAAGGGAAAAGTAAAGATGTTGCTATGAGTGAAAAAAGTCTTGCTCCATATACAAGCCTTTTTGATATATCAACACTGTCTGTATTGGATTCAATTTGTGGAACTTTAATGTTTCAATTGGAGATAACTGAAGCTGATATTGATAAAAGGCATGCGACATTAGAATAAATTTTTTTCTTAATTCGATGGCTTTTTATTAATTAACTTATGGTATTCTCCCGTATCATCTGAATTTGTATTCGAGGTAGAAAGACTGGAATAGATAAAATCTTTTGAATTTTGCGCAATAAAAACGTTATCAGACAAATCCACTACAATTGCTGCTCCGTAATCCACAGTGTTTTCACCCCAAGTAGCATTTAATAAAGCTGAGCCTTGGTTATCTAATTTTATAAAAAATATATCTAAACTATGTGTAATTCCTACAATATAAATGTTTTCTAACGAATCTAATGCAATTGCCCTACCTGCCCCAATGTCCGAATAAAAAGTTTTTTAGAGAGAAAAAATAGGTCATAATTATGGTGTTGGAAAATTTAGAACCTAAAATTGTATGGGATATTTTTGAAAATATTATTGCTAAAACTCCGAGACCTTCTAAACATGAAGAAATAATCCGTGAAGTAATAAAAGATTTTATATTAGAATCAGGCAAAACAATTAATAATGATTTTCAGATTTATCAAGATGGAGTTGGAAATATCCTAATCAAAAAACCAGCGACATCCGGACAAGAGTCAATTCCATCAATAATGCTTCAAGCTCACCTCGACATGGTATGTGAAACAGATAAACCTGAAGGATTTGATTTTTTCAATAAAGGAATTCCAGTACGTATTCAAGAAAATAATGAATGGGTTTACGCAGATGGAACATCTCTAGGAGCTGATAATGGTATTGGCTTAGCACTTGCTTTAGCAATCCTAATTGATAAATCGATAGATTCTCATGGACCCATTGAAGTATTATTTACTGTGAATGAAGAAGATGGGTTTGATGGAGCAACTCATCTAGATCCTAAAACTCTTAATATAAAAAGTAAATTGATGATTAATCTAGATGGAGGACCTGCCGAAGTAGTTGTAATTGGTTCTGTTTGTGGACGAAGGGTGGGATTTTCAAAAAAATTTAATTGGATTTCCCCTGAAGAAAGTAATGAGCTTCAATTTTTTGAACTTTCATGCCAAGGATTATTAAGTGGGCATTCGGGAGAAGATATTCATTTACCAAGAGCAAATGCAATTAAAATAGTAGGTAGAATATTATCAATTCTTACCCAAGAAATAAAAATCTATATCTGTAAATGGCAAGGGGGTACTAAAGGAAATGTCATACCTGCTAAATCTATAGCAAAATTTGGTATTAAATCAAAAGATCAAAAGGTATTTGATAAATTAATTAAAAAAGAAATTGCATCGATTAAGGATTATTATGAAAAATTTGAGTCTAACTTAAAAATCGAATATAAACAATCTCTTCCAGACAAATATCTTTCAGAAGAAGGTTCACAGATATTATTATCTACCGCTCATTTAATCCCTAATGGTGTTCTTAAAAAGTCTCACATTTATGAAGGATTTGTAGAAAGTTCGAACAATTTTGCTATTATAGATACTGAAAAAAATGACGAAATTATTTGGCTTTATCCGCGTAGTATATTAAGAAGTGAATTGGATTCTTTTTGTGTTTCAATGAAACAATTAGGGAAATTAGGGGGTTGGAAAGTGTTTTTAAAGCCTGTGTTACCCGAGTGGTTACCTAATTTAGAATCTAAGTTCTTAAAATATGTTGTTAAGCAATATGAGAATCTTATAAAAAAAACAGTAATAACTAATGTCATTCATGGTGGATTAGAGACTGGAATGATTAGCACTAGGATAAGTGGTCTTCAAATGGTTTCTCTAGGTCCAACAATCGAAAGCTTGCATTCGCCGAGTGAAAGATTAAAAATCTCTGATGTGGGATTAATATATAACCTTTTAAGATTAATTATTAAGGAGCTTAATGGTTTTTAATGATGGCACCTCACAGGTGAAAAACTCAATAAGCACCCACTTACAAGTGTTTAAGCTTATTTCATAGTCATCATTATTATTTTTTTAAAACCTCCTCAAATTCAATATTTTTGGAGAGTCTTACTAATCCGGGCTCTTTTTTATCGATTATCCCAACATACCAATTTGGTATATTATTACTAGTCAAGCGGTTTGAAAAATCTTCAATATTCTCAGGATTTATAGCGAGAAGCATTCCTCCGGCAGTTTCTGAAGCCTCACATGAATCAAGGTGATAATTGAAATCTACAGAAAGTTCCTTTGCATATTTTATGATCGGAACTTTTTCAATTAGCGCGGAAAGATTTGTACCCTCAAGCATTTCTCTAGTATGACCTGCAAGTCCAAAACCAGTTACATCAGTCATTGAATGAACAAATGAAAAATCATCGTAGGAATGTATTGTTTTTACAACATTTTGATTTGATGTAATCATTAACTCAATGGCATAATCTATTGAACTTTTTAACTCATTAGTTGAATAAAGTTCTAAGATTTCTGGAGTATTTTTTAATATTCTATAAGCAGCCATTACTGGTTGAAGTCCCGTGGGTTTAGTGATTATTAATTTATCACCCTCTTTTAGACCTTGCTTTCTGATTAGTTTATCTTTTTCCACAAATCCAGACGCTTCTCCGCCAATAAGTGGCCATTCGCAGTAAATTGTATGCCCCCCTAATACTTTTGAATTAATCTTTTTCATAAAATTGATTATTCCATTCATAATTCCTTCAGCAACCTCCATGGGCATCATTGTATCCATTGCTAGGAAAACAAGCATTCCATGTATCTCAGGTACATTCATTGCAAAAACATCATTTGTTACATTACATGCAGCGATTTCTCCCATAATCTCAGGCTCATCTACAATAGGAGTAAATATATCGATATTTTGAAGCAATAATAAGTCTGTATTAGGAACTGAAGTAATTGAACAATCTTCAGAAAGACCACCAAGCCCGACTTTTTCTAATAACTCCTTTAATTTATTTGGACCTAATTTACATGATCAACCGAAAATCTTTACCTGTTTAGTTAATCGATACTCTTCTTTACTTTTCAACTCAACCTCCTTTCATTTTTCTATATTATAATTAAATATATATAAAAAATTTTAAAAAAACACTTTCTAAAATAAATTAAGCTTTTTTTATGTAAATAATAAATTTATACGGATCATTCACTTCTTGAAGATCCAAAATATCATGCCCTTCCTTCTCTAAAAACTCGACTATATTTTCTTTAGCTGGTAAAAAATCCCCAATAAGTTTCAAAGTTTTTCCAGATCCCATAGGTTTTAATTTTTTCTTCGTTAAAAATAAGGGCATGGGACATGATTTTCCTTCTACATTTAATTCATCATCTGAATCCAATTTAATCCCTCTAATACTTTAAAATGTAATATGATTTTCACTTTCACCTACTGCCTGAACAATCTCATGCATTCCAACAATCTTGGCACCTTCAACCAAATGTTCTTGCTTAATCCCACGAGATTTACAACAAACTCCGCACACAATTACTTTCAATCCTTCTGAAATCGCACTTTCTAAATATTCTAAATGATTAGGATATTCATTTGGATTTTGTTCTTTCAAGCCAACATATATTCCATCTTGCATTAAAGTAAGTATTACATCATTACCATCTAATATCGCAGTTAATGCAAACCTAAGAGCAGTATATGGTTTTTCCCTTCCATATGGTGATTCCATTATCATAACCGAAATTTTAACCATAATTTATAATTCCCTATATAATTTTTAATTCAAATTAATCAAATTTAATTACATTAAATAAAAATAAGAAGATTTATTAATTTTATTCTTCATATTTATTAGAAAAATTAATAGATTTAATATTGTTAATCTCTATTGTCATAAATAAAATTCCAAAACTTTATTGCAACTTTATTTAATTTTATTCCCTTATTTTTAATAAAAAATAATTCTCTTCTTAAAAAGGGTATATCTGAAATATTTATTATTTTAATTAGTTTTGCATCTTCTGCTTTTTTGGCACTCATCTCACTAATGATTGATATATCATTTGATTTACTTACTGCAGAAATTATTGATTCATTGCTTGACATTTCTAACAATTGATTTAATTTATCATACTTTTCTAAATTTTCCATAGCAAATTGTTTTGTACCAGAACCATCTTCACGGGAAATATAAGGATATTTAATTAAATCCTCAAAAAGGACTTTTCCTTTATTAATTCTAACCAGGTCGTGATCAAGAGCACAAATAAAAACTAAATTCTCAGTAAAAATTGGAAAATATTCAAATTTTTCTTGGTCCTCCTTTATAAAACTCCCAATTGCAGCAAATTCAACCTGCTTATTTTTTAGATCTATTAAACTCCGCTTACTATTTTTTATCCAAATATTGATTGTAACATTAGCATATTTATTCTTAAAATCCGCAATAAATTTTGGTAATATATGATTTCCGGGAATAGTTGATGCAGAAATGGATATTGTTCCCACAAGTTCTTTACTGAGATTAAATATTTCTTTTTGACTTTTATCAAATAAGGACACTATATCTTTTGAATATTTTAATAAAATCGCGCCTTGTTTAGTCAATTTGAATGTTCTTGTACTCCGATCAATAAGATTACATTTAAAATAATTTTCTAAATGCTCAATTTGTTGAGATAAAGCGCTTTGAGTTATCGAAATTTTATCTGCAACATTAGAAAAACTTTTCTCTTCAGCTAATAAAATAAAATGGCGTAAAAAATCAATTCTTAAGGACAAATTATAATCAATTTATTTGTTATATATCTTAGGGTATATTATTCGGATTTATTAATTTTTCTAATAAAAACCTGAATAAAAATTAATATTTAGATCTTTATTTTATAATCAATGATCTTAAAATCTTCAAGTTCTTCACATCATTAGTTTTATCTTTAGAATTTTTTGGGGTTGCCCTTTTAATTCTGTTTTTAGCAGGAGCTCCAAAAAAAGGCGAAACTGCTCGTATATGTATGTTTATTCTACCAATCTTATTAATCCCAGTAATAGAATACTTATTGAAGGAAGGTTATCCACGGGTAGAGAAAGCTAAATTATTAATCTTAGCATTTTCGCAAGCGATAATTATGCAAATAATAGCTATATATGTTTGGTAATTAGATTGATGATGATATGATTTTTATCCCAACTAGAAAATATTCTTATTTTTTCATTCTTCTCCTCTTTCTTTTGGGGTTTTTTTATCCACAGCATTTGCTGCAGGAATACAAAAATATAACGGCTTAAAACAGAGCTGGATAAAAGAATCAACCTCTGTATTATTATCTATTGCCACTATCGCTCGTGAACTACAAGCTTCAACAAATAATATTAATCCATAAAAATAAAAAGGAGTATAGATACTTTAAAAGCATGAAAAAAATCGTACAAGTCAAGATTTATAAAGGGGAGAAGTACTATGTTGCCGAATGCATTGATTTACCAGTAGTTACGCAAGGAAAAACTTTAGACGAATTGGTAGAGAACGTTAAAGAGGCAATACACCTTCATTTAGAAGGAGAAAATTTAGAGGAATGGGATATTTTTCCCGACTTTTCTATTTTAATTAACATTGAATTAGAACCTTATTATGCCAAAACTTAAAACCCTGAGTGGAAAAGACGTAGTAAAAATCTTTTCTAATTTCGGTTTTGAAGGAATTTCTCAGAGAGGAAGCCACATAAAATTAAGAAGAACTTTAGATGATGGAACAAAACAAACATTAACCATCCCTCTGCATAAAGAATTAGATAAGGGAACATTAAGAGCAATTTTTAGACAATCATTGAGATATATCCCAGAAGAAGAAATAAAACACTATTTTTATGGATAAATCGCAGAAAGTGAAATGACGATCGGAGCAGCAAGTGATTTGTCCAAACAAGGGTATAAAGGCAAGGTGATAAACTTTTTTTCCAAGATATATTTCTCTTCAATAAAAGCCCATAATAATAAAAAGATAATCAATACTAGCAATATGTATAGGCTATAAAGTCCACCCCAAATTAAAAACCAGCCTATCATAAAAAAAAATTTAATAACGGATTTTGTAAATTATGAGATTTTTTTAATTTTGGAAATAATCACTATTAATAAAATTAGAATTGTTTTAAATCTATAATAAATAATTAAGAAAATTTTCGATTCTTTTGGCTGCTTGGGCTTGTTTTTATGAAGAAATATATTCACAATAACTCAGAGGTTATAGAGCAAACACGTAAGAATAGAGTATAAATTCCTTACTTTCAGAATCTTACAAATAGAATCTATTATAAATAGAATCTCTTCTCGGTTAGAGGTCTATATTCGCCATCTAGGCCTTTATTCATCCCTTAACTCATAAAATTTTTATTTTTTTTAATTAATCCACTTATTCTTTTATTTTTTCAGATTTTCTTGCCAATTTGTGATTTCTCTACTCAAGGTTTCTAAGCCAGTCCAAAGTGTAGGATCATTCCATTTATTCCTCATTTGAAAGATAAGTACCTTTGCTTTTTTCCAGAAAGACACTACATCATCTGGACAAAATTCGATAATAAGATTCTTGGGTAGATATTTTCTTTCTATGAATGTACCAAGTAGGTCGAAAAAATTGCCGATACGGTTGAAGTACTTTCTGCCGTCACTGCCAAGAGGATAAGAATTATTATATTCTTCTAAGTCTTCTACTTGGAAATCTTTATAGAACCAAATAAAGGCGTCAACCATAGTATCAGAAGAATACATCTCATAAATCCGCAGTAAAAGTTCAGCTTCTTTAAACTTGTTTTTCGTCAATTTAGCCATTCTCCCTGATGATGCTCTAATTGCTAATTATTAAAAATTTAGCAGTGATATCTTTTTAATTTTTCCCTTTTCTTAATTACTGATTAAAGATCTTAAAACTTTTAAATTCATAATATCATTAGCTGTATCTTTTGAACTTTTTGGGGTTTCCAAAATACCAGGATATTCGTTAAAAAGCTCATCATTTAAGAAAAACCTAAATGGTTTTTTTCCAATTTTTCCTTGTCCGATGTGCGTATGTCGATCAACCCTGGAACCTAACTCATTCTCGGAATCATTGAGATGAAAAATAAATAAATATTTTAATCCAATAATGTTGTCAAACTCATCCCACATTTTATTATAACTTTTTTCAGTTAAAAAATCATAACCAGCTGCAAATACATGGCAGGTATCAAAACATACACCTATTCTATTTTTATCTTTAATTTGGTCAATAATAAATTTCAGATGCTCAAATTTATATCCAACATTATTACCTTGCCCTGCCATAGTTTCTAAGCAAACTATAGATTTACAATCGGAGGTTTTATTGAATAGGATATTTAGATTATTTGCAATTCTTTTAAGAGCATCCTCTTCAGTCTCACCATCTTCCTTACCAGTAGCAGTCCCAGGATGTAATACAATATATTCTAATCCTAATGACTCGGCTCGATTAATCTCAATTTCCATTGAATCAATTGATTTCTGTAAGGTTTCCTGATTATGAGCCCCTAAATTAATTAAATATGATGTATGAGAAAAAATAGGCCAGATACTTTTTATTTCTTTTCTGGTTTCTTTGAAAGTATTAAGATCATCATCCGTTAATGGTTTTGCAGCCCATTGGCGATTAGATTTTGTAAAAATTTGAATTGATTCGCAATCAATCTCGTTCCCTCTCTCGATTGCCTTAAATATACCGCCAGCTATAGACATATGAGCTCCAATTCTCATGAATAAGAACTTATTATTGAATAATATAAATATTACTAATAATTGGAAATAACTAAGATTAATAAGAAATTAAAATAAATAAGATAATTTTAGTGAATTATTATGGGAATAGTCGGTAAAAAACAATCGATTTGTCGATTTCTAGGATGGGTAATAATTCTAATTGGATTTATTTTTACTCTAATAATCGATTCATTTTACTTAGCGAACCCATTATTTATTATAGGTCTGCTTCTAATTATTTTACTTGCTTTTATAACATTAAAATTTCCTTACGATTTAATTAAAAATCATAGACTTTTTTTTTGTGTGATTTCTTTCACTGTAGATATGATATTTAACATAATAATTTTCCCTTTCACAAATAATCAAGAATATTTCATAAAATACATTCCAACAATTATTGCCAATGTTTTATTATTTCTAACGTGGCACTATACATTATCAATAAAGAAAAAAGAAAAAATTGCATATGTAATCCTTTTTTTGATATATTTAATTCTTTCAATTTGCTTCAAACTAGATTTGCTAATTGGACAATTTAATATCTATACATTTATTCCAATATTAATTATTATAGCAGGATTTTCTTGTAATTTCATAGCGGAAACAAGCATGAGAAAAAAAGGCTTAATGAAATATATTTAAAAAATTATTCACATACTCTATTACACTCGGAGATTGAATTTTTCTTTTTAATATTAAGGGTAGTTCCTGTTAGATATTATAGTTCGATTTTAAAAAATTTAGACAAAAATATAAAAATCTTAAAAATTATTCATTAATTAAGAGTATTTAGATAGATAATAAATTAAATGTGATAAAAGTTCCCGTTAAGTCATATCCTATTAAAAAAAATGATGTAAGAGTTTATTTGGTACTGTATTTTATACTTTTATCCTTTGGAATTATTACCTTATGTTTTATTTTAATTTCTTCCATTTCATCATTTTTTCTTCTCACTTCGATTTTTTACACGGGATGGGGGCTTGTGGGCATAACTGTTTATTTTTCTAATCCTGAAAAATTTTACTTAATGTCTATTAGTATATGGAAGAGAAAAAAATATAGAAAACAGCGTGAGCAACAACTTGGTAAGGGTTTCTTTATGGATTGTCCCAGTTGTGGGAAAAATTTTAAAAATCAAAATTTTAATTATTGCCCTTATTGTGGATCACTCTTATAATAATTATTTTAATTAAAAATGGAATCAAGTAAAAAAAAGGATTAATGAAATATATCTAAGGAATTATTCTTCTAATTTTTTCCAGATTGAAACTAAATCTTCCTTTCTAATATTGAATGTTAATCCTGTAGGTTCTGATGATTCGGTTCGGAAAAATTCGGGTAAATCATTCATATCCTCTGATAATCCTGCTTGCCTATTGAATTCTAATTCTCTTTTTATAATTTCTTTGCCAAATTCTATCACATCATCAGCTGACATATTCCAACCGTACATAGTATTTAATAAATTCGCAGCATAACTCATATTCTCCCAACTTGGTCCAATAAAATAACAACAACCTATGGCATCCAAAACCGCAGTAAAAATCTGTAATTCATAAGAAAGCTCAATTTTCATATTAGGATCGATTAATTCACCATAATTTTTATCTGCTCTCGCTTTCCTTCCATAAATTGCAGCTCCAGCCGTATGATCTGCTCCCATTGGTGATGTGCTGAAAGTAACTGCCATTGCTTTAAAAACTCTTGGATCGTATGCAGAGATTGCTTGTCCCTTAACTTGAGGAATTCTTTTCACACCTAAAATAGTCCCTGCATGAACAACACCATTCCCATACAGAAATCCCGTTTTTGAACCATTTCGTATTTCATTTAATACGGATTTAACTGCTTCAGCATCGCCCCATTTAATTTTTCCCGATTCCATTGCTACTCCCATTGTTGCCCCAAATTCAATTGTATCAACACCAACATCATCACAGAGATGATCAATTTGTGCTAATTCATCCAAATCTCCAATTAGTAAATTAGAACCATTCATTACAATTGTTTCATATTCAAAGCTGGAAGTAATATGATTACCATTTTTATCGTTATAAAGATTTGAACATCTTATTACGCAGGTTGGAGAACACGCAAGCCGATTTTTACCTCCCCTCTCTTGGATGAGTTCAATCAATTTTTGACCCGTTATATTTTGAATTTTATCAAAACTTCCCGATGAAAAATTTTTAGTAGGAAGACCTCCTAAACTATTCATTAAATCAATCATTATTGCAGTTCCATAAGTAGAAAATTTTTCCCTTGTTTCGACTAAATTTTTTGCAAACGGTCTTGCGACCTTGGTAAATCCATCAAAATCATGAAACTTAATTTCACTTGTTTTACTTGGAAAAGAAATGACCGCTTTAATTCCTTTTGAACCCATAACAGCACCCAATCCTCCTCTCGCAGCATGACGACTAGGATACCCTTCTAAATCTATTGATGAGATCGAAGCTGCTTTCATTTTAAACTCGCCAGCAGGTCCTATCGAATAAACTCCAATTTTTTCTTCATATTTTTCCTTTAAAATTTCAGCGGTTTCATAAGTTCCCTTACCTTTTAAGAAATCACCTGGTATTAACTCTGCGTTTCCATCCTTTATTACCAAAACTCTCAAAATATCTGAAATTCCTTCAAAAATCAGAGCTCTTACACCCTGTCTTGCTAATATCATAGCTGAGTTTCCACCAGTGTTTGCTTCTTTTATGCCCTTAGTTAAAGGACTTTTCGCCCCAATAGATGTCCTAGCAGAACAAGCTGCTGACCCCCCAGTAATCAATCCATTTGAAATAATTAATTTATTCTTTTCTCCTAAGGGATCACATTTTGGTGGAACTTCTTTAGAAACAACTAAGGATGTTAATGCACGACCTCCAACTCGATAAAATTTAGAATCAACATTAATTGCTTCATGGACAATATTTCCATCTGAAACATTTACTCGAATAACTTTCATTTATAATTCTCTCTTAACGTATTTATTGTTCATTTAACTAACTACTTATATTCACTCAAATATCTTCCATTTCTTTATTTATTGCCTTTATATCTTTCATAATGCATAATTTTCTCAAGATTTTTCCTTGGAGTTGGTTCATACTCTTTTTTCGCATATCCCAATGGAGTAATACCTATAACTCTAAATTTATTTGGAATTTCTAAAATCTCTTTAATCTTCTTTTCATCAAAAAATCCAATCCAACAGGTGGCTAAACCTTCCGCAGTAGCAGCCAATATTAAATGATCAAAACAAATGCCAAAATCAACCATAAAATATTGCAACCCACTCTTAGCATTTTTTCCAGAACCTCTCTCAGAAATTATACCCACAATAAAAATAGGTGCTGAACTAAATTTATTTCCCTGACCGATTGCTTGCCAAATTTGATTTACCATACCAGGTTCTCTAATAATAATATATTCCACTCCCTGCATATTTGCCCAAGTAGGAGCTAATCTGGCAGTACCAATTATTTTTTCAACAACCTCCAAAGGAGGAATCTTATCTGAAAAGGACCTAGCACTTCTTCTCTTTTTAATCACTTCATAAAAATCCATTATATTTTTCACTCTCTTTTATGATTCTTAAAATAATTTATTTTTAGGCTACATATGAATTATGATTTTTACAATTAGTTATTATGAATAGTGAATTATATTTTAATCATTATTGAATTATTTATATAAACTTCCTTGTTAAATTATATACTCTAATTTATCTCATCTTTTCTGCTTTCAAAATTGATAATTATAATTGAATCCTTTAAAAATTCTTAAAATAAAAGTCGGTTTATTATGCATTTTTCAACAAAAAGTAATCATTTTCAAAAATTAGATGTTTTTCTCTGATTCCAAGAGAGATATCTCCCAAACGACATAATTCAGGCATCACAAATAATTTCCCAAATATTTCAATAATTAAAATAAATACCAAAATCCACTTTTAAAAATAAAAATCTTTATTCTTTATAAAATTATATTATTATTTATTTCCTCAATAAATGATAAATTAAAGAAATCTATTTATACACAAATTCTAATCCTTTATTTATTTAATCACTATCTTTAAAAAGAGTGATACAAAAAGTCCTTTTTATAATAATCTTATAATTCGTATAAAGTTTAAATATTAAAAACTAAATTAAGTTTTTATTTAATTAAATAAAGGTTTATAAAAAAATAGATACTTGATTTAATCGTTTCATAAGAGTTTAAAATATCAAGACTTTTTAAGGAAAATAATTCGAGATTTAATATCACTCAATCTAAATAGCACTAAAATTTTATGGAAGTGGAATAATGTCTGATAAAATAGTATATATTGATGCAACGGCACTTAAAAATTTTATGAAGGATGTTTTTATTGGATTGGATGTCCCTAAAGAAGACGCAGAGGTTTGTGCAGATGTTTTAATAACTTCGGATATAAGAGGAGTTGAATCCCATGGAATTCAAAGAATGAAAATGTATTATGATCGAATTAAAGCGGGAATATATAATCCAAAAACAGAAATCAAGATTATTAAAGAAGGTCCTACTACAGCGGTCATAGATGGAGGGCTTGGAATGGGTCATATTATTGCTTATAAATCAATGAAATTAGCAATAGAGAAAGCTAAAAAATATGGTCTCGGGGCAGTGGCTGTTAGAAATTCTACTCATTTTGGAATCGCAGGTTATTATTCATTAATGGCAATAAAAGAAGGCATGATTGGAATCGCTGTTACAAATACAAGACCATCTGTACCACCAACTTTTGGAGTAGAACCTATATTAGGGACTAATCCTTTAACAGCTGGTTGTCCAACTGATGAAAATTTTCCATTTCTTATTGATTGTGCAACTTCAATAATCCAGAGAGGTAAAGTTGAAGTATACAACCGCCTTAAGAAAACACTTCCTAAAGGATTAGTCATAAATAATAAAGATGAATCCGAAGTTGATCCAACAAAAATTTTAAATAATTTAGGTAATAATACAGCAGCATTATTATCTTTTGGCAAAAAGGGAGAAGAAAATGGCGGCCATAAAGGTTATGGATATGCAACATTAGTAGAAATATTATCATCAGCATTACAAGATGGCATTTATTTAAAAGATACAGCTGGAATTAAGGAGAATGGTAAAAAATATTTAAAAGTTGGACATTTCTTTTTAGCAATTAATATTAAAAATTTCATTCCATTGGATACTTTTAGAAAGATTACTGGAAACATTATGAAAGGTTTAAGAAATTCTAAAAAAGCCCCAGGTTGTGATAGGATATATACAGCTGGAGAAAAAGAATTTGAAGCAGAAATGGAAAGATGTAAAACAGGAATACCGATTAATGAGGATCTCCAACAAGATATAAAAATAATGCAAGAAGAATTAGGAATAAAGCACTATAATTTTCCCTTTTAAATTAATTGCAAAACTATTTTCTGACGTTTTTTTAATGGTTAATATTATTAGATTATTTAATTTTAAACTAAAAACCATTCCATTTTCCTATAAATTTTGTATTAGGCGTGATTTTTTCTACAATGGAGAACTGAACCGAAATTTTTTATATTTGAGATACTTATTTTTTAAACATTAAAATGTTGATAGACAAGAATTTCAATTTTAAAAATTCAAAACTTACTGCTCATAAGGGTATCAAATTTTCAATATTAAGTATCTTCGGAATAATTTTTGGAGTTTTCTCTTTTTTTCTACCTTGGGCTTATTTGAGGATGGACTCATGGCATTATCCTCCTGGAACTGTAATTACTAATTACTATTACATCTTTTTTGTTAATAAAGAAAATTCATTTTGGGGATTAGTAGGAATTAATTGGCTTTTAATAGGCCCTCTAATATTATTAATTCTCGGTTTAATAATATCATTAATATTTTCGTTCGAAATTAAAGGTTATGAAAAATTAACACAAATTGGATTTATAGGAGGTCTTTTAGTAATAATATTAAGTATAATCTTTTTTATGTATATAATTTTATTCAAATGGTTTATTATTATTCTTTTCCCGCATATTGGTTTGGTCTTTGCTATAATTTCCATAATTTTATTATTTCTTGGAAATAAATCGTTAAAGGGAGAAAATGAGAAGTTAGCTAAAACAGTTGTTTCTTTATATATGAGAGATGAATTAGATTCAAAGAATGTCTCACCATCTTTCCCTAAACATATCAGATTTTCAAAATTAAGCATCCTTGGCATAATCTTTGGAGTATTTTCCTGTTTTTTACCATGGCTTTATTGGATCGATATCAGATGGATTTACCCTCCTGGAGAAATAACTACAGTTGATTATCATATATCGTTTGTTAATCAAGATATAAAAACTTCTTATTATCAAATTTTATTTCTTAATCAATCTTCATTTCTTATGAGTAGTTTAATATTATTAATAATAGGTTTGACAATATCATTATTATCTTCATTTGAACTCGAATCTTATGAAAAATTGACAAGATTTACGTTTGTGGGAGTATTGTTAATAATAATAAGTATAATTGATTTTTCATACCCAATCTTTAGAGGATTAATATATATTTCTCTCTTCTCCGATGAAAAAGCATTTGTACATTGTGGTACTTGGATTATCCCGCATATAGGAATGTACTTTGCCATATTTTCCGTAATATTTATATTCCTTGGATATAAGTCGCTAAAAGGATAAAAAAAACTTTCAGTTCATTGTTTTAAAAGATACAGCTGGAATTGAGGAGAATGGTAAAAAATATCTAAAAGTTGGACATTTCTTTTTAGCAATTAATATTAAAAATTTTATTCCATTAGATACTTTTAGAAAGATTACTGGAAACATTCTGAGAGGTTTAAGAAATTCCAAAAAAGCCCCAGGTCATGATAGGATATATAAAGCTGGAGAAAAAGAATTTGAAGCAGAAATGGAAAGACGTAAAACGGGAATTCCGATTAATGAGGATCTCCAACAAGATATAAAAATAATGCAAGAAGAATTAGGAATAAAGCACTATAATTTTCCCTTTTAAATTAATTGTAAAACTATTTTCTGGAGATAAAATTGACATTTATAAATTATATTTTCCATTTAAACATCTATCCCCATTACGGGACCACTTTTGCGTAATCTTTCTCCCTCAATTAAAATTTTTACATTTTTTATTAATAGAATCAGAAGATACTAATGATATGGATGCAAGTAATCTATATTTAAATTAAGGTGAAAGAATTTATAACTAATATAAGAAGATTTTTTTGTTCCATTTTATTTTTTTTCATTTTATTTTATTTTCTTGTCTGGGGATTATTTTAATTTTAACATATGAGCCAATTCATTTTTTGATGATGGGAAGGGAAAATATAAATTTAATCAATATTTTATCATTTGGTTCTTTTATTTGGATTGGAATAATATACTCTTCTATAGGATTTTTTTTTTTTTTGAGGTATTAAAGAATCCAAAAGTTAACTCAAAACCAATATGTATAAAATGCAAAAAAGAACAATCTATTGAAAATTTTTTGGCTATTACACAACCAATGTTTTATCGAATGTTAAAAATAATGAAGGGAGAACCAGATCCATTGATACAATATGTTAGATTTTTAGAACAATTTAAGAAATTAAGCCCAAAAGAAAGAGGGAAAATATTTTCAGGCTTTAAAAAAAGTTGATTAAAAATGAAAGATAGATGGGAAAGAATGAATGATATTTTTGAAGTTTTATATGAAGCAGAAACTCCATTATCCTTAAGTGAAATAGTAGAAATCTTAGAGGAAACCGATGATACAGTAAATCTTTATCTAATTGCTACACTTCTTAAGCATTATTTTAATAATGGATATTTAAAAAGAGCCCAAAATCCCGAAAATCATTATAAATATGAATATACTCTTTCTAAGAAAGGTATCTCGCAATATGAGAACTTTCTTAAAAATGGGGATTATAAGATATATCAAGAAGTATATCCCGATAGTTATAAAGATTAAGAGAATTTACTCAAATTAAATTTAATTAGATTATGAAAGAGAAAAAAGAAAATAGGAAAAGATTGAAAATCTGGCTTGAACAGAGAAAAAAGGAAAAACAAGCAAAAGATTTTAATTGCATATCTCACTACAATAGGGATGTATGTGCTTAACATTAAAGATATAGAGTCAAATCTTTAAATTGTGCTCTTTTTATATACGAATAATCCTTTCCTATCATTTATGACTTCAATTTATTAAAACCCAAAAAGTTAAATTTGCAATCCGACAATATTTATATTGAGGCAAAATATGAGTAAAACTTAAAAACCTCGATTTTTAAATGAATGCAAATAATTTAAAAGATAATAAACAAATTAATCTAAGTTTTAGAACTTACAACATAATTCCAACTATGAGGAAATTATCTGGAAAAATATATCCAGAATTTGAAAATGCAATAAAATATCTTTCTAATAAGGAATTAAGCGAAATTAATAGTTTCTTAATGGAAATGAAATATAAAATAGACAAATTAGAGGAAATTCAAAACAAATAAAAAAAGGATTCCTGCTACTATTGATTTTTGTCTTTTGGTTGGTGTGGAATTAAATCTGCACCATTTCGCCCTCTTCCTCTATACCCCTTCTATGTAGTGGGAGTCCCACCTTTTAAATTAAAAAAAGGAAGATTTAAAAAAAAGATTAAAGGAATTTGATTGAGGAATGAAGAAGAGGAACGTGTGCAACAAAAAATATAAGGAATGTAAATTTTATACACCTATAAATCCCGTAAATTCAAGATGTGTGAGAAATGGTGTTATCGGTGCTTGTGAAATTGAACAAGAATATTATAAAAAATTTCAAAATCAAATTGATGAATATATTCAAAATAATTTGAGAAAGAAAGAAAATGGTATTTAGTGTTAAGCGAATTGCGAAACGATATAATAGTTCATTTTTCGATTTTATAAATCACACTTTAAAAGGCTATGCTAAAATTTTGGGTTTGAATGAGTTTGAAATATATAGACTATTGTTAGGTGAATCTAATTGAAGTATAATGAAACAAAAATAATGGTATTAGATATTCTAAATAAATCAACAAAACCGTTAAAAGCGAGAGAGATTCATAATAGAATGAACCCAAAAAACTCAATGTTTTCATTAATGCGTTGTTTAAAGAGGTATTACTCATTTGGGCTTATCTCTCGAAAGAAAACTAACAGTTTTTTCGTTTATTCTATCAAAGAAAATGGAAAAAGATTAAAAGATTGGCTTAAACATAGAAAAGAGTTAAACCAAACAAGAAATTTCAACAGAACTTCTCATTATAATAGGGATGTGTGTTATTAATTATGGAAATCAAAAAAGAAGTAAAATATTTAGTTAGAATCGTTGGAATTATGGTTCATATTCTTGGAATAGGGTATATTCTCGCCTCTATTATCATAGAATCGAAAGAAAAAAAAAGTTAATTTTAATAATAAAAAAATTTATTTAGCGTTTTTTGATTCTTTTTTATATTTAAGAAGATCGGTCTGTCTAGTCTGTTTGATAGATTTTATCTTAATTTTTGGTTTTTGTTTTTTTTGTAATTTTTTAACAATTTTTATTTCGATTTTTCTCAATATATCTTTAGATCCTTTTCTTTCAAATTTAACTTTAAAAGTATCGGTTTGTTCTCCTTTGGAAATAAGATTAAATTCAACCATTTTATTTAGAGCATTAACTATCCAAGACCGTCTTAATAATTTTTTTTTTCCTCCCCAATTCATAAAATTATCTTCGATTAAATTATGTATTTCATCAACACTAATTAAAAAATCGTCTCCCTTCTTAGATGAGATATAACTAAATACGAAAGTCCATAATACTATAATAGTGTATTCTAAAGGAGGATCTGTAGAAAATAAACAACCACCTCGTTGTTTTTCTAAATCGTTTATCAACATTTTAAATCCTATATTTGCTTGTTGATCTAATTCATTAATACAGGATTTTCCACAATAGTGTCTCATTCTATAATATCTTAAGTCATCACTATATTGATCACTCATAGTTTCAAATTCCCAAACGGAATACTTTTTTTAAAAAGAATCGCTTAAAATTAAAATCTGATATGGTCTTGATGGGAAATTTCATATTTCACTCTATCATATAGTATAAGCGTAATAAAAATATTAAATTGTTAAAATTCTCGACAACCCTTTAATATAAAAATCTATAACCATTTTTTTAGGATTCTTTATGGAAATTAAAGATTGCAGTTTTTTAGAGACTTCAAATATCATCTATTTTCGTAATTTTTATTTGTCAGGACTGCTTTTTTCTCTTATAGATTTAAAAATTCGATTTTTGAAAATGATTTTAATATTTTTATTGGGTTATTTTTCCATCCTTTTTATATAAAAAATTTCTGCTAAAAAAGAAATTTTTCTTTATTTAAAGATAAAGATGTGTGTTATCATAACTTTTCTCTTTGTTTATAGATATAGATATTAACTGCACAGAAAATAAGCCATATAATAAAATCTATATAAAAAGGAAATAATAAGACCACAGTTTGCGAGTAGATTACAATACGTCGATAATACAAGAATAATATTGTTATTAAGTTCATACCTATTAAACCACAGCCACCAATTCCAAAAAATATGGAATTTATTATATTGAAAGTAAAAATTGAGTAAATTGATAGAAAAATTAAAATTAATCCTGACCAGCCTCCCATAATCAATATAGTAAAACCAAAATGTTGTAATTCTGAATTAGAATCACTATATATGTTCGCAAATGGTAAAAAGCTCATTAATAAGAAAGTGATCGCACAAACTAAATATATTACACCAATTTTTTGATTTTGTTTTTTTTGCTCATTCTTCATGTAAATCTTATTTTTTCTTGCGACCCTTCTTACTAAATACATAGAACCTTTCATCGTTGCTGAATTCAACTCTAATTTTAAAGAAATTTCAGGCATAATTTTAGCTGAAAATTTTGATTTTGGTTTGAAAATTAAGCATGATTCATCAGATATTAAGAGTGTTTCAATTGAAGAGATAGGAAACCAATATAATTTTTCTAAAGTTTTAGTAATGTTAGATAAAAATTCTGCATTATCATCAAAATAGAAGGATAATGTGGTTTCTTTGGTAAAAATATAAGCAAAATATAATCCACCGGTTAAAATAGAAAAGACAAAAAAGAATAAACCATAAGCTAAGGAAGAAGGAAAATCCCAATTAGATAAAAAATAACGACCTAGCCCAAAAATTATACCAAAGATAAATCCATAAGGAATCCCAAATATTACAAATAATTTTAAGAAATTTTTAGTGTTCATAATAAAAAGAAAGATGGATTATTTTCAATCTCACAATCTATATTTCATTATTATCTATTAAAATTTAGGGTGTTATCATATAAAAAAGGTTAATAGAAAAAAAATAATTAAAGAAGCAATTTTTTTTTCAAAAATTGATATTTTTACTTCAAAAATTTTTCTCTTTGTCCAGAATAATAAAAATTATTCATATAAACTTCCTTGTTAAATTATATACTCTAATTTATCTCATCTTTTCTGCTTTCAAAATTGATAATTATAATTGAATCCTTTAAAAATTCTTAAAATAAAAGTTGGTTTATTATGCATTTTTCAACAAAAAGTGATCATTTTCATAAATTAGATGCTTTTCTCTGATTCCATTAAAAATATTTTCGATTAAAGTAAAAAAATGCTTGAAATCTAAAATTTAAGAAGTTTGGGCATATATTATTACTTTATTTTATCTTTTAATTTTTTTATATAAGTAATTTTATTATTTACATAACGAAATATTTAAATAGTATTTATAAGATATATAACAATATTCAAATAAATAGAAAAAAGAATTTAAACAAACAAAATACAGGTAAAATTTTCGGAAATAGAAGCTGGGAAGCTTGTGGGAAGTGGGAAAAAAAGCCTTTTTTGTCCCATTGCTACAAAATCGTTAAAAAAGCATACATATAATTACGAATATTGATGTTTTTTTTACAGAATAAGTGAAAAAATTTTCTATTTTCAAAAGATATTTTCCCTAAAATAATTGAAATAAATAAAAGGTACCCCCATCCATGAGTGAAAATTATCGAGAGAGATTAAAAACTAAAGAAACGATTGAAGATAATACTGAAATACAAGCTTGTTGCGATAACCCCAATATCGAAGTTAGAGATGGAGATAAAGTATGCCTAAACTGCGGATTAACCTTCGGTAGAAACCTCGTAGGAAGTGAAAGAAGAGCTTATACCATTGAAGAAGTTCAAAAGCGTAGGCGGACGGAACCCAGATGGCGAGATTTTGGTCCAAGAACAATGCTTCCGAACACTAAAACGGACTCCAAGGGTCGTGTGATTGGGTCAAAAGAGCAAGCCTTATTTTCGCGATTATCAAAGATTCAAAACTCATTAATTTCATCTATAGAGCGGAATTTTTGGGAGGCTAAGCCTAAACTCAAAATGCTCGCATCTAAGATGAATATTCCGGAATATATCGTTGAAACAGCGTGGAAGATATATTCCGTGGTGGCTAGAAAGAAATTAACTATGGGTCGTTCAATTAACGGGTTCATAGCGGCTTCGCTTTATGCGGCGATTCGCGTTCATGATTTCCCGAGACTTTTAGACGAAATTTGTCAGAATAATCTTGTTCCGAGGAGAACGGTTCATAGGAGTTTAGGAATGATAGTAAGGGAGGTTTTGCCGGAATTAAAATTGAAGTATCAGCCGATTACAGCGGAGAGTTTAATTTTTCGTTTTGGAAATGAGTTGAATCTTGACATGGCGACGCAAAAGCAGGCTGTTCAGATGCTCAGGAAAGCTTCCGAGAAAGGTTTAAAACGAGTTGGGAAAGACCCAAAAGGTTTAGCTGCGGCAGTTTTGTACATCGCAGCAAAGAACGGTCCTGCTCGTAAGACTCAGACCGATATTGCCCTAACCGCGAAAGTTACTGAAGTCACATTAAGGAGTAGAGCCAAACAGATAAAATTGATTCTCTATAGCTAGATTATAGAAATCAGACACAACAAACACTTTTTCTTCTTTTTTTTTTGATAAAATTAGTTAGGGTTATCGAATATCTTTCTAAAAATTAGTTTTTTTTTGGAAAAAAAATCGCGGTCCGAAATCGCTCCATTGTGGTTCGTCTCTTCTTCTCTTTTATGCTAAAGTTTATAAGAGTGGATTGATTTTTCTGTAATAGTAATGGAATTCTTAAATAAAGGTCACTATAAATCATAGATTATTATTATGAAAAAGGCGAAGGTAATCTTCTCTAAATTTAAGGTAAATGAATATATTACTCTCCAGCTAGAGGATGGAATCGATGGCATGGAAACGGTTATTTATATCGAGGAAATTCCGTTTAAACAGTGTAAGTTTTTGTTATTGAATATTCCAGTTGATAAGATTAAATCGTTTGATGATATTGACTCCATTGATGAGGCTGCAGAGAGATTAAACCGTTCAATGGAGGGTGATGGAATATATCCATATAAAATCCCTCCAGAAACTGAATTCTGGGCTCATTGTTCAAATTTACAGGTATGGGCAGAAAGTAATTATAATACTAGGCTTCTTAAAAGTGATTTAGCATTTCCTTTACTAAAGAAATTAACGGAAGCTGGGGATCCACTTGCTAATAAGGTTTTTAGGGAAGAGATTGCTAAAAGATTTGAAAATGGGCACAAACAAGTTCAAGAATATTTACTTGAGGAAGGATATATGAGTTATTTAAGTGAGGAAGAACTCAGTTCTCTCACACCACAGCAATATTTTGATTTTGTTATAATAAAGGGAAAATTATATCCTATAGACTTGGATTATTACGAATTATGGGTTAAAGGAGAAGAAACAAGAAAGTTAAAAGATATAGCCGAAATAAAGGGCTTAAAAAGACAAACTGATCTAAAACATCTTCTAATTGAAGGACATAATATTGAAGAGATTAAAGGACTGGAGACATTAAGAAGATTAGAAGAATTAAATCTTGCAAAGAATCAAATAATTGATATTAAAAGTCTTGAAAAACTAACTAATCTAAAAAATTTGGTTCTTTCAAGTAATAAAATTACTGAAATTAAAGGATTGGAATCACTCATAAATTTAAAAGAATTATATTTATATGATAATGAAATTACCGAAATAAAAAGGCTTGAAACATTAAAAAATCTAGAATTATTAAGTCTTGGTAAAAATCAAATAACAGAGATCAAAGGACTCGAAAATCTCACAAATCTAAAAGAACTATGGTTAAATAATAATCAAATTTACGAAATCAAAGGTTTGCAAACACTTAAAAAACTGAAAAAATTAGTTATAGGAAATAATCCTATTCCTAAAGAGTTATTAAATAAATTAGGGGATTTAAAAGAGGGAATGGCTAAAGACCCGCAAAAATTTGTGGAATTCTGCCATCAAAAAATTCTTGTGAAAAAACAATAAATTGTAATAAATTTAGGTTGGTATTGATATAAAGACTATTATAAGTGTGATAATTAACAATATAAGTATCAAATAGAGAATGCTATAAATAGTAATATTACGAGTCCATAATACTAATCTATAATAATTAGCTTGATAGAAATATAATTTATATAACTCTTTAATATCATCTCTAATTAATTGATTTGATAAATCTATTATATTCTTGTTGTTATTTCGATTCACTTTACCTTTAAATCTCTCCGTAGCAAAATTATATAAGCTT